>NZ_CP177355.1:2763634-4145451 GCF_046845665.1 Rubrivirga aquatilis | reverse complement strand
GGGCGAGTCGTCTGGGAAAAATGGGAGCGAGGGGGACCCGGAATATCGGACATGCCGGCCCCATCGGGTAGGGGGGTGGGCACCGAAAGGTCGGAGTTGTCCACATGTCAAACGAGTGTCGCTGCCCTGTAGGCCCTCTGGGGGCAGGTTCCGCAGTTTGGTTGTCCACGGGCGCCGCCGCCGTTGGTGGAAAGGCGATGTGGTTGGGGGGCAACGGGATGTAGTCCGCCTGTGGAGTCGTGGACCGTCAGATTGCACGGAGATGACGGGGGTGGGCGTCTGCGTCATGGTTTCGCAATCAGGTTATCCACACCGTGTCAACGCAGCGCTTCGAGTGAAGGGCGAGGTGCCCTCCGGAGATTCCCGATGCACATGCGAGTACCCTCCGGGCGGGGCCTTTGCCGTCGGCTGGGGGCGGCGCACAGGGCCGTGCGGGAGCCCGCCCACCGGCCGTCGGACGTGGTGCCGCCGCCGCGGCGCGGGCCGAGGAGGGCGTGTGGGGGGCGTGTCAACATCGCGTGAGGCCCTTGTCGCGTGCTTGCTCGGCGACCTACCTTCGCGGGCTCCCGAGGGCGGATGCCCTCTCTGCGGGCCTCGGCCCGCGTTCCTTGACGACCAGCGCTCGACCGACGCCGTGTTCCGGGTCTCCATTGCCTCGCTCACCGACGGCCTCCACCAGGAGACCGCCCACCCGACGGCCGACGACCTCGGCCTCGACCCCGACGTCTTCTCGGACGTGGAGGTGGCCCTGACGCTCGACCTGTCCGAGCGCCGCGTGCTCGCGGCGTACACGGCCCGGGCGACCGCCCGGCTCGAATGCGACCGGACGCTGGACCTGTACGACCAGCCGGTTGAGGGCTCGCACGCCGTCGTGTTCACCGTCGACGCCATCAGCGCCGACGACGACGAGACGCTGCCGCTCGAGGCCGACGCCCAGGAGGTCGACCTCACGCAGTCCGTGCACGACACGCTGCTGCTGGCGGTCCCGCTCCGGCACGTCAGCCCGGCCGCCGCCGAGGCGGAGCTCCCGACCGCGTTCGGCAGCCCGTCCAAGGACGAGCCGGCCGACGACCGATGGGCCGCCCTCCAGGCCCTCCGCCCCGACGGCGGCGACGACTCTTAATCCCGATCCTCCGCCCGTAGGGCGCACCCTCCGACTCCGATGGCCAACCCCAAACGCAAGCACTCGAAGGCCCGCACCGGCCACCGCCGCTCGCAGTACAAGGTCAAGAACGTGCCGACGCCCACCGAGTGCCCGAACTGCGGCAACGCCAAGCTCCAGCACCGCGCCTGCCCGACGTGTGGGCACTACCGTGGCCGTGCCGTGATCGAGACCGCCGACGCGCTCTAGCGCTCCGCCGTCTCGCCCCGTCGACGCCCGCGTCCGCCCGCTGAGGGTGGGGGCGGGCGCCGTCTGTAATCGGGGTATCTTGGCGTCCCCTCTCCGCCTGCCCGTCCCGCCTGCCATGCCCGTCCGAGTCGCCGTCGACGCCATGGGCGGAGATCACGCCCCGGGCGTCGTCGTGGAGGGCGCGCTGGAAGCGGCCGCCGAGGCTGGCGACCGGGTCGACGTGATCCTGGTCGGGCGCGCGACCGAGATCGCCGCCGAGTTCGACCGGCTGGGTGGCGGGGCCGACCGCGTCCGCGTCGTCGACGCGGCCGAGGTGATCGGGATGGGCGAGAGCCCGACCATCGCGCTCCGTGCCAAGCCGCAGTCGTCGATCCACGTCGGCGTCGGCGCCGTCAAGTCCGGCCGCGCGGACGCGTTCGCGAGCGCTGGCAACACGGGCGCTGTGATGGCCGCGTCGCTGTTCGGGCTGGGGCGGCTGCCCGGCGTGCTGCGCCCCGCGCTCCCCGGCTACCTCCCGACACCCTCGGGCACGTGCATCCTGCTCGACGTCGGCGCGAACGTCGAGGTCCGCCCTGAGCACTTGGTCCAGTTCGCCCGCATGGGCGCCGTCTTCGGCTCGGCGTTCCTGGGCAAGGACGACCCGAGCGTCGGGCTCGTCAACGTGGGCGAGGAGCCGGGCAAGGGGACCGACACCATCAAGGAGGCGCACGCGACGCTGGCGGCGCTCGGCGAGCGCGGGGCGCTGCGCTTCGTGGGCAACGTCGAGGGCCGCGACATTTTGCAGCACGCGGCGGATGTCTGCGTCTGCGACGGGTTCGTGGGCAACGTCGTCCTGAAGCTGGCGGAGTCGATCGCGACGATCCTGCCCACGATGGTCAAGGCCGAGATCGGCCGCCAAGAGCTGGCGCCCGAGGCGGCGCAGACCGTCGGCGGCGTCTTGAAGGGGATGCTCGCGCCCTTCGACTACCAGGCCTTCGGCGGCGTCCCCCTCCTGGGCTTGGACGGCACGATCGTGATCGGCCACGGCGGCTCGTCCGCGCGCGCCATCCGCCAGATGGTGCTCAGCACCGCCTCGCTCGTCGAGCAGAACCTGACGGCGCGGATCGCCCGCGCCCTCCGCGACCCCGACGGCTCCGACGCCTAGCGCCGGCCCGTTTCTCTTATCGGCTCCCGCATGCCCAACCCGACCGCTGCCGTCACGTCCGTCGGCAAGTACCTCCCGCCGGACCGCATCACGAACGCCGACCTCGAGACGATGGTCGACACGAACGACGAGTGGATCCTCTCGCGGACGGGGATCGCCGAGCGCCGCATCTTGCGCGACCCCGACAAGGCGACGGCGTTCATGTCGACCGAGGCCGCCAAGGAGTGCCTCGCCAAGGCGGGCGTCGACGCGTCCGAGATCGACTGCATCTTGGTCGCGACGGTCACGCCCGATCTGGTCTTCCCGTCGACGGCCTGTCTCGTGCAGACGATGCTCGGCGCCGACAAGGCGTGGGGCTACGACATCTCGGCGGCGTGCTCGGGCTTCCTGTACGCGCTCACGACGGGCGCCAAGATGATCGAGGCCGGGATGCACCAGAAGATCCTCGTCATCGGCGCCGACACGATGAGCCGCATCGTCGACTACACGGACCGGGCGACGTGCATCATCTTCGGCGACGGCGCGGGCGCGGTCCTGTTGGAGCCGACGAGCGACGGCACGGGCGTGCTGGACACCGTCCAGTACGTCGACGGGAGCGGCGTCGAGTCGCTGCTGATGCCGGCGGGCGGCTCGCTCCGGCCGGCCACGCACGAGACCGTCGACGCGCGCTTGCACTACGCCCGCCAGGACGGCAAGACCGTCTTCAAGCGGGCCGTCGTGGGGATGGCCGAGGCCGCGGCCGAGATCTTGGAGCGCAACGACCTCACCGGCGACGACATCCGCTACCTCGTCCCGCACCAGGCCAACTTGCGCATCATCGACGCGACCGCGCGCCGGATGGGCATCGGGCCGGACCAGGTGATGGTCAACATCGAGCACTACGGCAACACGACCGCCGCCACGCTCCCGCTCTGCCTCGCCGACTGGGAGGACCAGCTCCGCGCCGGCGATAACCTGGTGCTCGCGGCGTTCGGCGGCGGCTTCACCTGGGGCGCGACCTGGCTCAAGTGGAGCTACGATGGGGGCAAGGGGGACGGGACAAGGGGCGAGGGGGCCTCTTAACTCTGCCTCTTTCCTCGTCCCTCTTTCCTCTTTCCTGTTCTTCGATGCTCGCCTTCCTCTTCCCCGGCCAGGGCTCCCAGACCCCCGGCATGGGCGCCGACCTCGCCGACCTCCCGGCCGCTCGCGCCCTCTACGACGAGGCCGACGCCGTCTTGGGCTTCTCGCTGACGGACCTCATGTTCGGCGACGACGGCGAGGCGCTGAAGCCGACCGAGATCACGCAGCCGGCGCTGTACACGCACAGCCTGGCCGCCGCCGCCGCGCTGGGCGAGCGGGGCGTGACGCCCGACGTGGCCGCCGGGCACAGCCTGGGCGAGTGGAGCGCGCTCGCGGCCGTCGGCGCGATGTCGTTTGCCGACGGCCTGCGCGCCGTGCGCCGCCGCGGCGAGCTGATGGCGAGCGCGGGCGACGTCCGCCCCGGCGCGATGTCGGCCGTGCTCGGGATGGACGCGGCCGCCCTCGAGGCCGTCTGCCAGCAGGCGACCGAGGCCGGTGAGGGCGAGGTCGTCCCGGCCAACTACAATGACCCCGGCCAGATCGTGATCTCGGGCGACGGCCCGGCCGTCGAGCGGGCGGGTGCGCTCGCGAGCGAGGCCGGCGCGCGGCGCGTCGTCCCGCTCCCCGTCTCGGGCGCCTTCCACAGCCCCTTGATGGCGTTCGCGCGCGACGGCTTGGCGGAGACGCTGGCGGCCCTCGACCTCCGCGCGCCGTCGTGCCCGGTCGTGCTCAACGTGACGGCCGAGCCGACGACCGACCCCGAGGAGATCCGCCAGCGGCTGCTCGACCAGCTCACCGCGCCCGTGCGCTGGGCCCAGTCCGTCGAGCGGATGGCCGCCGAGGGCGCGACGCGCTACGTCGAGGTCGGCACCGGCAAGGTGCTCTCCGGGCTCGTCCGCCGCACGCTCGGGCGCGACGCCGTGACGGCGCAAGCGGGGACCGCCGCCGAGGTGGCCGCGGTCGAGGCCTGACCATGGCTGACCGGACCTACTCCGAGCGCGAAGTCGCCGACCTCATCGGCCGAGCCGTCGAGCGCCAGCAGGAGGCCGCGACGCCCCACGCCGAGGTCGGCCTGACGCTGGCGGAGGTCGAGCGGATCGGCCGCGAGACCGGCATCGACCCGACGCACCTGCGCGCCGCCGCGGCCGAGATGGATGCCGCCGGCCGGACCTTGTCGCGCCAGTCGGGCCACACGAACACGCACGTCACCGTCGAGCGCTGGGTCGATGCGTCGCTGACGCCCGAGGGGTGGGAGGACATCGTCGCTCGCCTCGAAGCAGAGATCGGACTCGACACCGCCCTCACGCACCCCGGGACCGTCCAGCAGGTCGGCAACGCCTACGAGTGGAGCCACACGTCGGGCCTGGGGATCCGAACGACCGTCACCGCAAGCCCGCGCGACGGGCGGACCCGGCTCCGCTTGCGCCAGCTCGTCGGCTCGGCCGGCGTGCGGACGGAGGGCGTGATCTACGGGCTGGCGATCGCCGTCGTAGCGGCGTTCATCGCGACGGCCGCCGCCAGCGGCGCGGTCGGGTTCGCGACGTTCGCGCTCGTGTGGGCCCTGGCGGCCCCGGCGACGATGGTCCTCGACCGGCGCTGGCGCGACAAGAAGCTGCGTGACCTCGACGCGCTCGCCGACGGCCTGGCTCCTCTGGTCTCAGGGCCCTCGCACGTGGCGGAGCCCCCGGCGCCGGCTCGTCCCCTTCTCGATCTCGACGACCTGGACCCTGAGCCGCCGGATGCGGAGGGCTCGGGCTCGGCGTCACGCCGTGCCCGCAGCTAGTCGCCGGTGCGATCTTCCCAGCCCCTTGCTTCAACGCCCATGACTCTCGACCTCACCGACAAGAACGTCCTCGTCACCGGCGGCACGCGCGGCATCGGCCGGGCCATCGTCGAGGCGGCCGCCGCCGCCGGCGCGCGCGTCGCGTTCACGTACCGCTCGTCCGCCGAGACCGCCGACCAACTCGTCGAGGCGCTCGGCGGGACCGACCGCGCCATCGGCATCCAGGCCGACGCCGCGAACGCGGAGGATGCGGCGGCGGCCGTCGCGACGGTCACCGACACGTGGGGCACCATCGACGGACTCGTCGTCAACGCTGGCATCACGCGCGACGGGCTGATGATCCGGATGGACGCCGA
Organism: Rubrivirga aquatilis; assembly: GCF_046845665.1. GTDB lineage: Bacteria > Bacteroidota > Rhodothermia > Rhodothermales > Rubricoccaceae > Rubrivirga. Next base: position 4,139,758 of record NZ_CP177355.1, on the reverse strand, counting down.
AGCGTGGCAGGCCGTGATCGACACGAACCTGACGGGCGCCTTCCACGTCACGAAGGCGGCGTACCGCCCAATGATGAAGCAGCGGGCCGGGAGCATCGTCACCATCTCGTCGGTCGTTGGCGTGACCGGGAACGCAGGGCAGGCCAACTACGCGGCCTCGAAGGCTGGGCTGATCGGACTCACGAAGAGCCTGGCGCGCGAGCTGGGCGGGCGCGGCGTCCGCGCCAACGTGGTCGCGCCGGGGTACATCGAGACCGACATGACGGCCGACCTCGGGGCCGCCGCCGAGGCGCTCCAGGCGCAGATCCCACTCAAGCGGCTCGGCCAGCCCGGCGACATCGCCGCGGCCGTGCTCTACCTCTTGTCCGACGCCGCCGCCTACGTGACCGGCCACGTCTTGCACGTCGACGGCGGGATGGCGATGTAGGGCGTCCCGCCGACCGGCGTGCGGCTCCCCACGCCGGCGGTGGGTGCGGCCCTCAGCCGTGTGGTACGGCACGTCGCCCGGGACCACATCATCTGGCCGGGCCTCCGCCAGCCAGATGACGCGGTCCCGGTCTGAGGAGCGCCGCAACCTACTTGTACATAAGTCGTTACTTCTTATGGCCCCTCCGGAGACCCTGTTCGTCGATGCCGCCTTCCGGATCACAGGGGTCACCCCGGGCATCGAGGCGTGCCTGCCGCTCGGGGTGGACGACCTCGGGCGAGATCTCGACGAGGCGCTCTCGGGGTATGGGTGGCTGCTGGACGACATCCGGACGGCGCTCGCCGGGGGCGATGCGGCACCCTCGCTCCACGACGGCGCGGCGCGGCGCCAGTACCGGTTTTCGGCACGGCCGATGACCGGCGGCGGGGCCGTCGTGACGATGATCGATGAGACGGATCGCGTGGCGAACGAGGCCCGCCTCGCCCAGAGCAACGCTGAGTTCCGTGCGCTCGTCGAGGCCTCGGGACAGGTCGTCTGGCGGACCGACGAGCGGGGGGAGGTTGTGCGCGGCGGTCCAGAACTGGAGCCCTTTGCCACCGGCGACACGAACGCCTGGCTGCAGCAGAACTGGACCGGGGACGTCCACCCGGACGACGCGGTCGAGATGGCGGCGCGGTGGGCCGAAGCCGTCCGGGGACGGACCGCGTACCAAGCTGAGTTCCGGATCCGCGACTCCGAGACGGGGGGGTGGCGGTGGGTGGCGGAGCGCGGCGTACCGATCACGGCCCAGGACGGCGCGTTCCTGGGCCACATCGGCATCCACACTGACATCGACGACGCGCGGCGGGCCACGGAGGCGCTTCGCGCCAGCGAGCGGCGCTTCCGGGCGCTGGTCGGGGCCTCCGCCGAGACCGTCTGGGAGTGCGACGCCGAGGGCCTCGCCATCGGCGACTCCCCGTCGTGGCGGGCGTTCACAGGCCAGACCCTGGAGGAGTGGCAGGGGATGGGCTGGCTGGCGGCCGTCCATCCCGACGACCGAGCGGGGGTGGCGGAGACGTGGGGTGCGACCATCGAGGCGGGGGCCGACTACCACCACGAGTTCCGAGTGCGCCGCGCCTCGGACGGCGAGTGGCGGTGGATGGTCGGCCGAGCGGTTCCGCTCCTCGACGCCGACGGCGCCGTCGAGGGGTACATGGGGATGAACGTGGATGTCACGGAGCAACACGCGGCCGCCGAGGCAATTCGGGTCAGCGAGCGGCGGTTCCGGGCGCTCATCGAGGCCTCGGCCGAGACCGTCTGGGAGGCCGACGCCGAGGGCAACGTCCTGAGCGAGTCGTCGGGATGGGAAGCGACGACGGGGCAGAGCCTGAGCGAATACGCGGGGTATGGGTGGCTGGAGGCCGTCCACCCCGACGATGGGGGGCCGATGGCCGAGGCCTGGCGCGCGGCCACGGCCGCCGGGCTCCCGTTCGAGCGCGAGTTCCGGATCCGCCGCGCCTCGGACGGGGAGTGGCGGTGGACCCGCAGCCGCGCCGTCCCGCTCTTCGACGCCGACGGCGCCGTCGAGGGGTACATCGGGACGACCACCGACATCGCCGACCAGCGCGGGGCGGAAGAAGCGCTCCGCGCCAGCGAGCGGCGGTTCCGGGCGCTCATCGAGGCCTCCTCGGAGACCGTTTGGGAGTCCGACGCCGAGGGCCGCGTCGTCGGGGACTCCGACGTTTGGCAGACGCTCACGGGCCACACGAGCGAGGAGCGGGAGGGGATCGGCTGGCTGGCCGCCGTCCACCCGGACGACCTGCCGGGCGTGCTGGAAGCGTGGACGTCGATCGTCGAGACCGGCGCCGACGGCGACTTCGAGTTCCGCATTCGCCGGGTGGCCGACGGGGGCTGGCGGCGGGTCGTCAGCCATGTGGCCCCGCTCCTCGACGCCGACGGTGTCGTCGAGGGGTACGTCGGGATGGACATCGACGTGACCGAACGCCACGCGGCCAGCGAGGCGCTCCACGCCAGCGAGGCCCGGTTCCGCGCGATGGCCGAGACCGTTCCCGACGTCCTGTTCACGGTGGAGGAGACCGGTGAGGTGAGCTACGTCAGCTCGGCCGGGTTCGCCGAGACGGCTGGGCTCGCCGCAGACGAGCTGATGACGGTCGAGGACTGGATGTCGATGGCCCACCCCGACGACGCAGAGCCACTGCTCGCGGCTTGGACCCGGGCGTTGGAGACGGGCGAATCGTTCGAGTTCCGCTACCGCTCGGACCGTGGCGGGGGCCGTTACCGGTGGGTCATCGTCCGGGCTAGGCTCGTCGCTTCCGACGACGGCTGGCCGCCGCGGTGGTACGGCGCTGCGACCGACATCGACGACCTCGCCCGGGCCGAGGTCGCACTCACCGAGGCCAACGAGACGCTCGAGGCACGGGTCCGGGCGGAGACCGACCGGGTCCGGCACCTTTCCGCCGCGCTCGCCGTCGCCGAGGAGTCCGAGCGCCGTCGGATCGCGGACGTGCTCCACGACGACCTCCAGCAGCAGCTCTACGGGCTGGCGCTCCTGGTGTCGCGGCTACAGTCCGACCCCTCGTCTGACGAGCGCACAAGCTTGCTCCTCCGGTGCGACGCGATCATCGAGGAGGCCACCACCATCGCACGAGGCCTGGCCACGGACCTGGCCCCACCCGCTCTGGACTCGCACGACGCCTGCGACCTCGCGCGGTGGCTGGCCGGGGAGACCGAACGGCTCCATGGCCTGGTGGTCGATGTCGAGGTGGATGACGGGGTTGACGGGCCGTGCCTGGTCCCCGAACTGCCCGCCCGGTCTCTGATGTACCGGACCCTCCGCGAGCTGTTGTTCAACGTCGCCAAGCACGCCGATGTAGACCGGGCCTGTCTCCGGGTCGCGGTCGAGGCGGGATGGCTGCGGATCGAGGTCGAGGACGACGGGCGCGGGTTCGAGACGGAGACGACCGACCACGGGTATGGGCTGGCGAGCATTCGCGAGCGCCTGGCCGTGGCCGGCGGCCGGTTGGAGGTGGCCTCTGCGCCGGGGGCCGGCACGTGCATTCGGCTGGCGATCCCCACCGATGGAGGGGCGGTGCGGCGTGACCAGGGTTCGGCCGTCATCGGACGAACATAGGAGAAACCCTAGGACCGGCAGCGGAAGGGCGCGGGGAGGCCTTTGGGGAGTGTCCCGCTCGTACTCTTGACCTCGCCGTCACGTCTCGTCTGCCGCACATGACTTACCGGATCTGCCTCGTCGAGGACCACCCCGTGGTCCGCGATGCCTACACGACGGTGCTGGCGGACTGCGACGATCTGGAGGTGTTCGGGTCCGTGGCGACCGCTGAAGAGGCCCTGGCGCTCCTCGACGGCGAGGTCTGCCACCTCGTGGTGACCGACATCCGGCTCCCGGGAATGAGCGGCCTCGACCTGGTCACGCGGCTGGCGACGGAGCGGCCCGATGTCCGCACGCTCGTCATCACGGGGCAGGAGGCGGCGGCGTTCGAGCCCCGGGCGATGGCGGCCGGGGCGATCGGGTTCTTGCCCAAGCGCCGCGCCGCGCGCCAGCTCATCCCGACCATCCGCGCGGCCCTGGGCGTCGGGACCAACTAGCGAGGGGAGAACTCCGGCGGAAGACCCCTGGGGCGGAGCGCTCGCACGGGCCTCGTGCGTAGCATGGGTGTGGCGCGGACCGTCCGCGCCGGCGCAGCGGCCCCTCTCCGGGGCCGGCGCCCGCGACGCCGGTCGGGAGAGATGACCCCGGGCGGCCCCTCTCCCCTCCCGACTCCATGGCGTTCAAAGCCGTCTTCGACCTCACGCAAAAGGCCCAGAACGAGGCCAAGGCCGACCGCAAGCTCACCACCCCCTTCGACGACCCCGACCCCGACCGCGAGGTGGCGGGGATCGCGGACCTCCCCGAGCGGCTCCAGCAGGGCGTCGAGGCGCTCGGGTGGCCGGCGCTGATGCCCGTCCAGGCCGAGGCCATCCCGTACATCCTCGAGAACCGCGACCTCATCGTGCAGAGCCGGACGGGGTCGGGCAAGACGGGCGCCTTCCTGCTCCCGCTGCTCGAAAAGCTCGACGTCCGCGAGAAGACGACGCAGGCGCTCGTGCTCTGCCCGACGCGCGAGCTGGCGAGCCAGATCCACGCCGAGTTCGAGCGCATGAACGCCGGGCTGAGCGAGGACGAGCGCCTCAATGCCATCCCCGTCTACGGCGGCGTCGGCTACGAGCCCCAGGTCAAGGCCTTCGAAAAGGGCGCCCAGCTCGTCGTCGGCACGCCGGGCCGCATCTTGGACCACCTCGGGCGGGGCACGCTCAAGCTCGACAACCTCCGGACCATCATTCTCGATGAGGCCGACGAGATGCTGTCGATGGGCTTCTTCCCCGACATGATCAAGGTCCGCCGGTACCTCCCGCGCGAGCGCGACTCGTACATGTTCTCGGCGACCATGCCGTTCCAGGTGCAGCGCATCGGCCAGGAGTTCCTGACCGACCCCGTGTTCCTAGCGACGGCCGGCGGCCAGATCCACGTCGAGCAGATGACGCACCGCGCGTACCAGGTCCACCCGATGGACAAGGACCGGTCGCTGGCGACGCTCATCGCGTGGGAGAACCCGACCTCGGCGATCATCTTCGCCAACACGCGCCGCGAGGTCGAGTACCTCGCCAACTTCCTCAATAACTACGGCTACAACGCGGCCGGCATCTCGTCCGACCTCACGCAGAAGGCGCGCGAGAAGACGATGAAGCGCCTGCGCGACGGCGACCTCCGCTTCCTGGTCGCCACCGACGTGGCCGCGCGCGGCATCGACGTGGAAGACCTCAGCCACGTGTTCCAGTACGACATCCCCCAGGACCGCGAGTACTACGTCCACCGCTCGGGCCGGACGGCGCGCGCGGGCAAGGCCGGCGTGTCCATCGCCATCACCACGGCGTCCGACATGCCGACGCTTCGCCTGATCGCGCGGAAGTATGACATCCCGCTCGAAGAGCGCGAGATGCCGACCGAGGCGGAGCTCGCGAGCCGCGTCGGCCAGCGCCTGACGAACCTCTTGGAGGACCGGATGCGCGACCGCTCGAACCTGGAGCGCGAGCGCCAGAGCCGCTTTGTCGCCGTCGCCAAGGCGCTCGTCGAGGAGGGCGAGCCCGAAGTGCTGGCGATGCTGCTCGACGAGGCCTACCAGCAGAGCCTGGGCACGCCCTCGGCGGGCCCGGCCATGGACCGCTCGGAGTCGGCGTACGACGTGCAGCAGCGCGAGGCCAAGGAGGAGCGCGAGGGCGGCGGCCGCAGCCGCTCCCGTCGCCGCGACGACGACGACGAGCGCCCGCGCCGCCGCTCCCGCCGCGACGAAGAGGCTCGTGCCGACGACTCGGACGACACGTCCGACGACGACGCGCCCCACGCCGACGCCCGCGACGACGTCCAGCCGGAGCCCGAGGCGCGCGACGAGCGCCAGCCCTCCGAGGACGACCGCCAGCGGTCCGACGACGACCGTCCCGAGGGCGACGCGGCGCCCAAGAAGAAGCGCCGCCGCCGCAAGAAGAAGTCGTCGGCCTCGCGTGAGGGGTCGGAGACCTCGGCCGAGCCGGTCGCTGAGATGGACGCCAGCGACGAGGGCTAAGCGATGATCGAGCTCTGCACCGCCGCCCTCCTGTTCGCCGCCGCCCCCGACTCGGTCGCCTTCCAGGCGTACGACGCTCGGGGCGCGCAGGTGGAGCTGGCGGCGGTCTGCGGCGCTATCGCCGACGCGGATGTGGTGTTCCTCGGGGAGCAGCACGACGACGCCACGGCGCACGCCATCCAGCTCGAGCTGCTGGCGACCGCCAGCGCGAGTGCTCGTTCCGCCGATCGACCGCTGGTGCTGGCGTTGGAGATGGTCGAGACCGACGTGCAGCCGGCGCTCGATGAGTACCTCGACGACCTCATCCGCGAGCGCGACTGGCTGGCGGCGGCCCGCCCGTGGGGCAACTACGAGGAGGATTACCGGCCGTTGATCGAGTTCGCCAAGGCCGAGGGCCACCCGGTCGTCGGGACGAACGCGCCGGGGCGCTACGTGAGCCTGGTCTCGCGGCGCGGCGGGATCGCCGTCTTGGACAGCCTGTCGGCGACAGCGCAGGCATGGCTGCCGCCCGTCGTGGCCCCGCCGTCCGAGGCGGTGGTGACGGCGTTCACGGAGCTAATGGGCGGGATGCCGCACGGCTCCGGCCCGTCGGTCGAAGGCATGCTGGCGGCGCAGAACCTGCGCGACGCGACGATGGCGTGGCAGATCGCGGAGGCGCTGGCGCTGAACCCTGGCGCGCTCGTGCTCCACGTCAACGGCAGCTTCCACAGCGCGGGCGGGCGCGGCATCCCCGAGCACCTCGCCCGGCTCGCGCCCGGCGCGCGTGTGCTCATTGTGACGATGGCGCCGGACGCCGAGCCCGGCCACGGCGACGATTTCGTGGTGCGGACGGCGGCCCCGGCCAGCGACGATTGATCGCGGCACGACCGGTGCCGGTGGCTCGCCCGTAGCGGCGTATTGCGATACGGCTCTACTACCGAACGCTCCGTCTACGCCTCCCACCGCAGCGTCAGCCGGCGCGGCTTGCGCGCCACTGCGAGCCCGTGCGCCTGTGCCACCGCCTCGACGGCGCGGCGCTCGTCGGCACCGAAGGCCGCGACGACCACGACGCCGCCGGGCGCGAGCCGCGCCGCCAGCGGCGCCAGCGCGGGGCCAACGGCGCGGCGCCCGAGATACGCCACGGCGACCGGCTCGGGGTCGTCGGCGCTTGGCCACCCATCGAGCAGCGACACGCGCGTGGCGTCCGGCCGGAAGCCCTGCGCGGTGAGCGACGCCGCCAGCGCCGGCCGGTCGGCGACCCCGTAGACGCGGACCTCGCGCGACGACGTCCGGCCGTCCGCCACGACGACCGCCGCCCCGCCCCGCTTGTCGCCCGCCACAACGAGCACGCCTGGGACGCGCTCGCGCTCGGCCTCCAGCACGTGCTGGTGGAGCTCCGCGAGGACGGCGGCCGGCAGCGTCGTCAGGCCCGCGTCGCGGACATCGGTGACGACCGGCGGGGCCGTCCGCCGCGCGACGGCGTCGAGCACGGCCGCGGCGGCGGAGCGGAAGAGGCGGGGGGACGAGGGGAGCACGGCCGAAGGTACCCGGCGGGGCACGCCGTCCGGGACGACCCCGGCCCGCCCGCGCGGTATCTTGGCGGTCCCCCTGCGCACGCGCCCTGCCTATCGACCGTTCGACACGCCCTGAATCTCTCCGGTTGAGCCCTCCGCTCCCCATGCGTGTCTCCGTCCAGCCTCTCGCAGGTGCCCTCCGTTTCGCCCTCCTGGCCCTCGCCCTGACCGTCGCCGCGACGGGCGCGAGTGCCCAGGTCTGGGGCGAGCTCTCCGGCCGCGTCACCGACGACACCGGCGTCGCCGTCCCGGCCGCGTCCGTGCTCATCGAGGGGACCTCCTTCGGCACGAACACCGACGGCGACGGCCGCTACGGCTTCCGGGTCCCCGAGGGGACGTACCCGATCCGCGTCTCGTTCGTCGGCTACACGACCGTCCGCGACACCGTCGTCATCCGGCGCGGCGCGACGACGCGCTACGACGCCGTGCTGGCGGGTGCCATCGGCGAGATCGGCGACGTGGCCGTCGAGGGGGCGGCCGAGCGGGGCGTGGGCGTGTCCCGCATCGACCCTCGGACCGTCCGCGATATGCCCCTGCCCATGGCCGACGCCATCCGAGGCGTCAAGACGGAGCTGGGCGTGACCTCGTCGAACGAGCTGTCCAACAGCTTCTCCGTCCGCGGTGGGAGCTACGACGAGAACCAGTTCTTTATCGACGGCTTCGAGATCTACCGGCCCCTCCGGATCAGCCAGGGCGAGCAGGAGGGGCTGGGGCTCATCAACGGCGACCTGACCTCGCGGATGACGCTCTTCGCGGGGGGCTTCCCGGTCCGCTACGGCGGCAAGCTCGCCTCGGTCTTGGACGCGACCTACGCCGTGCCCGAGGGCGTCCCGAGCGGGACCGCCTACGTCTCGACGCTCGACGCCGGCGCCCAAGTCGGTGGCCAGCTCGGCGAGCGGCTCGGGCTGGCGGTCGCCGCTCGCAGTGCCCGCCCTCAGCGGTTCTTCGCCGGCCAGGAGCTCGACGGCGCCTACGACCCCGACTTCCGCGACGCCCAGGGCGTCCTCGACTGGGAACTGGCGGACAACCACACGCTGCGCGGTCTCGGCCTCTACGCCCGCCACCGCTTCCGGCTCGCGCCACGCCAGCAGCAGACCACGTTCGGCATCTACCCGAACCTCGTCCAGACCGTCGCGCGCGACTTCGAGGGCGTCGAGGAGGACGGCTATGACATCGCCTTCGGCGGCGCGCTCCTGAGCAGCACGTTCGGCGAGGCCGTCCGGGCCGAGCACCGCGTGTCGGTGTTCTCCATCGACGAGTTCGAGACCTACGACGTGACCTCGCGGACCTCGCTCTACCGCCGCGAGCAACGGCCGGAGGGCTCCCAGGCCGACCTCGACCGGTTCCTCGAAGGCCAGACGCTGCAGCGGGACGTGGCGGACAACGACATCAGCCAGACCATCCTGACGGCGCAGGGCCGCTACCTGCTCGACCTCGGCCAGCACAGCGTCGACGCCGGTTGGCAGGCGCGGACCCTGCGCTTCGACGACCGGATCGACGAGCTCACGCGGTTCACGGGGCAAGTCGGCGGCGGCGAGATCGACTCCGTCGATGCCCGCGTGCTCGTTGCCGACACCACGTTCTCGTCGGTGCAGGGCGCGCTGTGGGTCGAGGACGCCGTCCGCCTCGGTCGGCTCACCGTCACCCCGGGCGTGCGCGCCGACTACTTCGCCTACAACGAGGAGCTGACGCTCTCGCCGCGCCTGGGCCTCTCATACACGCTGTCGCCGGTGACGACGCTGGCGGGCGCCTTCGGCATCTACCACCAGGCGCCGACGTACCGCGAGCTGCGCGGCGATCCGGACCCCGGCGCCTCGGCTTTCAATACCCTCGACGGCCGCATCGACAGTCCCCGCGCCCTGCAGGCCGTCGTCGGGTTCGAGCGGTTCTTCCCATCGCGCCGGTTGTCGCTCCGCGCCGAGGCCTACGCCAAGCGTTTCGAGGACCTGATCTCGTACGACGTCGAGAACGTCCGCGTGGTGTACTCGGCCGAGAACGACTCCGAGGGCTACGCCGCCGGCCTCGACCTCCAGCTGCGCGGCGAGCTGGTGCCGGGGAGGGAGAGCTGGATCAACTACGGCTTCCTAGTCACCCAGGAGCGGTTCTACACGCCCGAGGCGACCGACGAGCAGACGCTCGACGAGTTCGCCGCGCGCGGCGGCGGCGACTGGGTCCGCCGCCCGACCGACCGGCGCCACAACCTGTCCATGTTTATCCAGGACTACGTCCCCGGCGACGACACCTGGACGCTCCACATCCGGACGCTCTACGGGTCCGGCATCCCGACGACGGCCCCGGCCCGCAACGAGGACCTCTCGATCAACGCCATCTCCGTCTTCGTCGAGGGCCCCCGCAACCGGATCGAGCTGCCCAGCTACTTCCGGTTCGATCTCGGCGCGACCAAGAAGCTCCGACTCGCGGACCTCGCGACCGGGACGCCGCTCGAGCTGCTGGCGACCGTCGAGGTCCTCAACGTGTTCGACCAGACGAACGCCGTGGGCTATTCGTGGGTCGAGCAGTTCTCCGGCGACCGCCGCATCTACACGGCCGCCCCGACGCGCCTGACGCCCCGCGCCCTCAACGTCCGCTTCCGCGTGGACTTTTAACGGGGGACGAGGAAAGGGCAGGCCCCCCCGGCGGGCTCCCCGTGCGACTACATCCAGCGGAGGCCAGGAGGGACATTGGCGATGGGCAGGCGCGCCGAGGGTTCTGAATGAGCCTCTGCTTGGCCCTCGTTCCCCGCCCTCTTCCCTGGCAAGCGGAGCGAGCCTAGGGCCGGCGGAAGCGGACGGTCAGGGTGCCGCGGTTGCTCCGCTGATCTTGGTAGAGCGTCGGGTCGAAGGCCTGGAGGTCGACGCCCGTCCGCTCGAAGGTGTTGGCGAGCACGCGCGGCGACTCGCCTTCGTAGGTCAGCACGAACTCGGCCGGGAGGAAGAGGTCGGCGAGGTCGTCACGGTCTTCCTGGGTGACGCCGGTGAACGTGGCACGGCCCCGCGCGGCGGTGACCGACAGGTCGACGCGCCGCGTCGGCGCGTCGGGGTAGCGGATGCGCAGGAGCGCCTGGTCGTCGGCGCCGAAGATCTCGAGCGAGGTGCCGGCGAGGTCGAGCCGGGCGCCCAGGTCGGCCGTCGGCAGCCCCTGTGTGACGGGGTCGAAGGTCAGCGCTTCGAGCGAGTAGACCCCGTCGATGAGGGCGAGGTCGCGGCCGGGGTTGTTCGAGTCGCAGCCCGAGAAGGCGAGAAACGCGAGCACGACGGCGAGAAGGGCGCAGCGAGGGCAGGTCGGCATGGGGGGCGTCCGGGGAGAGAGGACGGGTGTACGCCCCGCGCCGCCGTTTCGTGCCTGGGCCGGACCATTGTGTGGATCCGGCGCGACCCTTACGGCTCCCGGGCCTCGAAGGTGGCCTCCGCCAGCGTGACGGCGCCCACTATCCCGTACCCGCCCACGACGTTCGTCGGCAGGTTGACCGGCTCGGCGAAGGGGTTGTCGTCCCCGCCGGAGAAGTACGAGATCCGGTACGCGTCGTAGAGATCGGCGGAAAGCGCGGCGATCTGGATCCGCAGGCGGCCGTCCCGGTACCCCTCGGCGTAGCGGTCACTGGGCGAGAGGGTGAACGTCTTTGTGCGGCCGTCGAACGTGTCGTCGGGGAACGACGCGAACGAGATGCCGCTCCCGGCCACCTCGGTCGTAGCGGAAGGGGAACCGGTCGCCGCCGTTGAGCGCGTCGAACTGGCGGTCGGTCTTGGCGAGCGTGTAGCCCAGCCACGTCGTCAGCCGGTCGGTCCGGTGCTGCACGAACAGCTCGAGCCCGCGGCTCGTCCCGTCGCCGGTGACGACCAGCTCCTGCCAGTCGTCGAAGGGCGTGGTGAAGGCGGCGCCCTCGCGGTAGGCCACGAGCCCGCGCATGGCGCGCCAGTAGCCCTCCAGCGTCCACGTCGTGCGGCCGGAGCGGCTGGAGCCCGCCAGCCCGAGCGCCACCTGGGTGCCGCGCTGCGGGCCGATCGAGTCGGCCGGGACCCACAGGTCGGCGGGCAGGCCGATGCCGGCGCCGGTCGTCAGCAGGTGGATGGGCTGTTGGGTGATGGCCGCGCTCGCCTTGAGGGCCAGCCGGTCGCGGAGCTGGAACGCCGCCGACGCGCGGGGCTCAAGGGACGGGTACACGTAGTCGCCGGTCGCGTAGACGGCGCCGTGGAGCCCGAGCCCCAGCTGGAGCCGGTCGCCGACGCGCCACTCGTCCTCGGCGTAGGCCACGAGGTCGGCGCCCAGCGTCCGGCTGGCGCCCAGCAGCGTGTCGATGGCGAGGCCCTCGGAGGCGATCTCGCCGGTCAGTGACAGGGCCCCGGGCGTGAAGCGGTGCATCGTCGCGCCGCCGCCGACGCGGACCGTGTGCCCGGCGCCCGCTGCGAGGCCTAGGTCGAGGCGGGCGCCGAGGTCGAGGATGCCGGACGTGTAGCGGACGCGTGATGCGATAGGGTCCGGACCGCCGCGCCCCTCCTCGGCGTCCGCGCCGACGTCGAAGCGGTAGTCGCTGGCGGTGACGGTGAGCGCGGCGAAGGTGCGCGGCGATACCGTCCGGGTCCAACGGAAGGCGCCGGTCAGGTTGCCCCAGTCCAAGCCGCCGCCGTAGACGTCCTCCACCTCGGTCGGTGTGCAGCCTGCTTGGTCGCACTGCTGGTACGGGTCGACGGACTCGAACCCGAACACGTCGGCGCCGCCGTAGAGGCTCAGGTAGACGCGGTCGCGGTCGGTCGGCCGCCAGTTGACCTTGGCGTTGAGGTCGTAGAAATAGGCCCGGGGGTCGATGGTCTCGTCCCCATTCGACGCCGCCTCGCGGTTGGCCGCCGCGATGAACGGCCGGGCGAGCAGGTCGATGTAGGTCCGCCGTCCGGAGACCAGGAACGACGCCTTGTCGGGCACGATCGGCCCCTCGAACAGCAGCCGCGACGGACGTAGATCCCGGCCGTCCCCTCGGCCCCGCCGCGGACGCCCGGCAGCAGCTGGATTGCCTTGAGCACGTCGGCCTCGCCCAGGATCGCCGGGAGCCCCTGAACGTCGCGCCCGGACAGCGCCGTGTGGCCCATCTGGGGCGTCGCCTCGGGCCGGGCGCCCACGCCGTCGCCCTCTACCACGACCTCGCCGAGTGTGCCCTCGGCCGCGAGCGCCACGTCGAGCTGGACATCCGCGCGGGCGTCGACGACGGTGTCACGGGCGACGTAGCCGACGTACGACACGCGGAGCCGGACGGAGTCGGCGGGGAGCGGGAGGCTGAAGAACCCGTAGGCGTTCGTGGCCGCGCCCGCGCCAAGCGCCGGGGCGTAGACGCTGGCGCCGATCAGCACCTCGCCAGTCGCCGCGTCGGTGACGACCCCGCTGGCGACGCCCTGGGCGTGGACGGGCGCCGCCAGCAGGACGGCCAGAAGGACGAACAGGCGAACAGGCACAGGACGTCGGGGCAGACGGGGACCCTCCCCTGACCGTGCAGCGAACCTAGAGAGTCACCTCGTGGAAAGACATGCAGATTCGGATGACCAATACACCGTTGTTGTTTATCAAGGAGGCAGATGGATCCGGAAGGCGTCGGGAGCGCACGGTCCACTCGCTGCTGGTCAGCAATTCCCGCCCGTCTCTGGTTCCCGCCGTCGCCCACCCGCCGCGGGTCCACGCGCGGGGTCGTCCGAACGCAACGCGGGCCGGCCCCTCCGAGAGAGACCGGCCCGATATCGAGTCGTCGTTGATCGGGGCTACTGCCGGTTGAACCGGATCGTCAGCGTGCCGTCGACGCTCGTCAAGCCCTGATAGGCATCGCGGTCGAAGGCGTCGAGGTTGACGCCGCGGAGCTCGTAGGTGCCCGTCAGCGTGGACGGCGTCGAGCCCGAGTAGTCAAGCGCGAAGTCGGACGGGAGCAGGAGGTCCTCGAGGTCGTCGCGGTCCTCGCCACTGATGGCCGTGAAGGTGGCTCGCGTGTCGTTGGCGCGGACGTTCAGGTTGATGCGGCGCGTGTCGCCGGCCAGGAACGGGACCGTAAAGAGGGCCTCGTCGTCGTCGCCGAACACCTGGAGCGTCGTGCCGCTGGTGTTGAGCTTGCTGGCGATGTTGGCGTCGGCGACGGAGGCCGCGGACGGGTTGAACGTCAAGACGGCGAGCCGGTAGGTGCCGCTGATGTTGACGAGGGCTTCGGGGCTGCTGGAGTCGCAGCCGACCAGGAGGAGGAGGGCCGCGAGGGCGGAGAGGCGAAGGCGCATGGGAAGGGCGGAGGTGGAGAAGGGAAGGCGGCGGTCATACGCACCGTCGCTCCGGTTAGTGCCCCGAGGCCCGATCTGTGCGGATCGTTCGACGTGTCGGCCAGCCTGGGCACGCCGCACGTCCGGCCTGCGTTGGCGGGCCATGATCGATGCGCTCACCGACCTCCTGCGCCACCGCCGGATCGCCGTGCTGGCGGGCGCCGGGATCTCGACCGAGTCCGGCATCCCCGACTACCGGGGCCCGCAGACGCGGCACGTCGAGCGCCGGCCGGTCCAGTACGACGACTTCGTCCGCGACGCCGCCGCGCGCCAGCGCTACTGGGCCCGCGCCAGCCGGGGCTGGGGCCGCGTCGCCGACGCCCGGCCGAACGCCGGCCACCGGGCGCTGGCGCGGCTCGAAGCCGCCGGGCTCGTCGAGGGCGTGGTCACGCAGAACGTGGACGGGCTGCACCAGGCGGCCGGCTCTCACGCCGTCGTCGAGCTGCACGGGACGCTCGGCGCGGTCGTGTGCCTAGGCTGCGGCGGGCGGCTCGCCCGCCAAACGGTGCAGGCGCAGGTCGAGGCGCGCAACCCGGGCTGGATGACGGCTCCGGTCCCCGCCGGCCGGCTGGCGCCCGACGGCGACGCCGAGGTGGCCGTCGCCGGGTTCGACCCGCCCGCGTGCCCGGCCTGCGACGGCATCCTCAAGCCGGACGTGGTGTTCTTCGGCGAGAGCGTGCCCAAGCCGCGGGTGGCGCTGGCGGCGGGGATGGTCTCACAAGCGGACGCGCTGCTCGTCGTGGGATCGAGCCTGGCCGTGTACAGCGGCTACCGCTTCGTGCGGCAGGCGGAGACCGAGGGCACGCCGGTCGCGATCGTGACGCTGGGGGAGACGCGGGCCCACCGCCACGCGACCGTCGTCGTCGACGCGCCGCTCGGCGAGGCGCTGCCCGCGCTGGCGGACGCGCTCGGGGCGTAGCACTCGGGACCCGCGTGGGTTCGGGACGGGTCAGGTCTCGGTGCCGGCTTCGGCGGGCAGGGCGACGGCGAACGTGGCCCCCTCGCCGACCACGCTCTCGACCGTCAGCGTACCCCCCATAGCGAGGGCCAGCTCGCGGCAGATGGCGAGGCCCAGGCCGGCCCCTTCCGCCCGGCTGTCGCCCTGGAAGAACGGCACGAACACGGCGTCGAGGCGGTCCGCCGCGACGCCCGGCCCGGTGTCGCTGACCCAGACGCGGACGCCGTTGCGGTCGCTAGCCCACTGCACGGTAGCGGCCTGGCCCGCCCCGGCGAACTTGACGGCGTTGCCCAACAGGTTGACCAGAATCTGGCGGAGCCGGTCGCGGTCGGCCCAGGCGCGGACGCCGTCGGGCCCCTCGGCCGAGACGGCGACGCCGGCTGCCTCCGCTTGGGACTCGACGAGCGCCAGGGCCGCCCTCGCCTCCGCGCCCACATCGACGGAGGAAGGGCGGACATCGATCCGGCCGTTCTCGAGCCGGGAGAACTCGAGGACGTCGGTCACGAGACGGAGCACGTAGCGGCCCGCCTCCGCGATGCGGTCGAGCTCATCGGCCTGGTCGCCGGCGACCGGCCCGTGGGCCCCCTGCCGCATCAGGTCGGCCGCGAACGTGATGGCGCTGAGCGGGGAGCGGATGTCGTGCGAGAGCATGGCGAGGAGCCGGGCCCGGGACTCGCTCGCGGTCTCGGCCGCCCGCCGGGCTTCGAGCAACTCGTCCTCGAACTGCGACCGCTGGTCGATGGGCATCGCGGCGAGCACGGTGACCGGTCCGCGCGGGCCGTCGCGGTGGACGGCGTTGACCAAAACCGGGACGTCGATGCCGTCGGGCCCGCGGAGCGTGAGGTGCACCTCGCGGAGCCGGCCGCGGAGCCGCAGGAGGGGGGCGAGGTGGGTCTCGTAGTAGAGCCGGTCCTGGGGCGAGAGGACCGTGTGGAACGGGGTCCCGTGGAGCGCGGCCGGCTCGAGGCCGAGCGCCGTCGCGAAGGCCTGGTTCGCATCGACGATCCGGCCGTCCTCGCGGACCAACGCGACCCCACACGGGACCACGTCGGTCAGCCCGTCCACGTCACGCGCTCGGCGTCGAGGTAGCCGAGCATGGCCGCAGCCATCTCCTCGGGGTGGCTAAGGTGCGGGCAGTGGCCGGTCGCGCGGAGCTGGTGGAACGTGCTCTGCGGGAGGTGATCCCGGAGGTACACGCCGACGGTCTCTGGAGCGATGGCGTCGGCGCTGCACTGGAGGATGAGCGAGGGGACGGTGACCTCGGGGAGGTCGGCCCGGTTGTCCGAGAGGAACGTGACCTCGGCAAACGCCCGGGCGATGGCGGGGTCGGTCTCGCAGAACCGGTCCTGGAGCTCGCCGGCGAGTTCGGGGCGCTCGGGGTTCTGCATGATGACCGGGGCCATGGCCTCGGCCCAGCCCCCGTAGTTCTTCTCCATCGTGTCGAGGAGCCCGTCGATGTCCTCGCGCTCGAACCCGCCGATGTAGTCGCCGTCGTTGAGGTAGCGCGGCGAGGGCCCGACCAGGATGAGCCGCCGGAATCGGTGGGGCTCGCGGATGGAGGCGAGCACCCCGATCATGGCGCTAACGGAGTGGCCCACGAAGACGACGTCCTCGAGGTCGAGGGCCTGGCAGATGGCGAGGACGTCGTCGGCGTAGCCGGCCAGGGAGCCGTGACGGACTGGGTCGTAGGCGGCGGGGGTGGCCCGGCCGGCCCCGGGGAAGTCGAACAGGACGACGCGGTGGTCGGCCTCGAACGTGGGGGTAACGGCCCGCCACATGGTCTGATCGCAGCCGAACCCATGGGCGAAGAGGAAGGTCGGGCCTCCCTTTCCCCGGTCGGTCACGTGGAAGCGCGTGCGGACGTCGTCGGAGGTCATGACGGGCGGTGGGCGTGGATGGTGGCGAGCAGGGACTCGATGTCTCCTTTCTCAACGTAGGCCGCGGCCCCGGCGTCGAGGGCGCGGGCGGCGACCTCAGCGCTAGGGCGGGCCGAGAGCACCAGGCTGACGGTCTGGGGCTGGCGCTCGGCGAGGGCGCGGACGATGTCGAGCCCCGACCCGTCGGGGAGACTCAGATCGACAAGGACGATGTCCGTGTCCGGGGGGATGCGGGCGAGCGTCTCGGCCACCGACGCCGCCGTCCCGCAGACGGTGAGGCCGGGCTCCCGGTCGAGGAGTTGGGTGAGGGTCGCCAGCAGCCACGAGTGGTCTTCGACGAGGAAGAGGCGGGCGGGGGGGGGCATCGCCCCAAGATACCCATCAGGGGCGCCCTGACTAAGGGACGCGGTGGCCCCTCGCGGCCTCGTACAGCCGATACCACGCCTCGCGTGGGAGCGCGACATCGGTGGACCCGCACGCCTCGGCGATGCGCCCGGGGTTCGTGGACCCGAACACGGGCTGGACGCCGTGCGGCAGCCGGAGCACGAAGGCCAACACCACTTGGAGCGGTGTCGCGCCCAGGTCGTGGGCCACGGCGCGGACGGCGTCGGCCACCTCGGCGTGCTCGCGGGCGACGTCGCCGCGGGAGAAGGCGCCGCCGGCCGTGGGCGCCCAGGCCTGAATCGTCGCGCCGCGCGCGGCGCTGCCGTCGAGGAGGTCGGCCCCGGGCACGGACCGGTCGGTGTTGATCTCGACGCCGGCCTCGACCGGGGCGACGTGCCCCAGGCTCAGCTGGACCTGATTCGCGACGAGCGGTTGGTCGATGGCCGCCGCCAGCCGGTCGAGCTGGGCGACCGAGAAGTTGCTGACGCCGAACGCGCCGACCTTCCCGGACGCAGCGAGGTCGTCGAACGCGCGGGCGACCTCGTCGGGCTCCAAGAGCGGGTCGGGGCGGTGAAGCAAGAGCACCTCGACGTGGTCCGTGCCGAGGCGGTGCAAGCTGCCCTCGACGGCCGCCGTGATGTGGTCGTAGCTCAGGTCGTAGCGCTTGGGGCCATGCGCGTCGGCGAAGCGGATCCCGCACTTGGTCTGGAGCACCACGCGCTCGCGCAGGCCGGGGCGGTCGGCCAGGATCTCGCCGAAGAGCTGCTCCGAGCGGCCGCCGCTGTAGATGTCGGCGTGGTCGAACAGGGTGACGCCGCCATCGAGCGCGGCGTCGACGGCCGCCTCGGCCGCCGGGCGGTCGAGCCCGCCCAGCGTCATGCAGCCATACGCGAGGCGCGAGGTGGAGAGGGCGCCGAGCGGAATCGTGGTCATGCGGATGCAGTCGGAGGGATCACCGGGCCGCCCATCCGGGCCTCGTCGCCGCGTGCGACGTGGACGAGCCCCTCGGGCACGATCTCGCCGGTCGCGAAGCCCATCGCTTCGTTGCCGCCCCACGGCCGGCCGCGCTCGAACGCCGGGTCGCCCGCGTTGAGGAGGGCCACGCCGCGTCGGCGGAGGTCGTCGCTGGCGGGGCGCCCGAACGTGTCGTCGAGCACGAGCCCCCAGATCGCCAGCGCCGTCTCGTCGAACGTCACGCCCTTGGCCTGGCACAACCCGTCGACGACGCCCATCAGGTAGCCGAGGACAAAGGGCCGGGCCCAACCGTCGGGCAGGCCGGTGAGGCCCTGGGCCTCTGCGCGGGCCCGCTGCTCGCGGACGAGGCGGAGCGCGTCGCCCAGGACGTGGCGTTGGGGTTTGGAAAGCTTCTTGGCCATCAGTGGTCAGAGGGTCAGAGGGTCAGAGGGTCAGAGGGTCAGCGGGCGGGAGGCAGGGCGCGAAGAGCCAGTCAGCGCCTCGGGCTGGCTGGGGGGCGGGCCAGCTCGTGGGCACTCACTCCTGACTCCTCGTTCCCGAGGCCTCGTGCCCCTCCCCGAAGTCCTCCACGCCGAGGTCGTGGGCGGCGGCTTCCAAGCCTCGGTCTTGGGGCGTGGCCAGGTCGTGGGGGAGCGAGCCGCGCGGGCTGCGGAGGTAGACGAAGGGCGTGTAGTGGAGGAAGTTCGAGACGCGGGCCGTGTAGACGTCGGCCGAGGCCTCGATCTGGCGGGCGAGGTGGCTCTTGTCGTTGCCGGCCCACATCAGCGGCCCCCAGCGCGGGTTGACGAGCTGCGACGACTCGGCCGCGAGCGGGCCAATCGCGGCGTCGAGGACGACCAGGCGCTCGCGGGCTCCCGCCATCCGGGCGTCGAGCCAGTCGAGGGAGCGGTCGGTCTGGGGGCCGTAGCCCTCGGCGTTGCGCTGGCGCTCCAGGCGGAGCGCCGAGAAGTAGGCCTCGAGCCGCTCCTTCTCGGCCATCATCGCCGTGAGCCGGGCCTGCTGGCCGCGCCACGCGTCGAACGCGGCGATCTCATCTTCGAGCGGCCGGAGCACGAGGGCGGTCCGCCAGCGGAGCACGCTCTTGGAGGCCTTGACGTCGGCGTAGACGTGGTCGCCGACGTACAAGATCTCCGACCCGCGGAGGCCGAGGCTGGCCTCGACGAGCCCGGCGTTCCCGCCGACGTAGGCGCGGCCTTCCTCCAGCAGCCCGTTCACCGTTCGTAGCTCCGCGCGCCCATTCTCGTCCTCGCCGACGACCTCGAAGGCGGGGGCCTGCTGGTCGAAGAAGGCCGGCTTGCGGGCGCCGACGATGGCGAGGTCGAACAGGTCCCGCCACGTCATGTCGCCGGGCAGGTGCGGGTCGAAGGCATACGCCAGCAGGGGCGCGGCGTAGGTCCACTCCGAGTTGGTGATGAGCAGCACCTTCTTGCCCGCCAGCTTCTGATCGAGGAGGGCGAGGGGCACCTCGGGGTCGACGTCGACGAAGCGGGCGGGGTCGGCCAGGATCTCGGCCTTGAGGAGCCCTTCGAGGTGGGCGGCGTCGAGGGCGTGGCGGACGGCGGCGTAGAGGTCGTCGTAGCCGATCCGCTCGGGGAGCTCGCCCGCATCGAGCTTGTCGACGAGCTGGAGGTAGATGCTGGCCTCGCTAATCGAGAACAGGGTGTTCATGAACCGCCAGCGGCGGTCGTGGAGGTCCACGAGGGTGCGGCGGTAGGCCCGGCGCTGCTCGTCGAAGGGGAGGGGCCGGGTGCCGTGGAAGGCGCGCTTGACGTAGCCGAAGCGGTTGGCCTTGACGACGTTGCCGCGCTCGGTGTCGACGACGAGCCCCTGGACGACCAAGTCGGGGTCGAAGACCAAGTCGTCGACCGGCCAGCCCTGCTTCTCGAGCCCGTTCTTGATGTAGGCGTGGGCCCGCTCCTCCCACAAGGCGACGTGGTAGTGGACGAGCGTGTAGTCCATGTCGTACCCGACCGCCGCGATCTTGCGGAGGTTGAGGGTGCGGTTGCAGAACAGGCCGCGGGGGTGGGCGAAGGCGTCGGGGACGCCGTGCGCGCCGTGCGTGCCGGCGCCGATGGTGGCTTCCATGGGGTCTCTTGGATTCGTCCGTGAACGCGCCACCGGCCGGGGCGCGTTCCCCCGCGCGCTCGGTGTTCACGGGCCGGTCACGCCCGTCGGGCACGCCGGATCGGCGACCTCGGCGGTCGGGGAATGCGGAAACGGCACACCGTCCGGGGCGGACAGGTGGGGAGCGGGGGCTCGGCGATAGGTCCGAGGACGGCGGCGACGGGTCGGGGAGGGCGGAGGGGGCTCGGTGGCAGGTCGTCGGCCTGGTCGTGCGGTTTTTTTAGCACGCGCCTGTACCTTTTCTTCGCGGCGTCCGTCTTGAGGGCGTCCTTCCTCCCCGCCCCTCGCCATGTCTCGCACTCGCAAGCCCCTCCAGCGCGCCCTCCTGGCCCTTCTCGGCGCGCTCCTCTTTGTCGTCGGCGTCCGCGCCCTGGCCTCGAACACCGAGGTCCGCGTCGAACGCCTCCACGACGGCGCCGCCCACGCGGTCACCATCGACCTCGTCTCGACGGCCGCTGTCTCGAAAGATGTCCTGTTCGACGAGTCGTTCGACGTCCGCTCGGGCGGGCAGCTCCTGGTGGATCTCGGCAGCGAGAACGTTACCGTCGAGACTGTCTCCGGGACGCGCGCGCGCGTGGTCGTTGAGGGCCGAGGCCGCGACGCCGCCGCCGAGTTCGAGCGCCGCCGGTTCAGCGCACGCGTCCGCAGCGGCGACCTGACCGTCCGCACGGACCCGCCGCGCCGCCGGTGGTCGATGAACCGGCGGGACGCCAGCTTCCAGGTCACCATCGAGATCCCGCGCCGCTACTCGGCGCTGGTCGATCTCGGCTCGGGCAACGTGCAGGTGGCCTCCATCGAAGGCGACCTGACGGTCGACGTGGGCAGCGGCAACGTGGACGTGGCCGACGTGACCGGCCGCCGGGTCGTGCTCGACACGGGCTCGGGCAACGTCCGCGCCCGGTCCCTCCGTGGCGAGGTCCGCATCGACACGGGCTCCGGCAACGTGGAGGTCGACCGCGTGGAGGGATCGCTCTGGGTCGACACCGGCTCCGGCAGCGTGTCCGTGGGCTCGGTCGACGGCCCCGCGGAGGTCAACACGGGCTCGGGTAGCGTCGAGCTGACGCTGCGCTCGGCGACGACGGCGACGGTCGACACCGGCAGCGGCTCCATCACCGTCCGCGTCCCGCGCGGCGCCGGCTTCGACCTCGACGCCGAGGGCGGCTCGCTCCGCATCGACGACGGCCTCGACTTTTCGGGCACCCGCGACCGCGACGAGGCCCGAGGCCGGATCGGCCGCGGTGGCCCCGACCTCCGGCTGAGCGCGGGCAGCGGCACCGTCCGCCTCGTTCGGGTCTAGCGCAGACTGACGGCATCCGCGCCGTCCTGGCGGCCTTCTCTGGAGTGTGTCCCAGAGGGGGCCGCCATTTTTGTGCGGACGGGTCCTGCCTCGGCGCCAGAGTGGGCGCACGGGCGACGTGAGTGGCACGTGCGTCCCCCAAGGATGGGAGGGATCTCAGCACGGCCGCCCAGTCCTTCCTGCCGTCAGTCGTGAATCGAACGCTACGCCGCTGGCGCTCGGGGTGACGTGTTCTGGGAGGAGGTGGGCGCTCCCAGGGTCGCGCCGGTTGGCGAGGTGATGGCTCTGCTCTAGGGTTATCCGACCAAATCGAGCCAGTGATAGACGATCCACCACAACTCGACCTGGGGCACCAGCAAGCCGAACGCGGCGCCCGCCAGCACCTGCCCGCGCGTGTGGGCGCCGACGCGGACGCGCGCCCACATCAGCAGCGGCACCAGCACCACCAGCGGCCCGACGGTCGCCAGGGTTAGCGCGGCCTCGAGGTCGGCGGGGAACTCGCGCCAGACGGTGAGCGCGGTAAACAGCAGCACGCCCACGAAGCCCGCCAAGCTCGACATGTGGAGCGAGATCTTCCAGCGCGTGTTGATGAGCAGGAGCGCCGCCGTGTTGATCGGGAAGAGCGCCGCGAACGCGACGATGATCGGGAACGCGGGGCCCTTAACGGTCCACGCCAGGAGCAGCGCGCCGATGGCGTACGAGACGATGCCCACCAGGAGGGGCCCGAGGCGGGCCGAGCGGTCGCGGACCTCCAGGCTCTCGGCGCGGCCCGCGCGGATCATCCCGATGACGTAGAACAGGGGGACGAGGCAGAAGAAGACGAGCGACACGCCCAACGTCCACAGCACCTCGACGGGCCCGGCCCCGAAGTGCGCGTCGATGAGCGCGAAGGCGATCGGCGGGAAGATGAGCGGGTTGAGGACGTACGAGACCGCGTTCGCGAGCCGGTACCCCCGGTCGCGATCCACCGCGGTCTGCGCCGTGTCGCCGCCGACCACCGCTAGTACGACCGCGCGTAGACGACCAAGCCTGCTGACGGCGCCCCGCTGACCGGGTCCGTCCCGGGCTCGTCGGTGTCGACGCCGGGGAACTGACCCGGGAACGGCACGCAGCGAATCGTCGCCTTGGTCTCGTCCTTGACGCGGGCCTCCGTCTCGGCCGTCCCGTCCCAGTGCATGAGCACGAACCCGCCGGTCTCGACCTGGGCCTTGAAGGCGTCGTAGTCGTCGGCGACGAACGTGTTGGCGGTGCGGTGCGCGAGGGCGCGCTCAAACAGCCCGGTCTGGACGGCGTCGAGCGCGGCGCGGACCGTGTCGACGATGCCGTCGCGGCCGACGGTCTCCTTGTCCCCGCCATCGCGGCGGGCGACCTCGACCGTCCCGTTCTCGGCGTCGCGCGGGCCGATCGCCAGCCGGACGGGCACGCCCTCGACCTCGTACTGGGCAAACTTCCAGCCTGGCCGGTACTGGTCGCGGTCGTCGAGCACGACGCGGATGCCGGCGGCCGTGAGCGCGTCGCGCATCCCGGTCGCCGCGTCCATCACGGCCGTGTTGTCCTTGTTTTTGCGCGTGATGGGCACGATCGCGACCTGGACGGGCGCGAGCCGGGGCGGCATCACGACGCCGTCGTCGTCGCCGTGCGTCATGATGAGCGCGCCGATAAGGCGGGTGGAGACGCCCCACGAGGTCGCCCAGACGTACTCCTGTTCATTCGCCTCGTTCTGGAACGTGCACTCGAACGCCTTGGCGAAGTTCTGCCCCAGGAAGTGGGACGTCCCCGCCTGGAGCGCCTTGCCGTCCTGCATCAGCGCCTCAATGCAGTACGTGTCGACGGCGCCGGGGAACCGCTCCGATGCCGTCTTGACGCCCTTGATGACGGGCATCGCCATCCACTCCTCGGCGAACCGGGCGTAGACGTCGAGCATCGTCGTCGTCTCCTCGACGGCCTCGGCCTCCGTCGCGTGCGCCGTGTGGCCCTCCTGCCACAGGAACTCGGCGGTCCGCAGGAAGAGCCGCGTCCGCATCTCCCAGCGGACGACGTTCGCCCACTGGTTGAGCTTGAGCGGGAGGTCGCGCCAGCTTTGGATCCAGCGGCTGTACGTGTCCCAGATGATGGTCTCGGACGTGGGCCGGACGATCAGCGGCTCGTCGAGCTCGGCGTCGGGATCGACCACCAAGTCGCCGTCGACTTCCTTGAGGCGGTAGTGCGTCACCACGGCGCACTCCTTGGCGAACCCCTCGACGTGCTGGGCCTCCTTGGCCAGGAAGCTCTTGGGGATGAAGAGGGGGAAGTACGCGTTGCGGTGGCCGGTCGCCTTGAACATCCCGTCGAGGCCGGCCCGCATGTTCTCCCACAGCTCGTAGCCGTTGGGGGGGAGGACCATCGATCCTCTCACGGGCGAGGTCTCGGCCATCTTGGCGGCCCGGATCACGTCCTGGTACCACTGGTTGTAGTCGTCGGCGCGGGGAGTGATAGACTCGGCCATGGGGCGGGGCACGGATGCGACGAGCGCCGACGTACCTTGAATGCGAAAGGTGTACGGACCATGTGTGCAGGTCTGGGCGTTACCCCTCGCCCTGCGCGCGCGGCTCCCTTGTTACGGGCCGGCGAATATACCCGGGCTCACGATCCGGCCGGCCCGACTCCGCCCCTCTTCGCGCGGCCTCCGCACCGACGTCCCTGCCATGCGCCTGCTCACACACTCCCGCCCGCTCGCCCTGCTGGTGCTCGCCGCCCTCGTGGGCTGCTCCTCCTCTCGCCCCGATGACGGGTGGGCCCAGGAGTCCGTCCCTGCCCGGGCCCCCGTCTCCCAGGCCGACACCGCCGGCCCGGCCCGCGTCGGGCTCGCGGCCACGATGCAGATCCCGGACAACCCCTACGGCGACAGCGCCGACATCGCGCTCCCGGACCCCGCCGACATCGAGTCCGGTGCCGTCCCGCTCGGCGACGGCGCCGACGACGTGACCGTCGGGCGCTACTACTACGGCGAGGAGGGGACGACCTACTACGACGGCGCCGAGGAGGTCCGCTACTACGACGACGTGGCTGACGACCTCGGCGACTACGGCCAGGGCGCCGACGACGACGTCTACTACGGCGGCTACTACGCGGACTACTACCGCTACCAGGACCCGGCCTACTACCCGTCGCCGTACACCTACTACCGCCCGTACACCACGTACCGCCCCTACGTCCGCTTTGGCTGGTACCCGACGTGGCACCACCGCCGCTCGTGGCACCGGCCGTACTACGCGGGCTATCACGGCTACTACGATCCGTACGCCTACGGCTACTACGACCCCTACTACGGCTGGTACGACCCGTACTACGGCGGCGGCGGGCTCTACGTCTCCGTCGGCTGGGGCCACGGGTGGGGCGGCTACGGCCACGGTTATAGCCACGGGTACTCGGACGGCTACTACGACGGCCGGTACTACGCCGGCTCGGGTTACTACGGGCCGGGCTACTACGGCCGCCCCCGCAGCGACGGTTACTACAACAGCCGAGGCGACGACGACGGGCGCCGCAGCCGTGTCCGCGGCCTGCCCGGCACACGGACCTCGCCGATCGCAGAGTCGAGCCCGGACCCGTCACGCCAGCCGGCCCGCCGTGGGCTCGCGCCCGCCCGCCTGCCGCAGCCCTCGACCGACACCGGCATCACGCGCTCGACCGGCCGCCGCCCCGCCATCGCCGACGACGGCCGTCCGGTCCGCAACCCGGGCACCACGACCCCCGGCGCCCGGCCGACGCGAGCGGGCCAGACCTCGCCCATCGCCGCCCCGACGCGCACGCAGCGCCCGGCGCCAACGCGGGCCGAGCCGACGCGCACCCAGCGCCCCGCTCCCACCCGCGCTGCGCCCTCGCGCACGGAGCGCCCGGCCCCGACCCGCACCGAGCGCTCAGCCCCGACCCGGACGGAGCGCCCCACTCGCCGGACCGAGCGCCCCACTCGCCGGACCGAGCGGGACAACGCGCCGCCGCCACGCACGGAGCGCCCGGCCCCACGCACCGAGCGTCCCGCCCCGGCCCCGCGCCGCGAGTCGCGTCCGGCGCCAGCGCCTCGACGTGAGTCTCGCCCCGCACCGGCGCCGCAGCGTGAGTCGCGCCCGGCCCGCTCACGCCGTGACAACGGCGACAACGCTCGCCCGGCCCGGTCGCGCAGCGACTCCGGCTCGCGCTCGCGGTCCGGCCGCCGCGGCGGCAACAACGAGTAGCGGGCGACTCCGACCCGCAGGCCTCGCGGCCTCTGCCCTCGCTGGCGGAGGCTGCGTTTGTTTGGAGAGCCCGGCGCGTCGGCTCGACCGGCCGGCGCGCGCGGGGCTTACGCCGCCTTCGCGACGGCGGGCACGGGCACGGGGGGCGCCAGCGGGGCGGGTGGCGCTGGGCGGCGCTGCGGCCAGCGGACCGTCGCCTCCGCCAGCAGCGCCGACACGGCGAGCAGGCCGATCACGACGGCGACCGCGCGCGGGAGCGACGCGAAGGCCCACACCTGCAGTACCAGCGTCCCGATGCCGAGAGGGATCGAGGCCACGAGCGGCCCGAACCGGGCGGCGGCGTTGAACCGGTCGCTCGACCGCGAGAACGGCGGCGAGCGGTGCGCCAGCGCCATCAGCCTCGAAAAGAGGGCCACCAGTGCGAACCACAGCGCGGCCGTCAGCACGGCGTCGGCGGCGGGCATGGCGAACGTGAGCAACACGGCGATGCCGACGTGGAGGGGAAAGAGCACGCGCCACGCCAGCGCCGTCTGCGCCCCCACCTGCACGACAGCCGTGCGCGCACCGGGCAGCGTCCCGAAGACCCAGGCCGCGTCGGCGTGGTCGGAGGTCTGGAGCGTCTGCACGAGTGTCTGGACGCAGAAGGTGAGCACGACCAGGATCGACAGGTGGAGCTGGGTCTCGGGGTGCTGCAGGGTCAGGAGCGCGCCCGCGAGCGCGCCGTCGCTGGCGTAGCCGGCGACGCTGCCGAGCCCACCGCTGACGAGCCCGAACACGACGAACCCGGCCGGGAGGAGGGCCGCCGGCCACAGCCGGCCCCGCACCAGCCGGTCGTCGGCGAAGGCGGCCGTGGCGAACCCGTACGCGGCGCGGAGCGGGCCGCGGCGGACGGCGAGCCGCTCGGGGGCGGTCATCTGGCGGCCGATCCGGGACTGGCGCCCCTCGCGCTGCGCCCCGTCAGCGAGCTTGCGCAAGAGCCGGAAGTAGCGGTGGGGAAAGACCGCGCCGAAGGCGACCCCGAACGTGAACAGCGACGCCGCAAGGAGCGCCAGCCCGACGGTCGGCCGCCCGCCCAAGGTGTCGGCAATCCACGCGCCCGGCCACCACGACGCGCCGAGCGAGTCTGGCGACGAGCCGATAAGCTGGAAGCCGAGCACGAGCCCGGCGATCAGGGCCGTCCGGCCGATCGACAACGTGACGCGGAGCGCGCGGCGGGGGAGCGCCAGCGTCAGGCCCCACAGCACGGCGAGCGCGAGGAGCGCTGTCCACACGGTCGCCCCGGCCGTGGCGACAGCCACCAGCACGCCCGACCCGGGCCCGTGCGCGATCGCCACCCTCACGCCGACGGGTACGGCTACGCCTGCTGCCATCAGCCCCATGTAGACGCCCACGCCGAGCAGTCGGGCGGTGTAGTGGGAGCGCTCGGTCGCGGGCAGCGTCGCCAGCCAGGCGTTGTCGCGCGGGCGCCCCATCAGCTCGTCGTACGACCCGACCACTCCGAAGGCGGCGAGCACGATCCCGAAGCTCGCGGACACGAACAGGGCGTTGGCTGGCGGCGCGCTGCCGAGCGACAGCGCCAGCACGACGCCCGAGAAGCCGTACGCCAGGGCCGTCGTCGCCAGCCGGCCCGCTCCGCGCCGGCCCGAGCGGGCATGGCGGAGGTCGGCCCGGAGTTGGGCGGAAGCGAGCGTGAGGGCCGGGCGCATGGGGACTGGTATCGGCGGGTCGGCGTCGAGGTTCAGGGGCGGGGCCCTGCCCGATGCCCGGCCGGCTAGGTCGGCGTCCCCGCGTTCGGCTACGGCGCGGCCTCGGCGGCCTCACGGGCGTCGCGGATGCGGACCTGCTCGCTGAGCCACCGGCTCCAGCGCGCGGCCTTCGCGTTGTGCTCCGCGAGCGTCCGGCTAAAGTCGTGGCCGCCCGAGCCGTCGGCGACGAAGTACAAGAAGTCGTTCTCCTCGTTGTTCAAGACCGCGTCGATGGTCCCGTCGGAGGGGTTCGTGATCGGGCCGGGCGGCAGGCCGTCGATGAGGTAGGTGTTGTAGGCGCTTGGGAAGCGGTAGTCGCTGAAGAGCAGGCGGCGCATGCGGGGCTCGCCGCCCTCCTCCATGAGTGCGAACTGGACCGTGGGGTCGGCCTGCAAGCGCATCGTCCCCGACGAGGTGCGTCCGAGCAGGCGGTTGAGGTAGAGCCCGGCGATGCGGCGGCGCTCCTCGGGCTTGCGGGCCTCCCACTCGACGAGCGAGGCGACCGTCACGACCTCGTCGGGCGTCAGCCCCAGCTCGGCGGCCTGAGCGCGGCGCGCGTCGGTCCAGAACCGTTCGTAGCGCTGGTGGATGCGGCGGAGCGCGGTCTCGGCGTCGTCGGTCCAGTACATGTCGAACGTCTCGGCCAGCATCTGGCCGTGGAGGTGGGCCACGTCGGTCCCGAGCGAATCGGCAAAGGCGGGGTCGCGCAACAGGCGGGCGACCTCGGTCGAGTCGGTGCCGAGCTGGTTGCGGAGCACGAGGGCGGTCCGCTCGGGCCGCGAGCCCGGCGGGATCGTGATGCGGATCGGGTCCTGGAGCCCCTTGCGAATCTTGTCGAGCACGGCCCAGTTGCTCATCCTCGGGGCGATGTAGTAGTGGCCGGTCTTGACCTGGTCGTCCCAGCCGGTGAGCCGGCCGAAGAGTGACATCGAGGCGCGGTTGCCGAGGGCGTCGGCGGCCTCGAGCGAGTCGAGCGCGGCCTCGAAGCCGGTCCCGGCGGGGAGGCGCACGCTGTGCCGCTCGGCCCCGCCGACATTCGGCGCGAACGCGAGCCAGTACGCGGCGCCGGCGGCGAAGACGCCGAGGACGACGAGGAGGGCGAGGGTCTTTTTCATCGGGGGGGACGAGAAGTGGGGCGATCGCAGCCTGATCGGGCGGGGCCTCCGGGGCGAAGGCCCTTCGCCTCACTCGATACGCGGTGGATGCAGAGGGCGCGGGAGACGACGGCCCGCAGCCGGCCGAGCAGTGCTACTGGGCGCCGTCGCCGCCAGCGGAGCCCGGGGCGTCGGGCTGCTCGCGGCTGTCGATGGCGCAGACGGTGTGGATGCCGCCGCGGACGGTGTAGTCGGTGGTGACGACGAGCCGGTGCGGGTCGTCGAGGTGGCGCATCAGGTCCTCGAAGAGGAGCGCCGTGATGTCCTCCTGGGCCGCGCCGATGTGGCGCCAGCTCATGAGGTAGTACTTCAGGCTCTTGAGCTCGAGGAGCCACGAGCCGGGGACGTACTCGATGCGGACCGTCCCGGAGTCGGGCAGGCCGGAGAACGGGCAGAGCGCGGTGAACTCGCCGGGCTCGGTCGTGTACGTCACGAGTTGGCGGGCGGCGTGCTCGTAGGGCATCCGGTGGATCTCCTGCTGGCGCGTGTCGGGCGGCAGGAAGAGCGCGACGCGGCCCTCGGGCTCGATGCCGAACTTGGCCATGTGCGCCAGCGACGCCCGCGTGTGGTCGAGCGCGCGCTGGTGGAAGTCGTCGAGGCGGTCGGCCGGGAGCGGCGTGTCGGCCATGGGGCAAGCGGGGGGACGGGGCAGGATAGCAACGGGCCCCGCCGGAGCCCCCGTGCGCGCCGGAGAAGAGGGAATGGGGAAATGTGGGAGGGGGGACGGGGAACGGGCAGATTCGACCCCGGACCCTCGCGGACGTGGGATGGGCAGAGGCATCTTCCCCGTGCCTCTTGCCCCACGCCCATGCCCGCTTCCGCCCTCGTTCTCTTCTCCGGCGGCCAGGACTCGACGACGTGCCTGTTCTGGGCGCTCGCCCACGACGCCTTCGACCGCGTCGAGGCCGTCGCCTTCCGCTACGGGCAGCGCCACGCCGTCGAGATCGCCCAGGCCCGCACGATTGCCGCCGCGGCCGGCGTCCCGCTGACCGTCCTCGACCTCTCGGGCCTGCTCTCGGGCTCGGCCCTCCTCGCGGATGAGGCCGCCGACACGTCCGCGGCGCACGCGCTCGCGCCCGACCTCCCCGCCAGCTTCGTCCCCGGCCGCAACGCGCTCTTCCTGACCGCCGCCGCCAGCCTCGGCTTCACGCGCGGCATCACCGACCTCGTCGGCGGGATGTGCGAGGCCGACTACTCCGGCTACCCCGACTGCCGCCTCGACTTCGTCGACTCCCAGGCGCGGACCCTTTCGCTGGCGCTCGACGCCGACGTGACGATCCACACGCCGCTGATGGCGCTGACGAAGGCCGAGACGTGGAAGCTGGCGGCCGACCTCGGGACGGTCGCGGGTCAGAACGTGCTGGCGACGGTCCGCGAGCACAGCCACACCGACTACCACGGCGACCGGACGCAGCGGCACGCGTGGGGTTACGGGACGCTCGACAACCCGGCCTCCGTCCTCCGCGCAAAGGGCTACGCCGAGGCCGTCGCCAACGGCTGGATCCCCGACGACGACGGCTCGGGCGCCTAGGCCTCGCCGCCCCGCGCCGCCAGCCGGTCGAGGTGGGCGCCGAAGCGGGCCATCACGAACAGGTGGGCGACCGCCTGCGTCAGCCGGTACAGCGCCCACGGCAGGCGCGGCGCGAAGTCGTGGATGGCCGCGAGCACCGACTCGCCGTCGAGCACCTCGCGGAACTCGAGGCGGGCCCGGCCCCGCCCGTCGGTCTCCGCCAGCAGCCCGCCGGTGATGACGAACGTCGCGAGGTCCGGCGCGCGGACGTCGCGGGCGTGCGTCAGCTCCAGGACGGGGCGGGGGAGGGGGCGGACCCAGAACCGGGCGACGGGCTCCGGGCCGGACTCGTCGACGCGGACGCGGATCAAGGGCCCGGCGAAGCCGTCGAGCCAGCGGAAGTACTCGGCCCCGGCCCATTCGGCGGTGCGCCCGGCGGGCAGGTCGAACCGCTGCACCGACCGGACCAGGCGGCTCGCCTTGATGCTCGCGTCGTCGGCGCGGCGGTGCGACTGGCGCGGATCGCTCCCGGCCCGGCCGTCCTCGGCGAGCGTCGCCGCGAGCGCGTCGCGGAACGGGACGGCGTGCGGCGCGATCGCCCGCTGGAGCCGGTTGTCGGACGCCACCATGTCGTGCCGCAGGCTGGCGACGAGCGGGCCCGCGAGCGCGCGCGGCGAGCCGGTGACCAAGCTGATCCACAGCGTCGACAGCTTGGGCGTGATGACGCCGATCCGCGACATCGAGCGCTCGACGCCCAGCACCTCGGCCGTCTGCGTCAGCATCTCGCGGTACGACATCACGTCGGGCCCGGCCACGTCGAAGGGGCCCTGAAACGCTTCGGGCGACCCGAGCACGAGCCGCACCGCGCGCACCACGTCTTGCAAGGCGATCGGCTGGGTCCGCGACTCGGTCCACGCCGGGAGCACCATCGCGGGCAGCCGGCGGACGAGGTTCACCAGGATCCGGAGCGACGACCCGCCGCGCCCGACGACGAGCCCGGTCCGCAGCGTCGTCACCGGGACGCCGTGCGCGCCGAGCGTCCGCTCGACCTCGTAGCGGCTTCGGAGGTGCCGCGACAGGTCGTCGGTGCCGGGCGGGAGCAGGCCACTCAGATACACGATCTGGCGGACGCCCGCCGCCGCCGCGGCGCGCGCGAAGTTGTCCGCCAGCAAGAGGTCGAGGTCGGCGAACGTCCCCTGCGTCAGCCGCGACGAGGGGAGCATCGAGTGGACGAGGTAGACCGCGAGGTCGGCGCCCGCCAGCCCGGCCGTCACGTCGGCGAGCGAGAACAGGTCGCAGTGGCGCCACTCGGTCGCGCCGTCACTGCGGGCCGCTCGCGCCGGCGACCGGGTCAGCCCGACGAGCGCGTAGTCGTCCGCGAGCGCTTGGCGCAGGGCGGTGCCGACGAACCCGGAGGCCCCAGCGATGGCGACGGTCGGGCGATCGGTCATTGAAAGGGCGCCCTGGCGCCAGCGCTACGAGCGGCCGCTGGCGACGCCGATGGCGAGCCCGGCCAGAAAGGCCAGCCCGACGCCCGCCCACACGGCCTCGGCCGGGGGACGGACCTCGAAGGCGCCGAGCCCGACCGCCGTGGCGATCCGCCCGGCCTGCGCCGAGGGCCCGGCCGCGAGCACGCTCCGCCCGCCCACCGTCACCTCGACGTCGACGCCGAGGGCGTCGAGCGTGTCGGTCACGGCGCGGACCAAGTGCCGGCCGGGCCGGTTCGCCTGGAACAGCTGCCACGCCGTCGACGGGGAGTCGACGGCGATCGTGACGCGCTCGCCCCGGCCGCGGATGGCGACCGGGTGGCCGTCGACGGTCAGGTCGAGGTCGGCGTCGACCAGGATCTGGCGGCGAGGCGCCCAGTCGGGGGGCGGGCCGCTCACTTCGCTGCGCCGCCGTGCTCGGGGTCGCGCGTGCGGATCCGGAGCGTGCCGTTCATCTTCCACTTGGCATGCGTCGCCTGCGGACCGGTGCCGCTGGGGACCTCAATGCCGAAGTCGTCGAACTCGTACTCGATCTCGGCGTTGCGGCCGGTGAGCTTGTCGTAGAGGCCGATGGCCAGCTCGGGCCAGGACTCGGTCTGCTGAGGGGTGCTGTCGGTTGCCATGGGGGGGCGTGGAGAGTGGAGGGCACCTATGGGGACCGGCCCTTCGCGGTTCGGGCGGGGCGAAGAATGAGGCCGTTCCCGACGGCGCCGTGCGGGTCCCCCTTTCTGCTCCGTTTCTTCGACCTATGGACGTGTCCCTCCCCCACGACGAGACCGAGGCCGGGCTGGCCGACCGGCTGGCGGCGTCGCCGGCGGGCGCGCGGCGCTACGCCGTCAAGGCGCTGTGGCGGACGGTCCAGGGCGAGGGCGCGCAGGCCGGGCGCCCGGCCGTGTTCGTCCGGCTGGCGGGGTGCAACCTGTGGAGCGGCTTCGAGGCGGACCGCGAGCGCGACGCGGCGCGCTCACAGGCGAACTGTCCTAACTGGTGCGACACCGACTTCACGCCCCCCGGCGCCGTCAAGCTCTCGGCCGCCGACCTCGCGAGCGCCGCCGCCCACGCGGGCGGGGCCGTCCGGTTCTGCGTGCTGACGGGCGGCGAGCCCCTCTTGCAGGCCGACGCCGAGCTGATCGCCGCGCTCCACGCCGAGGGCTTCGTCGTGGCCGTCGAGACGAACGGCACGCAGACGCTGGCGGACGCCTTCGGCGACGGGCCGCGCCCGGACTGGGTCGTGTGCAGCCCCAAGCTCGCCGAGGACCGCCTCCCGCTGGAAGTGTGCGACGAGCTCAAGCTGGTCGTCCCCGACTACCGGCCCGAGGCGTTCGGCGCGCTCGCGGCGCGCGTCCGCCAGCAGCCCGACGGTCGGCGCTACCTGTGGCTCCAGCCCGAGGACGGGCCCCGGCTGGCGGAAGCCACGCGCCTCGCGCTCGACCTGTGCTTCGAGGACCCCCGCTGGCGGGTGTCGGTCCAGACCCACAAGGCGCTCGGCGTGGACTGATCAGCGCGCGTGGGAGAGGTGCGAGGCGACGACGTGCCAGCGGCCGTCGAGCCACATCCAGGTGTCGGTGTAACGCATCCGCGTCTCGCCGCCCGCCCCGACGTAGACGCCGGTCAGGATGGCCGTGTCGCCGAGCACCCGGATCTGGCGGCCCTCGGTGTAGTGCGTCGGCCCCTCGGCGGCGGTCGGCGCGGGGGCCAGGCCGCCGATCACGTCGTCGCGCGTCTGGACGGTGCCATCGGGGAAGGTGATCGTGAAGCCGTCCGCGAGCGCATCCGCCATCGCCGCCCGGTCGTTCGTGTCGTAGGCGTCGAGCCAGGCGCGTTCGGCAGCGGCGAGGGCGGCCTCGGCGTCGGCGGGCGGCGTGGGCGCGGTCGCGGCGCAACCGGCAATCAAGAGGGCGAAGGCGAGGAGAGGGACCGGGGGCATGGCGGCGGGGCGGGGACGCTCGGAGACTACAACGCCCCGCCGGTTCCCCGGCGCGGCGCCCGAGGCGGTGGGTGCCGGGTCCGTCACGCGGACTGCCTCTACCCAGCCGGGCGGATGCCGCGGGCGACGACGAACTCGCCTGGGATGGCGTACCCGTCGCCGTCGCGGTACTCCGCGATCGACGCGAGGTACTCCTCGTGGGCCTCGGCCCGGGTCGGCTCGTCGAAGCGGGCGTAGGCCATCGCCACGGGTCCCCCGAGGAAGGCCGCGCCGCACGCGTCGTCGGCGGAGGTGTAGCGGAGGACGGTCGAGAGCCGCACCGCCTCCACGTCGGCGAACCCCGCCTCGGTGAACTCGCGCTCCAGGGCGCCCTCCCCGCCGAGCTGGAAGAACATCGGGCACACGTCGGAGCTTACGCGGTGGTCCACGATGGAGAAGAGCTCCGCCCAGCCGCAGCGGTCGCGGCGGCCCCAAACGGCGGCCACGGCGCGCCCCCCCGGGCGGAGCACGCGGTGCATTTCTCGCATCGCCCGGCGCGGGTCGGGCACGTACATCAGGCCGAGCGCGCAAAGGGCGACGTCGAACGCCTCGCCGGGGCCGGGGAGCGCTTCGGCGTCGGCCCGCAGGGCGGTCACGTGGGCCAGCCCCTCCCGCGCGGCCGCGGCCGTGGTGGCGGCGACCATGGCGTCCGACAGATCCGTGGCGACGACCTCGCCGGTGTCGCCCACGGCGCGGGCGGCGTCGAGGGTGACGAGACCGGTCCCGCAGGCGACATCGGCGACGCGCTGGCCCGGCCGGAGGGCCGCCCAGTCGAGGAGCTGCCGCTGCGCGACCGCCAGCGGCTCGCGCCAGTACGGCTCGTAGACGTGGGCGGCCTTGTCCCACCCGTAGCGTTGGACGCGGCGCTGGAGATCGGGGTGCATGGCGTCAGGGGGCGGCGGGGACGACGGCGGTGGTGCGGGTCAGGCGCTGGGCCCGCCCGAAGACGTCGCGGTAGGGGCTGTGCGCGTCGGCCTCGTCGAGGGCGCGGAGGACGTCGGCCTCGGGGGCGTCGCTGAACACCGTCACGGCGTAGCGGACGTCGAGGTAGCCGGGCGGGGCGTCGGACACGCCGAAGAGGGCCCCGTCGTCGAAGTCGGCCTCGACCTCGACCTCGATGCTCGTCAGCGGGAGGCCCGCCTTGGCGGCGTAGAGGACGTAGCCGATGGCGAGGCAGCTCCCGAGGGCGGCGCGACCGAAGACGCCCGGCGTCGGCCCCGCGGCGGTGCCCCCGACCTGTGGCGGCATGTCGGCCGTCAGCCGCCAGGGCCCCTCTTCGATCTCGCACCGCAGCCCGTCGGTGATGCGGACGGCCGTCGTCGCCGTGCCGTGTCCGAGCGATGGGCGTTTCTCGAGGGCGCGGGCGGTCCGCTCGAAGGTGGCTCCAATGCGCTGGGTGTCGATCATGCCACGGCGGGGTCGAGGTGCACAAAAGGGACGGGCGTCGCGAGGACGGACCCACCGGGGCTCGCGTGGCTGAGGATAGCGCGCCGCCGCTCCCCCGAGCCGGAGCGCAGAAACGAGGTACGCTCCCCGGGCCCCGGCGCGCGCCGGGGTTCCCGGGGCCCCGAGGCGGGCGCCCTCACTCGTGCGACGGCGGCTCGATGGGCGCCAG
This sequence comes from Rubrivirga aquatilis, assembly GCF_046845665.1. Lineage (GTDB taxonomy): Bacteria > Bacteroidota > Rhodothermia > Rhodothermales > Rubricoccaceae > Rubrivirga. The sequence goes on along the minus strand of NZ_CP177355.1, from coordinate 4,104,573 downwards.
CGTCCCCGCCGCGAGCCCCGCCAGGTACTCCCGCAACGACACCTCCGGCAGACCCGACGGCACCTTCACCATCTCGATGCCATCCGTCACCGGGCGCACCGCGAGCACAGATTGCAGCCCACGCACGTGTCCTGGTTGATTCTGTACTCGTTGACGTACCCCGCGCCCGACCCGGCCACCATGCACTGCCCGCCGCTCATCATCACGGCCGCGCCCGCGGTCCCGTTGAGGACCGCCACGAACGCCGCCTCCGCCTTGCGGATCGACGGGTGGGCGCGGTCCTCACACGCGATGTCATACAGTCCGCAGTGGATGTCCTGGTGTCGATCTCGGCGAGCCTCTCGTAGCACAGGTCGAGGTCTGCCGGTCGCCGCCACGGGGGCGAGGGGCCTGTGCGTCGACGACCCGCGCTGTCGGGTCTCGGTCCAGACCCACCAGGCGCCGAGCGTGGACTGAGCCCCGACGGATCGGTCTATACTTCAGGACCCGACCGCCCGCTCCGATGCGCCTCGTCCCGTTCCTCGCCGCCCTGTGCCTCGTCGCCCCCGCGCTCGCGCAGGACGACCCGCTCGCCTACCAGACGCCCGCGCCCGAACTGGCAGCCCTCGTCGACGCGCCGCGGACGCCCGCCGTGTCGCTGTCGCCCGACGGCGCGACGATGGCGCTGCTGACGCAGGCGAGCGTCCCGCCGGTCGCCGAGCTGGCCGAGCCCGAGGTGGGCGTGGCGGGCGTCCGCGTCAACCCGCGGACGACCGGGCCGAGCCGCGCGAGCGGGTACACCGGCGTCACGCTCCGCCCCGTCCGGGGCGACGACGAGCGCGCGGTGACGGGCTTCCCCCTCGGCGCCCGCCTGCGGAGCCCGTCGTGGAGCCCCGACGGCGCGGCGATGGCCGTGCTGGCGGACCGTGCCGACCGCGTCGAGCTCTACGTCGTCGATGTGGCGACGGCGCGGGCGCGGCGGGCGACCGAGCACGCCGTCAACGACGCCGCGCCGGGCGCGGCGGTCGCGTGGCTGGGCAGCGACCGGCTCGTCGTCCGGACCGTCCTCGCCGGTCGCGGCGAGGCTCCGGCCGAGTCGACCGTCCCGACCGGCCCCGTCGTGCAGGAGTCGACCGGCGCCGCGGCCCCGGCGCGGACGTACCAGGACCTGCTAGCGAGCCCCCATGACGAGGCCCTCTTCGACTACTACATGACGAGCCAGGTCGTCGTGGTCGGGCTCGACGGGGCCGAGCGCGGGGTCGGACCGGCGGGCGTGGTCACGGCGATGCGGCCGTCGCCGGACGGGCGGTACCTGCTCACCGAGACGCGGCACCGGCCGTACTCGTACCTCGTCCCATGGTACCGCTTCCCGAACCGCGCCGACGTCTGGGACCTCGCCAGCGGGGACTTGGTGGCGACCGTCGACGACGCGCCCCTCGCCGAGCGCGTGCCGATCGCCTTCGGGTCGGTCCCGACGGGCCCCCGGTCCTTCGAGTGGCGGGCCGACGCGCCGGCCACGCTCGTCTGGGCCGAGGCTCAGGACGGCGGCGACGCGGGCGCCCCCGCCGAGGTCCGCGACCGGCTGATGACGCTCGACGCCCCGTTCGCGGGCGACCCGGCCGTGCTGGCGACGCTGCCGCTCCGGTACTCCGGCGTCACCTGGGGCGACGACCGCACGGCCATCGTCGAGGAGTACATGTGGCAGGACCGGACGCGCCGGGCCTACGTGCTCGACCCGTCGGCCCGGACCCTGCGGGAGCTGTTCACGGTCTCGTTCGAGGACCGCTACGGCGACCCCGGCCGGCCGATGACGGAGGCGAATGCCGCCGGGCAGGACGTCCTGGTGCTCGACGGCGACGCCTCGTTCTGGCGGGGGCAGGGCGCCTCGGCCGAGGGCAACCGCCCGTTCGTCCGCCGCCTCGACCTCGCGACGGGCGAGAGCACCGAGCTCTTCCGCTCCGACGCCCCGTACTACGAGGCCCCCGTCGACTTCCTCGGCGCCCCCGGTACCATCTTGTTGACGCGACGCGAGACCGCGACGGACCCGCCGAACTACGTCGCCCGCGACCTGCGCACCGGCGAGGCCGAGGTGCTCACGCGGTTCGCGCACCCGTACCCCGAGCTGGCGGCCGTCCAGAAGGAGACGATCGAGTACGAGCGTGAGGACGGCGTCCCGCTCTCGGCGACGCTCTACCTCCCGCCCGGCTACGACGCCGCGCGCGACGGCCCGCTCCCGACGCTCGTCTGGGCGTACCCGACGGAGTTCAAGAGCGCCGACGCGGCCGGCCAGCGCTCCGACAGCCCCTACCAGTTCACCTACGTCAGCTACTGGGGCGCCGTCCCGTTCGTGACGCGGGGCTACGCCGTCTTGGACGACGCCTCGTTCCCGGTCGTCGGCGAGGGCGACACGGAGCCCAACGACAGCTTCCGCGAGCAGCTCGTGATGAACGGCCGGGCCGCCATTGCCGCCGGCGTCGCGCGCGGCGTCGTCGACCCGGACCGCGTGGCCGTCGGGGGCCACAGCTACGGGGCGTTCATGGTCGGCAACCTGCTCGCGCACTCGGACCTGTTCCGCGCCGGGATCGCCCGGTCGGGCGCCTACAACCGGACGCTGACGCCGTTCGGCTTCCAGCGCGAGGAGCGGACGTTCTGGGACGACCCGATGCTCTACGTCGGCATGAGCCCGTTCATGCACGCCGACAAGATCGACGAGCCGATCCTGCTCATCCACGGGCAGGCCGACAACAACCCGGGCACGTTCACGCTCCAGTCGGAGCGGCTCTACGGGGCGCTCAAGGGGCTCGGCGGGACGGCCCGGCTGGTCCTGCTCCCGGCCGAGAGCCACGGCTACCGCGGCCGCGAGTCGCTGCTCCACATGCTGTGGGAGGAGGACCAGTGGCTCGAGCGCTACGTCAAGCTGGCCACACCCACCTCCGGCCTCGACGTCGAGGCCGGCGCGGCCGGCGACTGAGTCCGGCCGCCCCGAGCCGTCGCCGGCCGGCCTCTACAGGCGCCTGTAGAGGCCGGCCGGGTCTACAGCAGCCCCGCCATCGCAGCGACAGCGACCACCGTCCCCGAGGCTGCAGCCACAAGGGCGTAGTGCGCGCGCCACATCGCGGTCCACCAGCGCCGCCGCCACGCGACGATGGCGAGCCCCACGGCCCCGGCCGCCAGCGCGGCGGTCAGCCACGGCAGCACGAGCAGCCAGGCCGCGTCGCCCGGCAGCCCGAAGGCAAGGAGGTACGGGTTCACGGCCGCCGCCTGGGCCACGGCGGCCCCGAGCCCCCCGACCCACACGAGCGCCGCCGTCGCGGCGGCCCCGGCCACCCAGCGCGGCCCGCGCGGCCCGTCTGCCCCGCGTCGTCGGAGGGCGGCGACCGGCCACCCCACGACCGCCGACAGCAGGACGAGCACGGCCAGCCCGACCGGGAGCAGGAGCGCCGGGCGCCGCGAGAGCGCCGAGGCGACCCGGCCGACCCCGCTCGCGGGCGTCACGTCGGTCACGAACGCCAGCGGCGGGACGTCGGCGAGGCACCGGGTGTCCAGCGGCCGCCCCGGAGCGTCGAGGAACGCGCGCACCAGGCCGACGGCGCACCCCGCGTCCTCGCTGAGCACGACGTGGTGGCTGTGGTGCGGGACCTCGACGACGGTCCCGTTCGCCAGCCCCGCGACCGCCAGCCGCGCATACGCCGGCGGCGTGACGGGGTCGAGGGCGCCGACGAGGGCCAGCATCGGGACGTCGCTCCGGACGGCGCGGGCCTCGGCGGAGTCGCCGCGCGCGTCGTGGATCGCGTCGCAGAGCGCCCGCTCGCGCGGCTGGTCGTACCAGGGCGCTAGGCGGGGGTAGTCCGGCCGCTCGGCCTCAGCGGCCCCGAGGTGGGGCGCCGCGTCGAAGCACGTCATCGCGTAGTTCAGTGGCCGGTTGAACACGTCCGGCCCGACGCCGATGCCCTCCGCCATCGTCCGGAGGGCCCGCTCGTCGCGCGCCAGCACCGCTCGGACGGCGAGCGGGAACACCTCGACGAACGGCCGGCCGTAGAGCCCCTGGTAGACGCTCGCGGCCAGGAGCGTCCCGTCGAGGACGACCTGGCCCCCCGGGAAGCGCGCGGTGTCGGCCATCGCGAGGCGGACCGGCTCGCGCTCGAGCGCCGCGAGAGCTCGGTAGAAGTCGTCTTGGAGGTCGGGGTACGCCGCCCGGCAGGCGCGGTCGGCCGCGCACCGCTCGAACACCAGCCCGAGCGTCCGCGTGTAGCGGGCCGGCGAGTACGCGACGGGCGCGTTCGGGACGGCCGGGGCCAGGAGCACCGCGCTCCGGATCCCGCCGGGCGTGTCGCGGAGCGCGGTCAGCGCCAAGCGCGAGCCGTACGAGACTCCGAGCAGGTTCCACTCGGCGACGCCCAGCGCGTGGCGGAGGGCGTCGAGGTCGCGGGCGACGGCGGCACTCGTGTAGGCCGCGACGTCGTGGCCCGCCGCGGCCATCCGCGCCCGGCACGCCCGGAGCGCGTCGGCGACGGCCGCCTCGGTGGGGGCCGCGGCGCCCCCCCGGCTCAGCGCCGCCGCGATCGCCCGGTTCTCGGCGGGGCAGAACGCGGGGTCGGAGGCCCCCGTCCCGCGCACGTCGACCAGGATCAGGTCGCGCTCGGCCCGGACCGCCCGCCAGAACGGGTGCGCCAGGGCCGAGCGGATCAGGCGCACGGCCCCGAAGCCGGGCCCCCCGTTCAGGAAGACGACGGGGTCGGGAGCCGGCGTCGGGCTCAGGCTGGGGACGCGGGCTACGGCGAGGCCGATCTCGGGACTCGCGGGGTCGCCCCACCGCTCGGGGACGGCGAGGCGCCCGCACTCGACGCCCGCCGCGTCCTCAGCGTTCGGGCAGTCCGAGACGACGTACGGGCTCGAGGCCCGTTGTGCCGTCACCGGAGCAGCCCCGGCGACGAGGAGCGCGAGGAGGAGGGGTCTCATGACGTGAGGTGAAGCGCGCCGGAGTCTAGGGCTGGGGCGCTAAACCGCGACGGGGGCGACCGGGAACGGCGGTAGACTCTGCCCATGCACGTCCTCACGCGGCCCCAGCGCGTCTTCGTCGTCTGCGCCGCCGTCTTCCTGACGGCGCTCGTCATCGCCGAGGCGACGGCGGGCAAGTTTTTTACGGCGTTCGACCTCCCCGTCGCGGTCCGGATTCTGGGCGTCGAGTTCCCCAGCGTCGTCATGACGGCCGGCGTCATCGCATTCCCGGTCACGTTCATCGTGACGGACGTGATGAACGAGTACTTCGGCACGGCGGGCATCCGGTTCGTGACGTTCGTGGGGCTGGCGATGGTGGTCTTCGCCTTCGGCCTGTTGCAGATCGCGCTCGCCGTCCCGACCGCCCCGAACTCGCCCGTCCCCGACGCCGCCTTCGCCGCCGTCTTCGGGACGACCTCGCGCGTCATCGTCGCCAGCCTGATCGCCTACCTCGTCGGCCAGCTCGTCGACATCTCCCTTTTCCACTGGCTCCGTCGGCTGACCGCCGGCCGCCACCTGTGGCTCCGGGCGACCGGCTCCACCCTCGGCTCGCAGTTTCTGGACACGTTCGTCGTGCTGGCGATCGCCTTCGCGGGGCAGCTGGCGATCGGCGAGATCGTCGCGATCACCCTCTTCAACTACGGTTACAAGGTCGTGATCGCCATCGCCATCACGCCGCTCGTGTACGCCGCGCACGCCGCCATCGACCGGTATCTCGGCCACGACCTGGCCACCCGATTGGAAGAAACCGCCGAGGCCGGCTAACCCGTCACGGCCCGTCCGTGCGGGCGGTGTGAACTGGAAGGGCTTCCGGCGCAGAAGTCGGGAGAAGACGGGCCCAAACCGGCCGGCGAGCTGCAGCGGCGGGTAATTTCAGGGTGCGCGGCACGGTTGGTGCCGTCGCTACAGGACCTGCGCCCGGTGCGCGGGTCCTTTTTGTTTCGACGCATCCCCGAGTCCGCTTGACGCTCCGCCTGCCCGCCTCCCTCGACCCCGCCACGCTCCGCCACGAGTGGTTCGGCAACGTCCGCCCCGACCTGCTGGCGGGCGTGGTCGTCGCCCTGGCCTTGATCCCCGAGGCCATCGCCTTCTCCATCATCGCCGGCGTCGACCCCAAGGTGGGGCTCTACGCCTCGTTCGTGATCGCCGTCACGACGTCGTTCGTGGGCGGCCGGCCGGGCATGATCTCGGCCGCGACCGGCGCCATGGCGCTCCTGATGATCACGCTCGTCCGCGACCACGGGCTGGAGTACCTCTTCGCCGCGACGATCCTGACCGGCATCATCCAGTTCGCGTTCGGCGCCTTCAAGCTGGGCCGGGCCATGAAGTTCGTCCCGAAGGCCGTGATGGTCGGGTTCGTGAACGCCCTCGCGATCCTCATCTTCATGGCGCAGCTCCCGCAGTTCGCGGGTCAGGGCTGGATGATGTACGCGTTCGTGGCCGCCGGGCTGGCGATCATCTACGGGCTCCCGCGCATCACGACCGTCATCCCGTCGCCGCTCGTCGCCATCGTGGCGCTGACGGGCGTGAGCCTGGCGCTGTCCGGCGGCTGGGGCCTCAACACGGTCGGCGACATGGGCGCGCTGCCGACCGAACTCCCGGTCTTCTCGATCCCCTCGACCGGCCTGGGCTGGGAGACGCTGTCGATCATCTTCCCGGTCTCGTTCGCGCTCGCGCTCGTCGGCCTGATCGAGTCGCTCCTGACGGCCCAGATCGTCGACGAGCGGACGGACACGGACTCCGACAAGAATCGCGAGGCGCGCGGGCAGGGGATCGCCAACGTGATCTCCGGCTTCTTCGGCGGGATGGCCGGCTGCGCGATGATCGGCCAGTCCGTCATCAACGTGTCGTCCGGCGGGCGCGGGCGGCTGTCGACGTTCTCGGCCGGCGCGTTCCTGCTCCTGTTCATCCTGGTCCTGTCCGACTGGCTGGTCTTGATCCCGATGGGCGCGCTCGTCGCCGTCATGGTGATGGTGTCGATCGGGACGTTCGACTGGAGCTCGATCCCGGCGATGGCGAAGGGCAAGAAGTCCGAGTCGTTCGTGATGCTGGTCACCGTCGCGGCCGTCGTCATCACGCACGACCTGTCGATCGGCGTCTTGGCGGGCGTCGTCCTGAGCGCGCTGTTCTTCGCTAGGGAGGTCGCGAACCACGCCTATATGGAGCTCCACGAGGACCACTCCCACGACGGCCGGACCCACACCTACGTCGTCACAGGCTCGCTCTTTTTCGTGACGGTCCAGGGCTTCCTCAACACGTTCGACTTTACCGAGGACGTCGACCGCGTGGTCCTCGACCTCTCGGCGGCGCACGTCTGGGACGGCTCGGCCGTCGACGCCATCGACCGGGCCGTCCTCCGCTTCCGCCGTCGGGGTGTCGAGGTGGAGATCGTCGGGCTCAACGACGCCAGCCAGTCGCTCCACGACCGGCTCGCCGTCCACGACAAGCCGGGCGCCCTCGCCCCCGCGGGCAGCCACTAGCCCCGTCCCGCCTCGGCGACTCCTTCGGGAGAGTCACCGAGGCGGGGTGGATCAGAGCGACAGCTTGACGCCGCCGTTGGCGATGAACCCGTCGGTCGGCGCCCAGAGATCGGCGAACGTCGGCGCGCCGCGCGGGCCGAGGACGACCGGGCCGTAGTTCGTCTGCTGCGTGTCGAGGAGGTTCTCGAGGTTGAGGAAGACGCGGGCCGGGCCGACGCGCCACTCGCCCATGAGGCCCGTCACCCAGTAGCCGTCGGTGCGGCCGCCGTCGGGGAGGTCCTGCGCGCTGGTGTAGTACGCCTCCAGCCCGATCCGGCCCTGGCCGTGGCGCTCCCACACGAGCACGGAGTACGTCTTGTGGGCGGGTGTCAGCGGGACGCGGCGGCGCACGATCCCGTCGGCCGGGCCAATCGCGGCCTCCGTCGCCTGGAGGTACACGTAGCCCAGAAAGAGCTTGAGGTCGCCGAGCCCGAACCGGGCGTTCGTCTCCGTCCCGCGCGACCAGACCGGCCCGTCGGCGTTTTGGTAGCGGAGCACGTCCGGGTCGCCCTGGACTTGCGGCATCGCCGGGACGAGCGCGTCGTCGAGGCGCGTCGCGAAGACGGCCTGGTTGAGCGACAGCGTCACCCGGCCGCCCAGGACGGTGCGGAGGTTGAGGTCGACGGTGCCGCCGGCGGAGGTCTCCGCCCGGACCGTCTCATCGAGGGGGGCGACGCTGCGGAAGGCGCGGGCCTCCGACGGCTCGAGAAAGACCGTCGGCGCCTGGTAGCCGAGCCCGGCCGTCGCGCGCAACGCCACGCCCTCGGCGACCCGGACGAGCGCCGAGGCGCGGGGCAGGACGAACACGCCGTAGGTGTCGTGCCAGTCGCCCCTCAGCCCGAGCTCGACCGCCACCCGGTCGCCGATGTCGCGTGTGTCTTGGACGAACGCGCCGACCGTGAACTGATCGTCGTCCAGCTCCGGCCCGACCGCGTCGCGCTGGTCGAAGGCGTCCGTGCGGAGGTCGAGGCCGACGACGACGTCGTGCGTGTCGTGGTCGACGAGCGCTGAGGCCTCGGCGTACGTCGACAGTTGGTCCCCCTCGAAGCGGTAGTCGGGCAGAGCGAGGCGGCGGTCGAACAGGCTGGTGCTCTGCTTGGCGGTCAGCGTGACGGCTTCGGACACCGCGTGGTCGAGCCGGAGCTGCGAGGTCAGCCGCGCGCTCTCGCTGTGCTCGGTGTAGCCGGCCGCGCCGTCCTCGATGACGGCCACGTCGCCGCCCTCGCGGTCCTCGACCGTCCCCGAGAGCCCGCCCCACAGCGTCGTCGCGTCGGAGAGGTAGGCGTAGATGCGCGGCGCGACGGTCAGGCGTCGCGTCCGGGGGAGGTTGGTAAAGGCGTCGCCGTCGCCGTCGTAGGCGCCCTGCCCGTTCGCCGAGGCCAGGAGGGTGTAGCCGAGCCGCTCGTTCCGGCCGGACAGGAACGAGCCGACGTCGACGCCGCCCGCGCTCGTCACATTCAGCAACACGGACCGCTCGGGCGCCCCGAGGCGGGGCTCGCGCGAGACGAGGTTGACGAGCCCGGCGATGGCGCCCGCGCCGTACAACGTCGACGCCGGGCCCTTGATGACCTCGACCTGACGGAGGTCGAGCGGCGGGACCTGCAGGATCGACAGCCCGCCCGAGAACCCGCCGTAGAGCGGGAAGCCGTCCTTCAAGAGCTGCGTGTAGCGGCCGTCGAGCCCCTGGATCCGGATCGACGCGTTCCCCGAGACCGCCGAGGTCTGCTGGACGACGATCCCCGGCGACTCGTTGAGCAGCATCGTGATGTTCGACGGGTCCATCGAGACCTTCTCGTCGATCTCCTCGCCCGCGATCGTCTCGACGCGCGTCGGCAGGTCGGCAATCGTGCGGCTCGTCCGCGTCGCGGACACGACCACGTCGTCGAGCGCTTCCTCGTCCTCCTCGAGCGCCACCTCGATGGGCGCGCCGTCGGGGCGGGGGAGGGTGGCCCGGACGGTCGCGGGCTGGTAGCCGATAAACGAGACGGTCAAGGTGAGATCACCGGCCGGCAAGCCGGTCAGGGTCGCCAGGCCGTCGGCGTCGGCGGAGGCGCCGATGGGCGTGCCGTCGGTGGAGAAGACGACCGTCGCGCCCGTGAGCGGGGCGCCGCTGTGCTCGTCGGTCACGCGGACCGTGAGGGCGTGCTGGGCGGCGGGGGCGCCGGCGAGCGCCAGCAGGAGGGCGAGCCCAACGAGGGCTCGGAGGGGGGACATCATGGGGTCGGGGGGACGCCACACGCACGAGCGGCGGGCGGCGGAGGTCTGGCAGGGCAAGGGGTACCGAGCGCGACGCGCCCGGCCGTCAGGTCGACGGCTACCCCTGCGGCGGATGCCAGACCGCGTCGCCCTCGTCGACGCCCGTGGGCTCCTGCGACGGGGCCCGGACCATGGTGTCGCCCTCCGCGTCGACCGGGCGGTCGACGGGCGGCGTGTCGGCGACGCGCTTGCCGCACGAGACGCAGGCGCAGCAGCCCCCGGTCGGCGGGCACGGCTCACCGGGAGGACACGGATGCCTCGTGGACTCGGACGCGATCTCGCCGCAGCAGTCGTCGGCGGGCCCCGCGAGCCACACCGACTCCGCGCTTGCTGCGGCCGTCTCGGTCTCGGCCGTCCCGCTGGCAGGGAGGCCGGCGACGGCGGAGAGCAGGGCGAGGAGGACGGCGAGCATCGGCGGCAAGATCGGGCGGTCCGGCGCCAGCGGCTGCTGAGGGTTCGGGAAGTCCGGGCTCGGACGGGCCGCTCCGCCGGCCTCGGCGCTGAGGTCGGCAAGGAACGAGTCTAGGCTCAAGGGCCCTTCCACCCATGCCGATACGAACGCCACCACGCGGTGCCCTGCGCGCTCCCCCATGACCTCCCCACCCGACCCGTCCCTGAGGGCCCGGCTCGACCGCCTCCACCACTGGCTCACCCTCGAGGGATGGACGGGGACGCTCGCCGCCGCGGGGTACTGGGTCCCGACGGGCCTGCTCGCGGCGTTGCTCGGCACGGCCGCCGTGGCCTTCGTGCCGTACCTCCTGACGGCCCTGTATGCGATCGGGAGGCCGGGGTGGATCGTCGGGTTCGTAGGAGTCGTCGGGGTTGCGGGGGCCGCCGGGGCTGCCCTGGGTCCCCCGTTTGGGCTGTATCTCGCCCTGCTCGCGTTCTACGCCTACACCTGGACGCTGCGTCTGTTTGTGAGGGAGTGGCTCCGCAGCGCGGAGGAGGCGATCGAGTGGGACCGGAGGCAGCGGGAGTGGGCCGAGGTCACGGCCCTCCACATCTAGGGCGCGTTCCCCGGCGTGTGTCCGCGCCGGGTCAGAGCGCCAGGCTCGGGTCGATGCCGATGTCGAGGCCGGAGGACTGGCCCGCGGCCCACTTCGCCGCGGCGGTCACCGCGATCATCGCCGCGTTGTCGACCGAGTGCGCGGGGTCCGGGATGAAGACCCCGAAGCCGTCGCTCGCGCCCGCCTCCGTCATCGCCGCGCGCAGACCGCGGTTGGCCGAGACGCCGCCGACGACGGCGACGGCGCGGACGCCCGTCTGCTCGACGGCCTCCCGGACGCCAGCCACGAGCGCCTCGACCACGACGCGCTGAAACGACGCCGCCACGTCCGCCCGGTGCGCCTCGACGGTCGCTTCGCGCGCGTCGTCGCCCAGATCCGCCATCCAGTAGCGGACGGCGGTTTTGATGCCGCTGAACGACAGGTCGAAGAGCGCCTCGCCGCGACGGCCCTTCGGCCCCAAACGCGGGCTGGGCAGATCTAAAAACGCCGGGTCGCCCTCACCCGCGAGCCGGTCGATGTGGGGGCCACCGGGGTACGGCAGGCCAAGGAGCTTGGCCACCTTGTCGAACGCCTCGCCCGCCGCGTCGTCGCGCGTCCGGCCGAGCTCGTGGTGGACGAACCCCTCCTCCACGAGCGTCAGCAGCGTGTGGCCGCCGGAGACCGTCAGGCACAGGAACGGGAGGGGCGGCCGGGGCTCGGCGATCATCACCGAGTACACGTGCCCTTCGAGGTGGTTGACGCCGATGAGCGGGACGCCCGCGCCGAGCGCCAGCCCCTTCGCCACGCTCAGCCCAACGAGGAGCGAGCCGGCCAGCCCGGGCCCGACGGTCACGGCGACGGCGCCCACATCACCCATCGCGATCCCGGCCTCGTCGAGCGCGGCGCGGACGGTCGGCACGATGAGCTGCTCGTGCGCCCGGCTCGCGTGCTCGGGCACGACGCCGCCGAACGCCTCGTGGATGCGCTGCCCGGCGACCACGCTCGACGCCAGCGCCCCATCGCGCCACACGGCCGCGGCGGTGTCGTCGCACGACGTCTCGATGGCGAGGATGGGGGGGAGGTCGGCCACGCCGCAAGCTATCCCCGCCCGGCCCGGCGCCGGGCCCCTCAACAGATCGGGGCGGCCCGCAGGTGCAGGCCGCCCCGGGTGGGTCCGACGGTGAGGGACTTAGTCGTCGCTCTCGTCATCGCCATCGTCCTCGTCGTCGATCTCGATCTCCGTGGCGATCAGGACGTCATCGGCGTCGAAGAGGCCCTCGACCTCGACCCGGTCGCCGACGGTGAGGGCGGCGAAGGTCGTGCCCTCGATCTCGGTCTCGGAGACGACCACGAAGGCGAGGCCGGCGACGACGATCTCGCCGTCGGCGAGCGCCTCGATCCGGCCCTCGACCTCGACTTCGTCGTCCTCATAGCCGTCGTCGCGGCCGTCCTCGACCTCGATCTCCTCGGCGACCAGACCGCTCCCGTCGTAGCGGCCCTCGATCTCGACGACGTCGCCGACGGCGAGCGCGTCGAGCGAGAGGTCGTCGTCGACCTCCGTCTCGGCGGTGAGCGCGAACGCGAGGCCGCGGACGGTGACCGTGGCCTCGTCGAGCGCCTCGATCGGGCCGCGGACTTCGACCTCCTCGCCGTCGGCGTCGCCGCGGAGCGCGACGACCCGGCCGGCGCCCCGCTCGCGGACGGCGCCGTCGACGACGACGGTGACCTCGAGGCCGCTGGCGGCCGCAGCGGTGATGTCGAACGTCGACGCCGACGACGTGGCGGCGAAGGGGAGCCCGACGGTCCGGGCAGCCTGGCCGTCGGTGGCGACCTCGGCCGTCGACGCGCCGCGCGTCGCGCGGACCTGGTACTCGACGGACGGGCCGGACTCGACGGCGTCGCATCCGGCCACCAGGGCGAGAGCGAGAAGGGGGATAAGGCGGAGGGAACGCATGGGCATCGGTGGTGGGGGGTGTGCCGGAGAGGATCGGCGGGGCCGGTCGCGAGCGCTTGAGGATTGGCTGATGACTGGGTCGGACCCCGAGATTGGATCGTTCGCGTTCCACTGTGGCACGGCGTCCGGCGCAGCGATCTTTGCCCCTCACCTCCACCTCTGCCCATGCCGCTCTACGTCACGATCGTCCTCGACGGCGCCGGCGTCGGCGACGCGCCGGACGCGGCGGCCTACGGCGACGCCGGGGCCGACACGCTCGGCCACGTCGTCCGTCAGCAGCGGCCCGCGCTCCCGCACCTCACGCGTTGGGGGCTGGGGCACCTCGTCGACGGGCTCGACGCCGTCGACGCACCCGTCGCGTCATGGGGACGGCTGACCGAGCGGGCCGCCGGGAAAGACTCCACGACGGGCCACTGGGCGCTGGCGGGGCTCGTGCTCAAAACGCCGTTCCCGACGTACCCCGACGGCTTCCCCGACGACGTGGTCGCGGCGTTCTGCGATCGGGCGGGCGTCGACGGGGTCCTGTCCAACGCGCCCGCCTCGGGGACGACGGTCATCGCGGAGCTGGGCGAGGAGCACCAGCGGACCGGGCGGCCCATCGTCTACACCTCGGGCGACAGCGTCTTTCAGATCGCAGCGCACGTGGACACGATCCCCCTGGCGGACCTGTACCGGATGTGCAGGGTCGCTCGCGAGCAGGTGATGGTCGGCGAGCACGCGGCCGGGCGCGTCATCGCGCGGCCCTTTGAAGGCGTGCCCGCCGCGTACGAGCGGCTGTCGGCCAAGCGCAAGGACTACTCGCTCCTGCCCTCAGCGCCGACGCTCCTCGACCGGCTCCAGGACGCGGGCGTGCGGACGGTCTGCATCGGCAAGATCGCGGCGCTGTTCGGGGGCGTCGGCGTGGACGTCGAGACCAAGACGGCCGGGAACGCGGACGGCATCCACGAAACGCTGGCAGCGATTCGCGAGGCGTCGGCGTCGGGCGAGCCGACGTATATCTGGACGAACCTGGTCGACTTCGACGAACTCTACGGCCACCGCCGCGACGCGCCCGGCTACGCGGCGGCGCTCGAAGCCTTCGACGCGGCGCTGCCCGCGCTGCAAGCCGCGCTCCCCCCGGGCGCCGTGCTCACGCTGACCGCCGACCACGGCAACGACCCGACGTACCAGGGCTCGGACCACACGCGCGAGCGCGTCCCGCTCCTGCGTTACGACGGCGCGCCCGGCCGCGACCTGGGGACGGCCGACTCGTTCGCCGCCCACGCCCACGATGTGGCCGCGCACCTCGGCGTTTCGCTGGCGTAGCTACGCCTCGGCGGTGGCCTCTGTCTTCGCCTCGGCGATCGTCTTGCGGATGGACCGAACCGTGCTCCACGCGCCAAACGCGACGAGCAGGGCGACAAAGCCGTAGACCCACGCGGGCACGTTCTCACCCGCGATGATGAGGTAGACGTAGGCCGACACGAAGCACGCCCCGGCCGCCAGGATCGGCAGGACCGGGCTCTTCTTGGCGCGGACGTTGCGCCCCAGCCACGCCAGCGACGCGAAAAACAGCGGGATGGCACCGACGTAGATCCCGCCGAAGATCAGCGGGTCGACGCCGTACGCGGCGCCCAAGCCGAAGAACCACTCGCGGAGCGCGTCGAACATCAGTGAGGTGGGGGAGCGAGCCCGTAGACTACGCGCCCCGCCGCCGTCTTTCGCCGATGCCTTCCGTCTCCAACTTCTCCGACAGCCCCAACCTGGGCGATACGCTGGGCATCGAGGTCGTTGAGGCCGGGCCGGAGCGGTGCGTGGCGACCATGCCGGTCGACAGCCGTCACCACCAGCCGCTGGGCTACCTCCACGGCGGCGCGACCGTCGCGCTGGCGGAGACGGTCGCGAGTGTGGGCGCCTACCTCGCTGCGCCCGAGGGGTACACGGCGTTCGGGCAGGAGATCAACGCCAACCACCTGCGGTCGATGCGCGAGGGGACGCTCACGGCCGTCGGCACGCCGATCCACGTCGGGCGGACGAGCCAGGTGTGGGGGATCGAGGTGACCGACCAGGACGGGCGGATGATCTGCATCTCCCGGTGCACGCTGGCCGTCGTTCCGGTACGGGCGGAGTGAGCGCGACGGAGGTGCTGGCGCGACTGGCGCGGGCGTCGACGGCGCGCGTCGAGGTGTCGGCGGGGACGGGCGTGTCGGGCACGGGCGCGGGGACCGTCGGCGCGACGCGCGAAGGCGAGGTCGTCGTGCTGGCGGAGGTGGGCGAGTGGGCGCCAGCAGGCGGGCGCGCGATGCGGTGGCGGGCGTCGTCGCGGTGGCGGGCCGAGGGCGGGGCGCTGGCCGTCGAGCACGTCCGGCAGGGGACGCCGGCGAGGGCGGTGTTGGACTTGGTGGACGGGGCATGGGTCGGCCGCGAGCCGCACATCTGCGGGCACGACCAGTACGCGTGCACACTGACGCCGGAGGGCGAGGCGCTGGCGGTGGCGTGGACGATCTCGGGGCCCTGCAAGGCGGCCCGCGTGGTGACGCGGTACGCCGGCTAGCGCGGTCGGTACCTTGCGGGACACCCTCTGCACGTCATGCTTCTCGGCCAGGTCATCGGCACCGTCTGGGCCACCCGGAAAGACCCGGGCCTGGTCGGGATGACGTTCCTGATCGTCCGCGAGGTCGACCTCGACGGCGAGCCGCTCTCGACGGTCGTCGTGGCGGCCGACGCCGTCGGTGCGGGCGTGGGCGAGACGGTGTTGGTGGCCCAGGGGTCGTCGGGGCGGCAGACGGAGGTGACGACCGGGAAGGCCGTCGACGCGGTCATCATGGCGATCGTGGACCGGCTCGACGTGGCGGACCCCGCGTCGCTTCCGGCCGCGCTGGCAGACGCGTGAGGCTGGGCCGCGTCATCGGGAGCGTCTGGGCGACGCAGAAGGACGCCTCGCTGGAGGGCCGGCGGATGCTGCTCGTCCAGCCCTTGCGTGCGGACGGCTCGGAGGCCGGTCGCCCCACGGCGGCGCTCGACACGTGCGACGCGGGGCCCGGCGACACCGTCCTCTTCGTGACCTCGTCGGAGGCGGCCATCCCGTTCCAGCCGCAGCACGCGCTGACGGCGACCGACGCGACGATCGTGGGGGTCGTCGACCCGCCGGCCGCCTAGCTCAGGCCGGCTACTCCGCGTGGACCTCGTCGTGCTCGCGCGCCAGCAGGTCGTCGCCGGCATCGATGCGCCGCGCGCCCAAGACGACGAGCGTGGTGACGGCGGCGAAGCCGAGGGCCGCCAGCCCCAGCGCGAGGGGCCAGTCGGCGCCGGGCGCGAGCAGGACGGACGGGTCGGGGACGACCGAGACGGACCCGTCGGAGTGGGCGTGCTCGACGGTGCCGACCCAGGGCCACAGCGCGCGGAGCGAGCCGGCCAGCAGGCCCACGAGCACGGTCATCGTCACGTCGTGGTAGCGGTCCAGGAGCCAGCTCAGGCCCTTGGCCGCGAGCCCCAGCCCGAGCCCGGCGCCGAGCGCGAACGTGGCCACATACGCGACGTCCAGCGAGCGGAGCGCCTCGAGCGTGGTCCGGTAGAGCCCGAGGACCTCCAGCAGGAACGCGCCGCTGACGCCGGGCAGGATCATGGCGTTGATGGCGACGGCGGCGGTGGCCGCGATGCGGAAGACGCTGGGGTCGGCGGCATCGCCGGAGCGGGGCAGGCCGACCAGGACGAACGCCAGCACGCCGGCCACGACGGCCACGGCCAGGTGCCACGTCTGACGCGTCTTGCGCTCGCGCCACGGGACGACCAGGCTGGCGGCGACGAGCCCGAAGAACAGGGCGCGGCATTGCACGGGGTACCGCTCCAGCAACTCGGGCACGAACAGCGACCCGATGCCGATGGCAGTGAAGATGCCGGCCGCGAGGGGCAGCAGCAGCCCCCACTCGAGGGCGCGGAACTGCCCCAGCGCCTCCCGGAACCGCCCGCGCGCCAGCGTCAGCACCGCCGAGAAGGCCTCGCCGATGGCGTCGATCAGCGCCTTGTAGACGCCGACGATGAGCGCCATCGTCCCACCGCTGACGCCGGGGATGATGTCGGCGCCGCCCATGAGGAGGCCCTGGAGGTAGTGGCGAAGCATCGGGAGAGGAGAAGAGGAGAGGGGCTGGAGGTGGTGGGGCCTCGCGGGCCCGGCACGAAAGAGACGAGAGTGGGGGGGACCGACCTCGACCTTTGAGCCCGCACTACCCCCGCACGAGGGGGACGAACAGGACGCCGTCGAAGGTTTCGTCGACCAGGCCCCCTGCCGCGCTCGTGAAGCGGTGGAGGACCTGCCGCTTGGGGGGGCCGACGGGGATCAGGAGACGGGCGTCGGGCTTGCCGTCGGCGGGCTCGCGGAGCTGCTCGACCAGCTCGTCCGGGACGACGGCGCCGCCAGCGGTCACGATGATGGCATCGAAGGGGGCGTAGCCCGGCCACCCGTACGTCCCGTCGCCCTCTCTCGTGCGGACGCGGAGGCCCAGCTCACGGAGGATTGGGACGGTCCGCTGCAAGAGTGGGGCGTGGCGCTCGACGGAGAACACTCTCGCGCCGAGCTCGGTGAGCACGGCGGCCTGGTAGCCGCTGCCGGTCCCGATCTCGAGCACCCGCTCGCCCTCGCGGACGTCGAGCAACTCCGTCATCCGGGCGACGGTGAAGGGCTGCGAGATCGTCTGGCCCTCCCCGATGGGGAGCGCCACGTCGTCGTAGGCCTGCTGGTGGAGGCCCGTGTCGGGGATGAAGCGGTGGCGAGGGACGCGCCCGACGGCCGCGAGCACGCGCTCGTCGGCGATGCCCTTGTCGCGCAGGTGGTCGACGAGGCGGGAGCGGGCGCGGGAGGCCTGGCGGTCGGTCACGGAGGGTCGAGGGCGTCGGGGGGCGAGGCGGGCAGGTCCTCGATGGCAGGCGTCTCGCGGCGGTCGGGCGAGAAGGCGTCTAAGAGGCGCTGCTCGACCTCGTGGATCGAGAGGCCCACGTCGAGCCGGCCGTTCTCGGCGACCGAGATCTTGCCGGTCTCTTCGGAGGTCACGATCACGAACGCGTCGGTGCGCTCGGTGAGCCCCACGGCGGCGCGGTGGCGCAGGCCGAGGTGCGGGTCGAGCCCGCGGGCGTCGGAGACGGGCAGGATGCACCGCGCGGCCTCCACCTTCTGGCCCTGCACGATGACGGCGCCATCGTGCAAGGGCGAGTTGGGGAAGAAGATGGCCGTGAGCAGGTCGCGCTCCACGTCGGCCGAGATCTGCGTCCCGGACTCGATGTAGTTGCGCAGGCCGGTGCTCCGGGCAAAGGCGATCAGCGAGCCGACGCGGTCGCGGCTCATCTGTTCGAGCGCGGCGACCACCTCGTCGGTGATCTTCTGCCGGGGCGGTTGGGTCACGAGCCGGCGCACGATGGGGTTGCGGCCGAGCAGGAAGAGGGCCTGCCGGATCTCCGGGGCGAAGAGGATCAGGACCGCCAGCACGAACACGTCGCCGACGGCCCCGAACAGCGTCGTCAGCGTCGTCAGCCCGGCCGCGCGGACGACCTCGTTGACGGCGTACAGGCCCAGCAACGCCACCGCCACCTGGACGGCGATCGTGCCTCGGATCAGGCGGTACGCCTGGTAGACGATGATCGCGGTCACGATCACGTCGAGGAGGTCGAGCCAGCGGACCGGGACGAAGCCGATGCGGACGCCCTCCTGCAAGGCCAGGGCGAGGGACAGAATGCTCATCGGTCGGCCCCCGCCTCCAGCGCCGCCGCCACGAGCCGGACGGCCTCGACGGTCGCGCGGACGTCGTGAGCGCGGACGATGCCGGCGCCGCGCGCCACGGCAAGCGCGGCCAGCCCCAGCGACCCGTACAGCCGCTCGCCGACCGGCGCGGGTGTGCCGTCGCTCGCCAGCACGGCCCCAATGGTGCTCTTGCGCGAGACGCCGACGAGCACGGGCCAGCCCTCGGCCGTCAGCCGGTCGATCCGGGCGATGAGGCGGAGGTTTTGCTCGGGCGTCTTGCCGAACCCGAAGCCGGGGTCGACGATCACGTCGGCCACGCCCGCCTTGCGTGCGGCGGCGACGGAGCGGCGCAGGCTCGCGATCACGTCCTCGACCACGTCGCCGTAGGCGTCGGGCGGGGCGCTCCCGCCGGTCTTGGCCAGCCCGTGCATGACGACGAGCGGCGCGCCGTAGTCGGCCGCCGCCCGGGCGGTCCCGACGCCCTCGCGCAGCCCGGTCACGTCGTTGACGAGGTGGGCGCCGGCGCGGAGCGCGGCGCGGGCCACGGCGCCCTTCGTGGTGTCGACCGAGATGAGCACCCCGGGGACCACGCGCGCGATCCCCTCGACGACCGGCACGACGCGCGCCAGCTCCTCGTCCAAGCCGACCGGCTCGGCGCCCGGCCGCGTCGACTCGCCGCCCACGTCGACGATGGCCGCGCCCGCGTGCGCCATCGCAGCGGCGCGCTCGACGGCGGCCTCGGTGCTGGCGTAGCGCCCGCCGTCCGAGAACGAGTCCGGCGTGACGTTGAGGATCCCCATGACGTGCGCCGCGCCGGGGCCGACCGCAAGCGTGCGCCCTCGGCAGTCCAGCACGCGGGTGTCGGTGGGGGCGGGCGGGGCGTGCGTCATCGGGCGGGAGGGGGGCGCAAATCTACGACGGCGCGGCGTCGGGCCCGTCCCCGCGTGATCCCAAGCGTTCCCCCCACGGGACCTTGCGCCTTCACGCTCCGTACATGAGAACCCGGTCCGCTGTACGTTCTGGACCCTCATCGCTCACGCCGTCCCTCTCGGCTCCACCCAGCCCGTCTGCCGTCCGTTCCACCAGCCGCCGTCTCGGCCGCGCCATGTACGTCCCCCCAAGCCAGCGAATGCTGGATCAGTACCTCCAGGAGATCGGCCAGATCACCCTGTTGACGGCCGAGGACGAAGTGCGCCTGACGCGGCTCATCAAGGCGGGCGACGAGGAGGCGCTGCACCAGATGGTCCGGGCGAACCTGCGGTTCGTGGTGTCGGTCGCCAAGCGGTACCAGGGGCAGGGGCTCTCGCTGAGCGACCTGATCAACGAGGGCAACTACGGGCTCATCAAGGCGGCCAAGCGGTTCGACGAGACGCGCGGGTTCAAGTTTATCTCGTACGCCGTGTGGTGGATCCGGCAGGCCATCCTGCAGGCGCTCGCGGAGCAGTCGCGGACGGTGCGGCTGCCGCTCAACCGGATCGGGACGATCTCGAAGATCCGCAAGGCGACGGCACGCTTGGCACAGACCTACAAGCGGCCCCCCAACATCGAGGAGCTGGCGGCCGAGCTGGACCTCCCGCTGCACAAGGTGGAGGACGCGCTCCGCCACCAGGCACGGTCGCTCTCGGTCGACGAGCCGTTCGGCGAAGACGACGACAACAGCCTGCTCGACGTGCTCGAAGGGGTGGCCTCGACGTCGCCGGACGAGAGCCTGGTGGGGGAGAGCGTGAAGGCGGACATCGAGCGGGCGCTCCAGACGCTGTCGCCGCGCGAGGCCGAGATCACGCGCTTGTACTTCGGGATCGGCCGGGAGACGGCGATGACGCTGGAGGAGATCGGCCACGAGTACGAGCTGACGCGCGAGCGCGTCCGCCAGATCAAGGAGAAGGCCCTCCGCAAGCTCCGCCAGCGGGGGCGCCGCGCGGAGCTCCGGGGCCACATGAGCGAGTAGGCGGGGGACGAGCGAGATGCGAGCCCTTGTTATCGTTGTCCTGGCCGCTCCCCTTACGAGAAGAGCACCGGCTCGAACACGTTGTGCAGGCCATTGGCAGCGAAGTGGCACAGGATCGCGTAGGGGAGCCCCCAGCGCCAGAAGACCCACCCCAGCACGAGACCTGCAACGCCGCTCTTCAGCACCACGACCGATGCGTACAGTGCGGCACTGGTCGGGTGGACAGGCAGCGGCCTGCCGAGGAGATGCACGACGGCGAACAGCGACGCGGACACCACGAGCGCGGTGAGGAAGACCGTGCGTGCTCGGCCGGCGAACCGTGCGACGACCCAGGCGACGACGCTCATCAGGACAAGGCGGAACACGACCTCCTCCACAACGGCGACCGAGGCCGTCCGCGTCCAGGTTAGGGGGACGGCGAAGTGGTCGTCGAGCAGTGCCCTGATGCCGGTATCCGCCGTCGCCATTGCGAGGTTCGCGCCGAGGTTTATCGCGCCCACCCCGACCCCGATCAGGAGCGCGGCCCCAGCGAGTCGGGTCCGTTGAGCGTGGTCTCGCTCAGGAATCGGCCGGCACTGTGAGGTCGCAAGAGACCCCACGACCACGAGGGGTAGCCCCACCAGCCCACCCCCGACCAGTGCTTCCAGACCGGAGCCTTGAGCGTCGAGAGAGGGGAGTGCCAGAACGAACAGGAGCCACGTCGTTCCGACCGCCATCGGGTCGAGGGCCGAGGCCCAACGAGCGACTCGGCTCGATGCCGTGTGTTTCTTGCCTGGGTCCATGGTGGTAGCGTACGGGGTCCCTAGCACGTGGCCGCCTAGCCGCCCTGAGCGGAGGGCTGGCGGATGGGCCGACGCGCAGACGACTCCGGCGGGCAGTGGGATCGACACCGCTGGCGCGTCGGGTCGGCTTGCGGCGGCGAGTCATGCGGCGTTCTCTACAAACCACGCGTAAAGGAACAGACCGCCCAGGACGAATTCGACACCCAGGAACACGACCGGCCAGATCCCCTCCGGCCGTTCCAGACCGACGGACAGCAGGCGACAACAACCCATCCCGAGCATCAGGACGGAGACCGCCAAGAGGATGCCCGGGCGTAGCGTCTCGGCCTGGGGCGCGGCGACGAGGAGCCCGGCAGCGGCCAAGCCGAAGCCGCCGTACACGGCCCGCGTCTCATTGCGGACGTCAGCCGGAGGGGAAGCCGAGGAGCAGTACCCCGTAAGGGCAGCGGGCCGGACAAGCGCCAGTACGCCCATGCGGAGGTAGAAGGCGACGTTGAGATAGATCGCGATCTGCTCCATGGGGGGGAGTCGCAGAACCAGTGCCTGTGTCGACTGCTCGCGCATGACGCCCTGCGGGCGTGCACGTCGGCGATACCGAAGAGTATAGAGAAGCCGACGTGGCCAGCGCCGTCCGGCCAGGCGATTTCCGGGCGCCCGCCGCGCTGGGGCCGGACCTTACGGCCGTCCCCCCGACGACCCATGCCCGACACGCCCTGGTGGCACGACCACCGCGACGCGCTCCTCACGCTCGCCGCCGAGCGGACGCCCCGCTACGTCTACCACATCGACACGGCCCGAGAGCGCGCGCGCTCGCTCCGCGCGGCGGTCCCGTTCACCCGCCCGCTCTACGCCGTCAAGGCGAATGGCCACCCCGACCTCGTGCGAGCCCTCGCGGCCGAGGGGCTGCGGCCCGAGTGCGTGTCGCTGGCGGAAGTCGAGTACGTCCGCGAGCTGCTGCCGGGCGTGGACGCGGGCGACATCCTGTTCACGCCCAACTTCGCGCCGCGTGCCGAGGTCGAGGCCGCCCTCGCGCTGGGCGTCCGCGTGACGCTCGACAACGCGGCGTCGCTCGACGACTGGGCGGAGGTCTGGGCCGGGCACGACGTGTTCGTGCGCGTCGACCCCGGCGAGGGGAAGGGCCACCACGCGCACGTCCGCACGGCCGGGACGGCGTCCAAGTTTGGCGTCGCGGCGGCCGACCTCCCGACGCTCGCCGAGACGGCCCGCCGGCGCGGCGTCCGGATCGTCGGGCTCCACGCACACGTGGGCAGCGGGGTCGACGAGACCGACGCCTGGGCGTCCACGGCACGGACGCTGGCGGCGCACGCCGACGCGCACTTTCCGGACGCGACCGTCCTCGACGTGGGCGGCGGGATCCCGGTCCCGACCGGCGGCGCGGCGCCGTTCGACCTCGCGGCGGCGGGCGCGGCGCTCGCGGCCTTCCACGCCGAGCGGCCCGAGTTCGAGCTGTGGGTCGAGCCCGGGCGGTTCCTGGTCGCCGAGGCGGGCGTGCTGCTGGCGCGGGTGACGCAGGTCAAGCGCAAGGGCGACGTCCGCTACGTCGGGCTCGACGCCGGGATGAACTCGCTGGTCCGCCCCGCGCTCTACCAGGCGCACCACGACATCGTCAACCTGTCGCGGCTCGGGGCGGCGGACGCCGGGCCCGCCGAGATCGTCGGCCCGATCTGCGAGACCGGCGACGCCTTCGCGCATGGCCGCCCGTTCCCGGACGCCGCCGAGGGCGATGTGGTCGTGGTCGCCACGGCCGGCGCGTACGGGGCAGTGATGGCGTCGAGCTACAACCGTCGGCCGCCCGCGGACGAGGTCACGGTGTAAGAGCGCAGCAGAGTGCGGCAGAGCGCCAAGACCTTGTAGAATGCAGCTGCGCCGCAGCGCGCGCAGAGGGCGGCGGGCCGGATCGGGCTCGACGCCGACGGCAGCGGCCCGCCGCATGGCCCGACCTGCGCTCCCGGCCGCGCGAAACACCGACGAAGGCGAACCGTGCCGCCCCTTCCGGCCGTTCACCGCCGGAAGAACGCGCGGAAACCCCCGCGTCGACCGCCCCCAGGTGCCGCCCGCCAACGACCGGCCCGTACCTTCGCGCGGTCCTGTGTATGTCCTGAGATAGCCCCCCTCCGATGATTGAAGCCCTCCAGAAGCTGTTCGGCGGCGACTCGAATGCCCGCGAGCTCAAAAAGCTCTGGCCCGTCGTCGACGAGATCAACGAGATCGCCGACCGGCTCGAGCACGTCACCGACGCCGACCTGAAGGCCAAGACGGACGCGTTCCGCGCCCGCATCCGCGAGGCCGCCGAGCCCGTCGAGGCCGAGCAGGCCGACGTCCGCGCCCGGCTGGCGGCGGCCGGCGCTTCCGACGACGACGATCTCGAGGGCGGCAAGCTGACCGTCCGCGAGCGGCAGGACCTCTACGCCCGCCTCGACGACCTCGAAGGCGACTGGATCGACGCGGTGGAGGCCGCGCTCGACGAGGTGCTCGCCGAGGCGTTCGCCGTCATCAAGGAGACGTGCCGGCGCTTTCTCGGCAAGAGCTGGGTGGCTGGCGGGTCGGAGATCGAGTGGCAGATGGTGCCGTTCGACGTCCAGCTGCTCGGCGGCGTCGTGCTCCACCGCGGGCAGGTCGCCGAGATGAAGACGGGCGAGGGCAAGACGCTGACGTCCGTCGCGCCGATCTACCTCAACGCGCTCGTCGGCCGCGGCGTCCACGTCGTCACGGTCAACCCGTACCTCGCCCAGCGCGACGCCGAGTGGATGGCGCCGATCTTCGAGTTCCACGGGCTCTCGGTCGGCTGCATCGACAAGCACAAGTCGCACAGCCCGGGCCGCCGGGCCGCGTACCGCGCCGACATCACGTACGGCACGAACAACGAGTTCGGGTTCGACTACTTGCGCGACAACTCGTTCGTGGTCGACGCCGAGCAGCTCGTCCAGCGGCACCACCACTACGCCATCGTCGACGAGGTCGACTCGGTCCTGATCGACGAGGCCCGGACGCCGCTGATCATCTCGGGCCCCGTCCCGCAGGCCTCCATCGACGAGTTCAAGGAGTTCCAGCCGCCGGTCGACAAGTTGGTCCGCGACCAGCAGAAACTCGTGGCCGGCTACGTGTCCGACGCCGAGCGCAAGCTGAAGGAGGCCGAGGCCCTGGAGGAGACCGACAAGAAGGCCGCCAAGCGCTTGCGCGACAGCGCCGGGCTCGACCTGCTCCGCGCCCAGCGCGGGTACCCGCGCAACAAGAAGCTCATCAAGCTCAAGGGCGAGACGGGCATCGAGATGCTCATCCGCAGCATCGAGGCCATCTACCTCGCCGAGTCCGCCAAGCGGATGCCCGAGGTCGACGAGCCGATGTACTTCGCGCTGGAGGAGGCCCAGCACCAGATCGAGATGACCGACAAGGGCCGCGAGGCCATCGGTCGGGCCGCCGGCACCGACGCCGACTTCTTCGTGATCCCCGACGTGGGGACGGAGGTCGCCCAGATCGAGCGGGACTACGAGGAGAAGAAGGCCGCGCTCGTCGACGAGATCCAGGCCTCGGGCTTGGACGCGCAGAAGCGCGAGCACAAGATGCAGAACGACTTGCGCGAGCTGCGCAACGCGGCCGAGGAGGGCAAGCGCGAGCTCTACACGCGCTACGCCGAGCGGTCGGAGCGCATCCACGCCGTCAACCAGCTGCTCCGCGGCTACACGCTGTACGAGAAGGACAAGGAGTACATCGTGCAGGACGACAAGGTGATGATCGTCGACGAGCACACCGGTCGCGTGCTGCCCGGCCGCCGCTACTCGGACGGGCTCCACCAGGCCATCGAGGCCAAGGAGCGCGTCAAGGTGCAGGCCGCGACCCAGACGTACGCGACGGTCACCATCCAGAACTACTTCCGGATGTACGCCAAGCTGGCGGGCATGACCGGCACGGCCGAGACGGAGGCCGAGGAGTTCGGCAAGATCTACAAGCTGCCCGTCGTCGTCGTCCCGACCAACCGGCCGATCGCGCGCGACGACGACGACGACCTGATCTACAAGACGAAGCGCGCCAAATACAAGGCGTTGCTCGAGCGCGTCCAGGAGATCCACGACTCCGGCCAGCCGCTGCTGATCGGCTCGGCCTCCGTCGAGACCTCGGAGCAGATGTCGCGGCTCTTGCAGCGCGCCGGCATCCCGCACAACGTGCTCAACGCCAAGGCGTCGCGCGCCCAGGCCGAGGCCCAGATCGTGGCGGAGGCGGGCCAGGTCGGCGCCGTTACGATCGCCACCAACATGGCGGGCCGTGGCACGGACATCAAGCTGGGGGAGGGCGTCACCGAACTCGGTGGGCTGGCCATCTTGGGGACGGAGCGGCACGACAGCCGCCGCATCGACCTCCAGCTGCGCGGCCGCGCCGGCCGCCAGGGCGACCCCGGCTTCAGCCAGTTCTACGTCTCGCTCGAGGACGACCTGATGCGGCTCTTCGGCCACGACCGGACGGCCAAGATCATGGACCGCCTGGGCATGGAAGAGGATGAGGTCCTCACGCACAAGTGGCTCACGAAGGGCGTCGAGCGGTCCCAGACCAAGGTCGAGCAGAACCACTTCGCGTCCCGCAAGCGCCAGCTCGAGTACGACGACGTGCTCAACGCCCAGCGCGAGGTCATCTACGACCGCCGGATGCACGCCCTCGAGGGCGACCGCCTGCGCGGCGACATCCTGGACATGCTGACGGAGCTGGTCGAGCGGATCGTCGGCGAGCACTACGGCAACGGCGACATCGAGGAGATCCGCGAGGCGCTCCGCATCCACCTCGCCTTCGACATGGAGATCGACCCGATGACGGCGTCGACCTTGGGTGAGCAGGGGCTGATCGACCGGATCCTGGACGAGGCCACGGCGCACTACCGCCGCAAGCGGTCGGCGCTGGCGGGGCCCTTCTTTACGTCCGCCAAGGACATGATGGAGAAGGCCGACCCCGAGAACCGGCCCAAGAAGCTCTTCGTCGACTTCTCAGACGGCCGCCGCGTGCTCCGTGCCACGGTCACGCCGGAGGAGGTCTTGGAGTCGCAGGGCCAGGAGATCAACGACGCCCTCGAGCGCGCCGCCGTGCTGGCGGTGATCGACGAGAAGTGGACCGAGCACCTGCGCGACCTCGACGAGGTCAAGCAGGGCGTCGGGCTCCGCTCGTACGGCCAGAAGGACCCGCTCATCGAGTACAAGATGGAGGCGTTCAAGCTCTTCAAGGAGCTCGTCCAGACGGTCGACGAGGAGGTCGTCGGGCTGGTCTTCAAGGCCGGGCCGCTCGTCCAGGGCGACAGCCAGCGGCAGGCCGCCCGGCGCGTCCAGCAGGTCGCCAAGCCGCGCTTGGACGCCAGCCGCGCCCAGGCCACGCAGGAGAAGGCGACGCCGGACTACGCTGCCGGCATCGGCGGCGACGGCGCGTCGTCGGCCGAGCGCGACCCGACGGCCAAGGCCGCCCCGGTCGTCGTCGACAAGACGGTCGGCCGCAACGAGCCGTGCCCCTGTGGCTCGGGCAAGAAGTTCAAGCACTGCCACGGACGCGGCTAGACCGTACCGGGCAAACACATCAGCGGCCGGCGGGGGAGTCCCTCGCCGGCCGCTGATCGTTTCGGATGCCGGGTCGCTAGCGGACCGCCAGCATGGGGCGGCTCGGCGCCAGCGATCGCCGCAGGAACGCGAGCCGCGCGTTCGCTGACCGGGCCGTCGCGCCGACGTGGCGCACGCCCAGGGCGTAGAGCCCGGTGATGCCGCCGGTCGGCCGGAAAGTGACGCGGTCGCCCTCGGAGAGCCGGGCGTTGCGAGCCGTGAACGGGAAGCGACCACCGGAGGCGCACGTGACCGTGCCTGTGCCGCGAGCCGCGTTGAAGTGGGTGATGGTGCCGGTGGTCATGGGTCTGTCGGGAGGGGTGTGTGAGCTACGGGCCGGCCGTCCTCGGGTTACAGATGCGTCCCCGATTCCCCGACCGCTCCGGCGCTGGCGGGATCATTCATCGGGGTTCCGGATGACAGGGCCCCGACCTTGACGTAGCCTCCCGTTCCCCACCCGCCCCGGCGTGCTCCGCAGCCTCACCATCCGCGACTACGCGCTCATCGAGCGCCTCGAAGTCGAGTTCGACAGCGGACTCAACATCATCACGGGCGAGACCGGGGCGGGCAAGTCGATTCTGCTGGGCGCGTTGAAGCTGCTGCTCGGCGAGCGCGCCAGCACGGAGGCGCTGCGGACGGGCGCCAAAAAGGCCGTCGTGGAGGGCGTCTTCGACAACGCCGACGAGGGGCGCCTGCCGGCCCTGCTAGCGGCCCACGAGATCGACCCCTCGGAGGGCGGCAACCTCGTCATCCGCCGCGAGATCTCCGCGCGCGGCTCGCGCGCGTTCGTCAACGACACGCCGGCCACGCTCGACGTCTTGCGCGAGGTGGCATCCAACACCATCGACCTCCACGGCCAGCACGAGCACCAGTCGCTCTTGCGGACCGAGACGCACGTCGAGCTGCTCGACAACTTCGGCGGGCTCGGTGGGCTCGTCGGGACGTACCGCGAGGGGTACGCGGCGGTCGCCGTGCTGGCGGGCGAGCGGGCCGACCTCGTGCGCCGCGAGGCGGAGCTCCAGAAGCAGAAGGAGCTCTACGCGTTTCAGATCGAGGAGATCGACGCGGCCGAACTGGTAGCGGGCGAGATGGACGCGCTCGAAGCCGAGCGCCGCGTACTCGAAAACGCCGAGCACCTCTACGAGGCGACGGCCGAGCTGTACGCCCAGATCTCCGAGTCCGACGACGCGCTCTACGACCGGCTCGTGCTCGTCCGCAACCAGCTCCAGGACCTGGCCCGTATCGACTCGGCGTTCGACGAGACGCTCTCCGACGTCCGCTCGGCCGAGATCGCGCTCAAGGAGGCGACCCAGTTTTTGCAGGGCTACAACGCTGAGATCGAGTTCAACCCGGAGCGGCTCGACGAGATCCGCGAGCGGATGGGCGAGATCGACTACCTCGCGCGGAAGTACGGCGGGACGGTCGAGTCGGTGCTGGACTACCGCGCCGACATCGGCCAGACGTACGACCTCGCTAAGGACTTCGAGGGCTCCATCGCCCGGCTCGACAGCAAGATCGAGGCGGCGCGCGACCGGCTCAGCCAAGCCGCCTACCGGCTCTCGCAGAAGCGCCACGAGGTGGCCCAGCGGATCGAGCAGGCCGTCGGCGTGGAGCTGGCGACACTCGGGATGCCGCACGCCCGCTTCGAGGTCCGGTTCAGCTTCCAGGAGGACCCGGCGGGCTGGGTGAGCCTGCCGGACGGCGCGCGCGAGCACCGCGTGACGGCGTTCCCGGCCGGGGCCGACCAGGTCGAGTTCCACCTGTCGGCCAACCTGGGCGAGGACCCCAAGCCGCTCGTCAAGGTGGCCTCAGGCGGCGAGGTGTCGCGCATCATGCTGGCGCTAAAGGCCATCCTCGCCAAGTCCGAGCGCCTGCCGATCCTGGTCTTTGACGAGATCGACACCGGCATCTCGGGCCCGATCGCGCGGCGCGCGGGCGAGAGCATGCACCGGCTGGCGCAGTTCCACCAGATCATCGCGATCACGCACCTCCCGCAGATCGCGAGCCTGGGCGACGTGCACTTCCTGGTCGAGAAGACGACCGAGGACGGCCGCACGCGGACCCGGATCCGCCGGCTCGACGAGGCCGAGCGCGCCGAGGCCGTCGCCGAGCTCTTGGCGGGCGACGAGGTCTCGGAGGCCGCGCTCCAGTCGGCACGCGAACTGATCGAGGGCGGGCGGCAGGAAGGCTAGCGCTCGCGGGACTGGGGAACGAGGATCGGGCGGACGCCCGATCCACCTCGGCGCCGAGAGTAGGTCTCCAGAGTCGCCGACCTACCGACTCACCCAGGGTAGCCGCCCTGGACAAAGTGCCGGAGCCCCTCGACTTCGCCGCGCGCTTCGTCCAGCCGGGCGCGCACCAAGTCGCCGATCGACACGACGCCCGCGAGCGCGCCGTCGCGCAGGACGGGCAGGTGCCGGATCTTGCGGTCGGTCATCAGCGCCAAGCAGTCGTCGACGGTCGCGCTCGGCTCGACGGTCACCAGGTCGGCGGTCATCGCGTCGCGGACGGGCGTCTCGCGCGAGGTCCGGCCTTCGAGCGCGATCCGGCGGAGGTAGTCGCGCTCGGTGAAGATGCCCCGGAGGGCGCCGTCGTCGGTGACCAAGATGGAGCCGACGTTGTGCTCGACCATCCGGCCGATGGCCTCGAAGACCGTGGCGTCGGGGCCGATGGTGACGAGGGCGCCGCCGGAGCGGTCGAGAATGGAGGCAAGAGTCATGGGGTGCGTGGGCTAGGCCCCTACAACATAGGCGGTGGGGATCAAAACACTCGGGCGGCGTCGCCGTTGGACCCTCCCGCCCCCGACCGCCCGTCATGCGCCCGCTCCTCGCCGCCCTCGCCCTCCTGCTCGCGCCTGCCGTGGCCGCCCAGTCCGCGAGCACCGACTCGGCGCCGGCGCTCGCGGTCGTCACCGGGACCGTCACCGATTCCGAAACCGGGATGCCAGTCGTCGGCGCGGGCGTGGTGCTGGCGGACCTCGGGATCGGGGCCGTCTCGCAGCGCGACGGCTCGTTCCGCATCGAGGGCGTCCCGGCGGGCACGCACGCCGTCCGCACCGGCGCCTACCGCTACCACCTCGCGACGCTGGCGGCGACCGTCGACGGGCCGACGACGCTGGAGGTGTCGCTGGCGCCGGGCGCGGGCGTCGGGTGCGCGGTCGTCCACGAGCACGGCGAGGACGGGAGCCACATGGAGCGGCCCGACGACGAAACGGAGGGGTAACCGGGAACGGCTTGCGGCGTGCGTGCGCGGGGCCGTGTTTGTCGGCCTACCCGCCTATCGATCCATGCGCCTCCTTCTGCTCGCCCTGTGCCTCGTGGCGGGCGCCAGCGCCCAGGACGATCCGGCGACGGGCTGGATCTCCGGGACCGTCACCGACGCCGAGACCGGCGACGCGCTCATCGGCGCGACCGTCTGGCTGGTCGGGACGGCGATCGGCGCGGTGGCCGACCTCGACGGGCGGTTCTTCGTCGAGGTGCCCGTCGGGACGCACGCCGTCCGCGCCAGCTACACCGGCTACGAGTACGTCGAGACGACGGTGACGGTCGGGGAGGGGGAGACCGTCCGCTTCGCGCCGACGCTGGTAGCAGGGGAGATCATCGACTGCTGGACGTGCACCTACCGGTCGGTCGCGCTGCCGGGCGTCTACGCCGCTCGCGTGGTCTCCTTTGTCGATCAGCACGAGTTTTGCGACCCGGTCCGCGCCGGCGACCACTACGCCGTCGACCGCTAGCGCCGTGCGGTTCCTCCCTCTCGTGCTCCTGCTGGCGGCCGGCGCCAGCGCCCAGGCCGGTCCCGAGGTCGGCCGGGTCGCCGTCGTGGTAGTGGCCGCCGACAGCGGCGAGCCGGTGCCCGGCGCCTCGATGATGGTGGAGGAGCTGCGGATCGGGGCCTACTCGGACCTGGATGGACGCGCGGCGCTCGATGGCGTCCCTGTCGGGGAGTACGTGGTCAGTTTCCGCTCCCCAGGTTTCGACATGGTCAGCCGCCGAGTGATCGTCCGGTCCGGCGCCACTACGGCCGTCCGGTTCTCGCTTCCCGGGAGAGAGCCCGAATGCGTCGTCCTCTGTGCAGAGGCGCCGTGGACCGCGACCGGGCTGTACGCCGCACGCGTCGTTCGGTACGTCGCCGAGCCCTCGTGCTGCGACAACGGCGATGCGATGGCGCCGCTCTCCTGCCCGAGAACGTTCCAGCGAGACCGCTAGCGGCCCGGCCGGAGTCGATCTTCGGGCATGGACTACTTCACCTTGCGCGCCCTCGCCGCCGAGTGGGACGACGCGCTCGCGGGCGCCGTCGTCCAGGCCGCGTGGAGCCAGACGGCGCGCGAGCTGACCGTCGCCCTCGACGCGCCCGACGGCCCGACGAGCTTGCGGGTCGTCTGCGACCCGGCCCGGCCGCTCCTTTTCCGCACACCCGGCACCTCGCGCCAGCGCCGCAACACGGCGGACGTGCTGGCGCGCGCGAACGGCCGCCGCGTCTCGCGGGTCCGCGCCGCCGACCGCGACCGGCACCTGTTTTTGGACCTCACCGACGGGAGTCGGATCCAGGTCGTCCTGTTCGGCTCGCGCCCCAACGTCTACTGGACCGACGCCGAGGGCGTCGTGCGCGAGGCGTTCCTGGATGAGGACGCGCACGTCGGAGAGCCCGCGCCCGCGGTCCGGCCCGCGCCCGCCGTCGACACGGCGGAGGCCTTCGCCGAGCGGTGGAAGGTGCGCAAGACGCTGGCGCAGAGCGTGGCCGCGGCCGTCCCCCTCGTGCCCCGCGCGCTCGCGGCCGAGGCCGTCCGCCGCGCCGGGCTCGACCCCGACGCCGGACCCGAAGGCGCCGATCTGGGGGCGCTGTTCGGGGCGGTCCGCGACTTCGAGGACGCGCTCGCGTCGCCCGCGCCGCACGTTTACTGGCGCGGGCCGCTGGCGGAGGCGTTCTCGCTGGTCCCCCTCGCGGAGGTGCCCGAGGGCTGGCGGGCCGAGCCGTTCGAGACCGTCGAGGCGACCCTCGCGGTGTGGTCGAAGCGGTCGCTGGGGCAGGCCGCGTACGACGCGGCGTACCGGCCGCTCGAAAAGGCGCTCGCGACGGCCGCCGGGCGCCGCCAGCGGTCCGCCGAGGCGATGCTGACCGAGCTGGCGCAGCCCTCGCGCGCCGACGGCTACGAGACGTGGGCGCACCTGCTGATGGCGCTCGAAGCGGGCGCCGGGCCGGGCCGCGAGTCCGTGACGGTCGACGACATCGTGGGCGGGACGGGAGACATCGAGATCCCGCTCGACCCGGCGCGCTCGGCCGTCGAGAACGCGGAGCGGTTCTACGACAAGGCGCGGCGGACGCGGGGCGCGCGAGCGGCGGCCGAGGAGCGGTGGGAGTCGGTCCACGGCGAGGCCGAGGCGCTGGCGGACCTGCTGGCGCGGCTCCGCGCGACGACGGGGCTCGGCGAGCTGCGGGCGCTCCGGGAGGCCGAGAGCGACGCCTTCGCGCGCGTGCTCGGCCAGCGCGGCGACGAGGGGCCCGTCGAGCCGTTCCGCCGGATCGCCCTGCCCGGTGGCTTCGAAGCGCTCGTCGGCAAGCACGCCAAGGGCAACGCGCACCTGACGACGCGTGTCGCCAGCCCCCACGACCTGTGGCTCCACGCGCGCGGCGTGCCGGGCAGCCACGTGGTCATCAAGCGCGCGGGGCGGTCGACGGAGGTCCCGCCCGCGACGGTCGCCGCCGCGGCCCGGCTGGCGGCGTGGTTCTCGACGGCCAAGACGCAGTCCGTCGTCCCAGTGACGGTGACGGAGCGGAAGTACGTGCGGCCCATCAAAGGCGGCCCGCCCGGGCTCGTCCGCGTGGACCGGGAGGACGTGCTCGACGTGACGCCGGCGGCGCCCTGAGGTGAGGCTAGCGCAAGCCTTCAGCGTTCCCGCCCGAATGGCGCGACGCCAGCCGTGAAGGTTGGCAGTTCGTGTGCGCGCCTGAGCGGGGGGATGCCGAAGCGGGGCGTCCCGGTCTCCACTTGCTTGCGCCCCTGCACTCCACGGGCTCCGCACGCGCCAGCGGGACCGCCCCCGGCCCATGCGCGTAGGTGATGCCCCTCTCCGACCGTCCCCTCTCCGGTTTCTCTATGACGTGGTGGCAAGCCGCGATTCTCGGCCTCATCCAGGGCTTGGCCGAGTTCCTCCCCATCTCGTCCTCCGGCCACCTCGTCTTGGGCGAGTACGTGCTCGGGCTTGACACGAGCAACGCTAAGGATGTGACGTTCGAGGTGTTCGTCCACTTCGGGACGGCGCTCTCGATCCTGGTCGTCTACCGCCAGCGGATCGGGCGCATCCTGCGCGACGCCGTCGGCGCGCTCACGAACGCCAGCGCGTGGCGGCAGGCCGTCCGCCCCGGCCCCATCGAACGGGCGCGCGGCGACGAGATCAGCTACGACGCGCCCGAGGCATCCGGCGGGCCGGTCCCGTCGCTGCGCCTGGCGATCCTCATCCTGATCACGATGGTGCCCACGTTTATTGGCTATCTGCTGTTCGAGGAGCGGCTGGAGGCGCTGTTTGGCGACCCGCGCTTTGTGAGCGGTGCGCTGATCGTGACGGGCATCCTGCTGCTGCTCACGCGCTTGCGGCCGGATCCCAACGGTGTGCTGTCGCCGGCCAAGGCCGTGCTCGTCGGCATCGCCCAGACCGCCGCGCTGATCCCCGGCATCAGCCGCTCGGGCTCGACGATCTGCACCGCGATCTACCTCAACGTGGACCGCAAGGAGGCCGCCGACTTCTCGTTCCTGATGCTGCTCCCGGTCGTGCTCGGGGCCACGCTGCTCAAGACGCTCGACATGCTGGACGTTGGGATGACCGTCGAGCCGCTCCCGCTCATCGTCGGGACCGTCGTGGCCTTCGCGAGCGGCGTGTTCGCGATCCGGGCGGTCCAGGTGCTCGTCCAGCGGCGGTCGCTCCAGTACTTCGCCTACTACTGCTTCGCGATCGGCATCGCGGGGCTCATCTGGATCTAGCCATGGCCGAGCACGCCTTCACCGCGACGATCCTCGCAAACGATGGGGGCGGCGCCTTCGTCGTCGTCCCGTTCGACGTCGAGGCCGCGTTCGGGTCCAAGCGCCCGGCCGTCGTCGCCACCTTCGACGGGGTCGAGTACCGGGGCCGCTTGGTGCGGATGGGCGGGCCCGACCACATCCTGCTGGCGCGGAAGGACGTGCGCGCGGCGATTGGCAAGGGCCCCGGCGACACCGTATCGGTGACGGTCGCGCGCGACGACGCCCCTCGCGAGGTGCCCGTGCCGGACGACCTGGCAGCGGCGCTCGCGCAAGCAGGCCTGACGGAGGCGTTCGCGGCGCTGTCGTACACCCGGCGCAAGGAGGCCGTGGCGGGCATCGAGGGCGCCAAGCGGCCGGAGACGCGGGCGCGGCGGATCGCGGGGGCGGTCGACGCGGTTCGGTGAGAAGTCGGGCGTCCGCGAGCCGTGCCGTACGCTAGAGCGGGGAATCGGAACGGGACGTGGGGACGCTACATCGGGCATACTGGGTCTACATCCTCGCCAGCCAGGGGCGCACGCTCTACGTCGGCGTGACGAACGACCTGGCGCGACGCGTCGCCGAGCACCGGGCTGGGACACCCGGCGCGTTCACGACGCGGTACCGGGTCACCCGACTCGTGTACTGCGAGGAGCACCCGAGCGCTCGCGACGCAATCGCCCGCGAGAAGGCGCTCAAGGGCTGGCGCCGCGAGCGCAAGCTGGCGCTGATCGAGGCGCACAACCCGGCGTGGGCGGACCTCGCCGCGGGCCAGTAGCACCAACGCCGCCCACCCGTCATCCTGAGCTTGCGAGGATCTCAACGCGAGGCCGCGAGCCCTGACAGCCGGGCCCTATGGCCGGGGGCGCTGGCGTCGAGATCCTTCGCTCCGCTCAGGATGACGGTGAATGGAGGCTCAGCCGCCAGCGCCGCCCAACCCCTGCAGTGCGTCGACGATGAGACTGACGACACCGGCGGCGTTGCCGACGGCTCCGTCGCTGACGACCGCGTGGAGATGCTGGAGCAAGCTCCGCTTGGTCTCGCGCGGCATATCCGCCCCCAGAATGGTTTCGATTATGGCCTGGAGGTGGACTTCTACGCTGACGTGCTGCGTGTTGCCGTCGCCGAACTGGTTATTCCCACCTGAGACATTGATCGTCTGGCTCCGAGGTGACGGCAGCGCCAGCGACGACGACCCCGGCCCTGTGATCTCAGGCCTGTAAACAGTCGGCCCGTGCGCCGTCCGTATGGCGGTTCCTCTTATCAGTCCGTCGGCAAGCAAGGAGGTGAGAACGTGGTCGAGAGCCTCTCGACGATCATCGGGTAGCCCGAGCTCTGCTGGGGTGAGAGAGTCAGTTGGTGGCTCGTTTCTGCGGTCGTGGAGCTTCAGCAAGGCAAGACGGCGGAGGTCCATTTGCGTGAGTGGGGCGGTTGGGGCTCAAATACGAACACACCGAATGACGCCCCCGTGTCACAGTCGCCGCCGGAACGCGTCGTCTCATTCTGAGAAACAACCGCCCGGAGCGTCGCCGCACGGCGCCCCCGGCGCGGCGTGAACGGGCCGGGCTATCTGCGTACGCGCGCCCCGCGATACCTGGGGCGCACTCCCCCCGCGCTCACGTGACCACCCGACTCTTCGTCGTCGACGACGACAAGCACTACGCCCGCCTCCTTTCGTACCGGCTCGACAAGCCCAAGGACCACGAGGTCTCGGTCTTCCACAGCGGCGAGGACGCGCTCGACGCGCTCGACGCGCACCGCCCGGACATCGTCTTCCTCGACATCATGATGCCCGGCATCGGCGGGATGGAGACGCTGCGGCGGCTCCAGCTTTTCCAGCCCGACCTGCCCATCGTGATGATCTCGGCACAGGGCACGGCGGACGTGGCCGTCGAGGCCATGAAGGGCGGGGCGACCGACTACATCACCAAAGGCCACGACGACTTGGTCAAGCTCGACGTGGTGGTGGAGCGGCTCAAGGGGCGCGTCCGGCTGGCGCGCGAGGTGGAGCAGCTGCGCGCCGAGGTCGCGCAGAAGTACGGGATGGATGAGATCGTCGGGGACAGCCCGGCCATGGAGCGGGTCTACCAACTCATCCAGAAGACGCTGCGCGGGAACCTGACGGTCGCGATCGAGGGCGAGTCCGGAACGGGCAAGGAACTCGTCGCCCGGGCCATCCACTTCAA
The DNA here is from genome assembly GCF_046845665.1 of Rubrivirga aquatilis. GTDB lineage: Bacteria > Bacteroidota > Rhodothermia > Rhodothermales > Rubricoccaceae > Rubrivirga. The sequence goes on along the minus strand of NZ_CP177355.1, from coordinate 4,068,676 downwards.
CTCCGATCCGCCCCCCGGCGAGCCCGAAGTCGGCCCGTTCGTGGTCGTCAACTGCGCGGCGATCCCGGCGGAGCTCATGGAGTCCGAGTTCTTCGGCCACGAAAAGGGCTCGTTCACCGGCGCGCACGCCCGCCACATCGGCAAGTTCGAGCAGGCCGACGGCGGGACCCTGTTCCTCGACGAGGTCGGGGAGCTGGACCTGGGGCTCCAGGCCAAGCTGCTGCGGGCGCTGCAGAACCGCGAGGTAACGCGCGTCGGCGGGCAAGGCACCATCAAGTTCGAGTGCCGCGTGATCTCGGCGACCAACAAGAGCGTGCTCGAGATGGTCCGCGCGGGGACGTTCCGGGAGGACCTGTACTACCGCCTGTTCCAGTTCCCCATCGGCCTGCCGCCGCTCCGCGAGCGCGGCAACGACGTGCTGCTGCTGGCGCAGGGCTTCCTGGAGGCCTACACGACGGCGCACCCGCAGTTCAAGGGCAAGCGGCTGGGCGGCGACGCCGTCCGCGCCATCCTCGACTACGCGTGGCCGGGCAACGTCCGCGAGCTGAAGTCGACCGTCGAGCGCGCGCTGCTGATCTCGGACGCCGACGAGATCGCCGTCGACGACCTGCTGATCGGCGGGCCGCAAGCCATCCAGCCCTGGGCCGAGCGCCCGGGCGCCCGGATGCCGAGCGCCGACGGCTTGACCGGCGGCGACGGACAGGTGCGCGGCAACAGCTCGGGCAGCGCGCTTCAGGAGATCCCGACGGTCGCCGAGCCCGCCCGCAGCGAGGCCGCCGCCGCGGCGCCGGCCGCCAGCGGGCCCCCGGCGTCCTGGGACGACCTCCCGCCCCTCGCCGTCCCCGCCGTGCAACCCGGCGCGTCTGCGGCCGGTAGTGCAGACATCGTCCCCCTCGACGAGCTCAAGCGCCGCGCCGTCGAGGCCGCGTTCCAGGCCTGCGACGGGAACGTGGAGCGGGCCGCGGCCGAGCTCGGCATCGGCCGGGCCACCATGTACCGCTTGCTCAAGAAGTACGACATTAACGCCGACTAGGCGCCGCGCTCCGCGCGGGGCGCCGTTCCCCCACGCACACGCCCCACGATGCGCCTTACCGAGTACGAGCGGACCGCCCAGCGAGAGATCGAGCGCTGGGAGCGCGGCGAGACCCTGCTCCAGCAGGCGCTCGGCTTCGCCATGAAGCCGGTCGACTGGGCCTTCGACCAGTTCGTCCCCGAGTCCGTCCTCGACGGCTTGACGACGGCGCTGACCCAGACCCTGTCGACGCTCAACGACGCCAGCGCCTGGACCTTCGACGCCGACGACGTGCTGGCGAAGGCCGCCGAGGCCGGCGTCGACGTGGCGACGGTCGGCGAGCTGCGGGACCAGCCGCTGGAAGACCTCGACAAGCTGGCCAAGCAGTACGCCTCGCAGAACTCCGTCCTCGCGGCGCTCTCGGGCGGCGGGGCCGGGCTGGGCGGCGCACTGTTGCTGGCGGCCGACATCCCCGTCCTGTTCACGGTCAACTTCCGGCTCATCCAGCAGGTGGCGGCCGCGTACGGCTTCCCGCTCCAGGGGCCCGGCTACACGCCGCTCGTGGTGTCCATCTTCAACGTCGCCGCGAGCGGGTCGCGCGAGGCCAAGTCCGACGCGCTGCGCGAGCTGGCGGTCGCGGCGTCGGCCATCGACGGCGGCGGCTACCGGGCGCGGTCGGCGCAGGGCACGCTGCGCGAGCAGCTCGGCCACGTCCCGCGCGAGATCGCCAAAAACCTCGGGGCGCAGAAGCTGGCGCAGTCCATCCCGATCGCGGGCGCGGCCGTCGGCGCGGGCGTCAACTACTGGTTCACGGACCAGACGGCGCAAGCGGCGGTGATGCTGAGCCGGGCGCTGTACCTGGAGCGCAAGGAGCGGCTGTAGGGCCGGGAACGCGGCGGTTCCACATCGCCGGGCACATATAGGGAATGCCCGAGTAGAGAAGGCTCGGTCGGCGCCGATACTTTGCGCTCCGACGGACTCCCTGGCCCCCCCTGCTCCCGATGGCTACCAAAAAGCCGACGCCCACCACGGACGGATCGACGTCCCCGCCCCCGAGCCCCGCGCGGAAGGCGTCTGCCGCGACGCCCGGCGCGCTGTGCGACCTCGACGCGAAAGACCTGCTGGCGGTCCTGACGGCCGTCCACAAGGGCGACTTTTCGGCCCGGCTCGTCGTCGAGCAGAACGGAACCGTCGGGCGCGTGGCCGACACGCTGAACGCCATCATCTCGCTCAACGAGCAGCTCACCGACGAGCTGGAGCGCGTGCGCGACGAGGTCGGCAAGAAGGGGCGGCTGGCCGAGCGGGCCGCGCTGGCCGGCGCGACCGGCGGCTGGCGGACGGCCGTGGCGTCGGTCAACGAGCTCATCATCGACCTGGGCCAGCCCGTGGCGGAGGTCGAGCGCGTGATCGGGGCGGTCGCCCAGGGCGACCTGTCGCAGAAGGTGGAGCTGGAGGTCGAGGGCCGGCCGGTCCGCGGTGAGTTTTTGCGGACGGCCAAGATGGTCAACACGATGGTCGACCAGCTCTCGGCGTTCGCCTCGGAGGTGACGCGCGTGGCCCGTGAGGTCGGCACCGAAGGCCAGCTCGGCGGCCAAGCTCGGGTCTCCGGCGTCTCCGGGACGTGGAAGGACCTGACCGACAACGTCAACTCGATGGCGGACAACCTGACGGCTCAGGTCCGCAACATCGCCGAGGTGACCACGGCGGTCGCGAATGGCGACCTGTCGAAGAAGATCACCGTCGAGGCGCAGGGCGAGATCGCCGAGCTCAAGAACACGATCAACACGATGGTCGACCAGCTCCAGAGCTTCGCCTCCGAGGTGACACGCGTGGCGCGCGAGGTCGGCACCGAGGGCGAGCTGGGCGGCCAGGCCGAGGTCGAGGGCGTCTCCGGGACCTGGAAGGACCTGACGGACAACGTGAACGCGATGGCCGGCAACCTGACCGTCCAGCTCCGCGACGTGTCGAAGGTGGCCACGGCGATTGCGAATGGCGACCTGACCCAGAAGATCACGGTCGACGTGAAGGGCGAGATCCTGCAGATCAAGAACGTGATCAACCGGATGGTCGACCAGCTGAGCTCGTTCGCGTCCGAGGTGACGCGCGTGGCGCGCGAGGTGGGGACCGAAGGGGAGCTCGGCGGTCAGGCCGAGGTGCCCGGCGTGTCCGGGACGTGGAAGGACCTGACCGACAACGTGAACTCGATGGCGGACAACCTGACGACCCAGGTCCGCAACATCGCCGAGGTCACGACGGCCGTCGCGAACGGCGACCTGTCGAAAGAGATCACCGTCGAGGCCCGCGGCGAGATCCTCGAACTCAAGAGCACCATCAACACGATGGTCGACCAGCTCTCCAGCTTTGCCTCGGAAGTGACGCGCGTGGCGCGCGAGGTGGGGACCGAGGGCAAGCTGGGCGGCCAGGCCGAGGTCGAGGGCGTGTCCGGGACGTGGAAGGACCTGACGGACAACGTGAACTACATGGCCGGCGACCTGACCACCCAGGTCCGTGCCATTGCTGAGGTCACGACGGCCGTCGCGAATGGCGACCTGTCCAAGAAGATCACGGTCGACGTGAAGGGCGAGATCTTGGAGCTCAAGGACACGATCAACACGATGGTGGACCAGCTCTCGGCGTTCGCCTCCGAAGTGACGCGCGTGGCGCGCGAGGTCGGGACGGAGGGCGAGCTGGGCGGCCAGGCCAAGGTGCCGGGCGTGTCCGGGACGTGGAAGGAGCTGACGGACAACGTCAACTCGATGGCCAACAACCTCACGACCCAGGTCCGCAACATCGCCGAGGTCACGACGGCCGTCGCGAACGGCGACCTGTCGAAGAAGATCACCGTCGAGGTTCAGGGCGAGATCGCCGAGCTGAAGGACACCATCAACACGATGGTGGACCAGCTGAGCTCGTTCGCGAGCGAGGTGACGCGCGTGGCGCGTGAGGTGGGGACCGAGGGCGAGCTGGGCGGCCAGGCCCAGGTGCCGGGCGTGTCGGGGACGTGGAAGGACCTGACCGACAACGTGAACTCGATGGCCGACAACCTGACGACCCAGGTCCGCGGGATCGCGGCGGTCGTGACGGCCGTCGCCAAGGGCAACCTGGACCGCAAGCTCCAGGTCGAGGCGCAGGGCGAGATCGCCGAGCTCCGCGACACGATCAACGCCATGATCGACACGCTCGACACGTTCGCCGAGCAGGTCACGACGGTCGCCCGAGAGGTGGGCGTCGAGGGGCAGCTGGGCGGGCAGGCCGAGGTCCCGGGCGCGTCGGGCACGTGGCGCGACCTGACGGACAACGTGAACCAGCTCGCGGCGAACCTGACGACCCAGGTCCGCGCCATCACTGAGGTCACGACGGCCGTGGCGGCGGGCGACCTGAGCAAGAAGATCACCGTCGAGGCGGCCGGCGAGGTCGCGGACCTGAAGGACAACGTCAACGAGATGATCCTCAATCTCAAGGACACGACGCTGAAGAACCAGGAGCAGGACTGGCTCAAGACCAGCCTGACCAAGTTCACCCAGCTGCTCCAGGGCCAGAAGGAGCTCCAGACGGTCTCGAAGCTCATCCTGTCCGAGCTCGCGCCGCTCGTTAACGTCCAGCACGGGGCGTTCTACATGGCCGAGCGAGCGGCCGGCGAGACCGAGCCGGAGCTCCGGCTCACGGCGACCTACGCCTACCGCGAGCGCCGCGGCCTCAACAACCGGTTCCACGTCGGCGAGGGGCTCGTCGGGCAGTGTGCGCTGGAGCGCGAGCGGATCCTGATCACCGACGTGCCCGACGACTACGTCCGCGTCAACTCCGGGCTGGGGAGCGCCGCGCCGCGCAACATCGTGGTCCTGCCGGTCCTGTTCGAGGGCGAGGTCAAGGCCGTCATCGAGCTGGCGTCGTTCCAGGCGTTCAACACGAACCACCTGACGTTTCTCGACCAGCTGACGGAGTCGATCGGCATCGTCCTCAACTCGATCGAGGCCAACATGCGGACGGAGGCGCTGCTCTCGCAGTCGCAGGGGCTCACCCAGGAGCTGCAGAGCCAGCAGGACGAGCTCCAGGAGACCAACCGACGCCTGGAAGAGCAGGCCCGGAGCCTGCGCGAGTCGGAGGAGCTGTTGCGCGAGCAGCAGGACGAGCTCCAGGGCACCAACACCGAGCTCGAAGAGAAGGCCCGCGAGCTCGCCGAGCAGAACGCCGAGGTCGAGCGCAAAAACGCCGAGATCGAGCAGGCCCGGACGGCCATCGAGGAGAAGGCCGAGCAGCTCGCGCTCACCTCGAAGTACAAGAGCGAGTTCCTGGCCAACATGAGCCACGAGCTCCGGACGCCGCTCAACTCGATGCTCATCCTGTCGCGGATGCTCGCCGAGAACCCCGACGCGGCCCTGACGCCCAAGCAGATCGAGTACGCCGAGACGATCCACTCGTCCGGGAGCGACCTGCTCGGCCTCATCAACGAGATCCTCGACCTGTCCAAGATCGAGTCCGGCGCGATGCCGGTCGAGATCGAGCGCGTCCCGTTCACCACGCTGGCCGACGAGACGGACCGGCTGTTCCGCGAGGTGGCCAACGACCGCCAGCTCGACTTCGGGATCGTCCTCGGGGAGCGGCTCCCGCCGGTGATCGAGACCGATCCGAAGCGGCTCCATCAGGTCCTGAAAAATCTGCTTTCGAACGCCTTCAAGTTTACACACGACGGCGCCGTGTCGCTCACGGTCGCGCTCGCGGACGAGCAGGAGTTCCGGACGGAGACGCTGCGCGCGGCCGACCACGTGGTCGGGTTCGCGGTCCGCGACACGGGCATCGGGATCGAGGACGACAAGCAGCGGGTCATCTTCGAGGCGTTCCAGCAGGCCGACGGCTCGGTCGACCGGACGTACGGCGGGACCGGCCTCGGGCTGTCGATCTCGCGCGAGATCGCCCGGCTGCTCGGCGGCGAGATCCACCTCGCGAGCACGCCTGGCGAGGGGAGCACCTTCACGCTCTACCTCCCCGACGTGTACGCCATGCCGACGCTGCTGGCGCCCAGCGGCGACGAGATCACGACGATGGGGGACGGACTGGCGAGCCCGGCCCCGGCGCCCCCCACGCCCCCTGCCGACGAGGCCACCGACAGCGAGGTCGACGACGGCGAGGCCACCGACGGCGCCGCGACGGCGGAGGCTGACGCCGCGCCCGTGTCGACCGACGGCGGCACCGCCGAGGCTGCGCCCGCTCCGACCGGCGCCAGCGCCGCCGAGGCGGTCGCCGAAGCGGAGGCCCCGGCGGTGAGCGCGGGCGCCGAGCTGCCCGCTGCACCCGCCGGCCGGCCGCTCCCGCGCCGGGTCGCCGACGACCGGGGGACGTTGGAGCCCGGCGACGCCATCTTGCTGATCGTCGAGGACGACCCCCACTTCGCGGGCATCCTGGTCGACGTGGCGCGCGAGAAGGGGTTCAAGGCGATCGTGACCGACAACGCCGAAGCGGCGCTGGCGGCCGTGCGCCGCTATGAGCCGGCCGCGATCACGCTCGACATGCACCTGCCCGGGATGCACGGGCTGGCCTTGCTCGACCGGCTCAAGAACCAGCCCGCGACCCGCCACATCCCCGTCCAGATCGTCTCCGTGTCGGACGCGCTGCCCCGCCGCGAGCGCCGCGGCGCGCTCCCGCCGCTCCAGAAGCCCGTCGACCGCGACGCCGTCGAGGCCGGGCTGGACCGGGCGCAGAGCCTGGCCGGCTCCGACATCAAGCGGCTGCTCGTCGTCGAGGACGACGAGACGCAGCGCGGCCTGGTCGGCGACCTCGTCGGCACCGAGGGCGTCGAGGTGGTCTCCGTCGGGACGGGCGCGGCGGCCATCGAGGCGCTCGCCGACGGGGCCTTCGACTGCGCCGTGGTCGACCTCGGCCTGCCCGACATGAGCGGGATCGAACTCGTCGAGCACCTCCGCGACGACCTCGGCCTGGCCGAGCTGCCCGTCGTGGTCCACACCGGGCGCGACCTCAGCTCCGACGAGGCCGCCCGCCTCCACGAGCTCGCCGAGGCGGTCATCGTCAAGGACGTCGAGGCCTTCGACCGGCTCCTCAACGAGACCGCGCTCCACCTCCACCTCGACGAGTCCCAGCTCTCCGCGACCCAGCGCGAGCGGCTCGCCCGGAGCCACCGCCCCGAGGCGGCGCTTGCCGGCCGCAAGGTGCTCGTCGTCGACGACGACATCCGGAACATCTTCGCGCTCCAGGCCCTCCTGGAAGGCCACAAGATGGACGTGGTCTACGCCGAGAGCGGGCGCGACGGGATCGCCGTGCTGGAGGCGGCCGACGACATCGACGTGGTGCTCATGGACATCATGATGCCCGGCCTCGACGGCTACCAGACGACGCGCGCGATCCGCAAGATCGACCGGTTCGCGTCGCTCCCCATCATCGCCGTGACGGCGAAGGCCATGAAGGGCGACCGCGAAAAGTGCCTCGAGGCCGGCGCCAGCGACTACCTCACCAAGCCGGTCAACGTCGATCAGCTGATGTCGCTGCTCCGCGTCTGGGTCGAGAAGGGCCGCTAGCGCGCGCCGCCGCCCCGCCTAGGCCGGGGCGGCGGGCAGCGCCACCACGAACGTCGTCCCGATCCCCGAGCTTTCGACGGTGAGCCGACCGCCGTGGCCCTGCTCCACGATGTCGTGGCTCATCGAGAGCCCGAGGCCGGTCCCCTTGCCGGCGGGCTTGGTGGTGTAGAAGGGCTCGAAGACGCGGGCGCGAACCTCGTCCGGTATCCCGGCCCCGTTGTCCTCGACGCGGATCTCGACGCCCCCGGCGACGGCCGCCGTCGCAATGCGGACGACCGGCTCGAAGGCGCGGCCCTCCGCCGCGGCCCGCGCCACCACCGCGTCGAAGGCGTTGGAGACCAAGTTGATGACGACCCGGCCGAGATCTTGGGCCACGCCCTCCACCACCCCGACGCCGCCGAGGTCCCGCTCCAGCGTCACGTTGAAGTCTGGAGCCTGGGCGCGGCGGCCGTGGTAGGCCAGGTTGACGTGCTCGTCGACGAGCGCGTCGAGGTCGAGCGGGCCGCGCTCGCCGGCGCCGCTCCGGGCGTGCTGCATCATGGCCCGGACGATGGCGTCGGCGCGGTGGCCGTGCTGCTCGATCCGTCGGGCGTTGTCGGTGAGGTCGTCGACGAGCTCGCGGATGAGCGTCGGGTCTCGCTCCCCGTCCACCTCGGCGGCCAGCTCGGCGGCCAGCTCGCGGGAGAGGGCGGCGAAGTTGTTGACGAAGTTGAGCGGGTTCTTGATCTCGTGGGCGATCCCGGCGGTGAGCTGGCCGAGCGACGCCAGCTTCTCGCTCTGGACGAGCCGCTGCTGGGCGGCCTGCAGGTCGGCGAGAGCGGCCTCGAGCTCGTGCGTCCGGGCGTCGAGCCGCTGGAAGTCGGCGTAGCGGGCGTAGGCGACCTCGAAGGCCGAGGCGAGGGTCTGGACCGCCGCCCCGTCCACCTCGGAGAGGGGCCTGGGGGCCCCGACGTAGAGCAGGCCCTGGGCGAACGGGGCGAACCGGAGCGCGAGCGGGCCCGGCGGGAGGGCGGAGCCGTCGAGCCCGCCGTCGGCGAGCGTCGCGGCCCACGCCTGGGCGCGCTCGGGGGGCAACACGACCGCCAGCGTGGCCTGTCGGCGCCAGTGGGCGACGACGTCGGCGATGAGAGGGGAGCCATCGGCCGGGAGCTCCAGCGCGCCGAGCGGCTCGCCGTCGGGCGTGGCGAGGAGCGCGCGCACGGTGCCCGCGGCCTCGTCGACGATGAACACGCCGCACTGGACGAACGGGACGCCGAGGTCGGTGAGCTCGGTCCAGACGCGGGGCGTGACGCGGTCGAGGTCGTCGGCCGTCCGCATCGAGGCGACCTCAGCGCGGACGCGGTCGACGGACGCCGATAGCGCAGCCTCGCGGGCGCGCGCCTCGTCGGCCTGGAGGTCGAGGTGGCGCGCGTAGGCCGCGTCGAACGCCGTGCCCATCCGCTGCATCGCCTGGACGGTGTCCTCGGAGAACGGCTGGGCCGAGAACGCCACGATCACGCCTGCCGGCACGGTGACGGCGTAGACGTACTCACGGTCGACGGCGTCGTGGGCATCGGCGAGGGCAGGGTCCACGGCCCGGAGGCGGTCGAGGTAGGCGTCGAGCCCCTCGCCCTCGAGGATGTACGAGAGGTCCTGCTGGGTCCGCCAAGCCACCCAGAGGGCGTCGTACAACGGGTGGCCTTCGACGGTGACGGTGTCGGCGGGCGTGGTCTCCCGGCCGGTCGACGACCAGTAGCGGGCGCCGCGCGTGGCGCCGTCGAACGCGGCGACGGTGCACCGGTGGAACGGGACGCCGAGCCGCCGGAGCTCCCCGACGATCACGCCGATGACGTCGTCGAGTCCCTCGGGCCCACGCATCGCGAGCGCTCGCGCCCGGGCCCGTTCGACGGCCGCGTTGAGCCGCGAGGTGCGGGCGCGGACCTCGGCCTGCTGGAGGTCTTGGTGGCGGGCGTAGGCCAGCGCGAACAAGACGGCGAACCGCTCCAAGGTGCGCAACGTGTCGGCGCTGGGGGGCGCCGAGAACACGGCCACCAGCGGCCCGCTCTGCCGCGCCCGCGACGGGACGGCGACGTAGTGGTAGGCCTCGGCCCGGGGCGCCCGCGCCACGACGCGGTCGGCGTACGACGAGGGGTAGCGAGCGAGCGAGGCGCGGAGGTAGGCCTCGAACGCGTCCGGGCTCAGCGCGCGCGACAGCGGCGGGCTCCCCGCCTTGGTCTTCGCGAAGGTGGCGTCGAGGAGCGCGAGCCCGGTCGTGGCCGTCACGTGGTGGTTGGCGCGAGCGGCCCCGTCCGCATCGACGCCGGCCGTCCAGGCCGGGGCCTCGCTGGCGTCGCGGTCGGGCCGGCCGCTCAGGCTGATCTGGACGACGGGCAGGCCCAGCCCACGCAGGGCGTCGAACACGGCGACCGCCACGCCCAGCGTCTCGTCGCTGTGCTGGACGTCGAGCGCCCGGGTCCAGACCCGGTCGAGGGCGGCCTCGACGTCGCCACCGCGCCGGGCTGCCGCGAGGTCGCGTTCGAGCTCGGTGATGCGAGCCTGGAGCGCGTCGAGAGCGACGTCGACGGACGGGTAGCGGGCCATGCGGTGGGAGCCAGGGCGGATCCCCACGTACGGGCGTCGTGCGAGGAAGCTCCGCCGCCGACGGCCCGGTCCCGGGGGCGCCGTGGGGAGCCCGAAGCGGGCCGTCGGCACGGGGATCGGCGGCGATGCCCTACCATGAGGCACCCTTCCCTCTCCTGCCATGCCTGACTCGAAGACCCTCGCCGTCGTCGGCGCCACCGGCGCGCAAGGGGGCGGCCTCGCCCGCGCCATCCTGGCCGACCCCGACGGCGGCTTCGCCTGCCGCGCCCTCACCCGGAATCCGGACTCCGACCCCGCCCGCGCCCTCGCCGACGCCGGCGCCGAGGTGGTCCGGGCCGACCTCGACGACCCCGCCAGCGTCACCGCCGCCTTCGACGGCGCCTACGGCGCGTTCTGCGTGACCAACTTCTGGGAGCACTTCTCGCCCGACCGCGAGAAGGCCCAGGCCGAGACCCTTGCCCAAGCCGCGACAACGGCCGGCCTCCAGCACGTCGTCTGGTCGACGCTGGAGGACACGCGGGACTGGGTCCCGACCTCCGACGACCGGATGCCGACGCTGATGGGCGTCTACACCGTCCCCCACTTCGACGCCAAGGCTGAGGCCGACGCCTACTTCCGCGACCGCGGCGTCCCGACGACGTTCCTCCGGACCTCGTTCTACTGGGACAACTTTATCAGCTTCGGCGCCGGCCCCCAGCGGACGCCCGACGGTGGCCTGGCGCTCGTCTTCCCCATGGGCGACGAGAAGCTGGCGGGGATCGCCGTCGAGGACATCGGCAAGACGGCCTACGGCATCTTCCAGGCCGGCGACCGCTTCGTCGGCGAGACCGTCTCGATCGCGGGCGACCACACGACCCTCGCCGACATGGCCGCCACGCTCAGCGACGCGCTGGGCGAGGACATCGCCTACATCGACGTCTCGCCGGACGTCTACCGGAGCTTCCCGTTCGACGGGGCCGACGAGATAGGCAACATGTACCAGGTCTACCGCGACTTTGCTAGCCCCTTCCTCGCGGCCCGCGACCTCGCCGCCACGCGCGCCCTCAACCCCGACCTCCAGGACTTCCCGACCTGGGTGGCCCGCAACAAGGACCGGGTCCCGATCCCGCCCGCGGGCTGACCTGGGCGCCGCTCGCTTGTCGAGACAAGACTGGGTTTGGTAAGGGGTTGAGCCGTACCGTGCGGCCTCCCAACCCCTCCCCGCCATGGCCAACCCGAAGCCCATGACCCGCCGCGATCTCCTCCACCTCGGCGCCGTCGGTGGCATCGGCGTCGCGGGCGGGCGGCTCCTCCCGGACCCCGCCCCGGACTCCAACGACTGCGCGACGCCGACCCAGACCTCGGGCCCGTTCTACCCCCGCCGGAAACCGGCCGACGGCGACCTCGACCTGACCGTCGTCGCGGGCCACGCCGAGCGGGCGCAGGGCGAGGTAGTGACCGTCGGCGGGCAGGTCCTGGACGGCGACCTCCGGCCCGTGGCCGGCGCGCTCGTCGAGATCTGGCAGGCCAACACGCACGGCCGCTACCACCACGAGGCCGACCCCAACCCGGCCCCCGAGGACCCGGCCTTCGAGGGGTTCGGGGAGGTCCGGACCGATGCCGAGGGCCGCTACCGGTTCCGGACCATCATCCCCGGCGCCTACCCCGCCGACGAGGCCGCCGGCTGGTGGCGCCCGCCGCACATCCACATCAAGGTGGCCAAGCGGGGCTACCACGAGCTGATCACTCAGATGTACTTCCATGGCCACGCGCTCAACGACGTGGATCGGGTGCTGAACGGGATCCCGGAGGACGAGCGTGGCCGCGTCGTGGTGGCGTTCGCCGAGGGCGACGAGCCGGGCGTGAAGCACGGCACGTTCACCATCGTTCTCCAGAAGGTGGCCTGACTCCGCCCGATCACCGGTAGCGGTCGAACTCGGGCGGCGGGTCGGCGGGGATCGAGGCGCGGAATGGGACCTCGCGCCCAGCCTGCTCGGCGATCCACGCGGGCACGCCGGGCCGCTTCATGAGGGCCCCGCTCGTCTTGCCCGCGACCGTCCCGTAGACCGGGCGCTCCTTCCACGGCCGGACCTCGCCAAAACCGGACCGGATGCCGCCGTACGTCGACGCGTTGCGGCCGTCCAGGCTGAACCGGTCGTTGAGGTAGCACGTCGCCGCGAAGGCGTCGGCGGGGTGGGGGCGCCACTTGAGGAGCTGGCGGCCCCAGTACATCCGCAGGTTGTTGTTCATCCAGCCGTCAATGGCGAACTGCTTTTGGGCCGCGTTCCAGACGTCGTCGTCGGTCTCGCCGTGGGCCAACTCGTCGAGCGAGTACAGCGTCGGGCGCGGGTCGTCGGCGTGGGCGAGCAGCGTCTCCCGGGCCCACGCCGGGAGGCCGTCCCAGTGCGACCACGACTCCCAGCGGCAGCGGTGGTGGTACACCTCGCGCCACGTCAGCAACTCGTCGAGGAATTTCCACCGGGCCGCGCTGTGGACGTGGCCCTCGGCCTCGGCGTCGAGCACGGCGACGGCCACCTCGCGCGGCGAGAGCACCCCGAAGTGGAGCCACGGAGAGAGCTTGGTCGTCGCGTCGTCGAGCGCGGGGTTGTTGCGCGTCCACTTGTAGCGGGGCACGACGTGCTCGACGGCGTGCGTGAGCCGCTCCAGCGCGGCGCTCCGGCGCCCGCTCCAGCCGGGCGCGGGCGGCACGCTTAGGTCCACGCCGCAGCCGGCGATGAAGGCGTCGAGCGCCCTGCCGTCCCAGTCCGTGAGGTCGGGCGTCTCGGGGAGGTCGAGGTCCCCGTCGTAGTGGCCCGTGCCCGGCTGGGTGAGGTCGAGCGTCAGGTGGCCCGGGCGGAGCTTGCTGTGCGCGGCGCGGAAGGCCTTCGTGGTCTCTAGGTGCGTCTCGAACGCGTTCATCGGGACGGCGCAGCAGGCGTCGACGGCGAACACGGCGCGGCCCTCCAGCCGGGCGGCCAGCATCGCCGAGTACTCGCCGGCGACGAACGTCGGGACGTCGTTGGTGAACACGGCGGCGGCGCGCTTCGCCAGCCGGGCGGCCACGTCGACGGCCCCGGGCGCGTCGCCGCCGGGCTCTCCCTGGCGGACGTACCGCGCGAACCGCAAGCCCCGGGCCTCGACCCCGGGCCCCAACTCCTGGCTCGCCTCCAGCATAAACCGGTGGATCCGGTGCGAGGCGTACGGGTAGCGGTTTTCCAGCGTGTGGAGCACCACGACGGGCAGGCCGAGCGTGTCGCCGAGCGCGAGCGACGCGTCGATAACGGGGTTGTGGTCGGCGCGGAGCGCCTGCCCCAGCCAGCACAGGACGTAGTCGGCGGCGTCGGCGACGGGGGGATCCGAAAGTCGGCGGGTGCGCAAGCGGAGGGCGTCGAGGGCGGTCATGGGCGCGGGCGTCGGGCCGAGCCAACCGCCGAGACCGCGGCGCGGGTCCGCCCACCTCGGGGCGCCTGCCGAGGCGGGTGCCCTCCAACTGACGGCGACATCCGCGGGAGGGTTGAGGGGCCTTGGGCTCGGCATGTGGACGCCGTGCACGAATCGCGCTGTAGACTTGAGCGTCGTCGGACCCGGGCCCCATGACAGAGCTCCTCTTCCAGCCGTTGACGGTCGTCAGCCTCGCCCTCCTCGTGCTCAACGGGGCCGTGCTGGGGTACCTCCTCTCGATCCGGCGCAAGAGCGCGTCGACGTGGTGGCTGGTGGCGGCGTTCGCGGCCTACACCGTGGGGATGCTGTCGGACGTCGTGTGGTCGACCCTGATGACGGACCGGTTGGCTGTCACTCAGGCGCTCGACGCGGTCTATTGGGTCACGTCGGGCGTCGGGATGTGGGCGCTGCTGGGGTTCGCGTACCGGTTCCTCGACGACTCGCTGGCCGGGGAGGCGCGGCGCGTGCTCGTCGGGACGGCCGTCGCGCTCGCCGCCGTCCTGGCCTACGTGACGGCCCTCCTGGTCACCGACCCCACGAGCGATTCGATCTGGATGGTCCACAGGGTGCTCGAAGACGGGCTGGCGGTGTGGACGCTCGGGGTGTTCCTGCGGAAGCGGCGGCTCGCCCGGCGCGACGGCGGCCCGGACGCCCGGCGGGCCGCCCAGGCGTACACGGCCTTCGCCGTGCTCTACGGCCTGTACGTCGGGCAGGCGGCGCTCTATTGGGTCAGCACGGCCGGCGGGGTGAGCGCGAGCGTCGTCAGACCGATCGGGGAGTTCCTCTACCTGGGGTTCGCGTTCGGCTACTTCTTCGTCTACCTCACCTACGCGCCCGAGCCGACGACCCTCCAGGCCAAGCTCGTCGGGATCGCGCTCGTGACGGCGCTCGCGTCGGTCGCGGCGGCCACGTTCGTCGCGTTCCCGCACTACGTCATCCCCGACGCTCTCCCGGAGATGCCGCAGCGGGAGGCCCTGCGGTACACGCCCGACGGGGCCGGCGGCTACACGCTCGCGGCCCGGCCCTACACCGCGCCCGAGCCGCGTGGGGAACGCCTCAGGCTCCGCGACGACGACGAGACGACCGTCGCCTTCGGGTTCCCGTTCCCGTTCTACGGCCGGCCCTACACCGAGGCGGTCATCGACGACGACCCGATCGTCGCCTTCGGCGAGGCGCTGGGGGCCTACCAGAGCCTCCCACTTGTCGAGACGCCGATGATCCTGGCGCTCGGCCTCGACATCGCCCCGGACCAGGGGGGCGGCGTGTTCCTGGACCGGGCGCCCGACCGGGTCACGGTCACGTGGCACCGGGTCCCCGTGGACCTGTCGGAGGTCTCGGGGGGTGTCGCCGAGGGAACGGCCACGGCCCAGCTCACGCTCCACGCCGACGGCGTGATCGACGTCGTGGTCGCGGAGGCGTCGCGCGGCGGGGCGGTCGCGCGGGGGATCAAGCCGGCCGGGCAGGCCGGCGGCGCCCTCTCGCGGACGGCCCCGCTCGGCGCCGGCCTGCCCGTCGCGATCGCGCCCGGCGCGCCCTACCTCGAGCACCACTACCTCGTCCAGCGGCGGCGGACGCACGAGCGGATGCGCGGGCTGGTCGGGCTGATGCTCGCGCTCTCGGCGCTCGTCGTGGTCGTGCTCCCGTTGCTCTTCCGGAGCACGCTCGTCCGGCCGCTCCAGCAGCTCCAGGCCGCCGTCCGCCGTGTGGACGAGGGCGACCTGGAGGCCGAGGTCCCGGTCGGGGTCCAGGACGAGGTCGGGTACCTGGCGACCCGGTTCAACCGGATGACGGCGTCGCTGAGGCGCTACAGCCGGGAGATGGAGGGCCTGGTGGCCGAGCGGACGGCCGAGCTGGAGGAGGCCCAGGGCCGACTCGTCCAGCAGGAGAAGATGGCGTCGCTCGGCGCGCTGACGGCCGGGATCGCGCACGAGATCAAGAACCCGCTCAACTTCGTGACCAACTTCGCCGGGCTCTCGCGCGAGGCCGTCGCTGAGCTCCGCGACGCGCTCGACGCGGGCGACGACGAGGAGACCGCCGCGCTCCTGGACGACCTCGCGCTCAACACCGAGAAGATCGAGGCCCACGGCAATCGCGCCGACGCCATCGTCAAGGCGATGATGGAGCACGCGCGGGGGAGCACGGGCGAGCGCCGGGCCGTCGCGCTCAACGCGCTCGTCGAGGAGTACGCCGGGCTGGCCTACCACGCCCTCCGTGCCCGCCGCCCCGACGCCGAGCCGGTGCTCGATATCCGCTTGGACCCCGACGCGGGCGAGGTCGTCGTCGTCCCCCAGCAGATCGGCCGGGTCTTGATCAACTTGGTCGACAACGCGTTCGACGCCGTCGCCGAGCGGGCGGCCTCTGAGACCGGCGCCTACGCCCCGACCGTCACCGTCTCGACGGCCCGGGCGAACGGCCGGGCGACGGTCCGCGTCGAGGACAACGGGCCGGGGATCGCGCCGGAGGCGGCGGCGAAGGTGTTCGAGCCGTTCTACACCACGAAGCCGGCCGGCGAGGGGACCGGCCTCGGGCTGTCGCTGGCCTACGACGTAGTGACGCAGGGCCACGGCGGTACGCTCGACATCGGAGCTGCCGAAGGCAGGGGCGCCACGTTCACGCTCACGCTCCCCGCGGCGACGGGGGCCTCCGAGGAGGCCTGACCCTGCCCGCCTCGGTGCGCCTGGGGAGGGGCCGAGGCCGGGGCCCTGAACGAATCGAGGCGTGGCCCTCACCCAGAGAGCCACGCCTCAGAGATCAGCGAGCCAGGTCGGCTACCGCTCGAAGAGCCGGGCGTAGCGGCCGTAGCCCTCGGCGCGGAGCCGATTCGCTGGGACGAACCGCATCGCGGCGCCGTTCATGCAGTACCGCAAGCCGGTCGGGCGGGGGCCGTCGCGGAAGACGTGCCCCAGGTGCGAGTCGGCGCGAGCCGAGCGGATCTCGATGCGGAGCACGCCCAAGGACCGGTCGCGGTGCTCGGTGACAGCGTCCTCCGCGATCGGGCGCGTGAACGACGGCCACCCGGTGCCGGAGTCGAACTTGTCGCGCGACGAGAACAGCGGCTCGCCCGAGACCACGTCCACGAAGATGCCGGCGCGGTGCTCGTCGTCGAGCGGGCTCGAGCCGGCCCGCTCGGTCGCGTCCTGCTGGGTGACGCGGTAGGCGACGGTGCTGAGCTGGCGGCGGAGCTGGGCGTCGGACGGCTTGCGCCAGTCCGGGCCGGGGGCCTGGGCAAAGGCCGGCGCGGCGAGAGCCGCCAGCAGGAGGAGGGAGAGGAGGCGCATTGGGAGAGAGAAGAGGAGAAGAGGTCGGGAGGAGAAGAGGAGGGCTCGTCGTACGTCACCCCTCACTCATCCCCTTCGAAGAGGCTCGCGTACTCGCCCAGGCCCTCGGCCTCCAGGTCGGCGACCGGGACGAAGCGCAGGGCGGCCGAGTTGAGGCAGTACCGCAAGCCGGTCGGCTCGGGGCCGTCCTCGAACACGTGCCCGAGGTGGCTGTCGCTCGACGCCGAGCGGACCTCGGTGCGCGTCATGAACAGCGACTTGTCAACTTTGGTCTCGACCGGCGCGCCGTCGAGCGGGTCCCAGAAGCTGGGCCAGCCCGTACCCGACTTGTACTTGGTCGTCGAGGCGAACAGCGGCGTCCCGTCGATCACGTCGACGTAGAGGCCGGCCTCCTTGTTGTTCCAGTACTCGTTGGCGTAGGGCGGCTCGGTGCCGTCCTTCTTGGTGACGTAGTACTGCATCCGCGTCAAGCGGTCCTTCAGGGCGGCGTCGGACATGGGATCGATGGGGTCGGGGCGGAAAAAGACGAAGCCGGCCACCAGCAGGGCGGCGACGGCCACGAAGGAAGCGGCGAGGGCTTTCATAGGAGTGGGGATGGACGGGGGCCGAGCGGCTCCGGTGCCGGGCTAGAGGGCCGGGCCGAGGTGGCCGGCGGCCTCGCCCCACAACTCGTCCAAGCGCGCGTCGCGGCGGCAGCCGGTCCGGTAGCGGTTGTAGTGGGCGGGGTTGGTGCGGTAGAAGTCCTGGTGGTAGTCCTCGGCGGCGTAGAACGGCGCGGCGTCCAGCACGGGCACGACCACGCGACCGTTGAACCGGCCGTTGAGCAGCCGCTTGGTGCGCTCAGCCTCGGCGCGCTCCTCGGCCGTGCGGACGAAGATGGCCGGGCGGTACGGCGTTCCCCGGTCGCAGAACTGGCCGCCGTCGTCGAGCGGGTCGACGTTGTGCCAGTAGAGCTGAATGAGGGTGTCGAAGGACACGACGGACGGGTCGTAGACCACCTCGACGACCTCATAGTGGCCCGTCGTCTTGCGCGAGACCTCGTCGTAGGTCGGGTTCGGAACGGTGCCTCCAGAGAACCCGGAGACGACCGAGGCGACGCCGTCGATCTCCTCGAAGGGTTTCTCCATGCACCAGAAGCACCCGCCCGCGAGCACGAGCGTGTCGGCCACATCTGGGGCGATGGCGAAGCCCGGGTCCGGGCCGGGAGGCGCCGACGTGCCGCAGCCGGCGGCCAACGTCGCCAGCACGACGGCGGGCAGGGCGAGCAGGAACAGGAAGCGGCGCATGGGCGGGACGGTGGCGTGCCCTCTAGACGCGGCGGCCGTGCCTCGTATTCCCTGCCGCACAGAATGTTAGCGGGCCGCGAGCCCCCGTCCTACACGGCGCTGGCGCGGGCGTCGGGGACGCTGGCGCCGAGAGACCCCCCGTCCGCGCGGCGCTCCGGTTGAAAGGCGGACGCCAGCACTGAGACGCCGACGCACGCCCGGCACGACGCCGCGCGAGCTGGCGGGGGGGCTGCCGAGCGGGGCCCTAGGGTCGACCACCGCCTGCGCAATCCTGCTTGCGCTCTTGCGCTCCCGGCCCCCGCGCTCTCCATGCCGTCCTCGCCCCCCGGCGCGTGCGGCCCGGCTAGCTTGGCCGGTCACCTGCCCCGGACCCCATGGCCCTCGTCGCGATCGTCGGACGCCCGAATGTGGGCAAGTCCACTCTCTTCAACCGCCTCACCGAGGAGCGCCGCGCCATCGTGGACGACCAGCCCGGCGTCACGCGCGACCGGCTGTTCGGCACCGTCGAGTGGACCGGCCGGACGTTCGACCTGGTCGACACCGGCGGGCTCGTGCCCCGCTCGGCCGAGCAGTTCGAGGCCGCCATCCGCGAGCAGGTCATGCTAACGCTGGAGGAGGCCGACGTCATCCTGTTCGTGGTCGACACGCTGACCGGCATCTCGGACCTCGACCAGGAGGTCGCCCAGCGCCTGCGCCGCGCCGACCAGCCCGTGATCGTCGTCGCCAACAAGGCCGACAACCAGGCCCGCGCGCTCGACGCGTCCGAGTTTTGGTCGCTGGGCTTCGAGCAGATGTTCGCGCTCAGCGCCATCAACGGCACCGGCACCGGCGACTTCCTCGACGCCGTCGTGGCCGCGCTGCCCGACGAGCCGGAGGTCGACGAGGAGGACACGGCCCCCCGCATCGCCTTCCTGGGCCGCCCGAATGTGGGCAAGTCGTCGCTGGCGAACAAGCTGCTCGGCCGGGCGCGCTCCATCGTGACCGACGTGGCCGGGACGACGCGCGATGCCATCGACGCGCGGCTGACGATCGGCGAGGGCGAGGACGCGCGCGAGGTGGTCTTGGTCGACACGGCCGGGCTCCGCAAAAAGGCCCGCGTCAAGGAGAACATCGAGTTCTACTCGACGCTCCGGACGGAGCGCGCGCTCCAGGCCTGCGACGTGGCCGTCGTGCTCGTCGACGCCGAGCGCGGGCTGGAGGCGCAGGACGCCCGCGTGCTCCGCGAGGCCGAGCAGCTCAAGAAGGGCATGGTCATCGTCGTCAACAAGTGGGACCTCGTCGAGAAGGAGACCAACACGGCCCGCGACGTGGAGCGCGGCATCAAGGAGCGGCTCGGGCTGCTCGACTTCGTGCCCATCGTGTTCGTCTCGGCGCTCACCGGCCAGCGGGCCGAGAAGGTGCTCGACCTCGCCCTCGCGGTGTTCGACGAGCGCCGCAAGCGGATCCCGACGGCCGAGCTCAACGTGGTCTTGGAGAAGGCCCTCCGCCGCCAGCCGCCGCCGACGTACCGCAACAACTACGTCAAGATCAACTACGCCAGCCAGGTCCGCGACGAGCCGCCCGTGTTCGCCTTCTTCGCCAACTACCCCGAGGGCGTCAAGGAGAGCTACCGGCGCTACCTCGAGAACCGCCTGCGTGAGGCGTTCAGCTTCGAGGGCGTCCCGCTGACCCTGAGCTTCAAGCGGAAGTAGCGGTGCTCGCGCGTCCTCGGATGGCGCTGTTCACGCTGTGGCTGTTGGTGTTCGCGGCGGCGGGGCAGATCATCGTGATCGCGCCGATCCTGCCCCGGATCGGCGAGCAGCTCGGCGTCGGGCCGGGCCCGCTGGGCCTGCTGATCACCGTCTACTCGGTGACGCTGGCGGCCTTCACGCTCGTCGTCGGGCCCGTGTCCGACCGGTTCGGGCGGCGTCGCGTGATCCTGGTCGGGACGGCGGCGATGGCGGTCGTGCTGCTGCTCCACGGGCTGGCGACCTCATTTGGGACGCTGCTGGCGCTGCGCGCCTTGGCGGGCGCCACGGGCGGTGTGCTGTCGGGCGCGTCGGTGTCGTACGTCGGCGACGCGTTCCCGGCGGGCCGGCGGGGCTGGGCGAACGGGTGGGTGATGAGCGGCTTCGCCGTGGGCCAGATCCTGGGCATCCCGCTGGGGATCGCCCTCGCCGGCGCGTTCGGCTTCCGGGCCCCGTTCATCGCCTTCGGGCTGGCGATGGTGGCCGCCTTCGCCCTCGCGATCCCGTTCTTGCCCCAGCCGCCCGACGCGCGCTCGACGGCCCCGCTGACCGTCGGCGGCGCCCTGCGCGGCTACGTCGCCCTGGCGCGCGAGCGGGCGACCGCCGCCGCCTCGGGCGTCTACCTGCTGATGTTCGCGGGCGTCGGCCTGTTCGTGGTCTACTTCCCGACGTGGCTCGAGGCGAGCCTAGGGTTCTCGCCGGCCCAGGTGTCGGTGGTCTACATGCTGGGCGGCATCGCGAACGTGCTGGCGGGGCCGCGCGCCGGGCGCCTCTCCGACCGGATCGGCCGCAAGCCGGTCATCGTGACGGCCTCGGTGGGCGTCGGGCTGGTGATGGCGGCGACGCCGCTGGCCGCGCTGTGGCCCCCGGCCGCGTTCGCCGCGTTCTTCTGCATCATGGCGCTGGCGGCGTCGCGCGTGAGCCCGCTCCAGGCGCTGCTCACCGAGATGGTCCCGGCCGCGCGGCGCGGCTCGTTCATGAGCCTGACGGCGGCGACGGGCAACGCGGGGTTCGCGGCGGGAAGCGCGGCCGCGGGCGTGCTCTACGCCGGGCTCGGGTTCGGCGCGAATGCGCTGAGCGCGGGCCTGCTGGCGGTCGCCTCAGCGGCGATGGTGTGGACGTTGATCCCGGCGGTCCGGCCGGCCGGCGTCCCGTGCCCGCCCGGCCTCGAGGACTGCGCCGACCGCCCGGTCCCGACCGTCCTGTCCGGCCCCACGCCCGAGGCGGGCCACATGACGGAGGCGGCGCAGCGAGAGGCGGCGGCCGTCGCCGCCTAGCCCACCTGCGGGGGGCACGGACCGACCGAGGGGGAAGGCTAGAACTCGACGCTGAACCCGATCGTCGGCAGGCGCCCGACGTTCGTCTGCTCGCGCAGGCGGTCGGGCTCGGCGGGGTCCTCGGTGTACTGGAGCGCGAAGACGTTCTCGCGGTCGAGCACATTCTGGACGTCGAGGTAGACGACGCCGTTGACGCGGCGGCCGAGCGCGAACCGGCGGTCGACGCGCACGTCGATGCGGGCGTAGGCGGGCGTCCGCTCGGTGTTGAGGCGGTCGAGGTCGATGACGCCGCGCCGCGACAGGGCGTACTCGGCCTCCGAGGCCACCACGTCGAACGGCGTGAACGGCCGGCCGGACTGCGCGGTGACACGAGAGCCGACCTCCCAGCCGCCGAGACGCACCCCGCCCGCCAGCGAGACGCTGTGCCGCACGTCCCACGCGCTCGGCTTGTACACGCCGTCGGCCCCGGTGAACTCGCTCCAGCCAAGCGTGTAGCTGCCGAGCCCGTAGAACCGCGACGTGAGCCGCTTCTGGGCTGACAGCTCGACGCCGTACGCCCGGCCCTCGCCCTCGGAGATCAGCGGCTCGGCCCCGACGATGCCGAAGTCGCCGCCCAGGTTGGCGAGCGAGATCCGCGGGTCGGACGCCGAGACCGGGTAGTCGCCGTACGCTTTGTAGTACCCCTCCGCCGCCAGCCGCAGGCTCGGCACGGGCGCGTAGGCCAGCCCGCCGACCACCTGCCCCACGTCGATCCACCGCAGGCCCCGGTTGACGTACGCGCCGTCTTCCTGTACCGCCAGCGACACCAACTCCGGCGACTGGGTAAACCGCCCGGCGGCCGCGCTGACCTCCAGCTTGTCGGTCAGGTCGAACGAGGCGCTCAAGCGGGGCGACACGACGGCCGCCTCGTCCAAGAAGTCCGTCGCGTCGGCGCGCACGCCGGCGCTGAGCGCCACGCGCCCGTCGACCGCTTGCGCAGTGATCTGGCCGTAGCCGAACCCCTTCCACAACCCGAGGTCGGTCGAGAAGCGGAGGTCCGTCGGGAAGGAGGTGGCGGGCGTGGCGCGCTGGAAGAACTCGGAGGCGACCGTCTCGCGCGAGGCCCCGCCGCCTATGCCCAGCGTTAGGCCGGGCGCCAAGCGGAGGTCGGCGTCGGAGCGGATGCGCCAGGCGGCCTCCTCGGCGTCGTTCGAGAGAAGCGGGACGCCCGCCTCGTCGAGGTCGTCGAAGAAGAACTCCTGGTAGCTGCGCGAGACGGCCGTCGTGACGAAGCCATTCTTGAACAGACGGCGCCACGAGACGCCCTGCGTGTAGCTCCGCTGGTCGTTGTCGAGCACGCGCGAGGCGATCTCGCGCCCCTCGAAGTCGTCCGGGTCGTCGGGCTGCACCAAGTCGAAGTCGTCGACGGCCCACAGGCCGAAGTAGACGAGCCGGTCGGTGTCCGTCGGGGAGTACTCGACACGGCTCTGGAAGTCCCAGTAGGCCGGGCGGATGGGCAGGCCAATGAGTTCGAACAGGAGCTGGAGGTAGCTCCGGCGGGCCGAGAACGTCCAGTTGAAGTCGGGGCCCGAGGCGCCGTCGAGGGACAGCGCCGCCTCGGTCGCGCCGACGGAGAAGTCGCCCGCCAGCGGCTCCGGGCTGCCCGGCCGGTTCTCGACGACGAGGACGGACGAGGCCGCGTCGCCGTAGCGGACCGGGAAGCCGCCCGAGTAGAACGTCGCCTCACGGATAAAGTCGACGTTGAGCAGGCCCAGCGCGCCGCCCGCCGCACCTTGGGTCGCGAAGTGGTTGATCTGGGGGATTTCGATGCCGTCGACGATGTAGGCGTTCTCGCTCGGCCCGCCGCCGCGCACCAAGAGGTCGTTGCGGTTGTCGACGCCGCTCGACACGCCGGGCAGCGCGAGGAGCGACCGCGAGATGTCGTTCTGCCCGCCGGGCGTCCGGCGGATCTCCTCGGGCCCGAGCACGGCGACCGAGACCGGCGCGTCGGGCTCGTCTTCGAAGAAGCCCGCCGTCACGACGACGTCCTCGCCCAGCGCGGAGGCCGTCTCGCGCAGCTCGAAGAGCACGAACGTCGGGCGGCTGCCCTGCACGACGACGTCCGCCAGCACCCGGGTGTCGTAGCCGACGAAGGAAGCGCGCACGCGGTACGTCCCCGGGGCCAGCCCGGCGATCGAGAACGTGCCGTCGACGGTCGCCGCGGCGCCCCCGATCACCGCGTCGTCGACTCCGAGCACGGCGACGCTCGCGCCGGGCAGCGTCGCTTGGGTGACGGCGTCGACCACGCGGCCAGTGATGGACTGGGCCGCCGCGAGCGGGGCGGCGAGGGCCGCGAGCAGCAGCAGGACGAGACGCATGAAACGCAACGGGATGGCCGCCTCGTAGCCGGGCCTGCCGCCGCCGTTCCTCCCTACGCGGCGTCTTCCCGCATCTGGTGAGACCCCCGACCGCAAGCGGCGTCGGTCCGTTGGGGATAGGGAGGAGGGCCTGTTCTGATACCGCTCCGCCGTCAGCCCTAGGGTGGATACAGATCTCGTCCCCGGAGCGAGACCGGGCAGTCAGGTTCGCAAGGGCCGTTCCGGGCCTCCCCTCCCAGACGGGAGGGTGATCGGCGGAGCGCTCCGCCAGCACGGCGCCCTCACCCTGTGCCTCTCCCGGCCGGGCGAGGGGACCCTATAGGGGGGGCGAGTCCCACTCAGCGCTGCCAGGCGTCTCGGTCCCCGACGCTGGCGCTAGTACGGCAGCGTCAGCGGGGTCAGCCGGGCCTCGATGGCGGCGCGCTGGGGCTCGTACTGCGGCGGGAGCTGCAGCGTCCGGCCCAGCGCCTCGACCGGCTCGTCGACGGTGAAGCCGGGCGGGTCCGTCGCGATCTCGAAGAGGATGCCGCCGGGCTCGCGCGTGTAGACCGAGTGGAAGTACTGGCGGTCGATCTGGGGCGTCGGCCGCAGGCCCATCGAGAGGAGCGTCTCGCGGACCTCTAGCTCGGCCGCGTCGTCGGGCGCGCGGAAGGCGATGTGGTGGACGGTGCCGGTGCCGAGCTGCCCCGGGCCCATCGTCGGCGAGCAGTAGACGTCGACATACTGGGCGCGGTCGGCGTTGGGGTTGACGAGCCGCAGGCGGTCGCCGTCCTGGCCGTGCTCCTGGTAGCCGTAGGCCTCCGTCAGGACGTGCAACGTGGCGTCGGGCGCGTGCGAGCACAGGGTGACGCTGTGGAAGGCGCCGAGCGCGATGGTCTCGGGGACGGGTCCGTCGGCCCATTGTCCGCTGGCGTCGTCGGTCTCGACCAGGTCGATCACGAGTCCATCGCCGTCGCGGAGCGTGAGCACGTTCTGGCCGAACCGCGTCGTCGGCACGTCCATCGACACGTCCGTTCCGGCGAGCCGTTCGATCCATCCGGCCAGCGCGCCCGGGGCAACTGCGTACGCCGTCGCCGTGGCCTGCCCCGCGCCGATGCGGCCCCGCAAGGCGTCGGCGGCCCAGGGAAAGAAGGTCAGGACCGAGCCGGGCCGGGCCGAGCCGTCGGCGTAGTAGAGGTGGTAGGTGCCCGGGTCGTCGAAGTTGACGGTCTGCTTGACAAGCCGGAGCCCCAGCGTCCCGGCATACGTGCCGACGTTGGCGCGGGCCGGGCCCGAGATGGCGGTGACGTGGTGGAGGCCGAGCAGGGGAGAGGGCATGGGTCGTGCGGAGGACGTCGCCCGTCGAGACCGCGAGCGGGGGGCGTCCGTTCCGGGCCAGCATCCCCTGTCGGCGCGCCTGCGTTCCGATTTCGATGGGGAACGGTGCCGCTCGGCCGGTTCGGTACGGCGTTGGGACGGGCGGTCCGTCTCCGCCCCGATGTCACCATGGTCCGTTCTCCCTCCCGCCTCTCGATCCTTCCGTTCGCCCTTCTGGCGGTGTTCAGCGTGTTCCTGGCGATCCCCGCCACGCGCGACGCCGCGCAGTGGATGCTGGCCGAGAACCGGCCCGTCGAGTTGCTCTCGTTCGTGTTTCTGGTGGTCGGCGGCGGGCTCGGGCTGTGGCTGGCGGTGCGGCTCCGGCGACGGGGCGAGGCGGGGCGGGTGGTCGCGTTCTACGGCCTGTTCGCGCTCGGCTTGCTGACGATCGGCGCCGAGGAGGTCGCGTGGGGCCAATGGTTCGTGGGCTTCGAGACGCCTGAGGCCATCGCCGAGGTCAACACGCAGGGCGAACTGACGCTGCACAACCACAGAGCGCTGAAGGACCACCTGGAGATCTTCCCCCTCCTCTTCGGGCTGGCGGGTTTGGTGGGCGTCTGGGTGCGCCGCTTTCCCGGGTGGACGCGCGTCGCCGCGCCGGCCGCGCTGCTGCCGTGGTTTGCCGTCATCGCTGTCGTCTCGGCCGTGGACTTCTTCCAGGACTGGGTCGTGATCCAAGCCCAGTTCGACGAGCTCGTCAACGCGCTCGACGAGTTGGTCGAGATGTTCGTGGCGCTGGCGGGCCTGCTCTACGTCCGGATGAACGCGGCCCGCCTCGTGCCGCCCGTCCCGGCGGTACCGCCGCGTCGGCGGGTCACGGCGTTGGAGCCCGCGGGCGACCGCTGGGGCTCGATCCGCCGCCGGCGCCAGCCCCGGCAACGGGTCGCGTAGTCCAGTTCCGGCGCGGAGTCTCCGGCCGGTCGAAGCCGCCCGGGGGGCGTGTCGCCCAACCGCTGGCGCCCCGTAGGCCCTCAGCGCCTGTTGGCTGAGCCCCCTCGGGGACGAAGCCATTCGTGGGGAGCGGGGGGCTCCCGATAAGCCCGACCACCGGGCAAGCCTCCGGCCCAACGGGCGGCCGTGCCGAGCTGGCCTCAGGCCGACGCCAGCGGTTGGGCTGCCCCGTTGGACGGCGGGGCGGGTCAGTCGCCGTACGTGTAGTGGACCCGCCACACGTAGACGCCGTCGGGGTCGATCATCTCCGTGTGGTAGAGCTCATACCCCTCGATCGAGAAGATCTGGAAGTTGGTGCACCCGGGCTCGATGGCGAACACGACGGACTGGCCGGGGTAGAGGACGTTCTCGGGAAACGCGGATGAGTTGAGGGTGAGGGGCTTCCGCTCCTGGCGGTCCTCGCACCACCAGGTGTAGAACCGCTGGATCGTCAGCTCGCTCTCGTTGCGGATGGTGAAGTTGAGGTCCCGGCCCTCGACGACGGCGCGTGCCGGGGTGGTCCCGGGGATGGCGACCGGCGCGAGGCTGGGGACGGTAAAGAGGGTGAGGAGGGCGGCGATCGTGAGCATCACAAGCAGTGGTGGGACG
Source organism: Rubrivirga aquatilis (assembly GCF_046845665.1). Lineage (GTDB taxonomy): Bacteria > Bacteroidota > Rhodothermia > Rhodothermales > Rubricoccaceae > Rubrivirga. The sequence continues at coordinate 4,042,317 of NZ_CP177355.1, read as the reverse complement.
CGAGAAGGAGTGGAGGCCTCAAAGTCCACCCCCCTTTCGGGGCCCGACAAGGCATCCGGCCGGGCCAAACCGGACGGAATTGGGGCCAGATCGGACATCCGACCCGCGTGAGAGGCTCCAGCCCACCCCCGCCACCTTCCGTGCCCAGCTGCGGCTGGCTACTCGCTCCTCTCGTGCTGGAGGGCACGGGCGCGGACGGCGTGCTCCCACAGCAGCGTGCCTTCGGCGTCGTACGTCCGCATCGTCATCGTCCGGTCGGTTCGCTCGCCGCTGACGGTGAGCGTCCCGAAGTTGCGGTCGCCGGCGACGAGCGTCCCGGGCACACGCAGGGGGTTGACGCGCTCGGGCGAGTCCTCGCGGAGCGGGTACGTCGAGGCGCCGGCCGTGAGTGGGCTGGAGGTGAACTCGTAGAGTGGGTACGCGCCGGGGCGCTCCATCTTGAGCAGCTCCGTGTGGTGGCGGTCGCCGGACAGGAACACGACCCCGTCGATCCGGCGCGCGGTGATCTCGTCGATCAGCCGCTGGCGCTCGACGGGGGCGACGGCCGCAAAGGTCTCGAAGACCGGGATCGGGTTCAAAAACTGGCCGCCGACAGCGACCACCTTGAACGGCGCGCGGCTGGCGGTAAGCGCGTCGAGCAACCACTGAGCCTGCTCCGCTCCTAAAATCGTGCGCTCCGCCTCGGGCGCGTTGTTGGGGGAGCGGTGATAGCGGTCATCGAGCAGGAAGACGTCCACGTCGGCCCATTGGAACTGGGTGAACACGCCCTCGACGCCGGGCAGGCCGCGCGTGGCGGCGGGCCAGAAGTCGGTGAACGTGTCGAGCGCGGCGCCCTTCAGGACGTAGGAGCGGTCGGAGTCGTTGGGGCCGTAGTCGTGGTCGTCCCAGGTCGCGTAGTGGGCGGTGCTCGCGAGCAGGGGCTGGAGCGCGGGCTCGGCGCGGCTGTGGCGGAACCGGTACGCGATGCCGGCGGGGTCCCACCAGTCGACCTCGCGGAGGTAGGTGTTGTCGCCGAGCCAGAGCATCAGGTCGGGCCGGAGCGCGGCGATCTCGCCGAAGATGGCCGTCGAGCCGCCGTACGCCCCGCCGGGCCGGTCGAAGTCGGGGTCGTTGTCGTAGTAGCACGAGCCGATGGCGGCCGTGAACGTGGGCGGGTCGGTCCGGTACTGCCACAGCGGCTGGGTCGCCAGCGTCGTCGCGAAGGGGACTGTGATGGCGGTGCCGTCGAGCGAGACGGCGTAGTCGTAGGCCGTCCCTGGCGCGAGCCCGAACAGCCGCACCGTCGCCGTCCCGTCCGGGTTGGTGGCGGCGCGCGCGGTGACGGACGGGGCGGCCGTGCCAGCGGCCGGCGTGGCAACGACGGTGACCACGGCGGTGCCCTCGGCCTGGACCCAGACCGCGGCGCCACGGTGGGTGACGTCGGCGAGCATCGGGCCCGCCACGAGCCGTGCCGGGGAGGCGGTCGAGGCGACCGGCTCCGCCAGTCCGGCCCGGACCAGACCGCGCTGGACGGCCCGCTCGATGGCCGCCTGCCCACTGGGCGTCGTGGAGGCGGCGGTGAGCGCGGGGACGCACCCCCAGACGGAGAGGAGCAGGGCGAGGCAGACGAGGCGGGTCATCGGGGGCAGGGGAGGGGCGGGCCCGCAAGCTCGCACCGCTGGCGGGCGGGCTGGGCGCTTGCGCGAGCCGAGTCCGGCGCCGAGGGGGGCGCCGTCGGGCTTGCGCTCGACCGACGCCGTTGCAGACAACCGCGCTCTGGGGAAGCTTGCGCCAGCAGTCGGGCGGAGACCTCTCGGGCGGGCCTCCCCTCCAGCCTGTCCCGCGCAGGCGGGGAGGAGGGGCCGGGGGAGGGCGACCGGCTTGCGCCAGCGGGCGGGCTCGCGGTCATCCCGCACCGTCACTCTGTCCCTCTCCCGAGGGGAGAGGGGACGTCATTGGGAAGGCTCGCGCTAGCGGGTGGGCGCCAAGCACCCCCTCTCAGAGGGCGAGGGGTCGCAGTAGGAGGCGTCACGAAAAAAGAACGCCACGTCCCCGAGCGGGACGCGGCGTCGAACCGGTCAGCCTGTGGAGGCCGCGCTACTCGTCCTCGTCCTCGAAGACGGGCTCCGGGCGGACGTCCCATTGGAGCATCTGGTCGATCTCGGTCGAGTCCTCGCCGTCGGCGTCGGTGAACGTGTAGTCGCCGAGCTCGTCGCGGCGGTTGGCCGGGACGCGCTTCCACTGCGTGCCGTCGGCGTCGACGAACTCGTTGGGGAACGGGCTCTCGATCCGGTAGCCGGGGTGGTACGTCTTGTACTGCTTGGCGGCCTCGTGGAGCGCCGCCCGGCGGGCGCCGGGCCGCGTCGCCGAGTAGCCGACGACGCGGAACGGGGCGATCTCGATGATGGCGATGACGTCATCGCCCTCGTCCTCGGGGTCGGAGTACTCGGGCCGGACGACCTTGAAGTCGTCGGGGTGGGGGTACGCGCTGCGGTCGTCGAACATGGGAGGGACGGAGTCGGAAAGAGGGAAAGTACCGTCCGGGAGGCCGCAAGCTCCCGGGTCGGGCCCCGCCACCGACGCTTTCGGTTCGGATTCACCGCCGCCCACTTCCGGCGCGGCCCCTTGCCCCCGGACGCACGGCCGATGTAGACTCAGATTCCTGCACGTCCCCCGCCGCCATGTCCGCCCTTCCCGACGACGACTTCGACGACCTCGACGACGATCTCGACCTGGACGACGACGACCTCGACCTCGACGCGCTCGAGCCCGAGGACGACGACCTCGACGACTTCGACGACGACGACCTCTCGCTCGACGACGGCCTCGACTTCGACGACGACGACGACTTCTAGACCCCCCTTCGGGTGGCTCTGGGCACGGGCCAAGACGCACGAGACAAGGGGCCCGACACCGCGCGCCTCGTGCCGCAGTGATTCGGGTCTCCTCGCGCCCACGTCCCCTGGACCTATCCGATCGCTAGAGCCCCCGTCGGGAGGCTCTGATGGGGACACGCGCGAGGAAGGGGGGAGCTGCCCCCAGCCCTCATCTGGCCGTGGCGCAGAGGGCCGGCTGGCCGACCGCGAGCGACACGCGGTCGCCGGGACATGGGAGAAGGGGAGTAGGGGGCGGCGAGCGGGCGACGGGTGGGGGAGCCGTTATGGTGCGCGCAGACGAATAACGGGCCCGCAAGCCGACGGCCGAAGAGGACCGTTATGGGCACACATGGCTGCATAACGGCTTGCCAAGAGCCGCTGGCGGGCGTTTTAGGCGGGTCGGCCGCCTAGGGAGGGCGTGGCCGCCGGTTCTCCACGGTGTGGATAACCCGTGGACGGAGAGAGCTTGCGGCTCAGCGCGTGGGCGGGTTTCTTGAGGTCCGATTCGACGCGCCGGGATGGGCTTGGACAGGGCGGCCACGAGGGCCGCCGGCTGCCAGCACCGAGGCACTGAGGACCGGGCCGTGGCCGCCCGGCCGCCCGCAGCGACGCGTTGCAGGCGAGGTCCCGAGCGGCCCCCTTATCGTCCCCCCCCACCCGAACCCCTATGGGCAAGCAGAAAGGGTCCGCCATGTCCGGCGGCCTCACCATCGACCGCGTGTTTTCGACCGACGGCACGCACCCGTTCGACAGCGTCTCCTGGACGACGCGCGACGCGGCCATCAAGAACTTCAGCGGTGAGGCCATCTTCGAGCAGCTCGGCGTCGAGTTCCCCGAGGCCTTCTCCCCGCTCGCGGTCAACGTGGTCGCTAGCAAGTACTTCTACGGCGACGTCGGCACGGGCAACGGCTCGCCCGCCGAGGGCCAGCGCGAGTACAGCCTCAAGCAGCTCGTCCACCGCGTCACGCGGACCATCACGGACTGGGGCCGCGAGCAGAACTACTTCGCAAGCGACACCGACGCCGAGGCGTTCTACGACGAGCTGACGTGGCTCTGCACGAATCAGTACGGCGCGTTCAACTCGCCCGTGTGGTTCAACGTCGGGCTGGGCCAGCAGTACGGCATCCGCGACTCGGGCGGCAAGACGATCTCCGGGTGGGACTTCGAGAAGGGCGAGATCGTCGACGTGGACCCCTACGAGCGGCCCCAGGCGTCGGCCTGCTTCATCATCTCCGTCAAGGACTCCGTCGACGACATCTGGCAGCTGATGGGCGAGAGCGCCCGGCTGTTCAAGTTCGGCTCGGGCGTCGGGGCGGACTGGTCGGCCCTGCGATCGTCGCACGAGAAGCTGTCGGGCGGCGGCATCCCGTCGGGCCCCGTCTCCTTCATGAAGGTGCAGGACGCGACCGGCGGCACGATCAAGTCGGGCGGCAAGACGCGCCGCGCGGCCATCATGCAGACGCTCAAGGTGTGGCATCCCGACATCTTGGAGTTCGTCCGCGCCAAGCAGACCGAGGAGCGCAAGGCGTGGGCGCTGATCGAGGAGGGCTACGACGGCTCCTTCAACGGCGACGCGTATGGCTCGGTCGCCTTCCAGAACGTCAACCAGTCGGTCCGGCTGAACGACGCGTTCATGGAGGCGGCCAACAAGGGGGAGCGCTTCCCGCTGACCGCCGTCACGTCGGGTGAGGCCGTCGACGAGGTCGACGCCGAAGAGCTGCTGCTGACGATCGCCGAGGGCACGCACATCTGCGGCGACCCGGGCGCGCAGTACGAGGACACCATCCAGCGCTGGCACACCTGCAAGAACACCGGCCCGATCAACTCGAGCAACCCGTGCTCCGAGTACATGTTCTTGGACGACTCGGCGTGCAACCTCGCCAGCTTGAACCTGATGAAGTTCAAGAAGGACGACGGCACGTTCGACGTCGAGCGCTACCGCGCCGCGGCCCGCCTGTTCCTGACGGCCCAGGAGATCCTGGTCGACAACGCGGGCTACCCGTCGGCGACGATCGCCGCCAACAGCCACCGCTTCCGCCCGCTCGGGCTCGGCTTCGCCAACCTGGGCGCGCTGCTGATGTCGATGGGCCTGCCCTATGACTCCGACGAGGGCCGCGCCGTCGCCGCGGCGCTGATGGCCATCGAGCACAGCGAGGGCTACGCCCGCTCGGCGGAGATGGCGTCGAACCCGAAGATCGGCCCGTTCGAGGGCTACGCCGAGAACGAGGAGCCTTTCCTGGAGGTGATGCGGATGCACCGCGACGCCGTCGCCGACATCCACGACTCGTGCCCCGCCTACCTCCAGCAGGCCGCCCAGGACAGCGCCGACCGGATGGTCGCGCTCGGCGAGAAGCACGGCTACCGCAACGCGCAGGCGACCGTCCTCGCGCCGACCGGCACGATCGGCTTCATGATGGACTGCGACACGACGGGCATCGAGCCCGACCTCGCGCTCGTCAAGTACAAGCTGCTGGCGGGCAAGGGCGACGGGCTGATGAAGCTCGTCAACCAGACCGTGCCCGAGGCGCTGGCGCGGCTCGGCTACACCGACGCCGAGGCCCGCGTCATCCTCGACTACATCGACGAGCACGACACGATTGAGGGCGCGCCGGGCCTGCGCGACGAGCACCTCGCCGTGTTCGACTGCGCGTTCAAGCCGCACAACGGCGAGCGCTACATCTCGCACATGGGCCACATCCGGATGATGTCGGCGTGCCAGCCGTTCATCTCGGGCGCCATCTCGAAGACGGTCAACCTGCCGGAGTCCGCGACGGTCGAGGACATCGCCGACGCCTACATGCAGTCGTGGGAGCTCGGCCTCAAGGCCGTGGCGATCTACCGCGAGAACTCGAAGCGATCCCAACCGCTCTCGACCAAGTCCGGCGGCAACACGTCGGGCAAGAAGGTGTCGGCCGAGGGCGCCGTCTCCGGGGACGGCGCCGCATCCGGCACGCCCGAGATCGCCGAGCGCGTCGTGGAGACGATCGTCGAGAAGGTGGTCTACCGCCCGCACCGCGAGCGCCTGCCCGACGAGCGGCCGTCGGTGACGCACAAGTTCTCGGTCGCCGGCCACGAGGGCTACCTCCACGTCGGGCTCTACCCCGAGGGCCACCGCAACGCGGGCCGCCCGGGCGAGATCTTTATCACGATGGCCAAGCAGGGATCGACGATCGCCGGGCTGATGGACAGCTTCGCGACGGCGATCTCGCTGGCCTTCCAGTACGGCGTCCCGCTGGAGGACCTGGTGTCGAAGTTCGGCCACGTCCGCTTCGAGCCGGCCGGGTTCACCACCAACCCCCGGATCCCGATCGCCAAGTCGATCACGGACTACATCTTCCGCTACCTCTCGCTCAAGTTCCTGAGTGGCGGTGACGGCGCGGAAAAGGACCTCGCCGAGGAGGATCCCGTCGTGGCGGTGGCCGCCGAGGTGGAGCGCCACGGCCCGGCGACGGACCAGACGCAGGCCGACCTGTTCGCCGCCGCGCAAGCGGTCGTCGACGCCGGCCAGCAGCCGTCGCACGTCGGCGGGACGGTCGAGGCGGCGCTGGGGACGACCGAGATCGGGGCGTTCCAGAACCAGGACGACGCGCCGGCCTGCCCGAACTGCGGCGGGATCACCGTCCGCGCCGGGAGCTGCTACAGCTGCCCGAACTGTGGGTCGTCCACCGGCTGCGGCTGATCCCCGTCCGTTTGACTCTCTCGGCCTCGGCGCCGAGGCGGGCGCCCCCGGTTCTTTCGAGAGCCGGGGGCGCTTCTGTTTTGGCAGCGGCCCTCCCCGCCGTCATCCTGAGCGGAGGGCGGAGCCCGGAGTCGAACGCAGAGCCGCGAAGCGCACCTGCCCCCGCGACCGCGACGCGACCGCGTAGCCAAGACGGGGGCGGAGCCGAGGATCTCTGGCGAGCGGTGCGCTCCGACCAGCGCTCCCGGCGCCAGCGCGAGACCCCGTCGCACCAGAGATCCTTCGACTGCGCTCGTTCCGCTCAGGATGACGGCTTGGGGGCTTGCGGAGGTCGCTGGTTCGCGGCAGCCGCCAGCAGGGGAGGCGGCCCGCGTGGGGAGGCGTGTCGCCCTATCGTTTCTCATGCGCGAGCCGGGGACGTACTGGGTCTACATCCTGACCAATCGCTCGGGCACGCTCTACGTGGGTGTGACGAACGACCTCGGCCGGCGGCTGGCGGAGCACGCGAGCGGAGACGACTCGGCCGCGTTTTCGGCACGCTACGCGCTCGACCGGCTGATCCACGTCGAGCCGTACCCGACCGCGCGCGACGCCATCGCTCGCGAAAAGCGGCCCAAGGGCTGGCGACAGGCGAAAAAGGTGGCCCTCGTCACAGCCCACAACCTCGGCTGGCGGGACCTGAGGGATGACCAGATGCCCATGCCGCCAGCAGGGCGCTAGGTTCGGCGGATGCTCCCGCTCGTCTTGTCCGCCGGCCTCGCGCTCGTCCACTTGCTGGCGGGGCGGCTCCGGTTCCTCGAAGCAACCCCCCGGAGTCGGACGCTGTCGGCCGCGGGCGGGATCTCGGTGGCGTACGTGTTCGCCCACCTGCTGCCCGAGGTGGCGGCGGGGCAGGAGGCCCTGGCTGAAGCCGGGCTCCGTGGGGGCGTGCTCGACGGGTCGCACGCGTGGCTGCTGGCGCTGGCGGGGCTGGTCGTGTTCTACGGGCTCGAACAGCTCGCCCAGCGGTCGCGCGAGAGGAGCTCGGAAGGCGGCGACCGGACCGAGGCCGAGGTGTTCTGGGTCCACATGGGGAGCTACGGGCTGTACAACGTGCTCGTCGGGTACCTGCTCGCCGCCGACCCACTCGATGCGGCCCTGGTCTCACGGCTGACGTTCGCGGCGGCGATGGCCCTCCACTTTCTCGTCAACGACGTCGGACTCCGCGACCATCACAAGGCCCGGTACACGGCGGTCGGGCGCTACGTGCTGGCGACGGCCGTGGTGGGGGGCGCGGGGCTGGGGTTGGCGGGGCAGGTGCCCGAGTCGCTCATCGCCGGGCTGGTCGCGTTCCTGGCCGGGAGCGTCGTTCTCAACGTGCTCAAGGAAGAACTCCCCGACGAGCGGGAAAGTCGGTTCTGGCCGTTCGCGGCCGGCGCGTTCGGGTTCGCGGCGCTGCTGGCGGCCGTCTAGACCGGCACCGCGTCGGCGTCGAGTGGGGCGGCCGCGCCGAGCGCTGCGTCGAGGCGGGCGACGGAGGCGTGGGCGTGGGCGTGGAGCGGCAGGAAGGCCCGGACGGCCTCGACGAGACGGCCGTCGTCGGCCGCGTCCTCCGTCGCGGCGCAGGCGTCGGCGAGCGCCGTGTCGTCCAGCACGTCGGCGACCGAGCGCAACGAGTGGGCGACGAGGGCCGTCGTGCGGAGGTCCTCGTTTCTCAAGGCCTCTTTCAGGACCGTCAGCCCGTCCGACAGCTCCTCGCGGGCCTGTGCCAACAGCTCGGTGCGCACCCCGGGGTCGCCGGCCGTCAGCCGGTCGAGCGTCGGGAAGTCGGCGCCCGGCGGATCGGTGGGGGGCTCGGCGTCGGTGGGGGACACCGACGCCAGTACCGACGTCAGCGCGTCGGGGTCGAGAGGCTTCGTCAGGAAGGCGTCCATGCCGGCGGCCAGGCAGGCCTCGCGCTGCTCGTGCGTCACGTCGGCCGTGAGGGCGACCAGCATCGGCTGGCGGAGGGTGGGGTCGGCGCGGACAGCGCGGGCGGCGTCGACGCCACCGACGCGGGGCATCCGCACGTCGAGGAAGGCCACGTCGAAGGGCTGGCCCTCCGCCTCCGCCTGGCGCAGCGCCGGGAGCACGGCGTCGCCGTCCTCGACGATGACGGGCTCGATGCCGAGCCGCGCCAGCATCAGCCCGACGACTCGGCGGTTGACGGCGTTGTCTTCGGCGACCAACACACGAGGGGGAGCGGTGCTGCCCGACGCCTGCACCTCGCCCGGGGCGCCACGCGAGCCGAGCGCGACGGGCTCGTTGGGCGGCTCGGGCACGGCGGCGCTGGGGGCGGGCTCGGCCGGAACGACGACGTGGAACGTGGACCCGACGCCGACCTCGCTCTCGGCCCAGATCCGGCCCCCCATCGCATCGACGAGCCGCTTCGAGATTGCCAGCCCCAAGCCGGTGCCGCCATAGCGGCGGGTCGTGGAGGTGTCGGCTTGCGTGAACGGGTCGAACAGGTCGCCCAGCGCGGCCTCGGCGATGCCGATGCCGGTGTCCGAGACCCGGACGTGAAGCCCGCTCTCGCAGGGGCCGTCGGGGCGGAGCACGTCGGGCAAGGTCTCGGGGTCGCACGGCTCGGCGGTCAACGTCACCGTGCCCGCCTCGGTGAACTTGACGGCGTTCGCGAGCAGGTTCAGGACCACCTGCCGCAGCCGCGTCCCGTCGCCGACGACGTGGGAGGGCAGGGCCGGGTCGATGTCGCAGGCCAGCGCGAGCCCCTTCTGCTCGGCCCGGTACGTGACCACGTCGCGGGCGCCGTGGAGGCAGGCGCGGACGCCGAAGGGGGCGGCCTCCAGTTCCAACCGTCCCGCCTCGATCTTCGAGAAGTCCAGGATGTGGTTGACGACGTCGAGCAGGGCCTGGCCCGAGGACCGGATGACGCCGGCCACCTCGCGCTGGTGGTCGTCGAGGCCGGCCCCGAGCAGGTGGTCGGTCATCCCGAGGACGCCGTTGAGGGGGGTGCGGATCTCGTGGCTCATTGCGGCAAGGAAGTCGGACTTGGCTCGGTTGGCCTGCTCGGCCTGATCGCGAGCGGCGACCAGGGCGCGGTGCGCGGCGTGGGTGGAGGAGATGTCTTGGGCGACCACCACCAGACCGCTGCGCTCGCCGTCGCGGGGGGGCAGCTTGGCGGCGGAGAGGCGGACGGGGAGGGTGGTCCCGTCGGACCGCTGGAATCGGGTCTCAAGGCCGGTGAAGGCGGCCTCCCCGGCGATCGCGGCGCCGAACCGGGCGACCTCTTCGGCCTCCGGGACGAACAGTGAGAACGCGGGCTCTCCGACGATGTCGTCGGCCGCCCGCCCGATCAACTCGGCCCCGGCCTGGTTGACGCGGAGGAGCCGGCCGCCCCCGTCGATGACCGCCAGCGGATCGGGGATGGACTCGATGACAGCGTGGAGGTGGGCGCGGGAGACGGTGCTCCGGCCGAGCGCGGCGGCGGTCTCGTCGAAGGCACGGGCGAGGTCGCCGACCTCGTCGGTCGAGGTGTCGCCGATGCGGGCGTCGAGGTCGCCGGCGCCGACGGCCTGGACGCCGTCCGCGATCCGGCCCAGCCGCTGACCGAGCGTCCGGGCGATCAGCACGCCGAGCGCGAGCGCGAGCGCGAAGGGGATGCCCACCAGCGCCCACCCGAGCAGGCGGATGTGCTCGACGGCGGCGCCTACGTCGGCGCCCGTCGCTAGCGCCGACGCGGCGCCGCTGGCGGCCGCGACGACGCCGAGTCCTACCACCGCGATGATCGCGGCGGCGATCCCGAACGCAATGAACAGCTTAGGGAAGAGCTTCACGCTCTGGGGGAAAAGAGGTAACGCGACCGCTGGGGAGCGGCCCAGAGGGGCCGTCGGCGGGATCCAGGGCGGCCGCATGCCCGTCTTGCCAGGAGCGTGCCATTCGGGCCGCACCGCTCCTCTCTCCCGCCACCCCACCATGCGCGTCGTCTTCGCCCTCGCCGTAGCCGTTCTCTCCGTCGCCCCCGCGCTCGCCCAGCCGGGCGTCGAGCAGAACCGCCCGCCCGACGCGCCGTGGCCGGACTCGCTCGTCGGCGGCGTCGCCCCGCCCGCCGAGGTGCAGGCCCTCCACGCCGTCGCCAGCGCCGTCTCCGCCGAGCGCATCGAGGCCGACATCCGGACGCTGGCGGGGTTCGGCACGCGCCACACGTTGAGCGATACCGTCTCCACGACGCGCGGGATCGGCGCGGCGCGGCGCTGGATCCAGGCCGAGTTCGAGCGGATCTCGGCCGCGTGCGGCGGCTGCCTCGAGGTCGTCGTCCAGCGGCGGACCATCTCGGGCCAGAGCCGCATTCCCGAGCCGACCGACGTCGTCAACGTGCTCGCGATCCAGCGCGGGACGACGGACCCCGACCGCTACGTCGTCATGTCGGGCGATATCGACAGCCGCGTGAGCGACGCGCTCGACTTTACCTCCGACTCGCCGGGCGCGAACGACAACGCGTCCGGGATGGCCGGGGCCATCGAGGCGGCCCGCGTGCTCAGCCAGCACTCATTCCCCTCGACCATCGTCTATGCGGGCCTCAGCGGCGAGGAGCAGGGCCTGTTCGGTGGCCAGATCATGGCCGAGATCGCGCGTGAGGAGGGGTGGGAGATCGTCGGCGTGCTCAACAACGACATGATCGGCAACAGCTGCGGGATCGACGGGGTGTGCGACAACACGTCCGCTCGCGTCTTTTCGGAGGCCACGCGGCCCATCGAGACCGAGCGCGAGGCCCGGATCCGGCGGTTTACTGGCGGCGAGGTCGACGGCCCGTCCCGCAACCTGGCCCGCGTCGTCGACCGGATGGCGGACGACTACATCCGCAACCTCGACATCCTGATGGTCTACCGGCTCGACCGGTTCGGGCGCGGCGGCCACCACACGCCGTTTACGAACGTCGGCTTCCCGGGCGTCCGCATCATGGAGACGCACGAGCACTACGACCGCCAGCACCAGGACTTGCGCACGGGCACCCACCCCGACGGCTCGCCGCGCCACTTCGGCGACACCGTCGAGTACGTCGACTTCGACTACGCGGCCAAGCTGACGGCGCTCAACGCGGTCACGCTGGCGATGCTGGCGGGCGCCCCGCCGCCGCCCTCGGGCGTGTCCATCGAGGGGGCCGTGCAGCCGAGCACGACGCTGTCGTGGGACGCCCCGGACCGCGCCGAGAACCCGCAGCTGGCGGGCTTCCGCGTCTGGTGGCGCCTGACCACCGAGCCCCAGTGGCAGTGGTCGGTCTACGTCCCCAACTCGGGCGACGCGCGCCAGACGTACACGCTCGAGAACGTCGTCATCGACAACTACCTCTTCGGCGTCCAGGCCGTGTCGGCCGACGGCAGCGCCAGCCCGGTCGTCTTCCCGGGCGCCATCGGGGCGTTCGATTACGAGGGGACTGGGGACTGAGGGACGTTGGGACTGAGGGGGCGCCCACATCGGGGCGTCTCTGCATTGCCCGCCTCGGGGAGATCGCCGAGGTGGCCGGAGCGCCCTCCAGTCCCCAGTCCCTCTACTCCAACACCTCGCCGAACGCGATGTCTTCGGCGGCGAGCACGAAGAGGGTCGCCGGGAGGTCGGCGGTGCGGGCGCGGAGGGCCGTGTAGTAGTCCACGAACCCGTCGTCGGTCGGCGGCGCGAGCCCGAGCATGACGAGGTCGGCGTCGGCGGAGGTCTCGCGGAGGACCTGGTCGAAGGGGCGGTCGGCGGCCAGGATCACCTCGAGCTCGGCGCCGGTCCGCGTCAGCCGCAGGCGCTCGCCGACGGAGGTCCGCATCTGGGCGGCGGCGGCCTCGTTCGGCGCCACCATCAGCACGCGGACCGTGCTCCCGCGCCAGTCCAAGCTGGTCGACAGGAGGTACGCCAAGAGCACCATCAGGCCGCCGTTGCCCTTGAGGCCGCCCCACCACACGTCGATCCGCTGGCGCCGGCCGTAGCCGCCGGCCGCGCTGTCGCGGACGATGACGACGTTGCGGGCGTTGTCGTAGAAGTGGCGGACGGTCTGGCCGTAGCGCGCCTGCCGCTCGGTGCTCTGCGTGTCGCCGAGCAGGATCGTGTTGGGCACGAACGCGCCGAGCCCGTAGCTGTCGACGAGCCGCTCGGCGCCCTCGAACGGGTCCGGCGCCGCGATCACGCGGACGAGCGCCTCGACGGCCCGGTCGGCGAGGTAGTCGTGGATCTGGCGCTCCAGCCCGGCCACGCGCGTCGGCGTCACGTCCGCGGCCGTGATGACGGTCGAGACGGTCAGGATCGAGCGGTTGTGGGTGATCGCGGCCGCCAGCTCGACGAGCGGCCACCGCGAGGCCGGGGCGCCGGAGAGCACGAGCAGGTGCGGGCGCCAGTTTTTGGAGTCGTCCTGGGCGTCGCGCAGCCGCATCAGGCCCGCGCGCGTGACGGCCATCCAGATCCCGCGCCGCACGTCGCCCCAGGCGGTCTCCAGCGACTGGCGCTCCAGCCACAGGAAGATCCCGAACACGAACGTGACCGCGACGGCCGTCGCGACCGCGTTGATGAGGAGCATCACGGCCACGCACCCGATAAAGCCGAGCAGCGACAGCGCCCACGGCACGCGGAACGTCGGCCGGAACGAGGGGCTGTTCAGAAAGCGCTCGACGGCCGCCGACAGGTTGAGCACGCCGTACGTTGTCAGGAAGAACATCGTCAGGACGGGCGCGATCAGGTTGAGGTCGCCGAACCACACGGCCGCCAGCGCGACCGCGAGCGTGAGGCCGGTCCCCAGGCGCGGCGCGTCGTCGTCGCCGGAGCCGGTGCCGAGCCAGCCGAGCCACGACGGGAGCACGCCGTCGCGCGCGAGCGCCTGGAGCACGCGCGGCGCCCCGAGCACGCTCCCGAGCGCGCTCGACAGCGTCGCGCCCCAGACGCCGAGCAGGATCGAGTCGCCCCAGATCGCGATCCGCGACATGATCAGCGGGTCCGTCAGCAGGTCTTCCGTCGAGGCCCGCGCCGCCAGCAGGACCGGCAGCAGCATGTAGATCACGTACCCCACGCCGACCGCCGCGAACGTGCCCTTGGGGATCGACCGGCTCGGGTCCTTGAGGTCGCCCGACAGGTTGACGCCGGCCATGATGCCGGTGACGGCGGGGAAGAAGACGGCGAACACGGTCCAGAACCCGGCCCGCTCCAGGACCGGCGCGGTGCCCGGCGCCGGCGGCACGCTGCTCCCGAACACGAGCGCCAGCAGCGACAGCACGATCGCGCCCATGATGACGTACTGCGCACGGATCGCCGTTTTCGCCGATACCAGCGCCAGCACGGCCACGGCGACCGTCGTGACGAGCCCGACCGTCTTGAGGTCGACGCCGGGGAACCGGAGCGCGACGCTCTCGGCGAAGCCGATCGTGTACAGCGCGACCGAGAGCGCCTGGGCGATGTAGAGCGGCACGCCGACCGCGCCGCCGGTCTCGATGCCGAGCGACCGGCTGATCATGTAGTACGCCCCGCCCGTCCGCACCCTCGTGTCGGTCGCGATGGCGGCGATCGAGAGCGACGTCAGAAACGTGATCGAGGTCGCGAGCGTGACGATCAGCAGCGTGCCGCCCAGCCCCACGTTCCCGACCACCCACCCGAACCGGAGGTACATGATGACGCCCAGGATCGTCAGGATCGAGGGCGTGAAGACGCCGCCGAAGGTGCCGAGCCCCGTGGGGTTGGCGGGGACGACGGAGGCGCGGGGCGGACGGACAGACACGACGGGGTGGGGGACGAGCGGGAAGAGGGTACCACCGCGTGCCCCGCTCGCGCGGGATCGCCGCCGCCGCCCGAGACGTAGAGTCCACCCTCGACCCCCGACCGAATGCTCTCCCCGTCGATCCTGCGGCTCGCCCCGCTCCTCCTCGCCCTCGCCCTCGCCGGCTGCGCCTCGGACACGCCCGAGACAGAAGCCGATCCGACGGGCGAGGTCGACGTCCGCTCGAACGAGACCGACGACCTCGGGGCCATCGACAACCCGGACCTGCGCGCGGAGGCCGACACGACGGGCCCGCCCCGCGTCACGGTCGCCGGCACGACGGTCCCGACGCGCGGCGTCGTGACCGACATCGAGAGCGGCGACCGCTCGTGCTACATCACGCTCCGCACCGACGACGGTGCGACGGAGACCGTCCACGCCGACTACTCGGTCTGCGACACCAACGTCATCGAGGGCCGCCGCGTCCAGATCGTGTACGCCCCCGACGACGTCATGGCGGCCTCGTGCGAGGGCGACCCCACCTGCCTCGACACGGAGACCGTCGCGCTGGCGGTGATCGCCACGCCCATCGACTGAGTGCGCGCCGTCGTCACGGGCGCCAGCGGATTCCTGGGCGGCGCCGTGGCCCGGGCCCTCGTCGCTCGCGGCGACCAGGTGCTCGGCCTCGACCTGGTGGCCGCCCCGGCCGCCCCGTTCGAGACGGTCCGAGCCGACCTGACGGGGCCCGGCGACTGGCAGGCGAGAATCGCGAGCGCCGA
Organism: Rubrivirga aquatilis; assembly: GCF_046845665.1. Lineage (GTDB taxonomy): Bacteria > Bacteroidota > Rhodothermia > Rhodothermales > Rubricoccaceae > Rubrivirga. The sequence goes on along the minus strand of NZ_CP177355.1, from coordinate 4,027,305 downwards.
CCTCGTGGTCCACGCCGCCGCCCGCGTCGGGGAGCTCGGGTCGCCCGCCCAGTTCCGCGCCCAGAACGTCGACGCCACGCGGCACGTCGTCGACGCGAGCGCGGAGGCGGGGCGGCTCGTCCACCTTTCATCGATCGTCGTCCACGGCCGGGACTTTCCGCCGGACTGCCCCGAGAGCCACGACGTCCAGCCGACGGGCAACCCGTACACGGACACCAAGATCGCGGCCGAGCACGCCGTGTTTTCGGAGGTCGCGAGCGGGCGCGTCCGGGCGACGGTCGTCCGGCCGGGCGACGTGTACGGGCCGGGCAGCCGCCAGTGGACCGTCCGCGCCGTCGAGATGCTGCGCGCCGGCCGGTTCGCGCTCGTCGACGGCGACCGCGGCGTCCTCGCGCCGGTCTTCGTGGACGATGTGGTGGCGGGGATCCTGGCGGCGGCCGGAGGAGAGGGGGCAGTCGGCGAGGCGTTCCACCTCAGCGGGCCGGGCGTGTCGCCGCGCGTGTTCTTCGGCCACTACGCGCGGATGACGGGCGTCCGCTTGCGCTCGGTGCCCCCCAGGCTGGCGCGGGCCGTCGCGCCGGTCGTCGCGGCGGGCGCGCGGCTGGTCGGCAAGGAGCCCCCGCTGTCGGGGCGGACGCTGGAGTACGTAACGCACCCCGCCGCGTACTCGACGGCGAAGGCCGCGCGCGTCTTGGGCTGGCGCCCGGCGGTCGGCCTCGACGAGGGGATGGCGCGCACGGAGGCGTGGCTCCGCGAGACGGGGCGGCTGGGGTGAGGACCGCGGACGACGGACCACAGACGACGGCGCAGAGCATCGTCGGACTGCGCGGCGTCGCCCGTCGGAGAGGGAGTGGCGACAAGACGCGAGGGCTCTAGCGGTCCGAGGTCCGTCGTCCGCGGTCCCCTACAGCACCGACGGCGCCTCGACGGTGTACGTCACCCCGCCCTCGACCGGCGTCTCGGCCGTCACCGTCCCCGCCGCGTCGGGCGCCGCGCCAGCGGGCCGCGTGACGACGTAGACGAACCCGGGCTGCAACCCGGCCGCGCCGACCTCGCCGTCCGGCCCGAGCGCCAGCACGCCGACCTGGATCATCGCCGGGTCGGCCGGCGTGACGCGCGCGACGCGCTCGACGAGCGACTGCGCCGCCGACTGCGCCGAGCGCCCGTGCCGCATCGCCTCGACGACCGCGCTGGCGCCCGCCACGCGGATCACCTCCTCGCCGTGCCCCGTCGCGACGGCCCCGCCGATGCCGCCGTCGACGAACAGGCCGCCGCCTAGGATGGGGCTGTCGCCGACGCGCCCGCGCATCTTGTACGCCAGCCCGCTCGTGGTGCACGCCCCGCAGACGCGGCCGGCGGCGTCGAGCGCGAGCACGCCGATCGTGTCGTGGTCGTCGGCGTGCCCCGTCCGCCGCTCGCTGTTGACGGCCGGCGCGTACTCGGCGGTTTCCAGCCACGCGCGCCACGCCGCCTCGGCCTCGGGCGTCAGCAGGTCCACCATCTCGACCCCTTGCGACTGGGCGAACGTCCGGGCCCCCTCGCCGACCAACATCACGTGCGGCGTCCGCTCCATCACCATCCGGGCGACCGTGACGGGGTGGAGCACGTCTTCGAGCGCGGCGACGGCGCCGCACCGGTGGCGCTCGTCCATCACGCAGGCGTCGAGCGTGACGCGGCCGTCGCGGTCGGGGCGGCCACCGAGGCCGACGGAGTGGTCGTCGGGGTCGGCCTCGGGGATGCGCGCGGCGGCCTCGGCGGCGTCGAGCGCGTAGCCGCCCGCGTGGAGCACGGCCCAGGCTTGGGCGGCGGCGCGGCGGTTGTCCCACGTCGCCAGCACGACCGGGCCGGAGGGCGCGGCGGCGGCGCGGGCGGTCCGGGGCAGGGCGGCGAGCGCGCCGAGGGCGGCGCCGGAGCGCAGGAGGTCGCGGCGGGAGAGGGGCATGGGGGGCGCTGTGGGGCCCGCCAAGCTAGACTCGGACAACGGCCTGCACGTGGACTCGGAGGCCATGCCGCGGCGTCGCGCGATCCACCGCCCTGGCCTGGGCCACGCCTGCCTGGCGGCGCCTCGGTGGAGCTAGTCTCCACTCTGAGCGGTACACACCCCTCGCCAGCCTCGTCGGTCGGCGCCCCGCAGAGGGCCTCGGCGGGCGCGTAGGGGCGGACCTGTCCACTCGGGCCGGGGCAAATGGACTAGGGAGTGAAGTAGGGGAGTATGTAGGTTGTCGGTCCCCCACATGTCGGTTTGTTTGAATGGTCCGCCTCCTCGCCCTCGCGCTCTTCTCGCTCGCCTCCTCGGTCGAGGCCCAGGTTTGTGAGGGTGACCTCCTCCTTCGCACCCAGGCCGAGGTCGACGCTGTCAGTTGCACCGAGGTGACGGGGAACCTGCAGATCACTGAGGCGGCCGGCACCGCGGACCCGATCACATCCCTCCGGCCGCTCACGACCGTCTCCACGGTCGGCGAGTCGCTCTCCATCTACAACACGACCGCGTTGGAGACCCTCGACGGATTGGAGAACGTGGCCGCAGACGGGTACGTCAATGTCCGGAGCAACGCGGCGCTCCGGAGCCTTGGCAATCTCCCCGGGATCGTGTCGTCGAGCGGGATCGTCGCCATCGAGGGGAACGCGGTGCTGGATGACATCGCTGGGCTCGCAGGGCTCCGGTCGGCGGGATTTATCGTCGTCGAGGACAATCCCGCGCTTCGGAGCCTCGCCGGCCTCGCGGGGATCGACACGCTCAGCGCGCTCCACATTCGGAACAACGAGTCGCTGGAGACCCTCGGCGACCACTGGGCGCTCACGGCTGTCACGTCGCCCGTAAGCTTTCGGGGGCTCTACATCGAGGGGAACCCAGCGCTCGCCGACCTCGACGTGCTCACCGACCTCCACTCGGTCGAGAGCACATTCCGCCTCCGTGGCAACGAGTCGCTCGTCGACGTGGACGGGCTCTCGTCGCTCCGTACGGTCGGGAGGTTGGAGATCCGCGACAACGCGGCTCTCGAACAGATCGACGGCCTCGCCAGCCTCCAGGGTGCGGAGGACATCATAATCCAGGGCAACCCGGTCCTCCGGACGGTCGATGGGCTGGCGAGTCTCACCGGTGTCGACGTTCTAATAATCGGGGACAACCCGGTGCTGGCGTCGCTCGACGGGCTCGGCGGCGTGACCTGGGCCCGGGTCGTGATTGTCACCGGCAGCGATGTCCTCGAAAACCTCGAAGGCCTGGGCCTGCTGGACGGCCTGGAGACCCTGCGGATCGAGGACAACGCGCGGCTCGCGGACATCGGCTCCCTCGCCGGATCCTCGTTGGACGGCGACCGGACGTCGATCTCCATCCAGAGGAACCCGGCGCTGACGAGCCTCGCCGCGCTCGCCGGGGTGGGCCCGGTCGTGCGCTCTGTCTACGTCTGGGACAACGATACGCTCGAGAGCCTGGAGGGGCTGGAGGGGATCGAAGCGGCCTTTCGGCTTGAGGTCGTCGGCAATGAGCGGCTCGCGGACCTCGACGCCCTCTTGGGCCTGCATGAGGTCGTGTCCCTCATTGTTCGCGACAACGCGGCCCTGCCCGATCTCGACGGCCTCGCCGGCCTCACGGACCTGGCTGGCGTCGGCGTCGAGGTCTCGGGGAACGGGTCGCTGGTCGACCTCGCCGGGCTCCGCGGGATCCACGACATGGCCGCGCTGACCCTCGCCGACAACGACGCCCTGGAGCACGTCGATGGGCTCTCTAGCCTGACCGCCGTCCGCCATAAACTCACCATTGAGGGGAACGCATCGCTGCGGAATCTCGACGGGCTGGCCCCACTCTCGTACATCGGCGGGCTGCTCACCGTCACCGAGAACCCGGCGCTCTCGTCGTGCTCGTGTGGGCTCTACGGCAACCTCAGTCAGGGGACGGCCTTCGGCGGTGTCGTCATCCGGGACAACGCGCCGGGCTGCAACGCCGAGGCAGAGATCAGCGAGCCCGCCGGGGCGTGTGCGTTCCCCATCGACCGCGAGGACGCCGGCGCGGCCGGGGCGGCCCTCTCCGTCGGTCCGAATCCGGCGGCGACGCTCGCCACGGCCCGGTTCGGGGTCACGGCTCCCACGGCGGCCCGGCTTGCGGTGCTCGATGCGCGCGGCCGGCTCATCCGGGTGCTTCTGGACGGCCCGGTGTCGGGCGCCGTCGAGGCGGTCATCGCGACCGGTGGCCTCACGCCGGGCGTGTACTTCGCGCGGCTAACCGTGGAGGGAGCGCCTCCGCAGACGGCCCCGTTCGTCGTCGTCCGCTGAGCACCGGGTCGGCGAAGGCACCGCTGGCCCCTGGTCGTTTCTGAGGTCTATTCGACCGGGAAGTCGAAGTAGGTCCCCGTGTGCGGCTCGCCGCGCAGCGTGAAGTGCCACCACTCCTTGGAGTAGTTCCGAAACCCGCCATCGCTCATGGCCGCCCGCAAGCGCTGGCGGTTGCGCCGCACGTCGCCGGTGAACCGGGGGTGGTCGGTCGCCGCGAGCGGGGAGAGGCAGTCGTAGGCCGTGCCCATGTCGAGGTCGCCCTCGTAGAACCGGCCGCCGTCCATGATGTCGGGGCCCGTGGGGCCCGAGAGCGGGCGGTCGCAGCGGGGGAGATGTCCGTCGGGCGTCGGGAAGTCGGTTTGGACCGAGCGCGACACGGGCAGGCGGACGAGCGTGAGGTCGACCGTCGAGCCGCGGCTGTGGCCGCTCCGCGTGGCGATGTAGCCGCGCGAGAACAGGCGGCCCTTCGGCTCCTCGGGGTAGAAGGCGTCCTTCATCGCGAGCGCCTCCGGGTCGTTGGCCCAGCGCACGAAGTGCGTCACGGCGGCTTGCGGGCGGTAGCAGTCGTAGACCTTGAGCCCCAGCCCGGAGCCCGCCAGCGACGCGGCGACGTCCGCCAGCGCCTCGGCCGCTTGCATGGTCAGGATGCACTCGGGCGCGAGGTACCCGTCGATGGGCGTCCCGACAAAGTTGTAGGCCGTCGTGTACCGCATCTCCTGCGCGATCCCGGGCGCGACCTCGCTCAGGCGGACGAAGCCGTCGGGGAGGTCGGGCCGGGCGGCGCGCTCGGTCGTGGCGTCAGCGGTGGACTGCGTCGTGTCGGACGTGCTGGCGGTGGCCGTCGTCGGGACAGGCGGGGCGGGTTCGGGGAGCGGCTCGGCGGCTGGCGGCGAGTCGGGCGGGGCCGCGCCGACGTTCGTGTGGCAGGCCTGCGGCGCCGTCAGCGCCACGCCGACGGCGGCGGCGATCAGCCACGGGAGGACAGGGGAGCGGGGCATGGGTCCGGGAAGAGACGGCGCAAGGTAGGGCGGCCAACGGGCGACTCCGGGGGATCGCGCGTGTGGCTCGCGTCACGACGGGTAGGGCGGAGGCGGGGCTCCCCCCGTCCGACCGCCCATCGCTTCGCTCCGTGGCGCTCGGACTGTCCCCCTCACTCGTGAGGGGGACAGCGCTTCGGGCTGGGAGCGCAGCGACCGGCCGAAACGCGGGGGGAGGGTCACGGGACAGGGGGGGGGGCGGCGCTGGCGGCTCGTGCGCTACCGCGCGTCGGCGGGGAGGTCGGCCTCCAGCGCCGCACGGTCCCAGCTGCCCGCGTCCGCCGCCGCCTCGTACGTCGACTGCAAAAACGCCAGCAGGGCCGCGTCCGGGTCGGGCGCCGTGCGGACGGCCTCGTACGGCAGCAGGTACTCGCCGAGGGCCGCGTCGTAGCGCGCCGCCGCAGGCTCGACGGGCGCCTCGCGGAACCCGTCGGGCTCGGGGTAGGCGTACGCGTAGAACATGGCCTCGCCGACGCCATCGCCCGGCCACAGCCCGGCGCTCGACACCTCGTGCGAGTACGCCTCGGCCATCACCCAGTCGGCGAGGTTCGGCGCGCCGCCGGGGTGCCGGGGCGCCGTCCGGCCCGAGAACCGGGTCGCGGCCAGGTCGAAGGCGCCCCAGAAAACGTGGACCGGGCTGGCCTTGCCGATAAACCGGGCGCGGAACGCCGTCATCACGCGGTGCGCGGCCACCAGCGCGCGCCAGTACGCCGTGACGGCGCCGGCGTCGTAGGGCCGTGGGTCGGTGTCGTCGGGGAACGCGACCACGTCGCCGGGGATCTCGACCGGCTCGGGCCACACCTCGACCGAGGCCCCGGTCTCCGCCAGCGCGTCCATCGTCCGCTGGTAGAACTCGGCGACCGACATCGGACCGAGGGCGACCGACGCCTGCGCCCCCGAGGTCGCCGTGACCGCGAGCCGGTGGTCCACGAAGTCGAACGCCAGCTCGACGCCGAGGGCGGGGATCAGCCCCGTCGACAGCCCGCGCGCCGTCACGTAGAGCGGCACGTGCCAGGCGTGGTTGACCCAGGGCGTGCCCGCCAGCCGCACCTTGCCCACGATCTGCGTCCACCGATGGACCGCGTCGGCCGTGGGTTGCCAGTCGGCGAAACGCGGGAGGGCGGGCCAGGCGTCGGGCATCGGAGAACGGGGAGTGTGCGGTTTGGACCCGCGCCGGAGCCCGGCGGTTCTCCGCCGGTAGTTTGCCGACCCCGCCCGCACCCTCCGCATGCCGTCTCCGCTCGTCATCATCGCCGCCGTCGTGGTCCTCGGGATCGGGGCCCAGTGGCTCGCGTGGCGGACGCGGCTCCCGTCGATCCTGCTCCTCCTCGGGTTCGGATTCCTGGCCGGGCCGGTCACCGGGTTCGTGCCGCAGGAGGCGCTGCAGGGCGAGTGGCTGTTCCCGTTCGTGTCGCTGGCGGTCGGCATCATCCTCTTCGAAGGCGGGCTGACGCTGCGGTTCGACGAGTTCCGCGAGGTCGGCCGGTCGGTCCTCAACCTGATCTCGATCGGCGTCGTGGTGACGGGCGTGCTCGGCGCGATCGGGGCGCACTACCTCGCCGGGTTCACGTGGGAGGTCGCCGTCGTGCTCGGCGCATTGCTCACGGTCACCGGCCCGACGGTCGTGCTGCCGCTCTTGCGCCACGTCCGCCCGGCGGGGCGCGTCGGCACGATCGCGAAGTGGGAGGGGATCACCATCGACCCCATCGGCGCGATCCTGGCCGTGCTCGTCCTCGAGACCGTCATCCTGCTCCACGAGCCGGCCGAGGCGGGCGGCGAGCACGGGAGCGTCTGGGGCGCGCTCGCGCAGGGCATCGCCTTCGAGATCGTCGTCGGCGTCGGCGTGGCCGTCCTCGCGGCGGCGCTGCTGATCCTGCTGCTCCACCGACGGTTGGTGCCCGACTGGCTCCAGAACCCGGTCGCGCTGATGGTCGTCGTGGCCGCGTTCGCGATCTCGAACACGCTGCAAGAGGAAGCCGGGCTGCTGGAGGCCACGCTCCTCGGCATCATCATGGCGAACCAGCCCTACGTCTCGGTCCGCCGCATCGTCGAGTTCAAGGAGGACCTGCGCGTGCTGCTGATCTCGCTGTTGTTCATCATCCTGTCGGCGCGGCTCGACCCGAGCGCGTTCGAGCTGATGCTGGCGCCGGGGCCGCTGCTGTTCCTGGCGCTGCTGATGCTGGTCGTCCGCCCGCTCGCCGTCTTCCTGTCGTCGCTGGGGACCGGGCTGACGTGGCGCGAGCAGGCGTTCCTGTCGTGGCTGGCGCCGCGCGGGATCGTGGCGGCCGCCGTCGCGAGCCTGTTCTCGTTCCGGCTCGCCGAGTTCTTTCCCGCCGACGCCGAGCGGATCGTGCCGGTCGTCTTCCTGGTCATCGTCGGGACGGTCGCCGTGTACGGGCTGACGATCTCGCCGATCGCGCGGTGGCTGGGGCTGGCGCTCCCCGACCCCCAGGGCGTCGCGTTTGTCGGTGCCCAGCCCTGGGTACGGCGCGTGGCGACGGCGCTCCAGGGCCTGGGGGTGAAGGTCCTGCTCGTCGACGCCAACAACCGCAACGTGCGGCAGGCACGCGAGGAGGGGCTGGCGGCCCAGCGCGTCAACATCCTGGCCGAGGGCGTCATCGACGACCTCGACCTGAGCGGGATCGGCCGGCTCCTGGCGGTGACGCCCAACGACGAGGTCAACTCGCTGACGGCGCTCCACTTCGGCGAGGTCTTCGAGTCCGACGAGGTGTTCCAGCTCCCCATGCGCGCCGACGGCCCGAAGTCGGCGGCGACCGAGATCCCGCGCCACCTGCGCGGCCGCCCGCTCTTCGACGACGGCGCCACGGTGATGGCGATTGACGAGCGCGTCGAGGCGGGCGCCGAGGTCCACGTCGTCCACGCGACGGCCGAGCGGCCGCTGTCGATGCTGCGCCAGGAGTACGACGACGGCGGGCTCACGCCCCTCTTCCGCGTCCGCGGCGGCGACGTGTCCGTCTTCGCTGGCGACGCCGACCTCGCGACCCAGCCCGGCGACGCCCTCGTGGTCCTGGCGGACACCCCGCCCCCGGCCGACTGGCTCGCCCCCTCCGCCGCCGCCGTCCCTTCGGGCGACGGCCTCCCGGACGCGCCCGTGCCCGCGGTGTAGCTCCGCCCGCCTCGGCCCCGAGGCCGAGAGAGTGGGGTCGGCACCGTGGCTGGCCCTCTCGCGTTCTCCCGTTCCTGCGTTCCGACGCGCCAGCCCGCTCCATCCGGCCGCCGAACCCCTCCCGCGAGTCTGAAAAACCCGATGCGGATCGCCCTCTGCCAGCTCAACACGACCGTCGGCGACCTCGCCGGCAACGTCGCCCTCATCCTGGCCGACGCCCGGCGCGCGGCCGAGGCGGGCGCCGACCTCGCCGTCTTCCCCGAGCTCTGCGTCACCGGCTACCCGCCCCAGGACCTGCTGGACCGCCCGGCCTTCCTCGACGCCACCGACGCCGCCGTGCGGGCGCTGGCAGAGCAGCTCCCGGCCGGGCTCACCGCCATCGTCGGCGCGCCGGTCCGCAACGAGACGCCCGTCGGCAAGCGGCTCTTCAACACGGCGCTCGTGCTGGCGGACGGGCGCGTGCAGGACGCCGTCTCCAAGACGCTGCTGCCAACGTATGACGTGTTCGACGAGGTCCGCTACTTCGAGTCCGCGCCCGCGCGGCGCGTGGTCACGGTGAACGGGCTCCGCTTGGGCCTCCACGTCTGCGAGGACATGTGGAACAATGGCGGCGGCGACGCCTCCGGGACGGGCGCCGAGGGCCGGACGCACCTCTACGCCGCCAACCCCATCGACGACCTCGCGGCGCTCGGCATCGACCTGTTCGTCAACATCTCGGCGTCGCCGTTCGCCGTCGGCAAGCCCGCCGAGCGGCGCGACCTCATCGCCGAGAGCTGCCGCGAGCACGGCGTGCCGTTCGTCTACGTCAACCAGGTCGGCGCCAACACCGAGCTGATCTTCGACGGCGACAGCCGCGTCACCGCCGCCAGCGGCGAGACGCTCTGGCACGGGGCCCTCTTCGCGCCCGACTTTTTCGTCTGGGACACCGACGCGCCGGGCGAGCCCGTCACGCCCGAACTCCCCGAGACGACCGCCCAGATTCACGACGCGCTCGTGCTCGGCGTCCGCGACTACGTGCGCAAGACCGGCGACGGCGTCTTCGAGAAGGCCCTCATCGGGCTGAGCGGCGGCATCGACTCGGCCGTCACGTGCGCGCTCGCCGTCGAGGCGCTCGGGCCCGACCGCGTGGTCGGCATCACGATGCCCTCGGCGTACTCGTCGTCCGGCTCCGTCGACGACTCCCGCCTGCTGGCGGACGCGCTCGGCATCGAGTTCCACGACGTGTCCATCCGCCCCGCCGTCGACGCCTTCGAGACGATGCTGGCGCCGCTCTTCGCCGGCCGCGAGCCCGACGTCGCCGAGGAGAACATCCAGGCGCGCGCACGCGGCGTGACGCTGATGGCCGTCTCCAACAAGTTCGGCCACCTCCTGCTGACGACTGGCAACAAGTCCGAGATGGCCGTCGGCTACGCGACGCTCTACGGCGACATGTCGGGCGGGCTGGCCGTGCTGTCCGACGTGTTCAAGGGCGAGGTCTACCGGCTCGCGGAGCACGTCAACGCGCGCGCCGGGCGCGAGCTCATCCCCCGAAACACGATCACCAAGCCCCCGTCGGCCGAGCTCCGGCCCGGCCAGGTCGACGCCGACTCGCTCCCGCCGTACGACGTGCTCGACGCCATCCTGGCCCGCTACGTCGAGTCGCACGAGTCGCCCGCCACGATCGCCGCCGCGACCGGGTTCGACCGCGCGCTCGTCGACCGGATCGCCCGGATGGTGGACCGCAACGAGTACAAGCGCCGCCAGGCCGCGCCCGGCTTGCGCGTCACCGGCAAGGCGTTCGGCTCGGGCCGCCGCCTGCCCATCGTCATGCAGCGGACGACCGTCGAGGCGCCGGTCGACGCCTGACTGCGACGCGACGGACGGCTACTCGCCTTCCACGACGGCCGCCCCCAGGGTCGCCCGGACGCGCAGCTCCAGGGGCTCGTCGTTGACCCGCTCGAACGCCACGTCGTAGACGCCGGGCCCGGGGATCCGCGCGAACACCTCGCGCTCGACCGTCCCGACCGCGCCGACGCACGCGCCCTCGGACTCGTCGATGACGCTCACGGTGACCTCGATCCGCTGGACCTCGCCGTCGTGCGGCGTCCGCGTGGACGTGCCGTAGCCCGAGTACACGTGGCACGGCGACGGCGTCCGGCCGACGTAGTCAAACGCGAACCCGAGGTCGCCGTGCTGCGTGTCGAGGCCGACGAGCGTGACGGCCTCGGCGCTGGCGGCGACGGAGACCGGGGACGGGTCGGCGGAGTCGCAGGCGACGAGGACGAGGGCGGCGGCGACGACGGCGAGCGAGCGCATGGGCAGGCGGGGAGGGGGGGGGAAGAGCCAGCCAAACGGTGCCTCACGCGGTCTCGTACCCGGGCCCTCGCTTGCGCCCTGCGCCCCCCGAGGCACCTCCCCGTCGCGGGCCGAGGCCGCTGGCGTCATGCGGACGTGACCGCAGCGGCCGGCATCGACGCTGTGGAACGGGCGGGGGCGGGCAGCGTCGGAGGTGGGTTCTCCCCCCCGCCCCCATGTCGAACCTCAACGTCTTCCTGATCGGTTTCATCGTCCTCACCGCCGGGCTGGCGATGGGCGCCCACCTCGCCGGGGTCCCGACCGCCTGGATCGGCGCCGGCGGCGTCGTCATGATCGGGCTCGGCATCCTGATCGGCGTCACCAAGACGCGCCAGCGCGAGGACCCGAACCGGATGTAGCTCTCGGAGGGATCCGGATCCAAGAGGGACGCGAGGAGGGCCCTGCGCCCGCTCCCCGCTCTGAGCGGTCTCAGCGGAACCGCACGCGGACCGTCCCCGGCGTCTGGATCCGGACCTCCGGCACGTCCTTCAGCAGCTCCGCCAGCGCACTCGCGTCCGGCGGCCCGTCCGCCGCCAGCAGGTCGGGCCGCTCCGCGAGCGCGTCGACGAACGGCCCCATCGGGAGGTCGACGAGCGTGATCGTGGCGCCGTCCGCGTACGTCGCGTTCGTCTCCTCGACCGCGCCCTCCACCTCGACCGCCATCGAGATCCGCGCCTCGCCCATCATCGAGCGCATCATCGTCAGTGCCTGGGCCTGCTGCGCGGCGTCGGCCGGCGCGGCGTCGCTGGCGGCCGGCTTGCCCGGGTCGGGCTTGGGCAGCCGGATGTCGAGCGTCGCCGATTCGCCCTCGGCAAACCCGAACGTCATCGGGAACTGGCCCTCGGACTCGTCGCCCTCGCCCATCCCGGGCGCCGTGTACGCCAGCGTCCGCACGTCGTCGATGTCGTAGACCACCGTGAACCCGTCGTCGCGACGCTCGACCGACGCCAGCCGCACACCCGATCCCAGCCGCCCGGCGCGGTCCTCGAACTCTGCCTCATCGGAGGCGCCCGCGTCCTCCTGCATCGCCATCAGCCCGAAGCCGGACAGCCTCACCTCGTCGCGTAGCGTCGCCGACCCGTCCGCGCGCACGCTGAGCACGGACGAAAGCTGGAAGCAGCCGCTCACGACGACGGCGAGGGCGAGCGCGAGCAGACGCATCGGGCCGGAGGGGCGTGGAGGCGAGAGGATACGGCGACGCTCTCCAAAGGTCCGGCCCGCTCGCGCCAGACCCAGCTCGCGCCAACCGCCAGGAGAGGGACAACGCGCAGCGTCGGCGAAGCCGGGGAGAGGGGCCCCGCCTCCTACCCACCGGCTCGCGCCAGCCCTCCTCTCCCGAGCCCGCGCTACTCTACCAGCGTCGTCTCGACGGTCACCCGCGCGAACGACCCGAACACGCCGAGCCCGCCCACCACGTTCGTCGTCACGTTCGGGATCTCGCCCGGCGACAGCGTGCTCCCGCCGCCCTGCACCAGCTGGCTCTCCACGAACGCCTCCAGCGCCACGTCCACCGACACCAGCCGGATCGACACCGGCCCGTAGAACCCAAACGCCAGCGAGGGCACCTGCACCAGGACCGTCCCGTCGCCCAAATCCTGATATCCCGCCTCATTGATCACTGGCGACGTGCCCACGACGGCGTTCTCGCGCGGGTCCTGATCGCACACGACGCCCGCGCCGTCCTCCGCCGGGTCGCACCCCAAAAACCGGGTGTAGGGCGGCGTCAGCCCGAACGTCCCCTCCGCCGGGCGGCTCCGGTACTTCGTGTCGCCGTCCACCTCGATCTCCTCGAAGGCGACGGGCGCCAGCGCGCGCGTCGAGATCACGAACGCCGTCTGCCGCGCGGGTGTCGAGGTCCGCGACACCCGCAGCTCCGGGCCCTGCCCCTCGCCGTAGACCGACACCTCCGGCGGTCCCGCCACCAGCGCCAGCGCCGGCGGCACCGTCGTCTCGGCCGTCAACGTGTGCTCGCCCGCCCGCACATCCAGCCGGTACGTCCGCCCGGGGAGTACGCCCGCTGGCGTCGCCGGCTCGTACGTCCCCGGCGTCCCGCTCGCGACGTATGGATACGCCGTCGAGACCGACCCGTCGGCCGCCAGCAGCGACACCGTCACCGTCGCACCGGTCACCGCCAGCGCGGCCGGGTCGTACTGCGCCAGCAGAGGCGACGACTCCGTCAGCACGATGGCCGGTAGCGGCTCCTCGGCCCCGAGGTTGGCCGACACCACCACCTGGGCCGTAAAGTCGTCGTCCGCGAACCCGTCGCAGCCGACGGCCGCGAGCAGGAGGGAGGCGAGCAAGGCGTAACGCATCGGTCTAGAAAAGAGGAGAAGAGGAATAGAGGATCGGGCACACCGGCCCGGGAGGCGAACCCCGAACCCTGAACCGGTCTCACCGGCCACCGCCAAACGACAGCGAGAGCGACACATTCGGCAGGATCGGCAGCTGGCGCACCTCGCCCACCTCGACGGGGTTGGCGTCGAAGTCGTAGGTCACAAACCACAGGTTGCGGCGGTTGTACACGTTCACCAGCTGGAGCTGCAACTCGTAGTCGGCGAACGACCACGCGCCGCGCTTCGTCGCCCCCACGTCGACGCGGTGGTAGGGCGTTAGGCGTGCGGTGTTGAGGCCGTTCGAGACCAAGACGGGCAGCGTGTCGTCTTGGAAGGGCAGCCCACCCGCCTCGAAGAATCCGGCTGGCGTTGTGTAGGCCTGCCCCGTCGCGTATGCCCCGGCGACCGTCGCCTGCCAACCGCGACCGAGGTCGTACTGAGCGACGGCCGTCAGGTCGTGCAAGCGGTCGTACTTGGGAGGGAAGTAGCTCTGGAACGCCTCCGACTGGTTCGGATAGCGCCGCCGCGTCGCGCCGATCGTGTAGCCGACGAGCCCGGTCAGCCGGCCCAGCCCGCGCTCCAGCAAAAACTCCGCGCCGTACGCGTAGCCCTCGCCAAAGCGGAACAGGCTCTGGTAATCGAGCCCCGCCACGTCTTGGTTGTTGGGGTCGATGTCGAACAGGTCGCGCAGCGTCCGCCCGTAGACCTCCACGTCGAGCCGGTACGCCTCCCCCAGGTTCGTCTTGACGCCGAGCACGACCTGCTCCGACGCCTGCGGCGGCACGCCCACGCCCGTCGTCACCCAGGTGTCGAAGCCCGAGAACGCCTCGTTCGAGATCAGCGACAGGAACTGGTGGTAGCGCCCGGCCGCGAGCTGGACCACCATGCCCTCGCCCATCGTGCGCTCGAGCTGCACCTGGGGCGAGAACCGCAGGTACGCCGACCCGACCGCCGCTTGAGCGTCAGGGCGCAGATCCTTGGTCTCGCTCCGGAAGTACTCCGCCCTCAGGCCGCCCGTCGCGATCCACTCGCCCGCCCGCGCCTTGCCCTGCACGTAGCCCGAGGCGTAGCGCGAGGGGTTCTCGTAGTCGGTCTGCGTGTTGCCGTTGAAGCTGCTCGCGAGCCCCAGAGTCAAAAAGCCGCCCCAGACGCCCGCGCGCGCCTCGAACCGCTCGTTCGGCAGCCACTCGAGGTCGCCGCGCGCCGAGTAGTCGGTCAGGGTGTTCGGCCGCTCGAACTCGGTCCCGGCAAAGCTGCCGACGGGGTAGCTGAAGTAGCGGCTCGCGGTCAGCCGGAGCTGGGCGAAGGCCGTGCCCGACAGGACCCGGTTGTAGGCGAGCGAGCCGGTCCGATTCCCGTAGTCGAGGTCGAACCGGGCGTCGTCGCCGAACGGCACGACCACCTTGTCGCGGCCGGCGTACGTCGCCAGCGACACGCGGTCGTTCGGCGTCAGGTCGAGCGACACCTTGCCGTTGAGGTCGTAGAAGTAGAAGCTCTCCGGGATGCCGTCCTCGTCGAGCTGCTCGCGCAGGACCGCCAGCAGCGGCTCCAGCGTCGAGCGCCGCGCGTTGAACGAATACGAGCCCGAGGCGCCCGCGGGCAGCGGCCCCTCCACGCCGACCCGGCTCGCGAGCAGGCCCAGGCTCAGCGAGCCCGCCGTGCTCCGCCGGTTCCCGTCCCGGTTGTACACGTCGACGACCGATCCCAGCCGCCCGCCGTACGTGCTCGGGTACGCGCCTTTGTACAGCCGCACGTCCTTGATGGCCTCGGTGTTAAACGTCGAGAAGAAGCCGAAGAAGTGGGTCGGGTTGTAGACCGTCGTCCCATCCAGCAGGATCAGCGTCTGGTCCGGCGACCCGCCCCGGATGTACAGCGCCGACGAGAAGTCGCTCGACGCCTTGACGCCGGGCAACAGCTGGATGGATCGGAAGAGGTCCGCCTCGAAGACCGTCGGCAACGCCTCGACCAGGTCGATGGACACGTTCGCCGTCCCCGGCGCGCGCTCCTCTTCGATGGGCTCTTCGGCCTCCACGACCACCTCGCCGGTCGTGACCCCGGCGGGCTGGAGGTCGAGGTCGAGCCGCCGCGTCTCGCCGGGCGCCAGCGTCACCGTCCGCCGGAGCGCCTGGTAGCCGAGGTAGCTCGCGGTGACCGTCGTCTCGCCCGCGGGCAGGTTGCCGAGTGTGTAGAACCCCTGCACGTTCGTCGCCGCCCCGCGCCCGGTCGCCTCGACGGTCACGGTCGCTTGGATCAGCGTCTCGCCGGACGCGGCGTCGCGGACGAAGCCGTTGAGCGTGGCGGGCTGAGCGGCGGCGGACGCCGTGAGCAAAATCGCCAGCGGGGCGAGGAGGAGTCGGCGCATCGAGTCGGGGGGAGGGCGGGCCGGCCGGAGTCGTCTCTCCCTGCCGCGCGTCCGGGGGACGCCGCAACCCAGTCCCTTGTTACGGATCGTCGGTGAACCCTCGGCAGAGCCCGCCCCTGGACGAGCGCACGGATGTGGAGACGTGGTTTTCGTCTACTCGCGCCTGCGGTCGGGCGTGCGCCAGGAGGCGGACACCCTCCCCCTGGCTTCGCCGACGCTGCGCGTTGTCCCTCTCCCGAAAGGAGAGGGGCCGTCGTCGGGAGGGCTTGCGCAAGCCCCGATCGCCGAGCCGCCCGATGCCTCAGACCTGACCTCCCCTCCAGCCTGTCCCCGCGCAGGCGGGGAGGAGGGGTAGGGGAGGGCGATGGGCACCGCGCCAGAAGGCAGGCTCGCCACAGCAGGCCGGGCCCTCTCGGGCTTCTCGCACAGGGACAGGGGACCTCGTCGGAGGCGTCGTGCCCACCAAACCATCGGCTCAGCGGACGCGGTCGAGCGACGGGGGCTCGTCCACGCAGAACGACGACGAGTCAGCAAGCAGGCGGCGCGGGTCGCCGCTGGCGGGGTACCGGGAGACCGCCGTGCTGTTCGTCCAGCGAAGCACCAGCGCGCCGTCTTCGACGGCCCACGTGTGGACGGTGTCGCGTCGGACCGAGTCGGGGTGGGCGTAGCTCCAGGCCATCTGGCCGTCGGGGTCGAGGCGGACGTAGGCCGTGGCGATCTCGGGCGCCGGGCAGACCTCACGCCAGGTCGTCCCCGCGAGGTCGGCGCGCACCAGTCGCGGGGCGGCGGCGCACGCACCGAGGGCCAGGAGCAGGACGAGGACACGCATGGCGTCAGTCTACGACTCGGGTAGTAGGCGCCGCATCAGGCCCGCCCGAATGTGCCTATCGGTCTGCTCGTTCCTCCCTGGGTGCCCGCTGGCCCGTCGTCGCCATGGGGGGCGCGCCGGGAGTAGCCGCCGCCGCGTGCGGGGGAGGGCAACGGCCGACGGCGTTCCCAAAACCGCCCCGCCAGCGAGAGCCGGCGGGGCGGGAAACCGATGGGAGAGGGCCTTAAAACCGCAGCAGCGCGGCGGCCGGGCCGTGCGCCGCGAGCGCTTGGCGGCCGGCATCGGAGTGGACCAGTTCCAGGCTGGCGCCCTGCTCCATGGCCTTGTCGAGCATGAGCTCCACCAGATCCGCGACGGGGCTCACGTCGCCGCCGGTGGCGGCGTACGTGCCCTCGGTCTGCGTCGTCAGCATCCCCGAGGTCGCGTCGATGCCGCCCGGGATCGTCTGGTCGCCGTCGACGACGAGCGTCATCACGCGCTGCTGGTTGAGCATGTCGAGCGTGTCGTCGAGCCCGGCGACGGCGCGCGACGAGAGCAGCTCCTGCACCTTGCCCAGCGTCTCGACCTCCTCGCGGGCCTCGACCTCGCGCTGGGCGACCTCGGCGGCGTCGGCCACCTCGGCCGTGGTCGCCATGGTGTCGCAGGCGAACGAGCCGGCGACGCGCTGGCGGACCGACTGGTCGAGCTGGTCCAAGAAGTCGGCCTCCATGTCGGCCGGGGCCGAGTACAAGACGTGGCGGGCCTCGAGCTCCTTGGCGATGAGCTGGAGCGCGTGCGCCGAGCGCTGGGCCTGCTGGCGGCGGAGCTCGTTCTTGCGGTCCTGCTTCTGGTCCTTCGAGACGAGGTCGGTCACGGCGAACTCCTCACCGTCGAGCTCATAGACCTCCTCGACGAGCCCGATCTGGGCGAAGAAGAAGCGGCTCTTGTGCATCGAGAGCAGCGCGAGAACGAACCGGTCGTTCTCGTCGCGGATGCGCGCGAGGGGGCGGACGTAGGGGTTGTCGGAGACGTGCACCGCGTTCGGCAGCTCGATGGCCGTGCCGAGCTGCTGGAACAGCCCCTGCTCCTCGCATGCGAAGAACACGACGCCGCGGCCGGTGCGCGGGAGCCCGGCGTCGAGCGCCTCGCGGATCCGCTCGCACTCGCGCTCGACGGCCTTCTTGTGGTCGCCGGCGTCGGCGACGGCCCGCTCGCACAGGTCCTTGAGCGTCGTCGTCCAGGTGTTGCCCATTCGGGCCTCGGGCGTCATCTCGAGGTACAGGCTCACGATGGGCGCGCCGGTCGAGCGCGTCTCGTTGAGCGTCGTCAGGTGGCTCGCGTCGAGAAAGTGGAAGCCGGGCGTCGACGTGCGATGGCGGAGCTCGGAGAGGAGGGCGTCGCGGTCGGCGGGGGAGAGGGAGGCGGGCATGGAGGAGGGGGAGAGGGTCGGGGTACTCGGTACGGAGTACGGAGTGCAGACAAGGCGATCGGCATACCTCGTACCAGGTAGAGAGCACCGAGTGCCGAAAGCCGAAAGCGGGCTAGGCGTCGGGCAGCGGGTCGCCGGTGTACGAGTCGACCGCCGGGTCGTCGTCGTGGGCGTCGTCGACCGAGCCGATCCGCGCCCGCAGGCCCTCGCGGGCCAGGTTCATCTCGGCCGCTGCATCCTTGAGCGACACGTCGAGGATCTGGGCGACATCCGGGAGCGACACCTCGAACTCGTCGTGGAGGACGACGGCCTGCCGAGCTTCGGAGCCGAGCACGGGGTCCGCCGGCTCCTCGCCGACGATGACCTCCTCGTAGGTGTCGACGTCGAACGGCTGGCGGAACTCGTAGAACTGCTCGCCGACGGCGTCCTGGTCCTCGTTGTTGGGCAGCTCCTCGTCGAGCGAGATGGCCTTGCGCCGGGCGTAGCGGTCCTCACGCTGGGCGAACCGCGCCAGCGACCGTGTCTGGAGGCCGAGCAGCCACGCCCGGAACCCGAGGCGGTTGCCGTCGAACCGCGAGCGCAGGTCCCAGGCGCGCAGCAGCGTCTCGCCGACCAGCTCGTTCGGCGTCAGGTCGACGACGGCCGAGCGGTCGACCGGCTCGTCGGAGACGACGTCGCGCTCGACGGCGAGCTGGCGCTCAGCGGCGGTGCGGAGCGTGTCGGTGTGGGCGGCGAGCGCCTCTTCGAAGGCGTCGCGGTCGCCATCGAGGGCGCGTTGCCACTGGGCAGCGTCGGGGCGGTCGTCGGGCATGGGGACGGGGGGGAGAAGGGAGCCCAAGGGGGCGGGTCGGTGTCAACCGGGGCCGAGCGCGGGAGGATCCGGGCGGGGGCGTCAAAACCGAATCGCTGCTGGCGTGGCGTGGGCGTAGAGAGTGACAGCGGGATGCGCGGAGTCTGGCTCGATGCTGACGTCAGCGGCTCGCGGCTTCCGTTCCCCCTGCTGACCTCGTCTACTCCGCCAGCGTCACCACGACGGGGAAGTGGTCGCTCACCTCGCGCGGGTCGTGCGCGTGGACGTAGCGCACGTCCACGACCCGGCGGTACAGCGCGGGCGACAGCAGGACGTGGTCGATGGCCGACAGCTCGCCGGTGTCGATGGTCCCGCTCCGGTTTCGGTCGTAGTGCGCCGTGTACCGCTCCGCCTGCGGCACGTCGCCGAGCACGTTGACCAAGTCGTCGTCCGGCTCCGGCCCGGCGCGCTTGACGGTCGCCAGCACGTCGGTGATCGGCTGCGAGCCCCTGCGATCGAGCACGGCGTCGTCGAAGTCGTTGAAGTCGCCGAGGGCAAAGACCTGCCGGCCGAGCGCCAGCTCTTCCTCGACGCGCCGGCGGATGACCTCGGCCTGCGCTTCTCGACGCTCCCGGCGCTCCACGTTGTCCGGCTGCGCGAGGAAGTGCACGCCGACGACGGTGATGGGCGTCCCGTCGGGCAGCGCGAGCCGGACCCACAGGTTCTTCGAGACGCCGTAGAGCTGGTCGCTGACGCCGACCGGCACGCGGTCGTCGTCGCGCCCGGCCGCCTCGACGGGGAAGCGCGTGAGCAGCCCCACGTCCTGCCCCGTGAACGAGTCGCGGCCGTCGACCAAGACAGCCGTGTAGCCCAGGTCCGCCAGCGACTCGTCGACGAGCATCTGGAGCGCGGCGAGGTTCTCCGTTTCCGGGACCATCACCACGTCCGCGTCGAGCTGGCGGATGACCGCGCCGACGTCGTCGCGGTGGGCGCGCGCCTTGGCCGGGTCGCCCTTCCAGTCGAACGTCGCCTCGCCCTCGTCGCCGACCCCGTCGAACAGGAACTCGCCGTTGAACGTCGCGAACCGGAGCCCGTCGACGGCCCACACGGGCGCGGGCTCGACGGCCCAGGCGGGCTCGCCGGCGTCGGTGGAGGGCGCGGGGCCAGAGCACGCGCCTAGCGCGACGACGAAGAGGACGAAGCGAAGCATGGGCGTCGGGGAGGAGGCCGGAGACTACGAAAGCGCTCGGGCCATGCTCCCGGCGGGCGCCCGCTCGCGCCGCCCGCGGACCGGGCACAAAAAAGGGGGACGCGGACTCGCCGCATCCCCCAGAATTCAAGCCGCTGCGCTTAGAGCTTCAGCGCGGCCGCGACGCCCGAGTAGAACCGGAAGCGGCGCGGGTCGATGCGGAAGCGCGTCGGGCGCACCGGGGCGTGGCCGGCCGACCAGTTCGGGACGGCGCCGCCCACCATCGAGCGCTCGCTGTAGAAGTGGCGCGTCTTGTTGGGGAACGGCCGCGCGGTCGCGGGGGCGTGGTACACGTCGTGCGCGATCTGGAGCGCCTGGACGAACGCCGGGGAGTCGGCCGACGGCGTCAGCGACGTGTAGAGGCGGCGCTTGGGGTTGCCGGGGTTGAAGGCGCTGAACTGGTACGGGTCCAGCACGACGTCCTCGTACTCGGTCTCGCCCCGGTAGCCGGTCTCGACGCGGTTGCGGACGACCCAGGCCACCAACTCCTGCTCCTCGGCCCGCTTCGTCTCGGAGTAGATGCACCGCGCGAGCCAGAGCACGTCCTCCGTGACGGCGTCGAGCGCGAATGCCGGGGCGGCGTCGGAGACCAGCGAGACCGGGACCTCATCGCCCGACAGGTCCGTCGCGGCGTGGATCGTAAAGAAGAGGCCCACGATGGGCAGCATGCCGGCCAGGGTGATGGCGAGGCCGGTTCCGAGGGTCTTGCTGACGTTCCGCATACGAGTCCGGGGGTGTGAGCCTTGAGGTATCCGCCGTGTCCAACGCAGAAGCTTGGCCAAGACGGTGAAGGGGTAACGGAGGTCGTGAGGCAGAACGGTGAAGGACGAGGAAAGCGGCGATTGATGTGCTTTCAAGGCCTGTGCCCATCCTGCGTTTTCACACGAGATCGAGGCTGAGCCGCTTCCAGAAAGGGGGCCGTATCGGGGACCGTCCACCTTAGTGAGCCGTAGTGACTACCTCGTTGGACGCCACTCGACACCTATTGCACCCTCCGCTGGACATCGTCGCTGACGCCAACATCCCCTTCGCGGAGGCGGCCTTCGGGCGACTCGGCGCTGTCCGTCGGGTCCCGGGCCGGGCGATCACCCGCGACACGCTGGGGGGCGCCGATGTGCTGCTCGTACGGAGCGTGACGCCCGTCGATGCCGCCTTGCTCGCCGGGACGCGCGTCCGGTTCGTGGGCACCGCGACCGCAGGCACCGAGCACGTCGACCGCGCGGCGCTGGCGACGCGTGGCGTCGCGTTCGCCTCGGCGCCCGGCTCCAACGCCGCGTCGGTCGTCGACTACGTGCTGGCGGCCCTGCTGGCACTCGCCGCGGATCGTGGGGAGGCCCTGGCAGGCAAGACGCTGGGCGTCGTCGGCGTCGGGGCCGTGGGCGGCCGGTTGGCGCCTCGGGCTCGGGCCTTGGGGATGGCGGTGCTGGCGTGCGACCCGCCCCGCCAAGCCGACGGTCAGTCGGGCGAGTGGCACGCCCTGGGCGAGGTGCTGGACCGGGCCGACGTGGTGACGCTCCACACGCCGCTCACGACGGCCATCGAGAGCCCGTGGCCCACACTCGGCCTGATCGACGCCGCCGCCGCCGCTCGGATGCGCCCGGGCGCGTGGCTGGTCAACGCCGCGCGGGGCCGCGTCGTCACGCCGGACGCGGCGCTGGCTCTGGCGCGGTCCCGTCCGGTCGTGCTCGACACATGGCCGAGCGAGCCGGAGCCGACACCGGCGCTCGTCGAGGCCGCCGCCCTCGCCACGCCCCACATCGCCGGCTACGCCGCCGACGCCAAGGCGCGCGGCACGGCCATGCTCGCCGACGCGCTCCACCGCTGGCTCGCCAGCGACGCCGCACCTTGGACCGTCACCGACGCCCTCGGTCCCGGCCCGCCCGTCGACGCCCCGCCCGCCGACGTCGCCCCGACGGCCTGGCTCGACGCGCTCGCCCGCCGCGTCTACGACGTCCGCGCCGACGACGCCCGATTCCGGGCCACGCTGGCGGGCACGGCGAGCGATGCTCGCGCCACCGCGTTCGCCGCCCTTCGAAAGGACTACCCCGAGCGCCGCGAGCTCGCGACGGCAACCGTGCGGGGCGCCGTGCCCGATGCGCTGGCGACCGCCGTCCGCGATGGACTCGGCGTCTCGGAGATGCGCGGGCAGAGGCCCCGACGCTGAGCGACACGACACGGGTCAGCCGAGAGGGCGATCCTGCGCTCGTCCCACGCCCCCTCGCTATGTCGCCTCCCTACGACGGCGTCGCCGCCAGCCAGGCTCTCGCCGCCGCCGACCCGCAACTCGCCGAGACCATCGCTCGCGTCGGCCCGCCCACGCTCACGATCCGCCCGGACGAGACGCTGCCGGCCCTGCTCCGGTCCATCGTCTACCAGCAGCTCTCGACAAAGGCCGCCGCCACCATCCACGGCCGGGTGCTGGCGGCGTTCGGCGACGGCGAGACGCTGGACGTCGCCGCCGTCGCCGACGCCCCAGACGATGCGCTCCGGGCGTGCGGGCTGTCGCGCGCCAAGGTGGCCGCCGTCCGCGACCTGGTCGCTCGCCAGCGCGCTGAGACGCTGCCCCCCCGCGACGCCCTGCTGGCGATGCCCGACGCCGCCGTCATCGCGTCGCTCACGGCCGTGCGCGGTGTCGGCCCGTGGACGGCGCAGATGGTCCTCATCTTCAACCTCGGCCGCCCCGACGTCTGGCCGGTCGCCGACCTCGGCGTGCAGGAGGGCGTCCGCATCGTGCAGGGGCTCGACGACCGGCCGACGGCGAAGGCCATGGCCGTGCTCGGCGAGCCCTACGCCCCCTGGCGGAGCGTCGCCGCGTGGTACTGCTGGCGGGCTGTGCACATCGCTCGCGGGGACGAGCCCGGATGAATATTTAGGAATCGAGGTTGTGTCCGGCGGTCTCGCGGGTCTATGTCAGACGTCGTTCCCCCGCAACTTGCCATCAGACCGATGCTTCGATTCCTGATTGTGGGGCTCCTCGTGACGGCCGTCTCCCCGAGTGCGCAGACCAATCCGGTCCACGACAGCACGCTCACTTGGCGGACATACGCCGCCCAACGTGCCGCTCGCGTCCGCGTCTTCCACTCCACCGACGAGCGCCGCCCGCGCACCGTCGTCATCGACGAGCGGGCCGCGAATGGCGGCGTCATCACCGACGAGGCGGGCTTCCTGGCCGACTTCGTGGGGCGCGAGTTGGGGTTCGACCCAACCTCCGCCGGCTTCGTGTTCCGCTTTACACCGGCCTCCTTTTCTGAGGACGCCAGCGACCGGGGCAAGACGCTCCTGGTTCGGGCCACCTTCGGGCGGACCTCCACCGGCGCCCTCGCCGCGCCAACGTGGCGGGTCATCACGTCCGATGTCCTGTCAGAACTAACGGATCGGGCGCTCAGATAAGGAGCTTCCCCAGCCGGGAGCGGGACCTTTTAGCGGCGTGTGCGGTAAGACGTCTGTCTCAACAAGCGTCACTGTCCAAACGATTCCGGCTCACCGCTCCATGACCACCGACCTCCGCCAGACCCTCCGCCTCGACGAGCTCTCCGAGGCCCTCCGCATTTCCCGCCAGACGCTCGTCCGCTGGACCGATCGCGGCTTGATCAACGCCGCCCTCGACTGGGGGGTCTCCGACAAGAACGTAGAGACGCGCCTGATCGCCGTCGATCAGGCGACCATCGAGTTTTTGGAAGGGTTCGCGGGGGAGTACCGCGAGGACACCGTCAGCCGCACCGAGGCGCGCCGCTTGCTGAAGCTGATCGACCGGAACCAGGTCCAGAAGCTGATCCGCCAGGGCAGCATTAAGGCTCGTAAGATCAAGGGCGAGACGCGCGTGAGCGTCGGCAGCGTCGAGGACTACCTCATGACGCTGGAGGAGACGGAGTAGCCGTCCGGCGCGAGCAGGTCTTGTCGCCCCGCGAAACCGGCGCGAAGGGGCACCCGGCGCGGACGGCCCTCGTTGAGAGAGCCCGCGCCCGCCCGCCCCGATGACGTTTCTCTCGCACCCTGTCGCCGCCCGTGCCTTGTGGGCGCTCCCGCTGCTGCTCGTGGTCATCTCGGTGGCCACCACCAAGGCGGGGCTGGAGCAGCGCGCCGTCGACGCCTCGGGCACCGTCGTGCAGGCCGAGGTGACGGCCCTGACGTTGCGCGAGCGGAGCGAGATCACGAGCGGGCAGGTGGGCTTGCGCTACACGCCGCCCGGTGCGGCTGCGCCCGTCGAACGCGAGGTCGAGTTGCCGATGATCCTGCTCAAGGAGATCGAGGTCGACTACCTCACGCTCGCGGAGGGCGAGACGATGGACCTGCCCATCGTGGTGTCCCCGGCGACGGACCAGATCGTGCTGGCGACGCACCGGCGGGGCACGTGGCTGCTCACGCTGAGCCTGGCCGGGATGGCCGCCATCGGGGCCGTGGTGTCGGGCGTGCTGGTCGGCGGCTGGAACCGATTCCTGACGCGAGAGGGCGACCCTGGCTTGCGCGTCGCGTAGCTACTGCGCCGCCGCTGCTAGGTCCGCGAGCACGTCGAGCACGGCCGCTTCGAGCGGGCTTGCGCCGCCGTCCATGCTCACGCCGCGCCAGTCCGTCGTCGCGACCAAGACGAGGTCCAGCGACGGGGCGACGTAGATGAACTGGCCGCCGTAGCCCCACGCCAGCGCCGCGCCGGGCGGGCCGTCGACGCTCCAGACCAGACGTCCGTACGTGTACGGGCCGATGGCGTCGGACGACGCGCGCCACGGCTGGGCCGGGGCGGTCCACTCGGCGACCCAGCCGGCGGGCAGCACGGCGTGCCCACCCGAGCGTCCGTCTTGCAAGATGAGCTGCCCGAGCCGGGCGAGGTCGCGAGCCCGCAGGTCCAGCCCTGAGCCGCCGTTGACGCGCCCGCCCGACAACGCCTCCCACTCGCGCGCGCCGATGCCGAGCGGCCCGAACAGCACGCGGTCCGCATAGGCTGGGAGCGGCTCGCCGACGGCCTCTTCCAGCACGACGCCGAGCACATGGACCGCGCCCGAGTTGTAGGTAAAGTCGGTCCCGGGGGCGTGCTCGACGGGCCGGTCGAGCACGTACTGCAGGTGGTCTCCGGATGTGATCCAGTCGGCGTAGCTGGGTCCGCCGAGCTCGTTCCACGCCAGCCCGCTGGTCATCGTCGTCAACGCGCCGACCGGGATGGCGGCGTGCGCGGGTGAGACATCGGCGGCCCCGTCGAGAAGCGTCCCGATCGGCGTGTTGAGGCTGAGGTGCCCGTCGGCAATGGCGAGCCCGGTCAGCATCCCGACGACCGTCTTCGTCACCGAGCGCACGTCGTGGAGCGTCTCGCGGTCGGCCCCGTGGAGGTAGCGCTCGACGGCGAGCCGCCCGCCGCGCACCGCTAGCAGACTCCGCGCGCGCGGGACCGCCGCCAGCCGCGCGACGGCGTGCTCGACCGCGTCGAGGCCGACGTCGTCGGGCGTGGCCTCGGCCCACGGCGCCGCGAGGTCGACGGGACCGCTCGGCGGCGCGCTCGCGTCGCAGGCAGCAAGAACGAGGGCGAGGGCGAGGGCGGAGAGCGGGCGCATGGGCGTGTGGATCCGGACAGAGTAGGGCGTGTCGCTATTTCCGCAAGGCCCGACCGGGAGCCCCGCGCGTCGACGGGGCGTCCGCGCCCCATGACAGACCGCGACGCCGCCCTCCTCGCCCTGCGCCCGACGATCCCGACCGAGCCCGCGGACACGCCGGCCGAGGCATTCCTGCACCGCACCCTGCGGCCCGTCCTCAAACTCCAGAACGATGCCCTGCTGGCGGTCGTCGCCGACACGATCCGTCGGCAGGTGCCCGGGTTCGCCGGGTTCGACCCCGCCGACCAGCGGGCGCGGCTGGCGCAGCGGATGAAGCAGGACGCCCGCCTCGGGCGCGTCGTGCTCGGGCTCGTGTTGGGCGTGCTCACCGCCGACGAGCGCGCGTTCGCGCTGGCGAACGGCGCCGAGGTCCGCCGCCGGATTGCGGGGCTGGCCGCCGAGCGCGTCGTCAGCCAGACCGCCGCCGTAGCCGCCCTCGCGAGCTAGCCGAGCGCCTCCGGGTGGCGCTCGATGTACGCGTCGAGGCTCTGGGCGGCCGTCGCGCGCACCCTGCGTTGGAGGAGCGGCGACCACCCGAGGAGCAGGCCCGGCGCCCCGAGCGCCTGCCGAGTCCACGCCCACAGACTGAACGTGTCGCGGTGCGTCGCAATGAGCCCGTCGCGGAACGTGAACGCCGCGTCGATGACGTTGTGGACCGGGCGGCCGGTCGTGGAGAACGTGTAGTCGGCCTCCCAATGCGCCGCCCCCGCGTCGTCGTCGGCCGTGATGCCCGACGCGACGACGGCGAGGTCGTTTCCGCGCGCACAGAGCATCCGCCACATCGCCCCGGCGCGGGGGCCTCGGAGGTCGAAGACGGGGTCCTGGAAGTGGACCTCGGGATGGTAGCACGCCGCCATGGCGTCGCCGTCGCGGCGGGCGAGGGCGTCCGAAAACTGCGTGACGAGGGCGGCGTTTGTGTGCATCGGGGCGGCGGCGGCGGACGGCAACGTACGCGGCGCACCATGCGTGGCGGATCCGCGTCTGTCCGACGCGGCGTTCGCCCGGCCCCTGCTTGCGCCGCCGTGTTCGACTCGACCGCCCGCCTCCTCGACCTCTGGGAAGACATCCGCTCCAGCTACTGGTTTATCCCGTCGCTGATGACCGTCGCCTCGGGCGTGCTGGCGCTGGCCGTGGTGGCCGTCGACGAGCGGGTCGGGCCGGAATGGATCGATGGCGTCTCGTTCCTGACCGGCAACAAGCCCGACGGCGCCCGCGCCTTCCTGTCGACGATCGCCGGGTCGATGATCGGCGTGGCCGGCGTCACGTTCTCGATCACGATCGCCAGCGTGGTCTACGCGACGGGCCAGTACGGGCCGCGGCTGTTGAGCAATTTCATGGACGACCGGGGCAACCAGATCACGCTCGGCACCTTTATCGCGACGTTCCTCTACGGTCTCTTGGTGCTCCGCACGATCCGGTCGGCGGACGAGGGCGGCGGGGCCGAGTTCGTGCCCCACATCGCCATTCTGGTGGCGCTGGCGCTGGCGCTCGCCTCCATCGGCGTGTTCATCTACTTCATCCACCACGTCCCCGAGAGCATCCACGTCTCGAACCTGGTGGCTGGGATCGGGCGCGACTTGCGTCAGCAACTCGACACGCTCTTCCCCGAACGCATCGGCGAGGGCGACACCACGCGACACGCGCAAGCCGACGACGACGCCCTCACGGCCGTCCCCCCGGAGTTCTTTGCCCAAGCGCGGCGGGTCGCGGCCGACAGCGCCGGCTACGTGCGCGGCGTGGACGCGGAGGCCCTGCTGGCGCTGGCGACCGAGCACGACGTGGTCTTGCGCATCCGCCACCGCCCGGGCGACTTCGTGGCCGACGGCGACGCGCTCGTGCTGGCGTGGCCGCCGGACCGGGTGAGCGATGACGCCGCCGACGCGATCCGGGTCGCGTTCGCGTGGGGCGCCCAGCGCTCGGCCCGCCAGGACGTGCGCTTTTTGATCGACGAGCTCGTCGAGATCGCCGCCCGCGCGCTGTCGCCCGGCGTCAACGACCCGTTCACGGCCATCTCGTGCCTCGACTGGCTGGCGGCGGCCCTCAAGGCGCTCGCCGACCGCGACTTCCCCGAGCCGACGCGCCACGACGAGACGGGCGCCTTGCGCGTGGTCGCCGAGCCGACGACCTACGCCGAGTTCGTGGACGGCGTCTATGGACAGCTCCGGCCCTACCTCGCCGGCGACCCCAACGCCGTGCTCCACGCGCTCGCCACGCTCGCCGAGGTCGCAGGCCGAGCCACCGACCCGTCCCAACGCGTCGCGCTCCGCGCCCAGGCCGACGCCCTCTTGCAAGGCGCCACCGACGCGCTCGGCATTGAGGCCGACCGCCTCGCGGTGCGCGAGCGCCACCGCGAGGTCTCCGCCATCCTGTCCGGCCGCGACGACTACGAGGCCGTCGCCGCGCGCACCGACGACATCGGCGGGACGGCCTGAGAGGGCGTGAACGTTGGCCCGCGTGGAACGAACCGGGCGCTCGCGGCCTCTGACGGGTGGCCGCCCTCTCCCTTTGGCCGCACCTTGTGAGCCTCGCCTCTGACGTCGGCGACCGGATCGCCACTGACCTCGACGCCTACGGCTGGTCCGTCCAGCCCGACTTTCTCGACCAGGCCGCCACGACGGCGTTTCGCAACGAGTCGGCCGAGCGGCGCGCCGAGTTCCATCACGCGGGGACGGGCCGGGGCGCGGGCCACGCCCTCCAGCCGGGCGTTCGGGGCGACGACGTGCGGTGGCTCGGCGACGACCGCGACGCGCCGTCGGAGGGCAGCTACCTGCTGGCGCTGGAGGCCTTGCGGGTGCACCTCAACCGGACGCTCTACCTCGGCCTCGACGGGTTCGAGGCGCACGTCGCCGTCTACCCGGCGGGCGCCGGCTACGCGCGCCACCGCGACGCCTTCCACGGGACGGAGCCGGGCCGCGTGCTCTCGACGGTCCTCTACCTCAACGCCGACTGGGCCGACGCCGACGGCGGCCACCTCCGCCTCTTTCTCGACGGCACGAACGCCGAGCCGTTTTTGGATGTGGCCCCGACGGGCGGCACGCTGGTCGCGTTTCTCAGCGAACAGATAGAGCACGAGGTCCGACCCGCCCGGCGCGAGCGGATGAGCGTCGCCGGCTGGTTCTCGGCCCGCCCCTAGGCACGGCTCGCAGCGCCGACGCTAGCGCCCGGTCACGTCGGGCTCGGAGAGCAGCCGGTCGCGCGTCGTCGCGGTCCGCCCCTCGATGAGGGCGATCTCGGGCACGCCCCCGTCGGAGCCGTGCCACTTGTCGCAGTCCGCGGTCCCGGTGAAGGGGTCCGACCCGTCGCCGGTGAGGACGTCGTAGCGGGCCGCGTCGAACGGGGCCGCCGTGAGGTAGAGCGTCAGCCCGGGTGCGAGCGTCTCGACGGACGTGGAGGCCGCCGAGGCACGGGAGCTCGCGCAGCCCGCCGGCGGGAGCGTCAGCAGGGCAACCGCGAAGAGGGCGGGGAGAGGCGCATCGGCGTGGGGGAGGGCGCCCCGATCCTACCCCGCCGCTATCGACCGGCACTCGGGCCGTCGAGGAGACCGCCGCCCGACTCGGCCGCGTTCCCAAAGCGGCCCGTGGGGTTCCGGTCCCAGCGCGCGGCTCAACCTGACGAAGAATCCGTCGATGACCCCTTCCCGGTACCGACGGTCGAACCGGCCCCGTTTCTGCCCGCCCATCTCGTCTCGCCATGCTCCGCCTCGGACTCGCCCTCGTCCTCGCCCTCGCCCCGCCCGCCCTCGCCGCCCAGTCGCTCCCGGCCGACGCGCAAGCCTACCTCGGCGACTGGACGACCTACAGCGACGACGGCCGCGAGGCCCAGTCAGTCATCCGGATCACCGCGTCGGACGGCGTCCTGTCGGGCCGCGTCGTCCGGCTGCTCCCGACCACCGAGTACCCGTCGCCCCAGTTCCGCTGCGACGACTGCCAGGGCCGCTTCCAGGGCGTCGACCTACGGACCGTCCCGCTCATCGAGGGCATGGTGTGGGGCGGCGATGAGTTTGCAGGCGGCCGCATCAGCGACCCGATGAACGGGCGCGCCTACCGGGGCGTGCTCCGTCTCGACGGCCCGGATCGGCTCCGCGTGCGCGGCTTCATCGGCATCCGGGCGCTCGGCCGCACCCAGATCTGGCGCCGCGCCCGGTAGTCGGGTTGAGCGCTCAGGCGGGGCGAGGTGGGTGCGCGCGAGGCGCGATCTTGGGCCGCCCCTCCTCCGCTCCGATGCGTCGCCTCCTCGTTCTCGTTGTGCTCGCCGGCGTGGGCGCCGGGTGCCTTGCCGTGCCCGCCTCGCCGCCGCGCACCACCGAGGTGGCCTACCTCGTCGCCGGCACACCCGCCGCCGCGCTCGACTCCGTCGCTGCCTGGGCGGCCGGCTCCGATTTCCTCGCCCTCGACCGGACGGACGGCCTGCTCGTCGTTCGCGACCGGCGGCCGGGACAGACCAACACCGCGAGCGTGGAGGCGCAGCCCTACGCCCAAGCGCTGACCCGGGTGACCGTCCGCAGCCGGTACGTGATGGCGCCGTCGTTCCGCGACCTCGGCCTTACCATCTACTCGGGCCAGCGCGGCCAGCGTGGCGCGGCGTTCGCGCTTCCCCGCCCGGGCTCCCCGTCGTGCTTCTCCATCGAGGATTGGGTCGATACGCAGACCGACGACCGGGAGAAGACGCCAGCCGAGACGCCCTCTGCCGATCTCGAGGCCGAGGTCTCCCCGGAGCTGATCGGCGGTCTGCCCGGCCTGCAGCGGCGGCTCGTCTACCCGGCCACGATGCGCCGCGCGGGCATCGAGGGCGCCGTCTTGGTCCAGTTCGTCGTCGGCGAGACCGGCGTCGTCGAGTGCGCCGAGGTGGTGTCGTCGCCCCACCCCGACTTTACCGCGTCCGCGCTGGAGGCCGTGCTCGCGTCGACGTTCACGCCCGGCACCCAGGGCGGCGTGCCCGTCCAGGTCCGCTTCGCCGTCCCGTTGACCTTCGCGCTTCGCTAGCGCCGCCGTACCGTCGGGCGTGCCCGTCCCTTCCGACTTCGCCCTCCGCCTCTCCTCCGACAACGGGAGCCTCCCTCTCGACTACCAGGAGGCGGTGATCCTGACGCTCGACGCCAGCGGCGGCGGCACCATCGAGGAGCGGCGCGGCGACGAGCGCAGCACGCCCACGTCGCTCCCCATCGGCCCCGACGCGCTCGCGGCGCTCCACGCCGACTTGGTCGCCCTGGGCCTCTTCTCGACCGCCGCCGCCTAGAGGCTGCCGTCGGGCGCTCGCTGAGGCTCTAGGGTCTGTCACGTAAGTGGGTCAGGCCTCGCGTAGCCCAGACCCGGATGAACGTGACAGGCCTAGACCCTTGCTGGCGGCGGCCGACAGCGGGAGAGTCACGCCTCGTCCGGCAGCGCATTATGGGGGACCGGCCCGTAAATCTTATGTGTGTGGATCGAAGTCTAGAGGGCTCGCCTAGATTCGAGCCGCGTTCGCCGGCGTCCGATGACAACACCTCGGGAATTGACGCGTCTGGTGCTGGGGGTCCCTCGAGCCGAGGCCGACCCCACGTTCGCCGCTGTCCTCGAACAGCAGACGCGCCGAGGCATGCTCGTGACGGCGACGCTCGGGGTGGTAGGGGCGGCCATGTTCGTGGGCGTCCACCTCCTCGCCGGCCGGAGCCCCGTGTGGGTCTACGGCTTCGGGATTACATCGGAGACCGCCGTATCGATGGCCGACAAGACAGTCATCCTCGGGTTCTGCCTGGTCCTTATCGTCGCCTCTCGGTGGCAGGGTGTACGGACCTGGGGGCGATTGCTGCTCGCGGCCATCATCGTCGCCTCGGGCCTCGCCATCGTCCTCGACGACGTCGCCCAGAACGACTTCTCGTTCACGACCGCGTGGCTGGTTCTCGTCCAACTCGTCGCCATAGGGACGGTCCCATACACGCCTCGGCAGGCACTCGGCATCGCCGGGGCTCTGCTAGGGGTGTATCTGTGGATGCTCTCGGTGTACCCGGACGCGATCGCGCCGGACCTGATCGTCCATCGCCTCGCGTACTTCCTATTCGCCATCGTGATCGTGGTGACGCTCTCCTCGTACCTCTACGCGGCGCGGTACGGGCAGCACGAGGCGCTCGAGCAGGTGCGTCGGCTGAAGGACGAGCTGGCGGTTCGGTCGGAGGCGTTGGAGGTGTCGTTTCGCGACCTCCGCCAGACCCAGGCCGCGCTCCTCTCCCACGAGCGCTTCGCGGCGCTGGGGAAGGTCACGGCCGGGGTGGCCCACGAGATCCAGAACCCGCTCAACTTCGTCGTCAACTTTGCCGGGCTGAACCGGGGGCTGGTGGACGACCTCCGGGGCGCCCTCGCCGAGCCCGACGCCCTCGAGCGGAGGGCCCTCGCCGACGAACTCCTGGACGAGCTCGCTCTCAACGCTGAGGCCGTCGAGGGCCATGGGCGACGGGCAGCGCGGGTCGTCCGGCGGATGCTGGAGCACAGCCGGGCCACGACGGCGCGGGTGGTGTCAGTCGACGTGAACCGGTTCGTCGAGGAGACGCTCTGCGCGGCCGTCCGGCACGTCCACGCCCGCTTGGGGGCGGAGGCCGTCGAGGGGCCCGCTGCCGTCCGGGTGGAGCGGGTCTACGACGCCGACGCGGGCGCCGTCGAGGTCGACGTGCACGAGATGTCGGTCGCGCTGCTCAACCTGCTCGACAACGCCTTCCGGGCGGCCCTCGAAGCGGGCCACGCTCGGCCCCGGATCGCCGTGGCGACGCGGGCCGTCGAGGAGGGCGTCGAGATCGAGGTCTCAGACAATGGCGCGGGCATCCCGGGGACGGTCCGGGAGCGCCTGTTCGAGCCGTTCGTGACCACGCGCCCGGCCGGCGAGGGGGCCGGCTTGGGACTTTCCCTCGCCTACGACACGGTGACCAACCGCCACGGCGGGTCGCTGGCCGTGCGGAGCCACGAGGGGGAGGGCGCCTCGTTCCTCCTTCAGATCCCCCGGCCCGCCGCCTGAGCGGACCGGGCGTAGCCGACCGCACCCCGAGACCACACCTCCACGCCGATGCCTCCAACGATCCTTGGTCCGTTGCTCCTGGCCCTCGGGAGCGTCGCGTTCCTGGCCTTGGTGGGCCGGGCCTTTTTCGCCGTCCTGAAGCCCCGCCACGTGGTCGACGACTACGCGCGCTGCTATGAGCACTGGCACGAGGCGGAGATCAACGGGTGCGGCCAGGGGTTGCTCTACGTGCCCCAGCAGCCGATCAACACCTACACGAATGCCGCCTACCTCGCCGCCGGGGTCTTTGTCGCGGCCTGGCTCGGGACCCCCGCCGCCTGGGTCTTCGCCCTGGCGATGGGCTACCTCTGCGTCGGGTCGATGCTGTTCCACGCCGTCTCGACGCACTGGGGGCAGATGCTCGACGTGACGGGCATCTATGCGGTGTTCTCGGCGACGGCCCTCTATGCGGTCGCCGAGTGGGTCCTGTCGTGGGGCGTTGGCGGCCTGGCGCCCGACGGGCCGATCGGCGCGTGGCTCGTCGCCCTGCTGATGCTGGTGGGGGCCGGCCTAGCGGTGAGCCTGCTGGCCCCGCGGTATCGGAAGGACATGGAGATCAAGATCGGGGTGCTGCTCGTCGTCGCCTACGCGGCGACGCTGCTCCACAACCTGGCCGTGTGGCCCTGGGTGCTGGCATCGATCGGTCTGTTCGCCGTGGCGTACGCATGTTGGGCGGCCGACAAGGCGCGACGGTTCCCGATCGTGCCGTGGGGCCACGGGGTGTGGCACCTTCTGACGGCGGCGGCGGCGGCCGTGGCGTTTTTCGCCGCGCACCGAGCATAGCATGGCCCGTCTGTCACGGTCCCCCCGCGGAGCTGCCGAGGCGGAGGGGCATAGGCCTCGTCCGGTAGCGACTCGTGGTAGATCTGGCCGCCGAGCGCCTCGAACTGCCGCGACTTCTCGCGCACCCCCTCCGGGATCGCCGCCTCCACGTCGACCTGTGCTCGGCCGCGTGGGGAATCGCATCGAGCGGGACGTCGTCTCAACGGCGTGCCCAGGCGGGGGGCTACTCGGCGTTAACGTCCAGCACGTCGGCTAAGTCGATCCCCTGCTTGACGCGCATCGCGATGTCGGTGACGGCGTCGAAGTCCTCGATCGGATCTCCTCGGAGGACGAGGAAGCTGGCCTCGAACCCCACCTCCAGGCGACCGATGTTCCGCTTCGGGAAGATCGTCTGCGCCGACGTCTCCGTCCACATCTGCAGCAGGTCGAGGTTCGAGAGCACGTCCAGGCGGCGGAGGTGCACCGCCTCGTCCAGCGAGGTGTCGTTGAACATGTCGGAGCCGACCGCCAGTGGGACGCCGTGGCGGTTGAGCAGGTCAAGGTTGTCGGAGACGGTCGCCCACACGGCGTCGAGCCGCTCGTCGGCCGGATCGACCCGTCGGGTGACCAGGGAGACCGTCGTCACCACAACGATGCCCTGCTCAGCGGCCGATCGGGCGTCCTCCTCGCGGATGCGCTCCATGGTCTCGGCGTCTCGGCTCGGCAGATGATTGATCTCGTCGACGCCGGCGACGACCGCGGCGTGGAAGTCGGCCGGGGTGTCGACGTGAGCGGAGACCCGGAGGCCGGTCTCGTGGGCTCGCTCGACGATGGCGGAGAGCAGCGCGGGGTTCAGGCCCTTGTCGCCGAAATACGTCGGGTCCTCCCTTCTGAGCGCAAACTCCTCGCTGTGGATCAGGTTGACCTTGATGAAGTCGGGCTCCAGCGCCAGGACCCCCGCCCACTTCTCGTCCAAGTCCTGGAGCGAGTCGATGATCACGTACCCCTCGCCCTCGATGGCGGCCTTGGAGCCGAAGAGGCCGTCGAACCGGCCCATCTCGAAAAAGCGCTCCCTCAGCGCGATCGGGTGCCCACCAGTCGCCGTCAGCGGCGCGTGCGCGAACGCGACGTCGATCGTCCGGGGATGGTTGAACAAGTGCCGATTCGGCTCGATCCTCCTCTTGATCGACGACTGCATCTTGGCGTAGAACACGCCGTCGTTCAGGTACTGGCGGATCCGTTCCTCGAGCCCGTAGTCCGTATCGAGGTTGTGATTGTGCGCCTCGGCGAATGGGGGGATGACGTACCCCCCGTTGAGATCGACGACCGACGTGATCTGGGCTGGTGCCTCCGCGACGAACACGCCGTCGGATACGTAGGCGACCCGAGGAACGAAGCGCTCGCCGTCGAACCAGTTCCCGTTGACGTAGGCGTAGCTTTGGACGTGCTCTTGCATCGGGACGCTGCACGCGGAAAGTGCTAGCACCCACACGATTGAGAGGGCCTTGGCGGGCGTCATTCTTAGGGTGGTTGAGGGGTAGGAGCCAGCGCCGCTGGGCTCGGGCCAGACCTCAGGGGCCGCATCGGCAGTCGTCACGCCGAGCGAGGTCGAGGCCCCCGTGGCGGTGTCGGACTCCGCGAGCGCTCCGACGGCCACACGGCCCGGAGGTGCGGGTCATGGTGGCTCGTGGCGAGGTGGCCCTTCTCATCGAGCGTCTGGAGGGGAGCCCGGACGGCCGGATGGGTCGGAGGCTCGGGCATTCTGGTACGGACATCCTCGGCGAATGCGCAGCCCACTTGGTAGACGTCGCACGTCGCGCTCGCGGAGGTGGGGGCGGGAAGAGGTGGCTGAAACCGCTTGGTTTATATGCAGAGGCTAGGATCGGCGCGCACGCCTGTCAAGCAAGAAACACGGCCCTGCCAACAGTGGGGGTCCGAGTCCTCTTGCCCGCCTCGGCCCCCCCGCTGAGCCACCGAGGCGGGGGCGGTCAGGCCTCGTCGGGCAGGCTCTCGTGGGTTATCTGCCTGCCGAGACCGGCTACGCCTCGTCCGGCAAGCTCTCGTGATAGATCTGCCCGCCGAGCGCCTCGAACTGCTTCGATTTCTCGCGCATCCCCTCGGGGATCGCCGCCTCCACGTCCACGCCGTGCTCGGCCGCGTAGTCGCGGACGTCCTGGGTGATCTTCATCGAGCAGAACTTGGGCCCGCACATCGAGCAGAAGTGGGCCACCTTCGCCGACTCCTTGAGCAGCGTCTCGTCTTGGAAGCCTCCTCAAGCTGACAAGAGCGACACGGTGTATGCCACAATCCTGTCAGGGCCGTGTGTCTATGTTTGGCAGATATCACTTCGCCTCCCTAACAAGGGCACGCTGATGGCTGATGACTCGACCACTGACGTTCCACCCTGGAGGGCACCACGGCTTCTCGTTGATGCTCCCGCTATTTCCGACGAGTTCGGCGGCGGTCATGCTCGCGTGGCAGGTGCCGTCGCTGAGTTAGTTCAGGCGGAAGCAGGGGGGCGCGCTCTAGCCTTGACGGGACCATACGGAAGCGGAAAGTCTACCGTGGTACGACTCGTGGAGGAGGCACTCAAAGGCACCGGTTCGGCTGTGTTCACGTTCGACGCTTGGGCGCACAGCGGCGACCCCCTTCGTAGGT
Source organism: Rubrivirga aquatilis (assembly GCF_046845665.1). Classification (GTDB taxonomy): domain Bacteria; phylum Bacteroidota; class Rhodothermia; order Rhodothermales; family Rubricoccaceae; genus Rubrivirga. The sequence goes on along the minus strand of NZ_CP177355.1, from coordinate 3,991,545 downwards.
CGTTTATTGAGGAACTCGTCGCCTTTCTGTCGACCAAGAAGTGGACGACTCAGAAGGAATGGAGGGAAGAACTGGGAAAACTGTCCCGAAAGATCGATATCACAGATGAGACCTCTGGGCCACGACTTACCGCTGGAGGTGTCCTCTTTGGCCTCAGTGCCTTACTGCTCCCGCTAGGTTTCGCTCTCTTCTCTCGGCATGGTGTGGCGAACCGATGGGGTATGGTCGGTCTAGTTCTATCTCTCTTGCCGTTCGTCGTAGTCTTTCTCTCGGCCTTCGCATCACTGTTCGGCAAGAGGGAGGGAGCAGCCGATCACGTGTTTGCCCTTCTGGTCCGCGATAAACACTCTCGGACTCGATCGACCACAGTCCGCACACCCGACCCTACGACAGTCGAGTTCCGCAAGGTCTTCCGTGATATCGCCTCTCGTGCCCTCGCGCCAGACGGGCGGACGCTCGTGGTCGTGGTCGATAACCTTGATCGGCTCCCTCCAGACGAAGCAGTAGCGGCATGGGGCGCCATGCGAACCTTCTTCGACCGGGGCGCTGGAGCACCTTCTCCTTGGGAAACAAGGTTCTGGCTAATCGCTCCGTTTGACACGGTAGCGCTTGAACGCTCTTGGGACCGCGCCCTGGGCGAAGAACGTGAAGGGACTGACTCTCGAAGTATCGACGAGCTCGTGTCTAAAACCTTTGGAGTAGTGCTCAACGTGCCACCCCCCGTGCTTTCGGACTGGAAGACTTATTTTCTCGCCCGAATGACAGACGCTTTCCCATATTGGGCAGAGCATCACGATGACGAACTCTACGCCTCATACCGACTCTTCCTCACCGAGCGGGATGCTGGCGAGCCCCCCCCCACCCCCCGGCAGATCATTGTCTTTGCCAACCGCCTTGCAGCCCTTGATCGCCAGCGGCGCGGAGACATACCCCTACGTGTGCTTGTCTACTATCTCTTGATAGAGAGACGCCTTGGCCGTCGAGCGGGGGGGCTCCGAGGCGACGACCTCGTCTCCGTATCTGCTGCAGCCATTCTGGGAACAAACTGGAGACGTCGACTCGCTGCGGTTCACTTTAATGTCCCGACAGAAAAGGCTCTTCAGATTCTCATCGGTAGCGAGGTGGCAGCGGCGCTTGTAGCTGGCGACGGAACCCAACTCGACGAACTTAGAGACGTCGCTGGACTTGACGAGGTGCTCCTCGAAAACATTGAGTCCATCTCTGGAAGCGGATCACTCGCAGAGTTGGCGCTCGCTGCCCGAGCCCTCGCGCTTGCCAACATCGACGACGGACCGAGTCTCAGAGCAGCTTGGCGAGCCTTCACAGGAAGAGTGGCACCCCTTCCGCCTCTCAAGGATCTATCGAGTCCTGTGGCCGAGGGGATTGCCCACCTCATCCAACGGGCCGACCGCCATGGCCAGAGTCAGTTGGCGTCGCAGGTTGCCGTGAGCGTTGTCGACCGTTTGTCTCTTGCGATTGGCTCGGACGGGGAGGCTGATTACGGTATCACGACCGACACGTGGCTGGCCTCGATAGGTCCTGTCGTTCGCGCTCTTCGGAACTCCTCCGCGCGCGACAGGCTCGCAAGCCTGACCGTGACAGCAACTCCTGAGACCTATATCACCCTAGTCGGTGCGGTGGACGACGATTTGATTTCTGATCTTCCCCCCTCAGTAGACCCTGAAGAGATTGTGACAGCTCTCGTCGCCAGTGTGGAGGAAGGTGCCTTCACACCTCGTCATGTCCGAGCCGTACGAAGGCTAGGCCGGGTGAGGAAAGCTGGGGCAAAGGCTATCAAGTGGGACTTCAAGGCTCTCACCGCTGCCATACAACTGAGGCTCGAACCCCCCTTCTCACCCGAGTTGGATCCCGGCGAAACGAGTGCCCTCACCGAATGTCTTATCGCTCTTCGGTTGGGTTCAGGTGCGGCTGACGCTCGTAAGTCGCTTCTTGCTGATGGCTCGTTCTATCACCACTTTGCCCAGACTCCTACAGATTCCGCCTCCTCGGCAACGTTGGCTCTCTCCATCCTTTGGGCTGACCCAGACCTTCCTGAAAGCGTCGCCAGTGGGGATGCAGTTGCGGGCCGGGCCTCGCTCATCTCACTGCTCGCCGATGAGGAACGCGCCGACGAGTTTGCGCAACTTGTGGCGCCCTTCGTGGAGACATACCTAATGTGGGCCCTGCTCGGTGCGACCCCCGCAATGGGATCAGTTAGTTCGTTTATCGACCGGGTGATCCGCTGCGTTGAGGTGAGCGATCATGCGCTCGATGTCATCACAATCGAGGAGCTCAGTAAAGCCCCCCGGCTTCACCAGGCCCTCGGCGAGGAGTTTGAAGGCCTCGTTCGGAAGCACATTGATCGCGGCGGATTCGTAGCTCGGATCAAAGGCGACATAGGTGTGACGAGCATCTCGCCTACCCTCCATCACGCCATCGAGCACGTAGCGTCCGAAGACCTACGTGCTGAGTACCGTGAGTATGTCCGTGATAAACTCGACACCATCGAGTCTGAGGCCTGGGCGAAGCACTTGCAAGGCGGAACGGATGTAGTGTGGCTTGCAACTACTATAGCCATGTCCGGCGGCGCCCGATTTGGTGTCTCTATCGCGGAGGGGTTTCGAACGTTCGCTACCGCTCAGGCCTCCGAGGGCGCCGAGCCGGCTACGAGACCGGAGCGTGCTGCGGAGGCACTCGGAGCACTGACGCAGGATGCAGCGGACACCCTCTTTCGAAACCTAAGAGACGATATCATCCGCCAAGGGCTTCCTGCACTGACCGCGCTGAATCCCGTCTTTGGGGATAGCCTTCAAAGCCGGGGGCATTGGGAGGAGAAGTCGGACGATGTGGTTCGGGGGCTTTTCGCAGATATTGTTCGGGAAGGGAATTCATCCATACTCCAATGGTTGGATGGACTCTTTTCGGAGAACGTTGAGGTGCTTCGGCAATCAGAACGGTCCAGCAGGGTCGCTCTCCTTGATCTGATCGAGAAACGCCAGCGAGCCAAGACGCCTTCGGACGTTCGAAGCATCCTCGATCGTCTTTACGTCCACGTTCGTAAGAGAGTCAAATTTAAAAAATCTATCGGAAAGCGAGTATCTGATGCCGTCGGTGCTTTCCTCGGAGACGATAAACCTGGAGGACGGGTTGATTGACACCCAGGAGCAGAGAGGTCTGTCCGTGTACTCTTGCATGCTCTGTCTTGTGGCCGAGGGGCAGTGATACTGGTTCTCCATTCGTGGCGGCACCTGCCGAGCTTTCCTCGGCCTCCCCACGGAGCCACCGAGGTGGGCGCGCTCAGGCCTCGTCCGGCAGCGATTCGTGGTAGATCTGCCCGCCGAGCGCCTCGAACTGCTTCGATTTCTCGCGCATCCCCTCGGGGATCGCCGCCTCCACATCCACACCGTGCTCGGCCGCGTAGTCGCGGACGTCCTGGGTGATCTTCATCGAGCAGAACTTGGGCCCGCACATCGAGCAGAAGTGGGCCACCTTGGCCGACTCCTTGGGCAGCGTCTCGTCATGGAAGGCGCACGCCTTCTCCGGGTCCAAGCCGAGGTTGAACTGGTCCTGCCAGCGGAACTCGAAGCGGGCCTTCGAGAGCGCGTTGTCGCGCGCCTGGGCGCCCGGGTGGCCCTTGGCGAGGTCCGCTGCGTGCGCCGCGATCTTGTACGTGATGACCCCCTCGCGCACGTCGTCACGGTTGGGCAGCCCGAGGTGCTCCTTGGGCGTCACGTAGCACAGCATGGCGCACCCGAACCACCCGATCATCGCCGCGCCGATGCCCGACGTGATGTGGTCGTAGCCCGGCGCGATGTCGGTCGTGAGCGGACCGAGCGTGTAGAACGGGGCCTCGCCGCACCAGTCGATCTGCTTCTGCATGTTCTCCTGGATCATGTGCATCGGCACGTGGCCCGGGCCCTCGTTCATGACCTGCACGTCGTGCTTCCAGGCCGTCTTGGTGAGCTCGCCCTGGACGTAGAGCTCGGCGAACTGGGCGTCGTCGTTCGCGTCCTGGATCGAGCCCGGGCGCAGGCCGTCGCCGATCGAGAACGACACGTCGTAGGCCGCGCAGATCTCGCAGATCTCCTCCCAGTGCGTGTAGAGGAAGTTCTCCTTGTGATGCGCCAGGCACCACTTGGCCATGATGGAGCCGCCGCGACTGACGATGCCCGTCCGCCGGCTGGCGGTGAGGGGCACGAAGCGCAGGAGCACGCCGGCGTGGATCGTGAAGTAGTCGACGCCCTGCTCGGCCTGCTCGACGAGCGTGTCGGCGAACAGCTCCCAGGTCAGGTCCTCGGGCGTCCCGCCGACCTTTTCGAGCGCTTGATAAATCGGCACCGTCCCAATCGGGACCGGGCTATTCCGAAGAATCCACTCGCGCGTCTCGTGGATGTGCTGGCCCGTGCTCAGGTCCATGACCGTGTCGGCCCCCCAGCGCGTCGCCCACGTCAGCTTTTCGACCTCCTCGGCGATGCTCGACGTGACGGCCGAGTTGCCCATGTTGGCGTTGATCTTGACCAGGAAGTTGCGGCCAATCGCCATCGGCTCCAGCTCCGGGTGGTTGATGTTGGCCGGGATGATGGCGCGGCCGCGCGCGACCTCGGACCGCACCCACTCCGGCGTGATCACCGACGGGATGCTGGCGCCGAAGCTGTTGCCCGCGTGCTGCGCGAACAGGCCGGGGTCGGTCTCACGGAGGGCCTCCAGGTTCTGGGCCTCGCGGATGGCGACGTACTCCATCTCGGGCGTCACGATGCCCTTGCGCGCGTAGTGGAGCTGCGTCACGGTCTGCCCCGCCTTGGCGCGGCGCGGGCGGTGGACGTGCTCGAACCGCAGGTTCTCGGTCTTGGCGTCGACGGCGCGCTCGCGTCCAAACTCACTGCTCAGGTCCGCCAGCTGCTCCGTATCGCCGCGCTCCTCGATCCACGCCCCGCGCACGGACGGCAGGCCCGCGCGCAAGTCGATCGTCGCATCCGGGTCGGTGTACGGGCCGGAGCAGTCGTAGATCGGGATGGGCGGATTCGGTTCGTCGCCGAACGACCCGGTCGTGGGGCTCTGGTCGACGACGCGCATCGGGACCCGGAGGTCGGGCCGCGAGCCGGTGACGTAGATCTTGCGGCTGCCCGGGAGCGGGCGGCGGACCTCGTCGGAGAGCTCCTCGATGCGGGCGTGGGTGGCGTCGTTGGCGGCGCGCTTGGCGGCGGCGGTCGTGGGCATCTCCATGGCGGTCCAGATAGGGAAGGGGTCTGGAAGCCGGAGCCCGCTGGCGGAGCCAGCCGACGAGCCGGAAGCACTCCCTACGCCGGTACCAACCGGATCAGGTGCGGAGGGTCTGTCTCAGTCCCGGAAGGGACACCCCTGGCTTCCAGCCGGAAGGTACGGGCCCCGCCCGCGTGTCGCGTCGCCTCTCGATCTCAGCCCGCCAGCGGCACGGTCAGGCCAACTCCGCCAGCGTGGCGACCGTCCGCATCACCTCGTCTTCGGTGTTGAGCGTGCCCGGGGCGATGCGCGCGTACGAGACGGGGTAGGGGCTCGTGCTCCCCGTGATCCCGCGCTCGTGCAGGTGCGCCACGATGTCGTCCGGCGTGTGCCCCACCATCTCGAAGGCGATGATGCCCGCCGAGCGCGCGGGCGAGCGCGGCGTGTGCATGTGGAGCCCGGGGATCTCCGCCAGCCCGTCCTTCGCCAGGGTGTTGAGGTGGTGGATGCGCGCCGCGATCCGGTCCTTGCCGATGGAGTGGTGGAAGCGGAACGCCTCGCCGAGCGCCCACCGATGCTCGAACGAGTGGAACCCGCCCGGGGTGAACCGGTCGCCCGGCGTGACGGCCTCCGGCGGCACGACCCCGAGCCAGACGCCCACCTCGGGGCTGAAGCTCGGGATGACTGGTGCGAGCCGGTCCCACGCCTCTGCCGACGCATAGATGACCCCGGTGCCACGCGGGCCGAACATCCACTTGTGCGCGCCGGCCATCAAGATGTCGGCGCCCAAGCTCTCGACGGTGACGTCTTCGATCCCGAAGCCGTGGACGCCGTCGACGCAGAGCAGGACGCGCTCGTCGGCGTCGCGGTCGCGGTTGATCCCGTCCAGCGCTCGCCGCATCTCGGCGATGGGGAGCTTGACGCCGGTCGACGAGTGCACCCAGGTGACGGCGACGGCTCGCGTCCGGTTGGTGACGGCCCGCGTCATCCGGGAGACGATCTCGTCGACGCTCGCCTGCGAGGGGTCGTCGTAGAGCGCGACCTCGCGGACCGCGATGCCGTCCCGCTGGGCACGGTGCCGGAGGGAGTAGATCGTGGAGTAGTGGTCGTGTGGGGTCGTGAGGACCTCGTCGCCGGGCCCGAGGCGAAGGGTCCCGTAGACCAGGCCGAGCCCCATCGTCGTGCTATCGGTGAGCGCGATGAGCGCCGGGTCGGTCTCGAGGTAGTCGGCCGCCGCTTGCCGCTGCTCCATCTCGACGGTCTGGAAGTGCTCCTCCCAGTGCGCGACGGGGTCCCGGTCGAACGCCTCCCGGTGGCGCGCGATCGCCTCGGCGACCGGCCGGGGATGGCTCGCGAGCAGGAACGTGGCCATGTGGACGCGGTCCCGCGTGAGGGGGAACTGGTCGCGGACGGAGTCCCAATCGTCCGGGTCGAAGGCGCGGGTCTGGGGGGAAGCCCCGAGGTGCGCGCGCGCGCCGAGGAGCGGGACGGCGCCGAGTGCGAGGCTCGACCGGACGAAGAAGTCACGACGCTTCATGGGACGTGTCGGCTGGCGGTCCCTGAGAGTACAGATTCGCCGCCGACACCCACTCATCAGAGGGCGGCGAGGTGCCCCTCAGCACGCGGAGACCGAACCTGCCCGGTCCAGGGAAAGCCACGCACGCGGTCGCGGCCTCGGAGCGCCACGGGCGTGGTCAGAGCGCGAGGTCGTTGGTCCAGTACACGTCCGCGCCGGGCGTCGCGTCGATCAAGCCGCGCTCGGCCATCCAGGCTTCGAGGCGGGCGTAGTAGTCGGTCGACATCGAGAAGTCGTGCGTGAAGCACGGGACCGTCGCGTCGTAGATGGCGCGCGTCAGGGCGTCCTCGGGGTCCGACTCGGTCAGGCGGAAATAAGCCTCGCGAGCGGCGTCGGGCTCCTGCTTGACGGCGTCGACGCCGCGGCGGAGCACAGCCACCAGCTTCTGGAAGGTCTCGCGCTCGGCCGCCAGCTTGTCGGGGTGCGTGATCAAGACGAGCTGGCAGAAGTCGGGGACGCCCCAGTCCTTGAGGGCGAACAGGTTGACGTCCATGCCCCGCTGCCGGGCCTCGACGATCTCGAAGTTGTGGAACACGAGGGTCGCCACGTCCGCCTTGTCCTCGGCGAGCGCGTCGGTGTGGTAGAACGAGTTGTTGACGCGGCCGTAGCCGTCCTCCGTCCCCGACGGCCCGCCGTCGGCCTCGACCATCGTGGCGACGATCGCGGGGCCACCCGGGCCGGGCGCGCCGGGGTACTGGATCCGCTTCCCGGCCATGTCGCGCGGGCGAGCAATCGAGCCCTTCGCCATCACGCCGCCGTTCGTGTGGAGGAAGCGGGCGAACCCGACGCACATCTCGCCCTTGGCCCGGTCCTCGACCAGGTGCAGCGGCTCGGTGACCGCGCAGTCCATGTCGCCGCGCTCAATCGCTTCGACGGCGTCGAGGTGCGCCTCGGGCTCGATCAGCTCGACCTCCAGGCCAGCGTCTTGGAACCACCCGCGGTCTTGCGCGAGCAGGAGGGGGGCGTGGTCCGGGTTGGTAAACCACTCGAGGCCGAGGCGGAGGCGAGTCATCGTGCTGTCCAGAGGGGGAGGGTCTGGAAGCCGAGCCCGCGCGGCCGGCGGCGGCGCCGTGTGGCGTCCGCTGAAGCACTCCCTGCGCCGGTGCGAGCCGGATCAGGTGCGGAGGGTTGGTCTCAGCCGCGCGAGCGCGGCACCCCTGGCTTCCGCCCGCAAGCTACGGATGAGGGCGTGGAGCGGTCGGGAGAGAGGTGACAGATCGTCGTCACCGCGAGGCCACATCTTCCATGGTCCTCAGCCCCCTCCTGCCATGCCTGACCGCATCGACGCCCTCCACCCCGACCCCGAGAAGCAGGGCACGACCATCGACGCCGCCAAGTACCACACCGTCCGCGAGGCCATCGAGGCGGAACTGGCCGACGGGCCGGTCGCCCTCGCTGAGCTCCGGAGCGGCCTCAAGCGCCGGATCGGCGACACGTTCGACGGCTCCGTCTCGTGGTACATGATGGCCGTCAAGCTGGACTTGGAGGCGCGCAACGTCATCGAACGTGTGCCCGGCCAGACGCCCCAGCACGTCCGGCTGGTCGGCTAGCGAGCCCGGAAGGCGGGCCACGTCGCCGCGAGGGGGACGCCGAAGACGAGGAGCGGGACGGCGTTGATCATCCACACGTTGAACACGGCCCCGTGGGAGACGGATACCGCCGAGTCGACTGCGAACCACACGCAGAGGGAGCCCGCGAGGGCCCACCGCTCGCGCCGCGCGAACGGGATGGCGGCCACCAGCGTGTTCAGCACGTACGACCCGGCGATGGTCCCGCCCAGCGGCCCCATCACGAACCGACGGAACGCGGCGGCCTGGGCCGGCTCGGCGCCACCGTAGAACCGATCGGCAACGGCAGCGCTCCACATCGCCAGGAAGGGGGCGTCGGGCCACACGGCCACGACGCCGCCGAACGCGACGAAGAAGACGCCAGCGGCGACGAGCCACCGCTGCCAGAACTGGAACGCACGATCGGACATGGCGCCGCGGGGAGGGGCCCAAAGGTCGGGCGCGCCGGTTGCCCCGCCTCGCGCCCGAGGCTACTCGGCCGGAGCGTGTGCGCGGCGCCGATGGCAGGCCTCGTCGGCGGTCTTCCAGCCGTCGTCGAACCGTAGATCGTCATGTGGCCGACGAACACCGAGGCTCGTGCAGCGGGCCGTGCATGCCTTTCGCGCTACGTTGGTGTCGATCGGAATGCACCTGCCCCGACCCTGGCCCCTATGCGTGCTCTCGTTGCCGCTCTCGTCCTCGTTCTAGGCCTCCCACTCGCCGCGCAGACCGAGACTGACGCGTGCGCGCCCGGCTACCGCGTGCCCGGCGACGGCGTTCCCAGGATCGAGCGGACGCTCCCCCTGGAGACGTTGCGCTACCTCGACACGGTCCAGGCGAGTCCGTTCGTCCGAGCATTCCTGATCGCCCACCTCGGCGCCAATGGGGCCGGGACGCACCCACTGAACGCGTGCAGTGCCCAGCTGCTCCAGACCCGCCTCGACGACCCGTCGCTGAGCCGCCGGCTCGCCGCACTCACCGCCCCGCAGATGATCGAGGCGCTTGTCCAGGCGGAGCGGGACCGGCGCGTCGGGGACGCCCGCAGCAAGCAGAGTCGGCAGACGCTTGCCGATGTCGCCGTGCGTGCCTCCGAGCGGCTCTCGCTCACCAATCCCAACGACGCGGTCGTTGCGGCGGGGATGTTCCAGGCCGTGGTCAGAGCGTGCGACCACTCGTCGGCGGACTGGTGTGCTCAGGCCGCGAGCGCGGAGGACGCGCTCTTCGCAGTCGTCGCGGCGGTCGACACGCTGCAGGCGGCCGAGCAGGACCAAGACGACCTCCGGCGGTGTGTGGTCGAGCCCGCCCAGGACAACTCGCCCCCGGCAGACCCGCCTGAGGCCGCGGCAGCCGACTCTGTGGCAGCCGGCGCGGCCCCCACCGAGCCCCGCGAGACGGTCACGTGCGGTGTCCTCCCCGATCCCCCCACGACCGAGACGGCGCTCCGCGATCGTCTCCGAAGGGCGTCAGAAGCCGAGCGCAAGGCGGCTGCGACGGTGGCCAGCCGCATCGGAGCGGCACAGGGGGCGCTGGCTCTGGTGCAGCCCCCCGCTGCTGCCGAGGGCTCCCCAGGCATTTCCATCCCGGCGTTCGGTCAGGGGACGATAGAGGTACAGATTGCCGCCCCCGAGCCGGGGCGGCTCGTGGATTCGGGGCCGTCCCCTTCGGCGCTGCCCAATCTGGTCATCGCCCTCGCCGACTTCGTGATCGACCGGGCGCGGGACGAGGGGATCCTATACCTCATCCTCCGCCTTGGGACTTGGATGGAGGGGACGGACGGGCAAGTCGTCCGGGCCGGCTTCCCGGGGACGGCCGCCCTCCTCGGAGCCGTCCGCGACCCCGCCGGCCCGAGCATCCGGCAGCTCGCGGGCGTGCCGCTGACGACGTGGCGGGCCGCGCTGGCGAGCGACTTCGAGCGGCTCCCATTTCGGCTCACGGCGAACACCGAGACTGCGCTCTGCGTCACCGACATGGACTGCCAGCGCCGTATCCGGTCGGCGGGCGTCGTGCTCCAGGCTGTCAGCGACCTCTACGACGGGCGCCGTCCGCTCCAGGTCCTCCGCCGGGCCCCGACCTACGCCGAGGCGGCGGGGCTCTCATCGGAGTTCCGGAGCGCGCTCTACGTCGTCGCCGGCGTCGCGGCGGCCTACGACGCCCAGCGAGGCATCGAACTCGCCGACGCCGAGCGCTTCCCGTACCTCCTCTCAGCCGGCAGTTGGCCTCGAATCGCCTCGGCGCACCGCGACGCGTTCGTGCGAGTGCTCGTGGGCGACATTCGGGGCGGCGTGGCGTTCGACCGGATCGGCACCGCGAGGGAGGGGACGGCCTCCGTTGCCGCGGCGGTGGGAGAGGCCGTCGCCGCGCTCGGAGTGGTGGCGGGCGGGACCCGAGACGGCTCGGCGGACGGCGCGACGGTCGTCCGCGACGTGGCTCGGGGGCTCACCGCGGGCCTCGACCTCGCCGACGCGCTCGGCGCCGAGACCGTCGAGGTCCGGGTGCTCTGGCAAGAGGCGGGCGGCGTGGCCGAGGCGTTTGCCCGGGGCGACCACTCGCTCGCACTCGCCCGGACGATGGGCCTCGTCCAATCGGCAGCGCCCGACGCGCTCCGACAGAACGGCGCGTTCGTCCGGGTGGCCGGGCTGGCCTCGTCGCTCGCTGCCGCCCGCACCCAGCGCGAGGCCGTCGCAGCGTTCTCGGCGGCGTCGTCACCGCTCGGGGGCTGGCAGGCTAAGCGCTTCGGAGAGGGGGCGACAGTGACCCTGACGTCATACCTCGGCCTGGGCGGCGGCGTCGAGAGCCTGATCGGGGACTGGGCTCCGAGCGCGGTCGCCAGTCCGTCGCTCCTGATCGGGCTCGAGGCCCACGTGGCCGGCATCGCCCCCGGTCGGCCGTCGTTCGGCGTGATGGTCTCCGTGCTCGACCTGGGTGGGCTCCTGAGCTACCGGCTCGTCGGGGGCCCCGGCGACGGCGCCGACGGCGTGACCTCGGCGCCGAACGTGACGCTGGCCCAGGTCTTCGCGCCCGGCCTCCACCTCGCTTTCGGCCTGGGCAACACGCCTGCCACGCTCGTGGTCGGCGGGCAGCTGACCCCGGCCCTCCGAGCGGTCCGCGAGGACGGAGCCGTCACGAGCGAGGGGGTCTTCCGCGTCGGCGCGTCGCTCGCGCTCGACCTGGTCCTCCTCGAGTTCTAGCCGCCCCGCCGACGAGATGTGCAACCTCGGGTCCGGGGCGGCCCGACCCGGGCTACTCGGCCGCGACGTGCGCGCGGCGGCGGTGGAACGCCTTGCTGACGATCTTCCAGCCGTCGTCGAAGCGCAGCAGCGTCATGTGGTCGACGAACGTCGAGGTCGGGTACTCGATCTCCAGGATGGCCGAGGCGGCGTCGCCGGAGACGGTCACCGAGACCACGCGCGTCGTGCGGTCGGACGGCTGCGCGTCCTGCATCCCCTCGCGGAAAAAGTCGACGGCGTTGACGTCGCGGTACTCACCGTCGGCCATCCAACGCATCGTGGCGGACGGGTGGAAGGCACGTGCCAGCAGGTCGAAGTCGCCTTGTGTGCCCCCATCGAGGTAGTAGGACACGGCCTCCACCACGGCGTCGTGGTCGGAGGCCTGGGCGAAGGCGGCGGGGGCGAGCAGGGCGAGGGCGAGGGCGAGTCGGCGCATGGGACGTGTGGGGACGGGGCTCGGCTACGATACGGGGGCGGGCGGGTTACGGGGCGTGCGCGAGGTAGGGGATCCCGCCAACGAGCCCGCGCGGGTTGGCGGACGTGTTTCGGAACGTGATCGGGACCGACGCGCACGTGTCCGGACAGCCCCGCCGCACGTCGATGTGGAGGTGGGGCTCGGTGCTGAAGCCGGTGTGGCCACTGCGGCCCAGCGTGTCGCCCTGCACGACGGTGTCGCCCACTTCGACATCCGCGCCCTCTCCAGTAAAGTGGAGGTACACGCCTAGCGTCCCGTCGCCGTGGTCCACCACGACGCCGTTCTCGTGGCCGCGCACGTTGTCGAAGTCGGCGTACGATTCCTCGACCTGGCTCACCGTCCCGCCGCGCATCGCCGTTACGGCCTCCCCGATCGGCATCCGGAAGTCGACGGCGAAGGCGATGGTGGAGCCGGCGGTGTGACTGAACCCGCCGCAACTGCCCTGCAGCACGAGGTAGGCGCGGCCTGCCGGATAGGGTAGGACGTAGTCCGAGGTCTGCCACGCTGGATAGTCGGCCACAGCGCACTCGGAGAGCGGGGGCGGGGAGACCGGTGCGGCGTCGCAGCCGATCAGAAGGGCAAGGGCGGCGAGGAGCCAGCGGGTCATTCGAGCACCTCGTAGCTCGTCCGGGTGCGGAGCGGGACGTGGGCGGGCGTGGCGTTCGAGAACGTGACGGGGACTCCGCGATACGGGTAAGACGGGTCGCCCTCGACCACGATAAAGTGCAAGTGCGGGTATCCCGCCAGCCCAGACTGCCCGACGACGCCGAGCACGTCGCCCGCTTCCACCCGGTCGCCGACCTCGACCTCGATGCCGCCGGCGGGGGAGTGGAGGTAGTACGCGCCCGTCCCGTCGCCGTGGTCGACGAACACGTAGTTGCCGCTCCCGCCGCCGCCGCTGGGCTCGTCCTCGTCGAGGGCGGTGACGCGGCCCGCGCGGGCCGCGACGAAGGGCGTCCCCGTCGGGAGGTCGAAGTCGGTCGCGAGGGCGTCGGGCTGGCCCTCGCCGTGGAAGGAACTGGAGCAGTTGGAGAGCCCCGTAGTGAAGCGGGTCCCGGGCGCGAACGGCACGACGTAGGGCGTGGCGTCGGTCGACGGGTAGTCGACATCGCAGCCGTCCGCGCGGGGCGGCGACACGCGCAGGGTGTCGCAAGAGGCGGCGAGCAGGAGCGGGACGAGGGCGAGCAGGCGGAACATCGGGGACGGAAGGGGGACCGTTGCCAACGTCACCCCGGGTCCGCGCGCGGTCGTCCCGGGACGGGAAGTGACACGTCCGAAGCGCCATCCGCCGTGCCGTCGCCGCTGGCGCCGTCGGCCAAGGCCCGGCGGTAGGCCGTTGGCGTCATGCCGGTGTGGCGGCGGAAGGCGCGGTGGAAGGCGGACTTCGAGTTGAACCCGGCGCGGAAGAGGATCTCCAGCACCGTCGCCCCCGGCTCGTCCGCCAGCAGGCGTCGGGCCTGGGCCACGCGGCGCGCGCCGACGGTGTGGTGGAAGCCGCCGCCGATCTGGCCGAGCACGCGCGACACGTCCCGCGTCGGCTCGCGCAACCGGTCCGCCAGCGTCTCGACGGTCAGCTCCGGGTCGGTCCACACGCGGTCGCCGTCCAAGAGCTGGCGGAGTCGGTCGGCGAGCGCAGCGTCGGCAGCGGCCCGCTCGGGGTCGAGGTCCGGGGCGATCTCGGGGGGCCCGACCTCAGGCACGAGCGGTGTCGGGGCCGCCAGCAGGGCGGCCGGCAGACGGCGCAGGCCCCACGCCGCCGCGCCGATCCCGAACGCCAGCAGCAGCAGGACGGAGGCAGCCTCGAAGGCGGCCGCTCGCGGGGAGCCCGCCAGCCCGAGCACCCACGCCGTCTGGCTGCACGCCCAGTGCGCCACGAAGACGGCCAGCACGACGGCCCCGGCGCGCCGGGCTCGCGTCGGCAACCCGCGCCCGGCCCCGACCGCCATGGCGACCGACGCGATCGCGACAACATTGAGCGCGTCGATGGTCAGCCCCTCGACGAGTCCGCCCGGCCACCCGCGCATCACGATGGCGGCGACGCCCAGCGACACGAGCGCGGTGACGAACGGGCCCAGCGCCAGCACGTCGCCCGCCCGCAACGGCCCGCCCGAGCGCGCCCGCACGGCCGCCAGCGCCACGAGCGGCGGGACGGCGGCGAACAGCGACACGGCCACGACGGTCGCGGCCGTCGACCCGACCCACCCCACGGCACCCGCCAGCACGCCCCGCGCCACGAGTGCGGCGTTGATCGCCAGCACGGCGGCCAGGGCTCGCGAGGCGCCGGCCCGCCCGGCGGTCGCCAGCGCGACGGCGCCGGTCGCCAGCCCGACGGCGGTGACGAGGTAGAGGGCGTCGAGAGCGGTCATGGGCTCGTCCGTGGGGGACGGCCAGGATCGCCGACGCCGGGGCCGGCGTCAAGTCGGGGCGCGGTGCCCGACGGGGGAGGGAGGGGCGGGACCCGCCGGTCGCCGCACCCTCCGCCCCGTTCGGCGCTTAACCCTCGCCGGTGTAGATCAGTCGGAAGGTGCCGGACCAGGTGCCGCCCGGGCCGGGGCGGGCGTTCTCGGCCGATTCGAGCGTGCCGACCAGGAAGGCGGCCATTGACGCCAGCGTCCCGGACCCTCGCGTGACCTCCTGGTTGATCACGCGGCCCCGGTCGTCCACGAGGTACTGCACGACGGCCGTGCCGGGCTCGGCCCCACGGGTCGAAAGGATCTCAGGCATACTGCGCATCGTGTTCTCGAAGGCCTGCCGCGAGCCGGGCGAGAGCCGCGCGACGTCCACGCCGGTAAAGCGGACGGTCGTGCCGTCGATGCGGCTGCCGTCGAGCCGGTAGCCCGAGCGGTCCCGCGCCGGGCGCTCCGTCGCGGGCCGGTCGCGGCGGCTGCCGTCGAGCCGGTACTCCCCGCGGTCGACGCCGTCGCCGGCGGGCAGGCGGAACGTGACGGGCACGGCGAACCGGACCTTAACAGCCTCGCCGCGCTGGCGGCCCGGCGTGAACGTGAGGCCGCGGACGGCGTCGAGCGCCGCCGCCGACAGCGCCTCGTCCGGCGACCGCATCACGAGCGCCTCCTCGACGCCGCCGGTCTCATTAACCAGGAACTGCACCACGACCATGCCCTCGACGCCCGCGTCCTTGGCGGCTTGCGGGTAGACGAGGCGCGACTGCAGCGCCTCCAGCCCGCCGACGATCTGAGGCATCTCCTCGACGACCATGAACACGTCCGGTCGGTCCGGGTCGGCGCTGGGCTCGCGTGCGGGCCGCTCCGTGCCCTCGGGGAGCCGGAACGTGACGGGGACGGCGAACCGGACCGCAACTGCTTCACCGCGCTGGCGGCCGGGCTCGAACCGGAGCTCGCGGACGGCGTCGAGCGCGGCGCGGCTGAGCATTGCGTCCGGCGCCCGAACTACGCCCGCGTCCCGGACGGTGCCCTGGGGCGTTACGACGAACTGGACGACGACTTGGCCCTCGACCCCGGCCCGCTTGGCGCGCTCGGGATAGACGATGGAGGCTTGGAGCCCCTCGATCCCACCGATGAGCACGGGCTGCTGATCGACGACCTCGAACACCTCCGTCGTGTCCGGGGCGGCGGCCCGGCCCGTCGTGAGCGCCACGTCCACTTGCGACCGGCCGTCGGTGAGCGTGAGGACGGTCGGGGCATACCCAACGAACGTGACCCGGAGCGTCTGGTCGCCCGCCGGGACGTCGACCCGGTACCGCCCCTCGGTGTCCGTGGCCGCCCCCACGGCCGTCCCGACGACGGCGACGTTGGCGCCGACGAGCGGCAGGCCAGTGTCGGCGTCGGTGACTTGCCCCTCAACGACGCGGGCCGGGACGTCGGACGGGGCGGCCGTGGCAGCTGGCGGTGCGGTCGCAGCCGAGGCGACGGCGATGGCGATCGCGAGGGCGAGGCCGGCCACGCGGCCGGTCCAGCCGAGGCGGCGGGTGTGGGAGGGGGACAGGGGGGCAGACATGGCGTCGATGCGAGATTTGAGGACGGAAGAACCGCCGACGGCGCCCAGCGCGAGCGGCGGGGCGGGCAAGGCGGCGTACGAAAAGAGCAGGTCGGCGTAGGCGCGGCGGCGGCCGGGACAGGCTGCCAGCACGGCGGCGTCGGCGGCCCGCTCGCGGTCGAGATCCAGGCCCCGCGCCAGCACGCCGACCAAGGGGTGCGCGGCGAAGGCGGCGCCAACGGCCCGCTGTGCGGCGTGCCACGCGTAGTCGGAGTTGCGGACGTGGGCGACCTCGTGGACGGCCGCGACCTCGCGGGCGTCGGCGTCGAGGTCGGGCGGGAGGGCGACGAGCGGACGGCGCCAGCCGAGGGTGAACGGAGCGGCCCCGCTGGGCGCCTGCGCGGCGGTGACTGGGCGGGCGACGCCGAGCCGCTGGCGCGCGGTCTCGACGGCCGCGCGAGCGGCGGCGTCGGCGGCGGGCAGGGCGTGGCGCGTGGCGCGGGCGCGGACGACGGCGCCCCCGAACTGCGCCAGCCGGACGGCGGCCAGCAGCGCCGCGAGCCCGGCCGCCAGCCCGGCCAGCACATCGAATGCGTCGGGCCCGGCAGCGACCACCTCCGGTGCGGGGCCACCGACCGACACGCCGGGCAGCCACGCCACCTCGGGCGCGAATGAGGCCACGGCGACGGCCGCCTCGGGGGCCAAGGCAGACAGGACGAGGGGCGCGAGCACCGCCAGTGGCAGCGCCGCCAGCACCGACCCGCGCACGGGGAGGGCGAGGGCCGCGCTCGCACGCGTCATCCGCAGCGCCGCCTCGGCGACGAGCGCGACGGCGGTCCACGCCAGCACGGGCAGCGCCAAGACGTCGACGGCCGTCCGGCCGATCTCAGCGACGGCCTCAAACATCGGAGTCGGGGCGGTCGGCGCCCAAGCCGTCGATGAGGGTGCGGATGTCAGCGCGCTCGGCATCGCTCAGCGTCTCGCGCTGCACCAAGGCCTGCACCAGGCTCGTCGTCGACCCGCCGAACACCTTGTCCAAGATGCCCGAGAGCAGCGTCGCGCGGACCTCCTCGGCGGGCTGCGCTGGCGAGTAGACGTAGGCCGTCCCCTCCGCGACGTAGGTCAGGTAGCCCTTGCCGGCCAGGTTCTTCATGACGGTCATCACCGTCGTGTAGGCGAGCCGGCGGCGCGCCGTGATCCGGTCGTGGACCTCGCGAGCCGTCGCGGAGCCGAGGGCCCAGACTTCACGGAGCACCTCCATCTCGGTGCCGCCCAGTGGGGTGAGGGGGTTGCGCATGGGTCATCGGTGTGAGTTCGTACTAATTGTATAGTAGATCTCGTGTTGGCGCAAGCCGATGGGCACAAATTGTCTCGGACCTGCCCTCCTGGCTCGGAATCGCGACGTTTGGCGACCCGTGACACCCGTCAGAAGCAGGGGTCGGCGGCGATCCGTCCGTGACCGGGGCGTGATGACGGGGGCTCCGGCGCGGGGCTAGCTTCGACGTCCGCCTCCACCGCTCCGTGCCCGCCGACCGCACCAACGACGAGTGGCTGGCGGCGCTGGCCTCCGACGGCCCCGCGCTGTCGGCCGCGCTCCGCGACCTCCGCCCCGTGCTGCTGCGGGCGCTCCACGTCACGCTCGCCCCGCGCGTCGACCGGGGCGCCGAGGCGCTGGCGCAGGACATCGTGCAGGACGCCCTCCTCCAGGTTCGCGACCGTGCCGGCCAGTTCCGCGGCGACGCCCGGTTCACGACCTGGGCGCAGAAGGTGGCCGTCCATCTTGCGCTCAGCGAGCTCCGCCGCAAGCGCTGGGAGGACGTGCCGCTGGACGCGCTCGTGGCCTCGCCGCCGAGCGCCCCGGAGCCGGGCGCCGACGTGGCGCTGGCGAACGCTGAGGCGGTCGACATGGTGCGGCACCTGATCGCGACCGAGCTCACCGACCGCCAGCGGACCGCGCTCGAAGCGGTCCTTGGCGGGATGCCGATGGACGAGGTGGCCCGCCGCCTCGACACGAACCGGAACGCGCTCTACAAGTTGCTCCACGACGCCCGCTTGCGGCTCCGCCTCGCCTTCGAAGCGCGGGGCCTCACCCCTGACGACCTGCTCGACGGGTAAGCCCCCCGGGCCCGCCCGCGTCTGACGCTCCATGACCCTCACGCCCGACGTCCTCCGCATGCTCGTCGCCCGCGCGCTCGCCACGCGCGAGGACGAGATGCCGTGCGGCGAGTGCGACACGCATGTCGACCGGTTCGCTGAGATGACCTTGGCCGGGCTCGATGCGGCCCACGCGCTCCCGCTCGTCGAAGAGCACCTCAAGACCTGCCCGGTCTGCCACGAGGAGTTCGAGGCGCTCGTCGCCGTGCTCCGCGCCGAGGAAAAGCGCCAGCGGCCGTGGTGGCGCCGCTGGTTCGGCGCGTAGGAGAAAGCCCCAGCACACGCCGTCGAGGAACAGCGGGTTCGGGGTCTGGGTTGGCCGGCAACTGTCCCTGTGCCCATGGCTCCCGACTCCGCGCTGACCGACCTCGCGCTCCTCACGATCGTGATGGCGCATGGGACCGACGCCGACCTCGATCCGCGCGAGACGCAGGCCTTGGTTCGCCAGCTCGATCTGCTCTCCGGCGGCGACAACGGCGACGCGAGCGGGGCCGACCTCAGCGACCTGGTCGAATCGGCCGTCGAGGCCTACGGCGCGCTCAGCGTGCGCGGTCTGGACGAGCTGGTCGGCCGGCTCGGGCAGACGCTCGCGCCTGCCGACCTCGCGCGTGCCCACGCCGCGCTCGCCGCCGTCGCCGACGCGGACGGGCACGTCCACACCATGGAGGCGGCGTTTCTGCGCCACGTCGCGCAAGCCTGGGGTCTGTGAGGGATGGGTCGGCGGGCCCAGTGGAGTTCCCATTGCCCGGGGGGGCTGGCGCTCGGCTCAGAGTGGCGTCACCTTGCGGCCCTCCTCGCTGCCCGTTGCCCTCCGCCCCCAGACCCCGTGACCTCCCGCCGCCGATTCATCGCCTCCGCCGGAGCGCTCGCCGCCGCGTCCGCGCTGCCGTCTTCCGCTGCGCTGCCCGCCCCGCTCGACGCCCACCGACTCGGCCCGGGCGCCCCGCCCGCCGGGCGGCCCGACCTCACCGTCGACGACCTCGCGCGCGCCGAGCGCGTTCAGGGGCTCGACTTTTCCGACGCCGACCGGGCACTGATGCTCGACGACGTGCAGGAGCGGCTGGAAGCGTTCGCCGAGATCCGCGCCGCCGAGCCGCCGAACAGCGTTCCGCCCGCGCTCGTGCTCGATCTCGGGATGAGCGGGCGCGCGCGGCCCGCGCCCGGGCCGGGCGCGACGGTCCCGATGCCGCGCGTCTCGCGCCCGGCGACCGACCGCGACCTCGCGTTCGCCTCCATCCCCGAACTCGGGGCGCTCCTGCGCAGCGGCGACGTTACCGCCGTCGAACTGGCTGAGCTGTCGCTGGCGCGGCTGGCGCGGTTCGACCCGACGCTGCAGGCCGTCGTGACGCTGACGACGGAGCGAGCCCTCGCGACGGCCCGCGCGCGCGACGCCGAGCTGGCGGCGGGCGTCGACCGGGGCCCGCTCCACGGCATCCCGTATGGCGCCAAGGACCTGCTGGCGGCGCGCGGCACTCCGACGACGTGGGGCGCCGAGCCGTACCGCGAGCAGACCATCGACGCCGACGCCGTCGTGGTGCAGCGGCTGGAGGAGGCCGGCGCCGTGCTCGTCGCCAAGCTGACGTTGGGCGCGCTCGCGTGGGGCGACGTGTGGTTCGGTGGGACGACCAAGAACCCCTGGAACCCGGACCAGGGCGCCAGCGGGTCGTCGGCCGGGCCGGGCTCGGCCGTCGCGGCGGGGCTGGTGCCGTTCGCCATCGGGTCGGAGACGCTGGGCTCCATCGTGTCGCCCTCGACGCGCAACGGCGTCACCGGCCTGCGCCCGACCACGCACCGCGTGCCGACCGACGGCGCGATGGCGCTGTCGTGGAGCATGGACAAGCTGGGCCCGATGACGCGCTCGGCCGTCGACGCGGCCCTCGTGTTCGACGCCATCCGCGGGCCCGTCGTCGGCGAGGACGCCGCGTTCCCGTTCCGCCCCGACAGCCCGCTCTCCGACTTGCGCGTCGGCACGATCGTGCCGGCCTCGGGCGACGACCCGGGCGACCTCGCCGACCGCGAGACGATGTCCGTGCTGAGCCGCCTCGGCGTCGACCCGATCCCGGTCGCCCTGCCCGACAATCTGCCCATCAGCGCGCTCCGCATCATCCTGGAGGCCGAGGCGGGGGCCGCGTTCGACGGGCTCACGCGGTCGCGCGGGACCGACCGGCTCGTCCGCCAGGAGCGCAACGCGTGGCCGAACGTGTTCCGCCACGCCCGCCACATCCCGGCCGTCGAGTACATCAACGCGAACCGGATCCGGACCCAGCTGATGCGCGCGATGACCGGGTTGATGGACTCGCTCGACGTGCTGGTCACGCCCAGCTTCGGGAACGCAGGCCTGCTCATCACGAACCTGACCGGCCACCCGGCCGTCGCGATCCCGAACGCGCTCTTCCCGGTCGACGGGTTCCCGGACCGCCGCCAGCCCCACTCGATCACGTTCGTGGCTCCGCTCTGGGGCGAGCACCACGCGCTCCGGCTGGCGCACGCCGTCCAGGCGGCGACCGACATCCACCGCCAGCGGCCGCCGGTGAGCTGAGTCGGGCTTCGGAGTCGCTGATCGATGGCTGAGGGCCGGCCCTCAGAAACGCCCACGGGGAGCGTGGGGGGTGATCTGGCGCACAGGGACCTCGGGGGCCTCCGCGAGGGGGGAGAAATCGGGCGTGCGCGCCGTTCCTTGCCGGCACGTTCCCCCCTGGCCATGCGCCCATTCATCATCGCCGGTGCGCTCATCGCGCTCGGCCTGGTCATCTCCTCCGGCGACGCCCTCGCGGTCCTCGTCGGTTAGCCCCCCGGCCACCCCTGTGCGGCGCCTCTGGAGCCCCCTCGTTCCCGAACGAGCGGGTGTCCGGGGGCGCCGCACCGCCTGTCCGGGCTCCGCGTTGGTCACCTCCCACCACACCCGCTTCGCTATGCGCTCGCTCCTGATCGCCGCCCTCCTCGCCGTCACCGGCCTCACCGCCTGCGACGCCGGCGACGCCGAGGGCACCGCCCGCCTCAACGTCCGCCTCACCGACGCGCCGTTCCCGTTCGACCTCGCCGAGTCCGCCGACGTCACCATCACCCGGATCGAGCTGCTCGCGTCGGAGCGCGACGACGACGCCGAGAACGACACGTCCAACACCGAGGGCGTCCGCGACCGGATCGTGCTCTTTGAGGGGGCCACCCGGCTCAACCTGCTCGACCTCCGGGGCGGCATCGACACCCTGCTCGTCTCCGGCGCCGAGTTCCCCGCCGACGGCGGGTACGACCGCTTGCGCGTGTTCGTCGACGAGGACGCCGAGGTCCGCTTTTTCGACGGCTCCGTCTACGCCCTCAAGCTGCCCTCGGCCCAGCAGAGCGGCATCAAGATCGCCCTGCCCAGCTACACCGTCGGCGCCGGCGGCGAGGTCGACGTGCTCGTCGACTTCGACGTCGAGCGCTCGTTCGTGACGCGCGGCAACCCGGCCTCGGCAAACTTCCAGGGCTTCCTGTTCAAGCCCGTCCTGCACGTCAAGGACTTCGCGACCGACGACGGCGGGGCCGAGACCGACAGCACCTCGACGGCGGGCTAACCCCGGCCGCCCAGACAGAACGCGCCCCCGACCGGCATCAGCCAGTCGGGGGCGCGCGCGTGTCGGGCCGAGCGGTCGGTCTACGACTCGTCGATGGTGACGCTCGTCATCGCGTCGCCCTGCTGGATGGCGTCGACCACGTCCTGGCTGTCGACGACCTTGCCGAAGACGGTGTGCTTGCCGTTGAGGTGCGACTGCGGGGCGTGCGTGATGAAGAACTGCGAGCCGTTCGTGTTCGGGCCGGCGTTCGCCATCGAGATCACGCCGGTCTCGTGCGTGAGCGGGTTGTCGCGCGTCTCGTCCTCGAAGCGGTAGCCGGGGCCGCCGGAGCCCGTCCCGGTCGGGTCGCCGCCCTGGACCATAAAGTTGTTGATCACGCGGTGGAACGTGAGCCCGTCGTAGAACCCGTCGCGCGCGAGCGTGACGAAGTTGTTGACGGTCTTGGGGGCGTGCTCCGGCGCGAGGTCGACGACGATGTCGCCCTTGCTGGTCGCAATCGTCGCGCGGTAGCTCTTGGAGGGGTCGATCTGCATCGCCGGGGGGGCGTCGTACTGCTGGGCCATGGGGTTTGGGGTGTGGGTGGGTGTGAGAGGGGAGAGGCGGGGTCAGGCGCCGATCAGGCCGAGGTCGGACAGGATCTTGGCCTCGTTCGTGGTGCCCCAACGCTCGACGCAGCGTCCGTTCTCCCAGCGGCCCATCTGCATGGCGGGCGCGGAGAACGTCTTGCCGGTCGGCGCGTGGCCCTTGAACTCGCCGCGGTGCGTGCCGGTGACGGTGTACCGGAAGCTCACGTACTCGTCGGTGGCGTTCATGTGCTCGACCTCGATGTCGAGGTCGGGGAACGCGGTGCGGAAGTCGGTGAAGAAGGCCTTCAGGCCCTCTCGTGTGCCCGGGTAGTCGCCGGAGTCGTGGTCGACGAAGTCGGGCGCGAGCACCTCGTCGAGGCCGTCGAGGTGGCCGGAGGTGACGGCGGCGCCCCAGCGCTCTTGCTGGTCGAGGTTGGTCTGGCGATCGGACATGCGGAGGGGGAGAGGGGAAGGGACTCCAAGAATGGGCGACGGCAGGGGGCCGTTCCACGGATCGGCGGAGGTGGTCGGCGTTTCACGAGCGCCACCGGCGGGTCAAGCCGGAGGAAACGGTCGGGTCCGCGCCTACGGCGTCGGTTCCGGGACCCCCT
This sequence comes from Rubrivirga aquatilis, assembly GCF_046845665.1. Lineage (GTDB taxonomy): Bacteria > Bacteroidota > Rhodothermia > Rhodothermales > Rubricoccaceae > Rubrivirga. The sequence continues at coordinate 3,968,682 of NZ_CP177355.1, read as the reverse complement.
CGGCGCCCACGAACTGGCGCTCGGCGAGGTCCGCGTAGAGCCCACCCTCGGCCACCAGCTCGGCGTGCGTGCCCGTCCCGACCACGCGGCCGGCGTCGAGCACCACGATCCGGTCGGCGTCGCGGACGGTCGCCAGCCGGTGGGCGATTACGAACGTCGTCCGGCCCTCCATCAACTCCGCGAGCGCCTCCTGCACCGCCGCCTCGGAGTGCGCGTCGAGCGCCGATGTCGCCTCATCCAAAAGCAGGATGGGCGGGTCCTTGAGGAGCGCGCGCGCGATCGCGACGCGCTGGCGCTGCCCGCCGGACAACTTGACGCCGCGCTCGCCGACGGCCGTGTCGTAGCCGTCTTGGAAGCCGACGATAAACTCGTGGGCGTTGGCCGCCAGCGCCGCCGCCTCCACCTCGGCGTCGCTCGCGTCGAGCCGGCCGTAGCGGATGTTCTCGCGCAGCGTCAGCCCGAAGAGCTGCACGTCCTGGGCGACGAGCGAGACGGCGTCGCGGACGCTCGCGACCGTCGCCTCCCGGAGGTCGACGCCGTCGATGCGGACGGCGCCCGCACTCGGGTCGTAGAAGCGGGGGATGAGGTGGAGGAGCGTCGTTTTGCCCGCGCCGGACGGGCCGACGAGCGCGATCGTCTCGCCGGGCGCCGCCCGGACCGTCACGTCCCGCAGGATCGCCGGGCCGTCGCCGTAGCCGAACGTCACGCCGTCCAGCTCGACGGCGCCGCGCACGTTCGCGAGGGGGTGCGCATCGGGGGCGTCGGCGATCTCCGGGTCCGTGTCCAAGATCTCGAACAGCCGCTCGGAGGCGCCGGCCGCGCTCTGGAACGAGGTGTACAGGCGCCCGGCCCCGGCCACGCTCCGCGCGATGTTGAGCGCGTAGAAGATGAACGCGACGAGCGCGCCCGCCGTCAGCCGCCCGGCGATCACCTCGCGCCCGCCGAACCAGAAGATGGTCACGAGCGCGATCGAGAACCCGAGCCCGACGCCGCTCCAGAACGCCGACACGATCCAGGCGCGCCGCTTGGCGACCCCGAACAGCTCCTCGACGGCGTCGCTGTAGCGGCCGACCTCGTACGGCTCGCGCGCGAACGCCTTGACCACGCGGACGGCCGAAATCGCCTCCTCGGCGACCGCGGTCGTGTCCGCCAGCCGGTCCTGGATGCTCCGCGACAGCTTGCGCACGACGAGCCCGAACGACCGCATCGCGAGCGCGACCGGCGGGACGACGGCGAAGATGACGAGCGACAGCCGCCAGTTCAGCGCCAGCATCAGCGCGACCGAGCCGACGAGCGTGAGCGCCAGCCGCAGCGTCTCGGCGAGGTCGCTCGTGACGGCCGACTGCACCTTCGACACGTCGTTCGTCAGCCGGGACGTGATCTCGCCCGTCCGCTGATCCGCGAAAAAGCCCAGGCCCAGGCTGTGCAAGTGGCTGTAGATCGTCCGCCGGAGGTCGGTGACCACGCGCTCGCCGGTCCACTCCATCAGGTACGAGCCGCCGAAGCCGAGCGCGGCCTGGAGCGCGAACAGGCCGAGGAGGGCCAGCGCGAGCGTGTCGAGCAGCCCGGAGTTGGCGGCCTCGAAGACGGAGTCGAGCAGGCGCTGCAGGCCGAGCGGGACGACGAGCCCGACGGCCGTCGAGACGAGCGTCAGTGCGACGGCGACGGCCAGCCGCCCGCGGTAGGGGCGGGCGTACGCCAGGATCCGCCGCATCGTCGCGACGAGCGGCGGCTTCGGGGCGTTCTCGCCAGCGTCGGAGTCGGGAGTGGATTCAGCCATCGCCGCTCAACGCAGGGCGCCAGCCCCGGGGTTCACGCTCCGCCGCTTCCTCACGCCTGCTGGCGGTCTCGCCGAGCCCCGGGGCCGCACCTGCATTCCTGTCATCCTGAGCGGCAGCGAAGGATCTCAACGCCAACGTCACGGGGCGTCGGGGCCGGATGTGATGGCTGGACGCCTCGCGTCGAGAGCCTTGGCTACGCCGACGCTTCGCGTTCGCAAGCTCAGGATGACAGGGCCGGGGAGAAGGCGCGAGCGACGCCGTTCCGGTATTCAGTCGCCCTCTCCTGCCGACTGTCTTGGAGTACCGATGACCGACGACTGCGAACCGACGACCCTTTACAGCCGCACGCGGAGCTGGACGCCGAGGTCGCTCACCCGCTGCCCGTCGACCGCGTTCACGCCGGACCCGATCCGGTTCACGTTGCGGAGCCACGTCGTCGCCAGCTTGAGCTGGGCCGTCACGCCGTCGGTGGGCCTGGCGGTGACCACGACGTAGCCGCGGACGCCGCGGCCGGAGAGCGCCGGGATCGAGAACACGCCCGTCAGGTCGTTCTCGAAGGCGTACAGGCGCGCGTCGTAGCTCTCGGTGTCGAACAGCGTCAGCCGGAGGTCGGTGCGGAGCCAGGCGAGCGCCTGCCAGCGCACGTCCTGATAAACGAGGGAGCCCGTCGAGACGCCGACCTCGGGGCGCTCGTCGACAAAGCGCGAGCCCTCGACGCGCGAGCGCAGGCGCAGGCGGCGGCTGGCGTCCCACTCGCCCTGGAGGCGGACCGTCTGGCGCGTCTGCTCGCCGAGCCCGCCGACGACCGAGCCGGGGACCGCGTTCGGCACGTCGATCCCCGTCTCGCGCGTCTCGGTGCGCGCTTGCAGGTAGACACGCGAAAAGCGGCCCGCGCGGTGCTCGACGTGGAGCAGCGCCTCGTGGCCCGCGCTCGGGCGCGGCACGTTGAATCGAAGGAACGGGAAGCGGTAGCGGTCGAGGTACGCGTTGACCGTCCACGCCCGCGACGGCGTGACGGTGAGGCCCGCGTAGACCCCGCTCTCGTTGCGGCCGACCCCGTTGCGCTCGCCGAACGGGTAGCCGTGCAGGCTCGTGAAGTCGGGCGCGTAGCTGCGGCCGACGATCAAAAGGTCCGCGCTGCTGCCGAGGTCGATGCCGACGCCGCCGACGGCGCCGAGCCCGCCGCCCGCGCCCCGGGCGACCTCGCCGAACGCCACGCCCGCCCGGGTCGTCGCGTCCGCGTACGCCGACGCGACGGTCGCCTCCGTCCCCGCGAAGTCGAACAGTTCGTCGGGCCGCGTGCCCGCCGCGAGCGGGGTGTCGAACGACGACCGCGTGGCGACGACGCCCGCCCGACCCTCGACGGTGCCCGTAGAAACCCGGTACTCGGCCGCGCCGCCGACCAACGTTTCGTCGAGCGCGTCCTTGCGCGCCAGCTCGCGGTCGGTGCGGTGGAGCCCGTCGGCGCCCAGGCTGGTCACGACCGCGTCGAAGGCGCCGGGCGGCAAGTCCGGGTCCGAAACGTCGGACGAGTCCGGGAGGAAGACGCTGGCGTCGAGCGCGCGGCGGCTGGCGAAGGCGCTCACGAACAGGCCGGGCGTGACGGCGACCGACAGCGCGGCGCCCCGGAAAAAGTTGTTCTCGTCGACCGACCCGTAGGGGCGGATGCCACGGCCTCGGCGGAGCGGCCCGCCCGTCGCGTCCGGTCCCTTGCCGAACCCGGAGGCGCGCCACAGCGCCACGCCCTGCCCGAACTGCGCCGAGTAGTCGCCGATCACCAACGCGTCCAAACGCCCCATGTCGAGCAGCGCGACGTGCGCGCTCTGGTAGTCGTAGCCGTACGTGTTCGTCCCGCCGTCGACGCGGAACGGCTCGCCGGGATCTTTTTCGAGCGTCAGGTTGACCGACACCTGCCGCCGGTACGTGGCCTGGAGGCGCGTATAGATCCGCTCCGGCGAGCCGCGATACGCCCGTGTCGAGTCCGGCCCTTGGTACGCCGTCCCCAGGTCGAGGCGACGCTGGACGCGCTGGATTCCCGAGTAGCGCAGCCCGCCCAGCACGGCGCCGACGGTCGGGACGGCGGGAAAGGGTTGCGTCTGGGCAATGACCACGACGGCTTGGCCGATGGTCAGGTACGGTCGGGCGTCGAGGTAGGCGTCGGGCGTCACGTCGTCGACGGCGCGGAGGCCGGGGAGCGAGGTGAACGGGCCGTTCGTGATCCGGTACCGCACGATGGCCGCCGCGAGTGTCTGTCCCAGCGCCGGCACCTGCGCCAGCTCCGCCGCCGTCGCCGTGTTGACGTCGAGGGGCGATTCTTGGAGCGAGGTGAGCAGCTCCAGCAGTTCGGTCGGGTCGCCGGTGAGGTCGTCTTCCAACAGCGCCTCGAAGCGGGCGTCGGTCTCGGACTCCGTCCCGAGCGTGTCGGCGGGCGTCTGGGCAGTCGCGGCCGTCGTCAGCAGGAGGGCCGCGAGCCACAGCACCGCCCACTTCGATCCTGAGGGGGGGTGGGGAGGTGCCGGAGCGGCAGCCTCGAGGCTGACCAGATCAAGATGGGGGATGGGCGCGGCCATCGCTAAAAGGCGACCTCGACGCTCACGGCCGGCGTCAGGCCGAGTGTCGGGTGCGACTCGGCGGCGAGGTCGGCGCGCAGGGCGCCTGCGCGGACCCCGGCGCCGAGCGCGAACCGCTCCGGCCTCGACGACACGCCCGCGCGGAGAACGAGCGGATCGGCGACCCGGACCTCGGCGCCAGCGCGGACGGAGAGCCCGAAGTCGAGGTCTTGGTCGGCGTCGAGCAGCAGGAGGGCGCGGTCCGACGGCGTGTACGCCAGCCCGACCGTCAGGCCGGGGACGGTCGAGGCCGAGCGTTCCAGGTCCGACTCGTCGCTGAGTCCCAGGCCCAGCAGGTTGCGGCCCGCGAGCCCGGCGCGCAGGCCGGGCAGCACGTCGCCCTGCACGCCCGCGTCGAGCAGGATCGCCGTGTCGGACCCGTAGCCCTCCGTCGAGGCGGTCTCGACGCCGACCGCCAGCCCGGCGTCCAGGCGGCGCGAGCGGCTGAGGGGGAGCGCGCGTGCCAGCCCGAGCACCACGCGCGTCTCGCGGCGCTCGGAGAACCCGTACGTCCGCGCGTGGGCGGCGATCGTGCCGAAGCCGAGGGGCGCGGCGGCGGCGACCGAGCCCAGGCGCAGCTCCGACAGACCGAACGCCTGGCTCGCGGCGACGCCCGCGCGGCGCTCCGCCAGCGACGCCCACGTGGCAGGGTTCGAGACGCCCCACGCCTGACCCCCGACGGCGGCGCCGGCACGGCCCAGGCCGAGACCGCGCGCCCCGCCGTCGGCGAGTTGGGCGCTGGCGACCGGCGCGAGCGCGACGAGGGCGGCGAGCGAGAGGGCGCGCATAAATGCCATCGGACGGCGTTCGGAAGGGAGAGCGGCCCCGGTAGTTTGTGGGCCGTCGATAAAACATACGCGACCCATCGTGCGCCTTCTTGCCCTCGTCTTTTTCCTCGCCCCCCTCGCCGCCGGTGCCCAGGAGCTCCGTTGCCAGGTCACTCTCAACGACGACGCCGTCACGGGCAGCGAGTTCGGCTACCTTCAGGAGCTCCGCGACGAGCTCGTCCGCTACGTCAACGGGCGCACGTGGACCGACGATGTCTACGAGCCCGAGGAGCGGATCGACTGCCAGATCCAGGTGACGCTGACCGAGGCGCTGTCGCAGACGCTCTTCAGCGCGCGGCTCGTCGTCCAGGCCAACCGGCCCATCTACGGCACCGCCCAGCGGACGACCACCTTCCGCGTGGCCGACAACTCGTGGCGGTTCACGTATGCGCGCGGCCAGAACCTGATCTACGACCCCAACCAGTTCGATGAACTGACCTCGGTCCTGGACTTCTACGCCAACCTCATCCTGGGCTACGACTACGACACGTTCTCGCCCCTCGGCGGGACGGAGTTCTTCGAGCGCGCCCTGCGCATCGCCGAGCTCTCTCGCGCCAGCGAGGCGGGCCAGCCGGGCGGCGGGTGGTACGGCCGCGGCGCCGAGGACCGCGCCCGCGCCACGCTCGCGCAGGAGATCCTCGACCCCGTCTTCGAGCCCGTCCGGCGCGCCCAGTACGACTACCACTTCGGCGCGCTCGACCACTTTATCGGCCGCCCCCAACAGGCGTGGGCGAAGACCATCGAGGTGCTGACGGCGCTCCACGACCTCTACCTCACGACGAACCGCCGGCGCTACGTCACCGACGTGTTCTTCGGGGCCAAGTACCAAGAGTTCGTTGCGCTGCTGGCGGAGTCCCCGCAGCGCAACGAGGCCTACTCGATGCTTTCTGAGATGGACTCGGCGCACATCGGAGCGTACGACGCTCTCGTCAACAGCCGGTAACGGTTCGGGCGTCTCAAGTGGGATCCGGCGGGCGTGGCACGGTCCTGATGGGGAGGTGCGGGAGTCGACCGACCGCCCCATGACCATCGCCGATCCTAGCCCCTACGCCGTCCTCGGCGTCCCCGAGACCGCCACGCCAGACGCGCTCCGTCGGGCATACCGCACGCTGGCGCTCCGCTTTCACCCGGACCGCAACCCGGGCGACGCCGCCGCCGCCGAGCAGTTTATCCGCATCAAGACGGCCTACGAGCAGGTCGCCCCGGTGGACCCAGACGCGGGCTTCGACGCCGAGCGGGTGGTGACCGAGATGCAGCGGGCGGCCGTGGAGGCGGAGAGGCGGCGCAGTGGGCCGACGGAGTTGGGCCGGGCGTGGCAGCAGGTGCGCGTGCCGCTGGTCCGCTCGAGGGCCGACCGGGTTCGAAAAGCGCTGGAGACGCCGATTGCGCGCGTGGCCGCTGGGCTGTCAGCCGCCGTTCTCGGCGTGGGTCTGAGCGGGGCTGTGCCGCTGTGGGCCGCCGGGCTGGCCGTGCTGGCGCTCGCCGCCGCTGCCGCGTGGTTCGCCGCGCCCGACGACGCCGATTGGGCCGTCGAGACGCACTGGCGGGGCCTGCGCGACCTGCGCTACGACGTGCTCGTGGGCTGGACCGAGATCCACGCGGTGACCGTCGGCGACGGCGTCCTCGATCTCGTGCTCGGGGCCGCCGCCGCAGACCGGCTGGCGCGCGCGCTCCCCCCGTCGGCCTTCGCGAGCCCCGGCGTGGTCCGCCTGCCGGTCGCGGAGCCCGACCGGCTGGCGGCGCTCGTATGGGGGCAGGCGTAGCGGGGTGTGAACCGAGGGGGGCGGGGCCGCCTTCGGTGTCGAGGAGGGCGGGCGAGACGGCAAGGCCGAGTCCTCGTCTCGTCCCCTCCTCGTCTCCTCTTCTCTGCCCCTCACAGCCTCCCCCCCCTAGCTTCCGGGGCGAACCCCTCCTTCGACCGTGAGCGACCAGAAAATCATCTTCTCCATGCTGGGCGTCGGCAAGACGCTGCCGACCGGCAAGAAGATCTTGGACAACATCTACCTCTCGTTCTACTACGGCGCCAAGATCGGCGTCCTGGGTCTGAACGGCGCCGGCAAGTCCACGCTGCTGCGCATCATCGCCGGGCAGGACCCCAACCACGACGGCACCATCGAGTCGCAGCCCGGCCTGACCATCGGCATGCTGGAGCAGGAGCCGGACCTGGGCGGCGACGACCGGACGGTCAAGGAGGTCGTCGAGGAAGGCATGGCGGAGGCCGTGGGCCTGCTCAAGCGGTTCGAGGAGCTGTCGGCCGGCTTCGCCGAGCCCGACGCCGACTTCGACGCGCTCATCGCCGAGCAGGGGAAGGTCCAGGAAGAGATCGACCGGCTCGGTGCCTGGGACGTCGACGCGCGCTTGCAGCAGGCCATGGACGCGCTGCACTGCCCGCCCGGCGACTCCAAGGTCGGCCCGCTGAGCGGCGGCGAGAAGCGGCGCGTGGCGCTCGTCCGCCTGCTCCTCCAGGCGCCCGACGTCCTCCTGCTCGACGAGCCGACGAACCACCTCGACGCCGCCTCCGTCTCGTGGCTGGAGCAGCACCTCGCCCAGTACCCCGGCACGGTGATCGCCGTGACGCACGACCGCTACTTCCTCGACAACGTCGCCGGGTGGATCCTGGAGTTGGATCGCGGCAAGGGTATCCCGTTCCAGGGCAACTACACCTCGTGGCTGGAGCAGAAGGAAGCCCGCCTCGCGCAGGAGGAGAAGACGGCCTCGAAGCAGCAGAAGACGATGCGCGAGGAGCTGGAGTGGGTGCGCCAGAACGCCAAGGGCCAGCGCACCAAGTCCAAGGCCCGCATCGCGCGCTACGAAGAGCTCCAGGCCGGGCTCGACAACGAGCGCCGCGACGAGCTCGAGATCTACATCCCGCCGGGCCCGCGTCTGGGCAAAGTCGTTGTCCAGGCGGAGGGCGTCGACAAGGCGTACGGCGACAACACGCTCGTCGAGGACCTCACGTTCGACCTGCCGCCGGGCGGCATCGTGGGCGTGGTCGGGCCGAACGGCGCGGGCAAGACGACGCTGTTCCGCATGATCACCGAGCAGGAGCAGCCCGACGCCGGCACGTTTCGCGTTGGCGAGACGGTCCAGATCGGCTACGTCAACCAGGAGCGCGACCTCGACCCCGACCAGACGGTCTGGCAGGTCATCTCCGGCGGCTCGGACTTTATCCAGCTTGGCAACCGCGAGATCAACTCCCGCGCCTACGTCGGCCGGTTCAACTTCGGCGGGCAGGACCAGCAGAAAAAAGTCGGCACGCTGTCCGGGGGTGAGCGCGGCCGCTTGCAGCTGGCGGTCACCCTCAAGGAAGGCGCGAACGTGCTCCTGCTCGACGAGCCGACGAACGACCTCGACATCAACACGCTCCGTGCGCTCGAAGAGGCCCTGCTGGCGTTCGGCGGCTGCGCCGTGGTCATTTCCCACGACCGCTGGTTCCTCGACCGCGTCGCGACCCACATCCTGGCCTTCGAGGGCGACGGCAACGTCTTCTACTACCCCGGCAACTTCTCCGAGTACGACGCCGACCGCAAGACGCGCCTCGGCATCGTCGACGACGAGCCGACGGGGCCCTATCGCAAGCTCACCCGGGCGTAGCCCGCGCCACCGACGGACGGGGCAGGAGATCGCAGCCGGCCCCTCTGACACGTCGGCGGCACTGCGCGTCGGGAGTTTCCCTCCCGGCCGCTTACGCCACTCGGCGTAGCTTCGCGGCTCGCTCTCGACCCGCTCTCACCCCTTCCCCTCCCATGAGCGAGATCCGATTCGGTACCGACGGCTGGCGCGCCGTCATCGCCGACGACTACACGTACGCCAACCTGACGACGGTCGCGCGAGCGACGGCGGCCTGGGTCCTCCAACAGACCGACGGCGACGGCTCCGTCGTCATCGGCCACGACACCCGCTTTCAGGGGGACGCCTTCTCCCGGCACGTCGCGCGCGTGATGGCCTCGGCCGGCGTCCGGGTCCGCTTTGCCCAGGGCTTCGCGACGACCCCGGCCGTCTCGTGGGCGACCGCCGAGCACGGCGCGACCGCCGGCATCGTCATCACGGCGAGCCACAACCCGCCCGAGTACAACGGCTTCAAGATCAAGGCCCACTTCGGCGGCCCGGCCACGCCGGACATGATTGGGGCCGTCGAGGCCGAGATGCCCAAGCTGACGGGCGAGCCCGCCTTCGAGACATTCGACGCGCTCGTCGAGGCCGGCACGATCGAGACGTTCGACCTCCAGTCCGCGTATGTGGAGTTGCTCCGCGACCGCGTCGACATCGAGGCCATCAAGGAGTCCGGCCTGCGGCTGGCGTACGACGCGATGTACGGCGCCGGGCAGGGCGTCGTGACGGAGCTCCTTGGCATGGCACGCGTGGTCGAGCTCGGCCACGAGCAGAACCCGGGAATGCATGGCCAGGCACCCGAGCCCATCGACCGCAACCTGGGCGACCTGCTCAAGGCCGTCGTGGACGGGAACTGCGCGCTCGGGCTGGCGACCGACGGCGACGCCGACCGGATCGGCTTGGTCGACGAGGAGGGCCAGTTCGTCGACTCCCACAAGATCCTGGCGCTCCTCGTCAAGTACCTCCACGAGGAGAAGGGCCTGCGCGGCGACATCGTCAAGACGTTCTCGACGACCGACATGCTCGACCGGATGGGCGAGTCGTACGGGATCGACGTGATCACGACGCCGATCGGGTTCAAGTACATCGGCCCGCTGATGGTCGAGCGTGACGTGCTCGTCGGCGGCGAGGAGTCGGGCGGGATGGCCGTCAAGGGCCACATCCCGGAGCGCGACGGCCTGTTCATCGGGCTGACCGTCGCCGAGATGATGGTCACGCGCGAGCGGACGCTGTCCGGGCTCGTTCGCGAGCTCATGGAGGAGTTCGGGCCCCACTACCAGGCCCGCACCGACCTCCACACCACGCCCGCCCGCAAGGAGGCCGTCCTGGCCGAGCTCGGGGACACCGGGTTCGCGACCGTCGACGGGAGGGAGGTGACGAAGACGGAGACGCTCGACGGGTTCAAGTTCCGTGTCGCGGGTGGCTGGCTGCTGTTCCGGCCGTCCGGGACGGAGCCCGTGCTCCGCGTCTACGCCGAGGCCGACAGCCCCGAGGCCGCGCAGTCGCTCGTCGACTGGGGCGTGGCCTACGTGCAGAACGGAGCGGCCTAGGCACAAGCCGGCCGCACGCACCGTTCGACGGGCTCCTACCACGCTTGCGCCGATGCGTCCGTTGCTCCTCTTCATGCTCGCGGTGCTCGTGGTCGGGTGCGACGCCGGGGCGAGCAGGGATCTGGCCGAGGGCACCTTCACGCTCCGCCTCGACGGCGCACCGGCCCAGACGCGGACCGGCGCCTTCACGGGGGCGTACGTCCGCGAGACCGGCCCGGCGACCGCCGTCTTGCTCGGCACCAACCCCATCGCGACGGCGCTCGGGCTCTCAAAGTCCGTTGTCGGCTTCGTCGCCGACCGCGAGGCGCTGACGGTCGGCCGCTACCCCCTCACGGCCGTGGGGCCGGGGGGGGACCTCCCCGACCAAGCCGTCTCGGCGTTCTACCTCGACCCGGCCCGCTACGACGACTCGGCTAGGTTGCAGGGCTTCTTCTTCGCGACCGAGGGTCAGCTGACCATCGACGCCGTCGAGGCGGATGGGGCGCTGCGCGGGACGTACGCCATCACGGCGACGGAGTACGACAACGCGCTGGCGCCGGTCGGCGACCCGGTCCGGGTGTCGGGCGCCTTCCATGCCGAGGCGTCGGACGCCTTCGGCGACGAGGACGCGCTGCTGAGCCGTCGCGCCGGACCCCGGCTCTGGTAGACCAGCCCGCGGGCGCTAGCGGCCGCGGCTGGTGTCGGCGGCGAGGGCGTCGGCGCGGGCATCGAGGGCGAGCACGCCGTCGGTAATCGACTGGCGGAAGCGCGGGAACTGAGCCTCGGACGTGTCGGGGTAGGCCCCGAGGCGGGCGTCGAGGCGGGCACGGTCGGCCGCTAGCGAGTCGACGGCGCGCAGGAGCCGGCCGGTCGAGTCGGCGGCGGCACGGACGCGGAACGCCGCGAGGCGAGCGTCGAGGGCGGAGAGCCCCCGGAGCGTCGCGGCGCGGAGCGCGGCGGCCGTCGGGGCCGCGTCGTAGCGCGCACGCTCGACGGAGGCGGCCAACCGCTCGGCCTGCGCCCGGAGGTCGACGGTCGCCGAGTCGAAGGTGACCGGCGGGGTGGGACGGAGCCGGTCGAGGCGGACCTGCAGGCGGCGGCGCTCGGCGCGGAGCGCGTCGAGGACGGGCCCGTAGGCGGCCTGTGCGACGGAGTCGGACGCGGCGGCCTCGGCCTCCAGCGCCGCCAGCGCGGCATCGATGTCGAGCGTCTCGCGGAAGACCTCCGCACGGAACCGCTCGACGTCGGCCTCCGGCACAGGGACCCGGGTGCCGGGGTCCGGCGGCGGGTCTCCGCACGCGGCGGCCAGCAGCACGAGAGAGACGGGGAGAAGAGAGCGGAGTCGCATGGAAACAGTCGCGGGTGGCCCGAGGGGGACCACCCGCGACGTAGGGGAAGCACGGACGGCGGCCGCTAGGCGGCCTTGCGCACGAGCTTGACGAGGAACAGGAGGAGGCACGCGCCCGCGATGGAGACCAGGAAGGCGCCGATGCTGAACCCATCGGTGATGTCGCCGACGCCGATCAAGGGGCTGATGACCCAGCCCGCGAGGATCGCTCCGACGATGCCGACGACGACGTTGAGGATGATGCCTTGCTGGGCGTCGGTGCCCATGATCTTGCTGGCGATCCAGCCAGCGAGGCCGCCGACGATCAGGAAAATGATAAAGTTCACGGGTGACAGGGGGTGTGAGAGAGGGGGGCCACAGGATTTGTGGCCCTTCTCCAACTCCTTGCGATTCGGTTTGTTCGTGCCGACGAGAAACGCGAGGGGACCGGAGCCCGGCTGGGACGAGGGGAGCCCGCCCCGAGCCACCGCGTCCCACCGCTCGCTCGTATCGTAGCGCTCCCGTCCGACCTCGCCATGACCATCGTCCTCTGGGTCCTCCAGATCGTCCTCGCCCTCCTGTCTCTCGCCGTCGGCGGGCTGAAGCTCGTGAAGCCGAAGGACGCGCTGCTCCCTCAGCTGGGCGCGCTGGCGCCATACCGCCCGCTCACGATCAAGGCGATCGGGGCCGCGGAGGTGCTGGCGGCGCTCGGGCTGGTCGTCGCGCCGCTCGTCGGGTGGGGCGCGCTGGTGCCGTGGGCGGCGCTCGGCGTGTCGGCGGTGATGATCTTCGGGGCCATCGCGCACGGCGAGGCGGGCGAGTGGAAGAAGATCGGGCTCAACGCCGTCGTGCTCGTGCTGGCGCTGGTCGTCGTCTACGGTCGGAGCGCGGACCTGCCGCTGTAGATCCTACGGGTCGGTACCGGGTGCGAGGTACTGGGCGGGCCCTGAGGGACGACTCCCGTACCTGGTGCCGACTCCCCTATACCTCCCTGTGACAAGCTCTACGCCTCGGGAGGGCGGACTACGCAGGGGGCGTCGGCGACCGCTGCGTCACCGAGGCGGAAGGGCAGCGCCAGCTGACGACCGGCGGCGGCGGGGACGAGGGCGGAGACCGTGAGGCCCACCAGGCGGACCGCCTCGGCCGGAGGCGCAGGCCGATACAGGAGCGCCTCCCCGAGCGCGAGCAACTCGTCCTCGTCCGATACCGGCGCGGTCACCGTCGCGCTTCGCTGAGTGATCACGAACGCGGCGCTCTTGAGCTTGAGCGTCAGCGTGCGGCCCGCCAGCCCGTGGCGCGCCAGCCGACGCGCCAGCTCCTCGGCGATCGGCGCCAGCTTCTCGGCGAGCGCGGGCCCGCCCCGAGCGTCGCGCCGGAACGTCCGCTCGACGCCGACCGACTTGCGGATGCGCGAGGTACGGACCGGCCGGGTGTCGTCGCACCGGGCCACGCGCGCCAGCCACGCGCCCGTCTTCCCGAGCGTCGCGCGGAGGTCCGCCTCGGTTCGCGCCTGGAGGTCGGCCCCGGTCTCGATGCCGAGCGCGCGGAGCCGCCTGGCGGTCGCCGGGCCGACGCCGTGGAAGTCCTCGACCGCGAGGGATGCGAGCACGCCGTGCGCCTGGTCCGGCGTGATGACGCGGATCCCGTCGGGCTTGGCCATCCCCGACGCCGTCTTGGCGAGGAACTTCCCGAACGACACGCCCGCGCTGGCGGGCAACCCCGTCGCGTCGCGGATGTCGGCGCGGATGGCCTGGGCGATCAGCGTTCCGGACGCGGGGCCCGCCAGCGGCTCGGTCACGTCGAGGTAGGCCTCGTCGAGCGACATCGGCTCCACGAGGTCGGTGTAATGAAAGAACACCTTGCGGACTTGCTCGCTGGCCTCGCGGTACGCATCGAACCGGCCGCGCACGACGACGAGCTCGGGGCACCGCCGCCGGGCGTGCGCCATCGGCATCGCGCTGTGGATGCCGAACCGCCGGGCCTCGTAGCTCGCGGCCGCCACCACGCCCCGCCCGCTCGTCCCGCCGACGACGACGGGTCGCCCCCGCAGCGCGGGGTCGTCGCGTTGCTCGACGGACGCGAAGAACGCGTCCATGTCGACGTGGAGGATCTTGCGGGGCACGGGCCCGAGTCTAGCGGTGCCCGGTGCCAGCGGGCTGTCGGTTCTGGGGGGATCCGTGGTGGCCGAAGGGCCGGTGGCGGATGCCGATGGAGAGCACCACCCGCACGCCTGCCTACTGGCGTGAGCTCGGACGCCCTCCCACGTCCTCCGCCGGGGCGTTCGCGACGGAGATCCCTCGTCGGGGGGACGCCCCGGAGCACCACGCGGGCTTAGGGGCAGCCTACGTACGAGGTGGGTAGGCACGGGCCGGGTCCTCGCTGAGGACACGGTCGAGCGTTGCCACTAGCCGGTCGGCGTCGGCGGCGGAGAACACCATCGGGGGCTTGAGCTTGATCACGTTGTGGTCGGGCCCGTCGGTGCCGACCAGGATGCCGGCGTCGCGCATGCGCTCCGCGACGTAGCTCGCGATCTCCGGGGCCGGCGTGCGGGTGTCGCGGTCGGCCACCAGTTCGACGCCGACGAACAGGCCGAGCCCGCGCACGTCGCCGACGGCCGGATGGTGCGCCAGCCCGCGCAAGCCTGCCAGCAGCCGATCGCCGACCGCGAGCGCGTGCGCCTGGAGCCCCTCGTCCTCGATCACGTCGAGCACGGCCAGCCCGACGGCGCACGAGACGGGGTTGCCGCCGAACGTGTTGAAGTACTCCATGCCGTTCGCGAACGAGGCCGCGATCGCTGGCGTCGTCACGACCGCCGCGAGCGGGTGGCCGTTGCCGATCGGCTTGCCCATGGTCACGATGTCGGGCACGACGCCCTGGGTCTCGAACGCCCAGAAGGCCGCGCCGACACGTCCGAAGCCGACCTGCACCTCGTCGGCGATGCACACGGCGCCCGACGCACGGGCGTGCCCGTAGGCCTGCGCGAGGTACCCGTCCGGCAGCACCACCTGCCCGGCCACACCGGGAACGGACTCGGCGATGAACGCCGCCAGCGACTCGCGCTCGGCGATCTGGCGGACGTGCTCGGCGTAGCGCGCGGCGGTGTCGGCGCCCCGGTAGGAGCCCCGGTAGGGGTCGGGGAGGGGGGCGACGTGCGTACCTGGTGGCCGTCCGGAGCCGCCGCGGCCGGCGAATTTGTAGGGCGAGATGTCGATGAGCGCCGTCGTGTGGCCGTGGTAGGCGTGGTCCAGCACGGCCAGGTCGCGGCGGCCCGTGTGAGCGCGCGCCAGCCGAAGCGCTAGGTCGTTGGCCTCGCTGCCGCTGTTGACCAAAAAGCAGACCGAGAGCGGGTCGGGCAGCGTCGCCGCCAGCCGCTCGGCATAGGCCGCCAGCAGCGGGTGCAGGTAGCGCGTGTTCGTGTTGAGCACGGCCGCCTGGCGCTGCGCGGCCTCGACCACGCGCCGGTGCTCGTGCCCGACGTGGGCGACGTTGTTGACGGCGTCGAGGTAGGCCCACCCGTCGACGTCGTAGAGGTGGGCCCCGCGGCCCCGGACGATGGCGAGCGGGCGCTGGTACGACACGCTTAGCGACGGGGCGACGTGGGCGCGGCGTCCCGCTAGCAGGGCATCGGCGTCCGGCGCGTCGGGCGGGAAGGCGGCGGGGGGGACACGCGTGAGCAGGTTGGTGTCGGGCGACACGCTCAGCCACAGCGCGCGCTGGCTGACGGGCGCGACGCCGGGGAAGTCGTCGGTCATCCCCAGCCGGTCGGTGATGAGCTGGAGGTGGAGGTGCGGGGCCCAGCCGCCGTTCTCGTCGGGCGCGCCGAGGGCCGCGAACAGCTCGCCCGCCTCGACGCGATCGCCAAGGGCGAGGCGGCCGAGCGTGGCGTGGTCGAGGTGGCCGTAGAGCGTCCAGAACGGCGGGCAGCCAGGGGGGCGGTGTTCGAGGATGACCGTCGGGCCGTAGTCGAGGGGGGCGTCGTTGTCGGCGAGCGCGACGACGGTGCCCGCCAGCGGCGCGGCGACCGGTGTGCCGGCAGGCAGGTACAGGTCGAGGCCGATGTGGATGGTCCGCCGCTCGCCGCCGGTGCCGAAGTGGTCGGCCGCGTAGACGATGCGGGCCTCGTCGTAGCGCCCGACGCCGACGGCCGCGCCCACGTCCGCCATCCGGTCGACGAGCGCGTCCGCGAACAGCATCGGCTCGCCGCGCCCGAGGTCGGGCCACTCGGCGCTACCGACGCTGAAGTCGAAGACGTGGACGGGCGCCGTGGCGGGGTCCGGGGCGACGACCGGCGCGAGCGTGTCGGCGTGCTCGCGGAGCCAGCGCGTGACGGCGGGGGCGGTCGGGGAGGGGGCCCACCCGCACGCGTGGCGGACGGCGATCTCGACGAGCCGGTCGGGTAGGGCGTCCCACCGCGCGAGCGCGTCCCACGCGGGCGACTCGCTGACGGTGAGGTACGTGTTGTCGGGCTCGGCGGCGGCGCTGGCGGCGGCCATGCAGCCCGAGACCGCTAGCCGTGCGCCGACGAGCGGCGCCAGCACGGCCACCTCGGCCTCGGTCAGCGGGCGCTCGGCGTGGAAGCCGCCCGCCACGTCGGCTGCTGCCGCCAGCACGTCGTGGGTCCGCATCACGGCGTACGCGACGGCGACGGCCAGCTCGGCCACGGCGACGGTGTGCACCAAGTCACCGAAGTCGATCAGCCCGACGACCGGCCGCTCTGCGACGGGTTCGGCGCCGACGAGCACGTTGAACTCGTTCGCGTCGCCATGCACGACGGCCCATGGCAACGCCGCCAGCGCGTCCCCAACGCGAGCGAACCGCGCCAGCGCTCGGTCGACGAGCTGCTGGCGGGCGGGGGCGTCGACCGAGGCGCGCGTGCGGTTGAGGGTGGCCGGGGCGTGCCGCACGTCCCATTCGAGCTCGCGGTGTGCGCCAGGGTGGTCGAAGTCGGCGAGCCCGACGGCGACCTGCCCGGCGAGCGCGCCGACCCGGCGGCGCAAGCCGGGCGTTTGGGGCGTGGTGTGGCCGTAGGGGACCCCGTCGAGCCACGTCACCAGCCGGGCCGCGTGGCGCTGCCCATCACCGTCGACCCACACGAGGTCGCCGCCGTCGCGTGCCGGGACGACGGCGGGGACCGGCAGCCCGCGCTCGGACAGGTGCCGCATCGCGGCCGTCTGCGCCGCGAGCGTGGCCGCGTCTTCCGCCGCGCTCGCCAGCTTGAGCACGTACCAGCCCTCCGCGGTGTCGAGGCGGACGTTCTGGTCGGCGTAGCTGGGCAACGCCGACGGCGCCCCCTCGATTCCCCAGAGGTCGCGCGCGAGCGAGGCGGCGTCGGCGAGCGAGAGGCGCGGGCGGTGGGCGGCGTCGGACATGGGCGGGCGGCGGGGCCCGGCAAGATCGGACGTGGTGTGGATCCGGTACGAGGTCGGGTCCAAGACCGTCACCCTGCTCCTTTCCAGAGCATCGTCAGGTACCTCGTCCCCTCCGCACCTCGGAATCCCTGCTCTACAGCGCCACGCGCAGGCCGCCGGAGAATCGGAACCCGGTCAGCGTCTGCCCGCCGACGGACTCTAGGAGCCCCTGTGTGTACGTCCCCCCAGCGCGGAGGGTGATGCCCGGCGAGACCTCGACGGCGGCCGTCCCGCCGACGTCGAGGAGCACCTGCTGCTCGGCCAAGAACGACGCCAGCTCGATTCCATTCTCGGGTGTCGAGACGGTGCCGTAGTACCGCGCGCCGCCGGTGACGGCGACCTCGGCGGTCCGGGGGCCGAAGCCGAGCGCCAGCGCCACCTGGGCCTGCTGAGGGCGCCGGTAGGCGACCGGGCGGCCCGACGCGGGCACGACGCCGTCGAAGACGTGGCGGTAGCGGGCGAGCAGCCGGGCGCGCGCCGCGCCGCCGTCGAGCGTCAGCCGCATCGTCCCCGCGATCTTGTCGCCGGGGCTGAACGACTGGCCCGCATAGGCGTCGTCGCCATAGAGCACGTACGAGCCTTCGAGTGCGAACGACGAGCTCCCGCCAAACCCGATGTCGACGCCAGTCGACAGGATGATCTCGTCGGCGGGGGCGTACGTCGAGGAGTCGGCTGCGAACAGGGTGTAGCCGCCGTGCGTGGCGTAGGCGGCGCCGATCCCCAGGGCCATGTTCTCGCCCGAGGGCACGGCGAGAGTAAGGGCCGGGGCGATGGTAGTGCCCTGGCCGAGGCTGGGGAGGGCGAAGGCGAAGTCGTCGAGCGCGAGCGCGGCGGCGGTCGCGAACTCGTCGTCGGCGAGCGCCGTCTGGCCGGTCGGGAGGCTGGCGGTGAGCGACAGGTCGAGCAGGGCCGGCCCCAGGGGGCGGCGGTACGAGGCCCCGAGCTGGGTGTCGCCCAGACCGCTCAACGACGCCAACCCGTCGCCCTCGACGGTCGCGTAGACGGCTCGAGCGGACAGCGAGAGGCCGTCCATCACCTCGGCGACGATCAGGATCGGGACGGCCACCTCGGAGACGCTCCGGTCGGGTCCGGTCTCGTAGCTCTGTACCACGGCGCTGGCGTCGACGGTGACGGCGGGCTGGGCCGATACGCTGGCGACGGCCGCCAGCAGGAGGACGACGAGGGAGAGGCGGGTCATCTCAGCGGGGGCGCGTGACGCGGACAGCGGACCGGCTGCCGTCGGCGTCGAGGCGAAGGAGATAGGCGCCCGCCGCCACCCGGCGGCCGGCGCCATCGTGGCCGTCCCACGACAACAAGTGAGCGCCGGCGTCGAGGTCGTCGAGCAGCAGCACGCGGACGACGCGGCCCAGCACGTCCACCACGTCGGCGCGGACGGGGCCAGGCGCGGCCAGGCGGAATGGCACGGTGACAATCCCGGCAGACGGGTTCGGGCTCGGACGGCCCAAGGTCGGCTCGGCGACGGCGTCGGTGGCCCGCAAGCGCAGGCTCCGAGTGGGGACGCCCACCAGCGCCGGAACGGTCACGCGGCCGTCGGAGACGGCCAGCGTTACGCCCCGGTCGAGGTCGTCGACGGCGAGCCCGCCGGGCCAGTCGCCCAGCGTCTCGACGCGCACCACGGCGTCGGCGTCCGTCGTCAGCGCGAGCGTCCAGTCGGCGTCGCTGCGGAACTGGCCGAGCCAGTCGGCGCCGCTCTCGCGGACAGCGAGGCGGATGCCGTCGTCGACGGCGGGGGGCTTGTGTAGGTCGGTCCGCCCGCCGCTGGCGCCCCGGACGCCGACGACGACCGCGTCGGACCGGCCGGCGGCGCTGGCCGTCACACGCGCCGCGCGGGCGCCGGGACCGGCTTGGTCGAGGAGCCGGGCCGCGAGCGGGCGGTCGTCGGCGGTTCGAGCATCGACCGCGCGGGGCGTGGCCGAAAAGCGGAGCGCGGTCGGTCCGCCCGAGTTGAACACGAAGTACCCCTCGAAGGGCCGCAGCACCGTCTGGCCGCCCGCGTACTGGCCGTCGAAAGCGACGGGCGCCTCGACGCTGGCCGGCCGGTCCACGTCGGCCCAGGCGATGGGGAAGAGGAACGGGTTGCCGATCTGCGTCCACCCCGACGCCAGCGGGACCGTGATGGCGTCGGGGACCGTGGCCCCGTCCCCCACGCGGAAGCCCGCCGACAGACCGCCCTCAATGTCGAACGCGCCGCCGCCGCTGGTGATGAGCCAGTACCCCTCTCCGGGCTGGACCAGTTGGATGGCCCCGTCGGCGATGGCGTCGAGCGCGCGGCCTGCGGCTTCGTTCCACCGCAGGAGCCGCCACTGGCTCGGGTCGCCACCGGGGCCGAAGTCGTCGCCGAAGACGGCGAGGGGGGCGGCGTTGCCGAGCGTTACCGGGAGCCCGCCGAAATCGCCGAGTCGAGCGGGGACCGTCACCATCCGGTACTGACGGGCCGGGAGCGCGAGGTCGGCGGCGAGCGCGGGCAGGAACGACGGGAGCCGGAACGGGAACGCTTCGGGATTGGACTGGGGCGTCGAGAAGGTCTGACCGTCGATGACGTACCGAGCGAAGGCGTCGATGCCCTGCGGCGGGGCCGGGAACGGGAGCTCCACGCGCCACACGCCATTCCCGATGTCTGCGGCGACGAGTTCCTGGTAGGCGACCGAGCCGACCGGACGGACAAACGCCGACACCGACTGCGGGGCGCTGGCGGAGAAGGTGATGACCGCAGTCACGGGGAGCCCGGCGATCGGGAGCGCCGGCTCCACGGAGACGGTGACCGACTGCGCCCAGGCGGGGGCGGCGGCGACGACGGCCGCGAGGAGGACGAGGCGGAGCGGCGTCATGGGGCGTTGCGACCAGGCGGCGGGGGGGGGGCGGGGAGGGGGCCGAGGGCGCCGGCCTCGCTGCCTTCGACGCCTGGCTCGCGGGTCTCGGAGCCCGGGACGACGTGGCCCCCGAGCGACTCGCGGAGCGCGGCCGACCGCCGGGCGACCAGGCTGGACGTCACGCCGGCGACGCCGCCGGGCGGCGCCACGCCCGCGGCGAGGGTGGCGCCGGCCGGCGCGGTGCTGGCGGCGGAGAGCGACGCGTTGTCGCGGGTGCGGGCCGCCAGCCCGAAGCCCGGGTCCCGAGCGATCGCTTCCCCGAACAGTCGATCGGCGCCGGCGTAGTCGCCGTCGTCTTCCAGGAGCAGCGCCCGGCTGAACAGGAGGAAGGCGAGGATGTCCTCGGTTTCAGGCTCCAGAATCTGCGCCCGGGCCTGCTCGCTGAGTACGATGCCGAGCGAGGCGAGGACATCCAGCGTCACCTGGTTCTGAACGCGGAGGAGGTCGGTGATCCCGCCTTCGGTGGTCTCGATGCCGCGGAGGGTGCCTTGCCACACGGCCGACTCGATGCGGACGGCCTGCCCCTGCACGTCGATCTCGCCGCCCACCAGCCGGTCGGCCCGGAGCATGCGGCCGGTCCGTGGGGCCGTGGCCGGGTCGAGCACGCCCGCGCGCGCCAGCTCCGACTCGGCGAGCAGCGCCTGGAGCCGAATCCGCTCGACGACGGGCAGGGACCCGAGGGAGGCGAGGTCGACCGAGACCACTTCGGCGAGCCCGCGACCGATCGCGTTGTACGTCGGGTCGTCGCCCCGGTACGCGAACGGCAGGACGGCGACGGCGTCGGCGCCATCGATCGAGTCGAGGCTGTCCTCCGTCGCGAGCGCCGTCGCGAACTGCGTCCTCAGGCGGGCGCGGACGAGCGCGTCGAGGCGGCCCCGAAGGGAGTCGCGATAGGCGTCGCCCGCGTCGACGGAGAGGTAGCGGGCGTAGGCGCCCTCCGCCTGGTCCACCCGCCCGTTGGCTTCGTAGACGAGCCCAGCGAGGAACAGCGTCTGGCCGTCGGTCCCGTTGATGGCGAGCGCCCGCGCCAGCGCGTCGATGGCAGCGGGGTAGTCGCCATCCAGGGCGAGAAAGGCGCCCAGGTCACGGAGCGCGGTCGCGTCGTCCGGGGCGGCGGCGACGCGGGATTCGAGGTCGGCCCGGGTGGGCGCGGCCGCCGGGCCCGCGCACGCAGCGAGCGCCAAGGCCAGAAGGAGGGCGGCGGCGCGCATCACTGGTTGGAGGCCATGAAGGGCTCGACGCCCTCCGTCAGCCGGGACTCGGCGCGGGCATAGCTCGGGTCGATGGAGAGCGCCAGTTCGTACTGGGCGGCGGCCCCGGCGTAGTCCTCGGACTCCTCGAGCGCCAGCCCCCGTGCGTAGGCGATCACGGCGTCGAGCGACTGCGGCGGCGCGGACGCGACGTCCGGAGCGGGGAGCTGCACGTCGACCGCGCCGGCGATCAGGTCGCTCATGCACAGCACCATGTCGTCGAAGTCGTCGGCGGGCCCTTCCAGGCGCTCGGAGAGCAGGATCCGGCCGGTCTCGACGTCGACCACGCGTGCCGTCATCAGCAGGTCGGTCCCGGACTTGATGTAGGTCCCGAACACGACCTGGTCGGCGCCGAGCAGCCGGCCCGCCTCGCGCCCGGCGGCCTCGCCGGTGCCGAGCGCGGCCTCGTCGAGCAACCACTGCAGACGGACGCGCTCGACGAGCGTCAACTCGGTCGAGCCGCGCATCCGGTCGATCATCAGGGCCGGGAAGCCCAGGCGGAGCGGGTCCACCTCGTCGTGGTCGGTGATGGAGCCGTTGGTGAAGTCGGCGATCGCCAACACGGTCCCCCGGTCGCCGCCGACCGCGTACGAGCCGTCGGCGTCGCGGCGGACTTCGTAGAACGACTCCAGGAGCGCGAGCGGCTCCACGTCGGGGTCGAGGCGGACCTGCGGGGGCTCGGTCGCGACGAGCTGGCGGAGCGCCTCGGTGGCCCCGGCCCTGTCGCCGAGGGCGAGGCGCGTCCGGCCGAGCAGGCGGAGCGCGACGCGCTGGACGGGCCCGTTGCCCCCCGTGGCGACGGCCGCGAACTGGGCGGCGGCCTCGTCGAAGCGGGCGCCGTCGTAGGCGGCCTTGGCGGCGTCGAGCGCAGCGCTCTGGCCCTGCACGTCGGCGTAGCCCGGCTCGACCGGCGGCGGCGACGGGGCGGGCGGCGGGCCCTGGGCAACGCGCACGGTCGCCGCTCGCTCGCACCCGGTGATGCCATCGCCGGTGGCCGAGATGGCCCCCCCAGACCCACCGCACGCGGTAAGGGCGACGGCGGCAGAGAGGAGAAGAAGCGGGGCGTAGCGCATGGCTAGTTGGCTTGGCGGACCTGGAAGGAGAGGTCGACGGGGGGGAGTGGGCTGTCGGTGAACCGGGGAGGGACATCGACCGTGACTAAGTCGTCGTTGACGACTTCATAGCCCCGGCGGCGGACGAAGACGGTGTGCCGACCGACGGGGAGTTGGAGCTGGGTCGGCGTCTGCGGGCCCGTCTGGCCATCCACCACGACGGCTGCCCAGCCGTCGCCCGTCGTCACCACGCGGACGGTGCGAGCGGGTGCGTAGCACCGGACGGGCGTCCGCTGGCCGGCGCGGACCGTGATGGTCGTCGTTTCAGAGAGCGGGCCCGCCGAGCAGCGAGCGGTGTAGGTGCCGGGTGCGAGGTCCCGGCTCCCATTCGAGATACCGGAACCGTCGACGGTGAGCGTCACGCCCGCCGGGGCGGACCCGTCGACGGCACCCATCTGAGGCGCCGCAGGGGGGGGAGCCGTGCGTGTCGGCGGCGCTTGTGCGACGGGCTGCGATTGCTGCGGGGCCGGCTGGTACACGACTTGGGGCGGCGCCGACTGGACGGGCTGTCCCGCCGGGGGCGAGGTCGGGTCGGCGGCCGCGAGGTCGCCCGGGATCACGTCGGTGGCGTCATCGATCTGCACCGGCGTCGTGTCGGGCGCGTCGCCGCCCGCCCCAGGGCTGGGGCCCGGGCCGGGCCACGCGGCCCACAGCGCCACCCCCGCGACGGCCGTCAGCACCACGGCGCCGACGCCCATCATCGCGGGCGACAGGCGTCGGCCCGAGGACGGCGCCTTGGGCGTGGTCTTGCGTGGCGGGGCGGTGGACGGGGCGGCCCCGGGGAGCCGGGTGAGCGTGGGCGTCGAGTCGTCGCCAGCGCCCGCGAGCGCATCGCGCATCTCGGCGGCGGAGCCGTAGCGCTGGTCGGGGTCGCGCTCCAAGGCCTTCATCAGCGCCGCGGCCACCTTGGGCGGCACGTCCTTCCGGAACTCGACCGGCGAGGGGAACGGGCCCTCGACGATGGCGCGCATCGTCGTGAAGTCGCCGCCGTCGCGGTCGAACGGGAGGCGCCCCGCGAGGGCCTCGTACGCCAGCAGGCCCAGCGAGAACAGGTCCGTCCGGTGGTCGAGCGTGGGTAGGGCGCGGACCTGCTCGGGCGACATGTACGCCAGCGTCCCGGCCACGGCCTGCGTCCGCGTCACGTCGCCGTCGGCGTCGACGCGCGCGAGCCCGAAGTCGGTGAGCTTGACGGTCTCGCGCTGGGTCAGCAGCACGTTGCGCGGCTTGATGTCGCGGTGGACGACGCCGACGGCATGGGCGGCTTCGAGCCCGAGCAGCATCTGCCGCAAGAGGGGCCAGAAGGCGGGCCACGACATCGGCCCGGCCGCCATCCGCTCGTGGAGGTCGCCGCCGTCGACGTACTCCATAACGATGAACAGGCCGTGCTCGGTCTCGCGGAGCGCCATCACGCGCACGATGTGGGGGCTGGCGACGCGCGCCATCGCGCGGGCCTCCGTCCGGAAGCGGCGGACGAAGGAGGCGTCGCTGGCGAGCTGCGCCGAGATCGACTTGAGGGCGACGGGGATGCCGAGTGCGGTGTCCTCGGCCTCGTACACGACGCCCATCCCGCCGCGCCCCAGCACGCGGTCGATGCGGTACTCACCGATAGAGACGCCGACCAGCGGGTCGGCAGGGGTGGAGTCTGCCATGTCTAGGGGACAATGTGGACGACGACGGCCGTGGCGTTGTCGCGGCTACCCAGGGTGCTGGCCAGGGCGACCAGCCAGTCGGCCGCCTCCTGCGGCCCGTAGGCGTGCACCGCCCGGGCGATCTCGTCGAGGCCGACCGGCGCCAGCCCATCGGAGCAGAGCAAGAAGCGGTCGCCGGGGAGGAGCGGGCCGGCGCTGCGGGCGTCGACCTCGACGCGCTCGCGGAAGCCGATGGCGCGCGTGAGGTGGTGGCCGCGTGTCTTGGCCAGGCTCGCCAGCGACGGGTCGTGGCGGGCGGCCTCGCCGATGGTGTGGTCGGTCGTGAGCTGCTCGACGTGCTCGCCTCGGATGCGGTAGGCGCGGCTGTCGCCGACGTGGCCGAGGTAGGCCTGCCCGTCGGAGAGCAGGAGCGTCGTGCAGGTCGTGCCCATCTCGCGGGGGTAGGGCCCCGAGTGCGCGCGCGCCCAGACGGCCGCATTCGCGGCCAGCAGAGCCTGCCGCAAGAGCGCCGCACGGTCGGGCTGGCGCCGGAAGCCGGGCCCGAACGAGCCCAGCACGGCGTCGACGGCCACGTCGCTGGCCTCGCCCCCCGCCTCGTGGCCGCCCATCCCGTCGGCCACGACGAGCACGGCGGGCTGGGGGACCGTCCGGCCGGGCACGTCGCCTGAGGCCACCGCGACGGCCGGCAGCACCCCGAGCGCGTCCTGGTTCTCGGAGCGCACGGCCCCGACATCGGTCCGTGCCCCGGTCGCCACGCGGAGCGTGGCGGCGGCGGGGGGCGCGTGGGAGCGGGCGGGGCGGGCGTCGGACATGGCGGGTGGGAGCTACTCCGAAGGCGCGGGCGTAGGGGCACGGCGGCGGTCGAGGGCGTCGGTGCCGAGGCGCACCGCGCGGCCCGCCGGCTGGCCGTCGGTGCGGATCCCGCCGCGGCCGCCCGCGAGCGCCACCTGCACCGGCGGGTCCATGTCGATCCCGAAAGACCGCGGCGACTGGCCGATGACGGCGGCAGCGAAAATGTTCATCACGTAGTCCTTGGTCTCGTTCGGCATCACCCCGCGATACTGCGTCAGGAAGCGCCAGTAGGTCCGGGACTGGGGATCGTTCTGGATGCCTGCCCGCCTCAGCTCCCTCTGGATGGCGTCCATGTTGCGCCGGATGCGGCCCTCCCCCCAGTTGTACGACGCGCACACGAGGAGCCCGCTGGCCTGCGCGAGGTGGCCGTAGATGTCGTTCAGGTAGCGCGCTGCGGCGTCGGCGGCGAGGGCGAAGTCGTGGCGCTCGTCGAGCGGATCGAACTGGTTGGTCGCCACGAGCGGGCCGGGCTCGAGTCCGTAGCGCTTGCCCGTCTCGGGGATGAACTGCCACGCGCCCTTGGCATAGCCGTACCGCGTCGCCGGGCCGACCGCGCGCGTGTTGAAGTCGGACTCCTGGAGCGAGAGGTAGAAGAACTCGGTCGCCATCCCGTGGCGCCGGAGGGCGTTCACCGCCACCACGTCGAAACCGTTGACCTGCGCGTGACGGACGGCCCGTTCAAACCGCCCGCTCCGCCGCCAGCGCGCCACATACGTCTTGATCTCGGCGACGAACGCGTCGGGGATCGCGAGCTCGCTCTCGCCGAACGCCCGCGCCACTTTGTAGATGGCCTCCTCCTCGGTCGTCAGCCCGTCGTAGACGCCGAGCCGCCGGACGAACCGGTCGTAGCGGGCGGCCGTCGCGCGCCGCGCCGCGAGCGCGCGGTCGAGGTCGACCTCCAGGCTGTCCGCGGCGTCGGGGTTGGCGTCGATCTCGGCCCGGAGCTGCCCCACCTGCTGGGCGACAGCCACCTCCGACGACTTGAGAAGCAGGAACAGCTCGGCCGCCTCGGCGCGGTACTGCACCGCCTGGTACTGGAGGTAGCCCGCGTACGCCAGCGCCACGATGCTGACTCCGACGGCCGCCAGGATCAGCGTTTTGAGCTTCGACCGCTCGCGGACGTGCGTCTCGGCCTGGGCCGTCTTCAGGTCGACGTAGGCTTGGCGGATGAACTTGGTCCGCTCCCCGGCCTCGGGGTCGTCGACGTCGCCGGTGAAGTAGCGGTCCACGACGGCGTCGTACGAGATGGCGCCGGGCGCGGCGGCTGTCGAGGGCGGCCCGGGAGCGGGGGGGGGCGGCGGCGGTCCCGAAGCAGGCGGGGCCGAAGGGGGCGGTGCAGGCCCGGGCGGCGCGACTGCGGGCGGCGGCACGGCGCTGGGCACGAACGCAGGGTCGGCTGGCCGGAAGGGATCGACCGAGCCACTCGGCGCGGCGTCGTCGGGGTCTACGGGGGGAAGCGCCTCGGGGAAGACGGGCGCCAGCGGGAGGTCCGCGGCAGGCTCCGGCGCGTCGTCGACGAGTGGGACCAGCCGCAGGGCCGGGCCGCCGTCGCCGACCTGCACCTCGGCGCCGTCGCCGATCGCGGCTTGCGTCACCCGCGCGCCGTCGACCAGCAGCCCGTTGGCGCTGCCGAGGTCGGTGATCTGCCAACTGCCGCCGACCGGCGCGGCTTCGAGGTGGCGACGGCTGACGCGCGTGTGGTCGAGCACCACGTCGCACCCCGGGTCGCGGCCGATCACGAACGGCGCGCGGAAGGTCCACGCGCGGTCCCCCCCCTCGACGCGGAGCGGAGGCGGGGCCGGGGGGCGGCCGCTATCCGCCATCCGTGGGGACCTCGACGCCGAACACGATCCCCACCGAGCGCGGCAGCACGGCCGACGGCGGGCGGAGCCGGACGCCCAGCATCCGGGTGGTCTCGGTGTCGTGTTCTTCGAGGTGCTGCACCGTCACCGCGTCGTCGGCAGCGCCCTCGGGGCCGAAGAAGGCGCGGAAGCGCTGCTCGATAAGCGCGGCGGCCGCCTCGGTCGGCATCCCGGCGGCTTCCTCGCCGACGGCGACCGCGCGCGAGGCCGCCAGCGCGGACAGCACGGCGGCCCCCCACGTCGGCTGCTCGCCGATTGGCGCAGCGGCCATCGCGGACGAGCCGATCACGGCGCGATCGGACCGGAGCGGGCCCGCGAACGCGAGCACGCCCGCCCGTGCGAGGTCGGCCAGCACGCTGTCGGGGAACGAGGTCGCGAGGGGGAGCGCGCCCATCCGGCCCTGGCGGACGACCAGGTCGGGGACGGCCTGCCCAGCGGCGGCGGTCGGCCACGCGCGCTCGCGGTGGGCGTGCGCCATCGCGCAGGCCACGAGCAGCGCCGCGCTGCCCCAGAGCCGGTCGCCGCCCTCAATGCCGAAGGCGGCGTCGCGGTGGTCGGGCCCGTAGGCGTGGCGGAGCAGGAACGGGGGGACGGCAAGGGCCAGGAACGCGGCCTCAGGACGGCTCCGGAGCGAGCGGAACGTGGCGTACTCGGGCCTCTGGAGGTGCGCCGTGGCCGGGGGCAGCTTGGCAAAGTCGGTCGGCACGTCGAGCCCGAAGAACGCCGCCGAGGCGCCGATGACGACGGGGACCTGCAGGCTCTCCCCCGAGCCGGCCAGGTCGACGAGGGCGTCGAGGTCGGCGGACGTCGCCTCCACGTCGTGCGCGACGACGACGGCCGCCAGCGGGACGGCGCCGGGCGCGTCGTGCTCGGGGAGCAGGATCTGGAAGTGGACCGCTTCGGCGACGGCGTGCTTCGGGGCCGCCAGCACGTCCATGCGGGCGCCGTCGCGAAAGCCGAGCCGGCCGACCAGCATCTTGAGCCCGCGCCATGCGGCCTCGGCGCGGCGCACGTCGGGGTGGGCGACGGCCGTCGCGAGCGGGGCGTGGAGCCGCTCGGACAGCCGCCCAGCGAGCGTCCGCGCCGCCGTCCGGTCGAGGTCGCCCGAGGGTGCGGCGGCCCCGATGAGCGCGTCGAGAGCGGGCGTCCGGGCGTCGCCCATGTCGACGAGCCCCAGGAGCGCATCGAGGGCGCCGTCGTCGTGGCTGGTGGGCGTGTCGCGGCGGGCGACGGCGTCGGCGAGCCCGTCGGCACCTGCGACGCCGGTTTCGTGCAGGCGCTGGCGGAGCGCGTCGAGCGTGAGCTTCCCTTCCGCGGCCTCGGTCAGTGCGTCGCGCGCCGCGACGGTCGCCGCAAGCGCGGGGACGCGTGCGGCGATGCCGGCCGGCGAGAAGGCGTCGAGCGCGTCGGCCGTCCACGCCAGCGCCGGTCCCTCGCCGACGGCTACCTCCAGGCGGGGGCCGTGCGCCTGCATCCGCGCCGTGAACGTGTCCGTGTCCACGGACCACACCCTGCGGCCGTCGGACCAGTCGGGCACGGGCGCTTGCGGGTCGAGGTCGGCCACGAGCATGAGCCGGAACGCCCCACCGACGGCGCGTTCGGAAGGACCGGGCACGGGCACTGCAACCTCAGTGCGGTCCGGGGTGGAGTTGATCTGGAAGCCGACGGAGGGGTGCTCGGACATGGGCGCGGGGCGGGCGATGCCGCAAAGCGCGGCTACCCGAATACACCGGAAACTGGGCCCGCCTCGGTCACCCCACGTAGTGCCCCCCGACGTACCAGCGGCCGGGGACGAACGGGGTGCCCTCGGCCCACGCCGTGAGCGCGGCGAGCGCGGCCTGCTGGCGGGCGACATCGGCCTCGGGGTCGAACGGGAGCGGCAATCGGTAGCGGGCCGCTAGCTCGTCAGCGATCCACCGCCGCAGCCGGTGCGGGGCGAAGGGAGCTGCCAGCGACGCCACCTGTGACGCAGGGCCGGCGGGCAGGCCCTGTCGCCAGCGGTCCGCCTCGGCAAACGCGTCGGCGTGCTCGGCCCACCACGCGCGCCAGCGCTCCGGGTCGGTGCTCGGCCCCTCGACGGTCGTCGTGAAGACGGGGGCGCCCGTCGGCTCGCCGGCCTCGCGGCGCGCGCGTTCGTCGTCGAACAGCTCGTCGTCGTCGAAGATGTCCTCGATGGTCGTTTCCTCGGTGAACGGGGCGCCGGTGATGAGGGCGAGGGCCCACGGCGCGCCCTCGACGCCCGCCTCGACAGCCTCGATGAGCGGGGGGACGGAACTCGGGTCGCCCATCAGCCCCAGCACGTCGGCGGCCGCGGGGGCCGTCGGCGGGTGGGCGAGGACGGCGTGCAGCCACGGAATGGCCGCCGAGGTCCCGGCGAGCGCGAACGCCGGCAAGAGGGCGGAGTCCGTGCGGGCGGCGCCGAGCACGGTCGCCGCCGCGTCGGGCGCCCCGCCACGCAGCAGGGCCACGGCGGCTTCCAGCCGGACCGACGGGGCGGGGTCGCCGAGGAGTGGCCGGAGGGCGACCAGGGTCGTGCCGTCGGCCGAGCGGCCCAGGGTGCGGACCAGGCGGGCGCGCATCCCGTCGGGCGCGTCCATCAGCCGGTCGAGCAGGACGCCCGCGCCGAGCCCCCGGCTCGTGATCAGGTCGGCCGCGAGGCGCAAGCGACGGGGGTCGTCCAAGAGGTCCGGCCGGAGGGCGCCGACCTCCCACGCCGCCGGGAGTTCAGCCACCAGCGCCTCCGACATCGCGTCAAGCGCTTCGCCGTCGTCGGGGTCGACGGCCTCCATGGCGATGCCGACCAAGTCACTCCGGCCGTGGCGGCAGAACACGCGGAGCGCGGCGTGGAGCTCGCCCGGGTCGCCGTCGAGCGCCTGCTGGCGGCACACCGCGAGCGCGAGGTCGCCGCCGAGCACGAGCGCGTCGAGGTGGGCCTCGAGTCGGTCCTGCTCGTCGCCCAGATCGGTCCACGCGAGGTCGGGGTTGAGGCGGTCGGCCGGGCGCTGCTCCCAGAGCGACGCGGCCTCGGCAAGGTGCTCGAGGAAGAGCCCGATCTGCCATCCCCGGCGGGAGGGCGTCTCGTCGAGGCGCGGCGGCTGGCTCATAGCGGGCGGAACGGGAAGCTGCGGTCGTCCAAGCGATCGACGGTTACCGCGAGCGCGAGCGCGGGGCAGTACTGGAACTCGTCGTCGAGCGCGAGCCCGGCGTCGGCGAGCAGGCGGAGCCAGGCGAGGCCGGGGATGGAGACGAACGCAAGCGGGTACAGCACGGCGTCGGGCGTGTCCCAGTGTCCGGAGGTCGCCTTCATGTCCTCGATCCGAGCCGCGCGCTGGTCGATCCACGCCGCGAAGGCGTCGGCCGCGGCGTCGCGGTCCCGGGCGGCGAGGGCGCGCAGGAGGCCGAGGCGCGGGTCGTCGCCACCGTCGAGCACGGCGTGGTAGCGGTCGAGCGTGGGGCCGAGGTCGGCGTCGGCGTCGAGCAGGTACCGGTGGAGGGTGTGGGCGTAGAGGAAGTCGTCCTCGTACTCGGCGCGCGGCATCCACGCGGTCTCCGACGCCGCCGCGATCTGGCGGGCGAGGTCGAACCGGCCGATCGCGAGGGCGTCGTGGAGCGGCGGGTCGTAGCTGGCGCGGCGGGCGCGGTCGTCGCTGCCGGCGGTCGCCTCCAGCAGCCAGAGCCGCGTCTGGGCCGAGCGCGCGAGGTGCTCGGCGTAGCCGTCGACGTTGGCGTCGAGCAACAGCTCGACGAGCCCCATCGCCTCCCGGTGGGCGCTCACCGACTGAGCCGCGCGTCCGCGCGCCGCCGGGTCGTCCGCCGCTTGCGCCTCCGCAATCGCGAAGTCGAGGTAGACTGCGAGGTCGTCGCCCACGTCGGAGAGGTCGAGGACGGGCATCAGCCGCGGAAGCTGGTGAAGGGGAGAAAGTCGAACCCAGTGAGGCCTGCGTCGCGGACCGCTTCGGTCACGTCGCGGCGGACCCCAAGAACTTGCGCCAGCCCCGCCAGCCGGAAGAGGACGGCGTCGTCGGGGATGCGGCCCTCGTCGACGGCCAGCTCGGTCACGTTCATCATGCGGTCGGGCATGAGCGGGTTGGCCATGAACACGCTGGCGTCGCGGTCGACGGCGTCGACGAGCCGGAGCGCGTTGGCGATGGCGTACGGCCCCGGCTCGCGCCGGCCCTTGTGGTTGACGACCCCGACCTCGAGCCACTCCACGGCGTCGCCGACGAGCGGGGCCAGCACGGCGCGGGCGCCCGGCGACACCACGAGCTCGCTGTCGAGCGTCGAGATGGCGTCTTCCACGACCAAGTCGTCGGGGGCGTCGTCGCTCATCACGTAGGTCGCGTCGGCCGGGAAGGCGTCGCCGACCGGGGCGCCCTTGCGCAAGAGGTACATCTTGTCGAAGCCGACGATGTGGCCGAACTGGGCGGAGCCTTGGGCGAGGGCGGGCTCGAAGCGAAAGAAGCGGAGGTCGGGGTCCATGGGACTAGAAGCGCATGACGGGAGGGGCAGGCGGCGGGCCGGGGATGTCGGCCATCGTCAACGGGATCCACCAGCCTGTGGACCCAGGGTCATTGCGGTGGACGAAGTTGTCCCGGACGCCGACGTGCCCGCCCCCACCCGGACCCGCGCCCCGCGCGACGAGCCCATTCCAATACATGTCGGCGATGGCCTGGAGCATGCTCTTGACGTTCTCGAAGTCGACGTGGCCGTCCTGGTCGCCGATCTCCTTGAGCGGGTCGAAGACGGTCTCCTTGAGCGACTTCGAGACCGCCGTGTTGTACTGGATGTGGCCGTAGCTGGAGGCCGGCTGGTGGCAGGGGATCGTGCCGGGGTCGCCGATCGCCGTCGAGAGCCCGGCTTTCGCGAGCCGGTCGAGGTCGGACTTGTAGGTGCGGATGGCGCCCCAGCGCGCGAGCTGGGTGTCGTTCTCGGCCGCGGCGGGCTCAGCGGTCCGGTAGTACATCAGGTAGGCCTTGAGCGTCGGCATCCCGGCCATGCTGTTGGGCTGGTTGATGTCGTAGTCCGTGACGTCGAGGCAGCCCTGGACGAAGTCGTCGACGGAGCTGAAGCAGGTGCCCGGCAGGACGTGGTGGGCCTGCCAGCGGTGGCCGTGGTAGCCCTTGCCGCAGCCGAGACACAGCGAGCGGTACTCGCTGCTCTTGTACTTCTCGAAGACGCCGACCTTGTCGACGTCGGGGGTGGTGTGCTTCTTGGCCATCGGTCAGGGGGCGGAGAGGGCGAATGCGCCTCGGAGCCCGTCGTCGGAGGCGGCCCACGCGACGGCGGTGTCGGCGGCGGAGACGCCCCGCGCGAAGGCGTGGACGGCTGTGGCGGCGGCGACGTACCCGGCGGCGGCGCCGGTGTCGCCGAAGGCCGTCGCGGGGTACGTCACGTCGGCGAACTCGAGGTCGGCGGCCAACCGCGCCCACGCGCGGCCCCACTCGCCCGCCAGGCGCGCGCCCCCGCCCAAGCCGCCGAGGCAGACCGGCCGGCGGCTCGCGCCGTCCAGCGCGGCCCGGACCACGCCCGCCAGAATGGCCCCCACCGGAGGCGCGTCAGACAACTCCTCGCGCCCCGCCGCCGTCTCCCCGAGCACGGCGAGCACCGTCGCGCCCCGCGCGCGTGCCCGACCGGCGGCCTCGACGCAGACGAACGCGGCGGCCTCGCCCGGTGTCAATCCCGTCGGCTCGGCCGGCGTCGCGAGCCACCCGAGTGTGTGGAGCGCGTCGAGCCAGCGGAGGTCGGCTCGCGCGTCGATCCCGCCGACCACGCAGGCCGGGGCCCGGCCCTCCCGGACGATCTGCTGGGCCTGCGTGAGGGCCACCGCCGCGCCCGCAGCCCCGTCGAACCGGACGCGGGCCGGCGCCGCGCGCGCCCCAGCCGACAACCCCGCCCGGATCCCAGGCAGCACCTGCGCTTCGATCCAGGGCTTGAGGGCGGCGTACGGAGGGCGGGCACCCTCTCGGGCCTCGGGCGGCGTCTCGTCGGCCGCTTGGGCGAGCGCCTCGACGGTCCCGTCGGCGAGCGTCACGATCCAGGCCGTCCGCGTGAGCGTGGCGTCGTCGAGCCCGGCCGAACGGATCACATCGGCCACGGCGGGGCGGCCGAGCTGGACGAGCCGGCCGACCTCGGCGAACCCGTCGGTGTACCACCCCATCGTGCGCGCCGTCACCGCGACCGAGGCGAGCGCCTCGCCGTCGAACACCTCGTAGTCGAGCGTCGTCGGGCGCGTGATCCCAGCGCGCGCCGCGGCACACGCCGTGACGGCGTCGAACCCGAGGCTCGATGCCATCCCCACGCCCGTGATGACGGTCGCGTCGGCCACGGCTAGTAGTGCTCGCCGCACATCAGGCACTCCGGCTTGGGGGGGATCCCGATGATGACGACGGGCGGCTGGAGGACCGGGAAGGGCGGCGTGTTCTTGTCGTTGTGGAGCATGAGGTCGAAGGCCCGCGCCACGTTCTTGCCCTCCACCTTGACGTCGAAGGAGAACATCACGAACTCGGCCTTCCCCTTGATCTTCGCGCTCACGATGCCCCCGCCGGCCGACCCGGCCTCGTCGCCGGTGCTCATCTTGAAGTTGGAGTCCTTGGTGCAGATCGGGTTGCCGTCCATCTTGACCTTTTTGCTCCCCTTCGCCGTGTCCGTCGACATCGCGATGTTGGGGTAGGGGATGGGCACGAACGGGGCCGGCGGCGCGGGCGTCTTGCACACGTCGGGGAACGCGATCGTCGTGCCGTTGCTCGACTTGTGGACGACCGAGAGGAAGTTGACGCCGACGGACGAGGGCATGGCTCAGGCGGTGACGGTGATCTCGCGGACGTCGACGAACCCGTGGGGCACGGCCAGCCCGCCGCTCCACACGAGCACGACCTCGCCAGCCGCCCCGCCGTCGCCGTCGACCACGACGCGGTTGAGCCCGAGGGCGACGGGCTGGCGACCGAGGCGGCGGCCCGCGACCTCGGCGCTCGGCGCGAGCCCGGGGAGCGTGAACCGGACCATGCCTCGCGGCGACACGCCACGCGCCGCGCCGTGCTCGTTGCCGCGCAGGCGCCCGGGGACGGTGAGGCCGGGCGGGGCCACGTCGAAAAAGCGGGCGTCGAAGTCGGTCGGGAGGAGGGGGCTCCGGGCGGCGGCCCAGGCGGCGTCGTAGGTCCCCGCAAACGCGGCGCGGGGCTGCCAGCCGGGCGCCACGAACCCGACGGGCGCCGGGGCCGGCCGGTCGTCGGGCGTACGGATCAGCGCGTCGGGCCGCTCGAAGTTGGGCAGCGGGCTCGCGTCGACGACGTGGCGCGTGCGCGAGGCCCGGTACCCGACGCCGACGGGGTTGCGGGGCTCGGCGCCGTGGTCGCGGTCGTCGGGCGCCGAGGCGTCGGTCCCGCCGGCGGCCCGCTCGTACGCCAGCGGGATCCGCTCGAACGGCGCCGGCCGCGACATCCGGGTGACGCCGAGCGCCGACTGCCACTCGCGGTCGCCGAACACGGTCGCCGCCGCCTTGGCGGGCCCGAGCTGGACGCCGACCTCGCCCTCGCGGTCGCCCGCCCGTGCGGGGTACGCCGAGCCGGTCAGCACCACGTCCGTCGAGCCCTTGCCGATGGTGAGGTCGGAGGCGTAGGCCACGCTCGACGCGCCGGGCTCGCCGGAGTACGCGTCCGCGAAGGCGACCTCTCGCTGGACCTCGGCCGGGGTCATCCCGCCCTCGCCGTCGAGCGCGTACGTCGCCTTGACGATCACGACGAGCCAGTCGGCCCCGTCGCGGTCGGCGACGGCGGCCGGGGCGGCGGCGAACGGCGTGGGGTTGGTGATCTCCATCAGTTGATGGCGACGCTGGCGCCCTTGACCTTGTGGAGCCGCTTGGCGCGGCTGGTGATGTCGGTCCCGAGCACGACCACCTTCCCGCGCTTGTCGATCCGGACGGAGCCCCCGCCGCACTCGATGGCGACCGACTCGTCGGCGGAAATCGTGATCCGGCGCCCGGCGATGCGGACCGTCTCGACGCCCTCGGGCACCACGATCTCGACGACGCGCGCCGTCTCGGGCACGCCGCGGTGCGGCCCGATCCGGCCCAGGATGTAGCCCGTCGCGCCGGCCCCGGCCACCAGCACGCGGTCGCCCGGGGCGAGCGCCAGCGGTGGCCCACCGGAGGTCTGGAGCACCCGGCACGACCGGGCCGCGCCGTCGTGGGTGCGGACGGTGACGGCGTCGGCGTCGACGGCGGTCACGTCGGCTTCGATCGCGAGGGCAGAGAGGAGGTCGGTCATGGCTAGTTCTCGGCGATCTGGGAGCCCTTGAGCGTCATCTTGCCCGAGGCCTTGAGGTCGATCTTCTTCCCCTTGATGGAGATGTCCCCGTTCTTCTTCATCACGATCTCGGCCTTGCCGCACTTGATCGTGAGCTGGTCGCCGACGTCGATGACGGACTTTTTCCCGACGCTCAGCGAGAGGTCCTTGCCGACCTGGAGGCGGCCGTCGTCGCCGAACTGGATGGCCCCGTCCTTGCCCGCCGTCAGCGACGCGTCGGCGTCGGCCTTCAGCGTCATCTCGGCGCCCGCCGTCATCGACACGTTGGCCCCGGCGCGGAGCGTCTTGTTGGCCCCGACGGTCTCGGAGCTCATCCCCCCGACCGACGCCGACATCGTCGCCCCGACGCTCAGCGAGTAGCTCACGCCGACCGTCGTCGAACTGCTCACGCCGACCGACTCGTCCTTCGACGACCCGACGGTCAGCGACATGTTGGCCCCGATCGACTCGCTGTGGTTGGCGCCCACCGTGATCCCGCGGTCCACCCCGACCGTCAGCGACTGGTTGTTGCCGACCTCGAGGGAGGCGTCGCGCCCGACCTCCTCGGCCTGGTCGCGCCCGACGGACATCCGCTCGTCTTGCCCGACCGTCTGCAGCCGGTTCGTCCCCACCGTGTTCTTCTGGTTGTCGACGACCTCGCAGTGGTGGTCTTTTGTCGCGTGCATGAACACGAGCTCGGCGCCCTGCGTGTCGTCGAACGTCAGCTCGTTCTCGCCCCACGACCGCATCACGTTGTGGGCCGCGTTGCTGCTCGTGACCGGCGAGAACTGGGCCGGGTTGTAGACCGTCGAGAGCCCCACGATGCGGTCGACGTTGCCGTCGACGCAGGCGACCACCATTTCGGCATCCTTGTGGACGGGGAAGTGCTGGCCGTAGCCGGGCCCGGTGTATGGCTGGGCGAGGCGGACGGGCTTGGTGGCTTGCGCGTCGCCCGCGTCGCCGAGGTCGAAGGGGAACCGGACGCGGTAGCGGCCCTGGTCGTCGACCGGCGCGTACGTCCCGCCGGCGCTCTCGACGGTCGCCGTGAGCACGCCGGGGAGCTTGGGCTCGGGCGTCCGGCGCGGGGGCCGGTACGGCACACCTGCAGGGACGGCCTGGAAGGAGTTCGAGTAGCCCGGCCGGACGTCGTCGGCGGAGGCGGCCTCCTCGGCGTCCGGCTGGCGCCCGAGGTGATGGACCTCGGTGATCAGGTAGCGTTGGTTGAGGTCGCTGCGGAAGTGATTGGCGAGGGCGAACTGGTGGCCCGTCCGGAAGCGCAGGCAGTCGCCGGTGCCGTGGAGCACGCGGCGCGTGGTCTCGATCTCTTCGAGGCGGACCTTCGCGAGCGCGGTCGAGCGGCCCCCGTCGCCCACGTGGATGGCCGAGTCCGAGTGGACGCCGACGGCGGGCCCGTCGCCTCCCTCCGCCTCGCCCGTCAGGTCGGCCCCAGGCGTGCGGTAGTTGTAGTCGGCGATCTCCGCGCGGGCGGTGACCAGCCGCTGGCGGATCCGGGCGTCGCGGATGGTCTCCAAGCTGTCGGTCGGGCGGAGCCCGTCGGCGTGGCTGTAGGGGATCTGGTCGTCGCCGTCGATCGGCTTGGCCGCGGAGGCATCGTCGGTCAAGACGAGGGTCTCTACGCCGCCGCCGTGCGAGAAGTGGTAGGCGATGCCCTCGAACTCGAGCAGCCGCTGGACGAACGCGAGGTCGGTCTCCTTGTACTGCGTCGTGTACTCGCGCGGGGCGTACGCGCCGGACAACGCCCACTCGTGCTCGACGCCGGCGTCGTCGAGGATCTGGGTCACGATCTCCTCGACGGAGAGGTTCTGGAAGATGCGGCTTCGGAACGAGAGCCCCAGCCGCCACAGCCGCGGCACGAGCACGACGCGGTAGGCGTACCGGAACTCCGACTGGCCGCCCGCCTCGTGCGACTGCTCAAAGTCGACGACGATGCCGCCCACCTCGGACGGCTCGTCGCCGCGGTACATCGTGAGCGTGGCCGGCCCGTCGATGACCTCGTCGAAGGGGACCTCGGGGTCGTCGGAGACCATCTCGATCTCGAAGCGGTACGGCTGCGAGATGGTCTCCACGCCCTCGAAGCCGACGACGCGGAACGTCTCGGTGGAGAGGGCACTGCACGCAAACTCGTGCCGGGCGATGCGGTGAGCACTCATGCGGGTAGTGTGTGGTCGCCCTCGGCAAGGAGGGCGGCGGGATCGGCCGCGTCCACCGCCCACGTCAGCGCGGGCCCCTCGCCGACCGGCACCTCAGATCTCGGCCGGGGCGCCTGCGTCGGGTCGGTAAAGTCGGCGTCGACGGACCGGGTGCACCGACCGCCCGGCGCGGAAGTCAATTGGAAGCCGACGGACGAGGACTCGGGCATGGGCGCGGGGCAGACGTACGTCGCGGACCACGGTCGTTCTACTATACCGGAAACGATCCCTCGCCTCGTCACCCGGGCGTCGTGCCCGCACGGCTGCCGCTCTCGGTGATCTCGACCGAGGCCACCAGCGCCAGCGCGGCTTCGGGGGCAAGGGCCAGCGCGCGGCTCGCCCGCCACGTCAGCGTGAACACGCCGTCGTCGGGCAGCAGCACCAGCGTGTCCAGCACGACGGTCAGTGGACTCGGCTCCGAGACGCGGGCGTTGGGGCCCGTGGTGGTCCGGGTGCGGACCGACACGCGCGGCGTCCGGCCCGGGAGGGCAAACCGGCGGCGCCCGTCCGGGGTGACGCGCAGCAGTTCGACCTCCTCGTCGCCTGCGAGGGCGCGCAGTTGGAGGCCAGGGTGAGCGCCGTTGTGGAACCGGGGGTCGAAGTCCTCGGGAAGCCCGAACTGCGGGTGGAGCTCCGTTGACCGGCCGGCCATTTGCGAGCGCGGCGACCATGCCTGCCCGAACACGCCCCAGCCGACGGGCGCCGGGCGGTCGTTCCACGTCCGGATCAACTGGCGGGGGTTCTCCAGGTTCGGCAGCCGTGTCCCAGCGGCCGTCGCCGGGCCATGGATGTAGCCGCGCCCGAGCGGGTTCTCGGCACACAAGCCGCCCCCCTCGTGATCGGAGCCGCCGAACGCGCGCTCGAAGACGAGCGGCATGGCCGTGAACGGGACGGGTGCAGACGGCGTCGGTGCCCCGCCCAGCATCGGCATCTCCCAGTGGCGGTCGCCGATCACGCGGATCACCTGCTCCAGCCGCCCCACTCGGAGCAGGATGTCGGTCTCCGTGGTGGCCCGCCCGCCCGGCGCGTAGGCGTGGCCCGCCAGCATCACGTCCGCGCGGGGCTTGTGGACGACGGCGTCGGACTCGGTGCGGACGCTCGCCGTCGGGTCGTCCTGGTGGTGCGCGTCGGCGGTGGCGAACGGGATCGGCTGGTCGGCGACCTCTACGGGGTCGCCGGGCCGCTCGGGAATCCGGAAGGTGCCCTTGACGACCACGGCGAGGTGCGCCTGGCGGTCCGGGCCCATTCCGATCACCAGGCCATGCGCGAACGGGGTCTCGTTTCGGATGTCCATCGCTAGCGGCGCGGCGCCGGAGTCGGCAGCGGCGGGGCGTCGGCGAGCAGGGCTCGGAGGTCAGCGGCGGGGAACGGCTCGCGGGCGAGGGGGAGGAACGGGACCGGAGGCGGCTGCTCGCGGGGGCCGTGCGCTGCGGAGACCGCGACGGGCATTCGGGCGTGGTCGGTCGCGCAGTCGCTCAGGTCGACGCCGTCGAGGCGGGCCCAGTGAAAGTCGGCGCCGAAAAAGCGTGTCCCGTTCGCGCGGACGCCTCGGAAGTCGACGCCGACGAAGACGGCCGCGAGAAAGTCCGACGCCTCGAAGCGGGCGCTGCGCAGGTCGGCGAACTCGAAGGAGGCGGCGTCGGCCGTGGTGGCCGCGAAGACGGCGCTGCCCAGGACGGCGCGGTCGAAGACGCTCGCCGACAGCTTGGCGCCGGAAAAGTCGCACCGCGACAGGTCGGCGAGGCGGACGCTCGCCCCGGACAGCGTGGCCGCGCGGAACGTGGCGCCGACCATCACCGCTTCGTCGAGGGTCGTGCCGGCGAACAGCGCCCGTGTGGCGTCGGCCTCGACGAAGCGTGCGCCCGCGAGGACGGCCTGGGTCAGCGTGGCGCCGTGCAACCGCGCCCGGACAAACGAGGCGCCTCGGGCCACCGCTTTGGTCAGATCGGCGTCCGTCAGGTCGCATCCGCTGAAGTCGGCCTCGTCGAAGCAGGACCCCTGGAGGTCGGCCCCGGCCATCGCGTTCCCCCGGAACCGGGCGCGCCGGGCGGCGCACTCAACGATGGCGATGCCGGCCATCGTCGCGCCGGTACAGTCGGCGTCGTCGAGCATGCAGCCTTGGAAGCGAGCGCCGCTGAGGTCCGCGCCGGTGAGATCGGCCCTGGAGAGGAGCGCGCCGGATACCGTGGCGCCCCGGAGGTCGGCCCCCGAGAGGCGAGCCTCCGTGAGCACGGCGCCCGAGAGGTCGGTCTCCCGCATGTCGGCCCCGCGGAGGTCGGCCCCCGACAGGGTGGCGCTGGCGAAGGCCCGGCCCCGCAGGTCGACGCCGGTGAGGTCGGCGCCGGTGAGATCGACCCCGCGAAGGTCTGCGTCGAGGTCGGGGAGGAGGGAGACCGTGTCAGGCATCGAGGTGGGCGAGCACGTCGCCGAGCGACGGCGGGCCGTCGAGCGCGAGGAGGTCGGGCGTGGGGCAGACGGCGCGACGCCCGCGCGACCGCCAGGGCGCCGCGCGCAGCGCGTGGTGGGTGTGCATTCCGGTGATGCCCTCGGGGGAGCCGTCCGGGGTGCGGGACTCCGCGAGCCCTCCGGGGATGGCGTCGAGGTAGTCGGGGTCGAGGAAGAAGGCGTCCAGGACGGGCCAGGGCAGGCCGAGGTCGGCGGCGCGGGGCACGGCGGCCTGGTCGATGCGCACGTCGCGATGCGGGTCGGGCGCCCAGGCGTCGAGCCCGGCGTCCGGGCTGGCCGAGCGGGCGGGGAGCGCCGCCGCCAGCCCGCGCAGGACGGCGGCTACCTGCCGGGCGGCCTGGCTGGCGGGGGGGCACCGGACCTCGGCTCGCGCCCACACGACGATGGGCACGGGGCCCACGTCGACCGACACCGCCACGCCGTGCCGCGCCACGTGCACGCGGAGCGCGAGCGGCTGCCCGTCGAGCCCCTCGCCGGTCGCCAGCACCTCGTCCCAGGTCTCGGTCGGCGACGCTACGAGGTCGGCCGTCCGGTCGCCCCTGCGCAGGTGCGTGGGGCGGTCGATGGCGTCGTAGGCGATGTCGAGAGGGCCCGCCTCGGTCTCGACGCGGACCAGTCGGTCGGCGGCGTCGAAGCCCATCCGAGCATCGAGGTGGCCCCCGAGGCGGGCCGGTCGGCCCAGCGCGTCCGTCTCGACGTCGACGACCGGGGTGCCGCCCGACAGGATCGCGGTCGGCCACCCATCGGCGTCGGCGGCCAGGCGCAGGGCGACGGAGGCGTCGGCGTGGGGCGGGCGGCCGTCGATCTGGGTCAAGCGACCCTCCGCGCCGTAGCCGAACCGGACCGCGCCGAGGTGCGCGTCGCCGAGCCAGCCTTCCCACAGGAGCAGCTCGCCGTGGGCGCCGTAGGCAAACGCCGTCCGTTGCTCGCCAGCGATCTGCACGCGCAGGTCGCCCGCGCGGTTGTAGCGGCGCTCGCCGGTCGGGTCGGTGACGACGGTCTCGCCGTCGTCGACCGCGTAGGAGGCCGTGCCGTCCGGGCCCTCGACCGCGGCGATCCGGCCGTCGGCGAGGTACGCGATCTCGAGATGGGCTCCATCCTGGCGGTCGACGCGGGCCAGCCGTCCCTGCGCGTCGTGCGAGACGGCGACCTGGCGGTCGCCGGGCCCGGCGATGCGGACGATCCGGCCGGCCCCGTCGCGGTCGATTTTGATGCGGTCGCCGTCGGAGTCAGACACCGCCGTCAGGCGGCCGGCGGCGTCGCGGAAGGCCTCGATGCGGTAGTCGCGGCCCACCTCGACCGCCGCCAGATGTGCGTCGTCGCCATAGCGCCGACGCTCGCGACGGCCCGAGCGGTCGACGCGGCTGACGAGGCGGCCCGCGCCGTCCCACGTCTCCTCTCGGCGCTTGCCCTCGGCGTCCTCGACGGCGAGCCCCTGGGGCGACCACGACAGCCGAGCGGTGCGCCCCGCCGGGCTGACGACGGACTCGACCCGTCCGGCGCGGTCGCGCTCGATGCGCCACACATGCCCCTCGGGCGTTCGGATGGCAGCAAGGGTGTGGGCGTCCGACCACGCGAGCGTGAAGGGTGCCTCGTCCTCGATGAGCCCCACCGTCACCGCGCGGCCGTCCGCGTCGTAGGCGATGGCCGCGGCGCGGAGGCCGTGGTCGACCACCAGCAGCGAGGCTTCGGACGGATCGAACGCCTGGAAGATGAGGGGCCCGTCGGCCTCGCCGTAGCCCGCCAGCCGCCCGTCGAGGCCGTAGTAGAAGACGCGCGCGGAGGCGTCGGGGCGGATCTGCTCCAGCACCTGCCGGTCCGGAGTGTGCCGGTAGAGCGTCTGGCTCCCGGCGCCGTCCAGCACGCGCGTCGTGTGGCGGCGGGCGTCGTAGCCGACCCGGACGCCGGCCCCACTCGTCCCCCAGATCGCGAGCCCTCGGCCCTCGGCGTCGTACTGGGCGAACGTCGTGGCCCCGTCCGCGCGGTGTTCGACGAGTCGGCCGCTCGCGTACGCGAAGTGCTCCAGTCGGCGCCCTGGCCCCGCGGCCGATCGCAAGGCCCCGCCGGTGTAGTTCCACCGCGCCAGCACGTCGCTCTGTCGCCCCTGCACAACCGCCTCGATGCCGTCGCTTCCGTACTCAAGGTGGAGCGGGCCGCTCGGCGCGCCGGCCACCCGGACCACGCGCCCGCCGCGCCGGTCCAGCGTCAGCGACCCGCCGCTCCCGTCGCGCACGGCGCTGAGCGGGATGGTCTCGCCGACGGCGCCTCGCTTGTCGAACACGAGCCGGCGCCGGGGCGACGCCCAGAGCACGTAGGCGTCGGGGTGATGCTCCAGCACGAGCCCGGTGTCCTCCTGCCGCGCCGCGCGCCCCGGCCCGATGGCCCCGAACGCCGCCCCGTCGAAGGCGCCGCCGACGCAGCGCACCGCTTCAGCGTCGACGGTGAGGGCGACGTCGAGCGTCCACGTCCACCCCGGCCCGAAGGCGCCTCCAGCGGTGCGGAAGCTGCGGTACGCCCGGCGGAGTACGAGTGGGATCGGCCCGGGGATGACGGCGTCGACGGCGTCCAGCCCGACCTCGCCCGTCGCGACATCGATCCGCAGGCGAGCGGGAGGAGCGACGCTCACAGCATCACCGTCGGAGCCCCCGCCACGATCGGGTTGGGGATCATCGGAGGGACGACGGCCCCCGCCTCCATGACGATGTCGCCCAGGCGAGACGCGGGTTTGCCACCGACGAGCACGTTCGGGATCGTCGGCGTGGTGACGCCCGGTCCGTGCGGGGTGCCGGGCCCGGCGGGCGGAGGCGCGTTCGGGATCGGGCACGTGTGCATGTCGCCCGCGCGCCAGCCGGGCTGCCCGGCGATGAGGACCGTCAGGCAGGCAGCCCCCAGAAGTGGGGGGCCGTGCGTCGTGGCGTCGCCGAGACGGGCTGCGGGGGCGGGCATGGCTAGTTGATCTGGACGATGGCGCCCTTGACGGAGGCCATCACACCCGCCTTTAGCTCCGCAGTGAGCGACGACTCGAGGCTCATCGCGCTTATCGACTTGGCGGTGAGCGTCCCCAGCGAGTTGATCTTGACACCGGCGGCGTCGAGTGTGATCGAGTGGGTACCCGAGGTGAGCCTGACCGTGCCCTCGGGCGACATCTCCAGCTTCGTCGCGCCGCACTCGAGGGTCAGTTTTGTGGTCCCCTTGATGAGCGTGTCGGTGCCGGATTCGACCTTGACGGCCGTGCCGGCCGCGATAGCGGTGTCGGTACCGGACTCGATCTTGACGGACGTGCCGGCCTTCTGCTCGATCTTGAGCATCGCCTCAGACGTGATGCTTTCCGTCTCTGACTTGGTCTCGACGTTCTGCAAGGCCGTGACGGTAACCTTGCCGGACTTGGCCAAGGTGTCGATGTCGTTGAGCGCCGCCGTCGTAGCGATGCCGCCCTGGCCGGCGCCGATGTTGATGCCGCCCGCGCCGACGAGCAGGTTCATGCCCAGCGTGGCGGCGGTGAGGTCGATGCCCGTCGCCGAGGTGAGGCCGATGCCGCCAAGCCCAGCGTAGGCCGAGATGCCAGCCGAGGTGGCCATGATGATGCCGCCAGGGCTGGTCATGAAGATGCCCGACATCCCGATCCCCAAGCCCGTCCCCGCTGCGGTGTTCGCGGCCCCGAACGCCGTCCCGAGGAGGTTGGCCCCCAGGAGGCCTGTCCGGAAGCTCGCGTTGTGAAGCCGCGCGCCCATCGCCGACAGGATGAGCCCGATGGCCGAGTCGACGGCCGTCATGGCGATCCCGACGGTGTTGAGGTCCGCCCCCATGAGCGCCTCCGGGGAGCTCTCGCCGGCCTTGACCCAGACGCTGCCGCCCCCGTGGACGAGCGTCGACCCCTTCGTCTCCAACTGGATCCCCTCGACGGACCCGTCGGCGGCGCCGATGTGGATGCGGCTCT
The DNA here is from genome assembly GCF_046845665.1 of Rubrivirga aquatilis. Taxonomy (GTDB): domain Bacteria; phylum Bacteroidota; class Rhodothermia; order Rhodothermales; family Rubricoccaceae; genus Rubrivirga. The sequence continues at coordinate 3,925,081 of NZ_CP177355.1, read as the reverse complement.
CCGAGGTCGGGCTCGAGAGGTCGATGCCGACCGCGTTCATCGTGTCCTTGAGCACGATGCGGTTGTCGGCGGCCGTCTTGACGGTGTTTTCGGCCGGGTTCGCCGAGGTCACCGGCGATTTCTGGGTCGGGTTCGGGACCGTCCCCAGCCCCACCAGCCGGTCGATGTTGCCGTCGACGCAGGCGATCACCATCTCCGCGCCCTTGTGGACGGGGAAGTGCTGGCCGTAGCCGGGCCCCGAGTACGGCTGGGCGAGGCGGACCGGCTTGGTGGCCTGTGCGTTGCTGGCGTCGCCGATGTCGAAGGGGAAGCGGACGCGGTAGCGGCCCTGGTCGTCGATCGGCGCGTACTGGCCCGTCGCGACGTTGCTGCCGTTGGTGCTCTCTACCTTGGCCGTCAGGATGCCCGGGAGCGTCGGCACGGGCGTCTTGCGCGGGGGGCGGAACGGGATGGCGGCGGCGACGCAGCGGAAGCGGTTGGCGTAGCTCGACTCGGTGGTCTCGCTGGCGCCCTGTGCCTCTCCAGAGTCGGGCTGGGAGCCCTCGTGCGTGATGTGCGTGAGGAGGTAGGCCTGGTTGAGGCTCGTGCGGAAGTGGCGGTCGAGCGTGAAGCGGTAGCCCGTCCGGAACCGCAGGCAGTCGCTCCTGCCCGTCATCACCTCGCGTGTGGAGGTGACCTCTTCGGCGCGCACCTTGACGAGCCGCTCGTTGCGGGTGGGCGTCATGGTGTGCGTCATCGCCTCGGAGCGGACCCCGAGGGAGGGCTTCCCGCTCACCGGCGACGTGGCGAAGATGTCGTCCTCGGGCGTCCGGTAGTTGTAGTCCTTCAGTTTCGTCTCGGCAGTCACCATGCGCTGGCGGACGCGGAAGTTCTTGACGGTCTCCACGTCGTCCTGCGCGACCAAGCCATCGCCGTGGGAGTAGGCCAGCGTGTCGTCGTCGGCGATGGTCACGGCATCGCTGGCGTCGTCGCTGAAGATGACGGTGTCCTTGCCCTTGGCGTGCTCGATGTAGTAGCGGATCCCCTCGAACTCGAGCAGCCGCTGGACGAACGCGAGGTCGGACTCCTGATACTGCGTCGTGTACTCGCGGGGCTTGTAGCTCGCCTTCAACATCCACTTGCAGTCGACCCCGGCCGCCTTGAGGATCGTGGAAACGATCTCTTGGACGGTCAGATTCTGGAAGATGCGGCTCTGCTCCGAGAGGGCCAGCCGCCAGATCCGGGGGACGAGCACGGCCCGGTAGACGTAGCGGAAGTCGGACTGCCCGCCCGCAGCGTGGGACTGCTGAAAGTCGGAGATGACACCGTCGATCTCGGAGGGGTCGTCGCCGCGAAGCATCGTCAACGTCGCCGGCTTGTCGATGACCTTCGCGAAGTCGACCTCGGCGTCCTTGGAGACGAGGTGGACGACGAAGCGGAAGGGTTCCGAGATGGCCTCGGTGCCCTCGAAGCGCAAGACGCGGAACGTGTCTGAGTCGAGCCCGCTGGAGGCGAAGGTGTGTCGGGCGATGCGGCTCATGAGTTCGGCGTCGGGTCCTCCGTGGACTCAGGCGCCGGGACGTCCTCGGCCGTCGGGCCGTTGGCGGTCGCCCCCTCGGCGACCGGTTCATCGTCGATCGGTTCGGCGGGCGCCTTGGCCTCGGGAGGTGCCTCGGCCTCAGGGGTCGGCTCGGCGGGCGCAGCCGCCGCAGGAGCGGCCGCCGCATGTGCGGTGTCCGCGCCGTCCCCATGGTGGCCGACGACCGACGAGGCGCCGTCGGTCTCGATGAAGGTGTAGGTGAAGTCGCCGGCCTCGTCGATCCCCAGTTCGAGGGCGGCGGGCAGGTTCTCCTCGGCAAGGCGGGCCAGCAAGGCGCGGCTGGCGGCCGGGAGCACGGTCCGGTCGATGATGGCGTCGATGTTGCGGGCGCCCGCGTCGACGGTCGTGCACCGGTCGGCGACGGTCTCGACGACCTCGTCGGTGTAGACGAACCGGACGCCGTGGTTCGACTGGAGCCGGCGGTCCACCTTGTCGAGCTTGAGCCGGGCGATCTGCGCCATCGCGTCGCGGTCCAGGCTCAGGAACGGGATGACGTTCATCCGGCCGAGCAAGGCCGGCTGGAAGTGGTTCGCCAGCGGCTCGTGGATGAGCGCGCGCAGCTCGTCGAGCCGGGGCGCCACCTCGGCCATCGACGCCTGCTGCACGAGCGCGCTGCCGACGTTCGAGGTGCACAGGATGACGGTGTTGGAGAAGTCGACCTCGCGGCCCTCGCCGTCGCGCAGGATGCCCCGGTCGAAGACCTGGTAGAACATCTCCATGACGTCGATGTGGGCCTTCTCGACCTCGTCGAGCAGGACGACCGAGTACGGCCGCTGGCGGACGGCCTCGGTGAGCACGCCGCCCTCGCCGTAGCCGACGTAGCCGGGAGGCGCGCCCTTGAGCTGGCTCGTCGTGTGGCTCTCCTGGTACTCGCTCATGTTGATCGACACCAGGAACCGCTCGCCGCCGAAGAGCAGCTCCGCGAGCGCACGGGCGGTCTCGGTCTTGCCGACGCCACTCGGGCCCGCCAGCATGAACACGCCCAACGGGGCGTCGGCCTTGCGCAGGCCCGCCTTGGCGGTGCGGAGCGCGTCGGCGATCTCGGTGAGCGCCTCGTCCTGGCCTCGGATGCGGGAGGTGAGCCGGTCTTCCATTTCGAGGAGCATCTGCGCCTCGTCCTTCAGCATGTCGCCGATGGGGATGCCGGTCCAGTCGGCGATGACCTCGGCGACGACGCGCGGGCCCACCTCGGCGTGGACGAGCGGGCCGTTCTCCTCTTGCAGTGCCTCGAGGCGGGCCCGCAGGTCGTGGACGCCAGCGGGCGCGTCGCCCCCGGCGTCGGCGGCGACGCGGCGGGCGCCGTCGAGCTCACGCGCGATCACGCGCTCGGCCTCCCAGCGCGCACTGAGCACCTCGGTGTCGGTCGCGAGCTGGTCGCGCTCGGACTCCAGCGCCGCCAGCATCTCGTTCGAGCCGAGCCCGGCCGAGTGGTCGCGGGTGACGGCGCCGATCTCGGTGTTGACCTCGTGCAAGCGCCGGGCGACGGCGTCGAGCGCGGACGGCGTGGCGTCTTGCGACATCCGCACGCGAGCGGACGCCGTGTCGAGCAGGTCGACCGACTTGTCGGGGAGCTGGCGGCCCGAGAGGTAGCGGTCGCTCAACTCGACGGCGGCGCGGACGGCCTCGTCGGTGATCTGGACGGCGTGGTGGTCCTCGTAGCGGTCGCGCACGCCGCGCATCATCACGACGGCCGTCTCGACGTCGGGCTCGTCCACCTTGACCTGTTGGAAGCGCCTTGCCAGCGCCGGGTCCTTCTCGATGTGGCGCTTGTACTCGCTCCACGTCGTGGCCGCGATGCTGCGCAGCTCGCCGCGCGCGAGCGCGGGCTTCAGGAGGTTGGCCGCGTCGCCGGTCCCCGCCGCGCCGCCCGCGCCCACGAGTGTGTGGGCCTCGTCGATAAACAGGATGGTCGGCCTCGCCGCCTCGCCGACGGCGTCGATCACGGCCTTCATGCGCGCCTCGAACTCGCCCTTGACGCCCGCCCCGGCCTGCAACGCGCCGAGGTCCAGCGCGGCGATCTCGGCGTCGCGCAAGGCGAGGGGCACGTCGCCCGCGACGATCCGCAGCGCGAGCCCCTCGACGACGGCCGTCTTGCCGACGCCCGCCTCGCCGACGAGGATGGGGTTGTTCTTCCGGCGCCGCGAGAGCACGTCGATGACCTGCCGGATCTCGCGGTCGCGCCCGAAGATGGGGTCGATGCCGCCCTCGCGGGCGCGGTCCGTCACCGACTGCGTGTACAGGTCGAGCGCTGTCTCGCCCTCGCCGCCCGCTTGCGGAATTCGGGCGCCCGACTTGGTGGCCCGGTTCTCTTCCGACCCGTCGACGAGTTCGAAGAACCGCTCGCGCAAGGCGTCGGCGGTCGCGGGCTGCATGGCCTCGCGCGCGGCGGACGTGGCGAAGGAATCGCTCTCGAGGTACGCCTCCAGCAGCGCACCCGACCGGACGGCCGCCAGCCCGTGGTGGACCGACGCGACGACCCAGCCTCGCTCGACCAAGTCCAGGAGGAGGGGCGAGAACGCCGGCCGCCCCGCGTTTCCACTCTTGTACGCGCCGACCGTGTCGCCGAGCGCCTTGCCGACGGCGCCGACATCGGCGCCCAGGCGCGACAGCGCCAGCGTTACGTCGCCGGTGCCGTCCTCCATCAGCTTGAGCAGCAGGTGCTCGACGGTCACCTCGTAGTGGCCCCGCCCGACGGCCAGGCCGGCGGCCCCTTCGAGCGCGCGCGTCGTGGGGTCGTTGAGAGTGCGGAGCAGGCGTTTGACGTCTCGTGAGATCATGAGCGGAGGGAGCGGGGAGGAGAGAGCGGGGGCGAGGCGGCCGTCATGTGGCGGGGACGTAGCGGACGCGGCGGCGCAGGAGCGGCTCGCGGGGAGAGCCGATGGTGGCGTTGCGGCCCAGGCGGGCGCTGGCAGCGTCGCCGAGGACGAGCGGCGGGGCCTCGTCGGAGCGGAGGATCAGATCGACGTCGTAATCGAGCACGTCGGAAGCGTACAGGCGGACAAGGGCGGCCAAGCGGGCGGCGCCGGAGCAGCCGGGCAGCAAGTCGCGGAAGTCGTCGATGCCGAGCGGCCCGAGCTCGATGCGGAACATCCCGGACTCGTCGTAGACCCGTTCGCCCACGACGGCGTCGAGGCCGAGCCGAGCCGAGCCGAGCCGGGGGCGCTCGCCCAGTCGCACGCGCCGAGGCACGTTCTCCACGATGCGGACGACGAGTCCGGTCGCGTGGGTGAGCAGCGCGCGCAGGCCCTCGGCGTTGCGGGCCCACGCGTTGAGCCGCGCCGCGAGCGGGAGCAGCGAGGCGTCCACGCCGGCGCCGCCCGCCAGCGCGACCGCGCGCGGCCCGTGCGCCCCGACGCCTCGGATCTCGGGCCGGTACCGCGCCCACGCGCGCCACAGCTGGGCGTACGTCCGGTGGCCGACGAAGTCGAGGAAGTCGCGCAGGGGGCGCGTGTGCTCTTCGCCCGTCGCGATCGTCTCGTGGAAGGACGCGGGCAGCGCGGCGTCGATGCCGTAGAGCCCGCCGAACCCGACCTCGACCGTCGTCGCGCCATCATCGCCGCCGTCGAGGAGGCGGCGGAGGTCGGCGGCGGGAAAGACCGACGAGGCGTCGGGCCGGACGCGAACGGCTTCGTCGTCGTACACCGACCCGCCAATCGAGGTGGGCCCGCCGCGGGACGCCGCCAGCAGGCGGAGCGCCTGGAAAAAGCCGAAGTGGTACGGCTCGTCGGCGAGCCGCTCCTGAGTCGAGGTGTGGGGGGTGGGGCGGCTCATACCAGAGGCCGGCGGCCCCGGTCGGGCGCCCACGTCATCGATTGGCCCGACGGTGTGGTCTCGACGGTGAGGTGCACGAAGGCGTTGATGGTCGCGTACAGCGACAGCATTTCGCTGATGATCAGGCCGAACAGCGCGAGGTCGCCGTCGTCGGCAAAGTGGCCGTCGGCGACCGTCACCGTGACGTGGGCGCCCCGGCGGACGGCGCCCCGGTGGAGCGTCTCGGCCGGGGTCCAGGTCACGTCGGTGATCCCTCGGCGGCGTCGGCGGCTGGCGTCGGAGTCGGCCCAGTCGTAGAGCTCCAGCAGGCCGGTCAGCGCCTCGGGCGTGGCGATGGAGCCGTGGCTGAACGACCAGTGCGCGAGCAGGGCCCACAGCAGGTCCGGGTGCCGGTCGAGCGGCGGGCGGCGCGTGAGCGAGGGCCGGTCGAGGTTGGTGACGGTCGCCAGCTGGGGCGCCGTCGAGGCGAGCCGGTCGAGGGCGCCCGGGCGGAGCGCCTCGTAGGGCAGGGCGCCGTTCGTGCAGCGCAAGCTGACCGACAACGTCTCGGGCGTGGGGGTGCCCGCGTCGAGGTCGGCGCTCGCGAGCTGGAGGTAGAGGTCGAGGCCGGGCGTGGCGCCGGGTCGGCGGAGCACGTCGAAGGCGCGCTCGGCGTCGGCCGAGAGCCCGAAGCTGCGCGCGTACGTCCGTCGCCGCCCGGTGCCCTGCTCGATGCCTATGACGCTCGTCACGTCGTAGGCCTCGATGGTCCGGCGCTGGCGCAAGCTGGGGACGATGCGCTGCTCGGCCCAGGTGTGCTCGGCCCGCGTCGGCTCGGCGTCGTGGTCGAACAGGTTGACCGCCGGTGTGCAGTGGAGGCGGACGTGCTCGGCCTTGAGCTGTCGGTCTTCCGGGTAGGACCGGTCGAAGACGATGTCGACCGCAAGCTGGGTCGCGTCCGGCGCCGCTTGGGAGGCCGCGTCGAGCCCGCCGATCTCTACCTGCCAGAACTTGCGACGGAAAAGGAGCCATTCCTGGAGCAGCCGCAAGCCCGAGGGGAGCGCGTCGCCGTGGGGGAGCAGCGCCTGGTCGTCGGCGAGGCCCGCCGGGCGGAGGGCCTCGCCACGCGCGCTCCAGAGCGGGGGGCCGCTCTCTCCGGGCCGGTCGGAGAGGTCGGTGCCCGCCCGCGCCTCGACGCGCGTCGCATGGCGCGTCAGCATCTGGTGGGCCGTGGAGGCGACGGGGGTCTCGGCGTGGAGCGTCAGCGTCAAGGCCGTCAGGTCCAGCGACGAGAGCGTGGCCCCGCCGGTCGTCTCGAACACGATGCGCGCCCGGCTCGTGTCGTCGGCGTCGTAACGCAACTCTACGGACCGGATCGCGAGGGGGTGGAGCCGAACGGCTTGCGTGGTTTGGAACCGGCATGCGGTCCGCTCGGGCCCGACCGGCGCTGACAGCACCTCGGCCCCGCGCGGCATCGTCACGGTCTCCTGCACCAAGCCGGGCAGCGGGTCGAAGGCGACCACGCAGCACGACGGGAAGGGCGTCAGGAAATGCGGATACAGCAGCCCCACGAGGCGCTGCGTGTACTCCGGGAGGTCGTCGTCGAGCCGTTCTTGAACCCTCGCTGACAGGAAGGCGACCCCTTCGATCAGTCGCTCGACGTAGGGGTCCCGGTCTTCCAGCGCGTCCAGCCGCAGCATGCGCGCCTGCTCGGGGTGGGCCTCCGCAAAGGCGGCCCCGCCCTCGCGGAAGTACCGGAGCTCACTCTCATAATGGCGGTGGAGCATGGCTAGGCCGGGCGCACCGCGGTCGGCTCCTGGGACCCGAACGTGGTTTCGAGCCGGACCCGTCGACCACGCTCGACCTCGCCCGTGATGACGAACGTCGTCCGCATGGCGGCGGCGTCCGTCGCCTTCGCCTCGACGCGGACGCGCGCCAGGCGGGGCTCGTAGGTCACGATGGCGTCACGGACGGCCTTGCGGAGCTGGTCCAGGGCGTCGTCGCCCCTGCGGCGAGCTTCGGCGGGGTCTGGCAGTCCATAGTCGGGGATGTGCGGGACCGACCCTTGCCGCGTGTTGAGAAGCCTCTGCAGGTGGCCGACCACGCTATGCACCCGGCGGTCCTCCTCCGAGACCGTCTCGACAGGCACGCGCCCGCCGAACCGGCCCTCCAGGACGTCGAACAGGGCGAGACGGATGACCATAGAGGTACGGAGTACTCGGTACGGGGTACGGTCCGGTGGCTGGCGCGTGCCTTGCGTACCCGGTCCCTCGTACCCCGTACCGACGGGAGCTAGCGCGCCGCGACCCAGTCGTCGGTGTGCTCGAGCGTGCCGTCGTTCCAGGTCCACGTGATCTTGCCGTAGACGAAGCCGTACTCGACCATGTGCGGGTAGTGCTCCTTCTCGATGTTCTTGACGTTGGGGACGTCGAGCTTGACCGAGGCCACCTTCACGCGTTCGAGCAGGATCGTGTAGTACTCGACCTCGGTGCCCGTGTCGTCGATCTGGAAGAAGCTGAACTTGACCGTGTCGTAGGTCTCGCCCTCGGTGACCGCCTTGTAGAGGTACGGCGTGGCCTTGTCGATGGCCGCGCGGACCGTGAACCGGCCGTGCTGGCGGACGCCCGACGAGCGGCCCGAGTGGATGTCGGTCGGGATGTGCACGTCGTGCTCGACCTCAATGATCTCGATGGTCTCCTCACGGCCAGCGATCTCAACGGAGCCAGCGACCCCGTTGTCGTTGATGCTCATGTAGATGGGAGTGGGCATAGCGGTGCTCTCGCGAGCGGTTTGGGAATAGGGTGTACGAGGCCCCGACGCCACAGTCGTGGCGCCAGCGTGTGGCGGGAGGTCGACCGGCGCGGGCGGGCGCCCGCGGCCGGGCTACTTCTTGGGCATCTTGCCCACGAGGGAGAGGGAGATGTCCATCCCCTCGATCTGGAAGTGCGGCTTGATCGCCGTCTGGACCCGGAAAAAGCCCGGGTTGTCGTCGAGCTCGACGACCGTCACCGAGGCCGCCTTGAGCGGGTACTTGGCGACCTGCTCGGCGCTCGGGTTGTCCATCTCGGTGACGAGCCCCTTGAGCCAGGTGTTGAGCTCGTGCTCGATGGCGCCGGCGTCCTTCGTCGCCCCGATGTTCTCGCGCTGCAAGACCTTCAGGTAGTGCGCGATGCGGGAGGCGAGGAAGATGTACGGGAGCCGCGCGTTGATCCGGCTGTTGGCCGTCGCCGCGTCGTCGTCGTAGAGCTTCGGGCGCTGGGTCGAGTTGGCCGAGAAGAACGCGGCGAAGTCGCGGCCCTGGTAGTGCGAGAGCGGCATGAACCCGAGGTTCGCGGCCTCGAACTCCAGCGTCTCCGAGATCGGGACCTCGGTCGGGATCTTGGCCTGCTTGCCCTTGCCCACGTCGTAGAGGTGGACGGGCAGGTCGTCGACCTTGCCGCCGGACTGCGGGCCTCGGATCTGGACGGCCCAGCCGTCGCGCTGGAAGGCGCGGACCATGTTGCTGGCGAAGGCGAACGACGAGTTGCCCCAGAGGTAGCGGTCGTGGTCGGCGCCGCTCACCTCCTCCTCGTAGTTGAAGGACTTGACCGGGACGGTGTCCTGGCCGTAGGGGAGGCGGAGCAGGAAGCGCGGGAACGTCAGGCCCAGGTACCGGGCGTCCTCGGTGTCGCGGAGGGCGTTCCACTTGGTGAAGTCCGTCAGCTCCATGTAGGCGGAGAGGTCGGGGATCTTCTTCCACTCCTCCATGGACTCCTTGCCGAAGAACTGCGGGCCGACGGCGCCCAGGAACGGGGCGTGGGCGGACGAGGCCACCTTCGACACGTCCTGCAGCAGGGCCATGTCTTGCGGCGAGGCGTCGAACTCGTAGGCCGAGACGATGGCCGAGTACGGGTCGGCGCCCGGCTGGTCGTAGGCGTTGGTGTAGACGTGCCGGTAGAGCGCGCTCTGAATCAGCTCCGGGGCGTCTTCGAAGCTTTCCCGCAGCGTGTCCTTGGACACGTTGAGGAGCTCGATCTTGACGTTCTTGCGGAAGTCCGTCCGGTCGACCAGGAACTTCAGTCCGCGCCATGCGGACTCCAGCTTCTGGACCTTGTCGGAGTGGAGGATCCGGTCGAGCTGGCGGCTGATCGTCGCGTCGATGTCGGAGACCAAGCCGTCGACGAGATGCTTGTCGATCTTGGCGACGGGCTTCCCGCTCTTGGCGACCGCGTCGACGAAGACACGGAGTGCGGCGGACATCATGGCTCCCCGCTCCTGACCGCCGATGGCGTCGGCGTCGGAGAACGAGTTGATCGTGACGTCGCCCTTGGGGGCCTTGACATCGACTTTCGCGAGGATGGAGTCGAGGAGGGAGCCCTCGGCCTCGGTGGCCTGGGCAGCGTCGTCGGTCTGCAGTTGGCTCTCGGCCATACGTGCGGGGGTCGTCGGTGGAGAAAGGGCGTCGGCGCAGGGCGCCAGCGGTGGGTTAGGCGTCGTCCGCCGGCGCGTCATCCTCTTGGATGATGGCGTCGAGCTCGGACAGGAGCTGCTCGCGAGCGGCCGGGTCGTTGATGACGGACTCGATCTGCTTGCGGAAGTCGGCCGCCGAGATGAGTCGGTTGCGCAAGTCCTGAAGCAGGTTGCGGGTCGCCAGCAGACGCGACAGCTCGGGCACCTGCCGAGCGATCTGCTCGGGGTTGAACGAGGCCATCGAGTCGAACGTCAGGTCGACGGCGAGGTCGTCCTCGTCGGTCAGCGTGTTCTCGACGGTCGTCTGGACACGCAGCTCCTGGGACTTCAGGACGTCCCCGAAGTTGTCTTTGTTGAGGTTGATCACCTCGCGGTCTTCGACGGCGGTTCCGTCCTCGCGACCGGTGAAGTCACCGACGACGAGCATCCGCATCGGGAGCTCGACGCGCTCCTTGGCATCGCCCTTGGCGACTTCGAGGAACAGGTTGACGCGGGACGGGGGCTTCTCGTGTTGGAAACTCTGGGACATCGGCGGGGGAGGGGGCTCTGTGTGTGGATACCGGAAAGGATGGCGCGTGCCGTCACGCGTCCTTGGGTTTTCAGCGGTTGCCCGTTGCGGGCTCCGGCGAGAGGCCGAGGCAGAGGGGCGGCGTACCCGCTTGGCGCGGCTTACCCGGTCGGCGCGGCCGTGCGCAAGGCGAAGGCGGGGTCGATCCGGGCGAGCCGGGCGAAGGCGTCGTCGGCGCGGCCCGAGAGGGCGGCCTTGCGAGCAGGCGACCCGGGCGCGGCCTTGAGCGCCGAGCACGCCGTGTGGAGGAGACGCAGGGCGGGGGCAGCCGTGGCCGGGTCCCACTCGTCGAGGCGGTGGGTCCGGAGCGCCTCGTCGGCGCCGTCGAGAAGCGCCAGGGCCACGTCGGGGCGGCCGGCGCCGAGCGCCAACTCCGCCGCGGCGACGGACCTCCTGAACCGATCGCGTGGGGCTCCAGCCCCAGCCATGAGCGCCGCGACGGCCCCGGGCACATCGCCCCCGGCGGCCTGCTTGCGTGAGGTGTCGAGCGCCTCGGCGAGCGCGTCGTCGAGGGCCGCACCTCCACCGCCGCCGCCAGGGGGGGCCGAGATCTCGTCGAGCCAGGCGGCAGTGAGTGGGTCGGCGAACGGCGTGCCGTCCTGGAACGTGGTGGACGCCAGCCCGGGGAGGCGCCGCACCAGCGAGGCGGTCCCATCCACGACCGTGGCGTGGGCGGCGGCCCCGGACGGCCCCAGCGCCTCGAGCGCGCTGGCGACCAGCCGTTGTAGGTCCAACCAGAAATGGAACGGGGACTGCTGAAACGCGGCCTCGCCCTGGGCCACTAGCGTGGCGGGCGGGCCACCCACCAACCCCGCCAGCGCATCGCGGCGGGGCTTCGGCGGCGGCGGGATCTTGCCCGTCGGTGGGGGGGCGGCGATGGCGCACCAACGGACGGCGCGGACCAGTCCGAACGCGACGGCGTCGAGCGCATCGGCCTCGCGGTGGAATTGGGCCACCTTCATCACCACGAGCGCAGCCTCTTTGGCCGTGGAGAACGAGGCGTCGCCTCCCCCACCTCCGCTGGGGGGCGCAGACGGGCGCGGCGCGCTGGGCGCGTCTGAGGCGGGCGCACCCGACGGCCCGTCGCCGGCGGCTGGCGCCTCCGGGCCGGGCTCGGGCGCCTCTGGCTCGGGCTTGGGCAGACGGCGCAGCGACTCGCGGACCTCCCGCAGCACCCCGCTGTAGGCAGGGGCGTCCTCGCCCATGGCCTCGGTCACGAACGCCTGGAGCGCGACGGTGTCGGCTTCCATACGCTCCAGCACCTCGCGGTCGTCGGGCGTGGCCTTGGTGTCCTTCACGAATGCCGACGCCCGCTCGGCGACGAACTGCAGCGCCGCCTGCCGACCCCGCATCCGGCGCAGCGGCGGGAAGGCGTCCTCCCAAAACCCCTCGGTGACGGCGCGGACGGCGGCGATCCCCTCCGCGAGCCCTGCCAGCCCCGCCGTTCGGGACAGCCCCAACATGAGGTAGCCGACGACCGAGAGGTCCTTCGACTTTGCGGTCAGGATCGCCGTCCCCAAGTCGACGATGGCATCAAAGTCCACGTCGCCAGTGGCCGCGCCGAGCTGGTCGACGTGTGTTTTGAGGGCCTGGAAGTCGTCGTCGTACTTGACGTCGATGCCGGCGGGGGCGTCGCTGGAAACCGGGGCGCGGATCGCGTCGAGACGGGGCGTTGTGAAGGCGTCGTCGGCCATGGGTCAGCGGAGGGAATGGAGCGAGGCGAGGACGTCAGCCAGGGAGGCCCGGTCGGCACCGAGGGCGCGACGGGCGGTAGCAGGGAGCGCGGCCAAGGCGCGGGCCTCGTCGGTCTCGGGCCCGGCATCGACGGCGGCGATCCGGTCGGTGGGGCGGCCCGCCAGCAGCGCGCGCAAGGCCCCAGGGGAGATCGCGCCGAAGAAGACCAGCAGCGCGCCCGGCGGGCCGTCCGTCCAGAACAGCGACGGCGGGGCCGCCGGCCGGGGCAGCAGGTGGGCGCAGACGGCGAGCCACACGGCGACGGCGTCGCTCCGGCGGAAGTCGGGCGCGGGCGGGGGGAGGGGGAAGCGCAGCCCGTACGTGACGGGCCCTCGGGGCGACTGCGAGAGCTTGCGGAGCAGGCACGCCGCACGCCCGGCGTCCGTCGAGCCCCAGAGCCGCTGCCACAGCGCGCGCGCCGGCATCGCCGCGAGCGCCCGGACGTGGGTGTCGACGTGCTCGCTCCGCCCGGTCGATGGCGAAAGCGCCGGGAGGTCGTCGAGTCGGTGGCCCACGTCATCGAGCGGGAGCCCGCGCCGGGCGCCGTCGACGAGCCCCGCAGAGGCCCCGACGAGTTCGGCCCACCGCAAGGGCCACGCGGCGGCCGAGGCGGGGTCGAGGTCGGCCCGAGGGACCGTCCGCCCGACCACCAGCGGGTACGCGCGCCCGACGGCATCGTGGCTCATCGCGACGGCGCCCACGACGGCGTCGGAGGCCTGGGGCGGCGCCAACACCATCCGGTAGAGCGGGCCCTGGGGACGGTCGCGGTCGCGCAGGGCCCGCTGGACGAGCGTGTCGAAGGCGTCGGCGGCCGGGCTCGTCGGGCCCCGGCGCACGAAGTCGGCGCGGGCGGGGAGCTTGCCGAAGAGGAGGGGTACGCTCACGACCGCCTCGGGCGAGCGGCACAGGCCCACGGGACGCGAGCGGGGCCGGTCATCGGTCGGCGGGGAGCATCCCGAACTCACTCCCCGCGGGGGGGGGCGGAGGCCCCCAACACGTCGCTCCCAGCGGCCCGCCCCTCTCCTGGCCTCCCCCCGACAGGAGGAGGCGACTCGTGTTGAGAGCGACGGCCGGGCGTGCCGCGATCACGGGAGGGAGAATTGGAAGAACTGGGCCACATTCGCCAGCGGCGAGTTCTCAGACGAGGTCCGCATCTCGTAGCGGACGGTGACCGAGTGCGGCCCCTCGCTGAACGACCAGCTGACGTCGTAGAGCGTGCCGCCTTGCGGGCGGATGGTGGCCTGTTGCAGGAGCCGGAAGAGGGCCCAGTCGCCCTCGGCGTCGATCGTGAGTGGGCCTCCGGCGCGCTGGACGGTGACGTAGGCGCCGGGCGCGCCGGGCCACCGCATGTCTTCCCAGCGGCGGCTGCCGAGCTGGTAGACCGTGTTGCGCCCGTGCGCGCCCAGGGCGATGGCGTCGACGGCGAGCTCGCGCTGGGCGGCGTCGTTGGAGTAGCTCGGGAGGTCGGCCCGCAAGCGGAACGAGAGGTCGCCCGACAGGACGCGCCCGATGCGCTGCCCGCGCTCGATGGCGCGGCGCAAGGCAGGGGAGCCGCCGTCGGGCCCGAGCGCTTCGGCGAGCGCGTCGAGGTCGCCGCCGGGCTCGAAGAAGCTGCGGGCGTCGTCGAGGGCGGCGTCGCGGTCGCTGCGCGGCGAGAACGGGTAGCGTCCGGCCACCTTCTCACGGTAGGCGCTGGCGACCTCGGCGACGGCCTCGGCCTCGGCCTCGCTGGTGGCGGCGGCCTCGGCGGCGGCGGCCTCGCCCGTCACGCGCTCGACGGTCAGCGTCGTCGTGATGTCGAGCGGGCTGAAGAACAGGTTCTGGCGCGTCTGGCGGTCCATGCCGCGCGTGCCCTGCTCGATCTCGTCCTTGGTCGTTGCCAGCATGTCGTTCGCCAGTCCTCGGTCGCCGGCGGCCCCGCCGATGCGGCGGCCAAACTGGGCGAGCGCCTCGAGCGCCTGGTAGAGCCCCTCGTCGGCCTCGCCGGTCTGCAAGCCGGCCGCACGCAGGCGGTGGATCCCGGCGAACGCGGCGCCGACCACGTCGACGGTGTCGGCGCTCGCCTGCTCGTCGTCCCCCATGCCCACGGCGCTTGCGGCCCGGTCGAGGAGGCCGCGCGAGCGGGGCGCGGTGTCCTCGGGCGGGAGCGTCGTTTGCTCGGAGACGACGGCCAGGAGCCAGCCGATCGGAGAGTCCGTCGGGGAGCCTAGGATCGCGAGCCGGGCCTCGGCCGCCGCGCCGTCGGCGGGTTTGTAGCGGACCGAGTGCAGGAAGCGGGTCCACGACGAGACGTACTCGCGCTGGTACCGCGCCATGAGCGCGTCGTACACCGCGTCGGCGTCGCGGAGCTCGGGCGGCAAGTCGGCGGCCGTCCGGCCGAGGGCCCAGTACTCGTCGGCAGGGTCGGCGGCGGCCTCGCGGAAACGCTGGCGGACGACGCGGTCCCAGCCATCTCGGGTGAAGAAGCCCGGGACGGTCCCCGCCGGGGCAAACAGGCTGAGGTGCTCCTCCAGCAAGGCGTCGCGCAGGCCGAGCGGGGCCAGCCGCGCCAGCGCCTCGCGCCGGATCCGCTCATAGAGCCCGTCGAGCGTCGGCGGCACGTCCACCACGTCGATGGCGGCGGCGATCAGCGAGGGGTCGGCCTCGAAGGGCTCCGCGAGCCCGGCCGCAAGCCCGTCGACGAACGCGTCGGTCTGGCGAACGACCAGTTCGGTCATGGCCTCGCGGTCGGCGGGCTGCTCGCCCAGGGCGCCGCGCGGGGCGAGCTCGGCCAGCCGCGTCTTGAGCGCGTCCCGCATGTGGACGCTTGTGCGGAGCGAGTCCGAGTGTGTCGTCAGCAGCAGGTACGCCTCCAGATCGTTCTCGATGTCGACCCGCTGGGCGGCGCGGCGCGCGGCGGTCTGCTCGCCGGGCGCGAGCGTCGTGTCGGGCTGGTCGAAGCGCCGCGCGCGCTCCAGCGACGTGCGGAGCTGGCGGACGGCATACACGTCGACCAGGTCGCGCGCGAGCCCGTAGTAGAGGCGGGCGGCGGGCTCGTAGACGGTGTCGCCCCGGTCGAGCCCCATCCGCAGCGCGCGCGACACCGGGCGGGACGACCCGAGGCGGGCGACCTCCTCGCGCAGCCCCTCCAGCCGGTTGACTTCCGAGTACCGCGCGCCGTCGACGCCGAACGTGGCGCCCGACGCGTCGTCGGCGCGAGAGACGAGATTGCGCAGGTCGAGGCCACTCCGGGCGCCGGCGAAGCCGAGCGCGGTCGCGGCGATGGCAGCGACGCCCAGGGCGACGAGCCCCGTCCGCGTCATCGCGCGCCACGTCGCCCCAGCGGCCTTTTTGGTGCGCCGCGCGAGGTAGCGGTCGCGGAAGACGACGTCGGTGAAGACGCCCTTGAGGAAGTAGCTCTTGGGCTCGGCCGGCGGGCGCGGCGGCGGCGGCGTGCGTAGCCCGAACTGCTCGGCGAGCGCCCCGATCACGCGGTCGATGGGCGCGCCCTCCTGCGTGCCCGATGTAAAGTAGAAGCCCCGGAAGAGCGGTCCGTCCGCCAGCGGGTCCGGCGCGAAGACGAGCCCGGCGAACGTGGCCAGCCGCTCCTTCAGCGCCCCGAACTCCAGGGGGAACGAGTACACGCGGCGGCGCTCCTCGCGGCGGAGGTCGCGCGCCAGTCGGGCGTCGCGGTGCGGCTTGAGGGCCTCCAGCAGGGTGTCGAACTCGCGCTCGACGACGGCGCTCGGGTCGGCCGTGACGTGCGGCTCGACGGTCGCGCCCCAGACCTGCTCGCGGCCCGCGCGGTCCAACTCGCCGAACACGTCGACGAAGCCGGGGACCAGGTCGGTCTTGGTGATGACGAGGTAGACGGGCAGCCCGAGCCCGAGGCGGGCGACCAACTCGTCGATACGGCGGCGGATGTTGTCGGCGTGGTCTTCCAAGTCGCGCTCGTCGCCCAAGAGGTCCTGGGCGGCGATGCCGACCACGACGCCGTTGATGGGGCGGTCGGGACGGCTCTCGCGCAAGGCGTCGAGGAAGGCGTTCCACTCGTCGCGGTCCTCGTCCTCGGTCGTGTAGCGGCCGGCGGTGTCGAGGAGGATGGCCTCGTCGGTAAAGAACCAGTCGCAGTTGCGGGTGCCGCCGACGCCGCGCACGCGCTCGGCACCGGCGGGGAAGCGCAGGCCGGACTGGAGCAGCGCCGTCGTCTTGCCGGCGCCCGGCGGGCCGACGACGAGGTACCACGGGAGCGCGTAGAGCGCCCGCTTGCCCTTCCCGAACCGGCCGCCCTCGCCCAGCGACGAGGCCTTGAGCCGTGTGACGGCCTGGTCGAAGGACTCCTGCATCCGCTGGATCTCCGCCCGGCGGTCGGGCGCCATGGAGGCGGCCTCGCGCTCCGACTGGGCGCGGAGCGCGTCCTCCACGGACCCACCCTTCTTGCGCCGCGCGCGCATCGCCGAGACCGCCAGCCCAACGATGGCCATCACCAGCATGCTGATGACGATCAGGAGCAGCGTCGTCATCGGCAGCCCATACCGGAAGAGCGCAATCACCAGGCCGCTGACGCCGGCGGTGGCGAGCGCGCCGTAGAAGAGGTTGCGTGGGTTCATGAGTCTGAGAGGGCGCGCAGGGCCTCGACGGCGTCGGAGGCGGCGGCGGAGAGCGAGAGACTGAGCCCGAGGTAGAGCACGAGCACGAGCGCGGCGGCGCCCGCCCAGAGCGCCCACGTCGGGATGCCCCCCTTCTCGGCCTCGGCCGGGACTTCGCGGGAGTGCCCGCGCGGCGCGAGCGGCCCCGGGGCGGCCCGGCCAGAGAGCCGTTCGTGCAAGTCGGTGACGAGCCGCCGCAGCACCTCGCGGCCGTGGATCGCGTACCGGCCTTTGAAGCCGAGCGCGAGGCACAAGTAGTAGACCTCCAGCACGTCGCGGCGGACGGCGCCCTCGTCGAGCAGCCGCTTGAGGCGGTCGAAGAACCGCTCGCCCAAGTCGTTGCGGTCGTAGTGCGTCAGCTGGAGCGGCTCGGACGCCCAGGCGTCGCGGCCGGGCCAGTCGGAGCCGAGCACGGCCTCGTCGAGGAAGGCGACGAGCGCGGTGGTGGCTTCCTCGACATCAGCGTCGGCGGCCCCGGCCTCGCGAGCACTGGCGGCGGCCTCGCGCAGCATCGACTCGATGCGCGTGCGGAGGTCCGTCGGGTCGCCGAGGTGGTCAGAGGCGCGGAGTTGGAGGACGAGTGAGAACACGGACGTGAACGCGCCCGCCAGCGACCGCTCGGCGCCGAACGCGGCGGGCAGCAGGAGCGCGTCGCTCTCGTGCATCGCCTCATGCATCCCGGAGTCGAACGACGCCGGGCCGCCGAGGCCTGGGCCCTGAAGGCTCGCGAACGGGTCGGCGCCCGCACCGACCCCCGCGACGGGGGCGAACGGGTCGGCGCGCTCGGCCGGCGCGCGGGGCGCGGGCGTCGGGGCCGGCGCGAACGGGTCGGCGGGGCCGGCGCGGTACGGGTCCGGCGCTGGGGGCGCGAAGGGGTCCGGTGCCGGGGGCGCGAAGGGGTCCGGTGCCGGGGGCGCCGCGGGCGGGGGCGGCGTGCGTGCCGCGGGCGGGGGCGTGAACGGGTCCGGCGCCGCAGCGGGTGCGCGGAACGGGTCGTCGTCGGCTGGCGCGAACGGGTCCGCTGCACCCGCTGCGGGAGCGAACGGATCGGGCGCTGGCGGGCTGGCAGACGGCGCGAAGGGGTCGGGGCTCGCCGGGGAGAAGGGGTCGTCGGTCGCCGGTGCGAACGGGTCCGGCGTGGCGGCCGCCCCCGCACCGGGCGCGGCGAACGGGTCTGACGTCGGGGGGGGCGCGAACGGGTCGGTAGCACCGGGCGCGGCGAACGGGGACTCGGGGGCGGCATCAGGTGCCGCAAAGGGGTCCGAGGCCGCCGGCGCGGCGAACGGGTCGTTGGCGGGCGGCGGGGCAAACGGGTCGTGCGCCGACGGCGCAGCGAACGGGTCCGAGGCCGCCGGAGGAGCGAACGGATCGGCCGCGGGGGCGAACGGGTCCGTGCCGCTCCCGTCGTCGGGTGGGGACGCGAGCGGATCGGAGCCGTCGTCGGGCGGAGGGCTCCCGTACGGACGGTAGATCCGGGTGGCGTCGTCGTCGTTTCGCGGGTCGTCGGCCATGGGGCGGAGGGCTAGCCCGGCGTCGGGGCCAGGAGTTCGAACTCGGCGTCGGCGAACTCGGCGGGGGTGAAGAGGGCGACGGCGCCGGCCTCGCGGATGGCGTCCCAGAAGGGGCCGCTCCGGCGGGGCACGAAGTAGGCGGCCGCCGGGTCGACGGGCAGGCCCGACGGCGGCGTGACGGCGGCTTGCAACGTCAGCGCGAGCGTGGCCGAGCGGATGACGGCCTCGATGGTGTCCGGCGACGCCACGCGGATGACAGGCGGGAGCGCCTGGCGCAGGTGCTCCGGGCTGATGCCCTGGCGGCGGACCGCCAGCACCAGGCTCGGCGCGTCGAGCACGTCGGCGGCGACGGGCGCGTGGAAGAGGTTGGCGCGGCGCCGCACGAGCGGGACGCGGGTGTAATTCTGGCGCGGCGCCGTGCCGCCGAGCAACTGCTCGACGGCGCCGACGAGGGCGTGGAAGCCCGCCGTCGGGTCGGCGTGGTCGTAGGCGGGGAGCTCGCTCGGGGCAGGGCCCGCATTCGGCACGGCGGCCCACAGGCGACCCGCCAGCCCGGCCAGCTCGCCGAACGCGTCGGCGGGGTGGGCCTCGGTCCGCCGCAGGTGGTCGATGCGTGGGGCGTACTCGGCGGCGGCCGAGAGCAGCGCCTGCGCCGTCACGTCGCCGGGCGAGATCTCGCGCTGGTTGCGGGCGGCCTGCCACCGGCCCGACAGCTCCCCGGACCGCGCCGCCAGCCGCTCGGTCGTCCGGCGAAGGAGGGCGTCGAGGGCCGCGGTCGCGTTCACGGCGACGGACGGCGCGATGAAGGTCGGTCGGAGCGCGTAGCTCCCGTCGCCCGCGCGGCCGACCTCGGCGATGGGGATGGCGGTGAGATCCTCGCGCGCCTCGCTCTCGAACACGACGCGCGCGTTGACACGGCCGACCTGCACGTCGCGCTCGTCGGCGCCCGTGGTGTCGTCCGGGATGGTGGCCGTCTCGGCGATGAACCGGGTCTCGCGCCGCGCCGCCGCGCCGTCGAGCAACACGTTCGCGCCGCCCGCGCGGATGGACGGGACGGCGAGGTACACCCGGACCGTCTCGGCGGTCGGCGCCAGCCCGTCGGCCATGTCGCGGGCGGCGGGGACGGGCCCGTCGCGGGGGAACTGGAACGGGAGCCCGTCCGGAAGAATCCCGCTGGCGGCGACGAGCGCGAACTCGCCGTTCGCGAGCCGGTCGCGGTCGACCTCGAGGTGGGCGAGCCCCCAGCCGAATCGGGCGACGGCACCGACACGGGCGTCGATGTCCGCGCGGACGGCGCGGTCCCACTGCTGGAGATGGTGGGGGTCGAGGGTCATCCCCTCGAACCAGACGACGCGGCGGCGGTCGGACACGGGCAGGTGCGGGGTTTGGCCCGCAGGTGCGCGTGGCCTCGCCCTCAGATACCGGAGACCGCCGTCCGGTCGGTCACGGCGTCGCTACCGGGTGACGGCGGACACCCCACCCTCCAGCACCGTCACCACCACGTCGCGGCCCAGCAGGTCCGCTACGGGGATCACCGCCCGCCAGCGGTCGCCGTCGGGCACCCGGAGGTCGGCGGCGATGCCGAGGTAGATGGCGCTCCCGAGGTCGAGCCCGTCGAGCGGCGTCGTCTCGCCGGGCCGGACGGTCGCGTCGCGGATGCTGCCCACGAGGTCCGCGCCCAACGTGCCGGCGGGGTCTTGCCAGAACGCCTGAACGGGCGTCGCGCGGAAGGTGGCCTCGCTCGCCAGCGGGTAGAGGTAGACGCGGGCCGAGTTGCCGCCTGCGTTCATGGTGGCCTGCCCGACTAGGGAAACCGACGAGGGCCCGGTCGGGGGCGGTGGCGTGTCGGGCGTGGCCTCGACGGGGTCGGGCACGACGGCGCCTCCGCCTCCGCCGAGGAGGCCGCAGCCGGACAGTGCGAGAACGAGCGAGAGGGCGAGGAGTCGGGTCATGAGTCGTCAGGAAGCGGCGCGCGCGCGCGCCATGGCGTCGAGGTAGGCCTGGGCGAAGGCCGGGCGGTAGACGCGTCGCTCGGCGGCGGCGAAGTCTTCTGCCCGCATCATCGCACAGCGCTGGCGAACGGCGTCGAGGTCGCCGCCGAGCTTGTCGGGGTCGAGCCCGTCGACGAGCACCGCGGCGCCGGTGTGCGCGGCGGCGCGGTACCCTTCGAGCAAGCCCTGGTGGTGGTGGAGGACGGCCTCCGTCGCCTGGTCGAGGAGCGCCAGCCGGCTCGCGCGCTGCCCCTCCGGCCACAGGTGCCGCAACAGGGCATCGGGGTCGGCCTCGAACAGGAACGCCGTCTCGGGCGCGTGGATGACGGTGTGGCCCAAGAACTCGTGCCGGAACCGGCCAGGTAGGCTGATGAGTCGGGCGACGACGGCCGCGAGGGCGTGGTGGAGCGGGTCGGGCCCGGCGCCGACACTCGGCACGGGCGCGGGCGGAGTGGCGGCTGGGGGCGGCGCGAACGGGTCCGGGGTCGGGGCTTGCCCAGCTGGGACGCCGCCGATCGGGGGGCCGAACAGGTCGTCGAGCGGGTCGCCTGCCGAGGCGGCCGGTGTCGCCGGAGCCGGCGGCGCGGCGGCGGGCCCGCTCGCGAGCGAGGTCCCCGTGACGACCGCCGCCAGGGCCTCGGCGTCGCGGCCAGCGGTGTCGGCCAAGGCCGTCCGGAGCGCGTCGTCGCGGTGGCCGTAGTCGAGCCCGGCGTAAGCGCGGCGGAAGGCGGCGAGGGCATCGGCCAAGGCCGCCGCCTCGTCTGCGAAGGGGTTGGCGAAGGCGGCCCCGAACACGGTCCGGTCGAGGTCGTCGGCGATCAGCCGGTCGCGGTCGATCACGACGTGGACGCGGAACGGGCCTAGCTCAACGGTGGCGCCGTCCACCACATCCGCACCGTCGGAGCCGACGCGGACCCCGTCGACGAACGTGTGGTTTTTGCTTCCGAGGTCGACCACGCGGAGCCGGTCGCCGACGACGCGGAGTTCGGCGTGCTGCTTGCTCACGACCCGGTCGGGGTCGTCGAGCGGTAAGTCGCAGGTGCCGGCCCGGCCGATGACCACGGCGTCCTGTTCCAAGGCGTAGGTCCGGGGCTCGTCGCCGCGCTCGGCGTGGGCGACGGTGAGCTTGAGGCGCATAGGGAAAGAGAGTGGCGTCGGGCGATGAACGGTTGCCCGAAAGGTCGGGCCTTCCGGCTCCCCAATGCACGCCGTTCGTCTGGAGGCCTGTTCTTCGTCTCGAACCGGGCCCTCACGCCCCGGCTGTCGCATCGAGGACGGCATCGAGGGCGCGCACCAGGACACCGGCCGTGGGGTAGCGTCGGGCGGGGTCGGCCTCGGTAGCCGTCTGCAACACCGTCGCCAGGCTGGCGTCGAGGGCCGCCCACGCGCTGCCCGGAACGGGCGGATCCGGGAGGTCGAGCCCGCTGTCGCCCAGGGCCCACGGGACGCGCTGGCGCTCCCCGCCGATGACCTCGAAGAGCAACAGCCCGAGGGCGTACACGTCCGCCGGGAAGCCGACGGGCTCGCCGAGCACCTGCTCTGGCGATGCAAACTCGGGCGTGAGGCCGAGCCCTCGTGGCGCCTCACGGCCGGGGCGCCGAGACAGCCCGAGGTCGAGCACGACGACCGTGCCGTCGGGGCGGACGATCAGGTGCTCGGGCTTGAGGTCCGCGTGGACGAGGCCCCGGTCGTGCAGCGTCTCGATGGCCCGGCACAGCCGCCAGCCCAGCAGGAGCCGCTGCAGGGGCGTCAGATTGCGCGCGTGGTCCGAGGACCGCTGCCCGTCGACGGGCTCCATCGCGAGGTACGGCCGGCCGTCCTCGGCCACGCCCACATCGAGGAGGACGGGCACGGAGGGGGGGCCGAGGCGCCGCAGCATCCGGGCCTCGTGTGCGAACTGGTCGCGCACGCCCTTGACGTCCCGGGTCGCCAGCTTGAGCGCGGCTCGCTGCAGCCCGGCCGGCGTCGGGCGCTCGGCGGCGTAAACGACGCTCCCGCCGCCCCAGCCGAGCTTCCCCCGCACCTCCCAGCCGCCGACCGCCGATGGCGGCGGGGGCGGGTCGGCGCCGAGCCGGAGCGGGCCCTCCATCAACCGCTCGAAGAAGGCGGCGGCCTGGGCGTCGGGCCCGGAGAGCAGGCGCCGGGACGGCGCCACCTCAGGCCTCGGCGAGCGCGCCATAGAGCCACGTCCTCGCCGCGCGCCAGCTCCGCGTCACCGTCGCCGGCGACAGGCCCAGTGCCTCGGCCGTCTCGTCGACGGTGAGCCCAGCGAAGAACCGGCACTCCACGACCTGCACGCCCCGCTGGTCGTGGCGCTCGAGCCGCCGCAGGGCGGAGCCGATCTCAGCGATCTCGGCTGCCTCGCCGTCGGTCATCGAGACGCCCGTCGCTTCGTCGAGCGGGACCGGGTAGAGGCCACCGCCGCGCTTCTGCGCGCACCGCGCCTCGGCGTAGTTGAGCAGCACCTGCCGCATCGCTCGCGACGAGGTCATCATGAAGTGGGCACGGCTCCGGAATCGCATGGCGGACCGCGCCAACTTGAGGTACGCCTCATGGACGAGGGCCGTCGTGCAGACCGACGGCGAGCCGAACGCACGGACGCGGTGGGCGTGGGCGATCTGGCGAAGCTGGGCGTAGACACGCGCCGAGTGGGCCGGGTCGTCGGCATCGTGCCCAAGCGTGCCGAGCAACTCGGCGGCGTCGGCGTCAACATCGTCGCCGACGCCTGAGGCGTCGACGGGGGCAGGGGTGACCATGGGGAAGGGGTCTCGTGTATCTGGGACGCACCGTCCGTGCGGCGGAGCGATCACCCCAGAGTAGCCCGAGCCCCAAGAATCTCCCCGGCCCGGTGCGTTGTGTCTGCTGGGCTTATGTGTGTCACTTGTCTGTTGGAGCCCGACGGCCACCCTGAGGCGTCGTGGGGGGGGGTGGCGCTCGTGGGACCCTTGGTGCCTAACCGTCCGATTGTCAACTAACATTGGCTCCGCCAGCCTCTCCCGGTCCGGTCTCGGGCCCTGTGGCCTAGGTTGGCTTTGCCAACTCCCCGTCGATCCATGCCCGTCCTCGCCCTCCTCGCAACGGTCCTCGTCGCCGCGTGCGGTTCCCCGGCGCCCGCTCCCTCGGACTCCGCCACGACGGCCGTCGAGCACGTCACCGTGATCCCTATGGACGGCGCCGAGCGTGCGCTGGCGGACCACACGGTCGTTGTCTCCGGCGGCCGAATCGTGGCCGTCGGCCCCAGTGGTGAGGTGGCCATTCCCGACGGCGCGGCCCGCATTGACGGGCGGGGGCGCTTCCTCATCCCGGGCCTGGCCGAGATGCACGGCCACGTCCCGCCCCCGCGAGCGCCAGCCATCGACACCGAGGAGACGCTGTTCCTCTACCTCGCCAGCGGCATCACGACCGTGCGTGGAATGCTCGGGGCCGACGGCCAGCTGGCGCTCCGCGACCGCGCAGCGCGCAGCGAGATCTGGTCGCCGACGCTCTACCTTGCCGGGCCCAGCTTCAACGGCCGCAGCGTCTCGTCGCCCGAGCAGGCGGAGGCGATGGTGCGCCGGCAGGCGGCCGAGGGCTGGGATCTGCTGAAGGTCCACCCGGGCCCCACCCGGGCCGAGTACGACGCGATGGCCGAAGCCGCTCGGGAGACCGGCATGCGGTTTGGCGGCCACGTCCCCGCAGATGTGGGGCTGGCGCACGCCCTCGCGCAGGGCCAGGAGACGTTCGACCACCTCGACGGATTCGTGGAGGCCCTCGACGGGGACCGGGGCCCCGTTGACCCGAAGGCGCTGGCGGCGGTCGTCCGCGCTGCACGAGAGGCGGGCGCGGCAGTCGTCCCGACGATGGCGCTCTGGGAGGTGCTCTACGGCACCGCCGACCTTGACGCCCTCGCGGCGTACCCCGAGCTGGCGTACGTCTCCGACGGCCAGGTCCGCACATGGACGGCCGGCGCCGCGAGCCGCCGCGCCGCCGCCGACCCGCAAGCCGCGAGGCACGTGATCGACAACCGGACGCGCATTCTGGCCGCGCTCCACGCCGGCGGCGTGCCCATCCTTATGGGCACCGACGCGCCCCAACTCTTCAGTGTCCCCGGCTTCTCGCTCCACCGCGAGCTGCCCTATCTCGTGGCCGCCGGGCTGTCGCCGTACGAGATCCTGTATGCTGGGACGACCGCCGTCGGCGCCCACTTTGCTGCGTCCGACACCTTCGGGAGCGTGGCGCTCGGCCACCGCGCCGACCTCGTGCTGCTCGACGCAGATCCGCTGGCGGACGCCGCCCACCTCCAGCAGATCGCTGGCGTGATGGTGCGCGGACGGTGGTTGCCGCGTGCCGAGATCGACCGCCGGCTGGCGGCCATCGCCGCCCGCCACGCCCGCTAGCCCGCCCGCCTCGGCGCCGAGGTGGGCGAGGTACGGGGGCACCTTCCGAACGGCACTCGTCGCCAGCACGCGTTCAACTCAGCATTGCGAGAAGGGCCATGCGCGTCGGGGCCTCGAGGGAGCGCCTGTACTGGATGACGATGTGCAGGCTTCGGTGTCCGTGCTCGTTGGGATGGGGGAGGACGCGGGCGACGGCGGCCTCGGGCGTCATGCCGTGCCCCACGAGGGACTTCCAGATCGCTCCGAATCCCCCCGGGATAGAGAGCCGGAAGCCGGTCGGTATGCGTCTGGAGCCAGTCGGACGCGAGGTCGACGAGTACGAGGAGCACGTCTCGGTCGCCCCACTCAGGCCCTCGGCGCAGGCCGCGTCGACGATCGCCGGAGGCACCTCGCCTCCGTAGCGCCAGAGACACGCGGCGTGGAGGGGTGCGCCGTACAGGGTGCCAGTCTTGCCCGAACGAGGGGCGGGCGTCTCCCGGGCCGTACCGGCGAGGGAGAGGTCTGCAAACACGTCGCCCCCAGACGCCATCGGGCACGACGACAAGAACTGCAGGGCCAGGGTGATCGCCCCGAGATCGCCCGACCTCGCGTGCTCTCCGATGGCGTCGGAGAGAGAGCGTCTCGGGTCTCCGGCGAGGCACCGAGCTGCTGCCATGCGCGGATGAGCCCGTCCACAGGGTAGCGGTCGTCGCGCTGCGGACGGGTGACCCCGATCCCTCTGGCGGCCTTTGCGATCAGCGGCGCGACGCTGACCAGTGACCAGTCGCGCTCGGATCGTCGGCCAGCGCGCAGACGGCCTTGTGCAGCCAGGCATGCCAGCAGAGGAACCACTCGTGACCACTGTATCGCATGCCCAAAATGTACCGGCGGCCGGAAGCCAGGAGGCGTGCCACACCGCCCGTCTCTGCCTCGCTCCAGGCCTCACCACCCACGATCTCTCCGAGGCGGAGCGGGCGAGCAGGAGGCCCGCTGCACGGATCAGCATGGGATCAGGTGAGGCGGGCGAGGAAGGCCCCGATGGCGCCGAAGTAGGCGTCGGGCTGGTCGAGCCACCCGTAGTGGCTGCACTGGTCGAGCCAGACGATCTCGGAGTTGGCGAGCGCCTCGTTCGTCCGGAACGGCACGAGGTCGCCCAAGAGGTCCTGGCGGCCGTGGACGACGAGGGCGGGGCGCGTGAACCCGGCCAGCGCGTCGTACAGGTCGTACCCGGTCCGCCGGAGGTCGGCGTAGACCAGGCCGCGCACCTGGGGGAAGTTGGCGCCCTCCCGCGTCAGCGACTCGACGACAAAGGGGATGTTCTCGGGGTCGTAGACGTAGGCCGCGGCGAGGGATTCGACCCGCTCGCGCGCGGCGCGGTCGGGGTCGAGCGCCTGGTATGCCGGGTCGAACGACCGCTCGTAGACCGCCCGCCGCTCCGGGCCCAGGCGCATCCGGATGTTCGAGCCGACATAGTCGAGCCACGAGAGGTCGGCCCCGCCGGACGACGACAGGACGAGGCCGCGGACGCGGTCGGGGTGGCGGGTCGCGTAGAGCATGGCGTACATCCCGCCCCACGAGTGCCCCAGCACGGCCCACGCCTCGGTCCCGAGGTGCCGC
Source organism: Rubrivirga aquatilis (assembly GCF_046845665.1). Lineage (GTDB taxonomy): Bacteria > Bacteroidota > Rhodothermia > Rhodothermales > Rubricoccaceae > Rubrivirga. The sequence continues at coordinate 3,898,899 of NZ_CP177355.1, read as the reverse complement.
CGCAGCGCCTCGATGTCGCGGACCATCAAGTCGACGGTGATCGTCGAACTGCTGACGGTGGCGAGCGGGGAGCGGCCCGTCCCGCGCTGGTCGAAGAGGATCACGCGGTGCCCGTCGCCGAGCGCGGCGAGTTGGCGGGCCAGGCCGGCAAAGTGCTCGCTGGAGAGCCCCGGGCCGCCGTTGAGGACCAGGAGCGGCGGGCCCTCGCCGTACGTGTGGTAGTAGAGGTCGACGCCGTCGGACGGCGCCGTCCCGGTCGTCTGAGCGAGCGCCGGGGCCGCGAGGCACACGACGGCGACGGCGAGGGCGGCAAGGCGAGCGGTCATCGGGGGGCGGGGAAAAGGCAGGGGATGGGGGAGCGGCTCAGGGGGCGGCGGCCTCCCACTCGTCCGCCGTCGCCACGGACTTCTGGTACTCCATCAGCCACGTCCACCCGTCGCCATCCCGGACCAGCAGCGACTCAAAGTGGATGTAGACCGGCGCCGGCGCCTCCTCGCCGACGGGATGCAGGCGGTACGAGAACATGCCCGTCTCGTGGGCCGTCGTCTCGCTGCGGAGCCGCTGCGTAAACCGGAACTCCAGCCCGGCCTCCTTCCGCCCGGCCGCGGTGTCGTCGAAGTACGGCTTCCACTCCGCGAACGCCCCGGCGATCGGCTTCGAGTCGTTGGTGAAGAGGCTCACGAGGACGGCGTCGGGGTGGTAGAGCGCCGCGTAGCCGTCGAAGTCGCCGTCGACGACGGTCCGGACGGCCTCGACCCAGAAGGCGTCGAGGTCGTCGGCGGGAGCCTGCGAACGGGCGTGCGGGGCCACGAGGAGGCACAGGGCGAGGGCGGGCCAAACGGAGAGTCGCAGCATGGTGGAGCGGGGGTGGGCGAGCGTCTAGGTACGCCAACCCCGGCGGTCGGTGTCGGCGGGAGCGCTGCGGGGCCGGGCTCGGGCTGGACCCAATCGGGAGCCGTCCGCGCGCGGTGAGGCGGTCGAGGCCGAGCTCGACGAGCTCACCGGCCGCTAGCGGGCGACGGCGTTTACCGGTTGCGGTCTATCGTGCCGTTCCGCCCCACCGCCCCGGCCGATGCGATCCTCGACGCTCCCGCTCGTCGTCCTCCTGACGGTGCTCGCCACCAGCGCCGCCGCGCAGCCGGCCGAGGGGCCCCCGCTCATCCCCCGCGTGATGATGCTGTGGCCCGACCTTCCGGAGTTCCGCCCGGTCGGCCCCGAGCCGCGGCCGGTCGAGCCCGGCCTGTTCGCCCACGTCCGGCCCGTCTTCGAGGTGCCCTCGCCCGACGGCGCGTGGCTGGCCGGCACCGCCGACGGCGCCCTCACGGTCCGCGCGGCCGACGCCGACACGCCCGCGCTGACGGTCCCGGTCGGCGACGGGCCACGGTGGAGCGTCGCCAGCGCGAAGTGGTCGCCCGACGGCGCGCGCCTAGCTGTCCGCCGCGTCGACGATTCGGCCGTGCCGCGTATCCCGATGCTCGGGGCCGAGGGCGACACCGTCCGCTGGGCGCCGTACTCCCGGGCCGGCGAGCCGCTCCCCGATCATCGCCTGTGGGTGGTGGAGCGTGCGACTGGCGACGCCGCGCCCGTCCCGCACGAGCCGGGCGCCGAGTTTGTCCACGCCGTCGGGTGGAGCCCCGACGGGGCGCGGCTACGCTATTTGGAGGCTGACCGCCTGCTCCGGCGCCTTGACCTCCGCGAGTTCGACGTGCACACCGGCAGGGCGCGGACGCTGCTCCGCGAGGAGGCCGAGGGCCGCGTCATCGGCATCGAGATGATCCACGGCTACGGCGGCCGCCTCGACGGGCTCGGCTGGGTCACGTTCGTCGACGGCGGCCGCTTTGTGTGGACGAGCGAGCGGACCGGCGAGGCGCACCTCTCGCTGTACGACGCCGACGGCGGGCTCGTCCGGCCGCTGACCGAGGGCGCGCTGCCGGGCCCGGTCCAGCGCGTCGCCCACGTCGACCGCGCGGCGGGCGCGCTCTACGTCGTCGCCGTGGCGGACGCGGAGCGGCCCTGGGACCACGCCCTCTTCCGCGTCGGCCTCGGCGGCGACGTGCGCAAGGTGGCCGACGGGCCCGTGATCGAGGAGGTGGTCCCGACCGACGGCGGCGACCTCCTCGTCGTCCGCGCGGGGTTTCCAGACCGTCTCCAGGTCGACCGCGTGACGCCCGGGGGCGAGACCATCGGCACGCCGTGGGTGGCGGACTGGGGCTTCATCGGCGACCTCCCGCGCCGCCACGAGCGGCTCGTCCTGACCTCCGCCGACGGGGTCACGCCGCTCGACGCCGTCCTCGTGCTCCCGCCCGGCGACCACCCCGCCCAGAGCGTCGCCCTCGTCGACTACGCGTATGGCGGGCCGAACGCGGTGCAGGTCCCGCGGTCGCCGCAGACGCCGTGGCTCTGGGAGGCCTACCGCCTCGCCGAGCAGGGGCTCGCGACGCTGTTCGTCGACGGACGGGGCTCGCCGGGACGGGGCCGGGCCTTCCTCGACGTCTCGGCCGGGCGGATCGGCCAGGTCGAGGTCGCCGACCACCGGGCGGCGGTCGAGCAGGTGCTCGCCCGGTTCCCCGAGCTCGACCCGGCGCGCGTGGCCGTGCTGGGCCACAGCCTGGGCGGCGTGCTCGGGCTCCGGGCCGTCGCCGAGGCGCCCGACGTGTTCCGCGCCGCCGTCCTCTTCGCGCCCGCCGTCGACGCGGCGACGATGCGGGTGTGGGTGGAGCCGTACATGGGGTGCCTCCCAGCGGACTGCCCCGCCGCCTACGCCGCCAGCGCCGGCCGGCCCCTCGCCGACCGCGTCGAGGCGGCCGTGATGATCGTCCACGGGACGGCCGACGACGACGTCCCGTATGCCGAGGGCGCTGGCCTGGCGGCGGCGCTGGAGGCGGCCGGCGTCGACGTCACGTTCGTGACGATGCCCGGCACGGACCACATCGTCCAGCGGTCGCCCGAGGTTTGGGCGCAGGCCGTCGCGTTCCTCCGCGCCCCGCTGCGATAGGGCGTCTGGGCGGGGGCGGGGTCGAGCTCACGCAAGGCCGCGATCCCGCTTGTGTGGGAGTAGAGGGGGGCGAACCATGGCCCATGGACGCCGACCTGGATGACGGTCCACGGGCCCTGAGCGGCGCCGGTCAGGGGGCGGCGGGGATCGAGACGGTGAACACGGCGCCGCCGCCCGGCCGGGCGCCCACCTCGATCGTCCCGCCGTGGCCGTCGACCACGATGTCGCGGGCCAGCGACAGGCCCAGCCCGACGTGGCCCGTGCCGGCAGTCCGCGTCGTGAAGAACGGCTCGAAGACGTGGGCCCGGTCGGGCTCAGGGACGCCCGGCCCGGCGTCCTCGACGGCCAGCTCGACGGCCCCGCCCCGGCGGCGCGTGCGGACCGTCACGGCGGACGTGGGCGGGGCCCCGCGCTCGGCGACAGCGTCGAGCGCGTTCGTGACCAACGCCGCCACCACGCGGGCCAGTTCGCTCGCGACGCCCTCGACCGCCCCCGCGTCGGCGCCGAGGTCCAGGGTGACCCCCGGGGGGGGGACGCCCGCGCGGGACCGCCAGGCGTCGGCGGCCAGGAGCACCTGCTCGGCCACCAGGCCGTTGACGTCGACGGCGTCGCGCGCGCCCGACGGGACCGCGGCGTGGTCCATCATCGCCCGGACGATGCGGTCGGCGCGGCGGCCGTGGGCGGCGATCTTGTGGGCGTTGCCGGCCAGGTCGTCCAGCAGATCCTGCGCGCCGGCGAGCGCGTCGCCGACGGACCGGGCGGGGTCGGCCTCGAGCTCGGCGCGGAGCTCGTCGGCGAGGTCGACCGAGAGGGCCGCGAAGTTGGTCACGAAGTTGAGCGGGTTCTTGAGCTCGTGGGCGATGCCGGAGGCCATCCGGCCCAGGCCGGCCATCTTCTCCTGCTGGACGAGCCGGGCCTGGGCGCGGCGCAGGTCGGCCAGGGCCGCCTCGGCGGCGTGGCGGGCCGCCTCGAGCTCCTCGGCCCGGCGCGTCGCCTCGGTGACGTCGCGGAAAAACCAGATCCGGCCGTAGCGCTCGCCCGCGCGGCCGCGGACCGGCGCCGTGTAGCGGTCGAACACCCGGCCGTCGCGGAGCTCGAGGGTCTCCCTCGCCTCCTCGTCGGGGTGGTCGTAGAGGTGGGCCACGCGAGCGAGGAAGGCCTCGGGGTCCACGAGGTGGTCCAGGACGGCCTGGAGCGCCGCGGCGTCGTCGCCCGCGGCGACGACCTCGGCCGGCAGCCCCCACAGCTCGGCGAAGCGGCGGTTGTGGGACAGGATCCGGCCGTCCTCCGAGACCACCAGCAGCCCGTCGATGGAGGCCTCGTCCTCGGCCTCCAGCAGCGCCTTCTGGTAGCGGAGTGCGCGCTCGGCCTCGACCCGCTCGGTTACGTCGCGCGAGTTGACGACGACGCCCTCCTCGCCCGAGGTCGGCGAGAGCGTCTGGCCCGTCGCCTCGAGCACGCGCCACGAGCCGTCGGCGTGGCGGAGCCGGAACGTGGTGGTGTGCGGCGTGCCCGGCGCGGCGAGCGCCGCCGCGAGCGTGGCGTGGACCGCGGGCAGGTCGTCGGGGTGGATGCGGTCGAACGACCCGCCGGCCGCGAACGTCCCCCGCGGAACGCCGAGCACGCGCTCCACCGACGGGCTCTGGTAGCGGACCCGGCCCTCGGCGTCGACGATCGAGATGAGGTCGGAGGCGTTCTCGATGAGCCGCCGGAAGTGCTCCTCGCTGGCCCGGAGCGCCTCTTGCGCCCGCGTCCGCTCGGTCACGTCGCGGACGACGGCGACGATCTGGGCGCGGCCGTCGATCGCGATCGGGAGCAGCCGGGCCTCGAAGTCGCGGCGCTCGTCGCCCAGCGGCAGCGTGTACTCGATGTCGACCGGCTCGCCGCTCCGTCCCACCTCGGCCAGGGCCCCCGCGATCTGCGTGGCGACGGGCGGAGGCAGCACGTCGGCCATGCGGCGGCCCAGGAACTGCTCGGGCGGGACGTAGAGCCCGAACTGGCGGCCGGCGCGGTAGTCGCAGATCGTCCCGTCCGTCTCCATCCGGAAGTACAGGTCGGGGAGGGCGCGAAAGACGGCTTCGAGCTCGCGCGTCCGGTCGGCGAGCTGCCGGGTCCGGTCGGCGAGCTCGGCGGTCCGCGCGGCGACCCGCTCTTCGAGCTCGGCGTGGGCCCGGCGGAGCGCGGCCTCCGCCCGGACCCGCTCGTCGACGTTGCAGACGCTGGCCAGGACGCAGTCCTCGCCCGCGATCCGGACGCGGTGCAGGCTGACCTCGACCCAGAACCGGGTGCCATCGCGGTGCCGTCCCAGCCACTCGAACCGCTGCGGCTCGCCGGCCACGGCCTTTTCCACGTAGGCTCGTGCGTGCGCCGCGTCGTACGGCGGCGCCCCGTCGCTGATGCCGGCGACGCCGAGCGCCTTCAGTTCGTCGAGGGTGCAGCCGTGCAAGTCGCACGCCTTCTGGTTGGCGTCGAGGATGGCGCCCGTGTCGAGGTCGTGGACGAAGATGGCGTCGCTGGCGAGCTCGAAGACGGTCCGGTAGCTCTCCTCGGAGGCGCGGAGGCGGGTCTCGGCGTCGGCACGGCGACCGTTGGGGGAGGGGGCGAGGACAGAGGCCATGGAGCCGAGGGAGGGTCGGTCGGTCGGCGCTGCGGCCCCGGGGCGGGTCCCGGCAGGAGCCCGTCGCCCCGGGGCGCAGCGTGCCCGAGCCGGGCGCATCGGCCCGGAGGGCAGGCCGTCAGCTCGCGGGCCGGTACGTGAGCCCTTCGAGGGTGATCACGTACTGGCGGGCCGCGGCGTCGTGGCGGACGGCGTAGCGCGTGGGGTACGGGCCGGGCCGCTCGAAGGCTTCGGGCAGCACGACGGTCTCGACGTGGTTGGGCTTGCTGAGCAGGAACGCCCGGGTGATCATCGGCTCGGGGAAGACGACGTGGCCGTCGTAGCTGCCCCAGAGCAGGACCTCGGTAAAGGCGGGCCCGCCCGGCGCGTAGGTCGGGTCGGCGCCGTCCACCCAGTGCAAGCCCATGTAGGGGATCGGGACGTTGTCCGGCGGGTTGACGTAGCCCGCGGGCAGGTAGCGCGGGTCGGGCTCGCGAGCGCCCTTGACCAGGAACTCGGGGTTCGACAAGACCCACGTCATCCGCTCGGCCTCGGGCACCATGTAAAAGTGCATGTCGAAGTGCGGGACGGTGAACAAGCCCTCGGGCTCGTGGCCCTGCGGGTTCCAGTCGAGCGAGAGGTGATCGAAGGGGAGCCCCAGCGCCTCGGCCTCGGGCGGGAGCGCCAGCGTGTGCATGTTCATGGTCTCGTGGCCTAGCGGCGCCATCGCAGCGGGCAGGCCGTCGAGCGCCGCCTCGGTCAGCACCAGGCCGATGGCCTCGGGCGCCCCGTCGGCGTCGGTGCGGACGATGGCCCAGGCGTGGCCGTCGCCGATGGCGACCGCCGGCCCGGCGTGCGTTTGGGGGGCGGCCGCTGAGTTGGACGGGATGAGGGCCACGGTGGCGACGGCGGCGGCGACCAGCCCGAGGCCGAGGAGGAGTCGCATGAGGGGGGTGCGCATGGGGGTGGGGCGGGGCTCCGGGCCCCGCGCTGGACGGCCCCAGATTGGCCCCGCCGCGACCCCACTCGCGTGGGACGAACGTCCCATTTTTTTTGGCGCCGCACCGCCGGACTGCCGAACGAGACCGGCGGTGATGTACGTTGACAGGCTCAGAAGAAGCGGTCCCGGCAGGCGTCCCGTTTCGACCCCCCGCAGCCCGGCGCGACCCCGCGCAGCGAGTCTGCGGGCAGACGGCCCCGGCCGGGGCAGATCTCGCGTTGGGCGGGCCGATCCCGCCCGTGTCCGGGCCCCCGGGCCCCCGGCCATGCGGCTGACCTTGACGTCGGACGGCTTGGCGCGCCTCGGCGAGGCGACGCGCATCCTGCTCAGCCCCCTCGCCGCGCCCGACGTGGACGCCTGGCGGCGCGACGCCATGGGCGCCGTGTGCGCCGCTCTCGGTGCCGAGAGCGGGAGCTTCACCTTCCCCGGCCAGCCCCGCGTCGTCGCGTGCGTCGGCCTCGACGCGGCCGTCACCGACGCGATCGACGCCTACACCGGCCCGACGTGGTCGGGCCGCGGCGGCTCGCCCGAGCCGCTCCTCGACGAGTTCTACCGCCGCGCGGTGGCCCATCGCCTCGAAGTCTGGGACATGCACTCGGCCGACCACCTCCTCGGCGGCGAGGGGGCGGCGTGGTCCAATCAGTTCTACGACGAGGTCCTCCGGCCGAATGGGCTCCACGACACGCAGGCCCTGTTCGCGCCCATGGGGGAGGGGAGCGTGATGCTGACGGCCCACCACCTCCGCCAGGCGGCCGGGCCCGGCGATCACCTCCCGTTGCTCGGCCTGCTCCTGCCCGCCTTCAAGGCCGGCCTCGACGCGCTCGCCCGCTTCGACGCCCAGCGGACCGCGCTCGACGTGCTTGTCGAACCGCTCGTGGTCTTCGACGCCGACGGCCGCGAGGTCCACCGCAACGCGGCGCTGGTCGAGTTGCTGGCGCGGGAGCCCGAGGCGGCCCGCTTGGCCGCCGAGATGGGCGTGCTGGCCGGCGGCCTCCGCTCCCTGGGTTTTCAACGCCCCGGCGACGCCGCCGGCGCCCCGGTCGATCGGGCGGTCCGCACCCGGGCGGCGGCGTACCGCCTGCGCGGAGCGCTCTTGGCGGCCAGCCCCTTCGGCGCCGACGGCGCCGTGCTGGTCTCCGTGACGCCCGACGCCGGCCCGACGCTGCCCCCACCCGAGGCCCTCCGCGCGCGCCACGGCCTGACCCGCCGCGAGGCCGAGGTGGCGCTGCTGATCGCTGAGGGACTGTCCAACGCGGACCTCGCCGCGCGCCTGTTCATCAGTCCGCACACGGCGCGGCACCACACCGAGCAGGTCTTCGGCAAGCTCGGGCTGACGTCGCGGAAGGCGCTCGCGCTCCGGCTCCTCCAACCGGCCTGACCCCGAGTCGGTGGCTCCGTTCGGGCCTGAGGGGGGGGAGGATGAGTGTGCTTGGGAGCGGGGACCCGCGTTCCAACCCCCGGCATGGCGTGGCCAGACATCGCCAGAGGCCGATGGCGTCCGCTAGCGGGTGGCGCCCGAGGCGAGGCCGTTCGCCCGCAACCAGCGCGCCACCGTCTCTCGGACGCCCGGCGCGATCTGGGGCCAGTGCCATTGGCCCGCCTCGTCGGTCCACGACGGCACCTCGAGGCGGTGGTCGGCCCGGGGGAACGTGTGGGCCTCGGCGCGCGCGGCGGCCGGGAAGCGACGGCGGAGCGGCTCGGCGTGGTCGGCCGGGGGCGTGATCCAATCCGCCCCGCCGTAGAGGAGGAGGGCGGGCGCTCCGAGGCTGTCGAGCGACGGGCGGACGGCGTGGTTCGCGCGCCACCACACGAGGTCGTCGGGGGTCCGCGGCTGGTCGACGTACTGGCCCCACGGTGCCCCTTGCGCGTGCGCGGTGGCCTCCGCCAGCAGCGGCCAGCCCTCGCCCGTGCGGGCCACGTAGAAGTAGAGGCCGAGGAACGCGAGGGCGTCCTCCACCTCGGCCTCGGGGCGGGCGTCGTCGCGCATGCCGGCGGCGACCTTCGCGATCTCTTGCTCGCGGGGGGTGCCCCCCGCGGCGGAGACGAGCAGCAGGAAGGCGGTGTCGCCGAGGTCGGCAGCGGCCATCTCGGCGACCCATCCGCCCTGGCTCCATCCCATCAGCCCGACGCGACCCGCGTCCACCTCGGGCCGCGCGCCGAGGGCACGGGCGACGGCGACCACGTCGTCGGCGAGCGTCCGGAGGTCGGCGTCGGGGTCGCCGCTGGAGGCCCCGCCGCCACGCTTGTCGAAGAGCACCACCGCCAGTCCCTCGCGGGCGAGGAGGTCGGCCCACGACCGGTACGCGTCGGTGTGCCGGCCCTGCCGCCCCGACCCGTGGACCAGCACGACCGCCGGATGGGGGGGCGCGCCCTCGGGGAGGATCAGCGTCCCGGCCAGCTCGACGCCGCCGCTCGCGACCGTGATCTCCTCCGACGTGTACGGCGGCGGCCCGGACCGCTGGAGCCGGAGCGAGAGGGTGTCCTCGGCCAGCGGCGTCGAGGCCGTGACCGCGTCGCCCTCCGGGACCACGGGCAGCGCGCCGAGGCCGAACGGGAACGTCACCTCCAGGCCACCAGGGGTCGGGGTGGCAGGCAGGGGCAGGCCGGCCAAGATCAGGCTCGGCACGTCGAGGGCGGCGCGGAGCGAGTCGCCGGACGGCGCCACGCGCAGGCGCACCGGCATCTCGGCGCCTCGGAACGTGAGGGCGCCCTCCCAATGGCCCGCCACGCTCGGTTGGGCGACGACGGCCGTGGAGAGGAGCGAGAGGAGGACGAGCGTGCGCATCGGGACGAGGGAAAGAATGGGACGGCCGGCGCCGAGGGCGCCCTCCTCGGTCGCGAGGTGGGGAGACTCCCCCCACCTCGACGCCAACGTAGCGAGCCCCGCTACAGTCCGAACCAGTAGGTCGCCTTCAGCAGGAACACGTTCTCGACCGGCGCCCGGAAGACCTCGCCGATCTCCTCGCCGATCCCGAACCCGTCGTACGGCCCGAACTCGGAGCGCTGCTGCTGCCAGACCGCGAACAGCGTCGAGCCCGGGCGCCACTCCCAGCGGAGCACGGCGTTGCCGCGCAGCGACCGGAAGTTGAAGTCCCGGTTGCCGAGCTGGAACGGGGCCCCGCCGTCGCCGGGGTCGATGTCGAAGGCCACCACGGCGCCCTCGCCGTCGAGCACCTCGGCGACCGTCCCGCGCGCGACGCCGTACACGTCGAAGTCGAACGAGCCCGGCGTGCGGAACTCCTTGAGGCTCGAGTACTGGCCCGTCGTCACGAACGGCTGGGCGAAGAGCTGGAGCGTGAGGTCGGGCGTGAACGTCCAGTCGGCGCGGATGCCGAGGTCGAACGAGACCTGGCGGATGTCGGCGAAGACGTAGCGCGTGCCGTCGAGCGCGGCCGCCGGGTCCTCGATGCGGGCGAAAAACTGGTCGTTGTCGCGCTCCCAGCCGAGCGTCGGCTCGATGGAGAGCGACAGCGCGTTGCTCGGGCGGACCGTCATCTCGGCGCCGACGGTTCGGTCGTACTCGGCGGGCGCGCCGTCGTAGTCGTTGGCGAACTCCGAGCGGACGCTGGCGAAGAGGCCGCCCGAGACGACGCGGCTCTGGTCGGTGTTCACGTTCATCCGGATCCCGGCGTCCGTCGGGCGCTCGGCGATCGGCCCGCCGCGCGTCAGGCGGTCGTTCTTCTGCGGGCCCGTCGCGTTCACGCCGAGGTTGACCGACCACTGGTTCTGGAACTGGGCGTAGGCGCCGCCCCCGTAGTAGTGGCCGATGAGGTCGCCGTCGAAGTTGGACACGTAGCCGCCGTAGTGGTACACGCTGTAGCGCCGCAGCGGAGCGGCCTCCGCCTGGCGGCGGCCCACGAAGTAGTTGATCGACGCCACGTCCGCGCGGTTCTGGAAGCCGAGGTCGTTGACGTCGAAGCCGGGCGAGGTGGCGGCGCCGGTCAGCGAAGCGTCCCAGCTGTTCTCGACGCTGCGCTGGACCGACAGCTCGGCGTGCGCGCCGGCGAGGCTCGTCCGGCTCGCGTCGACGGACAGGTGGTCGGCGTCGGGGCGCTGGTAGTAGCGCTGCGGGGCGGTCTGCAGGCGCGTGATAAACTCTGGGCTGCCCCGGACCACGCTCGTCGCGGCGACGCCGCTGACGGCCCACGCGCGCTCGGCGAAGCGGTGCTCGAAGTCGAGGCCGGCCAGCGTGGCGCTGGACGCGGTGATGCCCTCGAAGAAGCCGTCCGACCCCATCCGCCGGCTGGCGTTCGTGACGATGCCTCCGACGACCGTGTTGCCGGCCCGGAAGTCGCGGCGGACGCGGCCGACGAGGTAGTTCGACAGCGGCTCGACGGGCGAGCGGAGCTCCTCGCCCGCCGTGGTGATGTAGCGCGCGTCCTCCTCGAGCGTCACCGCGTCGAGCAGGCCGACGGACCACGGGCCGATCTTGCCGCTCACCTTGGCCGCCGCCGCGATCGGCGTCTGGTCCGGCGCGTCGACATACGCGATGTCGCCGCCGCCGAGTCGGCGCGTGGGCGAGCGGCCGATGCGGCGCGAGTAGAAGAAGGTCGGCCGGAAGGAGACGTTGTTGGTCCGCGTGCCGCCGTACTCGAAGATGTCGACGCCCTCGACGAAGAACGGCCGGCGCTCCTCGAAGAAGTTCTCGAACTGGCTCAGGTTGACGACCGCCGGGTCGGCCTCGACCTGCCCGAAGTCGGGGTTGACGGTGGCGGTCAGCGTCAGGTTGGACGAGAGTCCGATCGTCGCGTCGAAGCCCGCGTTCGGGCCGAAGGCGTTCTCTTCGTAGAACGGGTTGTCGGCGTCGCCGGGCGCTTGCGTGAGTTGCGAGAGCGCGTACGGGACGATCTCGATCTGGCGCGGCGCGCGCTGCACGTCGAGCCCGTCGAGGCGGCCGAACCGGGAGACGAAGCCGTTCGCATCGGGCAGGATGGGCGCCCAGAACACGTCCTCGCCGGTCGTCGGCATGCGGCGCTGGAACTGGATGCCCCAGACCTCCGGCCCGGCGCCGGTCGTGTAGCGGAGCTGGGAGAACGGGATCCGCATCTCGACGGTGTAGCCCGCCCCGTCGGCGGTCTGGAATCGCGCCGACTTGCCCTCCCAGACGGCGTCCCAGCTCGTGTCCTCGTCGCCGTCGTTGAACATCAGGATGTCCTGCTCGACGTTGCCGGCGGTGACGCCGAAGTAGAAGGCCGTCCGGTCGTCGTTGTACGAGTCGAAGGCGACGGCCACGCGGTCGCTCCCGACAAACTGGTCGCGCCGCGCGAGCCGGGCGACGAGCGTGCTCGGGTCGCGGACGTAGCACCAGAAGGCGACGTAGAGCGCGTCGTCGCCGTAGAGCACGGCGGCCTCCGTCCGCTCGGTCGCCGGGTCGCCGGGCGCCGGCGTTCGCTGCACGAAGTCGGTCGCCCGAGGGGCCGTCGCCCACACCGCCTCGTCGGGCACGCCGTCGATGCGCGGCGCGGGGGTGTCGGCCAGCGGGACGACCTGCAGGCTCGGCGGGACGCGGAGGGCCGGGCGGTCCGTGGACTGGGCGTAGGCGGCGGAGGCGAGGAGGGCGGCCAGGAGGCCGAGGCGGAGCAACGTGCGCACGGGCGGGGTCGGAAGGGTGGGGGCGTGACGGCCCACACAACCGGGTGTTGCGCCGGAGTGCAAAAATATTAACAGGCGCTCGGCAGGGCTGTCCAGGCGTCTGCCTCCGAGGGCGTTAGCGAGTGGGCCGCGCGAAGCGCAAGCGATAGCGCGGGTCGAATCGGCTCCCGCTGTGGCGCCGGCAGCACGCCGCGCACGCGGTCGGCCGCGTGGGGCGCCGGGCCCGGCGGTGCGTCTCGCCGCAGCCGGGGCACGTCGCCTCGAACCCCGTCCACCCGCCGAAGTCGCCGGGGGCGGCCCCGCCAGGCCAGATGACGGCGCCCGAGGCCGCGTGCGTCACCCGGAAGTACGCCGGCCGGCGGGCCGCGTGGCAGGCCCGGCAGCGGCGCGGGCGGACCGGCTGGCGGTGGAGCCCGTGGCTCGCGTCGCACGACGGGCAGTCGGCGCGGTACGGGGCGTCGTCGTCGGGGAGGTCGCCCGCGAACGTCCGCTCGGGCGCGGCGCCGCACGCGACGGCGAGCGCCTTCCAGGTCGCGTCGTGCGCCGACCGCCCCCGCCGCTCGGCGTCGATGGCGTGGGCGATCTCGTGGCGGACGGTGTCCTCGACGTCGGCGGGCGCGAGCGCGAGCGTGAGGGGGGCCGAGAGCGTGATCCGCTTGTCCCCGATCCGGCAGGCGCCCAGGCGGCGCCGGGCGCGGTCGAAGCCGACCGTCCAGCCGTGCGCCTGGAGCGGGGCGCCGAGGAGCTCGCGGCCGAGCCGGTCCATGAGGCGGAGCGCGAGGGCGCGGGTGTCGTCGAGCGTCGGCATCGGGCCACGAACGGGGCCGCGCGCGCCGGGGTTCAGGGGCCAGTGGGGCCGATCGGAGCGCCTTCGGGGCCGATCGCTTGAGTGTTTGCGAGACGGGCCGATACACGACGACGGACCGCCCTGCCCTCGCTATGCCACTCGCTCCGACCTCTCCCTCCGGCGACGGATCCTCCGCCGCCGCCGACGTGCGAGAGTCGCCCGCCGACCGACGCGTCGGCTGGATGTGGCGCGCCGTGGGCGGCCTGCGCTCGATCCGCTCCGCCCCGCCGCCCGCCCCGGCCCCCGAGGCGCTGCCCGCCACCCTCCTCGACGCCGTCGCCGACCCCGTGGTGGTCGTCGACGCCGGCGACCGGGTGACGGCGATGAACCGGGCGGCGTGCGCCCTCCTCGGGTGCGAGACGGGCGCCCACGTCGGGCAGGGCTTCGCCGACACGTTCTTGCCCGCGTCCCACCGCGACGCCCACCGCGAGCGGCTCCAGCCCGGCACCGACCCCGAGGCCTCGCCCGTCCCGCTCGTCCGCGACGACGGGACGGAGGCGAAGGCCGAGATCACCGTCCGGCCGGTCGCGGACGACGGCGCGCTCTTCGGGCTGACCCTGCGCGACCTCGGCGCCGCCCAGCGCGCCGCCAGCCACGACGAGCGCCGCCGCCGCACGCTGCGCACGATTGTCGACGCCATCCCCGACCCCGTCGTCGCCGTCGATCGCGCGGGCCGCGTGGTCTTCCGCAACCGCGCGAGCCTGGCGCTCGGCCGCGACGCCGGCATCGGGCCGGCCTCGCCCGGGAGCCCGCCCGACGCCGGCGCCCAGGCGCGCTGGCGCGACGCTCAGGCCGTCCTGCGATCGGGCCACCAGACCGAGGCCGAAGAGCCCGACGGGCGGGGCGGCACCCAGCGCACGACGCGGATCCCGGTGCTCGACGCGAGCGGCGGGGTCATCGGGCTCGTCGTCATCTCGCACGACATCACCGAGCGGAAGGCCGAGGAGGCCCGGCTGCACGTCGAGAAGGAGGCGGCCGAGGCGGCGGCGCGCGCGAACGGCGAGTTCCTGGCGACGACGAGCCACGAGATCCGCACGTTGATGAGCGGCGTCACCGGCATGACCGCGCTCCTGCTCGGCACCGACCTCGACGAGGAGCAGCGCGACTACGTCGACACCGTCCGCACGTCGAGCAACGCGCTCCTGACGGTCGTCAACGACATCCTGGACCTCTCGAAGATCGAGGCGGGGATGCTGGAGGTGGAGCACCGCCCGTTCGACGTCCGCCGCGTGGTGAAGGAGGCCGCCAGCATGGTCGCCCAACAGGCCTCCGCCAAGGGGCTCGACCTCACGGCCGAGGTCGGCGGCTCCGTGCCCGAACAGGCACAGGGCGACGAGACGCGCGTCCGCCAGGTGCTGGTCAACCTGCTCTCGAACGCCATCAAGTTCACGGACGCTGGCTCCGTCCAGGTCCGGGTGTCGGCGACGGAGGGCATCGCTGAGCTCACGTTCGCCATCGAGGACACCGGCGTCGGGATCCCACCGGACCGGCTGGCGGCCATCTTCGAGCGCTACGCCCAGGCCGACGCGTCGACGGCCCGCACACACGGTGGGACGGGCCTCGGGCTCGCCATCTGCCACAAGCTCGTCGAGATGATGGGTGGGCGAATGAGCGCGGAGTCCGAGACGGGACGGGGCTCGACGTTCCAGTTCACGATCGCGCTCTCCGCCGACGCGGACGCCGTTCCGGTCCGGACCAGCCTGCCGCCCGCCGCGAGTGCGGAGCCCGTCGCACGCCCGGAGCCCGCCCGCCAGCCGCAAGCGGCCCCCACACTCGCCGTCCCCCCGCCGCCAGCCAGCGAGGAGCAGACGGCCCGGCCCCCGTCGGCCGTCATGTCGGACGACATCCTGCCCTCGGCTCGCGTACTGCTCGTCGAGGACGACCCGGTGATGCAGAAGGTCACCAAGCTCACCTTGCTCCGGCTTGGCTACCGCCCCGACGTGGTCGCGAACGGTGCCCTCGCCGTCGACTCCGCACGGTCGGGCATCTACGACGTGATCCTGATGGACGTGATGATGCCCATCATGGACGGCCTGGAGGCGACGCGCCGCATCCGGGCCGACGACGGGGCCCACGCGACGACGCCGATCGTGGCGCTGACGGCGAACGCCATGAAGGGCGACCACCAGCGGTGCATGGCGGCCGGGTGCGACGAGTACCTCACCAAGCCCGTCGACGCGCGCCTGCTGGCGGCCACCATCGAGCGCGCCGTTCGCGCCCGGGCAACCGGGTAGGGGAGGCCCTGCCGAGGCCGTCGATGCGTCCGCCCCGCAGGGGGGTGGGCGTACGCCCTACGGCGTTCGGCGCGAGCGCCCGGCGCGAGCGGGGCCGTCCGCCCGGTAGGGTGCCGTCTCTGGCCCCCTCCGCCCGTGCCCGTCGCCCCGCCGCTGCCTGCCACCCCGCCCGACGAGCGCGCGGCCTTCGCCGCCCTCCAGGCTTCCTTTCGCGGCCAGTTCGAGCGCGTCTTCCCCGACCGGTTGGCGCCCCGCACCGTCGTCGTGGTGCCCAGCCTGACGATGCCGCCCGACGAGCTGGCGAAGATCGACGGCGTGCACCATTACGAGGAGCGGATGCTGTTCACGCTGATGCTGTTGCGGCTGCCGCACACGCGGCTGGTGTTCGTGACCAGCCAGCCCGTCGCCCCGGGCATCGTCGACTACTACCTGCACCTGCTGCCAGGCATCCCGGCCGTCCACGCGCGCGAGCGGCTCAAGATGCTGGCGTGCCACGACGCCTCGCCCATCCCGCTCTTGCGCAAGGTGCTGGACCTGCCCCGGCTCGTCCACCGCATCCGCGACGCGATCCGCGACGTGAGCGCCGCGCACCTGACGTGCTTCAACGCGACCGCGCTCGAACGGACGCTGGCGGTCCGCCTGGGCATCCCGCTCTACGCCTGCGACCCCGACCTTGCCCACCTCGGCACCAAGAGCGGGAGCCGCAAGACCTTCCGCGCCGCTGGTGTGGACTTGCCCGACGGCGCCGAGGACCTCCGTGACCTCGACGACGCGGCCGACGCGCTCGCGGCCCTCAAAGGCCGCGACCCCGGCTTGCGCCGGGCCGTGGTCAAGCTCAACGACGGGTTCAGCGGCGAGGGCAACGCCGTGGTCTCCTTCGAGGGAGCGCCCGGTGAAGGGCTGGCGGCGTGGGTCCGCCGCGAGCTGCCGGGTCGACTCCGGTTCGAGGCGGCCACGGAGACGGTCGAGCACTACGCCGCCAGCTTTGCTGCGATGGGCGGCGTCGTCGAGGCGTTCGTCGACGGCGAGGGCAAGGTCTCCCCGTCGGTCCAGTGCCGCATCGACCCGGTCGGCCGCGCGTCCGTCATTTCGACGCACGACCAGATCCTGGGCGGGCCGAGCGGGCAGGTCTTCCTGGGCTGCACCTTCCCCGCCGCCGCCGCCTACCGTCAGGCCTTGCACGACGCCGGCGAGCGCGTGGCCGACCAGCTCGCGGCGCAAGGCGTGCTCGGCCGGTTCGGCGTCGACTTCGTCTCCGTCCCCCAAGGCGACGGCTGGCGCCACGTCGCCATCGAGATCAACCTGCGCAAGGGGGGCACCACGCACCCCTTCGATATGCTCGAGTACCTCACCGACGGGACCTACGACGAGGCGACAGGCCTGTACCGGACGCCCAGCGGCGAGCCCCGCGCCTACGTCGCCACCGACAACCTCGTCCGCGAGGCGTACCGGGGCCTGACGCCCCGCGACCTGATCGACCTCGCCGTCGACCACCGCCTGCACTTTCACGGGGCGACGCAGGAAGGTGTGGTGTTCCACCTCATCGGCGCGCTCTCGGAGTTCGGCAAGGTCGGCCTGTTGTGCATCGGCCGGACGCCCGCCCGGGCCCGCCAGTTCTACGACGAGACCGTCCGCGTGCTCGACGCGGGCGCCTAGCCGTTGAGCACGAACCGGACCGGGACCGCAAAGCGGACGCGGACGGGGCGCCCGCGCTGCTGGCCCGGCATGAAGCGGCTCTCCGAGACGGCCTTCAGGGCCGCCTCCGAGAGCAGTGGGTTCGAGCTCCGCACGACGACGGGGTCGATCACGTTGCCCCGCTCGTCGACGACGAACTGGACGACGACCTGACCTTCGACGCCCGCGCGGATGGCGAAGTCGGGGTACACGACCCGGCGCTGCAGCCCCTCGATCCCGCCGATCAAGACGGGCTGCACCTCGGCGACCTCAAAGATCTCCGGCTCGACGGGCTCGGGCTCCGGCGGCGGCGGCGCGGCGGGCGGCGGGGGAGGGGGCGGCGCAGCGACCGGCGGGCGGGCCGTTGGCGGCGGGGGAGGGGGCGCGGGCGGCACGGCCACCGACACGTCGAGGTCGAGCGCGATCTCCTCGATGACCGCGTCCTCCACCTCGACGGCGTCGGGGACCTCTAGGGGCGGCGGCAGCGCGGGCGGTGGCGGCGGCGTGGGCGGCGCCTGCTCGGTGGGCGCGATGTCTTCCAGCACGATGCTCTCGTTCGTCCCGTCGATGAGCACCGCGTCGTCCCCGGTCGGGAGGGGAATCGTAAAGGCGGCGATGGCGGCGGCGAGCGCGAGCACCATCCCGAGCTGGCGGTACACGGGCAGGGACCGACGGAGGTCGGCGTGGGGGGCCTTGAGCAGTGGCATGGCAGAGTCGGAAGGCGAGCCCTGGCAACGTGCCTCGGGAGGCGCTCTCCGGCTGTGGGGGCGATGGCCGGTCGCTTCCCGGGGGCGCTTCCCGGGGGAGACCTGATCGAGGTGCCGGGACCGCCCTGCGCGTGCTGCAGGGCGACGCGAGCCGGGGCCCCCCCCACACCGGGTGGGGGAACGCCCCGCACCCCGACCTCGGCGGCGCCCACGGGCCGCCACGGCCGGACGCTGGCAGAGCCGACGCCCCGTCGGTCGGTCCTTGCACCCTCCGCCTGCTCCCACTCCCCGATGCCCACTCGCTTTACCACCTCGTTCACCCTCCTCGCCCTGATGCTGGGCCTCGCCGGATGGCTCGTCGTCGAGCGCTACACGTTCACCGACGCCAGCCGTGTCTGGGTGACCGGCACCTCGACCGTCCACGACTGGTCATGCGACGCCGACGTCACGGCCACGCTCGACGCGACCACGGCCTCCGGTGCGCTTACCGGCCTGTCGGCGCTCACCGTCTCCACGCCCGTCGCCCAGATGGACTGCGACAACGGGACGATGAACGGCAAGCTCCGTGACGCCCTCGGCTCCTCGCCGGTCCGGTTCGTGCTGACGACGGCCAGGGTGGGCACGCCTAACAACGGCCGCTTCTTGGTCGAGGCCGACGGTCGGCTGACCATCCACGGGACCACGCGCACGCAGCGCGTCCGGGCCCAGGGCCGCGTGCTTAGCGGCGGCCGGTTCCAGTTCACCGGCGAGGTGCCCGTTACGATGAGCCAGTTCGGCGTCGACCCGCCGCGCGCGCTCGCGGGCACGTTGCGCACGGGCGACGCGGTGACGGTCCACTTCGACGTCGTCGCCACCCGCTAGCGCGATGCGCCTCCTCGTCCTCGCCCTGCTCGCCTCGCTCGGTGCCGCCCCGGCGCCGCGCTACGATGTCGCTCCAGAAAGTCGGTTGTGGATCGATGGGACCGCCACGACGGGCCCGTGGACGTGCCAGGCGGACGGCGTCGTCGGCCAGGCCGAGGGCGACCCCTCTGCCCCGTCGGGCCGGCTGGCGGTGCCCGTCCGCGCTTTCGACTGCGGCTCGGGCCTGATGAACCGCGACCTCGCCGAGGCCCTCGGGGCCGACGACCACCCGACCATCGCCTTCGACCTCGACGCGGTCGGCCGGATCGCGCCGGCGCCTCCGGACGCCTGGGTCGAGGTCGTCGCCCGGGGCACGCTGCGCCTCGCCGGCACCGCCCGCGTCGTGACGGTCCGGGCCCGGGGTCGGCGGCGCGCCGACGGCCGGGTCGAACTCGACGGCCGCCAGCCGCTCCGGATGAGCGCCTTCGGCGTCCGCCCTCCCTCGCACGCCGCCGGGCTCGTCCGCGCCCAAGACGCCATCGTCGTCCGCTTCTCACTCGTCGCTGTCTCCCGCTAACCCCGTCCACCCACACCCCGATTGCCATGACCCGCACCCTTCGCACCCTCGCCGTGGCCGCGCTCGCCTCGCTGGCGTTCCCGGTGGCGGCTCAGATCGCCGCCAACACGTCGTCCGCTCCCGCCGACTCCGCGCCTGCCGTCACGGCGACCGCTGAGACCCCGACCGACGACGCGGCCGACAACGCGCTCGTCCAGTACCCCAACCAGCGCCCGCCGGACTTCCGCGGCCTCAACGTCTTCGAGGCACCGAAGACCGCGTCGCGCTTGGTCGGCAACACGCCGCAGCTCCGCATCGGCGGCGCCTTCGCCCAGCAGTACCAGGCCCTCAGCCACAGCAACACGCCCAACATGGTCGACGGCGTGGACCAGAACGCGCTCGAGGACATCGGCGGCGGGTTCAACCTCGCGACCGCCAACCTGAACGTGAACGCCCTGCTCGCGGACGGCGTCCAGGTGAACCTCGAGACCTACCTCTCGTCGCGCCACCACGCCGAGACGTGGGTGAAGGGCGGCTACCTCCAAGTCGACGGCGCA
The DNA here is from genome assembly GCF_046845665.1 of Rubrivirga aquatilis. Taxonomy (GTDB): domain Bacteria; phylum Bacteroidota; class Rhodothermia; order Rhodothermales; family Rubricoccaceae; genus Rubrivirga. Next base: position 3,879,301 of record NZ_CP177355.1, on the reverse strand, counting down.
CCGTGGCTTGGCAGTTCGCTGGTCGACGACCTCTTTGAGGTCGTGACCGTCAAGGTCGGCCACTTCGAGATCAACTACGGCGACGCGCACCTCCGCCGGACCGACAACGGCAACGCGTTCTACAACCCGTTCATCGGCAACAACATCATGGACGCGTTCGCGACCGAGATCGGCGGCGAGGTGTACGCCCGCTCCGGCGGCGCCCTCGCCATGGCCGGCATCACGGGCGGCGAGATCAAGGGGACCGTCACCGATCCCGACGAGCGCTCGTACTCGCTCTACGGCAAGCTCGGCATCGATCGCCAGGTGACCGAGGACGTCCGCTTGCGGCTGATGGGCTCGGCATACGGCACCCGCAACGCGGGCCGCAACACGCTCTATGGCGGCGACCGCTCCGGCTCGCGCTTTTACTCCGTGATGACGCCCCCCGGCACCTCGACCAGCTCGGCGTTCACGACGGGCCGCATCAACCCTGGGTTCACCGAGTCCGTGACCAGCGTCATGGTCAACCCGTTCGCCAAGGTCCGCGGGCTGGAGCTGTTCGGGACCTATGAGGTGACGAGCGGCTACGGCGGCGGCGAGGCCGAGTCCATCGACCGCGCCTGGACGCAGATCGCGGCCGACGCCGTGTACCGCTTCCTGCCGCGCGAGCAGGCCTACCTCGGCGCCCGCTACAACCGTGTCTCCGGCGAACTAGCCGGCCCGCGCGTAAACGGGGCCATCACGACGGCCGGTGCGGACGTCTCCATCGACCGGGTGGAGGTGGCGGCGGGCTGGTTCCCGACCCGGAACCTGCTCCTCAAGGTGGCCTACGTCGACCAGCAGTACAACGACTTCCCGGCGACTGACATCTTGAGCGGTGGCGGCTTCGACGGGTTCATGGTCGAGGGCACGCTGGCGTTCTAGCTCAGCATCGTCGAATGCCCCGGGGGCCGGTTCTTCGCGAGCCGGCCCCCGCTCGCGTCGTAGGGCGGCGCCCGGCAGCGTCCACCGGGGAGCGCCCGCGCGGTGCATTGACCGTGCCCGTCGCAGCTGCCTGGCGGGTTCGGGTAGCTAGCGCTCTCCTCCCGTTCCTGTCTCCCGATGCCTCCGATCCAGACCGTCCTGTGCGCCTTCGACGGCTCCGCCCACGCCCGCGGCGCGCTTGTCGTGGCCGCCGACCTCGCCGAGCGGGTCTCGGCCACGCTCCACCTTATCCACGTCAACCCCCTATTCCGGGGAGCCAAGAGCATCGAGGACGACGGGGCGCCGCAGAGCGCGCAGACCGTGGCCTCCGTCGACGCCGCGCTCGGAGCAGAGCACGCCTTCGAGGTGCTGGCCCCGGTCGTCCACCGCGCGCATGGCCAGACGCCCGCCGACGGGATTCGTCGCACGGCCGAGGAGGTTGGGGCGGACGTGGTGGTGGTCGGGACGCGCGGTCGGCGTGGGCTGGAGCGGCTGCTGGCGGGGAGCGTGGCCGCCGAAGTCGTCCGCGACTCGGGCGTGCCCGTCCTCGTCGTCGCGGGCCAGGGTGCCCACGCCGAGCTCGGGCCCGAGGCGCCCGTCCTCATCGGGGTGGACCTCGCCGATCCGTCGTCGCACGTCGTGGCGTTCGGCCGGGCGTTCGCGGCCATCTATCATGCCCCGCTAGCGCTGGCCACCGTCCGCGACGCGGCCCCCGATCGGCTGGTCGCGAGCGGGACCCATCGCCGCCCGCTGGCGCCCGCTCCAGAGCGGCTCTCCCGAGAGGCGGCCCATGCGGCTCTGGCCGCTTTTGCCGCCGAGGCTGGAGCCGAGGACGCCGAGCGGCATGTCGTCCCCGGGCCCCCCGCCGAGGCGCTCACGGCGCTTGCCGCTCGCGACCGCGCCGGCCTGCTCGTCGTCGGGACGCACGGGCGGCACGGGTGGGGCCGGCTCCGGCTCGGGAGCGTGGCTGAGGGCGTCGTCCGAGAGGCCGGGTGCCCAGTGCTAGTGGTCCCCAGCGCCCAGGAGCCGAGCGGAGACGGCGCGTAGTCGGCCACCCGCCCGGACAAACAGAAATCGGCCGACCCCGAAGGATCGGCCGGTCACTGGGTTGTGGAGATGCCGGAACCACTACGCGGGCTGGTCCGGGGTCGGCTCCAAGACGCAAAGGCCCTCTGGTAGGGCGTACGGCCCGATTGTGGACAACAAGTGGGAGCGAGGCGTAGGCGGAGCGGGCCGGAAACCTTACCCTAGACCTTTACCCCCTTGGCGGTGGGGACGCGTCTCCATAACCCCCTTGCACCGGCGTCCGTGGCCACGTTCATCCCCGTCCTCCGGGCGGACAAGACCAACAAGAAAGGGCTCGCGCCCGTCACCGTCCGCGTGATCTCGGGGCAAGATGTGGCCTACGTCTCGCTCGGCGTCCGGATCAAGCCGAAGGACTGGAACGAGGCGAAGGGGCGGGTGCGGAAGAGCGAGCGCGAGGCGTCGCGGATCAACGACCTCATCGCCGGTGCCGTGGCGGCGGGGCGGTCGGCCTCGGTGAACCGGTCGGCGGCGCGGGATTATGTGACGGCGAAGGCGCTGGCCGGCGACGTCCGCGAGTGGCTGGCGCCGGCGCCGATCGAGCCGGAGCCCGAGGAGCACTTCCTGACATTCTTCCGCCGGTGGGTGGACGGGTTCGCCGCGCGGGGCCAGCCGTCGACGTACAAGGCGTACAACACGACGTGCAAGCGGCTGACCGCGTACTCGAAGGGGCGGCTAGCGTACGCCGACCTCTCGCCGGCCTTTCTCCGGACCTGGGGCCACTCGATGCGGGCGCCTGAGCCGCACGGGGAAGGGCGGAAGCAGAACTACGTCCGCAAGCAGCTGACGACGACGCGGACGGCCATCCGCGCGGCGATCCGCGACGGGCATGTGCCGGAGAGCTTCCGGGACCCGTTCGACAAGCTCCACGGCGATCCGCTGCTCCGGACCGAGCGCGTGGAGAAGGGTCGGCTGACGGCCGAGGAGGTGGCCGCCATCGCGTCGGCGCGGTGCGAGTCGGGGACGCTGATGGAGGCGGCCCGGGACGGGTTTGCGCTCGCGTTCTACGCTGGCGGCATGCGGTTCGGGGACACGTGCCTCTTGCGGTGGACCGACGTGGTCCGCGACGCGGAGGGGACGCCGGTGAAGCTGAGCTACCGGGCGGAGAAGACGGGGAAGCCGACGTCGATTCCGCTCGTGCCCGAGGCGCGGTCGATCGTGGAGCGGTACGGCGAGCGCCGGCCCGAGGCGGTGGAGGCTGGCGGGTTCGTCTTCCCGTTCCTTGACGGGAAGGACCTCTCGACGCCGGCGAAGAGGCGGAGCGCGGTGAGCGGCCGGAACGCGTACGCCAACAAGGTGCTGAAGACGCTCGCGAAGCGGGCCGAGATCGCCCACCCCGAGCGGGTGACGACGCATCTGGCGCGGCACTCGCTGGCGGCGCACCTTCTGGAGTCGGGGATCGGGGCGCACGGGATCAAGGAGGTGCTTCGGCACGCGTCGGTGACGACGACGGAGCGGTACCTCCAGGGGTTCAGCCGGGACCTCCTCGACGACGCCTACCGAAACGCGTTCGGAGGCGGGGGCGAGTAGAGCGGAGGCCATCCGCAGCGGCTCTCGGCTGTTCTCGCTCGTCTCACTGAGCTTGCAGAACGGTAGCGTAGCGGGCTGCGGATCGGTAGCGTTTGGGGGCTGGCCACGACCCGGGTGCGATCCACAGTTGAAATGGACCGCCTTGGGAGCGAGGATGGGGCCATGTCTCTCGACCCCGACCCCGACCTCGCGATCGCGGCGTCCTCCGAACTGGTGGAGGCGCTCGACGACGCCCGTGTGGCGAAAGCGCTCCGGCTCGCGCTTCGCGACGCGAGGTTGCGGGCGCAGTTCGCGGCGCTGCGGGCGGACGGGGCGAGCGTGGAGGACGCCGTTGATGCGCTGCGGGGGCCGCACGAGGACGACGAGGGGCGGCCGTACTTCCTCAGCGAGGAGCGAGTTCGGGCCGTCGTGTACCGGAAGGGCGGGGCCGGTTGAGAGGTCGGGTCGAGGGGACGACCTGGACGCGCGGGGGCGGATCATCGAGGTTGAGCGCTCCCCCCAGACACCCCGGACAGACCCATGGCCATCCTCGATCGAGGCATCTTGGGCGGCGGCCGCAACGCCGTCGGCACCGTCGTCATGACCAAGTGGCGCGGCAAGGACGTCATCCGCGCCCGCGTCACGCCCGCCAACCCCCAGACCGCCGCGCAGACCACCCAGCGCGACCTGTTCGCCCAGCTCACCCGGGCCGGCTCGTCCTTGATGGGCGCGTTCATCCGGCCGTACTGGCGCCAGTACGAGGGGTCGGGCCGGAGCGCGACGACCGCGTTCAACGAGTTCGTCCGCGCCAACGTCCGCGTCATGCGCTCGGACGACGTGGCCGGCGCGCCGGCGGGCACGTTCGACCCCGCCCAGATGCTGCTCACGCGTGGAGGCCTCGCCCCGGCCGAGCCCCTCGCGCTCGACGACGACGACGTCGGCGGCACGGATGTGACGTGGGACGTGGCGGGCGGCCAGGCCGACGACGCGGTCGCCGTCGTCGTGGCGAGCCCGGACGGCGCGGCCGTCAACGTCGTGACCGGGCTGACGCGGGCCGCCGGCCAGGCGGCGCTCGGCGTCCCGTTCGCTGACCGGGCCAAGTACACGGTCCACGTCGTGCCGTACCGGCCGGTGGCCGGCGGCGACCCGACGCTCGCCTTCCATGGCTCGATCCGCTACGACCCCGACGCGATGGCCGACGTCGTCGTGACGGGCGCCGAGAAGCGGGCGGCGTTCCAGACCGGCGGCGCCGACGCGGGCCCGAACCCGGACGACCCGGGCGCGCTCGTCTAGCGCTTGGCTGACCTGACGGCCGGCCCCGTCCCGCTCGCTCCGAGGCTCCGTGATGGGAGTTGGTCAGGAGCGAACTGGGAGCGGGGCCGGAGCAGGTCACCCGCCGACCGGACCGATGACCGACCACGACCCGTCCCCGAGCCTCCTCGTCGAGGGGTGGCTCGCGCGGAACGCGCTCCAGCTCGCCGTGGCGATGCTGGTCGCGCTGTTCGGGTGGAGCGCGAACCGGACGCTCGACGACGTGGCCCAGGACATCGCCGTGAACACGGCGCGGCTGGAGCGGCTGGCTGAGTCGCTGGGCGGCGTGCAGGTAGGCCAGGCCAGCCACGAGCGGCGGATCGAGCACCTCGAGCGCCGGGCCGACCACCTGGAGTCGCGCCTCGACCGGTAGGCGCGCTCCGCATCCCGCAGACCCATGAAGGCCGAGAAGTTCTTGACGGCGCTCTTGCTCGCGACGGGGACGGCCGTCTACGCGACGTTCACCGACGGCGGGGCCGGCGTGGTCTCGCCCGTCGAGCTGTCCGGCTTCGCGGCCGGGCTGCTGAAGGCGGCGCTGGCCGTCGGGCTGTTCTGGGCGTTCGACCGGTACGTGCTCGACGAGGTCGACACCGTCGCCGAGTTGAAGGCAGGAAACGTCGCGTACGCGCTCGCGCTCCTGGCGCTGGCGGTGCTGCTCGCGGCCACGGTGGCCACGGCTCAGCCGACCGAGACGGCCGGCGACGCGCAGTGTCGGTGCGCATGCACGTGCGAGCCGGCCCGCCTCGGTGAGGCGCCCGAGGCGGGCGAGGTCGTCCGGGCGAGGCCGGCCCATCTCGACACAGCGCTCGCGTATGTGGGGACGGTCGAGCGGGGTGGCAACAACCGTGGGCCGCGGGTCGAGCGGTTTCTGGCGTCGGTGGGGCTCGGGCCGGGGCAGCCGTGGTGCGCGGCGTACGTCTCCTACGTGCTCGACGCGGCGGGCGTCCGGGCGCCGCTAGACGGACGGCGACGCGTGATTCGGTCGGGGCTCGCGGCCCGGTTCATCACGTCGAGGAGCATCCGGGCGAGCGAGGCGCTCCGGGGCGTGAAGGAGGTGCCACCCGGAGCCGTCGTGATCTGGCGTCGGGGGAACGGGCCGTTCGGGCACGCGGGGTTCGCGTTGGCGTGGGACGGCGCGAGCGGTGAGACGGTCGAGGGCAACACGTCGTCGGGCCAGGGGGGAAGCCAGCGGGATGGGGACGGCGTGTGGCGGCGCCAGCGGCGGATCACGCCGGGGAGCTACTTCCGGATCGTCAGCTTCACGCCGGTCGATGCCTCTCACTGGCAGTGAACAGAGAACAGGCCCGTTTCACTGCGAAGAGCGGGGAATCCGCAGAGGAGTCGTTTCGGAGATGGGCGGCTACCTTGCTGCCCGTTTCTACATCGCTAGACCGTGCCCAACGCCCCCTCGCCCACCTCCGACAGCGCCGAGCGTTCGACAGACTCGCGAGCGGCCGCGGCCGCCTACCTCTTGACGTGGAATCCAGAGCGATGGGCGTGGGCCGAGCTCCCGCATCTCGCCGAGCAGCTCCGCACCGGGCACGAGGTGGTGCGGCGGTGGAGCACTGGAAACACCAAGAGCATCGAGGAGGGGGCGCGGGTGTACCTCTACCGCCAGGGGAGCCAAGGACGGGGCATCGTCGGGTCGGGACGGGTGGTGCGGGCAACGTTTGAGGAGCCGCACTGGGACGAGGAGAAGGGCGGGACGGCCAACTATGTGGAGGTCGCGTTCGATGCGCTGCTCGATCCTGGCGAGGATGTCCTCCTTCTCCCGTCCGTGCTGGAAGGGCCTGAACTGGGGGACGTGCACTGGGGGACCCAGACCTCGGGGATCGGGCTGGACGACGGGGTATCACAGCGGCTGGATGCGCTTTGGACGGGGTGGGTAGACGCCCAGCGGACGGACGGCGAGGGGTTCCTCCGGGAGATGAGCGCGTATGCCGAGGACGGTGTGGTCTTCTCAAGCTCGGTTCAAGGGGCGCTGTACACCGTCGCGGGTGTGGACGAGCAGGGCGCGGATGTGACTCGGCTTTCGGCCTCGGAGCCGGCGCGGGTGACGGCGAGCGGATACGCCCGCGCGGTCCGAACTGTGATGCAGAACGGCGGGCGGTTCCCGGCCGTCCAGCTCGACGCGACGGCTGCGGTCCGGAACGCCTACTTCCAAGGCCCGGAGCTTGCGCTGAGCCCGTCGGGAGACGTGGCGGTTCTCGTGACTCCAGAGGACGCTGCTGACCTCCTCATCGCCCACCTGGACGCCTTGCGAGTTGACCGGAGCGAGGGGGCCCCCAAGCCGTACCAGCCGGCGGTCATTGCCTGCGTCTTGGATGCGATCGAAGCTGGCGACCTGACAGAGAATCGGGTCCCGTTCGACTGGTTGGAGCCACGCTTCCTGGCATTCCTCGGTGCGCGGGGTGTTGAGGCCACCTCGGTGCAGGCCGCCTATGGGTACTTCTACCTGAGCCGGAAGCCGTTCTGGCTCCTGGGGTACTCGTCCCCCTCTGGCGAGGCCGTGGCGGCCCTCGACCCACCGTCGCGCTCAAAGCTGACTCGAGCTGTGACCCACGCTCGACTCGGGGCTCCCTACTGGGCGGCGCTTCAGCACGCGGAAGCTCGCGCGCAGGTGCGAGCGGCTCTGGAGGCGTGGTGGCCCGCTGAGCCGGCCGGCGGCGGCGACATCGAGGTCGACGCCGGCGTTCTCACACGCATGGTCAAGGAGGTGATCGGCCCCGTGGTCTTGGACGGGGACTTACTCGCGGAGGGCGGCGGCGAGGGGTACCACCATCACAAGGTGCTGCCGACGACGATGAGGCTCCTCTCTCGGGAGTCGATCGAGGCCGACCCTGTGGGTGCCGTGCTCGGCGCGATCAAGGCCCACGTCAACCTGCTCTCGGCGTACGAGCTGATGTACGCCAAGACGCTGCTCGTTCACGAGTCGACGGACCCGGACGACATCCGGGACCATGTCCTCGATCTCCTCTACGGCACCGACGATCTCGCGGCGCGGGTCGGTCGCTTCACCGAGTGGGCCCACCGGCGTGAGCGCGAGGACGGCGCGACGATGGAGATGAACGCGACGGTCGCGAGCTACCTCCTTGCGACGAGTCAGCCGACCCGGTACGCCTTCTGCAAGCCGTCCGTCTACAAGGTCGCGGCGCGTGCCCTCGTCGGTGAGGCGGTGGGCCCGGCCCAGCCGGCCGAGCGAGTGGCCCATGCGACGAGGCTCTACGAAGCGGTCCTCGAGCGCCTCCGGGAGGACCACGGCGTCCCGTTTGAGGACTTGATGCACGTCCACATCGCGTTCTACGTCGTGTCCAGGTACGACAAGGGCCGCGGGTGGAAGCAGCTGGTGGCGGTCGAGCGATCCCAGGTAGCAGAGCCCACGATCGAGTACGAGGTGGATCGGACCGCCTTCCGCCGCTTGTTTGACCGGTTCGTCGAGGAGTATGCTGGGGAGGATCGCGGCGCGCTGCACCTCGAGCACTACGCGGCCGCGCGAGTGGAGGCCCGGAGGGGGTACGCAGCGATCTGCGAGAGGGCGGACGCGGGGGACGACGTGACCGATGAGGTTCTCCTCGCCTTCCTGCCGCACAAGAACACGAGCGGCAACCGGGAGCGGGGGGCGTGGATCCACCCGGCGGAGGCCGTGACGAAGGACGTGCGGATGTGGTTCGAGGGAGCCGGCTGGGTCGCCCCGGAGGACTGGCCGGCCGTGACGGAGGCCCTCCTGAGGTTCGTCCGGACGAGTGCGGACGAACCCGGCTCGCTGGCTGATGCTGTTTACACCTTCGAGGCGTCGTCGCACGGGAAGGGCCTTCAGGCCGGAATGCTGTCGCCGATTCTGAGCGCGCTCCGTCCCGAGGCGTACTCCGTGATCAACTCGAAGGCCGCCCGGCTGGTGAACCGGCTGACTGGTGGGGCCTTCGACACCCGGTTAAGCTCGTACCCGGAGACGAACGCCGCTGCGCGGACCTTGGTCGGGGTGGCAGAGGAGTGGATCGCCGAGGCGGACCTGGACGCCGACGCGGAGGCCGACGTCCTCGACATGATGGGCCACTGGCTGGTGACGGAGGGGCCGCCGGAGGACGACTCCGTACCCTTGGCCGCGCCGCTGGATGCCGTGTTCGCGTCGGCAGATGAAGCGGAGTGGACCTTCGACCTGCTCCGCGAGTCGCTCGGCCATCTCGGCGTGGAGGAGCCCGGTGACCCCCGGGTCGTCATCACGCTCCCTGGCACACACGGGGGTACGGTCCTCCGACTCAACTTTGGGCCGTGGTTGGTCCTCGACTATCGAGGCCGTTCCCGCGGGGCCACACAACTGGGGGTGACGTTGCGGTCCGAGGACGGGCAGGCGCTCGACGTCGGCGAGACGGTGGGCGAGTCCTTTGCCGAGGCTGACGGCCGCCCCGAGCAGTCGCTGTTCTTGTTCTCGGTCAAGGACGCCCGCCCGATGCCCCCCGCCATTGAAGATGCGATCGCCGCCTCGATGGCCGAGATCGGGGACCGGTTCGCTGGGTGGAGAGGGAGCCCGTATGCCCGCCATCACCAGCCACAGATCGAGGCCGCTGTGTTCGATGACGCCGCCCGGGACGCTCTCTTCCGGGACGGCCTGGACCTCCCCACACCTCCCGACGACATGGACCAAGCCGATGCGCGTGCCTGGAAGGTGTCGCCTGGGGATGGGGCGTGGCAGTGGGAGGAGTCGCGCGAGGGTGGCTTCATCGGGATCGGCTGGGAGGACCTCGGCGATCTCTCGGGCGTGGCCGAGGCCGAGTTCCGACGCCGCCAGGCGGACGCCGAGGAGCGGTTCGGGTGGACGACGCGGGCGACCAACCAGGTATGGCGGTTCGCGACGGAGATCCGAGTGGGCGACCGGATCGTGGCGAACCGAGGCACGACGGAGGTACTGGGCGTCGGGACGGTGATCGGCCCCTACTATTTCGCCGACGGGGAGCGGCACGCGCACCGACTGCCGGTGCACTGGGATGACACCACGCCGAAAAAGGTGCGGTTCGGGCACTGGCGTCAGACGCTACTGTCGATTCCCCAGGCGGACTTCCAGGAGATCGTGGGCCCGACCTCGGCGCGTGGGCAGTTCGCGCCGGAGTACTCGCTGGCGACCTGCGCCGAGGAGACCGGGATCGCCGAGGTGCAGCTGGCGCGGTGGGTGCGGGCGATCGAGCGGAAGGGGCAGGCCGTGTTCTACGGGCCGCCCGGTACCGGGAAGACGTACCTCGCCGAGCGGCTCGCCCGCCACTTGGTGGGCGGGACCGACGGGTTCGTGGAGACGGTCCAGTTCCACCCGGCGTACGGCTACGAGGACTTCGTCGAGGGCATCCGACCGCGGACGGAGGACGGCCAGCTCCAGTATCCGTTGGAGCCGGGGCGGCTGCTCCAGTTCTGCGCCGAGGCGGAGACCCGCGAGGGGCGGTGCGTGCTGGTGGTCGACGAGATCAACCGGGCCAACCTGTCTCGGGTGTTCGGGGAGCTGATGTATCTGTTGGAGTACCGGGACCGGGAGGTCACGCTCGCCTCAGGCCAGCCGTTCTCGATCCCGGCGAACGTCCGGATCTTGGGGACGATGAACACGGCAGATCGGTCGATCGCGTTGGTGGACCACGCGCTCCGTCGGCGGTTCGCGTTCGTGCGGCTGTGGCCGGACTTCGACGTCCTCACGCGGTACCACCGGACGCGCAGGACGGGCTTCCCTGTGGGGGCGCTGGTGGGAGTCCTGAAGGCGCTGAACGAGCAGATCGGCGACGCGCACTACGCCGTCGGCATCTCGTACTTCCTGGACGAGGCGCTCGGCGAGCGGATCGAAGACGTGTGGCGGATGGAGATCGAGCCGTACCTCGAGGAATACTTCTTCGACCGTCCGGAGACGGTCGAGCCGTTCCTTTGGCCGGAGGTCGAGCGATCCCTCTCTCCTGAGGAGGCCTCGTAGCGGTGGATGTCATCGACCTCCCCGAATACGAGTCGGTTCGGCTCCCGGCGTTGGCCCTCTCGATGGAGGCCGCCCACTGGCTGTGGCGAGAGCACGGGACGAAGGTGGGGGTGACGTACCCCTCGCCGCAGACGGACGGCCAGTGGGAGCTGAGGTCGCTGGGGTGGGTTGGCTATCTGCCGGTGGACGAGGGGCTTCACCTCGCGCTGCGACCCAAGGTGCCGGTGCGGAGCGTGTTCGCGATGCTCGAGTATGCATACGGGCTCCGGGGCTTCCGGCTCCTGGAGGGCGAGGCGCCGTTCGAGACGCTGGACGACGCCATGGACCGGCTGGCACGGATCCTCGCTCGACGGACGCTTCACCGGGCACGGCGGGGGCTCCACCGGGCCTACGTCGGCCGGCATGAGCGGCTTCCGGTGGTCCGCGGGCGGCTCGATATGGGGCAGCTGGCGCGGCGTCATTGGGCGGTGAACCCAACGTGCCACTACGAGGAACACACGGCGGACGTCGACGACAACGGGATCGTGGCGTGGGCGCTCCACGTGGTCGCACGGAGCGGCGTGTGCCGGCCGAACGGACTCCGCGTGGTGCGGCAGGCGTACCGCCGGATGGAGGGGGCCGTGCAGGTGCGGCCGTACCGGGCGGAGGCGTGCGTCGGGCGGACGTACAGCCGGCTGACGGAGGACTACGCCGTGCTCCACGCGCTCTCGCGACTGTTCATTGAGAACGTGGGGCTGGGCCAAGGGACGGGCGAACGGCGCCTGCTCCCGTTCCTCGTGGACATGGCTGCGCTGTTCGAGGGGTTCGTGGCGGAGTGGCTCCGCGAGCGTCTCAAGGCCACACACCGGGTGGCGCCGCACGTTCGGTACGCCGTGGGCGACACGAACCACTTCGATGTGGACTTGGTGGTCTACGACCGTGCGGGCGACCCCGACGTCCCCCTCTGCGTGGTCGATACGAAGTACAAAGGGGTGCAGGCGGCCTCGGCGGCCGACATCGCGCAGGTGGTGGCCTACGCGACGGCGCTCGGGTGCCGGGACGCGGTTCTCCTCTACCCTCGCGCCCCCGAAAAGCCGCTGGTGGCGGACGTGGGAGGCATCCGGGTCCGGAGCCTCGTCTTCGATCTCGCCTCGGGACTGGACGCGGCGGGCGACCAGGCGGTCCGCGCGCTCCTCGAGGTCGAGGCAGCGGGAGTGTGAGGGGCAGGGTCCAGGCCGGGCGCTCTTCGTAGGCGCTGAGAACAGGAGCGGGACAGGAAATGGCAGCGTCAGAGGCGGATCTTGCCAGCGGAGCACCTTCCGGATCGAGAGCTTTACGCCAGTTTGTGGCGACCACTGGCGCTCACAGAACCGGGTACGGACGCGTCTAAGAGGGAGAGGTCGAACCCGTAGTAGGAGCCCGAGTGCAGCTCGTCTCCCCAGCGCTTCGCGATCGCGGGACTCGTTCGGCAGAAGTGAGCCATCCCGTTCTTCCACGAGGTCCAGACCTCGGCGGGGATGTAGCCTCGCTTGAAGAACAGGTACTCCTCCGCACAGAGGTTGAAGTAGTCGTCTAGGTACGCCTCGATGGGGCGGTCGTCGTATGCCCCTGCGATCTCAGCCTCGTCAGCGATGTAGTTCAAGGCGTCGTTGAGTTTGTCGTACCGCGCGTTAAAGTCGGTGACGAGCTCTTTGAGCAGGCGGGTCTGCTCGAGGCGCTGAGACTGATAGAAGTAGACGAGAGAGAGCGCGACGCCCGCGAGTGAGGCGATGCCCGCCCAGTCTCGAACGCCAACCGCGGCGGCGACGAGGACAGCGACGAGGATGGCTGCAGACGAGAGCGCTGCCGAGTAGCGCTGCAAGAAGTGAGGGGCGGACTTCATCATGATCGCTAGCAGGTTTCGGCGAAGGCGAGTTCGGGCAGGGCGAAATATCCTTCTGGGAGGGTTGGCGCGTTGTCCGGGCAAAGGTCGGCATGACCGTGCGGCGAGATGGCTCATTCCAGGCATTGAGGCCGCCGGACGAGCGTTTAGATGCGGCCGGCCGACTGGGCGTCGAGGGTTGGCACGGGAGTGGCCGATAGACTGGCATTCCGCTCACCTCCCAAGATGCCTGAAATGGACCTCGGCCACTTGTTCGACAACGCCCATGACGGCGCCTTCTTTAAGATCATCGGCACGAAAGTCCAGGACAAGCTCCGGGAGGTTCGGCAGACCCGCCGGGAGGAGAACGCTCGTCGTTGGGGCTGGGAGCTGATCCAAAACGCCAAGGACGTGGCCCACGATGGGTGCCCGGTCCGCGTCTCGTTTCAGCTGGAGGAGGGGGAGGCTCCCCGTCTGGTGGCGAGGCACAGCGGTCGACCGTTCCAGCCGGACCAGCTGTTCTATTTGATCGTCCAGACATCGTCGAAGGAGCGGCCGACGGGCGAGGCTGAGCCGACGACGACAGGGCGGTATGGGACCGGTTTCCTGACGACGCACCTCCTCTCGCCGGCCGTGGAGGTGGAGGGCATTCTAGAAGCCCCGGGGGCGCCGCCCGCACGGTTCTCCGTGGAGCTCGACCGGAGCGGGGCGACGCTCGAGGAGTTGACGGCCGCCGTGAAGCGGGCGCTCTCCGTCCGCGATCGGTTCGCATCGCTGCCGCGGGCCGAGGCCGTCGATCCCAATGAGTACAACACGTCGTTCGCGTACCCGCTGGACGCGCGGGGCATCGACGTAGCTCGCCAGGGGCTAGAGGACCTGCATCGATCGGTTCCCCTCATGCTCGCCTTCACGGAGGAGGTTGGCGAGGTGACCGTGCAGGGGGTGACGTACCGGCGCGAAGGGCGTGGCCCGATCGCTGAGGGCGTGGAGCGGGTGCACGTAGTGTCGCGCGGTCCCTCGGGCGAGGGCAGCCATTGGTTCGTCGTGGCACGGGGCGAGAAGTCGGCGGCTGCGGTGCGCCTCGACGCGTCCGAAGGGGAGGTGCGAGTGCTGGGGCTCGGCGATGAGGTGCCCCGACTGTTCTGCGACTTCCCGCTGCTCGGGTCGGAGTCGTTCCCCCTCCCGTTTGCTGTAAACAGCCCGTGGTTCTATCCCGACGAGGCCCGGAGCGGCGTGTACGTGGAGGACGAGTCTGATGTCGAGGTGGCCGTCAACCGGACGGCCCTCGCTGAAGTGTCGGGACTGCTTGGCCGCCTCCTAGCGGTGGCCGATGCCGAGGGCTGGCAGGACCGCTATCACCTCGCAGGCTTCGGGGTGCCTCCGGGCATGCCTACACAGTCGGCCGCCTGGTACCGTTCGGCCGTGCTGGAGCCGGCCCGCGACGCGCTGCTCACGGCCCCAGTCGTGGAGACCGCGGAGGGGTCGGTTCTGCCCCTGCGGAAACCGCTGGGCGGCCCCGACAAGACACCGACGGTGTGGCTACCGTCCCACGCGGACACGGCGGTGCGAGAAGGGATCTGGCGGTTCGCCTCGGCGGACGGCAGGCGCCGGAAGGCGCTGCCGAAGGAGGAGCACGTCGAGGCGTGGGGGGCGATCGCGTGGGGGGACTGCGCGCAGCTGACGGCGACGCGGCTGACGATGATGGTCTCGGAGATCGGGAGCGTCAATGAGTTGGCGGACCGGCTGGCGCTGAGTCGGGAAGAGGCCGTCCGGTGGCTCGGCGATCTCGCTGGGTTCCTCGTGGAGCACGACCTGGCCGGTCTGCTCCGGACGCACCAGGGCCGCGTGCAGATTGCCGATGCGGCGGGGCGGTACTCGTGGAAGAGCCAGCCAGTGTCGGCGCCGATGCTGCCGAATCAACTCGGGGCCTTCTGCTCGAGCGCGGACCTCTACCTCGACGGCGAGCTCGACGAGACGCTGAAGGACATCGCTGGTGACCTGGAGTACGACGTCCGCGCGGAACTGCTAGACTCGGCGGTCTACCTAGAGGAGCGGTTCGTGAAGGGAACGAAGACGCCGAAAGCGTTGGCCCAGACCATCGAGGAGGCCGTCAAGGAGCGCGTGAAGGGGACGCGGTCAGACGCGACGCGCCGGGCCTTCCGCTCGCTGTACCTCTGGATGAAGGAGCACGAGGCGGAGGCCCGAGACCTGTTCGGGATGTGGCTCTACGAGCACCGCGCGTTGCTCGTGCCGCCGGAGGACGTGATCGAGCTGATGGACCGGGTGCCGAAGCTCGAGGCCGAGAACGCGACGTTGCGCGAGCAGACGGAGGCGTTGCGGCGCCAGCAAGAGGCGCTCCGCGCCGAGGTGGAGGCCGCGATGTCCGATGCGAGCCGGTACCAGCAGCTGCAGACGTGGCTGGAGGCGGAGGGAGTGGGCTTCGACGCGCTACCGGCGCTCCTGGGTGAGCTGAAGGAACTGGTGGATTCGGACCGGCGCGGCCTGAGCGCCGAGGACCAGGCGATGGTGGCGTTCGTGGACGAGCTCCAGCAGTTCGCGGATGTCGAGATGACGAGCGTCGACGCGTTCCGGGCGTTCGTGGAGGCGCGGCCGGACCTGTTCCACCACCGGTCGGAGGCGGACCGGTACCTCCTGTTCCTGCAGAAGGCTGAGCGGGCGCGGGCCGCTGTGTATGCCACGCTCAAGGACAAGCCGGAGCTGTACGACCTGACCGACTGGACGCCATGCCCGCGCCGGCCGACCGTCGTGCTGGGCGTGCGTCGGCGGGACCGGACGCATGGGCGACCGCTGCTGCTCGTGGTGCGACCGTCGGACGGTGGCCGGGTGATCTTCTATCACCGTGAGGAGCTCGCGGCGCTGGCGGACCCGGAGGCCGAGCTGTGGACAGAGGACCCTCGCCGGGGCGTCCAGCGGCTGACGCTGGGCGGCGTGCTCCAAGAGCTGCGCGACCGGATGGGCGTCAACCAGGTGCCTGTAGCTTAGCCGCGGTTAGGACTCATGCATCTGCACTCAACAATGGAAGCCACAGCGACACGACTCGAGGACCTGACGCCGGGGGCGTCCGTGGGTGGGCTGGCGGGAGAGGACCCGGTGACGGTCGAGGCCGTGACGTGGTACGGCACGAACGCGCTCAACGTGGTCTACCGCGACGGGCGCGGCCGCGTGAGCGACCAGGTCTTGTATCGGGACGACGAGGCGCGACTGGCCATTGCGACGGCCGGGGCGCCGTGGTCGCTCGACGCGGACGGGGCGCTACTCCGGCTCGTGAGCGAGGCGCAGCGGATCCACTGGGCCCACCTGTTCGACCCGTACGTCGCTGTCTCGACGTCGCTGGTTGACCCGCTGCCCCACCAGATAACGGCCGTCTACGAGGAGATGCTGCCGCGGCTGCCGCTCCGGTTCCTTCTGGCCGACGACCCGGGTGCAGGCAAGACGATCATGACGGGGCTCCTAATCAAGGAGCTCGTCATCCGGGGCGACCTGCAACGGTGCCTGATCGTGTGCCCAGGCTCGCTCGTGGAGCAGTGGCAGGACGAGCTGTACGAGAAGTTCGGGCTCCCGTTCGACATCCTGACGCGGGGCGTGGCCGAGACGGCGCGGTCGGGCAACATCTTTATCGAGCGCGACCTGCTCATCGCTCGAGTGGACCAGCTGGCCCGGGGGGAGGACCTAAGGGCGCAGCTTGATCAGACGGACTGGGACCTCATCGTGGTGGACGAGGCCCACAAGATGAGTGCGACCTACTTCGGCAAAGAGGCGAAGTACACGCAGCGATTCCACCTCGGCCGCCAGCTCTCCGGGCTGACGCGGAATTTCCTCTTGCTGACAGCCACGCCGCACAACGGGAAAGAGCAGGACTTCCAGCTGTTCCTGTCGCTCCTAGATGCCGACCGGTTTGAGGGACGGTATCGCGAGAGCGTGCATCAGACGGACGCCAGCGACCTCATGCGGCGGATGGTGAAGGAGCAGCTCGTGACGTTCGAGGGGACGCCCCTCTTCCCGGAGCGGCGCGCCGAAACGGTCTCGTTCACGCTGTCGCCAGAGGAGGCCCAGCTATACGAAGCTGTCACGGCGTACGTGCGCGAGGAGTTCAACCGGGCCGACGCGCTCTTGGAGGGAAAGCGGCGCGGAACGGTGGGCTTCGCGCTCACGATCCTGCAGCGTCGGCTGGCGTCGTCGCCGGAGGCGATTTACCAGTCGCTGAAGCGGAGGCGCGAGCGGCTGGAGGCGAACCTGAAGGAGGCGCAGTTGACGCACCGCGTGCTGAGCTGGGGCGAGGGCGTGGGCGACCTGAACGAGGACGAGATCGAGCTGCTGGAGGAGGGGCTCGCCGACGACCTCGACGAGACAGAGGACGCACTCGTGGACCAGGCGACGGCGGCGCAGACCGTTGAGGAGCTGGAGAAGGAGATCCAGACGCTGCAGACGTTGGAGGTTCTCGCGGCCGACGTCCGCCAGCGGAACGGGGACGCGAAGTGGACAGCGCTCTCGAAGCTGCTTCAGTCCGAGTCGATGTTTATCGAGACGCCGACCGGTCGGCGTCGGCGGAAGCTGCTCATCTTCACCGAGCACCGGGACACGCTGGAGTATCTGCTCCGGCAGATCCGGCGGACGCTGGGACGGCACGAGGCCGTGGTGACCATTCACGGTGGCGTGCGACGAGACGATCGCCGGGCGGTCCAAGAGGCGTTCCGCGAGGACCCCGAGGTGTCGGTGCTGGTAGCGACGGACGCGGCGGGCGAGGGCGTCAACCTCCAGCGTGCGCACCTGATGATCAACTACGACCTGCCGTGGAACCCTAACCGGCTGGAGCAGCGGTTCGGGCGGATCCACCGGATCGGGCAGACCGAGGTGTGCTACTGCTGGAACCTTCTGGCGGACGAGACGCGGGAGGGCGATGTGTACCAGACGCTGCTCAAGAAGCTCGAGCAGGAGACGAAGTCTCTTGGCGGTCAGGTGTTCGACGTGCTGGGGAAGGCGATCCCGGGGCAGGAGCTGAAGCGGCTGATGATGGAGGCGGTGCGCCACAACAACGACCCGGAGGTGCGGGCGCGGCTGAAGCAGAAGGTGGAGGGCGCGCTGGACCACGACCGGCTGAAGGCGCTGATGGAGGAGCAGGCGCTGGCGCGCGACGTGCTCTCGCCGGAGCAGGTGTTCGCGGTGAAGGAAGAGATGGAGCGGGCGCAGGCGCGCCGGCTCCAGCCCCACTACATCGGGACGTTTTTCCGAGAGGCGTTTGCTCGGTTGGGCGGGACGTGCCACGAGCGCGAGCCCGGCCGCTACGAGCTGACCCACGTTCCTGCGCCGGTTCGCCAGCGGGCGCGGGAGCTGGCTGTGCGGGACCACGTGACGCCGCGCTACGAGCGCGTGTGCTTCGAGAAGGCGCACGTGGTGGTCGACGGCCGCCCGAAGGCGACGCTGGTCGCGCCGGGGCACCCGCTTCTCGACGCCGTGGTCGACCTGGTTCTGGAGCGGTACCGGCCACTCATGAAGCAGGGCGCGGTGCTGGTGGACGAGAGCGACGATGGGACGACGCCGCGGGCGTTGGTGTACCTGGAGCACGGGGTGACGGAGGGGGGGGACGCCGAGCGCCTGGCCTCGCGGCGGTTCCAGTTCGTCGAGATCGAGATTCCCGAGACGGGGGTCCTCGGGGACGCCCGGGACGCCGGGCCGGCGCCGTACCTCGATTACCGGCCACTGACCGACGAGGAGCGTGAGGCTGTGGCCGACGTGATGGAGACCGCGCGGTCGGCCGATCTCGACGGGGCGGCCATCAGGTACGCGATCGAACACCTGGTGCCTCAGCACGTCCGCTCGGTGCGCTCGGTGCGCGCGCCGCAGGTGGCGAAGGCGGAGAAGGCGGTGCGCGAGCGGCTGACGAAAGAGATCATCCACTGGGACCACCGTGCCCAGGAGCTCCAGGCGAAGGAGGCGGCGGGAAAGCCGGCGGCGAAGATGAACTCGCAGAAGGCGCGCAGGCGGGCCGACGACCTGGAGAGCCGGTTGAAGGCCCGGCTGGACGACCTGGCGCGGCAGAAGCACGTTGCGGCGCGGACCCCGGCCGTGCTGGGCGGTGCGCTGGTGCTTCCCGGCGGGCTTGTCCGGGCTCGGGCCATGCCTGTCAAGGCGGAGCAGACGGGCGAGCGGCCGGTGGACTATGGGCCGAAGCAGACGGAGCGGGTTGAGCGTGTGGCCGTCGATGCCGTGATGGCGGCGGAGCGCGCACTCGGCAACACGCCCAAGGACGTGGGGCTGGAGAAGCGCGGGTACGACATGGAGAGCCGCCGGCCCGACGGCGAGGCCCGGCACCTCGAGGTGAAGGGGCGGATCGTTGGGGGCGACACGGTGACCGTCACGCGGAACGAGGTGCTGACGGCGCTGAACGAGCCCGAGCGTTGGATCTTCGCGCTGGTGGAGGTGCCGACGGCGGAGGCGATGATGGACGGCGCCGAGCCCGAGGTGCGCTACGTTCGCCGGCCGCCGTTCCGGGAGCCGTCGTTCGCCGAGGTGGATGTGCGGTTGAAGTGGGGCGACGTGTGGGCGCTCGGGACGAATCCCCTCCACGACTCCGGTGCTGCTGATGCTTGAGCCGCCCGGCTACTTCGAGCGCGTCCGCCTCGGCGCGCACCGGCGCTGGGAGCAACTGGAGGCGGACCCGGACCTGGCCGCCCCCTGGCACCAGTTGTTTCGCCAGGTTCAGAGCCCCAGGCACGTCATCTCGGAACTGCTCCAGAACGCCGACGACGCTGGGGCGAGTTGGGCACGGGCCGAGGTACGCGACGGAGCGTTCATCTTCGAGCACGACGGGGCCGACTTCGACGAAGACGCCTTCCAGTCGCTGTGTCGGTTCGGGTTCTCGAACAAGCGGCACCTCCACACGATCGGGTTCCGCGGGATCGGGTTCAAGTCGACGTTCAGCGTAGGGCCGTTGGTGGAGCTCACGACGCCCACGCTGCGTGTGACGTTCGACAAGCGTCGGTTCACGGAGCCCGTCTGGGATGGGCAGCGGGCCGGGGTGGGAGGCGCCACGCGGGTACGGATCCCTGTGGAGGGGGACGATGTGGAGGCGTGGCTGAACGAGGAGTTGGCCCGGTGGGCGGCGGATCCGCTGCCGATCCTGTTTTTCCAGAACCTCCGCCGGCTGGAGCTCCAGGGGGTGTGCATCGCACGGGACGAGGCAGGGCCGGGACCCATTCCGGGGTCGTCGTGGGTGGCGCTGACGGGAGAGTCTGAGCAACGGGTGCTCCGGATCGCCTCGGAGGAGGTGGCCTTCCCAGCCGATGCCTTGGAGGAGGTCCGCGCGGAGCGCGGGGATCCCGACTTCGACCTGCCCCCGTGTCGGGTGGAGCTGGTGGTGGGGGCGCCGGACCCACGGCTGTACGTGGTCCTGCCGACGGAGGTGCGGGTGGATCTCCCCTTCGCGTGCAATGCCCCGTTCCTCCAGGACCCTGCCCGGACGGGGATCAAGGACCCCACGGGCTCACCGACGAACCGGTGGCTGCTCCGGCGAGTCGGGGCGCTGGCGGCGCAAGCGATGCTCGGATGGGTGGGGAACGGCGAACTCCTCACGGGCGAGCGTGCCGAAGGGTACACGGCCCTGCTCTCCGAGGTCCCGTTGGAGCCGGTGCGATCACTGGCGTACGATGTGGCGGAGACGGTCCGGCAGGGACAGCGGGAGGCACTCCGCGGGAACCCCCTCGTGCTCACCAGCAAAGGCACGCTCGCGAAGCCGCGTGCGGTTCTCGACATCCCTCCTGACCTGCTGGACGTGTGGCCTGAGGAGGTCGTCCTCGACCTGTTCGGAGCCGGGCAGACGGCGGTCGTGGCCCCGAATGTGCCCCGAGGCGCGCGGGCTCGGCTGGCGAGTTGGAAGTACCTCGGTCGATTCCTGCCCGAGGCCTTTCTGGATCGTCTCCGCGCGGTCCCGGCCCCTCCCCAGCCCATGAGCGACGCGGCACTTGCCGTGCTGTGGGCGTTCGTGGGGCGGCTTTTGGGACAGCAGCGTCACCGCCTCGTGCCGAAGGGGGCGCTGGCGATCGTGCCCGCCGTCGGCCGCGAGTGGCTGTCGACCGCCGACGCGGCGGTGGTGGCCGGTGCGGCGGCCGACCGGCTGTCCGCGGAGGATTGGGCGTTTATCGGGGGCCGCGTGGCGGTGGTCGACCCGTCGTGGACGGCCCGCATGCTCGACCCCGACGTGCCTCTCGCGGGCGCCGAGGCCGACGCGGCCGAGCTATACCGCCGCGTCGGCCTCGACCAGCGGGGCGGGCTCCACGAAGCACTGGTGGCCGTGGCCAGCGCCGTGTTCGGCGAGGAGGTGGAGGTCGCCGACGGGTTGCGCGTCGGGTGGATCGCCGCGAAGGCGGACCTGGAATCCCCACCGGAGCTTCGATTCCTCTGCGACGATGGGGCGTGGCGACGGGCGGAGGACGGGCTCCTCGTGGACGCCGAGCAGGCGCTGCGCTACTTCCCCCTCGATTGGGCCCAGCGGCACCTCGTGTCGGCACGGTATGGGACGAACGGGGGGGCGCGGGAGCATGCCGTGTGGCAGCGGTGGTCGCTGAGCCCGAGGAGTCGGCTTCGCCGGTTCGTGCTCCCGCAGGAGGTGGCGACGAACGTGTACGGGAAGAGCCAGGCAGAGCGTGTAATGGTGCAGCGGGGCGGCCGGAAGCCGGACAGCTACCGCCTCAAGAGCCGCGATTTTGTGCTGGCCGACTTTGACTTCGACAAGACGCTGTGGGAGGGCTGGGCCGAGCAGGCGCGGGATGACGACGGGGTGTGGCCGGTGGTGGTCCGCGGCATCTGCGACGACTGGGATGCCAACTGGGAGAAGCGGACGGCAGCCATGCTCAGGCAGGAGGGCAATCAATACTCGTATTCGGTTGAACACGGCGACCTCGTGGCAGCGTGGGTCCGCCGGCTGCGCATGACGCCGTGCCTGCCCGACACGGCAGGGCGGCTCCGGCTGCCCGCGGAGCTGTATCGGATGAACGCCAAGACGGCCCATCTGGTCGGCGTCGAGCCGTTCCTGGCCGAGGCGTTCGACACGGAAGTGGCGGGGCCGCTGCTCGTGCTTCTCGGCGTGCGGGACGTGCCAGACAGCCTGGACCGGCTGATCGACCGGGTGCGGGCGCTGTCGGGGACGGAGGTACCGGAGCCTGCGGTGCGCGCGCTGTACGAGGCGCTCGACCGCTCCATGCGGCACGTGGCCGAAGGCGTGGTCGCCTCGGCCCGCGAGGCATTCTCGAAGGAGCCGCTGATCCGCGATGCAGCGGGGGGGTGGCGGACATCGAAGGGCGTCCACCAGCGGAACGACGACGCCCTGCCAGGCCTCGCGGTCCTCTCCGACTCGCTTGCGGGGCTCCGCCTGTGGGACCGCCTCGGCGTGCCGGTGGAGCCGACCGCGGACTCGTTCCTGGACTGGCTCCGGTCGTTGCCGGACGGGGAGGCCGTGCGCGATGGCGCGACGGTCCGCGCCGTGCTTTCGCGCTACCCGGACCGCGTGTGGGCCGAGGTCGGGGCGTGGCTCGGTGCCGATGGCGTCTGGCGCGCGACGGACGCGTTCCAGTACGCGAGCGCACAGCCAGACGTGATGGAGGCGGTGTTCCCCGGCGTCCGGCGGGAGGTGGCTGACGTCACGATGCTTCCGCCGGCGGTGCGTGCTCGCGATCCGTTCCGCCGGCGGCCTCTTCTGGAAGTGGTGCTGACGTACTCGCTGCAGGACGTGGCGAGGGTCGGGAGCGCGCAGGTGACGCCGTGGCTGGAGGCACTCGGGCGTGGACTGGCCGGTGCGCGCCCGGTCGCGGAGATGGATCCGGAGGAGGTCGCGCGGCGGCGTGAGGCCGGCGCGCGCATGGCGCGGACTCGGTGGCAGCGCGCGACGGCGATCGACGCGCGGCCCGTGTTGGACGGCCAGCCCGTCGGGCCATCGCGCGCGTACGAGGTGCTGTGGGTGGGCAAGCAGCTCGTCGCGACCGACGAGGGGCCTCGGGTCTATGCGGCCCTTGTCGGCGCACTCTCGGCGCCGATCGACGAGCCGGCCCTCGCGCGGGCCGTCGATGACTGCGCGGGGCGCGACCCGGCCTGGATCGCGGCGTACTTCGACGCGCACTTCACGCTCGACGGCCTGGGCCCGGGCGAGCCAGACCCTGAGGCTCCAGGGGAGACAGCGGATCCCGAAGCGTCCGACGGCACTGGGCCACCTTCCCAAGGGTCGCCAGCGGGCGGTGAGCCGGACGACGCTGTCGAGGAGAATCCGGCAGACGACGAGGAGGCCGAACTGGTCCCAAAGACGTCACGGCGGACGGGCCCGTCGGGAGCGGAGCTCGGGTACTGGCGGGTTCAGGGATTCACGTACGACGAGGACCGCCGGCGCTACGACCACCCCGGCGGGGCGAGCGTGCAGCGAATGGCGGGGAGTCCTTTCCCGTGGGTGGCCTACGACGAGCACGGCGACCTGCAGGGGCGCTACTGGGTCAGCCGGAGGCCCCTCTCCACGGGCGTGGAGGTCCCGGCCGAGGTGTGGGACCTGCTCCGGCGCTCCGACGGCACGGTGGCGCTGCTGATCCCGTCGGAATCGGGAGGACTCCGCTGCCTTGATTGGGGTCATCTTGAGCGCCTTCAGAGCGAGGGCTCCGTGAACCTGTATCCCGCGAGCTACCGTCTGGTGGCGTCCGATTCCTGACTCTCCACGTTCCACGTCTCCATGAGTAAGCGAAGCAGCAAGTCGGCCCAGTTCTTCAGCGAGCGGGTCCTCGCCGATGTGCTCCGAGGAAACCCGAGCATCGATCCCAAGATGCAGCTCGCCGCAAAGGCGCGGGACATCCGCGCCCAGATCGCGAGCATCGAGCGGCAACTGGCGCAGCGCCCTACCGGGTCGTCCACTAGTGGGCTCAAGCAGAAGCGGAGGGCGCTGACGAAGAAGTTCAACGCCGTGCAGGACGAACTCGACCGGGCCCACGGCGGGCGTGGGCTCACCGGTCTGCCAGAGGCGCCGCCTCCCAGCCAGACAAAGCGACGCCGTCGATAGAGGGGGGGAGCCACTATCTTCGGCGCCCGGCCTCGGTGGGAGCGTCGGGTGATCTGGAACGAACTAAGTCCATGCAGAAAAAGAAGCTGATCGAAGTCGCCCTTCCCCTCGACGCCATCAACCACGAGGCGGGGCGGGAGAAGAGCATCCGGCACGGGCACCCGAGCACGCTCCACCTGTGGTGGGCGCGGCGACCGCTGGCGGCGTGCCGGGCCGTGCTGTTCGCGCAGCTGGTGGACGACCCCTCGTCGTGGCCCGACCGCTTCCCGACCGAGGAGGACCAGACGCGCGAGCGCCAGCGGCTGTTCGACGTGCTGGCCCGGTTCGAGACCGACGACAAGGGCAAGACGGTCGTGCGCGGGCTGGTCTCGTGGGACGACAGCCAGGACCCGGCCACCATCGAGGCCGGGCAGCGCGAGATCGCGAAGAGCCTGGCGTGGAACCGGGGCGACGAGGCCCCGACGGAGCCGGACGCCGTGCGCCAGTACCTCCGGGACCACGCTCCGCCGGTGCTGGACCCGTTCGCGGGCGGCGGCTCGATCCCGCTGGAGGCGCAGCGGCTGGGGCTGGAGGCCCACGCGGGCGACCTCAACCCGGTGGCCGTGCTTATCAACAAGGCGCTCATCGAGATCCCGCCGCAGTTCGCGGGGCAGCTGCCCGTGAACCCGGACGCGCGGAAAGACGAGGAGCTGTTCGCGCGCGAGTGGCGGGGCGCCGAGGGGCTCGCGGCCGACGTGCGGTACTACGGGCAGTGGATGCGCGACGAGGCAGAAAAGCGGATCGGGCACCTTTACCCCGACGTGGCTGTGACGGCCGAGATGCTGGCGGAGCGGCCGGACCTCCGGACGGCCCAGATCAAGGACCCCAAGACGGGCAAGAAGCGGACGCTGCGGGCGGGCGACGCGCTCACGCCTATTGCGTGGATCTGGGCGCGGACCGTGCCCTCGCCCGACCCGGCCGCCGACGGCGCCGAGGTGCCGCTCGTGCGCTCGTTCTGGCTGAGCAAGAAAAAGGGGAAGCAGACGTGGATCGAGCCGGTGGTGGACCGGGCATCGAACACCTATCACTTCGAAATTCGCTCTGGAGCTGGCAAGCCTCAGGAGGGGACCGTTGGCCGAACGGGGGCAACGTGTCTCCTGACAGGCTCTCCGATTCCTCTGAGTTATATCCGTGAGCAGGGGAAAAAAGGAGGCATGGGCACTCGGCTCATGGCTATCGCCGCAGAGTCAAACCGTAGCCGTGCGTACTTCGCTCCAATCTCTGTTCACGAGGAGGCTGCCGAAAGCGCAGAACCAACTTGGCGTCCGAGCGAGGCATTGCCCAAGAAGGCGCTTGGGTTTCGGGTTCAGAACTATGGCATGACTCAGTGGAGCGAACTGTTCAGCGAGCGCCAGTTGTTGGCGTTAACCACATTCTCTGAGCTAGCCCGCGAGACGGCCGACCGGGTACAGGGCGAAGCTGCTAGGGCAGACTTGGATGATCCCCAGGCGTACGCGAGTGCAGTCGCCACTTATCTGAGCCTGATCGCAAGCAAGTCAGCTGACTATTGGTCGTCAATATGTACTTGGCGTTCCGATGTAAAAAATGAAGGCATTGGACATGTTTTTTCGCGGCAGGCGATATCGATGGTTTGGGACTTCGTGGAAGCCAACGCCTTTAGCGAGTCGTCCGGGAGTTGGAATAGCAGCCTGGACTGGTTGCCTCGCGTCCTGGAAACTGGGCCTGAGGCTCCTCTGCCAGGCTCAGCCAAGCAAGTGAGTGCAAGTGGGTCGAGTCTCGACATCAGTCCTGTTGTATCGACCGATCCCCCGTATTACGACAACGTCCCTTACGCTGACCTGTCGGACTTCTTCTATGTCTGGCTCCGCCAGTCGCTGGCGGATGTCCACCCAGAGCTGTTCGGAACGCTGCTCACGCCGAAGGCCGACGAACTCGTCGCGGACCCTTTTCGCCGCGGCGGCGCGGCCGAGGCGCAGAAGTTCTTCGAGCGTGGCATGGTCCGCACGTTCGACCGGCTCTGCGATGCGGCTGACGCGGACTTTCCCGTCACCATCTTCTACGCCTTCAAGCAGGCCGAGACCGAGGACAAGGGCAAGGGTGACACCGCCTCGACGGGCTGGGAGACGTTCCTCGCCGGGCTGATGGAGGCCGGGTTCCAGATCACCGCCACCTGGCCCATGCGGACGGAGATGAGCAACCGGACGCGAAGCCTGGGCAGCAACGCGCTCGCCTCGTCGGTCGTCCTCGCCTGCCGCCCGCGCCCCGACGACGCCCCCCGCACCACGCGCGGCGACTTCGTCCGCCAGCTGGCCCGCGAGCTGCCCGAGGCGCTCCGCGACCTCCAGAAGGGCCACATCGCGCCGGTCGATCTCCCGCAGGCCGCCATCGGCCCCGGCATGGCCGTCTACAGCCGGTACGCCTCCGTCCTGGAGGCCGACGGGAGCGCCATGACCATCCGCACCGCACTCGGGCTCATCAACGAGGCGCTGGACACGTACCTCAGCGAGCAGGAGGGCACCTACGACACCGACACGCGCTGGGCCATCGTGTGGTACGAGCAGTTCGGGTTCGACGCCGGCGCCTTCGGCGACGCCAACAACCTCGCCACGGCCAAGAACACGAGCGTTGAGGGCCTGGCCGCGGCGGGCATCGTCGCCAGCGGCGGCGGCAAGGTCCACCTCTTGGGCCGCGACGAGCTGCCCGTCGACTGGGACCCGGCCGCCGACGACCGCCTGACGGGCTGGGAGAGCACGCAGCACCTCATCCGCGCGCTCGAGACCGAGGGCGAGGACGCCGCGGCCCGTCTGCTCGCCGGGCTCCGCCAGCGGAGCGCCGAGGCGGCCGGGGCCGCCCGCGACCTGGCGTACCGGCTGTTTGCCCTGTGCGAGAAGAAGAAGCGGGCCGACGAGGCGCTGAGCTACAACGGGCTCATCGTGGCGTGGCCCACGCTGGAGCGGCTCGCCGAGCGCGAGGCCGCCGAGGCGGCGGCCCGGGCGCCCGCGCCGCAGGGCGAGCTCGGCCTGTAATCCCCATCCCCCACTCATCAACCCCCCACAGTCCGCCCCATGCCCTCGTTCAAGAAGACCGTTTCCGACCGCGCCCAGAAGGAGTTCGCGGATGCCCTCTCTGAGGCCGAGTCGCTGCTCGACAAGCTCCCCGAGGTCCTGGCCGCTCGCCTCAAGAAGGAGATCCACGAACTGCGGACGCTCGTCGTCGAGCACCGTCACCCTCGCTTCGCCCTGGTCGGGCGGCGTGGGAGCGGGAAGTCGTCGCTCATCAATGCCATCTTCGGCGAGAAGGTGTCCGAGGTAGGCCATGAGAAGGCCATGACCGGCCGGGGCGTCTGGCGCGAGTACGAGGGCAAGCTGGGCACGATCGACCTGCTCGACACCCGGGGCCTGCAGGAGGGCTCGACCCCCGACGAGGACGACGCGGCCGAGACGCCCGAGGCGTCCGTCGCGAAGGCGATCCGCGAGAAGGGTCCCGACGCCTTCCTGTTCATCGTGAAGGCCACCGAGGTGGACGCCGCCATCGACGGGGACCTCGACGGCTTGGCGCACGCGATGAAGGAGGCCAAGGCCGCGCACGGCTACGTCCCGCCTGTGTTCGGCGTGGTCACCCACTGCGATCAGGTGGAGCCACAGGACGTGTACCTCCACACCGACGAGTCCGACGAGGACGAGCGGACGGAGAAGCTGGAGCGGATCCGGCGGATCGAGCACCAGCTCGACGCCAAGCTCCACGCCCGCGACGAGATCCGGGACCACGTCATCAGCGTGATGGGCGTCTCGGCCTACCAGAGCTGGAAGACCGACGGCACACTCCGCTCGGACCGGCGCTGGCGGATCGAGCAGCTGGTGACGACGCTGGAAGAGGAGTTGCCCAACGAAGCCAAGGTGGAACTGGCGCGGATGGCCCAGATCCGCCACATTCAACGGAAGGTGAGTGGGCGCGTCGCGCAGAGCTGCGCCGTCGTCTGTGGCGGCATCGCCGCGACGCCCGTCCCCGTGGCCGACATCGGCCCGATCACGGCGGTCCAAGTGGGGATGGTGACAGCCATCGCGTACATCGCGGGACGCCGGATGTCGGTGGAGACCGCGGGCGAGTTTCTCGCCGCCCTCGGCGTCAACGTCGGCGCGGGCTTCGCTTTCCGCGAGCTGGCGCGGGGGTTGGTCAAGATGATCCCCGTCGCCGGCAACGCAGTGTCAGCTGCCGTCTCGTACGGCGCGACGTTGGGGCTGGGCAAGACGGCGATCGCCCACTACGTCGACGACCTCCCGCGCGGGCAGCTCCAGACGTACCTCAAGGAGCAGCAGAAGGAGGCCCAGGACTCGTACGGAGCGCCGACTACCCAGGCCGCATGAGGCTGCCGTGCTCCTCCTGCCCCCGCACGGTCATCATGAGGGTGAAGGCTTTTCGAAGCCATTTTCCAGATCGGCCCTACTTTCCTGTACAGGAAAACCGGCCCTAACAGGAAAATGGCTTCACAGAACGACTTCCCCGACGTGCTGGAGCACCTTGACCTCGGCCCCCTGAAGGTCGAGGTCGAGCGTGTCCTTGATCTGCCCGATCATGTGGACGCGGTGCTACGTCTTCGGTGGGAAGGCCCCGAGGACCGGTGGGGACGCCACTCTGTCCGGTGGGGCGACGCAGAGCGGCGCTGGAATGAATATCAGGGGCTTGATGACCTGGGCTGGTACGAGGTCGAGTTCAAACAGGGCCGGTCGCTCCGCGAGGTGAAGCACGCAGCATGGCAACTCTTGGAGCGGTCCCCGCTCCCTCCTCCTGAGTCTCGGAGGCACAGGGTGCTCGTGATGCCTTACTTGAACCGCCCTGCTCTGAGTCTCGTGCGGGAGATGGGAGTGAACGCCTTGGACCTTTGCGGCAACGGGATCCTTCACGGAGAGCGGTGTTGGTTCTATCAGCACGGCAACCCAAACCGCTACACGAAGCGGCGCTCACGTGCGCCATTCCGGGGAAAGAGCGCCTTGGTGGGGCGAGCTCTCTTGCTTCGCCCTTGGTATGAGGCAGTCGGTCACGTGCGTGAGGAGATCAAGTACCGAGGGGCTTCTATCAGCATGAGCCAGGTATCGAAGGTGCTCTCGGTCCTTGAGGAGGATCTCGTGGTCCGAAAGCGGGGACACGGGGTGCGCCTGCTCCAGCCAAAGAAGCTGCTGGACTCGCTCGTCGACGCCTACGAAGTCCCAAAGCCAACGGAGACATTTGAGGCGAACGCCAACCTCGGTCCAGAGCTGTTGCGTCGCCTACGGGAGCGAGCTGAGGAGGCAGGTGCTCGGATCGTAGGGTTCGACCCGCAGCGGTACGTCATCGCCCCCGAGGCGCGGGAGCGTTTGGAGGTCTACGTCGAGCCGAGCATCGGATCGGACCTCCGCGACGCCTTCGATCTAGAGCCTGCCTCCCGATTCGCCAACGTCGTCGTCCGAGTGGTAGATGAGCCCGGCGTCTTCTTCGATCCTGAAGAGGCCGACGGCTTTCTCTGGGCGTCGTCGTTGGAGGTCTACCTCCAGCTGATGCAGGGCGGCAAGCGGGAGAAGGAGATCGCCGGAGACCTGCGTGAGAGCCTTCTCTCCACTGCCGAGGCATCACGATGATGACCATCATGACAATGACGAGAGACCTGGGTCCGCCGAGTCCGATGATGTGGATCATCAGGATGATCATGATGATGATCGTGATCCCGATAAGCGTCCGTCCGCAGGCTGTGGCAGGGGTAGGGCAATGACGATCCTCGACCTGCTCGGCGACGAGCTTCAGCGGCTAGCAGCGGCGCTCGAACCGCACGGTGTGCCGGTGATCATCGGAGGCGGGTACGGGCTCCTGCTCCGCCAGCAGCACGTCGAGGAGAGCGAGGTGCCGACGCTCCGCCCGATCCCGACAGCGCGGTCTACGAACGACCTCGACGTGTTCTTGACCGTCGAACTTGTGGCCGACGCCGAGAAGATGGCGGCGATCAGGACGGTACTGGACGACCGTGGCTTCAAGGTGGTTGATAAGGCGAAGTACTTTCAGTTCGACCGCCCCGTAGAGTACGCGGGTGCAGAAAGGAAGCTCAAGGTGGACCTGCTCGCGCCCCCGCCTAGGCCAGGTAACGAGCTACGGAAGAAGGTGAAGCTGAAGTCCTCACGAGTGGGGCCGCGAGATCGTGGAGACGACGATCCCGTAATTCATGCCCGAGCGACCCCGGAGGCTTTCATCGTCTCAGAGCACACCCTCGTACTCCCTCTGGGTGAGGCCGGCCTCGAAGTCCTCGTCCCTCACCCGTTCTCATTTCTCCTCCTGAAGCTGTTTGCCTATCGGGATCAGCGCGAGAACGAGGAGAAGGAATACGGCCGGTACCACGCCTATGATCTGTACCGGATCGTCGCGATGATGACGGCCGAGGACTTCCAGCAAGCCGAGGCGCTCCGAGACCAGTATCTCGACGACGAGATCGTCATCGAGGCGCGCAGGATCGTCGCGGAGTTGTTCGGCGACGACGAGGCGGAGGGAGCGCTGGCGGTTCTCGAACACGCACGGGCGGTAGCGGACCGGACGCTGACGCGCGAGGACGCTGGCGCCTTCACGAACGACCTTCGCGAGCTGCTACCGCGGCCCGACTCTACTCAGTAACGAACGACGACACGAACGAATGGCACTTAGCAATCGCGACCGCATCGACCGCGGCTTCCTCACCCTCTCCGAGGGGCTCCGTCCCTACTTCGAGCGGGAGATGGAGCACGCCTACGGCACCGATTGGGAATCGAACGCGGCGTCGACGCTGCACCACGTCTCCGACCCGAACTGGAACGACCCCCAGACGCTGCTCCGGGTCATGATCGGGCACTGGCGGGCCGTGTTCGACGACGCGCTCGGCCACAACGGCCGGAACTACGTGAGCGAGCTGATGGAGGTGCGGAACGACCACGCCCATCACAAGAAGCAGTTCTCGAGCGATGACACGCACCGGGCGCTGGACACAATGCACCGGCTGCTCGACGCGATCTCGGCGCCCGAGGAGGCCTCGGCGCTGGACGAGATGCGCAACGACGTGATGCGGCAGAAGCTGGAGGAGCAGGCTCGGTGGAAGCAGCGCCAGGCAAAGCGCGAAGCGGAGCTATCAGGGAAGCCGCAGGCGGGGCTGAGCCCGTGGCGCGATGTCGTGGAGCCGCACCCCGATGTCCAGAAGGGACAGTACAGCCAGGCCGAGTTCGCGGCCGACCTGTGGCAGGTGTACAAGGACGAGGGGAGCCTGGAGTATCGGAAGCCCGACGAGTTTTTCCGCAGGACGTACCTGACCGAGGGGCTCCGAAACCTGCTCATCGGAGCGCTGAAGCGGCTGAACGGCGCGGGCGGGGACCCGGTCATCGAGTTGCAGACGAACTTTGGCGGAGGCAAGACGCACTCGATGCTCGCGCTCTTCCACCTGTTCTCCGGTGTGGACGAGGGTTCACTCCCGGGACTTGAGCCCGTGCTGACAGACGCGGGTGTGGTACCTCCGCCTGGCGTCAAGCGGGCGGTCCTGGTGGGCAATAAGATTCCGCCGGGGGCGCCCCTCGTGAAGGACGACGGGACGGAGGTGCGAACGCTGTGGGGCGAGCTGGCGTGGCAGCTGGGTGGTCGCCCGGCCTACGAGCTGGTGCGCGCGGCCGACGAGACGGGCACGAACCCCGGCGACCAGATCGACGAGGTGTTCCGGCAGTTCGGGCCGGCGCTGATCCTGATCGACGAGTGGGTGGCGTACGCGCGCCAGCTCCACGACGAGGCCGACCTGCCGGGCGGCTCGTTCGACACGCAGTTCACGTTTGCGCAGACGCTGAGTGAGGCCGTGAAGGCGGTGCCGAACGCGATGCTGGTCGTGTCCATCCCCTCCAGCGACATCGAGGTCGGTGGCCAACGGGGCAAGGATGCCCTCATTCGGCTGAAGAACGCGATCGGCCGGGTGCAGAGTCCGTGGCGTCCGGCGACGGCCGAGGAGAGCTTCGAGATCGTGCGGCGTCGGCTATTCCAGCCGATCCCGGAGGAGCGGTACCCGCTCCGTGACGCCGTCGTGCGGTCGTTCATCCAGCTCTACAACGAGCAGAAGAAGGACTTCCCGGACGGGTGCTGCGAGCAGGACTACGCCGACCGGATGAAGGCGGCGTATCCGATCCACCCCGAGCTCTTCCGCCAGCTGTACGAGGAGTGGGGGAGCCTGGAGCGGTTCCAGCGGACGCGCGGCGTGCTCCGCCTGATGGCGCAGGTGATCCACACGCTGTGGGACGGGGGCGACAACGGGCTCCTGATCCTGCCGGCGTCGGTGCCGCTCCACGCCCCGACGGTACAGGGTGAGATCCGCAATTACCTCAACGACAACTGGGGCCCGATCCTGGAGAAGGACGTGGACGGCGAGGGGGCGCTGCCCCTCCGGATCGACGAGGAGAACGCCTCGACGCTGGGGCGCTACAGCGCCGCCCGGCGCGTCGCGCGGACCGTGTTCATGGGGACCGTCCCCCGGTCGGGGAGTGCGAACCCAGGGATCACGGACGCGCGGATCCGGCTGGGGTCGGTCCAGCCCGGCGAAACGACGGCGACGTTCGGGGACGCACTCCGGCGGCTCTCGGACCAGGCGGCGCACCTGTACGAGAACCAGAGCCAGTACTGGTTCGACGAGCAGCCCAACGTCAACCGGCTGGCGGCGGGCCGGGCGGGTCAGATCCGGCGGGAGACGCACCGGCTGCACGAGGAGATCGAGCGACGGCTGGCACAGGCGACGAAGGCCCAGCGTGGACCGTTCCACGCCGTCCACGTGGCGCCGTCGGCGTCGTCCGACGTGCCCGACGACCAGGAAGCGCGGCTCGTGGTGCTGGGGCCCGCGTACCCGCACAGCGCCCGCGACACGTCGAGCAAGGCGCGCGCAGCGGCGTCGGAGATGCTGACGCAGCGGGGCGACGCGCAGCGTCTGTACCGGAACGCCCTCGTGTACCTGGCGCCAGACGAGGCCCGGGTGTCGGAGCTGCGGGACGCGGTCGCGCAGTACCTGGCGTGGTCGTCGATCGTCACAGAGACGGACGACCTCGGGCTGACGCCGTTTGCGCGGAGCCAGGCGGCGTCGAAGAAGAAGACGTCAGGCGAGACGGTGGAGCAGCGGGTGCGCGAGACGTACGTGTGGCTGCTGGCGCCCATGCAGGAGGACCCGAAGTCGCCCGAGGTGGAGTGGACGGAGAGCCGGCTCCAGGGGGGCGAGGCGCTCGCAGAGCGGGCGGCGAAGAAGCTGGTCCGCGAGGAGGCCCTGTTTACAGAGTTCGCGCCCGTCCGACTGCAGATGGCGATGGAGCGCTATGGCCTGTGGCGCGGCGAGGAGGCGGTGCGGATGCAGCAGCTGGCGGAGGACTTCGCGCGGTACCTGTACCTTCCGCGGCTCCGGTCGAGCGCGGTGCTCGTGGACGCGGTCCAGACGGGCGTGCAGGACCTGGCGTGGACGGAGTACTTCGCCTACGCATCGGCGAAGGCGGACGAGCGTTACATGGGGCTCAAGGCCGGCGAGCGGACGAGCGTCTACCTCGACGCCGAGAGCCTGCTGGTGACGCCAGCGGCGGCGCAGCGCCAGCGGGCTGCGGACGCGGCCGCGAAGCAGCCGGAGTACACGCCGGGGGAAGACGAGGAGACGCCGGAGGTGTCGGACTCTGGAACGACGCAGCCAGAGGTGACGCCGGAGGGCGATTCTGCGCCGGCCCCGAAGGCGCGGAGGTTCCACGGGAGCGTGGCGCTCGACGCGGTCCGGATGGGCCGCGACGCGGGCCAGATCGCCGAGGCCGTTGTACAGCACTTGGCGGCCCTGGGGGGCGCGAATGTCCGCGTCACCCTCGAGATTCACGCCGAGGTGCCCGATGGCGCACCGGACAACGTGGTGCGGACCGTGACGGAGAACGCGCGGACGCTGAAGTTCGACCAGGCCGGGTTCGAGGATGAGTAGGCCGCACGTTTCTTCCGGCTGCCAGACGCGTCCGTCTGGGACGCCTCCACTCACTAGCCTCATTGGGCTCCCTCACGGCTTGGCACGGGGCTGGATAGGCTCGTGACTGAACAGACTCGACACGTTCGGAGGCCCTGCGGCGGATTGCTTTCCGTCGTCGATCCTGCGACGGTTCTCGACAAGGTTCTCTTTATGCGCTCGCGTATGCGAATCCCTGGGCTCTGGACTGTTCCGGCGTCTAAGCGGTCGCGGCGCAGTAGGTGAGAATCGCTGCGGGGCCTCCGAACGTGCCGCTCTCTATGCCTGAATCCCTCACCCTCGCCTCGTCGCCAGATATCCTTCGAGAGCGATTCTTCGCCCTTGAGACCGCACGTGACGTGGCCGCGCTGCTCGAGGTGCGCTACGACCGGATGGTGTGGCACCTCTACGGGTCGGACCCCGAGCGTCGGTACGTGACGTTCGAGATCCCCAAGCGCTCCGGGGGCGTCCGCGAGATCCGTGCGCCTGGGGGGGGGCTCAAGATCCTCCAGCGAAAGCTGAATCAAGTGCTCCAGGCGGTCTACGAGCCTCGTAACAGCGTGCACGGGTTCGTGCCCGGCCGGAGCGTCCGGACGAACGCGGGGGCTCACGCTCGACGCCGGTACGTGCTCAACGTGGACCTGGAGGACTTCTTTCCATCGGTCAATTTTGGCCGTGTGCGTGGGCTCCTGATGGGGAGACCCTACGGTCGGTCGGCAGAGGTGGCGACCGTGTTGGCACAGATTGCCTGCCACGACAACCAGCTTCCGCAGGGAGCCCCGACATCGCCGGTCCTGGCGAACATGGTCTGCTGGGGGATGGACTCGGCCCTCCAACGGCTTGCGGGGCGGTGCCGGTCGACGTACACCCGCTACGCCGATGACCTGACGTTTTCAACGAACCGAAAGGACTTCCCGCGGGAACTGGCGGCCGCTGACGGCGACGACGTTCGTCTCGGACCGGAGTTGCTATCGGTCTTGGAGCGAAGTGGGTTCCGAGTGAACGACAGGAAGGTGCGGCTCCAGACGAGGGAGTTTCGCCAGGAGGTGACGGGCCTGACGGTCAACGTCTTTCCAAACGTGCAGCGGCGGTACGTCCGTCAGATCCGGGCGATGCTCCACGCGTGGCGGAAGTTCGGGCTCGAGGCCGCCGAAACTGAGTACCGACGGAAGTACGCCCATGGGCACCGTGGGCCCGGGCGCGGGGCTCCCTCGTACCGTGCTGTCGTCGAGGGAAAGTTGGCGTACCTCGTGATGGTGCGGGGAGACGCGGACCCCGTCTATCACAAGTACCGCGGGCAGTTCGATGCCCTGACGGCTGCACCACCTCCCGCCACGGTGACTGACCATGAGTGAACGACCTCCCCAGACACTCAAAGACCTCGTCGAACGCGTAGCGGATGGCGAGTCACGGCTTGCCCTTCAAGCGTTGCTCCGAGAGATCGAGAGGCTACAGGGCGAGGTCGTCACCCGAGATCAGGCGCTCAACAGCGTCCGAGCATACCTGGAGCGGGCGTTCAGCATGACGTTCAAGAAGTGG
Source organism: Rubrivirga aquatilis (assembly GCF_046845665.1). Classification (GTDB taxonomy): domain Bacteria; phylum Bacteroidota; class Rhodothermia; order Rhodothermales; family Rubricoccaceae; genus Rubrivirga. Next base: position 3,844,116 of record NZ_CP177355.1, on the reverse strand, counting down.
TCGTCGTCATTTGAGACAGACGGGGGGACATCCCCATCCGCCCCGGACGATGGGGCAGAGGTCGTCCAGTCTCTCGCATCTCCTGAACACGAGGCCGACCGGGCTGCACTGGCTCAGTCAGAAGCCGAGGGCGCGTTTGGGGAGTTCTGCAGGCGGGCCTTCACCATGCTCGAGGAGGAAGTGGGCACGTTCGTTTGCGATGCTCGGGACGCGGTCCCCGCGGCGGTGTCTGTGACGTGGGACCTCCTACAACAGGCTCGGAAGGAGCGGACCGAGCGGGCCAAGCGGCGAGCTGAACAGGAAGGTCGAGATGTCTCCGGCTGGAGAGACTACCAGGTCGAGCCGCTGTACGATGATGTCACTCGGAACTCGATGGCTGACCTCCTGGAGTTCGTGTTCGTGTTCCTGTATGCGGACGACTACCTGAGAGCGTCCCGTCGGAATTCAACGCCGAGCTACAACCGGTACTGGGTCCTCGTGCGCGTCCGCGAGGTACGAAATGCTATGAGCCATGGCCGTGAGGGGCAGCCGTCCTTCAAGAATCGGAATGCAGAAGGCTTCTACCAAAAGGAGGATTACCAAGTCGTCCGAGCGGCGCTGGCAGAGGTCGAGGCGGACATGGCTGAGCGCCGCGCGGAATGGGGGAAGCCGGCCCCGGCCGAGGGACCTGCTACTGAGGATTCAGATCGCTCCAGTTGAGTAGGGTCCGGTCCGTAACGTCGGCGACGTCGTTGATTCGGAGGTCGCGGCGCTTGGCGAGGTCGCGGACCTCTTGCGCGATGTGGGACTTGACGGCAGTGATCGTCGCCTTCGCAGGGATCGGTCCGTGCTGACTGTAGACCGAGTCGAGTGAGGTGCCATTGGCGCACGCACGGAGCGTGGAAGCGACTGGCGAGTCCTCCGCCGTGCCGGTCTCCGAAGCAGAAGCGCCGCCTGCGAGTGCGTCCGTCGTGAGCGCGTCCAGGCGGTCCTCGACGTCGTCGGCGTGGGCCAAAAGGCGATAGGCTACACGGTACAGGTCGCGGACGTTGCCGGGGAGGGGGTGCCCTTGGAGGATGGAAACGACCCGTCCGTGACTCTCCTCCGCGAGTGCATCTGGATTCACACCGGCGCGTGAGGCGGCCTCGTAGTAGACGCCGCGCCATATCCAATCGTGGTCGTCGGTGAGCTCACGGAGAGGAGGGACTCGGAGTTGGAGGGGGCTGATGCGGTCGAGGAAATCTGGATCGAGCCGCCCGTGGAGCTCCGCGACGGGGACGTTGGTGGCGGTCAGGAGTCGGAAGTCGCTGGTCTTCCGCTCGGGGGAGCCAAGGGGGGTGTACGAGCCGTCTTCGATGGCGCGGATGAGGAGGCGCTGGAGGTCGCTGGAGACGTCTCCGATCTCGTCGAGGAAGAGGGTGTCCCCATCCGCGCGATGCAGGAGGCCGTCGTGGTCGCGGTCGGCCCCGGTGTAGGATCCTTTGGTGTAGCCGAACAATTCGGCCCGCATAGTCTCTGGGGCGTACTGGCCGCACGGGACGGAGGGCCAGGCATCGTCGAGGCCGGGCTTCCGGAACGGGCTGTTGGCGCGGATCCACGAGGCCAGGGTGGTCTTGCCAGTGCCCCGCTCGCCGAGAATGAGGACCGGGACATCGAGCGGGGCGTAGCGGCGGGCCTCATCGTACACGCGCTTGAGTGCGTCGGATCGGAAACGCGACGGGTCCCAAAACGCGGGTTCTTCCGAGTCCGAGGGATGTGCGGGTCGCGACGCCCGGACCGTCTTGTACAGCGTGTCGATACCGATCTGGACGGGGAGAACGGCAGGGTCCCCGGGGGAGCGGAAGCGGCGGGGGACGGTTTGGACGACGGCAAATGGGTCGTCGATCATTCCGGTCTCCGAGAGCAGGATCCAAACCGTATGCATGGCGCCCGTGCCGGGGCTGGCGTGGACGATGAGTTCTTGGCCCGGGACGGCGTTTCGGATGAGCGGGAGGTGCTCGCGGAGGAAGTCGTAGATGGCCCGGTGGTCGGTCGGGTCCGTGCCTTTCCAGAAGCGGGTGTGGACTCGGACCGTGGCATCGCGCTCCGCGATGGCGGCCGTGGTTTCTTGGATGACCCGCTGGGCCGCTGCGCGTTCGTCGGCGGAGTCCGGATGGATCTGGGCCAGGAGGAATACGTCCTTGATCTGGCCCTGATAGGGCGAGTCATCGTCGAAGAGGAGCGTAAGCGTCGGGCCGGGGACGGGCTTCCGGTCTGGGCCAAGAGCCAACTCGGGGGACCGGCGCTCTCGCTCGAAGGGGTCGTTGTTGCGGGCGATCCAGGAGACGAGGGCAGGGGCGGACATCTGACGGGAAGGAGCGGGTTCACGAACCTACTTGCGCCGTGGCAGACGAACCGTTCGCCGTCTCAACTTGGCAACCGGGCTTTGACGGGCGCAGACGCGCATGAGGAGAGTGGCATGCCCTTGTCAATGGCGTGCTGCGAACTCTCCTCCTCGATCATGATCCGACGTGTACTTCCGAAAGTGTGGGCCTTCGACCTCGAGTGGGTCCCCGACGCCGCGGCCGGCCGCACGCTCCTGGTCCTTCCGCCCGGCCTTGACGAGCGCGGGGTGTTCGAGGCCATGTGGGCCGCGGCTGGCGCGACGGGCGAGAACCCGCAGCCGTACCTCAAGCCGCTCATGTGTCGTGTGGCGTCGGCTGCGATGGTCGAGCGAGTCGATCGTGGTACAGAGCCGGCAACCGTGCGGCTGTGCTCACTGCCGAAGGAGGGCGACCTCGACGAGGCGCGACTGGTGGCGACGTTTCTGACCGCGCTGGGCGAGCACCGGCCCCAGCTGGTCGGGTTCAACTCCGTGGCGGCGGACCTCCGGGTGCTCGTCCAGCGAGGGATGCTCCTCGGGGTGCGGGCGCCGGGGTTCTGTACCCAGCCGCTGCGGCCGTGGGACGGGCCGAACTACTTCTACCCGAACTCGGAGTGGAACGTGGACCTGATGCGACTGACCGGCGGCGGGGGGCGGTCGGCCCCGGCGCTTCGTGAGCTCGCTGCACTCGCGGGGATCCCGTCCAAGACGAACGGGAGCGGGGATGCGGTCGCTGAGATGTGGCTTCGGGGGGAGCACGCCCGGATCGTCGCCTACAATGAGTGCGACGCGGTGACGACGTACTTGGTGTGGCTCCGGTCGGCGCACTTCGCCGGGTGCTTCACAACGGAGGAGTACGTCGCGGAGCAGGGGCTCGTCGAGGAGATGCTCGAGCGTGAGGGGGCCAGCAAGGAGCATCTAGCCGATTACCTCGACAGCTGGCGTGAGGCTCGGCTCCAACGGGAATGCCTCAGCCCCCACACATCCGTGGAGTGAGTCGAGTTACGAGCGTCTCACGTCGTGGAGGACGTGGGTGACGACGCCCCATACGGTGAGGTCGCTGTACTCGTCGACCTCGATGGGCGCGTAGTCCGGGTTCTCTGGGAGGAGGAAGGCGAGCCCGTTACGATGGCGGAGCCGCTTGACCGTCAGCTCACCGTTCAGGGCCGCGACGACGATGTCGCCGTCGGCCGGCTGGCGGGTCCGGTCGACGACGAGGAGGTCGCCGTCGTGGATGCAGGCGTCGACCATCGAGTCGCCCTCGACGCCGAGGAAGAACGTGGTCTCGGGCGTGGCGCCGATGACCTCGTCGAGCGTGGCGACGCGCTCGGCGTCGTCCTCGGTCGGGAGCGGCGGGCCGGCCGAGACGCGCGAGGCGTACAGGATTTGGCGTCGGGCAAGCGGGGCGAGGGCGTCGGGAAGGGTTTCGGGGGTCCAAACGTCGGTGTCGCGGAGGGGGCGGGCGGCGAGCTCCATGCGGGAGGAGGGGGCTAGGTGTATGAAGTGGAGCTGCCGTTAGGGTCAGGAGAGGGTGTGCCGGGGTCGTGTCACTGGAGTCTGAAATCGCGTTGGTAGGCCTTTCTGCGCGCGAGTCCGTGCGCGTCTCGTCCTTGCCCAGGGCGGGGCCTTCGATGTTGGGCGTGGGAGGGGCGACGCTTGGCGGCCCCGATCGGGGCCGCCAAGAGCGGGGCTAGTACTCGGAGGGCAGGAGGACCGTGGTCGCGGACCGGTCCGCCTCGGTGATGACCCAGAGCCGGCCGCCGGGGGTGTCGTAGACCGAGAGGAGCCGGGCCAGGCACGCCGGATCGAGGGCGAGGTCGTTGGCGAGCGCGTCGTCGTCGCAGACCGCACCCCAGTCGCCGGCGCGGTGGCGCCGGAGGAGGGCGAAGAGATCGACGCCGTGCCGACGGGCGAGGGCGAGCGCGCCAGGGGTGGCGATCAGGAGGCCAAGCGGGAAGCGCGGTGGGTGGAGCTGGTAGACGCGGGCCGACTCGCGCACGACGGGACCGAGGCCGCCCCCGGATCGGGGTCCGGGGCAGGCGTAGACGAGGCCGGGCCAGGCGACGCCGTCGCACCCTTCGCAGGGCTCGACGCCTTCGTAGGCGATCCGGCCCGTGCGGGGGTCGCGTTCGCGGTAGTGGATGACGCCGTCGCCTTTGCAGCACGGGCAGGCGGCCGGCGAGAGCCGGGCGGGCTCTAGGGAGCAGGGGAGCTTGTGGGCAGAGGAAGCAGACATGACGGGAGGGGATGGCCCCGCTGGCGACGACGGCCACCAGCGGGGCGGAGGGGCTAGGCGGCGTGGCGGCGGGCAGGCAGGGCGGGACGGCCGAAGAGCTGATCCCGGAGGGCCCACGCGTCGCGGATGACGCCGTGGAGGCGTTGCTCCCGGGCCGGGGTGACGGACGCCATGTCGAGCTCGAGCTCGCGGAGGGCGGCGAAGGCGGCCGGATCGCGGTCTTGGTAGACGACGAGGGTGCGCCAGGGGCGGGCGACGTCGGTGATGACGAAGCCGGTGCGGCCGAGGCGTTCGAAGCGAATGCGCATGGAAGTGGGGGTGTGGGTTGGACAAGCAGCACCCGAGGGGGACCGAGAGGCCCAGCGCCCGGGGGCTGAAAGCCCCGCATTCGCGCGCGGAGGGCGGAGGCCAGGGCCGCGCGGAGCCGCACAAGCGCAGCGCGGAGGCGAGCACGGAGCGGGCCCGTCGGGACCGCGCCCCTTGCCGCAGCCCGGAGAGGGCCGCTTGTCGGCCCGTCGCGCCGACCTTGCGTGAGCCCCCGGGCGCACACCCGAGACCGCGGCCGCAGGCTGCACCGCTGTTCCCCTGACCGCAGGGAGGCCAGCCCTCGACGCACCGCGCCGGACCCGGAGGGCCGGGCGCCAGCGGCCTGTCAGCCTGGGACCGTGCTCACCGAGCCGAGCGGGGCACGCGCAGCGAGGCCGGCGAGGGAAGGCGGAGAGTGTCGGGATGCGCGCGGGGCGGGACTCCGCGCCGCGGGCGGGGCGTCCGCCAGAGGTCTGGGGTCACCGAGCGGGTGCGGGCCGCTCGTCGGCCGGCAGCGCGAGCAGCTAATCCGTCAGCTGAGGACGCCGGTTTCGACGAGCCGCTCGATGGCGCGCGTGACGCTCTTGACCGTCCGCTCGTCGTCGGACTCGCGGGGCCAGACGACGCGGCCGACGACGGCGAGGTCGACGGGCCGGCCGGTCTCGGCGTGGGTGAGGCCGCCCTCCTGGTCGGGGAGGAGCCGCTCGGCGGGGATCTCCGCGAGGGGGTTGTCGGAGGCGACGACGAGCGAGCCGTCGAGGCCGATCGAGAGGCGCTTGACCAAGACGCGGGGGCCCCATGCGTCGTCGTCGACGGTGAGCACGTGGCGATGGCCCGAGAGGACGGAGGTGACGGGCTCGAAGAGGACGAGCTGGCCGTCTGGGAGTCCGCCTGAGGTGGCTGTGGGGTCGACCATCGAGTCGCCGACGACGTAGATGGCCCCGAGGCCGTCGCCGGGCCAGAACCCGAGGAGGGACGTCAGGATCTCCTTGGGCGTCGTGAGGCGGCGGGCCTCGTCGCCGTCGACGTCGCCGACCAGGAAGCCGGGGCCGCCCGAGGCCCGGACGTCGGTGTAGACGGCGACGGTGGTCTCGCGAGCGTCCGACGTGGTCGGGAGTGGGAGGGCGCGGCGGCGGACGTCGTCCCAGGCGATGTCGAGGATGGCGAGCGTCTCCTGGAGGTTCTCGGTGGAGGGGCGGGCGCGGCCGTTGATCCACCCCGAGACGGACTGCTGGCGGATGCCGAGGTGCTCGGCCAGCTCGCGCTGGCTCATCGACTTCTGAGAAAGGGCCTGAAGGAGGGCGTCGGCGAACCGGTTGGCGTCGAGGGCTTGGGCGCTGGCGTCGTCGGGCATGAGGGAGCGGGCGGGTTCACAGTTGACGGAGTGTAGGCACAGCCGTAGGCTCGTGTCACCTGTCAATCGAACGATCCCCCTGACTATGCTCCTGACCCGCGATGTGGACGGCCCGGCGTACCGGGTACGGTGCCGTGAAGACCTCCGCGACGAGGCCCCGGTGCTCTCTGCGGTGTCGTCGCCTGTGCGGGCAGCGGAGCTCTTGGCCCGGTCGCTCGAGCTGCGGATGGCGGCGGCCCTGAGTGCGCTCGGCGACGGTCGCCTGGACGAGCTGGGCGAGCGGCTCCACGAGCGGGAGCGTGAGGCAGAGGGGCGTCCGGCGTGGACGAGCACGTGGCTGCGTCGGCTGGTGGAGGACGAGGTCTGGTTTCGGACACGGGGGGCCTACCTGGCCCGTCGGCAGGGACAGGTGTGGCGTTCGGGCGTCCGGTGGCCGGCGCTCGTGCGAGAGGCCGAGCGGCTGGAGCAGGAGGCGTCGGCGCTTGGGGGGGAGGGAGCGCGCAGCCAGGGGACCGATGAGTGACGTGTGGCGCCGGCGCGTGTGGGCGATGGCGGACCGGACGGACGCGGCCGACCGGCTGGCGCTCCTGGCGCTGGCGGAGCTGGCCGATGCGGGCGGGGCGTGCCGGACGGGGCAGCGCCGTCTCGCGCGGATGTGCGGCGTGGGCGTCCGGGCGGTCCAGGCGACGCTGGGGCGGGTCGAGGCGGCGGGCTACGTCGGGGTGGACCGGGTGGCCGGGGAGGCCAACACGTACCAGCTCCTCGACGAGCGGATCGTCGGCGAGGGCCGTGCACCGGGCGCCGGGGGTGGGGTGACCATCGGGGGCGTGGTCCACGACGGAGGGGGCGGCGACGTGCGCGGCGGGGGGAGGGGCGACGTGGAGACCGTGTCCCGTCCTGTGGGCGGCGACGGGGGAGGTCCGCGGGCGGCAACGCCCCCTGCATACTCTGCCCCTGATGCTCTGAAAGACATGCAGCATGCCGGGCGCGGCGGCGCGTCGGGCGACGGGGCGGTTGGCGAGTCGGCCTGCCTCGGCGTGGCCGTCGAGGCGGCGGGGGCTGCTGCTGTCGGGAAAGGGTTGTCTGAGATGCTGCGGGCGCGGGGCGTGGACGGCCCCGTCGCGACGCGGCTGGCGGAGGCGCATCCTGACCGGGTGCGGGGGCTCGTCGAGCGGTTCGACCGCGAGCGGGCCGAGAAGGCGCTGGGGCCGGGCTGGCTCGTGAGCGCGATCCGGGGCGGGTGGTCGGCCGGTCCGCAGGGGGAGGCAGCGGCTGGACGGCTCCTGACCTACGCCGAGATGCTCCACGCCTGCGAGCGGAGCGGCGTGACGACCGACGACTTCGAGGCCGTGCCGCGGCCGGGGCAGCGGCCCCTGTGGCGGCGCCGCATCTGACACTCTCACCATCCATCCCTTACCCACCCACCAGACCGATGACTGACGCGACGCTGCTGTTGCAGAGCGAGGCCGCCGAGCGCGAGCTGAGCCGGACCGCGCGGGCGGCTATCGAGCGGGCGATGGCCGAGCACGGGTCCGACGTGCGGAAGCTGTACGCCTTGCTCGCCGACCAGCGCGGGATCCTCACCGCCCGGAGGCTGGCCGACCTGCTCGGCGTGACGGACCGGACGGTGACCGAGCGGTACGTGAAGCGGGGGCTCCCGTGCGTGCGGCTGGCCGCGAACGGGCCGCCGCTGTTTTTGATGGAGGACGTGGTCGCGTGGCTCCGCCAGTCGGACATCCAGCGCGTCTAGGCATGAGCGGTGCGGGAGCATGTGGACGACGGCAGGGTGCGTGAGCCAGTTTGCTATGCCAGCCGGGGTTCTGCTTCCGTGAGGCTGGCCCAACGGGGCAGGAAGCGGGAACGGGGAGAGACCTGGCATGGCAACACTCCATGTCAAATCCTTGGCAGAGTTAGCCGGCGCTCGGCGCAGCCCTCTTTTGTCTCCTCTCGCATGGGACCCGTCGACCCGAATCTCATACTTGACGTGGGGATGTCTGGGCTTCCGCTCGACTGGGACACATACTGGCGTCCCGCCCAAGGCCGAGGGCAGCCTCCATCAGCCCTCAGGGACTCCAAGCCTTCCTCTCGCGGCTGCGCCGCAAGCTCTGCCTATTGGCCTCTTGACCGCGCATGAGAACGACGTGCCACCCGCCGAGTCTGGATGCCGGTGCGGAGCGCGGGGTCGCTGCGCCCTGACGACGGCACTCGTCGCGCAGACAATCGGCCGGGTCGGTGTCGCGATGCTCTCGTGCATGGTCTTCCCCAACCAGCGGGCTGGCAATCGATGGGTTTGGGCGGATGGGGGATCCCCGCCGACCCACACCTGCGCGACGGCCGTGCGTGCGAGGTTTTGCGGGGCAGAGGAGGCATCGTTGTCGCCCGTGCCGCATCAGGAATTATGAACAGGGAGTGAAGTGCCCGGCGCCGTGTCACAACGCCTCGCTCTTAAGTGGATCCCCCATGCAGCCCACTCCGGGCCGCCCCCCAACCAGGGGACATCCACACCGGTAGCCACTATGGACGCCCTCACTGCACCCTCCACGGCGCTCTGGGACGGACGCGACGTCTGCGTTTTCGACCCGCTCAGCACGGTCAAGCCGACCTTGCCCAACTACGTCGGCTAGCGACCGCCGGCGGACCGCAAAGGCGATTGCCGATCTCTCACAACCCCCACGCGGCGCTGTGTGCTCAGCACGCAGCGCCGCACCATTGTCATGAACCGTTTCCACCTCACGCTCGACCCACCAACGGCCGTCCTCCGCGGGGCTGTCGTCGTCTACCATCCGGACGGGCTCTGCGTCGTGTCGGGACCCGTCCCCGTCCAGGTCGTCGGCGAGATCGCTCGCGCACCCACGACTGGGGCAGACCTCGCGCACCGCCTCGGCATTCCCACATCCGAGGTCGAGTGCGCCACTCGTGCCCTCGTACAGGCCGGCGTCCTCGTATCGCTTCCGTGCCCGCTCACTCCGAGCACTGCCGCCCTCTGGAAGCGTCTTGGTCTAGACCCGGCATGGGCAGCGGGAGTGCTCCAGACGCCTATCCGCCTGCTCGGGGATCCGGCGGCCCTCCCCGCCTTGGATGCCGCGCTCGCCGCCTACGGATTCGACCGCGAGGCCGGCGGCACGCCGGTCACGGTGCGGACCGCTGACGCCGTGCGCCAAGACGAGCGCGGGCACGCCCCGCCGTCCGGTCCGACCCTCGTCGTCGACCCCCGCCCGGGCGGCCTCGCATTTGGCGTGTTCGACGACCCGGCGAATCTCTCGACGCTCGCCCATCGGCTCCGCCTCCGTCGTCCAGGTCGCCCCGCCGAGGGTGCTCCCAGCCGCTGTCTAGGACGCCTCGGTCAGGCCGACTCCCAGGCCGCCGCGCGCGCCGTCGCGACCTACCTCGCCGTCGGCCACGCGGGCCTGGCGCACAACGCCTGGGTCGTGCACTCTGACGGTCGACCGCTCCGGTCGTCGCCCCTGCACACCCTCCCGCCACAGGAGCCGATCCGTCACCCTCTCCGTCGCCCCCGGTCCCACCTCCGCACGCCCCTCGGGCTTCTCGACCCTGAGATCGGCATCGCCTACCGTGCGCGCGTCGTCGCCCAAATCGGGCCGGCGGTCGCGGCTGCCGTCCGCTACCGGTTTCCGATTGATTCCGACGATCCGACGGCCATCATCGCCAACGAGTGCCATGCGGCGGGAGGGAAAGCCTGGAACCCTGCGGTCGCCGTCGAACGCGCCATCTGGGAAGCCGCTGAGCGCCTGTCGGGCACGCGCCACCCCGACATCGCCCTCCGGCGTGACTCCCGAACCGCTTTGGGGGAGCGGGCCCTTGATCTGGATGCGATCGACCTCTTCAGCGACCGCCAGCGAGCCCGACGCACGACCGGTGGCCCTCCGGAAGCCTACGTCACCACGCGCCTCGACCCGCATCGCGTCATCGACTGGGTTCGCGCTTGGCCCATCAATGAGTCCGACCTGCCCCGATGGGTCCCGGCCGCTGCGGCCTTCTATGGCTATAGTCGTGCACGTCACCCCTACGCCTTTGCCCACTCCAACGGCTGCGCTGGCGGCGCCAGCTACACGGACGCCGCCCTCGGTGCCATCTTGGAGCTGATCGAGCGCGACATCGTGTCGTCGTGGTTCTTCAACCGCATCCCGCGGCCGGCGGCGCGGCACACCTCGTCGCGCGTCGAGGGCGTCCGAGGCGCGCTCCTCAGGGACGGTCGCGACCTCCACGTCCTCGACCTGACGGCAGACCTCAAGGTCCCGGTCTGCGCAGCCGTGTCGTGCCGGCGGTCCGGCCCCCCTGGCTGGGTCCTCGGCTTCGCCGCTGGCCGAACGCTCGACGAGGCCGCCGAAGGAGCCGTGCTCGAGCTCGTCCAGATGATCCGCGCCACCGACGACCCACGTCACCCGTCCCCTCTCACGTGGGCCGACACCGCTTCGCCCCGAGACCACCCCTACCTTCTGCCTGCCGACGCGACGGCCGTGATCACGAGGCCCCTCGGTCCCGACCCCCTGCAGGATCTGTCCGGTCGCCTCGCGACGGCCGGCATCGACGCCTACCTGGTCGACCAAACACACCCACTCGTCGGGACACCCGTGGTGCGAGCGCTAGCGCCAGGCCTCGCCTTTTTCTGGCGCCGCCTGGGCGGGCGCCGCCTGTACCGCCTCCCCGTCGAGGTGGGCTGGAGCGAGACCGAGCGCCTCGAGGCGGACCTCAACCCACTCGACCTGTTCTTGTAGATCGTCCTGCATCCCGGATCCCGGTGGGGTCTCCAGTCCGTGGTGGATCGGCCACTCCGCCGGGCCCCGCGATCGTCGACGTGCAGGCGCCGGTCGGCGACGGGGCGGAGTGAGGACCGGTCTCGGCACCCCGATGTTGGTCCGTTGATCAGGTTTATTATCCCTTGCCCTCGTCTCCACACGTGCCGCTTCGACCTGCGATCCGCTTCGCCATCGTCGTCACGGCGACGCTCGCTACGGCGACGCTCGCTCCGGGCCCGTCGGCGCAACCCAGCCGGGTCACCGGGGCCGCACGCTCGGTCACCATCACGGCGCTCGCCCAAGACCTAGATGGATTCCTGTGGGTCGGGACGCCCTTCGGGCTGTCCCGCTTCGATGGACACCGTGCCGTCCACTACGGGCCGTCCGCCGGGGACGACGTCGCGCTCGTCGATCCGTTTGTCAACGTGGGCGCCCTCGCGGTCGCTCGGGACGGGGCCGTGTGGGTAGGGACCGCAGGGGGGTTGTGCCGCATCCCCACCGACCGCACCCGGGCAGACTGCCTCACCCACGACTCCTCCGATCCCACCTCGCTGCCCAGCGACGAGATCCTTGCGGTCTCGCTCGGCGACGACCTCGTCTGGGTCGGCACCTCCGACGGAGTCGCGACCGTCGATCCCACCACCCTCGACGTCCGTCGGATGGCCTCGCCCGCCGAAGCCGCGCGGGCCGTCCAGTCCTACCGCGATGGGGCCTTCGTCGGCACCGCCACCGGCCTGTTCTGGGTCTCGCTCGACACGTCCGCCCGTCGGATCGCTCCGATGCCTGCACTCGTCACGGCCCTCGCCCTCGCCGACGGCGCACTCTGGGTTGGGACCTTCGGCAGCGGCCTCTACACCGCCGCTCCTCACCGACCGGGCGTGCTCTCCCGAGTCGAGTCGTCGCTCGCGCCCAGCTGGCAAGGAAGCGGCTCCGACCACATTCTCACCCTATCCCACGATCCGGTCGCCCGACGACTCCTCGTCGGCAGCATGGGGGCCGGCCTGCTGGCCACCGGCACTCGGCGCCCCTTCCTGGACCGCTCCCCCCTCGACCCGGGCCGCCCCACCGCCACGACCGCGATCCCCGCCGCGGGGGGCGGCTACTGGCTCGGTTCGTGGGACGGCCTCTACCGTACCGAGCCGTCGGGGCCCTACCTCTCCATCGACTTCTCTTGGGGGCTCCAGGACCGCGCCGTTCAGGCCATCTGGGCGCAGAGCGACGACGTTCTCTGGATCGGGACGGCGGGGGAGGGACTCTGGCGGTGCCGCCTCCGCCGACGCACGTGCTCTGCCTACCGCTCCTCTGCAGCTGACCCAACCTCACTCCCAAACGACGACGTCACCGACCTCCTCATCATCGGCGACAAGTTGTGGGCGACCACGTTTGGAGGGGGGCTCTGGCGGCTAGACCTCCAGACCGGTGCGACAGACCGGCCCCCCGGCGGTGGGCGCTACGCCTACGCGCTTGCAGCCGACGGCACGCGGCTGCTGGTCGCTTCCGCCGACCAGGGCCTCGACGCAGTCCTTGGCCCAGTGGCGGAAGGCCGCACGATCTCTCTACTCCCCTTCGGGCACGTCGGGCAGGTCCTGGACGTCGATGTCTTCGACGGTGTCCCCTGGGCCGCCACCCAGGGGTCCGGTCTGTGCCGGCCCGCTCGCCACGCGCCCCGGTGCATTCGCGAAGCCCCCGGCTCGCTCGCCTCCGACCTCGTGCTCGCGCTCGCCACGGTCGGCTCCGGCCTCTGGGTCGGCTCGGTCGGTGGCATAGATCGGCTCGACAGCGACGGGCACCTCCGGCCGCTCCTCCGATCAGACCGTTGGGCGCACCCCCAGGTGACGTGCCTCGTCCCGACGGAACGGGGGGTGTGGACGGCCACCGGGAGTGGGCTACTCTTGCTGGATCGACGTACAGGGGGGATCCTCGTCGACGGCATCGCCGCAGGGCTCCCCTCCACCACGGGGGGCGTCGGCGGATGCGCGCGCGTCGGCCGACGCGTCGCGTTCGGCACCGACCGAGGGGTCATCGTGGTGGACCCGGACAGGCTCCGCTCCACGCCCAGCGCCGCTCACGTGGTCGGTGCCACCGTCGACGGCCGCGCGCGCCTGCTCTCGACCGCCGCCGACCTCGTGCTCGGCCCTGCCGACGGAGGGCCCCGCTTCGACGTCGCCGCGCCCGCGCTGGCGCTCGACCGGCGCCGCTACTCGTTCCGCCTTGCCGGCTACGAGCGCTCCTGGTCGGCGCCCTCCCCTCAGTCCTCCGTTACCTACCCAAAGCTTCCTCCGGGCCGCTACGCCTTCGAAGTCCGCACCGCCCCGGCGGGTGTGAAGTCCCCGGTGATCTCTCTGGCGGTCATCGTCCGGCCCCCCTGGTGGCGCACCCCCTGGGCGATCGCTTTGGCGGCCCTCGTCGCTGGCGGCCTGGCCTGGGCCGCTCACCGCCTGCGGCTTCGCGCGGTCCTCCGCGTCGAGCACACCCGCCGCCAGATCGCCGACGACCTCCACGACGAGATGGGCGGACGGCTCAGCGGCCTCGCGCTCGCGCTCGACATCGCCTCCCGGACCCTCCCCGTCGACGCTCGAGCAGAGGTCCGCAGCCGGTCCGACGAGGCCCGCGACATCCTCGGCGACCTCCGCGACACCGTCTGGGTCGTCGACGCCGGCCGGACGACGGTGGCGGACCTGGCCGAGCGGATCCGCCAGACGGCCGAAGGGCTCGCGCCCCAGGTCGACGTCTCGCTTCGGCTCGAGGGCGCCTCCGACACCCCGCTCTCCATGGACACCCGCCGGCACGCCCTCTTCGTCTGCAAAGAGGCGCTCCACAACGCGGTCCGCCACGGCCGGCCCCGCCACCTCCACATCCTCGTCGACGGCACCGGCCCGCTCTGGCGCATCCTCATCGACGACGACGGCGTCGGGGTCCACCCCGCGAGCACCGAGGGCCACGGCTCCGGCTCCATGCGCCGCCGCGCCGCCGCGCTCGGCGGCGCCGTCACCGTCGAGCCACGGCCGGGCGGCGGCACACGCGTGAGCCTCACCTTCCAGGCCTAAGCTGGCGCGATCGCGCCAGGCCGACTCGCCGCCGCGTGCCTAGCATGCAGCATGACCGACGCTCTCGATGTGTGGCTCGTCGAGGACGAGGCGCTCTACCGCGACCGCTTCGCCCAACTCCTCGCCACGTCCCCCGACCTTCGGCTGGGGGCCGGATTCGAGAGCTACGCCGCCCTCGCCGGCCGGCTCCCAACCGACGCGCCCCCGGACCTGGTCGTCATGGACCTCCAGATGCCCGGCACCGACGGCTTCGAGGCCACCCGTCGGCTCCACCGCGTCCTCCCGACCACGCCCGTCGTCGTCCTCACGCTCCTCGACGACCCCCCGTCCATCGTCACCGCGCTCCGGGCCGGGGCCTCCGGCTATGTCGTCAAAGGGACCGACCCCGACGACCTGTTCCGCTCACTCCGCGAGGCGCACGCCGGAGGGACCTTCTTTGCCCCCGCCGTGGCCCGGCACGTCCTGGGCCACTTCGCGCCGGAGCGCACGAACTCCGGACCCCTCACGCCGCGCGAGCGGGAGGTGCTCCGAGAACTCGCCAACGGACACTCCAAAGCCGGCATCGCCGAGCGGCTGTTCGTGAGCCCACACACCGTCGACACCCACCTCCGGAGCGTCTACGACAAGCTCCACGTGCACACCGCCGCACAGGCCGCCGCCGTCGGCGTCCGCGAAGGCCTCATCGGGTGACCGGCGGGCCCGCGCGGTAGTAGAAGCGGTGGAGCCGCGCGGCCCACGCGTCCAGCGTCCCGCTCCGCCGCGCCGGGTCGGCCAGGTCCTCCGCGGCCGGCGGGCCCGGCACCACCCGCCCGCTCGCCGACACCCCGGACCGGAACAGCTCGGCGCACCCGGCCCAGGTCACCGGCAGGGGAGGGGGGCGCACCGGCCACCGCGCCGCCCCGTGCCAGGCCACGATCGACGGCCAGGTCGCCTCCAGCGCCGGATCCACGGCCCCAGCACCGACCAGCGAGTCGGCGACCTCGCGCACCGAGTACCCCTCCTCTTGGCACAGGCGGATCACCATCCACTTGTTTCGGACCACCGGGTCCTCAAAGGACGACAGCACCTGCACCAAAACGTCCCACGCCTCCAACCTCTCACTGGCGTCGGGCCCGCCGCCAGGTGGCGGAATCGGCGGGGGACCCTCGTGGCGTCGCTCGCGTGTGATCCAGCGGATCAGCCGGCTCGTCGCGCGGCGCTTGATGAACGGCCAGAACGGTCCCTTGCCGGGGTCGTGGTCCGCCCGCGCGTCCTCGTACGACCGCCGGGCGACGTCGCGCGCGTCCTCCTCCCGCCCGACGAGCCCGGCACCGCGCGCGACATCCACCGCCAGGCGGTCCAGGCGAGGCTGCGTGCAGGTCCACAAGGCGACCTCCGCCTCGGCGTCGCCAGCGCGCCCCCGCGCCGCGAGCGCATCCAGGTCCGCGCACGGGGCCGGCGTCCGGTCCCCGTCGGGGTGAGCGTCCCGCCTCACGACCCGATCGACACCGCGACGCGCCGCCCCCGCAGCGCGCCCACCGGGACCGCGACCCGACGTCCAGTCTCGTCGACCTCGGGAGCGGTCCCTGGGACGCCGATCGTCACCCGCACCGGGCGCTCCCCCCGGATCACCATCGTGTCCCCGTCGAGCGCGAAGTCCACGGCGACGCCTCCCAGCTCGGCCGGCACCACTCCCCCGCGGTCGAAGACCTCCGCCACCTGATCGGCCACCGAGCCTGCAGGGCCCGTGTCCTCGCCGCGCAAAATGGGGGACGCGCCCAGCCGGAGACCCGCCCGCAGCAGGCCGACCAGGACGGCGGCGGCGACCGCGCTGGCCACCTCCTCCGCGGGCGCCCGCTCGTCCGCGACGGCCGTGCCGGTCGGACGAGGACGCAGCGCCCATCGAGTCTGGACCTCCCGCCGTGCCGCGGCCGCGACCCGCGGCAGGTCGTCCGGGGCCAGGGGCGGCAGCTGGAGCGACGCCGGCAGGGCGTCCAGCGTGAGCGCCTCGGCCACCTGGCGGAGCTCCACGCCCGTCGCGTCCGACAGCGCCCGCCCGATCTCCGACCCGCTCAGGCGCACGGCGCTCGCGATCGCGTCCGCATCGTCGGGGACCGCATCGTCTACATACGCGACCGCATCGGGCGGAGCGCCGGGGCCCACCAGAACCACGCGGGGCGGCTCGGGGCCCGCGTCCAACGCCTCGAGGTAGCTCTCCCACTCGGCCGCCGGCACCAGCAACGTCTCGCCGGCGTCGTCCAACGCGTTCACGATCGGGGCCGACGCCCCGGCAAGAGACCGACGCCAGATGGAGAGAGCAGGGGATCGGGGGGGCACCACGCGCGACATACTACTCCTCAGGCCCCCGCCGGATGGAACGCGTCCCCCGACAGGACCCACCCGGCCCAGAAAAACGGCGCCCGCCAGTCGCGGTGGGCCCGGACCTGGGCCTGCGCCGCGCGCAGCGCGTCGGCAGGAGACCGCCCGTCCCCCCAGAGCGCCGCGTAGAAGCCCTCCACCAGCGCGAGCGTCGCCGCGTCCGGCACGTCCCACAGCGACGCAAGCGTCCAGCGGACCCCCGCCGCATGGAACGCCGCCGCAAGGCCGAGCACGCCCTGGCCCGACACCCACCGCCCCAACCCGGTCGAGCAGGCCGACAGCACCACCGACTGGAGGCCTCCCAACGACAGCCCCACCACCTGCTCGGCCGTCAGATACGGGTCGTCGCCCGCCAGCACCAACGCGCTCGTGGCCAGCGGGCTCCGCGTCCACCGACCCCCGCCAGGCCGGAGGCCGGTCCCCGGGTCGGCCAGGATCGCGCCGCGGTGCGCCACCCCCTCGCTCAGGCGCCCCGTCGCTGTGCCAGTCAACCCGTGCGTGGCGATGTGGGCGTGGCCGCACGTTTCCAACCCGACACACACGCTGCCGACCGTCGCGTCCGGCCCCGTCAACGGCACCACACGACGGCCGGAGGCCGCCGCGGCCCCCTCCACACACGCCGACTCCGCCCCCGCACTCGGCAAGTCACCAAGCCCACGGGCGCGAACGACGGCCCCGTACGTCGGCCCGGCCACCAGCAAGACCTCGTCCTGCGGCGGCGGCGGCGGGGCCTGAAGCGCCAGCAGCAGGCGGGGGGAGGGCACCACGGCCACCCTCCGGTCGCCGCCGAACAACCCCCACGGGACCCCCCACAACGGCCCCTCCGGACACACCCAGACCTGGCCGACGGATCCGCTGAGCACGTCGCCGATGGGCGCCCACACCCTCTCAGCGAGCGCGTCGAGGTCGCACAACGGCGACACCACCTCGCGCCGCCAGGCTGCCAGGGCGTCATCCAACACGTCGGCCGGGCCCAGGTCGACCGTCGCATGCTCCCCCCCGGCCGTGACCACGGCCGTGTAACGGAACGTCTCGGCGCCGGGCCAATCGACCGTGCAGTACAGGTCGACGAAGGCGGCATCGTCCGGGAGCCCAGCCGCGAGCCGGGCCGCCCCGGACCGATCCCACACCCCGTCCTCGACGTGCGCCCGCGTCCCCAGCAGCGACCGCTCGAGGCGCTCCCGCTCGTGCTCCAGGCCGTCCACGTCCGAGGCCCGGTCGTCCTGGACGGCCCGCCCGATCTCCTCCCGCACCGCCCTCAGGCGCCGGGCGGCCTCGGCGTGCCCCCGCCCCAACCCCAACAGTCCGGCCAACACCCCTCCCTTGAGGCCGGCGAGCAGGCCGTACGCGCGCGCTGGGGCCACGGGCATCGCATACGCCATCAGCATCGAACTCATCGTCTGCGGCAGGTCGTCGTTCCAGGCCAGCCGCTCCGCCACCGAGAGGGTGCCCAACTGCTGCGTCGTGATCGCCTCGACGGTCTCGGCCGCGCGCAGCACGTCGGCGGCCGCCGCCTCCGGGCCCGCCAGCGCGGCGTCCGCGCGTGCCAGGTTGATCCGTGCCATCGCCTCGTCGAGCCCGCCCGCCCCGACCGCCGCCTGCCAGATGCGGATCGAGCGCCGGTACAGGTCGCGGGCCGCCTCCAGGTCTCCTCGGGCCCCAACCACGCCGCCCAGGTTGTTGAGGCTCTGGGCCACGTCCGGGTGCGTCAGGCCCAACGCTTGCTCTCGGATGGCAAGCGCGCGCCGGTGGTAGCCCTCGGCGGCCTCGAGGTCCCCAAGATCCTGGACCGTCAGGGCCAGGTTGTTGAGGCTCTGGGCCACGTCCGGGTGCATCGGGCCCAGCAGCTGCTCTCGGATCTCCATCGCCCACGTGATCAGCTCGATGCAGCGTTCGTCCTCTCCGTCGTCGTACAGCACCATCGCCAGATTGTCGGCGGCGACGGCGACGAGGGGCGTCCCCGCGCCGTCCTGCGACTGCTCCTCCCAGATCGACAGCGCGCGCTCCAGCAGGGGACGCGCGCGGGCGTTGTCGCCCAACCGGCTCAGCAGCACGCCCAGGTTGATCGCCGCCGCCGCCACGTCGGGGTGGACCGCGCCCAACGAGGCCTCCCGGATCTCGAACGCCCGCTCCAGCAACGGCCGGGCGGCCAGGTAGTCCCCCCTTTCGTGGTGCACACCGGCCACGTTGTTGACCGACTCGGCGAGGTCTGGGTGTTCCTCCCCCAGGATCGCCTCGCGGATGGCCAGCGCCCGGCGCAACGGCCCCTCGGCGCGCTCGCTGTCCCCCCGGCCAAAGTGGAAGAGCCCCAAGTTGTTGAGCGCCAGCGCGACATCGGGGTGCTCCTCTCCCAGCTCGCGCTCCAACCCCGCCGCCGCCAGCGTCAGCGCCGTCTCGGCCTCCTCGACGCGACCCGCCGCCTGACAGGCCAACCCCAGCGTGCCCTCCGTGCGGAACGCCTCCACGTCGTCACCAAGCCCCCGGTACACGGCGAGAGCGTCCTCGAGCAAGCGGACCGATGCCGCCGGATCCTCGTCGAGGAGCAACAGCGCTAATCGCCCTGCCGCCTCCGCGGTGTCCGGGGCCCCCTGTCCCAGGCTCGCCGCCAACGCCGAGTGCGCCGTCCGGGCTAACTCAACGCCCTCCCGGCTGCGGCCGGGAACGTCCACCAACGCGTCCGCCAGAAGCATCTGGGCGCGTGCCGTGTCGGGGTCGGCGGCTCCTCTGGACGCGAGCTGCCGGTCGACCGCCTCCTGAGCGGCGCTCAGAGCCCGCTCAGGCTCACCCAGCGCTCGGTGCACAAGGCTCAGATTCGACAGCATCGTCGAAACCAGCCCTCCGTCGTCCATCAACGCCCGGGCCTCTGCCAACGCCCGGACCAACAGGTCCCGCGCTGCCGACACCGAGCCGCCACGTCGGTGTGCTCCGGCCCAGTTGGTCGAGACGACGCCGACAGCCCGGCGCCGCTCCTCATCGTCGACGAGACGCGTCGCACCGCGCAAGGCCGCGTCGAACATGTCGTGGGCGTCCGCCAACGCCCCCCGATCCACGAGCACGACGGCAAGGTCGTTGGCGGTCTCGGCCGTCAACAGATGAGCGTCCCCGTACGATCGTCGGGCCATCTCGAGAGCCTCCCGCGCCACCACCTCTGCATCGTCGAGCCGCCCTCCACGGCGGAACGCCTCTGCCGCCCGGCGCAGGGTGGCCAGTCGGGGCGAGAACGGTCGGCGGGGGAGGGGGGGCTGGGCCAGATGCCGCATCTCGTCGCCTCGCATCAGCTCCAGGCTGCGGTCGAACAAGGCGCGGGCCTCTCCTGGCGCCCCCCGGTCCAGCGCGGCGACGGCCAACATCTGCACCGTGTCGCCGGCCAGCGGGTGGTCGGGCCCATGGGCCACTTCGAGCAGGTCGAGGGCGCGGCGCAACAGCGTCTCGGCCCGCTCTACGTCCCCCGCGTCGAGCGCCGCAGCCCCCAGGCTGGACATCAACTGGGCGACACTCGGATGGCCCTCCCCGAGCGCCGCCGTGATCACCGCGAGGGCGGTCGACAAGGCGCGCTGGGCGTCGTCGTGCCGCCCGGCGGCCCGGTAGGCGCGCCCCAACTCTCCCCACGCGTACCCGACATCGGGGTGCTCCGGACCTAGCACGTCGCGCCGAACCTCGAGCGCTCCGTCCAGCAGTTCGATCGCTGCGGCCGGGTCGCGCTCCGACACTGTCCCGGCGAGTGTGGCCGCAGCGCTGGCCACGTCCGGGTGCCTGGGCCCGAGACGCGCTCTCAAGATGTCGAACCCACGCCGGGCGAGGGCCTCGTCGGCCCGTGACCCCCACGACTCGCTCATCGCCGCCAGCGTGATGGCGGCGCGCCCAATGTCCGGGTGCCCCTCGTCGAGCACCTCCTCCCGGATGGCGAGCGCGCGAGACACGGAGGCCCGTGCGGCCTCGTCCTCCCCCAGCTGCGCCTCGGCCAGCCCGCGGTGGACCAGGGCCGTCGCGACGTGTGGGTGGTGCTCCCCGTGGAGGTCCGTCCACAGCCGAACCGCGCGCTCCAGATGCTGGAGGGC
This sequence comes from Rubrivirga aquatilis, assembly GCF_046845665.1. Lineage (GTDB taxonomy): Bacteria > Bacteroidota > Rhodothermia > Rhodothermales > Rubricoccaceae > Rubrivirga. Next base: position 3,823,659 of record NZ_CP177355.1, on the reverse strand, counting down.
CACCTGCGAGTCGCCCAGCGCGACCGCTAGCTCCGCGGCGTTGTTGAGCACGGCCGCGATCGCCGAGGCCTCCCCCTTGGCTTCGGCCGTCGCGAGCGCCCGCGCATACAGGTCCCTCGCCTCCTCAAACTCGCCGAGGTCGGAGAGCACGATGCCTAACAGGTTCTGCACCTCCTCGATCTCGGGCGCGCCAGGCGCGTCCAGCGCCTCGCGGAGCTCCAATGCACGGCGCGCCCGCTCAGCCGCCAGCTCCAGGCGGCCCTCGTCATAGAGCGCGTCGGCGGAGTCGCAGTAGCTCCGGACGAGGTCCATCACGTGCGCAGAGTCCAGGGCGGCCACGACAGGGTAGGGAGCGGCCAACCTACCCCTCACGGCCAGAATCCCCGCCTCCGCAAGGACACCTAGGGAAATGGCGCGATCGCGCGATCGCGACACCGGCCCGCAGCCGGTAGGCTGCATCCCCACGACCGCTCACTCGTGAACCGTCTCGACGCCTTCTACTGCCCCCGGCACTCCGGCCGGACGTGCGCCCCCAGTGGTTGTCCGTCGTGCCCACCACACGTGCCGTGTTAGGGCTCGCCCTCGCCCTTTTTACGCTCCTGGCCGGACCCGCCTCGGTCGCTCCTCCAGAAATCCTGTCCGTGGCGGACGTCGTCGGATCCAACGACCCCCAGTGGGTTCGGATCACAGGGCGCCACTTCCCTGCGGACCCGCACGTCCGAGTCCGGTCCGAAGGGGTCGATGTCACGGTGAGCGGTCCAGACCGCGTCCGGAGCCCCAGCCCTGGCGTCGTCGAGGTCCGCGTGACGGTCGGCAACGAGGCCGTCGCGTGGTCGGTCGAGGTGGGGGGGGCGGGTCAGCCGCTCTCGAACGCGGCCCTGTTCACGGTCCAGGCCCCGCGCCCGACCGTCTCCCATGTGGCCGTGGTCCGCCGCGACCACGACCGGCCGACGTACACCCTCCGGGTCTTCGGCGACGGCTACGCCAACTACTCAGACGTTGTCCTCGACGGCAAGGTCGTCCCGTCCGAGCCCATCGCCTCCAGCCCCTACGCCACCTCGCTCACGGTCGGGCTGGCGGCCGTCATCGACCGAGAGCTTTTTCAGGAGACACCGACACGGGAGATCCGCGTGTTCACGAGGGGTCCCGGAGGAGGGGTCTCGGACCCGTTCACTCTGTCCATCGACCCCATCCCGCTCTGGTACCGAGCGCCGTTCTGGGCGTCCCTGTTCATCGGTTTCGCCGCCGTGGGCATCGGACTCCACATCATCCGGGTCCACCGGGTCCGCACCCGAGAGCTCGAGACCCTCGTCGACCAACGGACCGCCGATCTCTCGCGTGAGCGCGCTCGGACCCAGACCCAAGCCGACGCCCTCGCCGCGCAGGCTGCGGAGCTCCGCGAGGCCCGCGATGTCCGCTCTCACCTGTTTGCGACCGTGAGCCACGAACTCCGCACCCCCCTCACCCTGGTCCAGGCCCCGCTCGACGAGGTGCTCTCAGGACGCCACGGGCCCGTCGCGGACGCGGTTCACGCCACGCTCCTTGTCGCCCGAGCCAACGTCAAACGGCTGGTCGCCCTCGTCGGCCGCCTGTCGAAGCTGGCCCGGCTCCAGCCCGGAGCCACCTCAATCGACCCCCGGCCGATCGACCTCGTCCACCTCGTCGGGCGCGTCGTAGACGGACTCCACCCGCTCGCCGAGCGGCGCCAAGCCCATCTGGAACTGGGCGTCGGCGCGGCTCTCATGGTCCACGCCGACCCGACGGTGTTGGGGGACGCCATCTGCAACGTGGTCCAGAACGCCATCCAGCACTCCCCCCCAGGGGGGACCGTCCGCGTCGCTGCCGAACGGTCCCCGGACGGGGCGCTCGCGCTCGTCGAGGTCGCCGACGAAGGCCCCGGCGTCCCCGATCACGACCGGGAGCGCATCTTCGAGCGGTTCGAAGGTGGTCGGGGAGGAGAGGGCCTCGGCCTCGGCCTCGCCATCACGCGCCACGCCTTGCGCGCGCACGGGGGCGACGTCACCGTCGAGCCGGCGGGGCGCCGCGGCGCCCGCTTCCGTCTCGCCATCCCTGCGCTCCCCACCGACTCTGTCGCGGCCGCCGCCCCGGACCCCATCCCGGACAGTCTCAGCCACCCACCCCCGGTCTCTCACCCAATCGGCCCGCCGCCAGGCGGACCCGATCTGCAGGTCGGTCTACCCTTGGTCTACCTCGTCGACGACAACGACCAGGTCCGGCACTACATCGCGCGCGCGCTCGCGCCAGCGTTCCGGGTCCTGCAAGCGTCCAGCGCGGAAGCCGCCGCCGGTGACCTCCAGGCGTGGGCCGACCGAACGGCCCCGGCCCCGGACGCCCTCGTGCTCGACGTCATGATGCCGGGCACCGGTGGGCTCGACCTCGTGCGCGCACTCCGCCAAACCCCGACCCTTGCCGACCTGCCCGTCCTCTTCCTCTCGGCCCGCGCCGGCCCCGACGCCCGCCGCGAAGCCAAGGACGCCGGTGGCGACGACTACCTCGAGAAGCCGTTCGACGCCGCCGAGCTCGTCTCCAGCCTCCGACGCCTCATCGCCCGCCGTCGCGAGATGCAAGCGCGGTACCGAACCGAGACCGCACTCGGCCCGCTCGGCGTCATCCAATCCGAGGACGAGCAATTCCTGGACCGTCTCCGCGCGGCGGTGGCGGAGAACCTCTCGGACCCTACGTTCCGGGTCGACGCCTTGGCGGTCGACGTCGGGCTCAGCAAAAGTCAACTCGGTCGGCGGCTCAAGGCGGCCGTCGGGATGACGCCGGCCCAGTTCCTCCGGACGCTCCGGCTGGAGCACGCCGCCGCGCTCCTCAGGGCGGGCCGGCGCGTCGGCGAGGTCGCCGGCGCCGTCGGGTTCCAGGACGTCGACTACTTCAGCCGCCTCTTCTCCGAGACCTTCGGGACGCGCCCCTCGGAGGTCGCCACGTCGAACCCCGGGCCCGATGCGGTCGACGCTCTGGGCCAGGGCAGCAGCAGCGAGGAGAGCCCCGAGAAGTGACGCATCCTCCCCCGACAGACGGCGCATGAGGCGCTTCTCGGGGACGATCGCACCATGAGGGTTGCCTGAGGGCGCCTACCGTGAGCGGCGAACGACACCGCCGTCATGGACACGCTCTCCTTCCTCCAAGCTTGGGGCTCGGCCGTCGCCGACGCCGCGACGGCGGTCCCGGTCCCCTCACCGCTTGCCGCCGTCGCCGTCGCTGCCGTCGTGGCCGTGGCCGGGTGGGCCGCCGCCGCGCGCCACACTAGGCTCTGGAACCGGGCCTTCGCCGTCCGGCCCCACCACCACGCGCTCTGCGCCGTGGCGGCGGCGGTCACCTTCGGCGTCGCGCTGACGCTCCCGTTCGTCGCGTACGGCACCGCCGTGGCGCGCGGCGTCGGGGCGGCCCTCGACGCCGAGTGGGCGGACTCGGCCGACACCCGCGCCGACCTCGTCGAGCGCGCCGGGGGGGGAGCGGTCCGCGCCTTTGAGGGCCAGCTCGCGACGTCTCGGCCCGACCTCGCCCGCCTCGTCGCCTACGCCCGCCAGTCCGCCCCCATGCCCACGGGCGCACTCGCCGACGGGGTGTCGGACCAGGCGACCGTGGCCTCCGACGCCGCCTACGCCGTGCTCCGGTCTCACGTCGTCGACCGCCCGGCCGGCCTCCTCCGCACCCTCTTCTGGTCGGGGGTCGGCGTCGCGGCCCTCGCCCAAATCACCGCCTTCGCCGCCCTCGCGTGGTCCGCCCGCCGCGACCTCGCCGCCTAACAACCCCTCGTCTTCTCGTCATGCCCGACTCGACCGACAAAGCGAACCACCTGATCATCGGCCTCGGAGGCACCGGGGGCAAGGTCATCCGCGCGCTCCGCAAGCAGGTCTACCAGACCCTGCGTACGGAGGACCCGGACGCCGTGAACCTCCGCTTCCTCTACGTCGACACCGACGGGACGCTCATGGAGACGGGCGACCCGTCGTGGAAGACACTTGGGCGCAGCGTCCAGCTCCCGAAGCAGAGCCGGCTCAACATCGCCGGCTCGCTCGGGATCAAGTCCGTCATCGACAACGCCGCCGAGTACCCCGGTGTGAGCCCCTGGCTCGGCGACAAGAACGCCTGGGCGGACATCCTCCAGTCCATGCAGGGGGCCCAGGTGATGGGCGGCCAGAAGCGGCGGCTCGGGCGGTTCCTATTCGCCAACAAGGTCAAGGAGTTCAACGGGGCCGTCCAGCAGATCGTCAACGAGATGACGCGGGGCGGCAGCACGGCCGTCACGTTCCACGTCGTGTGCGGGCTGGCTGGCGGGACCGGCGGCGGCACCGTCGTCGACGTGCTCGCGCAACTCCGAGCGGCCTACGGAGACGCCTCGAAAAAGACGCTGGTGTACGCCCTCCTCCCGGAGCGGAACCCGAACGCGACGTGGGCCGGGCCTAACTACCAGGCCAACGGGTTCGCCGCGCTCCGCGAACTCAACGCCCTCGCCATCGGTCAGTGGGCGCCCCACGACATCTCGGGCGACCGCCTCACCACCGACGGGTACCGGCGCGTGGCCGAGCGGCTCGACGTGGCCGACCCGTACAACGTGTGCTACCTGTTCACGGACGAAAACGCCGCGGGGTACCGCGTCGACGTGGACAAGGCGCTCCCCGAGGTCGTCGCGTCGTTCCTGTTCCACAAGACGGTCACGGCCGCCGACGTCGGGGCCTCGGGCCTCGACGCGCTCGACCGCCAGGAACGCTACGAGCTGGGGAGCCAGGGGCTCGGGACCGAGCAGGACACGACCGGCGGCGCGCCGGCCCGCGCCCGCCGGTTCGCCACGTTCGGGGTCAAGACCGTGTCCTACCCCGAGGAGGAGATCCTCGAGTACCTCACGTACGCGTTCGCCGAGCAGGCCGCGCTCCAGCTCCGTCATAACCACTGGTCCGAGGCCGTCGGCTACAGCGATCAGCCGCCGGCCCGCTCCCACGACTCGTTCGTGCGGAGCCCGGAGACCCAGAACCGCTGGCGGATCTCGGACGCCCACCTCACCCTGTCCGAGGGCATCCTCGACGACGAGCGGGCCAACCGGACCTGGAAGCCGCTCGACGCCGAGTGGCAGCACGCAGCACAGACGTACCTGCTCATGGTCCAGCAGGACAAGAACAAGCGGCAGTGGGCCGACAAGCTCGGCGTCCTCTTCGAAAAGCGGTTCTCCGAGCAGTTCCGCAAACAGGGCGTCCAGACGTTCTACGTCGAGCGGGCCAGGATTCGGAAGCGCCACGTCCAGGCCGTCCGCGCCACCGTCGAGACCGAGCTGTTCGAGCGGTGGACACAGGGCGACCTCTCGCTCGACGAGGCGGCCGAGATGCTCGGCGACGTCGCCCGCGAGCTCGAAGAGCGCCACCGCGCCCTCGACGACAAGGTGGAGCAGCAGCGGGGCATCGCCGAGCGCTACGGCGAGAAGGCGACGGCGCTCGACGCGGAGTTCGCCAAGACGGGCGTCATCCCGGTGTTCTTCAACAAGCTCGAGCGGCTGGCCAAGGAAAAGGCCCAGGTCCTCCAGCAGCACTACCTCGCGCGCACCCGGATCCTCGCGTTCGAGTTCGCCAAGACGCTCCTGGGCTCGCTCCGCGACGAGTTCGACGTGCTCCGCGGCGAGGTCAAAGAGTCCCAGAGCACGCTCCAGCAGGCGCTCGACGTGTTCCGCGCCGAGGCCGCCGCCCGGCTCACCGACGACGGCGAGGGCGACGTGCAAAAGCAGACCGTCCGGTTCTACGATCCCGAGAAGGTCAAGGGGCTCGGGCACCGGCTGGTCCGGGACGAGGGGGCGCAGCGGACGCAGACAGCGGCCGTCCGCCGGGCGCTCACGCAGGTCGCCGGGGCCGAGTCGACGTTCACGGCGCTCAACGCGGCGGCCTCCGTGAGCACGGTGGTCAGCCTCTTCGAAAAACAGGGCGCCGAAAACGTGCAGACCGCCCACGACGCGGCGCGCTCGGACGGCGGACCGGCGCTCCTCGGCGTGTCCATCCTCGACCGACTCGAAGAGCGGTTCGGGTCGGACACGGCCCGGCTCAACCAGTACTTCGAGTCCATCGTCCGGCAGTCCCGCGCCTTCGCCACGCTGAGCGGCGACGAGGAAGCCCGGGCCGTTCCGGGCCGGGCCGGCAAGTTCACCACGTTCACGGTGATCCTCCCGGAGACCGACGAGCACCCCGAGTTCGGGAGGCGCCTCGAGGCCGCCCTCCGCAACGCCGTGCCGCCCGGCGTCACGCCGGACGTCGTGACCTCGCCGACGCGGTCCAACGAGATCGTCGTGCTCAACGTCACCACCTCGATGCCGGCGCGATACCTCGGGCCCGTCGGCGTGTTGCGCCAGGCCTACGAGCAGCGGTGCGCCGACGGCGCCCAGGCCACGCTCGAGATCCACACCGAGCACGACGGCTCGCACCTGCCGCACCTCTTCCTCCCGAGCGTCCAGGTGGTCAACGAGGCCAAGCGGCCATGGCTCCTGCTCGGCCGCGCGCTGGACCTCTTCGAGGAGCACGAGGACGAGGCCGGGCGACCGACGTGGGTCTACGAGATCCTCGACGAGGACGGCCTGCCTGAGGCGGAGGTCGCGCTCGGCGGCTCGCTGCTCGATGCCGAGGAGCGGCTCCCGGCCCAGCTCGCCCCGACGCTCGAGGCCGCCGTCCGCGAGCGCTTGGGCGGCCTCGAGTTCGAGCCCGCCGCCGCGCGGAAGGCCGTGTTCCAGCGCGTCGTGGAGGAGGCGAAAGGCGTGAAGGCCGTCGCACGCAACGGTGAGGCCGGGGCTTACGCCGACGCCGCGCGAGAGACGAAGCCCATCCTTCGCCTCGCCTAGACCGACACCGTAGCCCCCGACGTCATGATGACCGGCCTCTGCACGAACGACATCGACCCGTGCGACCACCACGTCGCGCGGACGCCCCACGCCGTCGCCGAAGGCGCCGACTTCGTCTGCCCCGAGTGTGGGTTCGACCTCATGCCGGTCTCGGCCGACGGGCCCAGCCTACTCCGTGACCCTCGAGCCCGGATCGCCGCGCTGGTCGTCGTCGCGCTGGGGGTCCTCGGCGGCGGCGGCTTCGCCGGAGCGCGCGCGCTCGGGCTCGTGGGTCCATCCCCTCCGCCCAGCGTCGCCGTCGGGGACGAGGCGAGCATCCCCCCTGACTCGCTCGCTCTGGCCCCTCCGTCGACCCCGCCCAACACGGTCGACCAATCCGGTCCGCCGGCCCCTCCGGACGACTCCGTGGACCCGGAGCCCCGGGCCGTCGACCCATCGGTCCCCCCCGAGACACCGCCCGAACCCTCTCCTGAGGTGGTCGAGCGCATCGTCGAGCGGCCCGTCTACATCGACCGCCCGGTCGTCGTGGAGCGACCCGCCGCCCGCCCGCCGCCCGCACCGGCGAGGGACTGCTCGGGCTATGCCCGCCGCATCACTCAGCTCACCGTCGACGAGTGCCCGGCGCTCCGGGACGCCGACCGGTCGTCCGCTTGCTACACGGAGATCGAGCGGCTCCGCTCGGAATTCTCCATCTGCCAGGGAGGCTGAGCCTCCCGCACCCCCCCGACACCATGCGCACCCTCCCTCTCCTCCTCGCCCTCCTCGCGCCCGCCACGCTCGGCGGCTGCGCGGCCCTCCAGTCCGCCACCGGCCCCTGCGCTCGCCAGACGCTCGGCGGCCTCGCCCTAGGTGCCGCCGGCGGGTATTTCGTCTCCGACGCCGCCGGAGGCAACGGCCGCGTGAAGACGGCCGGCACCATGGCCGGCGCCGTCGCGGGCGGCGGCGCCGGGCTCTACCTCTGCCAGCAGGCCATGCGCCAGCGCGAGGAACTCGACGCCCGCTTCGCCGCCCTCGAGCAGTCCAACGCCGCCCTCCGGCGACGCGTCGCGACCGCCGAGACCCGACCCGACGCCCAGGACACCTGGCGGGACGACGACGCCACCGTCGTCGGCGATGCGCCGCCCTCCGGGGACATCCCCGGGGGAGGCTACGTCGAGATCGGACAGGTGGAGGTCCTCGAGAACCGCATCGTGCGGGTCCCCATCGGCGGCACGCTCGCCTTCCCGTCCGGCTCGGCGCAGCCCAGCGACGCCATGAAGGCTGTTCTCGACGAGCTGGCCGCCAGCCTGGTCGCCAGCCCCAACAGCGTCGTCCAGATCCAGGGCCATACGGACAACGTCGGGTCGGACCACACTAACCAACTCCTCTCGGAGGACCGGGCCCACGCCGTCTCCGACTACCTCGCGGCACGCGGGGTCGACCCGGCGCGCATCGAGGCCTTCGGGTACGGCGAGACGACTCCCGTCGACACCAACAGCACGTCGGCCGGACGCATGCGCAATCGCCGCATCGAGGTCCTCATTGCGCCCACCCAGGCATGACCCGCACCGTCGTCGTCTTCGCGGCGTGCCTCGCCGGGTGCGCGTCTCCGGCGCGGCTCGTCCAGTCCTGCCCGGCCGAGACGCTCGGCGGGGCCACGCTCGGGGCGGCCCTCGGATACCTCGACAGCCACGGCGCCCTGCCAGCCGAGCGCACCGCCTGGGTCCTCCTCGCCGCCGCCTCCGTCGCCGGGTCCACCACCGCGCCGTGTCGCCGGGCGCTCCGTCGGCACGCCGACGTCGAACGGCGCCTCGGCGTTCGCGGGCCGCTTCTCGACGCGGCGCGCATCGACCTCGTCGTCGCCCTGGAACGGGAGACCGACCACCTCAGCCGACAGGCCCGTCTCGCCGAGCGCCAGTGCTGGACTGCGGGCCCGCCCGACGGGTGCCCCGGCGCGCAAGCGCTGAGCCTGCACGCGGATCGGCTCCAGGCGACGGCCGACCAGCTGGTCACCCCCGCGGGGCTCGTCGCCAGCGACGTCGTCCGCCTCGGCGAGGACGAGTTCGCGGTCCGGCTCGTGCTCCCGGCCGACGCACTCGTCGACGACGCCTCCGGTCGACTCCGACCCCAAGCCGGCCCCCTCCTCGACGCCATCGCATCCGCCCTCGACAGGGTCCCCGCCGTCGACGTCCTCGCTTACACGTCGGCCTCCAGCGACCCCCGCGCGGACATCGCCCGGAGTCTCGACGTCGCCCTCGCCGTCCGGGACGCGCTCCAGGACCGCCTCCGGTCCACAGTCCCCGTGTACGCCGACGGCCTCGGGGCTGGCGAGGCGGTCGCCGCGGTCGACTCGCCGACCAGCCGGGCGGCCAACCGCCGTGTCGAACTCCTCCTCCTCCAATGACCCCGCTGCTCATGCTCCGACTGCTCACGCTCCTCTCGATCTGGCTCATCGTCGCCCCGGCGTCTCAGGCCCAACTCGCCCCCAGCTACGCCGGGGTGACCGTCACGCGCGCGCCGCTCGACGCGGCCAACGCCGGCACATCGGTCCAACTCACAAGCGACGCCGACCTGAGCCCGTTCCCCAGCTTTATCGACTACCCCTCGGAAAGCGTCGCCTCCACCTGGCTCGTCGGGGCCGCCGTCGGCTATCGCCCGGCGGCCACGGGAGGGCTCACGTGGGCTGCAGGCCTCGAGACGTCGCTCCTCTACTCGGCCGTCGCCGACGGCGGCCCCGCCATCGACATCACCACCGGCGAAATCGGGGCGGGCTACCTGCTCCGCCTCGGGTCCGGCCTCGGAGTCGAAGTCGGCGTCGCCGGGCTCGTCGGGCTCGCGACGGGGACCGTGGGCGTCGTCGGCTCCCGCCAGGGCGACGTCTTCCTGATCTCGCCCGACGACGGCGAACGGTACGAGACCCAGTCGGAGATCACGGCGACCGGGCTGGGGTTTGGCCTCAACGCCATGGCCAGCGTCGTCGCCGGCCCCGTCTCCGCGGGAATCGGCTACCGCCTCGCGACGCCCATCGAAACCTGGGAATACGCCGTCCGCGACGCAGACATGCCCGAGCGCACCAGCCGCCTGCCCAGCGCGGGCTTCGCCTCCAACCCGCCCTCGTACAAGCTCGGCGGCCTCCACATCCGGGTGGGGCTCAACCTCCCCCTCGGCGCATCGCCGTCGCGGGCGCAAACGCCGCCGCCCGCCTTCAGCCCGCCGCCGCCCCAGATCCGCGAGCGGCCCGCTCCCCAGCCCGACCCGCCGCCGGTCGCCGTCGCGCCCCCCCCCAGCGACCCGCTCCTCGGCGTCCCGGCCCCGGGCCGAGACCGCAACCGCTGGGTCCAGGCCCGTCTCAACGACCGCGGGTTCGGCTGCGGGGACGTCGACGGCCGCGTGGGGCCGCAGACGCGCCAGTGCATCCGGGCCTTCCGCACCGCCAACGGGCTGAGCGCGACGGCAGACATCGACGACGACCTCCTCATCCTCCTCAACGCCGACCGATGACCCGCCTCATCCACACACTCGCCCTGCTGGCGCTCGCGGCGGGCCCCGCCCTTGCGCAGGATGTCCAGCTGTTCGTGACCCCTGCCACAACCACCGCCCGGTCCTTCGAGACGATCCCCGTGTCGATCGTCGTCGCCAACCAGGGCACGGCCGGCGCCCCCTCTCTCCAGGTGTCGATCCTTCTCCCCGGCAACGTCCGTTCCATCGACGAGCAGGACGGACTGGATTGCCCCGGGGCTAGCTGTGACGACAACGAGGTCGCCGTGTGGACCGTGGGCCGCTTGGAGCCCGGCCAGGCCCGCACGCTGACGCTCCCCATCTCTCCCGACGGTGGAATCCCAGACGGCAGCACGCTGGCCATCTCCGCCACCGGCGCCGGACAGTCGGCCCAGGCCGCCATCCGACTGGACGAGCAGGCGCCGATGGCGGCCGCGCTGACGGCCACCGTCGACGCGGTCCAAGGGCGCGTCACCTATGTCCTCGACTATGCCAACCGGTCCGGTACCCCCCTAGCCGGTGCCACCGTGGGCATCGGCATCCCCGAGGGCACGGCCCTCCGCTCCGCGTCGCCCGGCGGCACGGAGTCGTCGGGCGCCGTCGTGTGGTCCGTCGGGTCGATGCGGGAAGGGGAGGGGGGGCGTCTCTGGGCCGTCGTCGATATCCCCACCGAGCGCGTCCCCGGCAGCCTCCTCATTGCAGGGGCGTCCGCCCAACCGGCCGGGGCGCCCCAGGCGGTCGGGGCCCGCGCCACTGTGGCCTACACGGACTCGCCCCTGCAGCTGTCCGCCGACGCCGGCCAAGCGGCCGCCAACACGTTCGAGACGTCGCCCCACCGTCTCGTTGTCGCCAACCGGGGCCCCCGGCCCCTGACTGCAGTCTCCGTCGCGATCCTCCTCCCGGACGAGGTGCTCTCTCTCGACGAGCAGGCGGGGCTCGACTGTCCCGGCACCCGCTGCGAGGACAACGAGGTCGCCGTCTGGTCCGTCGGCACCCTCGAGCCCGGGCAGGCCCAGACCCTCGCGCTCCCAGTCTCCGCCGACGGCGGGGTGCGCGACGGCCGCCTGCTGACGACGTCCGCCCACGCGACCGCGGCCGACGGGGAGCAGGCCGTCTCGGACGCCGCGTCGACCGTCTTCCGGGCCGACCCCGCACCCGGACTCTCCGCCAGCCTCCACCTCGGCGACGCGGTCCCCGGGGGGCTGGTCACGGCCACCCTCACCGTCGGCAACCGCAGCGACGGGGCGCTCGGCGCGCTGGCCCTCTCGCTCCCGGTCCCCGACGGCCTCGTGTTCGAGTCCGCGTCCACCGGCGGCACGCTCGCCGAAGGCGACCCGGCTGTTGTGTCCTGGGCGCTCGGCCCGTTCGGCGAGGCCGACGGTGGCCGGGTGTTCGCCCGCTTCCGGGTCGCGGCCGGGATCCAGCCGGGCACGCTGCTCCGGGCCCACGCGGCCGTGCGAGCCGCCGGAACGGCCGCGCACGCGGCCACGGCGGCCTCGGTCACCGGCGAGCCGGGCCTCGCCCTCTCGTTCCAACTGAGCGCCATCGCGGCGCCGCCCTTCCAGACCGTCGCCGTCACGCTCACGGCCACCAACCAGGGGCCATCGACCAGCGCGCCGGCCTCCGTCGCCGTCCTGATCCCAGACGAGGTGCTCTCTTTCGACGAGCAGACCACGCTCGACTGTCCCGGCTCCCGGTGCGAAGACAACGAGATCGCCGTCTGGTCCGTCGGCGCCCTCGCGCCAGGCCAGTCGCAGGCCATTGCCTTCCCGGTCAGGCCCGACGGAGGGGGCCGCCCGGCGCGCATCCTCTCGGCGGTCGCCTACCTCACCGCAGCGGGCGCCTCGCCCGCTGCTCAGGCGGACGTGCTCGTCGGGGCTGCCGTCGTCACAGGCACCCCAGCCGCCCTCCCGGCCGGCCGGATCCAGGCATCGGCCTTTCCGACCCCCTTCTCAGACCGGCTCACGCTCCAGGTCCACCTCGACCGTGCCGAACGGGCGGCCGTCCACGTGTACGACCTCTACGGCCGTCTCGTGGCGACGCTCCACGACGGACCGCTCCCGGGTGGGCGCACTCGCCTCGATTGGTCTAGCGCCGGTCTGGCCTCAGGCCTCTACGTCTACCGCGTCGCGACGCCCTCCGGCGTCGCCACCGGCACGGTCGTCAAGGCCACCCGCTGACCCCCCCCACCGCCAACTCTCGGCGCCGTTTCTAACCACCCACTGTAGGTCCCATGCGATTCCCCCTCGTCCTCGCTCTCGCCCTCGCGGCCGCCGGCCTCTCCGGCTGCGCAGCCACCATGCAGTCGGCCGCGAACACCCAGTACGCCGACGACTTTTTCGACGGCAACGCCCTCGCCCGCGGCGGCCTTGCCCTCCTCCCCGTGACCGCCGGCCAAGGCCAGGAGGCCTACCGGCGCCCCTTCGGGAACGCTCTCAACGCCGCCATGGACTCCATCGGGCGGGGGTACGGCATCAACGTCACCCCCTGGGACCGGACCATGCGGGCCATCAACGACGCCGACCTCACCAGCGACTACAACGAGGCCCTCCGCGGCTACCGCGAAACGTCGATCATCGACGCGGGCCTCCTCCGCCAGATCGGCGAGCACACGGGCCGGCGCTACATCCTCTACACCTTGCTCGGAGACTTCGAGGCGGGGGCCGTCGCCGGACGCAACGTGATCAGCGGGGACCTCGAGGCCCACGGCGCCGCCCAGACGGCCGCGTTCGCCCAAATCTGGGACACCCAGTCCGGCGACGTCGTGTGGGAGGGACGTGGCGAGGCGAGCCAACGGGGCAGCACCTACACCCGCGTCGACTCCGACCCGGCGGCCTACACCCGTGCCGTCGCCGTCGCCCTCGCCGACGAGATCATGGGGCGATAACGCCCCGTCTCTCTGGCCCCCTCCCGCGAGCGCGGGGAGGGGCCACCATCGGCACCGGGGTGGGGATGGTCCACGCCCCAGGGGCTCGTCGCATGCCATCGGTCGTCGCGGCTCGCGCGTGGACGATCAAGCTCGAACAGGTACACCATGTCACACCGGATTCGTAGAGCGGCGCTGATCGCCATCGCCATCCTCGCCGCGACGGGCTGCGATGTGGGGGCCGACGACGACGGCCTCCCGCCCGACCCTGGGGAGCCCGGTCGGGCCACGCTCAGTGGCATCGACGCGGACGGCGACGGCGTCCGCGACGACGTCCAGCGCACGGTCGCAACGCGCTACCCCGAGGGGCCCGTCCGCGACGCGCTGTTCGACGCCGCACGGGCCGGGCAGGACGCGCTGCTCCGCGCCGCCGCCGGGGCCGACGCGAGCGACGAGCGCCGACGGCTCCGCGGCGCCATCGCCTGCGCCGCGGCCGCCGACGCCGGACCCGACGCTTTCGCCACGCTCGAGGCGGTCCTCGTCAATACCCCTGAGCGGACCAGGGCCTACTTCGCCCTCAACGGCCAAGCCTCCGGCACGGTAAGCCTCGTGACGTCCGACCAGGAAACTTGTGCTGGGGCTCAAAGCGCCCCGGCCGAGCGCCGGGCCGGCCCCGACCGCGACCGTGCCGTCGTGTTCTTCGCCAACGGCATGTTCACGCATGAGGTCGACGCCATCCTGAACACGCAGGCGCTCATGACCGCCCTCCAGCGCCGCGACGACGTCTTCGACGACCACGACGTGGTCGGAGCCTACGCCTACAACCAGAACGAGGCGTGGCACCGCCAGGTGTGGGAGGTCAACGGACAGTCCCTCTCCGACTCCTGGGGGGCCTTCGCAGAGTTTCTGAGAGGGTTCCGCGACGGGGACGCCCGCGATGACCAACTCCTGCAACGCTCGGCCGAGGCGTCGATGGCGGACGTGTGGAACAACGAGGCCGACGTCGCAAGCCACGTCCAGGCCTACGAGAGCTACCTCGACCAGGGGTACAAGGTAGTCATCGTGGCCCACTCGCAAGGCAACTTCTACGCGAACGAGGCCTGTCGTCGCCTCCGCCACCCCAGCCTCGCCGTCGTCAGCGTGGCGAGCCCGGCCGCGACCGTATGTGACGCCAGCGGCCCCGTCACCACGCTGCAGGAGGACGCCGTCATCAACGCCGTCCGGGCCTTCACCAACCGACCCGTGCTCAGCTCCACCATGCGCAACGACTCTCCCCACCGCACGCTGAAGTCGCACGCCTTCGTCGCAGACTACCTCGACGGGGTCACGAGCGGTCGGCGCATCCTCGACCACATCGCCGACGCCATCGACCGGCTGCCGCCCCCCGACGCGGCCGTCGGCTCGGGGCCGATCTCCATCACGCTCCGGTGGGGCAACCAGCCCGACGTCGACCTCCACGTCTTCGAGCCGGACGGCACCCACGTCTTCTACGCCAACCCCCTCGGCTTGTCGGGAGAGCTGGACCGCGACGACACCGATGGTCAGGGGCCCGAGAACTACTTCGTCCCGGCCGAGAGGCTCCAGGAAGGCGTCTACTGGGTCGGCGTCAACTATTATTTCGGCACCTTACCGGAGACGGCTCGGGTGCAGGTCACGGCTGGCGGCACGTCTTATCCCGCCGTTACCCGAACGCTGACCGTCTCGCAGGGCGCCGATGGCAACGCGAGCCCCGTCCCTGTCGCCGAGATCGAGGTCCGACGGTACGGGTCGGGGGTCCTCTACTCGGTCCGCGAGGTACACACTGGGCCGCCCACTGTGAGAAGCCCCCTGCCCCGCGCGTCGCTGAGCAAGGCCGGGGAGGCGGTCGGACACGGTCCGCCGTCCCGTCCCCGGCTCGTCCCTGAACACCCGTGAACGCATGAAACGCTGCCCGACCTGCGGGGAGGCCTACCCCGCCGACGCCCAGTACTGCGCCCGCGACGGCGACCTCCTCGAGTCCATCCCATCCCGCCCCTCTTCTGAGGCAGGAGAAGCGACCACGCACGCGCCGGCCCCACAGTCCGCAGGGTGGCGCGTTGGGGCTGCGCTCGCCCTCGCCCTCACGCTCGCCGCGGCCGGCGCCTGGCTGTGGGCCCGCGCCTCCGACCACGCCGAGCCGTTTCTCCGGGCGGTCGACGCGGGCGACTGGGCCACGGCCGATAGCCTCTTGTCGGTCGTACAGGCCACGGGCGGCCCCGACGCCGTCGCCGCGCTGGCGGCGTCCGCCCTCGACCGGGTCGTCGCTCCGCTGGACGGCCACCTCGACCGCTGGAGATCAGCGGGCGAGGCCCCCGACAACGCCTGGGGTGACATGGCCCGCCGGGCCACGCTGGCCGCCGCGCTCGCCCCCCATGACGCCCACGCCCGGGCGCGCCGGCTCTACGTGCAGGGACAGGCCGTCCAGGGCGCCGGCCGCCCCGACTCGGCGGCGGCCCTCTATGCCGCCGCGACCGCCGCCGACCCCTCCTGGGCGCTCCCCGTCAACAGCTTGGGTGTGCTAGCAAACCGCCGAGACGCCGCCACCGAGGCCACCGAGTTCTATGAGCGAGCCGCCGCGCTCGACCCCGACTGGCTGTTTCCCCATCTCAACCTGATGAACGCCCTCTTCGAGGCAGGAGCGACGGTGCGCGCCGAGCCCGTGGCGCGACGTGTCCTGGAGCTGGATCCCGACCGAGGCTTTGCCCGATACGTGGTCGCGGCCTCCCTGGCCGACCAGGGGCGCTACCGGGAAGCCGTCCAGGAGGCGGAAGCGGCCCTCGCCGCCGCCCCAACCGGCGACTCCGGGCTCCGCTCGGACGTGCTCCAGGCGTCTCTCCCGACCTGGCGCGACGGCGCCGCCGGCATCCCGACCGAGTCAGACGGCCGCCACGTCCTGGAACGGCTCGCCGAACGGGACGCGCGCAACTACGGGTCTCGGTACCGCATCACCAGCTTCCGAAAAACGAACGGGCAGCGCGCCGAGGTCTATGGGATCGCGACCTACACCATGGACTACGAGATGAGCTACGAGTGCATCCAGTTCTCGAGCATGAGCCACACCGCACTCATCGGCGACCCGTGCGGCGGGCGTCGCAGCGGGCGTACCTATTCGCGGACCGGGCGTTTGGAGTTTTCCAAGACCGAGCGGGGATGGAGAGGCCCCAGCGGTGGCCTCTACGGCCCCGCGGGTTGACCCTTGCGACGCCGAGGCTTTCCGAGAGGCGTGCGAACCGTCACCCGCCGTCGAACCGGCATCAAGGGGCGGCCGACTACGCGTGCGTCTCCACACGAGCCCACGAGATCGTCCCCGCCCGCCATGTCGCCCAAACCCGCGGGCTCGGGCAGCGGAGGAGATCCAGAGCGAGGGGGCAGGCTAAATGCTCGACTCGACACCTCCACCTCCGGCTTTTCCTTCCTCAAAGTGCCCTACCGGACGGGCACGTAGGCGGAGAGGCATCCACTCGGCAAGCCCCCGCCTAAGGAAGCCCTGTGGGTCGCCGCTTTGATCCGGTTGGAGTCCGACGCCTGCGGCACGGGCACCGTCCTCTAGTACGGCGTGACGGGAGGCGACGCCGAGGAGGTCCACGTCGCGATCAGCCGAGCGCACGTGGCGGCGGCGTAGCTCAACTAGGCGAACGACCGAAAGGCCTGTTCGGTGGTCGAGGAAAGTCCCTATGCCTACCGAGCGAGCTGCCTTGATCCGGTGGCACCGGGACCGAGCTACGGAGGCTTTTTCTACGGCACCCACGACTATGGCGTCTAACGGAGAGTAACCCTGCGTGCTGTGGTCATCAAGCCGGGGTCAGATCAGCTCGGTAGGGGCATGGAGACTTGTAGCGATTGGTCGGCCCAGGCTGTTTCTTGAGAGCGACGTCGGTGATGCCGTACGTCGGGGCGAGCCGGCGGAGTGGGGTCTCCCAAACCTGGGCGTACAGGGTGGCCCGGTCGATGTTGGTCGTGGGCATGGCAGGGGGTGGCGTGGCGAAACCTTACCCAATACCTTAACCCCCGAAAAGCCAAAAGCCCGCATCCGGTTGCTAGGCAACAAGATGCGGGCTTTCAGGGGTGGAGATGCCGGGAGTCGAACCCGGGTCCGAGAGACGCTACAGTCCAGGCGTCTACGCGCGTAGTCAGCGTTTCAAAGTCTTTGCCCAACCGGCATGGCCCGCTGACGGGCTTCCGGAAGGGCGCAGGCTGATTGGGTCTCGTCCGTCATGCTCAGCCGGAGCCTTCGGGACCAGCTCACTCTAGTCGGTGTCTCGTGAAGCGATAGTGAGCGTCCGTCTCACGAGACAGCTAGCGGCGTGGTTACGCGGCCAGCGAGTAGGAGTAGTCGTTCGCAGCTACAATTGCGTTCCGATGGGTCTTGCGGGCGTATCGGAAACCACCCGGCGCGCAGCCTGCCGCACACGTCTCTCGTCGAAACCGTGTCATCCCCAAAGAACAGTCGCGAGCCGAGGCCCTCGATGGAGACACAACGTACGCACAGACGGAGCGGTGCCTAGTCCGTCGCGTCTTCATCCCGATCGCGTGGCGTCCCGAGGGGGACCAGGCCGCGCTCGGCGAGCGCCTCGGAGAGCGGGCCAAGGATCCGCTGGCGCATCGGGCCGTCGAGCGCGTAGACCTTCGAGCGGCCGCCCAAGATGGACCGGCGTTCGGCGCGGACGTAGACCCTGATGAAGCCTCCGTCGAGTGGCACCAAGTCGAGCGCGGCCGAGGTCGATGAGGTGAGGCCAGCGCCGACGTCACGCGAGGCCGTGGTCACAATGGCGGGGTCGAGCGACTCGGCGAGCGTCCATCCAGCGGCGGCGACGGCTTCTCGCAAGCGTGCGGTCACGTCCGGTTCCGTGGCGCGGATCTCGTAGTCGCGGTAGGGCGGGCTCAGCCGGGGCGCGCACGCGGCGAGCGTAGCGGCGAGCAGGAGGAGGGCAGCGGCACGGACCATCATGCCCGAGGGTACGTCGCGAGGGCCGCTGGTGGCAGGGGCAAAAAAAAGCCGGGCGGACACGCTCACCCGTGCGTGTCCGCCCGACGTGTGCGGGGGCCGAAGCCCGATCGCACTGGTATCGCTCTTTCACCCCGAGCACTGCCCGGTATGCGTTGTTTCTAAACAATGGGCGTGCCAACCCCGCGTCCAGCGCTGTGAACAGCGCCGGCGCGCTCGAATCGAGGGCCGCGTCCGCGAGCGTGCCGTGATCTGTCCTGCACAGGGGACACGCGCGTCGCCGATCCGCTACGCCATGACCGGGTGTGTCCACCCGCGAAGGCTCAAAACGGATCACAACCGCGCGACGGGGCGGATGCCGCGTGAAACCTCGGTCAGGAGAGGGCCGCTCGCGACGGACGAGCGTGCCGGGCCCTACCTTTGCTCTCTACGGCCCGTTCCGATCACTCAACCAGCCTCGGCCAACCCTATGCCCTGCGGCAAAAAGCGTAAGCGACACAAGATCGCGACCCACAAGCGGAAAAAGCGGCTCCGGAAGAACCGCCACAAGAAGAAGGGCCGCTAGGCCTTCGGCCCCCCTGTTCACCGCGGGTGGCCTCTCCGAATCTGCCGAGCCAGGCCGTCTCCCAGGGTGGAGGCGGCCTGTTTCGGGATTGTCCCTGCCGGTCCGCCGTTATCTTGCAAGCCGTCCCCCCCCCGACCCATCATGAGTCAGCGTAGTCGAGCCGTCCGCGCCTCCATCTGGGGGTTCCTCGTTGGAAGTGCTGCTGGCGTCACCGTCGGCCTGCTGCTCGCCCCCGACGAGGGGCGCCAGCTCCGTCGCCGCGCCGCCTATCTCCTCGACCGCTGGGCCGGTGACCTCGCGGCTGTTGTCGACCGTCTCGACGGGTCCGGCGACTCCAACGATGCTCGGGCCCGCGCCGACGCGCTCGTCGCCGACGCCCGCCAGCAGGCCGAAGATCTCCTGTCCGAAGCCGACGCCTTGATCTCGCAGGCCCGCCTCGGCCGCTCCGGCGACGGCGCCTAGCGCCCCGCCCTCCTCTCTCCCCGGCACACGTTGCGTTTTACGATTCTCCTCCCCAGTGCGGAGGGCAAGGAGCCCGGGGGGAATCCCCTGGCGCCCGACATGTTCGACTACCGCTCGTCGAACACCTTCAACTACTTTTCGGACCTAAACCCGGAGCGCCGCGCGCTCATCGACGCCCTGCAGGCCGAGATCCGGAAGGCCGACGACGCCTCGCTCTCAACGCTCTTCGGCGTCAAGGGCGACACGCTCCAGCAGGCCGTGGACGCCAACCTCGGCATCTATCGGAGCCCGCTCATGGCCGCGGTCGATCGCTACGGGCCAGGCGTGATGTACTCCGCGATGGACTTCGCCGGGCTCCCGACGGGCTCCCAGCGCCGCCTGCTGGAGAACGGCGTCATCTTCTCAGGCCTGTTCGGCCTCCTCCGCCCGGACGATCTGATCCCGGACTACCGGCTCAAGATGGACGCCAAGGTGGAGGGCATGGGCAAAGCGTCGACGTACTGGCGCGAGCCCCTCTCGAAAGAGCTCAACAAGCTGGTCGACGGGCACGCCGTCTGGAACCTGCTGCCGGCCTCGCACGAGGCGGCATGGGACGACACGGCCACGTACGGCCGGATGATCCGCATCAAGTTCTACCGGGAGGACGAGGCGGGCGAGCGGGCGGCCGTCTCGCACGGCGTCAAGGAGCTGCGCGGCTCGCTGGTGGCCTACATCGTGAATGAAACGGCCGACAGTGCGGACGCGCTCAACTTGTGGGAACCGCCGGACGGCTACGAGGTCGACCACGAGGCGACCGAGCTCGACGAAGCCGGAAGCGGCACCGTCGTGATGGTGTCGAGCCCGGGTTGGGAGACACGCCGCGCCGCCCGCCGCAAGGCCCGCGCCCAGGCCGAGGCGGAGGCCGCTGCCGCCAAGCGCGCCCGCGAAGAGGACGACGACTAAGAGGGCAACGGGCATGAGGAATGAGGCAGGCGACCCCCTGGCTCCGACCCCTTGCCCCGTCCCCGATCCCCCTTGCCCCTCCAACCATGTCTGTCGTCATCGGGATCGCCGGGGGGTCCGGTTCGGGAAAGACGACGGTCCAGCGCCGCGTGATGGAGCGGTTCGGCACGCGGCGGATCGCGCTCCTGGATCACGACGCGTACTACCGCCCGCTCGATCACTTGTCGCCCGACCAGCGGGCGCGGTTCAACTTTGACCACCCGGACGCGCTCGAGACCGACCTGATGGTGGCCCACCTCGACCGCCTGCTGGCGGGCGAGGCGATCGAGAAGCCGACGTACTCGTTCGAGACGCACAGCCGGTTGGAGGCGACGGAGCGACTCGCCCCCCGGCCTGTCATCTTGGTCGAGGGCATCCTGGTCCTCGCAGAGCCGGAGCTTCGCCAACGGATGGACGTCAAGCTGTTCGTCGACGCCGCGCCCGACGTGCGGCTGATGCGACGGATGGAGCGCGACCTCCACGAGCGCGGTCGGTCCGTCGAGTCGGTGCTGGCGCAGTACCGGCGGACCGTCCGGCCGATGCACCTCGAGTTCGTCGAGCCCTCGAAGCGACACGCCGACGTGATCATTCCCCGCGGCGGCCGCAACGAGGTCGCCATCGACATGGTGCTGGCGCGCGTCGACTCGCTGCTCGACCGGGACCGCGGCTAGTGCGAGCGCTCCGCCAGCAGCCGGATGCCATCGAGGACAAGCATCGGGTCCACTCGGGTAATTTCGCCGGTGTGCGTCGCCAGCCAGTCGGCCCAGCCGCCGGTGGCCACTACGAGCGCGTCCCCGCCCAGGGCCTGGCGCGTCCGCTTCACAAGCCCCGCGACGCCGTCGGCGAGGAGCACCCCCACGCCGGACTGAATGGCGCCGACGGTCGAGGCGCCGACCGGCGCGAGGGCGGCGGGCCACGGCACGTCGGGGAGCTGTCCCGTGTCGCGCGCGAGCGAGCGGAGAAGGAGGTCGGGGCCCGGCACGATGGCGCCCCCGAGGTAGGCGGGCTCGGCCGAGACGACCTCGGTCGTGACCGTCGAGCCCGCGTCGACGGCGATCACGGCGCGGCCGTCGGCGAGCGCGTGCGCGGCGACCGCCGCCGCCAGCCGGTCGGTGCCGAGCGTGTGCGGCGTCTCGTACGCCAGCCGGAAGGGGAGGGCGGCCTCGGTGGAGACGACGAACGGAGCCCGACCGGTGAGCTCCGCCGTCACATGCGCCAGTACCGGCGTCAGGCGTGGGACGACCGACGCCAACGCCGCCCGGTCGGTCGGGCCCACGCTCGCGAGCCGGTCCCGCCACACGTCGGGGCTGGCGGTATCGCAAGCGAACCGTGAAACGGGGCCCCAGCCACCGCCCCAGACAGCCGCCTTCACGGACGAGTTGCCGATGTCGAGGACGAGCACGGGGTTGCAGGACGTGAGACGTGGGACTAAATATTGCCGCGCCGACTGTTTGGAGCGTGCGGTTGGTCGCCTCTGCCAGCTCCGCGCTCCCCATCCCTCCTTCCCGCGAGCGTAGCGAGCTACAACCGCTCGATACGGACGGCGTCGATGCGGCTCTGGCTGGCAGTGATGACCGTAAATCGGAAGCCCGCGTGGTCGAATGCGTCGCGTTCGTCGGGCACGTTGCCGACGTGCGCGAGCACGAAGCCTGCGACCGTATCGTAGTCACCGTCGTCGAGCACGATGCCAACGGCGTCTTCGAGGGCCTCTAACTCCACGCGGCCGTGCACGAGAACGGTCCGGTCGTCGACGCGGCGGATGGGGGCGGCGGCGGCGTCGTGTTCGTCGCGGATGTCGCCGAAGAGCTCTTCGAGCAGGTCCTCCAGCGTCACGATCCCGGCCGTCCCGCCGTACTCGTCGACGGCGACCGCCAGCGTGGCCCCGCCTTGAAGGAAGTCGAACAGGAGGTCGCGAGCGGGCTTCGAGTCCGGCACGACGCGGGCGGGGCGCAGAATCGAGCTCAGCGTCTCCGGGGCGTGGAAGAGGTCGTGCGCGAGGACGACCCCGACGATCCGGTCGACGTTTTCGTGATAGACCGGCAGGCGGCTGAAGCCGGTCTCGATAAACGTCTGGCGGACTTCCTCGATGGTCGCCGTTTCGTCGACCGCGCGGATCTCGGTGCGCGGGATCATGGAGTCCTTGACGCGCAGCGAGCGGAGCTCGAAGACATTCGTCAAGATCTCGGACTCCTCCTCGTCCAGGTCGAGCGTGCCCGTCTCTCGGCTTTCGCGGATCGCCAGCTCAAAGTCGCGGCGCAAAAACTGCTGGACCGTCGTGCCCTCGCCGTCGGCGATGCGGACGAACAGCCCGCTCACCCAGCCGGCGGCCTTGATGAGCAGCCAGAACACGCCGTACGTCAGCTTGAGCGGCGCCGCGAGCAGGAAGAGCACGCGGATGGGCGGCTGGCGCAGCAGGGACTTGGGGATCACCTCGCCGATCACGAGCACGATGACGGCGGCGATGATGGTCTGCGTGGTCAGCACAGCCGCGCCGGTCTCCGCCAGCCCAACGGTGTCGCCGAAAAAGCGCGTGAGCGGCGGCTCCAACGCCAAGCTCATCAGCGTCGAGTAGACGACGAGGGCGATGTTGTTGCCGACGAGCGTGGTCGTCAGGAACGTGCCGGGGTCGTCCATGAACTCCTGCACGACGGTCCCCAGCCAGCCCGCCTGGCGCGCCCGCGCCTGCGTCTTGAGCCGGTTGGCGGTCACGAACGCGATCTCGGAGCCCGAGAAAAACGCGCTCAGCGCCAGCATCAGCAGGATGAGGAAGACGGTCATGGGAGAGGAATGAGGAGCGAGGCATGAGGCATCAGGAACGCGTCCCTCATCCCTCGTGCCTCGCTCCCCGGCCGCATCAGCGGCCTGTAAACTCCGGGGTCTGGCGTTCGAGGAACGCCATCACGCCCTCGGCGAAGTCCTCCGTGGCCGCGCACTGGGCAAACAGGGCGGCCTCCTGCTGGAGACCCTGGGGGAGCGGGAGGTCAGACGCGCGGACCGCCTGGAGCGTCATGGCCACGGCGACGGGCGCCTTCGCGGCGATCGTCAGGATGAGCTGGCGGGCCGTCTCGATCAGCTCGGCGGCCGGGACGACGCGGTTGACGAGGCCGATCTCGTAGGCGCGGTCGGCCGAGACGCGGTCGCCGGTGAGCAGCATCTCGGTCGCGATCCCCCGGCCGACGAGCCGGGGCAGGCGCTGCGTGCCGCCGAACCCCGCGATCAGGCCGAGCTGCACTTCGGGCTGCCCGAACTGTGCGTTCTCCGACGCCACGCGCAGGTGGCAGGCCATGGCCAGTTCGCACCCGCCCCCCAGCGCGAAGCCGTTGACGGCCGCCACGACGGGCTTGGGCAGGGTCTCGATGCTGTTGAAGACGGCCTGCCCGCGCGCGGCGAAGCGGTGGGCGTCGAGCGGCTCCATGCCCGCGAACTCCGAGATGTCGGCGCCCGCCGCGAACGCCTTCTCGCCCGCCCCGGTGATGATGACGCCGCGCACGTCCTCGCCGCGCGCCAGCCGGAGCGCCTTCGAGAGCTCGGCGACCAACCGCTGGCTGAGCGCGTTGAGCGCGTCGGGGCGGTCGAGTGTGATCGTCAGGATGCCGTCGGCGTCGGTCTCGGCGGTCAGGGTCTGGAAGTCCATCGGGAATGGGGGGCGGGGAAAGGGGGCAGAGGAGAGGTCGGGGACGTCGCAAGCCGGGCGGGCGCAGCGGTCGGGCGCCTCTGCCCGTGCCACACGCCTCGCGCCTCAAGCCTCGCGAGCGGCGCGGGCCATCATCCCTCGCGCTGACGACGACGCTGCTCGGCCTCGGTGTCCGTCGCGTCGCCGAGTACGTCGTCGAGGTCGTCGAGCAACCCCGCGTCGATGCGGTCCTCGATCCGGCCCATCTCGCCGGCCGGCGAGGCCTCGAATGCCTCCAGGTCGAGCTCCGTGAGCCCGCCGACGCCCAAGGTTTCGTCGAGCACTTCCATCGAGTGCTGCGTCTCCTCGACCTCGCTCATCAGCGTGTCGAGCTGGAACGAGACCTCCTCGGGGTTCTGCATCGTCAGCGACTGCTCGTAGACGTAGCGCGTCACGTCCTCGATGGTCTCGAGCTGGGCCTCGATGATGGCCAGGTTCTCGCCGGCCTTCTTGAACCGGTCGAGCCGCTTTTCAAGGATCGCCAGCCGCCGCTGCTTGATGGCACGGACGCGGGGCGGGTCGGCCTGCATCTCGTTCTGCAACGCCGTGATGGCGCGCACGATGTCGTTCTCGCCCGTCCGCCGGGCGAACTGGACGTAGCGCTCTTTGAGCTGGAGCAGGTTGAGGTGTGCGTCGAGGAGCCCGTCAAGCTTCTTGAGGTGGGCCGTCAGCAGGCCCTGCGAGGAGTACGGGAGCTTGGCGTAGTTGTCTTTGATGGCCTTCTCCATGTTCCGGAAGCGGACGTAGCGCTTCTGGTCATCCTTGGCGAGCGTCCGGAAGACCTCGCGGTCGCGGGGCGCCTTGCGCCGCTCGTCGATCTTGCGGGCGCGGACGGCGCGCTTGAAGCGCTCGTTGCGCGGCAGCGTGCCGAGGTACATCAGCTCGGCCGCCGCGGCGAAGACGAGCAGGACGTTGGCGGCCACGCCGCCCGTCATCAGGGCGAGGACGAGCGCCAAGATCAGGAAGCCCAGGTTGACCGGGCTCATGAACGCCTCCTTCGTGAAATTGATCGACTCGTCGGGCATGGGGTGGGTGGTTCGTGGGGCGTGGAGGGGGGAGAGCCCACGGTCTACGCCCCACGCGCTAACGCTGGCGGCCGATGGATTTGGGGTCGCGGCTGGCCGCAGGGGGCGGTTCGTCAGCCGGCGGGGGGGTGCGTCCGATGGACTTCTCGCCCGCGGGCGCGCCGGGTGTCCGCGTCGAGGCGGAGCCGGCGGTGCGGGCGGCCTCGGCCGACGACGGGTCGCCGCCGCCGCCCATCTGGGCCTTCATCTGGCGAACGAGCGCCTCGGCTTCGGCCTTCGCGAGCGCCTCGCGGTCGACCTCGTCCACGTTGCCGGTGACGGGGGCGTGGCCCTCCGTGGCGAGGTCAAAGCGGGCCTCGGCGAGGGCGGCGTCGCGGTAGAGCTTGTCGGTCGCCGCGTCGAGGTTGTCGCTGGCGGTCCGGTCGGTCATGGCGCCGAGCGCCTTGGCCGTCGAGGCCGTCCGCTGAGCGCCGCGGTGCTGCTGCTTGAGGGCGCGGAGTTGCTGGAGGTGCGCCTTCTCTTCGGCCTTGAGCCGTTCGAACTCGGACTTGTCCATGGTGGTAGGGCGAGAGGGGTGGGGCAAGGGGCGAGGGAGGATGCAAGGAGAACGCCCCTTGCCTGTTTCCCTTGCCTCGTGCCCTCGCTACTGCGTCCGCTGGCGGTCGCGGTCGGCCGGGGCATCGGCGACGGGGGCATCGGCCTCCGGGATCTGGATCTGGGGTGCGGGCGCGGCCTCGGCCGGTTCGTTCATGCCCATCTCCAGCTTGAACTGCTTGACGAGCTCGGCGGCCTGGAGCTCCTGGGCGTCCTCCTCGATCTGCATCGACTCGGTGTCGATGGAGTCGAGCGCCATCTCCATCCGCGCCTCGTTCTTGGCCGACTGCTCGTTGACCCGGCGCACCATCTCGTCGTGCGTCGAGTCGACGCCGGCGACCTCGAACTGCTCAAGTGTGTCGGCGATCTTCGCCTGCCACTTGGCGCGCTCGTGGGCGCGCAGGGCCTCCTTGGCCTCGCCGATCTTCTTTTCGCGCTCGCGCATGAAGGCCTTTTTGACCTGGAGCGCCTTTTCATAGGCTTGCTCGGCGAACTCGAGCTGCTCGCCGGTCCGCACCTGCGCCTCCTTGATGCCCTGGAGCTGGACGGCATAGCGCTGGGCGATGTCGTCGCGGCCGGCCTGGATGGCCGCCTTGATCTTGCTGGTGATCGACAACTGCTCCGCGGTGTACTTGCGGTGCTCTTTCTGGAGAAGCATCACGTTGGCTTTCACCGTCGCAATGTTCTCATTCATCTTGGGGACTTGGTCGTTCAGCTCGCGCATATTCTGCTCGAGGATCAGACGGGGGTCCTCCATCGCGGAGATGGCGCCGCCGAACAGCGACTTCATGAGACGGGAGAAACGCTTCCACATGGCAGAGACTAGGCGGGTGGGGTCGGGCGCCGAAAGGTACGTGTCGGCGCAGGAGACGGCTCCTACGGTGCGACCGGCAGAATGGTTGTGGGGGCGCAGTGCGCTCGCTGGAATGGCGAAGGGGCAGAGAGAAGGGCGCCGTCGGGCGGGAGCGGCGTACTCCGCGCTGCCTAGCCCTCCGTTCCTTGGCCCCCATTCTCCGACTCCCAAGCTGTCCCGTCGAAGCGGTCGAGCAGCAGCGGGGCGGCGGAGGGTGGCGTGTCGGCGAGCGTGAACGCGGCGCGGACGGCGTCGATGTCGGCGCGGTCGGGGTCGGAGGCGTAGATCTGGGCGAGCGGCTGGCCGGCCTCGACGCGCTCGCCTGGGCGAGCGTGCAGCACGAACCCGGCCTTGGGGTCCACGTCGTCCTCTTTCTTCGCGCGGCCGGCGCCCAAATCGACGGCCGCGTAGCCGAGCGCGAGCGGGTCGATGTCGGCGACGAAGCCGCCGGCGTCCGCAACGACCGTCGCCACGGGCTCGCCCATCAGCCGGTCGGGGTCGTCGAGGACGGACGCGTCGCCGGACTGGGCGGCCACGATCTCCTGGAAGACCCCGAACGCCCAGCCGTCGCGGAGGGCGACGCTTGCCATGCGGCGCCCCGCGTCGGGCGACTCGGCGGCCCGGCCCAGCCACAGCATCTCCCCGGCCAGCGCCAGCGTCACGTCGATCACGTCCGGGCACGGCCCGCCGGCGGGCGTCTCGTTGCGCAGAATCCGGATGGCCTCGGCGGTCTCGGGACCATTCCCGATGGCCCGGCCGAGCGGCACGTCCATCTGGGTGAGGAGCGCGACGGTCGGCGTCCCGAACTGGCGGCCGACGCGGACGAGTGTCTCGGCGAGTTCGCGCGCGCGCGCCTCGCTCTTCATGAACGCCCCGCGCCCCGTCTTGACGTCGAGCACGAGCGCGTCGATGCCCTCGGCGAGCTTTTTGGACAGGATGCTGGCGGCGATGAGCGGGATCGACTCGACGGTCGCCGTCACGTCGCGGAGCGCGTAGAGCTTCTTGTCGGCCGGCGCGATCTCGCCGGTCTGCCCGATGAGGACCGCGCCGACGGCTGCGAGCACCTCGCGGTAGCGCGGGATGTCGAGGGTCACGTCGAAGCCGGGGATGGCCTCCAGCTTGTCGAGCGTGCCGCCGGTGTGGCCCAGGCCGCGGCCCGAGATCATCGGGACGGGCACGCCGCACGCGGCCACGAGCGGTGCCAGCACGAGCGACACCTTGTCGCCGACGCCGCCCGTCGAGTGCTTGTCGACTTTGACGCCGGGCACGTCGCTGAGGTCCAGGACGGTGCCGCTGTGGAGCATCGCCTCGGTCAGCGCCAGCGCCTCGTCGTCGTCGAAGCCCTGGAGGAAGCCGGCCATCAGGAACGCCGCCATCTGGTAGTCCGGCACGTTGCCCGCGGTGTACGCGTCGATCAGGTCGACGATCGATTCGGGGGCGAGGGCGCCACCATCGCGCTTGGCAGTGATAAGGCGGACGGCGTTGAAGTCGGACACGGGGGGGGGCGGGGGGGCGGTCGGCGGAAGATCGGGCAGGCGGCCCAAACGAGACGAGGCGGGCGGCCCACGGCCGCCCGCCTCGCGGACTGGATCGGCGGGGGAGGCTTAGGCCTCCGCCTCGGCCTGGGCGGCCTCACGGGCGGCCTCGTCAGCGTCGGCCTCCTCCTGGGCGGCGACGGCCTGCTTGGCCTGCGACTTGCCGTAGCGGCGCATGAACTTCTCCACGCGGCCGGCGGTGTCGACCATCGTCTTCTTGCCCGTGTAGAACGGGTGGTTCGACGAGTCGACCTCAGACTTGAGGTCCTTGCTCATCGTCGAGCGCGTCTGGAACTCAGTGCCGTCCGCGAGGGTGACGGTGATGAGCGGGTAGTCGGGGTGGATGTCGGACTGCATGTTCGGGCGGGGCCGCTTTGGACAGAACCCCGAATCTAGTGGGCATCCGGGGGTGGCCCAAGCCCGAATGCCCGTGTTCCTCCCGTCTTCGCGCGCCACCCGCGGCGCCTCTATCCGCCCATCAACCGGATCACCAGGTCCGCGACCACCAGCCCCGACAGCCCGGCGGCTACGAAGCGGAGCCACGACGGCCCGTGCTCCTGCCGGACGGCCACGCCCGCGATGACGAGCAGCGCCGCCAGCGCCAGCCGGCCCGACGGGAGGTCCGGCGACTCGGGCGAGGCGCCGAGCAGGGCGTACCCCACGAGCGCGACGCCACCGACGGCCACGGCGATGGTCCCGGCGGTCCGGGCGGAAGGCGTGCGAGGGTCGGGCATGGGAGGGCGGGGCGGAGACCGCAAGATCGGGGCTACATCGCGCTCAGTCCAAAGACGGCGTTCGCGAACAGCAACTGGCCGTCGGCCCAGAAGCCGCGGAAGAGGGGGCTGTCGACGAGGTACACGACCTGCCCACGGCCCATTTCCTCGACGCCGAACACGAGGGAGTCTTCGAGTCGGGCCTGCGCCTCGGCGCCCGCGAACCCGGCCGCTGGCGCCCCGCTGCGGACGACGCCCACGTTCCACCGGTCGTCGGACGCGAGGAACTCGACCGGCGCGACGCGGCGCTTGACGACGTACGTCCAGTCGGGATAGCCGAACGCGAGCGGGTGCGAGCCGTCGAGGGCGACGCGGTAGACGGCGCCGGGGACGCTCTCGGAGACGCCGCGGCGGTCGCGGTCGCCGTAGCGGACCAGCCGGGCCTCGCTGGTCGAATCGGGCTCGGCCGCCTTGCGCTCTTTGAGGCCGAAGCCGTCCTTGCCGGCGAACGCGGTCGCGGCCCGCTCCATCGCCACCAGCCGCCCGCCGGCGCGGACCCAACTCCGGATCGTCTCGGCGCGGTCGCTCGTCAGCCACGACCCGTAGCCGCCGTCGGGCATCACGAGCACATCGACGCCGTCGAGGTCGCTGGCGGAAAACCGCTCGGCGGTAAGCTGCGTGGCCGGGTACTCGACGACGGCGTCGAACCAGTGCCACACCTCGCCGAGTGCGGTCGGGGAGACGGGCGTGTCGGCCAGCACGGCGACGTGCGGGGTGCGGACGAAGCCGACGCGGTTCGAGCCCACGTCCGGGCCGGTCTCGGCGAAGCCGCCCGCGAGCGCCGCCAGCGACTCGCCGGTCTCGGTCGCCGCGCGCCGCACGACCGCGTCGAAGCGATCCCCCAAGCGCGCGTTCCCGGCTCGCGTGATGACGAGCCCCCCGCGCCCGAAGTCGCGGCCCCCGGCGCGGAACGGCTCGGGGATGATGCGGACGCCGACGCCGTCGCGGAGGAGCCGCGCCAGGAAGCGGGCGTCGCTGGCGGCGCGCCAGTCGGCGGCGTAGGCGTACGGGCGGCCGCTGGGCAGCGTGGCTTCGGTCGGCGCCGGGCCGCCGGTTGGGACGGCGTCGTTGGCCGCGAGCCCCTCGACGCCGTAAACGTAGGGCAGCGCCCACGCCGTCACGTCATACGTGACCGAGTCGACGAGCGCGGGTTCGGGCTCGAACAGGACGGCCGCGAGCCGGCCCTTGGGCTGGCGCGTGTCGACCACGAGCGCGCCCGCCGCCACGTCGACGCGCTCGGCCTCCGTCGGCGCGTCGAGGCCCCCGGCGTAGCGGACGCCCCGGGCGCTGCCGCCCCGGGCCCAGCCGTAGGCGATGCCTTGTAGATCCAAGAGAGCCGCCAGTCCCTGCAACCGGTCGGCGTCTCCGCTGGCGACATACGCGCGGGCGCCAGCGGGGGGCGTGGCGAAGCTGGCGGCGAACTCGCGCGTCACCTCGTCGGCGTGGCGGGCCGTCGTGCGGACGGTCTCCATCCCCGACGCGACGTGGTGCGCGATCCGGTCCGCCAGCCGCAGCGTGTCGCCCTCGGCCGTCTCGATCGCGAGCCCGGCGCGGCCCGAGCCGCCCTGCTCGTACGTCATCCCGACGGCGCCGTTGAAGGTCGGCCACGTGTCGCCGTAGCCGGGGTAGAACAGGTCGAAGACCTCCTTGGTGAAGTAGAGCCAGTTTTCGCGGTCGAAGGCGCGCGCATTCGCCTGCCCGATCCGCGTCTGGAAGGCGCGCTGCCACGGCGTGATGCGCGGGTGGAAGGGCTCGGCGGCTGGCGCGAAGTAGTACGGGCTGTCGACGCCCTGCTCGTGGAAGTCGACGTGGACGGCGGGGAGCCAGCGGTTGTAGAGCGCGAGCCGGGCGCGCGTCTCGGGCTGCGTGCCCCAGGCCCAGTCGCGGTTGAGGTCGAAGAGGTAGTGGTTGTAGCGCCCGCCGGGCCACGGCTGGTCGTGCTCGCGGGCGTCGGGGTCGGCGTCGGGCCGGGCGCCGCGGCGCTGCTGGTAGCCTGAGACGTAGCGGTCGCGGCCATCCGGATTCAGGCACGGGTCGAGGACCACGACCACGTCCCCCAGCAGGTCGGGACTCTGGGTCAGGTCGTAGAGCGTTTGCATGGCGGCCTCGGTGCTCACGGCCTCGTCGCCGTGCACGTTGTAGCTCAGCCACACGACGGGCCGCGTCGGCGGGCCCTCGCCCCGCGACGCCCCGACGGCGCTCGCGCGAGCGGCCTCGGCGGCCCCAGGGCTGTCGGCGACGATGGCGACCAGCAGCGGCCGCCCCTCGGGCGTCTCGCCGTACCGCTCGACGGCCACGAACGGCGACGCGGCGGCGACGGCCTCGACGTAGTCGACCACGCGGTGGTGCGGGGTAAAGCGGTCGCCGAGGTCATAGCCGAGGTGCTCGGCGGGTGTCGGGACCTGGGCGCTGGCGGCGGTGGCGAAAAGGAGCGCCAGCGGCGCGAGAAGGGAGCGGAACCGAGAGGGCGACGGAGTGGGCACGGGCGGGGACGGGGGAAAGCCCGGAAGCTAGCGGCGGCCTCCGGCGCCGCGCGGCGGGCAACCCCGCCGGCCCTGATGGCATTCATGAGGGCCCCTCTCTTCCCCCTCTTTCCATGTCCAAGACGCCCAACCAGTACGCCATGCAGGACCCGCGGAGCCAGTACCCGGCCCCGCCGTTCCCGCGCCAGCCTCAGCCCGCGCCGGGCCTGACCCCGAAGATGGACCCGGTCCCCGACCACGGCGAGGACAGCTACCGCGGGTTCGGCCGGATGGAGGGCCGCAAGGCGCTCATCACCGGCGGCGACTCCGGCATCGGTCGCGCGACCGCCATCGCCTACGCCCGCGAGGGCGCGGCCGTCGCCATCAACTACCTCGACGCCGAGAGCCCCGACGCCGCGTCGCTGGCGGAGCTGATCGAGTCCGAGGGCGGCACGCTCGTCCGGCTCCCCGGCGACTTGACTGACGAGGCGTTCTGCACCCGGCTCATCGACGACGCCCGGGAGGCGCTCGGTGGGCTCGACGTGCTCGTCATCAACGCCGGCAAGCAGGTCTACCAGGAGTCGATCCAGGACATCACGACCGAGCAGTTCGACCAGACCTACAAGACGAACGTCTACGCCATGTTCTGGCTGTCGAAGGCGGCGCTCCCGCACCTCCCGGCGGGCGCCTCCATCATCAACGTGACCTCGATCCAGGGCTACAGTCCATCGCCGGGGTTGCTCGACTACGCCTCCACCAAGTGGGCCATCATCGGGTTTACAAAGGCGCTCGCGAAGCAGGCCATTGAGGACGGGATCCGCGTCAACGCGGTCGCGCCGGGCCCCTTCTGGACGCCGCTCCAGCCCTCGGGCGGCCAGCCGCAGGACAAGGTCGAGACGTTCGGCGAGCAGGTCCCGTACGGCCGCCCCGGCCAGCCCGCCGAGATCGCCCCGACCTTCGTGTTCCTGGCGACCCAGGAGTCGGGCTACATCACCGGCGAGGTCTTCGGCGTGACCGGCGGCGAGCCGACTTCGTAGGGGCGAATGACCGGGACGCCCTTGACTCTTGGCGCCCCGGTCCCTACCGTAGCACCACCCCATCGGCGCCCGCCGTGACCCGCATCCTCAATATCGTCAATCGCAATCGAGTCTCCCGAGGGAGGCGCGAGTGTTGGCGTGCGTAGGTCCGGCGGACCGTCCACCCCGATTCGAGCGGCCCCTCCACACCGGAGGGGCCGCTTTTTTTATGCCGCGACCGCGGCTCGCCTCACACTCCCCGAGCCCATGTGCTCCATCCTCGGCCTCCTCGACCTCCAGACCGACCCCGCCGCCGCCCGCGCGACGGCCGTCCGCCTCTCTGGCCTCCAGCGCCACCGCGGCCCCGACTGGTCGGGCGTCTACGCGACCGACCGCGCCGTGCTTGCGCACGAGCGGCTCGCGATCGTCGACGTGATCCACGGCGCGCAGCCGCTACTCAACCCCGAGGGCACGCACGCGCTCGCGGTCAACGGCGAGATCTACAACCACCGCGCGCTGCGGGCCGGGCTGGAGGAGCCGTTCGACTTCCAGACCGAGTCCGACTGCGAGGTCATCCTGGCGCTCTACCGCGAGCACGGCGCCGACTTCCTGGATCAGCTGACGGGGATCTTCGCCTTCGTGTTGGTGGATTCCGAGACCGACCGCTACCTCATCGCGCGCGACCCGCACGGCGTGATGCCGCTCTACACCGGTCGCGACGAGCACGGCACGTTGTACGTGGCGTCGGAGATGAAGGCGCTCGTGCCGGTCTGCAAGCAGATCGAGACGTTCCCGCCCGGCCACGTCTGGGACAGCGCCGTCGGCCACCCGGTGCGCTACTACACACGCGACTGGATGGACTACGACGCCGTTGCCGACAACCCCGCCGATCCGGCCGACGTCCGCGCCGCGCTCGACGCGGCCGTCAAGCGCCAGCTGATGACCGACGTGCCCTATGGCGTGCTGCTCTCGGGCGGGCTCGACTCGTCGGTCACGGCGGCGATCGCCCAGCAGTACTCGCACAAGCGCGTCGAGGCGGACGACGAGACCGAAGCCTGGTGGCCGCACCTCCACTCGTTCGCCATCGGTCTGGAGGGCTCGCCCGACCTCGCGGCGGCCAAGGAGGTCGCGGCGCACATCGGGACCGAGCACCACACGTTGCACTTCACCGTCGAGGAGGGGATCGACGCCATTCCCGAGGTCATCCGCCATCTCGAGACGTATGACGTGACGACGATCCGCGCCGCGACGCCGATGTTCTTGATGGCGCGGCGCATCAAGGCCATGGGCATCAAGATGGTGCTCTCGGGCGAGGGAGCCGACGAGATCTTCGGTGGCTACCTCTACTTCCACAAGGCCCCCGACGCCGAGCAGTTCCACGAAGAGACCGTCCGCAAGCTGGAGCGGCTCCACCTCTTCGACTGCTTGCGGGCCAACAAATCGATGGCGGCCTGGGGCGTCGAGGCCCGCGTCCCGTTCCTCGATCAGGAGTTTTGGGACGTGGCGATGCGCCTCAACCCGGAGGCCAAGCGGCCGACCGGCGGCAAGATGGAAAAGCACATCCTGCGCCAAGCCTTCGAGGACATGCTGCCCGCGTCCGTCGCGTGGCGCCAGAAGGAGCAGTTTTCCGACGGCGTCGGCTACTCGTGGATCGACTCGCTCAAGGCCCGCGCGGAGGACTTGGTGACCGACGAGCAGCTCGAGGCCGCCGCCTTCCGCTTCCCGATCCACCCGCCGGACACCAAGGAGGGTTACCTCTACCGGACCATCTTCGAGGAGCACTACCCGCACGACGCGTGTGCGCTGACGGTCCCGAGCGGCAAGTCGGTCGCGTGCAGCACGCCGGAGGCGCTGGCGTGGGACGCCTCGTTCGAGGCGTCGGCAGACCCGTCCGGCCGGGCCGTAGCCGGCGTTCACGTGGAGGCGTATTGACGAATCGACGCCCCCTCCTCAGTGACGGCGCTGAGGCGGGGGGTGTCAGTCGGTGACCTCGAGGCCTGCAAGGAGCGGAGCGTAGGTCATCCCGTCGGCAGCCGGGCCGCTCGGCCCGCTCGCCATGACGGCGTAGCACACCTCGCCCTCGCAGCCGCGGACCACCACGCCGACGGACGACCGGTCCGCCTCACGGGTAGCGACGAACGCCGAGCCGGCGGAGGCTGCCAACGCCTTCGCAAGCGGGAGCCGGGCCAGGTCGATTCGCTCGAACGCG
The DNA here is from genome assembly GCF_046845665.1 of Rubrivirga aquatilis. Classification (GTDB taxonomy): domain Bacteria; phylum Bacteroidota; class Rhodothermia; order Rhodothermales; family Rubricoccaceae; genus Rubrivirga. Next base: position 3,789,367 of record NZ_CP177355.1, on the reverse strand, counting down.
ATGGACGGCGTCTGCCGCTGGAGGCCGACGCCCCGGCGGAACAGGAACCGCTGGAGCGTTGAGAGCCCGCGGTGCGTCTCGACGATCACGTACGTGTTCGGGCTGTGGTCCACGCCTACGCGGCTGAAGATCTGGACCGAGGTCTCCGCGGCGAGGGCCGTCTCGCCGACGGCCGCCTCGTCGCGCGTCTCGAAGTCCGCGGGGAGCGTGATCGCGAGGGGCGCGGAGACCAGCCGGTGGCGTCGCTCAGGCTGCGCGTCGGCGGCAGTGGCGCAGAGGGCGAGGAGCAGGAGGACACGCATGGGCGGGGTGGGAGGACGGATGCTCTATCGGAACACGCGCGGTCCACGACGCGCAGCCGCGTTCAGGAGCCTGATCGGGAACGATCGCGTTCCGCGTGGCCGCCTCAGCACCGAGGGAGCGGGATCATCCCTCGGCCCGCAACACCGCGAGCGGCGGCTGGCGCAGCGCGCCCCGGCTTCCCGCCAGCCCGACCGCGACCGTCAGCAGCGGCACGACGGCGAGCGCCCACAGCAGCCACGACACGTCCGGGACGAACGGGATGTTGAACGCGAACCGCGCCAGCCCCCACGCCCCGGCGACCGCCAGCAGTCCGCCCGTCAGCGCCGCGAGCACGCCGAGCAGGGCGTACTCGGCCACCAGGATCCGCCGCACGTCCGCCCGGCTGGCACCGAGGGTTCGCAGCACGACCGACTCGCGCGTCCGCTGCGCCAGCGCCACGCGGACGGCGCCCGCCAGCACGACGAGCCCGGTGACGACGGCGAACAAGGCCATAAAGCGGAGCACGAAGGCGACCCGGTCGAGCACGCGATCGACGAGGGCCAGCACCAGCCGCACGTCGACGGCGGAGACGTTGGGGAACGCCTCGACCACGTCGGACTGGAGCCGGGCGGACATCTCGGGCGTGCCCGCTCGCGTCAAGAGGATCGCTGTCTGGGGCGCCTCCGCCAGCGGCCCGTCGGGGAAGACGGCGAAGAAGTTGGGCTGCACGCGCGCCCAGTCGACCTCGCGAAGGCTCGTGATCTCGGACTCGATCTCGGCGCCGCTGACGGACCACGTGATGCGCGAGCCGAGCGCCACGTCGAGGTCGAGCGCGATGTCGGCTTCGAGCGAGATCGGCACGACGGCGGTGTCGGCCGGGGCGGTGCCGACGAACGTCCCGGCGGTCAGCGTTTCGGAGTCGACCAACTCGGAGCGGTACGTCGAGCGGTACTCGCGCGTCAGCGTCCACCGCTCCGGGCCGCCCTCGCGGCCGGCGAACGAGTCGTCGGAGCGGTCGGTCAGCGTGTCGATGGGGACGCCGTCGATGGCGGCGATGCGCATCGTGACGAGCGGGACCTCGTCGACGACGGGCAGGCCCAGGCCCTGGACGAGCGCGCGCAGGCTGTCGCGCTGGTCGGGCTGGACGTCGAACAGCACCACGTCCGGCGCGCCTTCGGCGTCGGAGGGCAGGGCGACCTGGGCGAGAATGGAACGCTGGACGAGCCCGAGCGCGAGCACCAGGAAGACGCCGAGTCCCATCGTCAGCAGCAGCACCAGCGTCTGGTTGCCGGGCGCGTGCAGGTTCGAGAGCCCCTGCCGCCACGCCCACGGCAGGCCGGGCCGGACGACGCGGCGCACGACGGCGCGCACGATCACGGCCGCCAGCGCCAGCAGCCCGAAGACGGCGGCGGTGCCGCCCACGAACGCGGCGGCGCCAATCCACGATTGCGTCTGGAGGTAGGCGAACCCGCCGACGGCGGCGACCAGGAGCACGCCGAGGCCGAGCTGGACGGGGTCGAGGCCGCGCGCACGGGCGTCGTCGCGCAGGGCGCGGAGGGGCGGCACGCGGCGGACGCCGACGAGCGGGAGAAGGGCGAACAGCAGCGCCGTCCCGAGCCCGACCGCCAGCCCTTCGAGCAGCGCGCGCGGCACGATGTGGTTCGCGACGTCGACGGGCAGGAAGCCGGCGAACACCATCGGCAACAGCCGCTGGACGGCGACGCCGAGGGCTGCCCCGAGCGCGGCGCCGACAAAGCCGAGCGCGAGCGCCTGGATCGCGTACGCGACCAGCACCCGGCGCGACGACATCCCCAGGCACCGCAGCGTGGCGACGGTCTCGGCCTTTTCGGACACGTAGACGCTCACCGACGACGCCACGCCGATCCCGCCCAACAGCAGCGCCACGAAGCCGACGAGCGCCAGGAAGCGCGTGAGGTAGCCCGAGGCCTCGGTCACCTCCTGCTGCTCCTCGCCCGCCGTCTCGTAGCGGATCTCGGCGGCGTCGAGCACGGGGAGCGTGGCGTCGAGCCCGGCCTGCTCGTCCTCGAACCGGAAGCCGATCGAGTAGCGGGCGCGGCTGCCAAAGCCCAGGAGCGAGGCGTCGAGGGCCTCGAGGGGCAGGTACACGCGCGGCCCGACGAGCCCGCCGATGTCGGTCTGCCCGGGCACCCCGTCGACCTGCCCGGCGATGAGGTAGCTCCGCCCGCCGACCGTTACGCTGTCGCCGATGCTGGCGCCCATCTGCAAGAGGAGCGTCGCGTCGACGAGCGCGCCCGTCGTGTCGCGGCCAATCGTCGCTGCCGCCTCCGCGGGCGTGGACTCGACGCGGCCGTAGAGCGGGTATGGGCCGTCGAGCGCGCGGATCTGGACGAGCCGCGTCCGCCCCTCACCACCTGCCGAGGCCGGGAAGCGGGCCATCGACGGGAACGACGCCTCGCGGACGACGGTCGCGCCGGTGACGGCCTCGAGCGAGTCGACAATCGCGGTGAGCGAGTCGGGGAAGGCGGCGCTGCGGCGGAGCTCGAGGTCGGACCCGAACACCTCGCGCGACTGCTCCTCGACGGCGCGCTCGAGGTTGACCCCGAACGACCGGATGGCGACGAGTGCGGCGACGCCCAGCGCCATCGCGGAGACGTACAGCACCAACCGTCGTCGCATCCCGCGGCTGTCCTGCCAGGCGAATCGGAGGGGGGACATGGGGTCTGAGGCAGGAGGTGGGGTCGAGAACCGTCGAGGCGAGGGCTGCGAACCGCGGGTGCGAGTTCAGAGCGCCACGCCCCCTGTCATCCCGAGCAGAGCCAGGGATCTCAGCGCCGAGGGGGACGTCGTCGGGACCGGATCGGAGGGGCTGGCGGGTCGCGTCGAGATCCCTCACAGTCGTTCGGGATGACACGAAGGGGAGCAGGAAGGCGCCGACGAAGGATCAGCAACAGGACACGGAGGCGTGGCGACAGGTTGCCCCGCCCGTCACGCGGCGGCGGACTGGTGGGGCGCGTCGGCGACGGCTAGCGCGCCGGTGTCGTGGTCGACGCGGCCGGCCTTGAGGGCGATCGTCCGCTCGCACCGCGCCGCCAGCTCGGGGTCGTGGGTGACGACGACGAGCGCGGTCCCGGCCTCGCGGTTGAGCTCGAACATCAGGGCCTCGACGCGGGCGCCGGTCTCGGCGTCGAGGTTGCCCGTGGGTTCGTCGGCGAACAAGAGGCGGGGGCGGCCGGCAAAGGCACGCGCGAGCGCCACACGCTGCTGCTCACCGCCCGACAGTTGGGTTGGGTAGTGGCCCGAGCGGTCCGCCAGCCCGACGCGGTCGAGCTGCTCCAGCGCCTTCGCCATCGCACCCTTCTCGCGGCGGAGTTCGAGCGGTACGGCCACGTTCTCGGCGGCGGTCAGCGTGGGCAGCAAGCGAAAGCTCTGGAACACGAACCCGACCTCGCGAGCGCGGAGCGCGGCGCGGGCGTCCTCGTCGAGCGGGCCCAAGTCCACGCCCGCCAGCCGGACCGTCCCTCGCGTCGGCCGGTCGAGCCCGGCACAGAGGCCGAGCAGCGTCGTCTTGCCGCTGCCGGACGGGCCGATGATGGCGCACGTCGAGCCGGCGGGGACGTCGAAGTCGACGCCGTCGAGGACGGTGAGGTCGCGGCCGGCGTTCGAGAACGTCTTGGTGAGGTCGCGGGCGGAGAGGACGGGGCCGCTCAAGGGGTCGGGGGGCTGGCGAGAAGCGCCAACGGGACGCTGGCGGCGGTCCGTACGGGGACCCGGGGGAAGGGTTCGCGAAGGGGGCGCGACGGAACCGTCGGCCCCCGTTCTGGGTGCCCCGTCCGCCCTTCGAGCCGTTCCATGCGCACCGTCTTCTTCGCCCTCGCCCTTCTGGCTGCCGGTTGCGGCGATGCCCCGGAGGCCCCGGCCGACCGTGGCCTCGCCGCCGAGCCCGGCGCGACGGCGACGCCCGAATCCCGCACCACCCCCGACGTGCCCACCGTGGCGACCGACGACGACACCGTGACCATCCTCTTTTTCGGCGACAGCCTGACCGCCGGCTACGGCCTGCCGGACCCCGACCTCGCGTACCCCGCCCTCGTCGGCGCGCGGCTGTCGCAAGCGGGCGTGCCGGTCGAGGTCGTCAACGCGGGCATCAGCGGCGAGACCTCGGCGGGCGGGCGCGGGCGGATCGCGTGGGCCCTCAAGCAGACCACGCCCGACATCTTCGTGCTGGCGCTGGGCGCGAACGACGGGCTGCGGGGCCTCGACCCCGACGCCATGCGCGACAACCTGGGCGCGATTCTGAGCGCCGTTCGCCAGGCCGCGCCCGACGCCCGGCTGGTCGTCGCCGGGATGGAGGCGATGCCGAACTACGGGGCCGGCTACGTCGCCGAGTTCCGGTCGGTCTTCCCCGAGGTCGCCGATGCGTACGGCGCCACGCTCATTCCGTTCTTGCTCGACGGCGTCGCGGGGCAGTCCCGCCTGAATCAGTCCGACGGCGTCCACCCGACGGCCGAGGGGCAGCGGATCATCGCGGCGACGGTCGCCGAGGCCGTCGTGCCCCTCGCGGAGCGCGTCGCTGGATAGGTAGGGCTCAAAAGTCCACTCGGAAGGAGGCGCCGGTCTCGAAGACCCAGTCCGACGGGCGATCGCCGGTGCCGAACGTCTCGACGCCGGCGCGGCTATCGCGGGTGCCGCCGCCCACGCCGAGCGTCGCCGTCGCTGTCAGGCCGACGCCCGCCACGAAGGCCGTCACCGGGACCGCGAGGTACGGCATGATCCGGGCGCCCTGCGCCTCGCGCGTCCCGCCGACCCGGCCCGCGAGCGAGCCCGCCACGCCGAGCGTCGGCGTCGTGCGGAGCCGCCCGCGACCGAGCGGCCACCCGACCGCTGCCCGCGCCCCGGCCTGGACGTACTTCCCACGGCTCGACCGTGAGGACACGCCTGCCAGCCTGTACACCGACCATGAGGGGGCGTCCCTCCCCGGGAATGTGACGGAGTCGGGCCGAAACTCGGTCCGGGTGGCCAAGAAGTCGTCGTAGCCGAGGCTCATCGCGCTTTCGATGACGGCCCCGCCCCACGGGTGCTGGGTCGTAAGGGCGGCGACGACCCCGCCACGGCGTGTCTGGTGCTCGGTGACCCCCACGTCGAACGCCTCGAACGAGACGCGCTCGCGTTCGGTGACGGTCACACCGACCTGCACTTCGACGTGTGGCGAGAGCCGAGCGCCGAGCGTGAGCGCGGGGTCGGACCCGCGCGGGAAGAGCATCCGCTCCGATGCTGCGTTGCCATAAGCCCCAAACCCGCCGCGTGCGTCGAAGGGGGAGGCGGGTTGGGCGCTGGCGGAGACCGCAAGCAGGGCGAGGAGAACGACGGTGAAGCGGGACATGGGGTGGGGGCGATCGGTGGAGATGGAGATGGGGAGGGCGGTGGCGCTAGAGGTCGAGTCGGAGGGAGCCCTCGACGATGGGCACCCACGTCGACGCCCGCGCGCTGGCGCCGAAGGGCTCGACGCCGCGCCGCTGGTCGCGCTCGCCGCCTGCGAGCCCACCCGTGAGCGTTGCCGTGACGGCGACGCCAGCCACGCGTGCCGAGACGGGCACGACGGCGTACGGCATCAGCCGCGCGCCTTGAGCCTGGCGCTCCCCGCTGACGCGGCCCGCCAGCGAGCCCGCCACGCCGATCCCCGGCACGGCCCGGACGCGCCCCCGCCCGACGGGCCACCCGATCGAGGCGCTGGCGCCGGCCTGGACGTATTTCCCCAGACTCGTCCGCGACCGGCTCGGCAAGAGGGCGAGCGCGTCCTCGAGCCCGGTGCGGGTCCACACCTCCACCGAGTCGGGGCGGAAGTTGGTGGTCTGCGCCGAGTAGTCGTCGTAGCCAAGGCTCACGCGCCCCCGGACCACGGACTCGCCCCAGCGGTCGGCCACGCCGACCGAGGCGACGGCGCCCCCGCGCCGCTGCAGGTCCTCGTGGACGCTGATCGACTGCCGATCGAACCGCGACGCCCGCGTCTCCGTGACGGTCAGCCCCAGTTGCACGTCGACGCGGGGGGACAGGCGCGCGCCCACGGTGATTTCGGGGCTGGAGCCCTCGGGGAAGAGGAGCCGTTCGGGGGCGACGGAGCCGAACGCGCCGTAGACGCCGCGGCCGTCGAGCGGGCCGACCTGGGCGCTGGCGGAGACGGCCAGCAGCGCGAGGAGGACAGGGAAAACGCGAGACATGAGCGGTGGGGGTCAGTTGAGGCGGAGGCGGAGAAGGGTGTCGGGCGAGCCGCCCTCGAGGTCGACGCTGACCTGCGTCTCGACGGTGACGAGCCGGCTCACGACGCGGGCGGAGATGGGGACGGCGACGCCGAGCCGGACCTCGCTCCACGCGGTCAACCCACGGTCGGCGTCGGCGCGGAGCGTGAACCCCTGCCCAGGCGTGGTGGCCGTCGAGACCGTCCCGCTGGCGGACGCCCGCAGCGTCGGCTGCACGACGACGCGGCCGACCGAGACGCGCCGGAACGCGCCGACGGCGGCCGAGACGTAGGCGTCGTTGCCATTGAGGCTCCGGGTCTCGTCGCCGACGGCGCGCCCGGTCAGCGAGAGCTGCGTCGGCTGTCGGTCGATGAGGGTGCGGCCGAGCGCGACGCCCGCGTCGGCCCGCACGCCGTTGCGCTCACCGGCCGCTCGCGTGGCCCCGATCGTCACGCCCACGCCAATCCGGCGCTCGGCGCCGAAGGCCTGATTGTCGTGACGGCGGGCGTAGTCGGTCAGGCCGAGGTCGAGCGTGACCCCGGCGTCCCAGCCCGACGCGAACCGCCAGCCGACGAGGCCGTCGAGCCCGACCTGGCTGTCGCCATAGGCGACGGGGTCAAAGTTGTCGACGACGAGATACACGCCGTGGTCTTGGGAAAACGAGGTTTGGGCGGCGGCGACGCTTGCGAGGGCCGCGAGCAGGAGGAGAGGAGAGAGGCGGATCATCAAGGGGGAGGTCTAAAAGTCGGCGCGGACGGCGAGGTCGAGGGTGAGGTCCCAGGGCGTGGCGGCGCCAGGCAGGGTGTCTTGGACCACGCCGACGGCAGCGTCGAGCGTCAGGCCGAGCGGACCGAGCGGCACGGTCGTTGGAGCCGAGAAAAAGGCACCCCACGCCGTCGCGTCGAGCGCCTCGGGGCCCGCGAGGCGGCGGTCCGTGGCGAGCGCTACGCCGATGCCGGGCGCCATCCGGGTGCCGTTGCGCTCGATGGGGATCGCCACGACGGCGCTCAACCCTCCGTGCCCGACGGTCGACGTGACGCGCTCGACCGTCGGCTCGGGGACGTACATATCGGCCGTGTACCGACCCCGTGTGCGTGTTTCAATCGCCGAGCGGCCCAGGGCGGCGCTTGCGGACCCACGCATTTCAAGGGCGCCTAGCGGCTGGCGGGCCGCCACGGAGACGCTCAGCGCCCGTGTCGCTGTGACCACCTCGCCGTCTGTGTCGCCGGGTCGGGCAGGGCGGTTGATATTCGGGCCGAAGAGACGGCTCTGTCGGCCGGCGGAGAGCCCGGCCGCCAGCGTCAGCCCGCCGCCGAGGCGGACGCCCGCCGTGACCATCGGTGGCGCGCGAAAGCGGAACAGCGTCTGCTCCGGGACGGCCGTGCCGACGGCGGCAAACGGGCCGGGGTCGGCAGAGAGTTGGGCGCTGGCGCAGGGCGCAAGCAGGGCGACGGCCACGAAGGCGACGGAGCGAAACGACACGGAGTACGCGGGGGCGTGAACAGGCGTATCCGTCGGTCGATGCGTCGCGGGAGTGGGTGGCGGCCCTCAGGATACCGCCCCCGGCGGGGGGCGTCGGGGGCAAACCAGAATCCCCGGGAGGATCCTCCCGGGAATACGGCACTTCGCTCCCGATCTGGCTAGAAGTTGATCCGGAGCAGGCTGCCTGCGGAGCCTATGTGCGCGGGCCGCCAGCCGTTGGCAATGGAGTATCGCACGGCCGGCGCGAGCGCCACGTCGGTCCCGAACAGGCGGAACTGAATGGGCAACTCGACCTGCAGGCCCGTGTCGAAGTAGGGGCTGTCCCGCCGCGGGCGGACATCCTCGGAGCCCACGCTCAGTAGTTGCGTCACCCGCCCGTAGACGCCGACGGTCGGCTGAAGCTTGATGGAGCCGACGACGGGGACGGTCCGCGCCAGCGTCGCCGAGACATCGCCGGTCCCGTAGGAGCGGTCGAACGCCGAAGGGCTGGGAATGCTGGTGGACCCGTACGAAACGAGCCCGCGCACTCGACCGGTCGTCCCGAGCGGGGCGGGCCGCGTCAGGCCGGCCGAGACACCTGCGCTCCACCCCGAGCCGCGGTTGCCGTACGCCGTGTACGACCCGACCAGGCCGACGTCGATCCCATTTCCAAGGCGCCGCCCGACTTCGCCTCCGAGGTCGATGCCCTGGAACTGGCCTCCAGCGTGCCGCACGCGGAACTCGTCGAAGGAGAGGTACAGGCCTTCGCCGTCAGCGAACTGGGACTGAGCTCCAGCGGGGGCGGCGAGGACGAGGAGGGCGAGAGCAGCGAGAACGAGGCGCATCCGTGAAGGGGAGAGAGAGGGCGGTGGAAACCGACCCTCTTCCCGTTTCGTGTGCTACGACGCATGATGGGCAATCCCGATCGTCGCCAACCCTCTGATACGGAAGGGATTCGCAGTGGGAATTTTCATGACCCCTGTTCCTCAGGCCTTTGCGCTCCCCACCTTCGACTCGGTCCCGTCCATCAGCCGCCGCACGTTCGTCCGGTGCGTCCAGACGATGAACGCCGGGACGACGGTCGCGAAGATCCAGACGGGCGGGGGGCTGGCGACGCCGAGCCCGACGTGGAGCGCCAGCAGCGTCACCGGCAGCGAGACGGCGCCCAGGATGGACGCCAGCGAGACGTAGCGCGTCGCGGCCAGCACGGCGACGAACAGCACGAACGCGATGGCGATGGGCACCGGCGCCAGCCCCGCCAGCATCCCGGCGCCCGTGGCGACGCCCTTGCCGCCCTTCCACGAGCCGAAAAAGACCTTGCCCCAGACCGTGAACACGTGCCCCAGCATCGCCGCCGTGCCCGCCAGCGTCGCCGCCCACGCCGCCGCCAGCTCCGGCCGCGAGCCGAGGAGGCCGACGAGCGTCTCGTCGCCGATGCGCAGCTGGGAGATCAGCACGACGGCCACCAGTCCCTTGGCGAAGTCGAGCAGGAAGACCAGCAGGCCGGGGCCCTTCCCGAGCACGCGCATCGCGTTCGTGGCCCCGGCGTTCCCGCTCCCGTGCGCGCGGAGGTCGACGCCCCGGGCGCGAGCGACCACGAGCCCCCACGGGATCGCCCCGAGGAGGTAGCTGAGGGCGACGATGGCGAGGAGCGACAGCACGGCGGTGGGGCGGGGAGTGAGGAAGATAGAGGGGGGCTTGGGCGGGCCCGCCGGTGAAGGCACGGCACAGCGCGGCGCCGTCTGTGCAGGCCCGGTGCGCGGTCGGTAGAGGCCGGGTTGAGGGACCTTCAAGACTTGGCGAGGCCAGCACTTCCGGGCGACGCCCCGTTATGCCGCCCGCTATCCTCGCCGTCCACACCTCGGGCCGCCGGCCCACCTGTCCCGCCCTCTCCCTCCTGTGTGACGAGACTCGCTGCCGTCTTCGGCCTCCTCCTGCTGACCTCCGCCCCCGCCCTCGCGCAGTCGAGCGTCGTCGCCCCGGGTGGCCGCCGCGCCGAGACCGTCCGGGCCGCGCGCTCCGGTGTCGCGAGCTACTACCACGCCTCGCTCCACGGCAACCGGACCGCGAATGGCGAGCGCTACGACCACCACGGCGGGCTGACCGTCGCCCACCGGTCGCTGCCCTTTGGAACGCTGCTCCGCGTGACCTCGCAGCACAACGGCCGCCGTGTGCTCGTCCGCGTCAACGACCGGGGCCCGTTCATCCGGGGCCGCGAGCTCGACCTCTCGGGCGCCGCCGCCTCCCGCCTGGGGATGCGCCGCCTCGGCACGCACCGCGTCACGTACGAGATCGTCGACGCGCGCACGCTCCCGAGCCGCCAGCAAGCGCCGGCCCGCAAGACCCGGCACCTGTAGTTCAGGGGTCGTAGGACGACCCGCTGGCGGCTGTCGCCAGCAGGCCGAGCTCTCTACCGCACCACGGTGAGGCTGGCGGTGCCCCGCGCCGTCCCGTCCACGAGCAGGCGGGCGACGTAGCGGCCCGGCGCCAGGTCGGCCGCGAGCGCGACCCGGTGGGCACCGGCGGCGCCGTCGACCGGCTGGCGCAGGACCTCCCGGCCCAGCACGTCGACCACGACGGCCTCGGCCCGAGCGGGGGCAACAAGGGCGTACGCCAGCGTGACGCGGCCGGCGGTCGGGTTCGGAAACGCCCGCAAGCCGGCCGACGCCGGCGCCTCGGCCTCGACCGCAACGGCGGCCTCCTCGAGCCTCACGACGAAAAGGCCGGACTGGAGGTCGGACACGATGACCTTGCCCGAGGCGAAGTACGGGTACGCCGTCCATGCGCCGCGGTAGCCGTAGCCGGGCTGCAAGAACGTGTCGTAGAGCGCCACCTCGACGGGTGCGTGCGGGTCGGTGAGGTCGTAGACGCGGAGCCCCTCGGTGTAGTGCGCCACGAAGAGCCGGTCGCCGCGCACATAGCAGTTGTGGACGACGGCGTGCTCGTCCTCGACGATCTGGCCCACCAGCTCCACGTTCGACAGGTCCGACACGTCGAAGATGCGGACCCAGTTGCCGGACGAGCCGATCTCATCGCCCACGTACACGGTGTTGCCGTCCTCGGTCGAGCACGTGTTGTGAGCGCCCGCGCCGGGGTACGTGAACGTGGTCAGCAAGCGGATGTCGGAGGGGTCGGACACGTCGAGCACGTCGACGCCGCCGCCGTCGTAGATGGCCGGGCCGTAACCCCTGTCGCCGCGGACCTCGAAGTCGTGGTAGTACGGGACCGACTGGTGCGTCGGCTGGAACGCCCCCAGCTCGCGCGGCGCCGTCGGGTCGGCGAGGTCATAGACGCGGACGCCCGCGTTCCCCGACGTTCGCCCGCCGACGACCCACAACTTGCCGTCGGCGACGAGGACGTTGTGCGATCCGCCGCCGTTGACGCCGATCTGCACGTCGAGCAGGCCCACCTCCGTCGGGGCGGCGGGGTCGGTCAAGCTCACGATCTGGACCGGCCCGCGCTCGTGGACGACGTAGGCGTGGTCGCCGTGCACCTTGACGTCCTTGGCGTCGCTGGCGCCGGGCGGCGAGGCGAGGAAGCCCACCTCGACGGGCGGTGCGGCGGGCGCGGCCGTGATGTCGATGACGGACAGGCCGGTGCCCCGGCCCGTCAGCAGGGCGTACTCCGTGCCGTCGGGCGCCGTGTAGCCCCACGTGTCGCCATACGTCGAGGCACCCGCTCGGCCGGGGTCGAGCGACGAGACGGCCTCGATGCCGACGGACACGACGGGCCGGACGCGCGCCTCCCGGCTCCCGAGCACCGTCCCCGACCGGCTCAACTCGACCGTCAACTCGTACACCCGCGATGCGTCGAGGCCGGCCACGCGAGCGGTCCCGGCGTCGGGGGCGGCGGTCGCCAGCAGGGCGCCGGCGCCGTCGAGCACGCGGAGGTCGGTGGCGTCGGTGTAGGCGGCGGCCGTCCACGCGACCTCCGCCGTTCCGTTCGCGATCGCCGTCGCGTCCACGTCGCGGAGGGGGGCGGGCGTCAGGGCGAACGTGGCGACCGACTCGTAGAGCTGGCGGCCGTCGCGGACGCGCGCCGCGAGCCCGTAGTAGGTGTCGAGGTCGAAGGCGTCCTGGCCCGCGTACGTCTCGCCCGTCCCGTCGTAGTCGCTCGCGAAGATCAGCAGGTACTCGTGGCCGCCCGTCGTCGTGCCGTCGGGGTCCCAGCTTCCGTTCGGCGGGCGGGTCTGCGGGTCCTCGAGAAAGCCGACGTTGAGGCGGCGCGGGTTGGCGGGGTCCGACACGTCGTAGGCGGCGCCGGGAAAGCGCCCGACGCCGAGGTCGCCCAGCCCGGCGCGGTAGTCGAACGCCCGCCCGAGCGTCGTCACGGCGGTGTCGAAGACGATCTCGACCGGCGGCACATCCGCGTCGTCGACCGTCGAGAACACGAAGTTGGCGCCGTAGTCGAGGCCGCCGTCGAAGTAGGTCCGGTTCGCCGGGACGCCGTCGAGCCAGCGGGGCTCGGGGCTCCACGCCCACGCGAGGTCGGGCTGGGCGCTGGCGACGAGCGGGAGGGAGGCGAGAGCGAGCAGGAACAGGCGCATGGGGAATGGTACGCACATGTCCCGCCCATTCGTCTCCGGCACGCCCGCTGGCGCCCCGTCAGCCGGCGGGCGCCAGCCCGATCTTCAGCGACACGTCGAGCGCGCGGACCGAGTGCGTCAGCGCGCCGGACGAGATGTAGTCCACGCCCGTCGCGCCGATCGCCCCGACGGTGTCGAGCGTTACGTTCCCCGAGGCCTCCGTCTGCGTCGCCCCGGCCACGCGCGCGACGGCCGCCGCCAGCCGCGACACGTCGAGCCCGTCGTCTGTCCGCACGGCCATGTTGTCGAGCAGGATCCGGTCCACGCGCGCCCCGCTCGCGAGCGCCGCCAGCACGGCGTCGACCTCGTCGAGCGTCCGGGCCTCCACCTCGACCGGCACGTCGAGCCCGTGCGCCGCCGTGAAGCGCCCGACCGCCTCGATGGCCTCGCGGACGCCGCCCGCCGCCGCGATGTGGTTGTCCTTCACCAGCACCATGTCGTAGAGCCCGACGCGGTGGTTCTGCGCGCCGCCCAGCGCGACGGCCCACTTGTCGAGCGCGCGCATCCCCGGCGCCGTCTTGCGCGTGTCGAGGACGGTCGCCGGCGCCGCCGCCTCGGCCATCCGCGCCGCCGCCGTGGCGATCCCGCCCATCCGCTGCATGAGGTTCAGCGCCAGCCGCTCGGCGACCAGGATCGACCGCGCCCGCCCCTCGACGGTCCCGAACACGGTCCCCGCCGCCAGCCGGTCGCCGTCCGCCGCCGTCCACGCCACCGCCAGCGTCTCGTCGACCGCCGCGAACACGCGCTCGGCGACGGCCAGCCCGGCCACGACGCCGTCCTCTTTGAGCAGGAAGCGCGCCGTCGCCCGGGTGTCGGCCGGGATCGTCGCGTTCGTCGTCACGTCGCCCGTCCCCACGTCTTCGGCGAGCGCGCGGTCGATCAGGGCGGGGAGGTCGGCGGCGACGGCGTCGGGGAGGGGGAGCATGGTGGGGTGAAGAGTAACGAGTGATGCGTGATGAGTGGGTTTGAAAGGGCTGGACGGTGGTGAATCGGGCTCCTCACCCTGTACTCATCACGCATCACCCGATGGCCCATCACCCGCCCGCGAACTCCGCGATGATCGGCTCCGCGACGCGCGCTGGCGTCGGGCCCCAGGTCTCGAAGCCGGGGATCATCAGCCCCTCGATGTCGGCCGCCGTCGCGCCGTCGGCGGCGCGGGGGACGATGGCGAGCCGCGCCGCCGCGAGGAAGTCGCGGAAGGTCAGCAGGTCGGCGCGCGTGCCGACCACGTCGAAGCCCTCACCCGCGTGGCCGAACACGAAGATCGTGTCGTCGCCGTGGCGGCCGTGGACCGTCTCCAGGACGGTCATCCAGTTCGCCACCGACGCCCCCGCGCCGCGGTCGATGTAGGGCTGGCGGCGGTTGAACATCAGGTCGCCCATGTGAACCACATCCGCCTCCTCAAAGTGGACGACCGCGTCGCCAGCCGTGTGCGCCGGGCCGAAGTACGCCAGCGAGACGGTCTCGTCGCCGACCGGCATCCGCCACTCCGAGCGGAACGTCTCGCCCGCGACGTGCTGCGGGTCGAGGTCGCCCGACCGGCTGGCGGCGGCGCGCTGCAGGCCCGGGACGGACTCGTGCGCGACGTGCATCGCCGCGACGGGCGCCAGCACGGCGTTGCCCGCCGTGTGGTCCCCGTGGTGGTGCGTGTTGACCAGCAGGTCGAGTCCGCGGCCGCTCCCGTCGCGCAGGCCGTCCAGGAACGTCTGCGCCGACTCCGGGAACTGGGCGTCGACGGCGACGAGCGCCGCGTCGGCGTCGAGGTACCCGATCGTCCCGCCGCGCCCGGTGAACGCGCCGACGTTGCGGCGAAGGACGCGGAAGTCGTCCCTGCGCGCGGCGGCGCTCGCGAGCGGGGTGGCGAAGGGGAGCGCGGCGGCGGCGAGCGCGGTCCGGGCGACGAACTGGCGGCGGGAGAGGGGCATCGGTCGGGGCGGTGGAGCGCCCCCGTTTCGCAAGCCGGGCGCGTTCGGTTCCCCTCGGCTACCGGAGCTCTTTCCGGATGACCAGCTTCATCGCCGTCCACGTGCTGTTAATGGAGGCCACCTTGACGTCGACGAGCCCGAGCGGCGCGGCGGCGGCGCGGACGACGTCGCCGGACATGTCGGTCGGCACCTTCGAGGCGCCCTTCGGCCACGACACCCAGATCGCGCCGGTCTTCGGCATCGCGTCCTTGAAGATCGCCAGCCGGGCGCGCAGGCCGGCCGCGTCGGTCGAGAAGTGGTGGATCAGCTTGGGCGCGTCGTCGAGCGTGCCGTCCAAGCGCACGTCGTGGGGCAGGCCCCGCAAGAGGGCGCGGTAGTCGTCGGGCGCCTCGTCGAGGTGGGCCACCAGGCCCTTGCGGTAGCCCAGCTTCTGCCAGAGGGCGCGGCTCATGAGGCGAGGGCGTCGCGGACCGCCTGCGGCGGGCCGACCGGCCGCTGGCGCTCGCGGTCGATAAAGCACAGCGTCACGCGGCCCGAGATCAGCACCGCGTCCTCGCCCTGGCGGCGGACGGCGTAGTCGATCGGCAGGCGGACGCCCAGCGACGGGAACGAGGCCTCGATCTCGACCAAGTCGTCGTAGAGCACGCTCGCGTGGTACCTGACCGCGAGGTCGACGACGGGCATGATGACGCCGCTCTCTTCCAGGGCCCGGTACGGGAGCCCGGCCTCGCGGAGCGCCTCCGTCCGCGCGGCCTCGAACCAGTCGAGGACATGGCTGTGGTAGACGACGCCCATCGGGTCGCACTCGCGGTAGCGCACGCGGTGGAGGTGCGTGAAGGTGGGCGTCGGGCGGTCGTCGGGCATCGGTCCGGCGAGGGGGAGAGCGGGCGGGCGCCCGGCTATCGCTCCTCGTACGCCCCCATCGCGTCGAACTTGGCGAGCCGGCCGTCGAGCAACGCCTCGGTGTCGAGGCCGAGCAGGCTGTCGAGGTGCGTGGCGATGGCGGTGCCGGCGGCCTGGAAGGTGGCGCCCGGGTCGCGGTGGGCGCCGCCGATGGGCTCGGGGATGATCTCGTCGATGACGGCGTGCTGGATCAAGTCCGGCGCCGTCAGCTTGAGCGCGCGGGCGGCGTCCTCCTTGTGGTCCCAGTTGCGCCACAGGATCGACGAGCACGACTCGGGCGAGATCACCGAGTACCACGCGTTCTCGAGCATGAGCACCCGGTCGCCGACGCCGATGCCGAGCGCGCCGCCCGAGGCGCCCTCGCCGATGACGACGACGACGATGGGGACCGGGAGCCGCGCCATCACCAGCAGGTTGCGAGCGATCGCCTCGGCCTGCCCGCGCTCCTCGGCCTCGAGCCCGGGGAAGGCGCCCGGCGTGTCGAGGAAGGTGATGATCGGCTTGCCGAACTTGGCGGCCATCTCCATCAGCCGCAGGGCCTTGCGGTAGCCCTCGGGGTTGGGCATCCCGAACCGGCGCTCCTTGCGCTGCTTGGTGTCGCGCCCTTTCTGGTGGCCGAGCACCATCACCGTCCGGTCGCGCGAGCCGAAGCGCGAGCCCCGGAACGTGGCCGGGCCGCCGACGAGCGCGCGGTCGTCGGCGAAGAGCCGGTCGCCGTGGAGCTCGACGAAGCCGGACGTCAGCGCGCCGATGTAGTCGAGCGTGTAGGGCCGCTCGGGGTGCCGCGCCAGCTGGACCCGCTGCCACCGCGTGAGCCCACGGTAGATCGAGGTCCGGAGCGTGTCGACGCGCGTCTCGAGCGCGGCGATCTGGGCCGTGAGGTCCACGGAGCCGTCCTCGGCCTCGAACGTGCGGAGCTCGTCGAGCTTCGCTTCGAGGTCGGCGAGGGGCTTTTCGAAGTCGAGGAGGTGCGCCATGCCCGCAAGCTACCGCTTGTCCCGGAGCGCGGGCGCGGCTGGGACACGGACGGCAGACGGCGGACCGGGGACCGGCGACCGGGCGGGCTCGCGCAAGCCCCACGGCTGGCGTCGGCCCCGGGAGGGGGGAGGTGGGGGAGGACGCCACGTCCCGATGCTGGCGCGAGCCCCCGCCCGGTCCACGCTCCCCCGCCCACGGTTGCTCCCACGGTCCGTCGTCCCTCCGCCCCGCTTAGTCGTCGCCGGAAAGGAGGGCGCGGAGCAGGATCTCGACGTCGAGCCAGGCCGACTGGTGGCGGGCGTAGAACCAGTACGCGCGGTGCGCCTCGGCGATGGTGCGCGGACGCGCGCGCCGCGTGTCGAGGACGGACACGACGCCGGGCGTCAGGCCCCACGACGGCGGCGGGTGCGGGCCGTCGGCGTCGTAGCCGACGAGCGCGCGGCGACCGGCGAGCACGCTCGGCATCCGGCTCGCGATGGCCGCCAGCCGCTGCGTTCGGGCGGAAGGCACGGTGCGGGCGAGTCCCCGGAAGAGCGGGCTCAGCAGGAGCAGCGCCGAGGCGACGGGCAGCTCGACCGCGCGGCGCGTCCACGCCGCGCGCAACGGGGCGACCGTCCGCTCGGCCTCCTGCAGCGGCGCCGCGAAGTCCTCGATGGACGCCTTGCCGATGACGCGGTCGCGGCCGGAGGCCAGGATCTTGAGCTGAACGGGGAGCTCGCGCAGCGCCCGCATCCCGTCCAGGATGGCCGTGTTGGTCAGGCTGTCGGCGGCGAATACCACGTCGTCGGCGCCCGACAGGCGCGCCAGGTCGCGGAGCTGCCGCGTGCGGCCGGCGTACGCGGGGCCCTCGTCGTCGTCGCTCGGCGCGTCCGCCACGTAGCCGACCACGGCGTCGCCGCGGGCGTGCTCGTCGAGCAGCCGCTGCAACCGGGCCGCCTCGGTCGCGGCGCCGACCAGCAGCGCCCGGCGCGGCACGCGGCCCCGCTTGCGCACGCGCCGTGCCAGCAGGAGCGACGTCGCCAGCGCCAGCCCGAACGCGAGCACGGCGCGGCTGAAGGCGACCGTCGGCACGAAGTAGGACACCGCGGCGACCGCCAGCCCGGCCAGCACGGCCCCGCCGAGCACGGGCCGCATCGCGCGCGAGTGGTACCCGCCCCCCAGCCCGACCGCGATCACGAGCGCCACGGCGTAGGCGGGGAGCACCACGGCGTAGTAGCTGGCGCCGAACTGGAAGCTCTCGACCACGCTCCATCCGAACGCCGTCGCGGTGAGCG
The DNA here is from genome assembly GCF_046845665.1 of Rubrivirga aquatilis. Taxonomy (GTDB): domain Bacteria; phylum Bacteroidota; class Rhodothermia; order Rhodothermales; family Rubricoccaceae; genus Rubrivirga. The sequence continues at coordinate 3,771,744 of NZ_CP177355.1, read as the reverse complement.
CGGCCAACGCGAGCGCGCCGTCCGTGGCGGGCGCGGCGATGGCGCGGCCCAGGCGCCCGATGGCGGCGAAGGCCGCCCTCGCGATGATCCCGAGTCGGATGCCCAGCGCCAGCCCCGCCGACGCGAGGCGGTCGAGCGGCCCGGCGCCCGGCCGGTGCGTCACGTGCTTTTCGACGAACCGCAGCATCGCGCCGTAGAACAGCATCACGTAGCGCAGGTCGCCCTTTTTGGTGCTCTCGCCCTTGTAGTGGACGATCTGGGTGTCGGGCGTGTAGTAGATCCGCCAGCCCGCCTGCTGGATCCGGTAGCACCAGTCGAGGTCCTCCCCGTACATGAAGAAGGCCTCGTCGAAGAGCCCGGCAGGCGTTGGGGTCTGCGTGTCGGGTGTTGGGGAAGGACCGGTCTCTTGGGACCCCAACCCCCACTCCCCATCCCCCAATACCGCCGCTTTCCGGACCATCATGCACGAGCCGCTGAGCGCGTCGACCTCGCAGACCTCGTCGAGCGGGAGGTGCGTCAGGTTGTAGCGGCCGAACGTGGGGCTCTGGGGGAAGAGCTTGCTCAGGCCCGCGATGCGGTAGAACGCGACGGCGGGCGTCGGGAACGAGCGCCGGCTTTCGGGGGCGAAGGTGCCGTCGGGATTCAGGATGCGGCAGCCCGCCGCGCCCGCGTCCGGGTGGTCGTCCATGAAGGCGACCAACGTCCGCAGCGTGTCCTCTTGAAGGATCGTGTCCGGGTTGAGCACCAGCACGTGGCGCCCGGCGGCCTCGCGGATGGCCTGGTTGTTGGCCGTCGCGAACCCGACGTTCGCTTCGTTCGCGATCACCCGCACGTCAGGAAAGCGCTCCCTCACCATCTCGACCGACCCGTCGGCCGAGTCGTTGTCGACCACGAACGTCTCGACGGACAGGCCCGCGCTGGCGGCCTCGACGGAGCGGAGCGCCTGTTCCAGAAACTCCCGCACGTTGTACGTCACGATGACGACGGAGACGTCGACCGTGGCCGTGGCCGGCGCCAGCAGGGGAGGGGCGGGGGAGACGTGCATCGCGGGAAAAATAGCCGGTCCGCGCCGCCGGTTCCGCCACGGACCCTTAACGAGTGGCGCCCGAGCGGACCGTGACACCTCCAAGGACCGACAATTTCACGGCTTTGCGCGTCGTGAGGTCGGGCCAGGGCACGGCGGAGTGCCCACTGAGGCAGGCTCTGTGGAGACTCTGCGGCATCCGCCGGTGGCTCGCGGCGTGCGGCGGCCCGGCGCGAGGGGGCCGCTAGCTTCCCGGCCCGCACTCCCGCCCCCGATGTCGCTCGTCCGCGAGGTCCGCGCCACGCTCGTCCTCGCCGTCCCCATCGTGCTGGTCCAGCTGGCCCAGATGTCGATGGGCTTCGTCGACGTGGTGATGGTGGGTCGACTGGGGACCGAGGCGCTGGCGGCGATCGTGCTCGGCTCGACGACCTTTTTCACGCTCTCGCTGATCTGCGTCGGCGTGATCGTCGCCGTCCAGCCGATGGTGGCGCAAGCGGTCGGCGCGGGCGACACCGATGCAGCGGGCCGTGCGGCACGGCAGGGGCTGTGGCTGAGCCTGATCCTGGGCGTCCCGTTCACGATCGCGCTGGGCTACGCCGAGCCGATCCTGCTGGCGACCGGGCAGGCCCCCGCCACCGCTGGGCTCGCGGCCGACTACCTCGACGCGATCCGCTGGGGGTTCGTGCCCAACCTGTGGTTCACGGCCCTGCGCGGGCTGTGCGAGGGCGACGCCCGGCCCCGCCCCGTGCTCTTCGTCACCCTCGTCGGCGTGGCCGCGAACGCGGGGCTCAACTACGTCCTGATGTTCGGGAAGCTGGGCGCGCCCGCGATGGGGATGGTCGGCACCGGCTGGAGCTCGGCGCTGACGATGACCGTGATGACGGTCGCCCTCGCGATCGTGGTCCGTCGCGGCGAGCTGGGGCGGTTCCGCGTCTTCGCCGGGCTCCGGACGCCCGACCCCGCTACGCTCGCGGCGCTCTTCCGGCTTGGCTGGCCCATCGGCGTGGGCTTCGGGATGGAGGCCGGGCTGTTCACCGCCGCCACGTTCATGGTGGGGACGCTGCCCGACCACGAGGTGGCGCTTGCGGCGCACCAGGTCGCGCTCAACGCCGCCAGCGTCGCCTTCATGGTCCCGCTCGGGATCGGGATGGCGGGCGCGATCCGAGTCGGACAGGCGGCGGGCGCGGGCGACCTCGCCGGCGCCGCGCGCGCCGGGTGGACCGCAACCGGTCTGGGGGCGGCCGTGATGGCGGTCTCGGCCTTGCTCTTCTGGCTCCGCCCCGACATCGTCGTCTGGATCTACGCCGGGCGCAACCCCGACCCGGCCGTCGCAGCTCTCGCGGCATCGCTGCTGGGTATCGCGGCCGTCTTTCAGCTCTTCGACGGCGTCCAGGCGAGCATCGCCGGGGCCCTCCGCGGGCTCAAGGACACCCGTGTGCCGATGGTGATCGCGGCCGTCTCGTACTGGGGCGTCGGCCTCACCACCGGCGCCATCGTCGGCATTCGCGGTGGGGGCGGGGCGCAAGGCTTGTGGTGGGGCCTCACGCTCGGGCTCGTCGCCGCCGCCATCGGCCTGTCCATCCGGTTCGCGCGCCGCACCCGTCGGGGCGCCCCCGGTTTCCCCATGAGGGAGGCCCCCGCACCCCTCTGAAACATATTCGAGGGCGGCTCACCTTCTGAGGCGACCCCGCCTCAGCCCCCGGTTCGCCGGAGTCGGGTCGGGCTTTGGGGTATCTTCGCCGGGCCCCAGAACACGCCGATCTACTTTCGAGGCGGCCCCCTTCCGGACACGGGCTTCACCCCCCCTCCGCGCTCATGCCCCAGCTTTTCCCGCGCAAGGCGAATGCACTCCCGACCGCCTCGCTCTTCGGAGCGCTCGGCGGCGGCCTTCTGGTCGTGCTCCTCGCCTGGTACTACCTCTCGCCCGAGTTCTACGAGGTCGGGTATCAGCCGGAGCAGCCGGTCGAGTACAGCCACGCGTTCCACGCCGGCCAGCTCGGCATGGACTGCCGGTACTGCCACAACCACGTCGAGCAGAGCCCGCACGCGAACGTGCCGAGCACGCAGACGTGCATGAACTGCCACGGCGTCGTCGCGACGGAGTCGGCCAAGCTGCTGCCCGTTCGCGAGAGCTGGGCGACCGGTGTGCCCGTTGAGTGGGTCAAGGTCCACCACATCCCGGACTACGCTCAGTTCAGCCACACGGCCCACGTCAACGTCGGCGTCGGGTGCGAGAGCTGCCACGGCCGCGTCGACCAGATGGAGGTCGTCTCGGTCGTCGAGCCGCTGTCGATGGGCTGGTGCCTCGAGTGCCACCGCGCGCCCGAGGAGCACCTCCGCGACCCCGCGCTCGTGACCCAGATGGGCCTCGCCGAGGCCGTCCGTGCCGACGACGAAACGTATGAGGCGTACGTCGCCGCCAACATCGAGCGCATCGAGGCCGAGGGGATCGCCCCGCCCCAGAACTGCTCGGCCTGCCACTACTAGGAGATTCGCGAGGTGGGACACCGGGGCGCGCGTCGCTCCGGGTCCGGCACCCCGCTCCCCGAACCCACCCCCCGATGATCGAGCTCGACGTTCTGAGTGCCACGGACGTGGCCGTCGACGATGACGCCTCCGCCGCCGCGACCCAGGCGCCCACGTGGCGCAGCTGGGGCGCCCGCAAGGCCGCCCCTTCGCCCGAGTTCTCGGCGCCGGTCACCGAGGCCGACGCCGGGACCTCCCGCCGCAGCTTCCTCAAGGTGATGGGAGCGAGCGCCGCGCTCGCCGGGATGTCCGGCTGCCGGCGCCCCGTCGAGACCATCCTGCCGTACGCCCGCAAGCCCGAGGACGTAATCCCCGGCGTGCCGGACTACTACGCGACGGCGATGACGTTGGGCGGCGTCGGCCACGCGCTCCTCGTCCAGAGCCACGAGGGCCGCCCGACCAAGGTCGAGGGCGTCCCCGAGCACCCGGTCTCGGCCGGCGCGACGGACATCTTCGCGCAGGCCTCCGTCCTCCAGCTCTACGACCCCGACCGGAGCCGCTTCGTCTGGGGCGCCGGCTCCGACGGGCCCGCTCGCGCTGACTGGGGCTCGTTCGTGGCCGAGGCCGCCCGCTTGCGCCTGCAGGGCGGCGCCCGTGTGGCCGTGCTCGCCGAGCCCTCCGCCTCGCCGACGCTCGACGCCGCACGCGCCCGCTTTGAGGCCGCGACGCCCGGCGCGCGCTGGATCACGCTCGGCGCCAACCTTGACGACGCCCAGGCGCTCGGCACCCAGAGCGCGCTCGGCCAGCCGGCCCGCCCGCTCTTCCGGTTCGCCGAGGCCGACGTCATCGTCTCCTTCGACGCCGACTTCCTGAGCGCCGAGGACCCCAACTCGGTCTGGAACAACCGCCAGTACGCCGCCAGCCGCCGCGTCGACGTGCGCGGCTCGATGAGCCGCCTCTACGCCATCGAGTCCACGATGACGATGACGGGCGGGATGGCCGACCACCGCAAGGCCGTCAAGGCCGGCGCCGTGCCGTTCGTGGCCGCTGCCGTTGCCGAGGCGCTCGGCGTGTCGACGGGCGTCCGCGCCACGCTCGACGAGTCGCTGGCGCCGTTCGTGGCCGCGATTGCCGAGGACGTCCGCGCCGCCGGTGGCCGCGCCGCCTTCGTGGCCGGCGCGACCCAGCCCGCCGAGGTCCACGCGCTCGCCGCCGCCCTCAACGGGCAGTTCGGCACCGCCGCCGTCGAGTACCTCGCGACCGGCCAGGGCCCGGTCGAGCCGGTCGGCCCGCAGCTGGCCCAGCTCGTCCGCGACATGGCCGCTGGCGAGGTCGACATGCTGCTGATGCTGGGCACGAACCCAGTCTACACGCTGCCCGCCGCGCTCGGCTTCGAGGAGGCGCTCGCGCGCGTCCCGGTCTCGGTCCACCACGGGCTGTACCGCGACGAGACGGGCCAGCGCGCGACGTGGCACCTCCCCGCGCAGCACTACCTCGAAAGCTGGGGCGACGCGCGGGCCTACGACGGCACGCTGACCATCGTCCAGCCGCTCATCGCGCCCCTGTTCGAGGACGCTCACTCGGCCCTCGAAGTCGTCAACACGATCACGACCGGCCGCAACAACGCGGGCTACGACCTGCTCCGCCAGCGGCTCCGCGGCGCCCTTCCGGGCGACTTCGAGACGAGCTGGCGGACGGCCGTCCACGACGGGTTCGTCGCCGACACGGCCTTCGCGTCGCTCGGCGCCGGCGGCGGCTCGGCCGACCTGTCGGGCCTCACCCCGCCCGTTGACGACGCCATCGAGCTCGTCACCCGGCTCAGCCCGACGCTCTACGACGGCGCGTTCTCGAACGTGTCGTGGATGCAGGAGGCGCCGCACCCCGTCACGAAGGTGACCTGGGACCCCGTCGCGCTCGTCTCGCCCCGCACGGCCGACCGCCTCGGGGTCGACGAGATGAGCCGCTTCGCGGACGGCGAGGACGACCGGTTCGAAGGGACCGAGCTCGACGCGGGCAAGCACTACGCGAAGGTGGTCCGCCTGACGACCGCCGGCGGGACGCAGGTGGAGCTGCCCGTCTGGGTCCAGCCCGGCCACCCCGACGACTCGATCACGGCGTTCATGGGCTACGGCCGTGACCTCGCCAGCGACCGGGCGCTCGAAGAGCGCGGGATCATCGCCCGGATCTTCGACAAGGACGTCAACCACTACCGCGCCGGCCCGATCTCGACGTTCGTCGGGACCGAGCTGAGTGAGGGGGCCGTCTCGGCGCGCGTCGAGCGCTGCCGCGAGCTGACCGGCGCCGTCGTCCCGGCCGTCGAGGTCGACACGGTCGCCGACGGCTACCTGATCGCGAGCACCCAGGACCACGGCTCGATGGAGGGCCGCGCGATCGTCCGGATGGCGTCGCTGGCGGAATACCGCGAGCACCCCGAGTTCGCCAAGATCGCCGACCACTACGTCGAGGACACGCCCTGGGAGGACTTCGACCCGCTGTGGGGCGAGCAGAACTCGGCCTCGGACCAGATCGCCGACCGGAACCCGGATCTCCTCTACGCGGAGAACCAGTGGGGCATGACGATCGACCTCAACGCGTGCACCGGCTGCAACGCGTGCGTGGTCGCCTGCCAGTCCGAGAACAACGTGCCGGTCGTCGGCAAGGACCAGGTCGCGCGCGGCCGCGAGATGCACTGGCTCCGCCTCGATCGCTACTACGTCGGGACCGACGCGAGCGACCCGGGCATGGTCTCGCAGCCCATGATGTGCGTCCACTGCGAGAACGCGCCGTGCGAGCAGGTCTGCCCGGTCAACGCGACGGTCCACTCGCCGGACGGGATCAACGCGATGGTGTACAACCGGTGCATCGGCACCCGGTACTGCGCCAACAACTGCCCGTACAAGGTCCGCCGGTACAACTTCTACAACTGGACGAAGGAGCTCCCCGAGGAGGTCCAGATGCAGTCCAACCCGTACGTGACGGTCCGCTACCGCGGCGTGATGGAGAAGTGCACGTTCTGCGTGCAGCGCGTCCGCCAGGTCCAGCAGCAGGCCCACATCAACGACGAGCCGCTCGCCGACGGCGCGGTCGTCACGGCGTGCCAGCAGGCGTGCCCCGCCGAGGCCATCACGTTCGGCGACCTCCGCAACCCGACCTCGGCCGTCAGCCGCTCGAAGGAGAACCCGCGCAACTACGCGGTCCTCGCCGAGCTGGCCGTCAAGCCGCGCCTGACCTACCTCGCCCGCCTGCGCAACCCGCACCCGACGCTGGTCGACACCCGCTTCGATGTCCAGGACGCGCACGGCGCGCCTGAGGCCCACGCCGCCGACGCCGCCCCCGACGCCTAAGCCCACCCATGGCCACAGTCACTTCCAAGTCCGCGTACGGCCGCTCCGGCGGCGACGGCGCCCCGGCCTACCCCGACGGGACGCCGATGACGCTCGAGGACGAGCCCCTCGTCCGCGGCAACCTGTCGTTCCACGACGTCACCGAGCTCGTCTCGTACCACACCGAGAAGAAGACGCCGACGGCGTGGTTCCTGGCCTTCGGCGCGGCGCTGACCGGCCTGGGGATCCTGGGCCTGTCGATTGCCTACCTCGTCTGGAACGGGCCCGGCGTCTGGGGCCTCAACAACCCGGTCTTCTGGGGCTGGGCGATCGTCAACTTCGTGTTCTGGGTCGGCATCGGCCACGCCGGGACGCTGATCTCGGCCGTCCTCTTCCTCTTTAGGCAGAAGTGGCGGACCTCGATCAACCGGGCGGCCGAGGCGATGACGTTGTTCGCCGTCGCGTGTGCGCTCCTGTTCCCGACGTTCCACGTCGGGCGCGTCTGGGCGATCTACTACACGCTGCCCATCCCGAACCAGATGGCGATGTGGCCCAACTTCAAGAGCCCCCTCTTGTGGGACGTGTTCGCGGTCTCCATCTACGGGACGGTCTCGCTGCTCTTCTGGTACGTCGGCCTCATCCCCGACCTCGGCACGTTGCGTGACCGCGCCGCGCGCACGGGCCGGACGCTGCGCGCCAAGATCCTGGGCTTCCTCGCCCTCGGGTGGACCGGCTCGAACCGCCACTGGCGCCACTACGAGCGGGCCTACCTGATCCTGGCCGGGCTGGCGACGCCGCTCGTGCTCTCGGTCCACTCGGTCGTGTCGTTCGACTTCGCGGTCTCGATCGTCCCGGGCTGGCACACGACCATCTTCCCGCCCTACTTCGTCGCCGGCGCCATCTTCTCCGGCTTCGCGATGGTGATGACGCTGATGTTGGTCGCCCGCAAGGTGTACAACCTGGAGAACCTCATCACGCTCGACCACATCGAGAAGATGAACATCATCATCCTGGTGACCGGGACGGTCGTCGGGTTCGCGTACATCACGGAGTTCTTTATGGCCTGGTACTCGGGCGTCGAGTACGAGCAGTACGCCTTCGCCAACCGCGCGGCCGGGCCGTACTGGTGGGCGTACTGGATCATGATGAGCTGCAACCTCATCTTCCCCCAGCTCTTCTGGATCAAGAAGTACCGCCGCCACCTCGGGGTCGCCTTCTTCATCTCGATCACGACCAACATCGGGATGTGGTTCGAGCGGTTCGTGATCACCGTGACGTCGCTCCACCGCGACTTCCTGCCGTCGAGCTGGGACTACTACTCGCCGACGATCTGGGACGTCGGGATGTTCATCGGCTCCTTCGGGCTCTTCTTCACGCTCTTCCTGCTCTTCCTGCGGTTCGTGCCCATGGTGGCGATCGCGGAGGTGAAGGGCGTGATGCCGCAGGCCGACCCGCACTTCTACCACGGCCACGGCGACGGCCACGCGATGCCGCACGAGCTGGCCGAGTACCAGCAGGACGCCTTCGTCCAGGGCGCCGCGCCCGCTGCCACCGACGCCGACGGCGACGGCACCCCCGACCCTTCCGCCTAATCCGATGCTGACCACGATCCGCAAGGCGCTCGACGACCGGGCCAACCAGCACGTCGGCCTGCTCGCCGAGTACTCCGACCCCGGCGCCCTCGTCGAGGCCATCGAGGGCCTGCGCGAGCAGGGCTACACCGACATCGACACGTTCTCGCCGTTCCCGATCCACGGGATGGACCGGGCGATGGGCCTGCCCACCTCGAAGCTCGGCTTCATGGTGTTCGCCGGCGGCCTGATGGGCCTGGTGGCCGCCATCTTCCTCCAGTGGTGGACGAGCGCTGGCGGCCAGCCCGACTGGCTGTGGACCGAGTTCCAGGGCTACGCGATCAACATCTCCAACAAGCCGCTCTTCGCGTGGGAGTCGTCGGTCCCGATCATGTTCGAGCTGACCGTCCTGCTCTCGGCGCTGACCGCCGTCGGCGGGATGCTGGCGCTGAACGGGCTGCCGAAGCCCTACAACCCGCTCTTCCACTCCGACCGGTTCTCTCGCTCGACCGACGACGCCTTCTTCGTCCACGTCTCGGGCAACGACCGCGCCTTCGACCGGGCCGCCACGGCCGCCACCCTCCGCGAGCTCGGCGCGACGCACCTCGAGTACGTCGACCACGACGGCGCGACGGAGGAGACCGACACGCAGGTGCCGGCGACCACGACGGCCCCCGCCCCGGTGCCCGTCACCCCGCAGCACACGACCGGCGACATCTAGAGCTGATGCGTGTTGCGTGTTGCGTGTCCTCCGACACCGGCGCGCAATACGAAACACGCGACACTGCCCCCATGACCCAGCGCACCCTCCTCCTCGCCCTCACCTTCGTGGTCGTCCTCGGCGGCTGCCGTGGGATGACGAGCGAGAAGACGCCGATCCACCCGAACCTGAACATGGACTTCACCCAGCGCTTCGAGGCGCAGGAGGCGAATGACCTGTTCGCCGACGGCGCCGCCATGCGGACGCCCGTCGCCGGGACGATCGCGCGCGGCCAGCTCCGGACGGCCGAGAACGCGCCGTTCGAGTACGGCCGCTCGGCCGACGGCGCCTACATCGACCGCATCCCGGTCGACGCCACGGCGGCGCTCCTCGAGCGCGGGCAGGAGCGGTACAACATCTACTGCACCGTCTGCCACGGCTACGCCGGCGACGGGCGCGGCATCGTCGCGGTCGGCAACGGGGGGCTCGGCTACGGCTTCCAGGTGCCCAGCTACCACACCGAGGCGCTCCAGGCCCGGCCCGACGGCTACATCTACGACGTGATCGCGAACGGCATCAACACGATGCCGAGCTACGGCCACGAGATGCCGCCGGCCGACCGCTGGGCCGTCGTCGCCTACGTCCGCGCGCTCCAGCGGAGCCAGGCCGGCACCGCCGCCGACGTGCCCGAGACGGACCGCCAACGCCTCGACGTGGCGAACGACAACGTCCGCCAAAACTGATCCACGGAAGGGACTCCCCCCCGACGACGCCTCTCTCTATGTCGAACCCCGTCACTCGCATCCTCTTCGACCCCGTCGACGCCGAGGGCGACCGCGTCCCGGCGCGCTTCCGGTTCACGGGCGACCAGCGCTGGTGGGCCGCGCCGCTCGGCGTCGGGCTGCTCCTGCTCGTCGCCGGCGTCGTGGTCGGGCTCGTCACCGGCGACCCGCAGCGGACGCTGTTCGCCTACCTGATCGGCTGGGTGTTCTGCGTGTCCATCGCCATCGGCGCGCTGTTCTTCGTGATGATCCAGCACATCACGAAGGCGCGCTGGAGCGTCACGCTGCGCCGCATCCCCGAGGCGCTCGCCGCCAGCTTCCCGCTGCTGGCGCTGGCGGGGATCCCGATCCTGCTCGGCTCGCACGACCTCTTCCACTGGACGCACGCCGAGCTGTTCGACCCGGCCTCGCCGGAGTACGACCGCATCATCGCGGGGAAGGAGGCCTACCTGAACATGCCGTTCTTCGTGATCCGCTACGTGGTCTACTTCGCGCTGTTCTCGTTCCTGGGCCACAAGCTCTACACCCTGTCCGTCCGCAACGACGCCGCGCCGGACCCGCAGAACACGCTCGACCAGCGCAAGTGGAGCGCCATCGGGATCCCGCTGTCCGCCGTCGCCACGGCGTTCCTCAGCTACGACTACTTGATGTCGACCGACCCGCACTGGTTCTCGACCATGTTCGGCGTCTACTTCTTCGCCGGCGGCTGGCTCGGCGCGCTGTGCCTGATCGCCTTCCTCGCGCTGCTGCTCAAGAAGGGCGGGATGGCGACCGACATCACCGTCGAGCACACGCAGGACGTGGGCAAGTTCATGTTCGGCTTCGTCGTCTTCTGGACGTACGTCGCCTTCAGCCAGTACATGCTGTACTGGTACGCCAACCTGCCCGAGGAGATCGTCTGGTTCCAGAAGCGGTTCACGGGCGGCTGGGAGATCGTGGCGTGGTCGCTGTTCCTCTTCCACTTCATCCTGCCGTTCCTCATCCTGCTGCCGCGCAACACCAAGCGGATCGCCCCCGCGCTCGCGACGATGGCCGTCTGGCTGCTGGTGATGCACTGGGTCGACCTCTGGTGGATCGCGATGCCCTCGATGCACGTCGCGGCCGAGGCGGGCCACGCGGCCCTCGCGAGCGGGGGCGGCGAGCTGCTGGCGAGCCTGAGCGCGATGGGCCCGGGCGACGCCGAGCACGCGAGCTCCGGGATGGTGCTCCACGTCGTCGAGCCGCACCTGCCGATCGTCGAGATGTCGGTCTGGCTCGGCCTCTTCGGGCTGTTCCTGGGCACGACGATGCTGCGGCTCGGCCGCCACGCGGTCACGCCCTACGGCGACCCGTACTACGCCGACTCGCTCCGCTTCGAGAACGTCTAGCTAGGCGGCGCGTCTGCGCCGCCTCGCTCTGAGACCGGCGGGAACGCCGCGCTCCACAGAGCTTTCAATCAAAACTGAAAACACGGGGCGCTCGGCTCCGTTCTCAGACCCATGGCCGACTCCCCCCGCCCCGACTCGGACGACACCGATCGCGTCCCGAACCCGCACCGCGACGAGCCCCTGCCTGCGGCTCAGGAGGGCATGCGCGAGGGCGCGGACCAAACGGTCCGCCCCGAGCAGGACGAGCCGCTCGGCCCGCTCGCGGGTCTCGTGACCGCCTCGGCCGCTGAGGTCAAGGAAGAGGCTGCCGACGTGACCGGCGAGCACGATGACGAGGCCGAGGCGCTGCTCGCCAGCATGGGCGTCGAGGATGAGGGCATCGAGGGCGGGCAGTTGCTCGGCCTGGTCGCGGCGACCCTGCTGTCGGTGGCTGCCATCGCTGTCGTCCTGATCTACCTCTTCTACATCCCATTCCTGACGCAGGTCGACACGCGCGCCGCGGGCGCCGTGCAGAACTACGAGCAGCAGGACCTCCGCACGGAGGCGCTCGCGAAGCTGTCCAACTACACGCGTACAGACGCCACCTACGGCCTGCCCATCGGCCGCGCGATGGGGCTCGTCGCGCTCGATTACGCTGGCGAGGGCGCCAGCGACCTGCCCACCGATCGCGCCGGGTGGAACACGATGTGGCCCGTCTGGAACGCCGCCCCGGCCGTCCAGGCCTCGCCCGCTGGCGTGGAGACCACGCGCCCGGCCAGCGCCATCGACGCCGCGCTCGACGCCCCCGAGGCCGTCGGCATCGACGGCGAGTACAACGACACCGTCGAACTGATCGAGAACGACGGCGAGATCGACGCTGACGATGCCCGGCTCCCAGCCTTGACCCCCGAGAACTAACCGATGCGTGCCCGTGGCCTCCTGCTCTTGGCACTCGCCGCGTTCGCGGTCGGGGCACAGGCACAGGTCACACGCGGGCCCATCGCGCCGCTCGACGGCCAGGAGGGCCAGGGCCCGCTCCCGAACCGCTTGGCAGGCGCCGTCGGCCTGACGGAGTTTCTCGGCGCCAGCGTCCCGACGGACCTGACGTTCTTGGACGAACAGGGCGAGACGGTCCAACTCGCAAGCATCGTCGACGGCGAGCGGCCGACGGTCGTCGCCTTCGTCTACCACAGCTGCCCGATGCTGTGCAGCTTGGTCCTCGACGGGCTGGCGAATGCCATCTCCCAGTCCGACCTGGTGCTCGGTGAGGACTACACCGTGCTGGCGGTCAGCGTCGACCCGCGCGACACGCCCGAGATGGCGACCCGGGCCAAGGCCCGCTACGTCCGGCTCGCGGAGGTCGCCGACACCGACGCCTTCCACTTCTGGACCGTCGGCGACTCGCTTGAAGCGAATGTCGAGGCGCTCGCCGACGCCGTCGGCTTCCGCTACGCGTGGGACCCCCGGACGAGCGAGTACGCGCACACGGCCGCGCTCACGCTGCTCTCGCCCGACGGCAAAATCACCCGCTACCTCTACGGCATCGAGCCGGCCCCGCTCGACTTCAAGCTGGGGCTCGTCGAGGCCAGCGAGGGGACAGTCGGCAACGCCCTCGACCGCTTCCTCATCACGTGTTACGAGTACGACGAAGACGCCCAGTCGTACTCTCTGGCCGTGCTGACCGTGACCAAGATCGCCGGGGCCGTCTTGCTCGTCGTCTTCGGCGGCCTGCTCCTGTTCTTCTGGCGCCGCGAGGGCTCGCGGCCCGACGACTGGGGCGACGCACCCACCCCAGCGCCCGCCCGCTGACTCACCGTCGGCACCCCCCGTGCCGACCTTATTCCGATGATGCAGACCGATTCCACCGCCGCCGCGCTCGAGCGGACGTCCTTGCTGACTGAGGGCGGCACGATCTGGCTCCCGCCGCAGTCCTCGACGACGGCGCACGAGATCGACGCGCTGTTCTACTTCATCCTGTACGCGTCCATTATCCTGACGCTGATGGTGACGGCGGCGATGGTCTACTTCGTTTGGAAGTACCGCCGCAAGAGCCACGCCGACCGCCCGGTCGACGTGATCGAGAGCAAGTGGCTGGAGACGAGCTGGGTGGTGATCCCGTCCATCCTCGTCCTCGTCGTGTTCTTCTGGGGCTTCCGCGCCTACGTCGGCACGGCCATCCCACCGAGCGACGCCATCACGATCAACGTCAAGGCTCAGAAGTGGGCGTGGACGTTCGAGTACCAGAACGGCATGCAGGGCTTCAGCGAGATCTGGGTGCCCGTCGGGACGCCCATCCGGCTGGAGATGACGAGCCAGGACGTGCTCCACAGCTTCTTTGTCCCGGAGTTCCGGATCAAGCACGACGTGATCCCGAACCGCTACTCGTACGTCTGGTTCGAGGCCCCCCGCGAGGGGACCTACCAGGTGCTCTGCACCGAGTACTGCGGCAACGCCCACTCCAACATGGGCGCCAAGATCCACGTCGTCTCGCGTGACGAGTACTACGCCGTCCTGCGCAACGGCCCGCCCGGCCAGGGCCCGGTCCCTCTCGTTGAGCTTGGCGAGCAGCTCTACACCCAGCGCAACTGCAACAACTGCCACTCGATCGACGGCACCGCTGGTGTCGGTCCGTCGTGGCTGAACGTGTGGGGCCAGCCCCGCCCCGGCTCCGCAAGCGGCTTCTTCGACGAGGCCTACACGGTCGAGTCGATCCTGTACCCACAGAACTACATCGTGCCCGGCTACGAGAACGGCAACATGCCGTCCTACGACGGCCAGCTCAACGAGGAGCAGGTCGCCGGGCTGGCGGCCTACATCCGCTCAGTGAGCGGCGCCTCGCTCCCGTCCGACCTCGTCCTCCCCGAGGACGCGGGCGTGGAGCAGTCCACGGCCGGCCAGCCGCCCGAGGGCGGCATGGGCGACCCGAGCGTCCCCGTCGCCGACCCCGTCGATCCGGAGGATCGCGAGGCCGTCCGCGAGCAGTAACCCCACCCCGGCCCCGCGCCGGCCCCACCCCCAGCCAGTCCCCCCATGGCGACGCTGACACCCACCAAGCCGGCTCCCGCCGCGGCGCCCGCCGCCGCGCGCGCGTATCCGGTCGGCCACGAGCCGGTCCACAACTACCTCCGCGAGCCCCGGCCCGCCGACGGCGTCCGCGGCGCCTCCCGCGCGTGGCAGTGGGTCAAGCTGTGGGCCCTGACCGTGGACCACAAGCGGATCGGGATCATGTACCTGATCGCGGTCTCGTTCTTCTTCTCGGTCGGCGGCCTGCTGGCGCTCGGGATCCGGACGGAGCTGTTCACGGTCGGCGAGACGATCATGGGGCCCGACGCGTACAACCGCGTGTTCACCATGCACGGGCTGGTGATGGTGTTCCTGTTCATCATCCCGTCGATCCCGGCGACGATGGGCAACTTCCTGCTGCCGATCATGGTCGGCGCCAAGGACGTGGCCTTCCCCAGGCTGAACCTGCTGAGCTTGTACATCTACGTGATCGGCGCCATCATCGCGCTGTACTCGATCACGACGGGCGGCGTCGACACGGGCTGGACGTTCTACACGCCGTACTCGAAGGAGACCGGCACGGCGGTGATCGCGATGGCCATGGGGGCCTTCGTGATGGGCTTCTCGTCGATCCTGACCGGCCTCAACTTTATCGTGACGATCCACAAGATGCGCGCGCCGGGGATGACCTGGAACCGGATGCCGCTCTTCCTGTGGTCGATCTACGCGACCTCGATCGTCCAGGTGCTCGCGACGCCGGTCATCGGCATCACGCTCGTCCTCCTGACCATGGAGCGCGTGCTCGGCATCGGCATCTTCGACCCAGCCCTCGGCGGCGACCCGGTCCTGTTCCAGCACTTTTTCTGGTTCTACAGCCACCCCGCCGTGTACATCATGATCCTGCCGGCCTTCGGCGTGATCTCGGAGCTGATGGGCACGTTCAGCCGCCAGCGGGTCTACGGCTACCGCGCCGTCGCGCTGTCGTCCGTGGCGATCGCGCTCTTGGGCTTCCTGGTCTGGGGCCACCACATGTTCACCTCGGGCCAGAGCCCGGTGTCGAGCGTCGTGTTCTCGCTGATCACGTTCCTGATCGGCATCCCGTCGGGCATCAAGATCTTCAACTGGGTCTGGACGATGTACAAGGGCTCGGTCTGGCTCAAGACCCCGATGCTCTACGCGCTGACGTTCCTGTTCCTTTTCACGATCGGCGGCGTGACGGGCATCATGGTCGGGGCGCTCGCGGTCGACATTCACCTCCACGACACCTACTTCGTGGTCGCCCACTTCCACTACGTGATGATGGGCGGGACGGTGATGGCCTTCCTCGGCGGGCTCCATTACTGGTGGCCGAAGATGACGGGCAAGCTCTACAACGAGACGCTGGGCAAGCTCTCGGCGCTGCTCGTCTTCCTGGGCTTCAACATGACGTTCTTCATCCAGTTCGTCATGGGCAGCCAGGGCATGCCCCGTCGCTACTACGACTACCCCGACATGCCGTGGCTCGAGCCGCTGCACCAGGCCTCGACCATCGGCAGCTACGTGCTCGGCCTCGGGCTGTTCGTCGTGCTCGTCAACGGCCTGCTGTCGCTGCGCAAGGGCACGCCCAAGGCGCCCGGCAACCCGTGGGGCGGCGCCACGCTGGAGTGGACGCATACGACGAGCCCGCCGGACCACCACAACTTCCACCACACGCCGCTCGTGACGCACGGCCCCTACGACTACGAAGTGCTCTTCCAGTCGTCGGGCGACAGCCAGCGCGGCGCGCCGGTCCCGGTCGTCGAGATCGGCGGGCCGCAGGAGATGGACCAGACCATCGACGACGGCACCTCCCAGCCCGACCCGATCGCCTAGGGCGTCGGTCTCCCAGACCGCCCCCTCGACTCACGCTCTAGACACCATGGCGACTTCTCCCACCCCGGTCACCGTCGACGACCCGCACGCCCACGGCGGCGACGGGCACGGCGACATCCACGGCGGCGAGCCTCACATGCTCGTCGGCCACGACGGCCAGCTCCACGCGTCGAACCTCCAGCACTTTTTCGTGTCCTCGGAGCAGCAGTTCGAGGCCTCGAAGCTGGGGATGTGGCTGTTCCTGGCGACGGAGATCCTGCTCTTCGGCGGGATGTTCGTGGCCTACGGCATCTTCCGCGTCCTGTACCCGGAGCTCTACGAGCAGGCCAGCTTGCAACTCGACACCGTGCTCGGCGCCACGAACACGCTCGTCTTGCTCCTGTCGTCGCTGACGATGGCGTGGGCGATCCGTGGGGCGCAGATGGACAACAAGAAGGTCTTGGTCTACAACCTGGTCGCCACGATGGTGCTGGCGTCGGGCTTCCTGGTGGTCAAGTATTTCGAGTACGGCCACAAGTTCGAGCTGGGCATCTACCCCGGCGTCAACTTCGAGCTCGACGAGGGCACGGCCCGCGTCAACGAGCTCGCGGGTTCAGTCCCGGGCGTCCCGCTCTTCGTGGTCGACGGTGAGGGCGAGACCGTTGACGCCGAGGCCGTCGAGGCCGAGGCGGGCACGCTCGCGACCGGCGACGCGCCACTTATGGGCGAAGACACCTCCGGCGACCCCAACGCGCTCCAGGCTGCGGATGCCGCGAGCGGGGGGGAGGGCGCTGCCGTTCCAGACGCGGAGCTCTTGCTGGAAGGCGGCACCGGCTTGGCTGAGGCCGAGCATGCCGCGGACGACCACGGCGGCGACCACGGCCGCGAGGGGGAGATCTTCTCCAACCGCCGCGCCGGCATCTTCTTCGCCATCTACTACGTGATGACGGGGATCCACGCCATCCACATCGTGATCGGCATCATCGCGATCGGCTTCCTGGTGTTCTTCGCGTCCAAGGACCGGTACTCGTCGGTGTGGTACACGCCGGTCGAGAACGTCGGCCTGTACTGGCACATCGTCGACATCATCTGGATTTTCGTCTTCCCCCTCATGTACCTGATCTGATCCGGGACGCGGGACTCCACGCGAGCCCCAATGCCTCACGGATCACGACTCCACATCGACCATGGCAGATCACGCACACGCAGAGGGACACACCGAGCACACCGGCCACGGCGCTCACCACGTCATCGACGCGGGGATGCTCAAGCAGACGTTCGCCATCCTCGTCGGCCTCACGGTCCTGACCGTCGTGCTCGCCATCTTCGAGCGGGGCTTCGGCGACTTCTTCGGCTTCCAGTTCGAAACCCCCTTCCGGATTCCGTTCGGCTGGCTCAGCGTGCCGATCGCGCTCGGCATCGCCGGGACGAAGGTGTACTGGGTGGCCTCCCGGTTCATGGGGCTCAAATACGAGGCCACGCGCACCAACATGCTGGTCTTCCTGGGCAGCACCTCGTTCCTGCTCATCTTCTTCGGCTTCACCTACCTCGACTTTGCGTTCCGCGACACGTTCGAAGAGCTGGCGGCCACGCCGACGGACATCCTGGAGGAGGAGGTGATCGATGCACAGGAGACCGAGTCCCAGTTTGAGGGCGCCGCCCCCGCGCTCGTCGGCCAGCCCGACGCCGACCTGTTCGGTGCGCCCGCACCCGCCCCCGAGCCGGTGGAGGCCAACTGATCCGATGCTGCCGCTCGGCGCCGCGTTCGTGCTGTTCTTCTGGGTCGCCGTCCCGGCGATTCTGTTGATGGCCGTCTGGGCAGGCGTGACGGCATTTCGGATCCTCTACCCGGACGACGTGATGCCGTTCGACCCCGTCGACCGTCGCCGCCGCGCGTCGGCTCGCGGTGAGGCCCGGCCCGTCAAGCTCCGCGACATCTTGGAGGACGAGCGCGCGCGTCAAGCGAAGCCTCGCCAGCGCGTCGCGCCGGGCGGCCCGCCCCAAGCGCCCGGACGCTCGGCCCTCACCGAGGACCTCTGGCTCCGCCGGAACTAGCCGCTGGCCCGTGTCTCGCGGTATCCTCGCGCCTCCCC
Organism: Rubrivirga aquatilis; assembly: GCF_046845665.1. GTDB lineage: Bacteria > Bacteroidota > Rhodothermia > Rhodothermales > Rubricoccaceae > Rubrivirga. Next base: position 3,753,606 of record NZ_CP177355.1, on the reverse strand, counting down.
CCGACGCGCCATGAAGGTCACGGAGCACTACGACCAGGCCGACGGCCCGCTGTTCTCGTACGAGATCATCCCACCCACGCGCGGCACGTCCGTCGCGGATGTGCTGGCGGTCGTCGAGGCGCTGGCGCCGTACCGGCCGCCGTTCATCGACGTGACGAGCCACTCGGCCGAGACGGTGTACGACGAGCAGCCCGACGGGACCGTCCGCAAGCGCGTCAAGCGTAAGCGGCCGGGCACGCTGGGGCTGTGCGCGGCCATCCAGTACCGCTTCGGCATCGATGCCGTGCCGCACCTGTTGTGCCGCGGGTTCACGCAGGAGGAGACCGAGGACGCGCTCATCGAACTCAACTACCTCGGCATCCACAACGTGCTGGCGGTGAAGGGCGACGAGGCCGCGGCCGACAAGCCCGAGCGGCCGGGCCGCCACCACAACGCCTACGCGGCGGACCTGGTGGCCCAGATCCAGGCCATGAACGCGGGCCGCTACCTGGCCGACCTCCTTGACGCGGCGCCCACCGACTTTTGCGTCGGCGTGGGCGGCTACCCCGAAAAGCACGTCGACGCGCCCAACCTGACGTGGGACGTACTCAACCTCAAGCGCAAGGTGGACGCGGGCGCCGACTACGTGGTCAGCCAGATGTTTTTCGACAACGCCCACTTTTTGGCGTGGGCCGAGACGTGCCGCGAGGTCGGGGTGACGGTCCCGATCGTGCCGGGCGTCAAGATCCTGACCTCCAAACAGCAACTCCGCACGCTGCCCCGGACGTTCCACACGGAGATACCGGAGGCGCTGGCGGCGGAGGTCGAGGCCGCCAAGCCCGAGCACGTGGCGGACGTGGGCGTCGAGTGGGCCCGCCAGCAGGCCGCCGAACTGGTCGACGCGGGCGTCCCCGGCATCCACTTCTACATCATGTCGACCGCGAAGCACGTCGTCAAGGTCGCCGAGCCGCTGCGCAAGCTGGTGGGGTAGGCGCTGTCAGGTGAATGCCTCACGGCGTGCGGTTGGCCCTGATCGCCGCCCTCCGCGTCGCGCGGCATCGCCGTGGCGACGGCTACGTCTGCTTCGCACGTCTTGACGTCGATGCCCAGGCCTCGATCGCGGCTGCGTGCGGAATCACCGGACGATACCTAGCAGCCCGCCGCCGCCAGGTAGCGGTCCTCCAGCGCCCGCATCGCCGCGCGCTGCGCGTCCGTCGCGTCGTCGTGCCCGCACAAGTGGAGGACGCCGTGTGCCACGTAGCGCAGCGCCTCGCGCTCGGGCGTCGTGTCGAACTCGGCCGCCCGCTCGTGCGCCGTGTCGAGGTCGACGTAGACCTCGCCGTCGACGATGCCCGGCGCCTCGTCGAGCACAAACGACACCACGTCGGTCTCGTAGTCGTGGCCGAGCCACTCCCGGTTGAGGTTGTGGACCGTCGCGTGGTCCGCGAGCACGATCCCCACGTCGCCCGTGGAGAGCCCTTCTCCGTCGATCACGGCCTGCGCGACCGCCCGAGCCGTGTCGACATCGAGCGACCGCGTCTCGTGCGCGAGGTGGACCTCGACGCCGCCCGCAGGGGGGCCGCCGTCGACGTCCGTCACGCCTCCGACTCCGGCGTCCAGTCGCCTTCGAAGAGCGGCTCGCTGAGCGACAGCACGACGGCCGCTTGCGCGACTTCGGGGGCGACGGTCAGGAAATCGGCGGAGAGCAGTCGCTCGGCGACATTCGCGTAGAGCGAGCACGCGGCCTCACGCTCGATCACGAGCCCAGCGACGCGTCCGCCGCCGCGAGCGAAGAAGATGACCTCGCCCAGGTCCTCAGACGTGACGAGCCCGGCGCAGTCGTGGAGCTCGAGGTGCGCCTCGGTCCCATACACCTTGACGATGGCGCTGCCCTCGTCCGTGCGGGTGACCTCGACGGCCAGCCGCCGCCCGCTGGCGGGGTCGGAGAGCGCGAGTCGGGTGAGCGCGCCGTCGCGCTCGGGCGTCACGCCCAGGACGGCCGCAGCGCGGTCGAGGTCGGCGTCGGGCAGGGTCTCGGGCATCGGTCGGGGGCGGAGGACGGCCGGAATCTACGGCCGGGCGAGCAGCGGGTCGGTGCGTCCGTGCATCCGTCGGTCGGCGGGCGGTGAGTGGCTGGGCTCCCCCCGCCGATCGCCCATCGCAGCGCTCAGGGTCGACCAGCGGTTCCCCTCACGCGTGAGGGGAACCGCCGGGCCCACGGGTCTACTGCCCCGCCGAGTCGGTGGGCGGCGCCATCATGGCCTCGGCCTCGGCGCGGATCTCGTCGGCCGAGCGGCGGAAGGTCTCGTCGCCGATCACGTCCGCGATGCGGCCCATGAACGCCGAGGCGGCCTCGTAGTCGCCGCCCAGGATGTAGGCCGACTGGATGTACTGGACGAACTGGAACGCCTGGTCCTGCGAGCCGGCGGACCGTGCAGACTGGAGCTGTCCGAGGGCGATGGTCTCCGCCTCGCGGAAGATGGTGGCCGCCTTGTCCGAGGCGCCAGCCCGCTCATAGGCGTCGGCCAGTGTCAGCAGCGACCCGAAGCTGGCGGGGACCGTGGTGGTCGGGACCTGCTGCGCGAGGCGGTCGAGCAGGGCGACGGCGGCGTCGGCGCGGCCCTGGCCCGCGAGCCGCCCGGCAATGGTGCCGACACGGATGCGGTAGCCGTCGGCCATGTTGCGGGCGTTCTGGTCGAGGTACACGTCGGGGTCGTCGAGGCCGCGGAACTCGAACTTGGACAGCCGGGCGAGCGCGACCTCCGGGACGACCGCGCCGTCGGGGTCGCCGCCGCCGCGTGCGAGGGGGACCACGCGCCGCGCCAGCCCCTCGTTCTGGAAGTAGGGCTGGAGGCCCAACTCCGAGGCTTGCGAGACGGTCCCGGCAAAGTAGACCGGCCGCTGCCAGCCCTCCTCGGCCACGTTGCGGAGCAGGTCGAGCACGGCGAGGTCGGCCGTGTAGAGCACGCTCTGGCCCTCCCCGAGCGGCTGCCCACGTAGCGTCCATGTCATCCGGTCGGGAACGTCGCCTGGGGCGATGCGGCCAGCCACGCGGTCGTCGGCGAACGCGCGCGCGTCGACGGGCAGGGCCACCTCGGTGTCCTCGATCACGCGCGGCGCCAGCGGACCGGTCGCCCGCATAGAGGGCGGGCCCGAGATGCCGTCGAGGTCGGCGTCGGTGAACGACAGCGGGAGCGGCGCGCTCTCGCGGCTGGCCTGGTCGCGGAGCTGGCGGATGTACCACGGCGTGTTGAGCAGCGACAGGTTCACCACGCGCACGTCGCGGCGGACACCCATCACCTCCTGGAGGTACCACAGCGGGAAGGTGTCGTTGTCGCCGTTCGTCAGCAGGATCGCGTTCGGCGCCGTGCTCTCGAGCAGGTTGCGCGCGAAGTCCGTCGCGATGCGGCGGCCCGAGCGGTCGTGGTCGTCGTAGTTCTCGACGGCCATCCACCCGGGGACGACCAGGAACAGCGCGGCGGCGATCGCCAGCGCCGTCGCGCTCCGCAGCGCGGCCGTCTTCTTCTCGAGCGCCTCCGACGCCAGCTCGATCAGCCCGGTCGCCCCGATCCCGATCCACAGCGAGAAGGCGAAGAACGAGGCCACGTACGAGTAGTCCCGCTCGCGCGGCTGGTACGGCGTCTGGTTCAGGTACAGGATGATGCCGATGCCCGTGACCAGGAACAGCACGCCGACCGCGAGCGCGCGCCGCCAGTCGCGCTGGACGTGGACGCCGATGCCGATCAATCCGAGCAGCAGCGGGAGCCAGAAGTAGGCGTTCTGCCCTGCCTGTTCAGAGGGCGTTGGGCCCGTCGCCGGTCTCTCGCCGATCCCGGAGATCCAGCCGGCGTCCTGGGTATCGGCCGCCTTGCCGACGAAGTTCCACATAAAGTACCGCGCGTACATGTGGCCAATCTGATACTGCCAGAAGTAGGCCGCGTCAGAGTCGTACTGAGCGTAGACCTGGATGTGCTGCGGGACCGACGAGTGCCGACGCGGGAACGTCGTCTGCTCGTCGACGCGGCCGGTCCGGTTGTCGTAGGTCGTGCCCGTGAGCAGCGGCGTGCTGCCGTACTGCTCGCGCTTGAGGTAGCTCACGATGGCCTCGGCCGTCTCCGGGTCGTTCTCGTCGATCGGCGGGTTGGCGGCCGAGCGGACAAAGATGAGCCCGTACGACGAGTAGCCGAGGATCACGAGCGCGATGATGAGCGACGCGAGGTTGGCCAGCGGCATCCCCTTTTTCTGCGTGTACCACACGGCGCCGACGAGCAGCGCCAGCACCGCGATCACGAACAGCGTCGGCGACCCGCTCGCGCCCGCCAGCGTCGGCAGCGTCTGGACGACGCCGGGGTAGATCACAAGGAACACGCCGACGGCCACGGCGCCCGTCAGAAGCAGCCCCTTGACGCGCTGCCCGGTCGTCCAGTCCGCCCGGTCGACCTTCTGGAAGAAGACCACGAGCGCGATGAAGAACAGCGTCAGCACGTTCAGCAGGTGGACGCCGATCGCGAGTCCGAACAGGTACGCGATGGCGACGAGGTAGCGGTCGGCGTGGAGCCCGAACGGGTGCTCGCCGCGCTTGGCGAGGGCGGCCTCCTCGGCCCGGGTCGCATCCCGCCAGACGAGGGCCAGCCACACCACGAGCGCCGTGAACAGCATCGACATCGCGTAGACCTCGGCCTCGACGGCGTTGAACCAGAACGAGTCCGTGACCGCGAACGTCAGCGCGCCGATCGCGCCGCCCGCATTCGCGCCGACGCGCTGAGCGGGTGTCCAGGTGTCCGGGTGGCCGGTCCAGATCCGCACCAGCCGCACGATCACCAGGTGCGTCACCAGGATCGTCAGCGCGCTGCACAGCACGGAGACCAGGTTGACCGAGAACGCGATGGGCTCCGGGCTCGACGTGCCGAGGATGGGCGACAACATCGAGAAGAGCCGCCCCACCAGCATGTAGAACGGGGCCCCTGGCGGGTGGCTCACCTCCAATCCGTTGGAGATGGCGATGAACTCGCCCGAGTCCCAGAATGGCGTCGTCTCGGCCATCGTGGCGACGTAGAGGACGAACGAGTACACGAAGACCGTCGCGGCGACGAGGCGGTCAATCAGCTTGCCGGTCATTCGGGGGGTCGAGCCGTGGGAGAATGCGAAGCGCGAAGATAGCCTGCGGACGGGGGCGCCTCAGGGACGCGGCCAACGGGCCGACGGCTCGCGTTCGGGTGCACCACGGGGACGAGGAGACGGGAACGAGGAACGGGGAACGGGCGGACGCCAGATGGAGGCGCCGTCTTCGCGAGCCCCTCACGCTCGGGAGGTCGCAGGTCTGCACTCCCAAATCCCCGCTCGCGGCACCCTCCACCCGGACCGAGCGTTGGGACCCCATGCGCCTCGCCCTCGCCGCCCTCGTCCTCCTCCTCGTCGCCGTGGCCGTGTGGGCGCTGTCGCGGCCGTACCGGCCGGGCTCGCTGGCGTGGCGTGCCGTCGACCGCCAGGTCGCCGCCCGCTTTCCCGACGTGCCGTCGATCTCGACCGACACGCTGGCGTCGCGGCTGGCGTCGGGCGCGGCTCCGCTCCTGCTCGATGCCCGGACGCCCGAGGAGTACGCCATCTCGCACCTCCCCGGCGCCGTCCGCGTGGACCCCGACGCGAGCCCGGAAGTGCTGGCGGAGGCGGTCGGACAGGCGACGCGCGTGGTCGTGTACTGCTCCGTCGGCGTGCGCTCGGGGGCCGTGGCGGAGCGGCTGCGCGAGCGGGGCGTCGAGGCGGCAAACCTGGAGGGCTCGATCTTTCGGTGGGCGGGGGAGGGCCGGCCCGTCGTGCGCGGCGGGGAGCCCGTCGGCGAGGTCCACCCCTACGATGCCGTCTGGGGCAGGCTGCTGGCGCCCGACTTGCGCGCCGACCTCGACTGACCCCACCTCGGCGCCGAGGTGGACAGGGGCGCGGCCAACGTGGCGGGGCTATGCACGGAGCGGCAGGCAGCGCATCTTGCCCCTTGCCCCTTGCCCCTCGCCCCTTGCCCCTTGCCCCGTGGACGCTCCCCGTGCCCCTCGTCTCAAAGTCTGCTGCATCGGCTCGATTGCCGAGATGCGGCTCGCCGTCCGCTACGGCGCCGATGCCGTCGGGCTCGTCGGCGCGATGCCGAGTGGGCCAGGCGTAATTCCGGACGAGCGGATCGCCGAGATCGCCCGGGCCGTCCCGCCACCCGTGATGTCGGTGCTGCTGACGAGCGCGACCGACGCCGACACGATCGCGCGGCAGGTCGATGCGGCGGGGGTCTCAGCCGTCCAACTCGTCGACCGCGCGAGCCCGGCCGTGTGGGCGCGGTTGCGGGTCGAGATCCCGGGGCGGGCGCTGTGGCAGGTCGTCCACGTGACCGGGCCCGAGTCGGTCGCCGAGGCCGAGGCCGTCGCGCGGCACGTCGACGTGGTGCTGCTCGACTCCGGCAACCCCGACGCGGCCACCAAGACGCTGGGCGGGACGGGGACGGCGCACGACTGGGCGGTCAGCCGGGCAATCCGCGAGCGGCTCGACGTGCCGGTCTTCCTGGCGGGCGGCCTGCGGCCGGACAACGTGCCGCGAGCGGTCGCTGAGGTCGGGCCGTTCGGGCTCGACGTGTGTAGCGGGTTGCGGACGGGAGGCGCGCTCAATGCGCGCAAGCTGGCGGCATTCGCGCGAGCGATGGGGGACGGGGCGGCGGGTCCCCACGCCGCATTCTCTGCACCCTAACCCCCCGCCGTTACCACGCGCGCCGCGCGTCGGCGACGGCGCCCATCACCTGCTCCGCCGTGGCCTCCCCGTAGTTCATACCGTACGCCAGGAGGCCGTTGCGGTTGAACACGAGCGTCGTCGGGGTCCACGAGACGGGCACGCCGAGCAGCGTCAGCCGTCGGTCCGGCTTCTCGGGCTTCGGGCCGGGCACGACGACTTCGGCGACGCCCTCGACGCCGTCCTCGGCGAGCACATCCGCGCCGGACGCGCCGTCGCTCCAGACGGTCACGAAGGTGACGGAGTCGGCCCCGAGGTCACGCCAGCGGCTCCACACCGGCGCGTGCTCGTGGCGCGCGTTGTCGCACCACGGCGCCCACACGTGGACGACGTGGACGCCGTCAGCGGAGACGATCTGGCGGAGGGTGGTGTCGGCCCCGTCGGGCCGGGGTGAAGACAGGTCAGTCATGGGTCCACTCGTTGCGGGCGTCGGCGATGGCGGCGGCGAGCTGCTCGGGCGTGAGCTCGCCGTAGTTGAACGCGTACGCCAGCTTGCCCGAGCGGTTGTAGACCCACGTCGTCGGTGTCCACGTCAGCGGGAGGCCGAGGAACGTCGTCCGCCGCAGGGCGCGGTCGGCGGAGGGCCCTCGGTCGGGCTGGGCGTAGACGGAGACATTCGCGCCGGGCTCGATCCCGTAGCGCGCCAGCCGGTCCGCCCCGTCCTCGGCGTCATTCCAGATGGTCACGAACGCGAACGTCACGTCGGGGTGGCCCTCGAGGACCTCGTAGAGCCCGCCTTCGAGTTCCGCCTTCGAGTTGCCGCACCACGGCGCCCAGAAGTGGACCACGTGGACGCCCGGTTCGGCGATCGTCGTGGCGACGGCGTTCTCCACCGCCGTCCGGTCGTCGGCTGGCGGCGTGCTGGCGGCGGCCGGCGGAGCGCTGGCGACGGGCGCGGGCGGGGCGGCGGGGCTCGAGCTTGCGCACCCGGAGAGGGCGGCGAGGAGCAACAGGCGAAGCATGAGGCGGGGGAGGGGCGGCCGGATAGTTTACCCCGCCTCCGACCCCGCCTCCGACCCCGCCTCCGACTCCGCCTCCGACCCCGCCCACCGATGCCCGAGCACCTCGCCCCGATCCTGCGCGTCCGCGACGCCGCCACGACGGCGCGGTGGTACGCCCGCCTTGGCTTCGCCGTCGAGGGCGAGCACCGCTTCGTGCCGACGCTGCCGCTGTACCTCTTCCTGCGGCGCGGTGACATTCGGCTGCACTTGTCCGAGCACCGCGGCGACGCCCGGCCCGACACGCTCTTGTACTTCAGCGTCGACGATGTGGATGCCGTCGCGGCCGAGTTCGGCGCCGAGGTGAGCGCCCAGCCGTGGGCTCGCGAGGTCGAGCTCACCGACCCCGACGGCAACCGCTGGCGCATCGGCGAGCCGGTGGGGGAGGGCACGGGCTAAGCGGGCAGCGGATTCCGGCGGCTTGTGTCGCTGAGCCGAGAAACGAGGAGGCGACGAGCGGAGGAGAGGCCGTCAGTCCGTCTTCCGTTCCTTTCTGCCTCCCATCCGTTTCTCTTTGACGACCGGTGTGCCCTCCGCACCGCCGACGACGACGACGATCTCGCCCCGGACCTTCGCCTGCGCGCCGTAGTGCGCCGCCAACTCCGCCAGCGTCCCCCGGCGGACCTCCTCGTGGATCTTGGTCAGCTCGCGGCCGACGGCAGCGGGGCGGTCCTCCCCGAGAAACTCCGCCAGCTGGCCGAGCAGCTTGACCAGCCGGTGCGGGCTCTCGTAGAGGATCGACGTGCGCGGCTCGTCGGCGAGCGCCTTGATCCGCGTCTGGCGGCCCTTCTTGTGGGGCAGGAAGCCCTCGAAGACGAACCGGTCACTCGGGAGCCCGCTGGCGACGAGGGCCGGGACGAACGCCGTCGGGCCCGGCAGCGCCTCGACGCGGATGTCCGCCTCGGCGGCGGCGCGGACCAACAAGAAGCCCGGATCCGAGATGCCCGGCGTCCCGGCGTCGGACACCAGCGCGACCGTCTCGCCGGCCTGCATCCGGCTCACGAGTTGCGAGACCCGGCCGTGCTCGTTGTGGGTGTGGAAGCTCAGGCGCGGCGTGTCGATGCCGAAGTGGTTGAACAGCTTGCCCGTCGTGCGCGTGTCCTCGCAGGCCACCACGTCGGCCTCCTTGAGGGTGCGGATCGCGCGGAGCGTGATGTCCTCGAGGTTGCCGACGGGCGTGGGGACGAGGATGAGCATGGGGACTGGGGACTGGGGACTGGGGACTGGGGACTGGGGACTGGGGACTGGGGAAGGTGCGCCTCATCATTTGTTCCGGCTTGCGAGGTCGCCTCGCTCTGCTCGTTCCTCATTCCCCGTTCCTCGTCCCCGCGAGCGCAGCGAGCTATCCCCTCCGTTTGAAGCGGCCGGCCAGGGCGCGGATGGGGTCGCGCCAGGCGGGGTCGCGGGCCTCGCGGACGACGAGGTACGTGCCGAGCACGCCGATGATGACGTTCGCGGCCCACATCCCGAGCCAGGGCGGGAGCATGTCCCGGTCCGCCAGCTTCTCGCCCTGGACGAGCGTGATCCAGTAGAACAAGAACACGAAGACGGCCAGCGTCGCGACGACACCGACACCCGCGCGCGGGACCGCCAGCCCCAAGGGCACGCCGACGAGCACGAAGACGAGGCACGCCAGCGCGATCGAATTCTTTTTGTAGATCTCGACCCGGAAGCGGTCGGCCCGCTGCGCCTCGAACTCGACGGCCGCCGCTGCCGACTCGGCCGCGCCCCGGACGGACCGCGCGCGGCGCAGCGCTAGGTCGTAGGCCGCGACGCGGTCGTCGTCGCCCAGCCCCGCCAGGACGGCCCGCCCGGCGCCGACGGTGACGGTGTCGCCGGGCGTCGTCGTGGCGACCGACTCGGTCTCGAAAAACGAGGGCCGGACGTCGTAGCTCGCGGCACCCCGCCGCGCGAGCGCAGCGCGGACGGAGTCGCCGCGGGCGTCGGACAGGGCGTCGAGCGAGTCGACGACCGCCAGCATCTCGGTCGTTCGCATCGAGCGGTCGGTGCGCCCCACCTCGTCGGTCGTGCGGCGCTCGAAGCCGCCGAGCCCGCCGAGGTCGAGCGCCAGCCGGTGGCGGTCGAAGGTGAGGCGCTCGTACTCGTCGCCTTCTAAGGCCGGCGTGCGGCGGTCGATGGCGCCGTCCTCGAGCAGCATCGACAGGCGCTGGCCGCCGTACTGGGTCTGCAAGCGCGCGCGCTTGGCGGTGAGCGTGGCCGTCGCGGCCCCGGCGCCGCTCTCGAAGACGGTCACGCCCAGGAGCAGGCCGGCGGAGTCGGGCGGAATCGCCTCGGCGCGGATCGCGTAGCCGCCGACGTCGGTGTAGAACTCGCCGGGCGTCAGCGCGAAGGCCGGGCGGCTGACGCGGATGTCGCGCCACAGCCCGTTGAGCCGGTAGTTGGCCTCGGGCAGCATCTCGTTGTTGAAGTACGCCATCGCGCCGGTCAGCAGGATCCCGACGACGAGCGCGGGCCACGCCAGCCGCGGCAGCGAGATGCCGGACGCCTTGGCGACGAGGTAGCCCCGGCTCTCGGCGAGCGCCCCGAACGCCGCCAGCAGCGCGATCAGCCACGCCATCGGGACCGCCAGCGACAGCATGTAGGCCAGGCTGTACGCGATCAGCTCGGTGACGGCCACCAGCGGCAACCCGCGCCCGACGAGTTGGGGCAGGTAGTTGATCAGGAACTGCATCAGGAGCAGGAACAGCAGCGTCACCAGCGCGGCCAGGAACGGCAGCGGCAGGGCCCGGAGGATCTGGCGGTGGAGGCGCGTGAGCATGGGGGAATCTCGCTGGCGCTCGGGGAAAGGGGAAGGGGGAACGGGGAACGGGCAGAGTCCGCATCCGGGGCGGGCCTGCCCGCTGGCGCCCGCCGCCCTCAGACGAGACCTTGCGCTCCTGCCCTCCTGCGTTCCCGCATTCCCGACTCCATGCCCCTCACCGTCCAGTCGTTCGTCGTCAGCCCGTTCGCCGAGAACACCTACGTCCTGTCGTCCGGCGGCGAGGCCGCGCTCATCGACCCCGGGACCGCGAGCCGGGCCGAGCGGCAGGCCGTCGAGGCGTACATCGAGGCGGCGGGGCTGACGGTCCGGCACCTGCTCCTCACGCACGGCCACCTCGACCACGTCTTCGGCTGCGCCCATTTCCAGCACCGCTTCCCCGACGCCGAGCACGGCGGCTGGCAGATGCACCCCGCCGACGGGCCCCTCCTCGACAACGCCGTCGTCCAGGGCGAGATGTTCGGCGTCCGCGTGGACGCCCCGCCACCCCCGGCGCACGACCTCGCGGCGGGCGACGCGATCGCGCTCGGCGACGCCGTGCTGCGCGTGCTCCACGTCCCCGGCCACTCGCCGGGCTCCGTCGCCTTTTACTCGGAAGCCGATGAGCTCGTCATTGCGGGGGACGCCCTGTTCAGGGGCTCGATTGGCCGGACTGACCTGTGGCAGGGCGATCTCGACACGCTGCTGGCGTCGATCCGCCGCGAGCTGTTGGTGCTGCCCGACGACACGCGCGTGTTCTCGGGCCACGGCCCGATGACGACGGTCGGCGCCGAGCGGGCGTCGAACCCATTTTTGAATGGGGCGGGGGTCTGAGAGACGGTGGGCGGCGTTGAGACCAAGCGGTCCGCCTCTGTGGCTCTGCGGGGGAGCCGAACGGAACGCCGAGGCGGGCGACCCTCACCCTGCCCCTCTCCCGAGGGGAGAGGGGACGTCTTATGTCCGCTCGCGCCATCCGACGATTGAAAGCGCCACATCCGATCCTCCCCTCCAGCCTGTCCCCGCGCAGGCGGGGAGGAGGGGCCGGGGGAGGGCGACGGGCACGGCGCAAGCCCGAAGGCTTGCGCGGTAGGTGAGCTCGCGCGAGACGCGGGCTCCCTCTCCCATAGGGCGAGGGGGTGCAGGGGAGGGTTTGGGGTGATGAGGTCCCTGCCCATTCCCCGGCCGCCGTCGTCTACCGCGAGCCGTGGCCGCCGCTCCGGCCGCCGCCGTTGCGTCCGCCACCGCCCTTGCCCTTGGGGCCGCCGCCATTCCGGCCGGTCCCGTTGCGCCCGCCACCCGGGCGGCCGCCGCCCTGGCCCTTCTGGCGCGAGCGGTGGCCGCTCGGGTTGGACCGCTTGGCCTTCGTCATCGCGGCGCCCATCGCGGGCGGCTCGAAGCCGTCGATCTTGACCTCGTCGACCCGCTGGCCCATGTGCTTCTCGATCGAGGCGAGGTGCGGCGACTCCTCGGCGGAGACGAACGAGATGGCATCGCCGGTGGCCTCGGCGCGGCCGGTCCGCCCGATCCGGTGGATGTAGTCCTCCGGGATATTCGGCGTGTCGAAGTTGATGACGTGCGTCACGCCGGGCACGTCGATGCCGCGCGCGGCGATGTCGGTCGCGACCAGCACCTTGAACTGGCCGGACTCGAAGCCCTTGAGCGCGCGCTGGCGCTGGCCCTGGCTCCGGTTCGAGTGGATCGCGACGGCGTTGTAGCCGGCGCGGTCCAGCTTCTTCATGATCCGGTCCGCGCGGTACTTCGTGCGCGAGAACACGATGACGCGGTCGGTGTCCTCGGTGTCGAGGAGGTGGTGGAGGAGCGCCTGCTTGTCGGCCTCGCCGATGCGGACGGCGCGCTGGGCGACGGTCGCGGCGGGGTCTCGGCGCTCGCCGACCTCGATGGTCTCGGGCTTGTGCAGGATGCTCCGGGCGAGGTCCTGGATCGGGGGCGGCATGGTGGCCGAGAACAGCAGGGTCTGGCGCTGCTCGGGGACCTCGGCCACGATGCGGCGGACGTCGCGGACGAAGCCCATGTCGAACATCCGGTCGGCCTCGTCGAGCACGAGCACGTCGACGCGGCTCAGGTCGAGGACACCCTCGCTGACCAGGTCGAGCAGCCGGCCCGGCGTGGCGACCACGATGTCGACGCCGCGCTTGAGCGCCGCCCGCTGGGCGCCCTTGCCGACGCCGCCGTAGACCGTCGCGGACGTCACGTGGGTGTGCTTGCCGTACGTCCGGACGGCCTCCTCGACCTGGATCGCCAACTCGCGCGTCGGCGTCACGACGAGGGCCCGGATCGGGCGGCGCTTGCCGTGCGGCGCGTCGTCCTTGACGAGGTAGTCCAAAATGGGCAGCACGAACGCAGCCGTCTTGCCGGTCCCCGTCTGGGCCACGCCGACCACGTCGATGCCGTCGAGCGCGGGCGGCAGGGTGGCCGCTTGGACGGGCGTGGGCGTGGTGTAGCCGGCGTCGACGACGCCGCGGAGTACGGAGGGGGCGAAGCCGAAGGACTCGAACGAAACAGACATCTCTAGCAAATGGGGGGACCCTGCAAGGTCGCCGGAGGGCGTCCGGGGCGCCTCTGCGCGCCCTTCGCGGACGAACCGGGGCGTGGCCCCGCTTGCGAGATTCCCTGAACGGGCCGGCGCGCGGAACGGGAGCGCCGCCGACGGGGTGGGGGCCACTCTCCTTCCCCGGCCCCCATGGACTTCGCGACCCTCTTGCACTGGATCTACGTCGGCGCGATGGCGGCCGGCACAGCGCTCTTTTTCGTGTGGTACCGGAACCCTCGGGGCGTCCCTCACGCCGAGTACGTCGTGGCGATGCTGATCCCGATCTGGTCCGGGCTGGCATACACCGCGATGGCGCTCGGGCTGGGCCAGGTGGAGGTCTGGGGACAGACGACGTACTGGGCCCGCTACGCCGACTGGATCGTCTCGACGCCGCTGCTCATCACGGCGCTGTGGATGACGGCGTCAATCGAGCACGAGAAGAAGCCGTGGCTGCTGCTCGGCGCGCTGATCGCCGCCGACGTGATCATGATCCTGTGCGGCTTGGTGGGCGACCTGTCGGCGTCGCCGGCCCGGTTTGTCTTCTTTGGGATCGGCGTGGCCGCGCTGGCCGTCCTGTTCGCGCTCGTCTGGGGCCCGCTCCGGCGCGAGGCGCATGGCACGGGCGACGCGCTCGGCCGCGTGTTCGACACCAGCGCCGCCTACCTCGCCGTGTTCTGGATCGGCTACCCGCTAACGTGGATCCTGGGGCCGTCGGGCCTGGGCGTCGTCGGCCAGCCCGTCGACACGGCGCTGTTCGTGCTGCTGCCCATCTTCTCGAAGGTCGGGTTCAGCATCGTCGACCTCGGCCTGCTGCGGCGCTACGTGGCCGGGAAGGACGTGTGGCCGGTGGCGCCGGCTCGGGTGATGTGAGCGGGGGCGCCGAAACCCGTGGGCCCTCTAGGAGTGGGGCTGCGACCCGGAAACGTACTGCACATTGCCCGTCGGTCCCCATGCCTCGTCCGTTGGCTACGCCACGCGACCGCCGACGTGGTGGGCGACGTCGGCGGCCGTCGAGCCGGACAGGAGCTTGAGGCTGGCGGGCTCGGCGCGGGCCTGGAGCAGCGCGAGGGACAGGCTGACGAGTTCGCCCATCGTAGAGGCGTCGCCGAAGGCGGGCTCGCCGTAGTGGTCGGCGAGGCCCTCGGCGAGGGCCCGGACGAAGGCGTCCGGCGCGATCAGGTCCTCACGCATGACGGCCATCAGCCGGGAGTAGCGGCGGTGCGTCACGCGCAAGCGCCCGGCCATGAGCGCCCGCTCCTCGCGCTGGTACTGGTCGACCGTCGTCTCGGTGAGCAGGTCCAGCCCGAACTGGATGATGGGGTTGTTGGGCGGGAAAAACTGGGGGAGGTAGACCTGCTTGCGGGGGTGGTGGCTCTGCTGGTCGAAGTCGATGGCCCGGATGCGGAAGTGGAGCTTCTCGAAGTCCGGCGTGATGTCGACGACCCAGTTGCCGGCGTGCATGTCGCCGAGCAGGCGGACGAAGCAGCGCTCGTTGAACTTGACGAACTCCTTCGCCAGCCGCACTTGGTCGAACCGGTTGTCGGGAAGCTGCTCGCGCATGAAGGCGTCGCCGGGCAGGCCGATGATGTGCTCCTCGACGATCGTCTGGTCGCGGAGGTCGGGGCCGTCGACGCGGACCAGGAAGTTGACGGCGTTGGGGCTCAGGATGTGTTCCAGCTCCAGGCCGTAGACCCGGCTGGCGTCGGCGCGCTTGACGTAGAAGTAGTCGAAGTTCTCGTTCAGCCGGTTGACGATCCGGATGCGGTACGGGAGCGTGTTGCCGTAGAGGCAGAGGTCGATGCGGTCGACGTAGAGGTGCTTCACCGTCGAGAGGTCGCCGGCGGACTTTAGCAGCGCGTACGTCAGACGCAAGCCGTCGTGGATCTCCGTCTGCTCGGTGGGCCCGAAGAAAACGGTGCTCCAGAGCGTGTCGTCGCCGTGCTCGTCGTAGAGCGGGAACTGGCCGACGTGGCGCGTCAGGTCGTCGTAGCTCACGCCGCCGGTGGCGCGGCGGCCGTACTTGTCGAGGTACTCGACGAGGTGGTCGCTCACCGGGTACGCCGGCTTCTTTTTGGAGATCAGGTTGCGGACGGGCTCCACGGCGGCGGGGTGGGGGAGAGACCTGAACGCGCGGGCCGTGCCGGGGTCCCGGGCGCTGTTCGCCGCGCGCCCCGTACTCTGCTCGCGACCCCCGCACCGACCCATGGACGACTTCCCGACCCCCGACGTGGCCCTGACTCAGTTGCTCGTCGTCGCCGACGTGGGCCGCTCGCGCGACTTCTACCGCGACGTGCTCGGCGCCGAGGTCTTTCGGGAGTACGGCGGCAACTCGGCCGTGCTGAAGTTTCAGGGCACGTGGCTCCTGCTGGTCACCGGCGGCGGCCCGACGCCGGGGAAGCCGACGGTCACCTTCGCCCCGCCCGCCGACCCGGACCGGGTGAGCCATCAGCTGACGGTGCGGGTGCCCGACTGCCACGGCGCATATGAGACCCTCCGGGCTCGCGGAGCGGCGTTCCTCGCGCCGCCGGTCGACCGGGGCGGGGAGATTCGGGCCTTCTTCCGCGACCCCGACGGGCATCTGCTGGAGATCAGCGAGATCCCTAGTGCGGCGTAACTCCGGGGTCTTGGGCCGGGTAGGCCCGGCTCCGCTTCCCACGTCCCGATGCTGTTTCGCACCCTTCCGCTCGTCGCTCTGGCCGGGCTGGCGCTCTGCGCCGAGGCCCAGGCCCCGTCCCAAGCCGACCTGTTCGACCGCATGGCGGCGCACGTGGAGGCGCACGAGGCCGACCTGGTGGCGCTCCGGCACGACATCCACCGGCACCCGGAGGTCTCGGGCGAGGAAGAGCGGACGGCCGGGCTGGTCGCCGCGCGGCTGACGGCGCTGGGTTTCGACGTCCACACCGGCGTCGGCGGGCACGGCGTGGTGGGGGTTCTCGAAGGCGGCCGGCCCGGGCCGCTGGTGGCGTTCCGGGCCGACCTCGACGCCGTTCGATCGGGCGCGCCGGACCCCGTCGCGTACCGGTCCGAGATCCCGGGCGTGCGCCACATCTGCGGGCACGACGTCCACACGACGATCGGGGTGGCGCTGGCTGAGGCGTTCGCGGCGGTGCGCGAGGACCTGGCCGGGTCGGTGATGCTGGTCTTCCAGCCCGCCGAGGAGCGGGGCACGGGCGCCAAGGCCATGCTGGCGGATGGCGCGTTCGACGGTCCGGTGCCGGACGCCATCTTCGCCGTCCACACCGCGCCGATGCCGGTCGGGCAGGTGGCGACGGTCGCGGGCGGGATGATGGCGGGGCGAGCAGGGCTGTCCGTCGCGCTCTCCGGCAACGGCGACCTCGGAGACGCGGCGGCGCAGGTGCGGGCGGCGGTCGCGAGCGTTGGCACGTTCGCGCCGCAGAACCCGGGGCAGATCGCGCCCGCCGGGTTCGTGACGGTCCAACTGTTCGGCGGCGGCGACGCCTCGGTGCGGGGCCAGATCATGACGGCCGGGCCCGCCGACCGCGACCGCGCGAAGGCGGAGGTGCTGGCGGCGCTCGACGCCCTCGACCTGCCTGGCGTCGTGCTCGACGTGGCGTACGACGAGCGGCTGATGGAGGGCGTGACGAACGACGAGAGCCTGGTGGCCGTGGCGAATGCGGGGATCGGCGCGCTCGCCCCGGACATCGCCGTCGGGGTGGTCCCCGGCGCCGTACCCTATTTCAGCGAGGACTTCGGCTCGTTCCAGGCCCTGACGCCGGGCGTGATGTACTTCCTGGGCGTCAGCAATCCGGAGGCGGGGACGGTCGGGATGCCGCACAGCCCGGACTACGTGGCCGACGACGCGGCGATCGCCGTCGGCACGCGGGCGATGCTGGCGGCGATGCTCCAGCGGCTGGCGGAGGGGTAGCCCTGGGCGGGCGCCAGCAGGTCGGCGGTGGGGCCGTCGACGGCGTCGCGGGTATCCTGCCTGTCCGTCTCCGACTCCCGCCCGCATGTCGTCTTCGATCCGTCCCGTCTCGCGCCTGCTGCTCGCGCTCCCCATCGCCCTGCTGCTGCTGACCGCCTCGGCCGCCGCCGCCCCGTCCGGCCCCGATTCCCACGACGACCTGCTGGCGCTGTTCGCCGACTGGCGGGCCTTTGAGCGGCCGCCGATGCGCGACGGGGCGCCCGACTACACGGCCTCCACGTTCGCCGCTCGCGAGCCGGGCTTCCGCGCGCTGCGGGCCCGGCTCGACGGCCTCGACACGACGGGCTGGGCGATCCCCTCGCAGGTCGACTGGCACCTCGTCCGCGCCGAGATGAACGGGTACGACTTCAACCAGCGCGTGTTGATGCCGTGGGCGCGCGACCCCGCGTTCTACCAGTCGGTCTGGCCGTACCGCAGCGACGTGCCCGCGCACGAGGGGCCGACGCACCACGCGGTCACGGAGCTGTGGACGTACAGTTTCCCGCTCTCGCCTCTCGAAGAAGAGCGCCTGATCGCCGACCTGGGCGTGATCGCGCCGCTGATGGCGCAAGCGCAGCTCAACCTGACCGGCAATGCCCGTGAGCTGTGGATCGCGGGCATCCGCAACATCCGGACGCAGCGGACAATCCTCGATGGCGTGCGCGAGCAGGCGAGCCGGGAGGGCGGCAGCGAGGCCCTGCTGGCGGTGATCGCCGAGGCGGCAGCGGCGACCGACACGCTGGTGGCGTGGCTGGAGGCCCAAGCGCCGAGCAAGACGGGGCCGTCGGGCATCGGGAAGAACAACTACACGTGGTGGCAGCAGAACGTCCACCTCGTGCCGCTGACGTGGGAGGACGAGGTCCGCCTCCTCAAGCGCGAGCTCGACCGGGCGTGGGCGTCGCTGGCGCTCGAGGAGCACCGCAACCGCGACCTCGCGCCGCTTTCCGCGGCCTCGACGCCCGCCGAGTACGACGCGCTGGCGGAAGACGCCGTCCAGCGGTTCATGGCGTTCCTCGACGACCAAGACGTGATGACGGTGACGGGCGAGATGGAGCCGGCGCTGCGCGAGAAGGTGGGAAGCTTCGTGCCCGAGGACCGGCGCAACTTCTTCCTCATCACCTCCCACCTCGACCCGCTCCCGCTGTTCACCCACTTTGTCCACTGGTTCGAATTGGCGCGGATGGACACGACGCCGCACCCCAGCCCCGTGCGCGGGCCGCTCCTCTACAACATCTGGGACAGCCGCAACGAGGGCACGGCGACCGGCGTCGAAGAGATGTTCATGCACGCCGGCCTCTACGACGACAGCCCCCGCTCGCGCGAGCTGGTGTGGGTCCTGCTGGCGCAGCGCGCGGCGCGCGGGCTGGGCTCGCTCTACGCGCACGCCAACGAGATGACGATGGAGGAGGCGGGCAGCGTCCACGTGACGGGTACGCCGCGCGGCTGGATGAGCACCGAGCCGGAGCTGCTCATCTTCGAGCAGCACCTCTACCTCCGCCAGCCCGGCTACGGGACGAGCTACGTGACCGGCAAGTACCTCCTGGAGCGGACGCTGGCGGACGCCACGCGTCTCGCCGCCGCGCGTGGCGAGGCGCTTCCTCTCGGCGCCTTTTTCGACCGTCTCCACGCCATCGACAGCATCCCGATTTCGCTGGCGCGGTGGGAGATGACGGGGCTCGACGACGAGATCCGGGCGCTCACAGCGGACCAGTAGCCCCGCCTGGCACCGAGGCGGGCGGGCCCGAGCGCAGGGGCCGTGGCCGCTGGCGGGTCCCAGGGGGGGCGCGGTCGAGCGGATCCGCGGGGCGGCGGGGCGCGGGCGGCCCGACGAGGGGCCCGGTGCGTTTCCCTCGAATGGGCCAGATGGACTAGGACGATTTCGGAGTCCTCACCTACCTTGGACACACACGAATAAATGATAGGAACACCTCATGAGATATCTACTTCTCGCCTGCGTCGGGCTTTTGTTCGCCGGCTGCGACACCGTCGTCCCGGGCCCCGACGTCCCGCCTCCGACTCCTCCGACTCCTCCAACGGAGCCCCCCCCGGCGACGCCGCCGACCGCCCGCGTCCCCACGACGGTCGCCGTGAGCACGACGCTGGTCGAGTGCCCCGCGCGGTCGACCTTCGATGTCTGGGACTCGTCCGTCGTGGGGATCGAGGCGGGACACGTCCTCGTCTACGAGTCCTTCGAGTGCCGCTCGCCACGGATCCACGAGTTCGACGCCAGCGGGACCCTGGTGCGGACGGACTCGACCGATGTCCCCCGCTACCTCCGGCCGGCGGTGGGCGGCTTCTACGCAACGAGGCCCGGGCCGCAGGGATCGTCAGCGACGCTCGTGTGGTTCGGCCCGGACGGTGAGCGCCGCGACATCGCCGCCCTGCCCGCGGGCACCGGGGTCAGCGCGCTCGACGACGGCTCCTTCCGGACGACGACCTCCGGGATGTGGACGCGGATCGACGCGTCCGGCGGCACGCTCTGGTCCGCGCCCGTCCCGGCCGGCGGGGTGTGGCGCGCGTTCGACCTGGCGCCCGACGGGGGCGCCTTCGTCGCCGGGTGCACGGAGGGCACGTATTGTGGATCGCGGATCGGGCGGGAGCGCGTGGCCGTGAGGCTGGGCCCCAGCGGCGCTGTCGCGTGGACCACCACGATCCCGTGGGACGGGGTGACGGCCTGGGCCTTCGAGGCCGTCCGCGCCCTCCCCGACGGCGGGGCCCTCGCCCTCGGCGGCGCCGGGGACTGGCTCTACGGCCGGACCCCCGACGACGCCGCCCTCTCCGTCGTCCGGTTCGGTCCCGACGGCGCCGTCGCGTGGGAGCGGCAGGTGGCCGGCTGGGGCCGCCTCGGCGAACTCGTCCGCGTGACGGACGCCCGCGTGGTGGACGGGTACCTAGAGGTCGGGGCCCGGCACTTCGACCCGACCCCGCCGGGCGTGGTGTACCGCTACGTCGCGCTGGTCCTCTCGGCGGACGACGGGGCCGTGGTCAGTCGGAGCCCGCTCGGGGCGGAGGTCAACGGGTACCTCGAGGACCTCGGGGACGGGCGGTGGGCGCGGGCCGCCCATGGCGGGACCGCCGGCTGCCCCCGGGGCCAGTGCTCCGGCAACCGGACCCTCGAGTTCCAGATCCTCCGCTGAGCGTCAGAGCCGCTCGATGCGGACGCGGGCGGTGCCCGAGGCCACCATCCCGATCCGGCGGGCCGCCGCCTTCGACAAATCCAAAATCCGCGAGCCGTGGAAGGGGCCCCGGTCGGTGACGCGGACGACGACGCTCCGCCCGGAGCGCTCGTTGACGACGCGCAAGCGGGTGCCGAAGGGCAACGTCCGGTGCGCGGCCGTGAGGGCGTCGGGATTGAAGCGCTCGCCGCTGGCAGTGCGGCGGCCCCGGAAGCGCTCGCCGTAGTAGCTGGCGGTGCCCGTCGCGAGGTGGACGCCGGCGACCTCTAGCGGAGCCACCGGGACCGCGAGCGCCGCCAGCGCGGCCGAGTCGGCGGCGACGACGATGAGCGCGGGGGTCGGCGACCACACGACGGGCTCGGCGCGGCCCGCGAGCGCAGCCACCGTGTCGGGTGGCGCCACGATCGCCGCCGCCGACGGAGCGGCGGGCTGGGCGGTGGCGGCCGTCGCGGCGAGCGCGAGGACGAGGAGGCAGACGAATCGCACGGAGCCAAGTCTACCCCATCGAGCGGGGACAGGCCAACCACCCGGCCTCCACGTCGCCTCCCGGGCCCCTTCACGGCGGTTGTCGGGGCTGAGAGCGTGTGATCTACGCTGCTCCATCACCTTGTCATCCTGAGCGTGCGAACCCGAAGCGTCGGCGTAGCCAAGGATCTGGACGCGAGGCCGCGAGCCCTGACATCCGGTCCCGAAGACTTGTCGCGCTGGCGTTGAGATCCTCCGCGTTCGCTCAGGATGACGTGTGGGAGAGGCCTCCGCAACTGCGAGGCCGACCGTACGCCACAATCCATCGCACGCGCTACGCGACGGTTTCGCCCGTGAGGACGCGCTCGTAGTAGGCCTCGTAGAGCGGGACGACGCTCTCCAGATCGAAGTGCTCGACGGCGCGGCGGCGGGCGGCGGTCGCCATCGTCGCGTGCAGGTCGGGCGTCGTCAGGATGCGGC
This sequence comes from Rubrivirga aquatilis, assembly GCF_046845665.1. GTDB lineage: Bacteria > Bacteroidota > Rhodothermia > Rhodothermales > Rubricoccaceae > Rubrivirga. The sequence goes on along the minus strand of NZ_CP177355.1, from coordinate 3,732,512 downwards.
GCGCGGCCTCGGTCATCCCGTCGATGTCGCCGAGGGGGCGGAGCGCGCCGGTCTCGCCGTCGACGTTGAGTTCGGGGATGCCGCCGACGTCCGAGGAGATGACGGGGACGCCACACGCCATGGCCTCCAGCGCCGCCAGACCGAACGTCTCCGAGGCGGACGGCATCAGGAAGAGGTCGGCGATGGACAAGATCTCCTCGACGGGCTCCTGCTTGCCGATAAACCGCACGTCCGCCCAGACGCCCAACTCGCGAGCCCTCGCCTCCGAGGCCTGTCGGTCGGGCCCGTCGCCGACCATCAGCAGCTTGACGCCGCCGGGCTCGCCGTGGCGCGGATGCCCCTCGGGCCACGCCCCGCCCGCGTGGAGCCTGGCGAAGACCTCGACGGCGTCCGGGGCGCGCTTGACCTTGCGGAAGTTGGAGATGTGGGCGACGAGCTTCTCGCCGTCCGGCGCGATCGCCTGCTTAAAGTGGTCCTTGGGCTGGCGCGCGAAGCGGACCGTGTCGACGAAGTTGGGGATCACCTCGATGTCGGCCGACACGTCGAACGAGTCGTAGGTCTCCTTGCGGAGCCAGTCGCTCACTGCGGTCACCCCGTCGCTCGCGTCGATGGCGTGCTCGACGACGGGCTTGAAGCTGGGGTCCTTGCCGATCAACGTGATGTCCGTCCCGTGGAGCGTGGTCACGATGGGGATCGTGAGCCCGGACTTTCGCAAGATGTCGCGCGCGAGCACGGCGCTCGTCGCATGGGGAATCGCGTAGTGGACGTGGAGCAGGTCCAGCCCCTCGTGCTTGGCCACGTCGATCATCTTGCTCGCGAGCGCCAGCGCGTACGGCGGGTACTCGAAGAGGGGGTACGTGTCGACCCGGACCTCGTGGAAGAACACGCGCTCGACCATGTGCTCCAGCCGGAGCGGGAGCGCGTAGGCGATGAAGTGGACCGTGTGGCCCCGATTCGCGAGCGCCTTGCCGAGCTCGGTGGCGACGACGCCGGAGCCGCCGAAGGTCGGGTAGCAGGTGATGCCGATGGTCATGAGGCGCCCAACGCGGGGGGACGGTCGGGGGTCCGCGAAAGGCGAGGGGAGACGGGGCGGCCGACGGTCGCCTTACGCGGAGGCAGGGCCGGCGCGGGCTTCGGCGTGTGGCCTCTCACCCCGCCTCACACTCCCCGAGGGAGAGCGGTCAGCCCTCAATCCTGTCATCCCGAGCTTGCGAGGGATCTCAGCAAGAGCCTCCGAGACGTGACCGACGGAAGGACGGGCTGGACGCTCGTGCTGAGATCCCTCACGTCCGTTGGCGGGCGCCTTCCCTACGGGTGCGGGATGACGTTGTAGGCTGGAATCGCTACCCGATCTCGCGCAAGCGGATCCGGAGCGTCGCGTCGGCGCGGGTGATGCCTCGGTAGTCGCCCGAGATGTCTTCCAGGTTGAGCCCCTCGCGGAAGATCTCCGAGGACAGCTCCTGGCCGTCGCCGTCGAAGCGGATCTCGGCGGGCAGCAGGAAGCGTCCGAGGGCGTCGGCGTCGGAAAAGCGGACGGTGACGGTGCGGCCCGAGACCGTGTACGCGCCGCCCGAGAGGGTCTCGTCGACGCGCTCGCCGCGGAGCACCTCCATCGCCGCCGTGCCGTCCTCGCGGAGCAGCAGCGTCGCGTCGCGCGAGAGCACGTCGCCGAGCAGGTCGCGGTCGCGGACGGCCTCGCTGACGGGGTCGATGCGGAACTCGACGACGCGGTAGCGACCGGCGACTTCGAGGACGGTCAGGTCGGGCTTGCCGAACGGGTTGAGCATCCCGCAGCCGGCGAGCGAGCCGACGAGGACGAGCGCGGCGAGGGCGAGGGGGAAGCGGGCCATGGACGTGGGGAGAGCCGGGGTGGGACCCGAACGATACGACGGGGGTCTCAGCGGCGGCTCCTCTCGTGAACCCTGCCTCGTCCCCCCATGCGCCTCCTCTCGCTTCTCCTCGTCCTGGCCCTGGCCGCCCCCGCCTCGGCTCAGATCCCCTCGGTCGACATCGGCCTCGCGGGCGGCGTCAACTTCTCGTCGCTCGAAGACGCCCGCTCGCTCAGCCTCGACCGGTCGACGGGCTACCACCTCGGCCTGTTCGCCGACGTCGGCGTCCCCTTCTTCTCGGCCCGCACAGGCGTCTACTACTTGTGGGCCGGCGACTTCGCCGACGCCGTCTCGGTCGACGGCGCCAGCCCGGGCATCCGCTTCGTCACCGTCCCGATCGACTTCCAGATCCAGACGCCGACGCCGATCGTGAAGCTCTACGGCCTCGTAGGCCCCGAATTCCGGTTCCCGCTCGACGACTTCCAGACGCTCTCCGGGACCTTCAACCGCCAGAACGTCGACACGGTCGTCAACGTGGGCGCGGGCGTCAAGGGCGGGCTCCCGCTGTTCGGGCCGAGCGCGTTCGTCGAGGGCCGCTACAGCATCGACCTGACCGGCTTGCGCGACACCGAGATCGAGTCGGAGAAGACGCGTGTCAACGTCTTCCTCGTGCGCGTCGGCGTGGGGCTGTAGCGCCGGCGGCCCGGTCCGTTGAGGGGCCTCACGCCCTTTTCCTCCCCCTTGCGCGGGGGCTCTGCGCTACGCCTCCGCCTCGGCGGCCGTCTCCATCGGGATCGGGCGGTCGGGGCGCTCGCCCGTGGCCAGGTAGTGGCGGACTTCGAGCACGGCCTGCTCCTTCGCCTTGGCCTCCAGCATCAGGTCGTAGGGCGCGTCGGGGTCGCCGACTTGGTCCATCAGCTCGGTCAGCCGGTCGACGTCGTCCATGTCGAGAAAGTCGGCGTGGCCGGTGCGCGTGCCGGGCTTGTGCGACGAGAGGTGGAGCTTGGGGGCGCGCCGTCCCCACGTCGCCATCGCCCGCTCCATCAGGTCGAGGAGCCCGTCGTCGGCCGTCGCGCCGGACGGGTTGAGGAGGTGGTGGAACAGGTCGACGATGACGGGCAGGCCGGTCCGCTCCGCCAGCCCGACCGTCTCGGCGAGCGTGTACGTGGTGTCGTCGTTCTCGATCGCCAGCCGGGCGCGGGCGTCGTCGCTCAGGCGCTCGAGGGCGGCCTCGAACCGGTCGAGCGCGGCGGGCTTGTCGCCGTAGGCCCCGCCGACGTGGAGCGTCATGGTGCCCGTCGGGTCCATCCGCTTGAGGACCTGGGCCTGGAAGTCGAGCTCGTCGATCGAGTTCTGGACGACCTCGGGCCGGGGGCTGTTGAGGACCGTGTACTGGCCGGGGTGGCTCGTCACGCGCAGCCCCTCGGCCTTGACGAGCCGCCGGATCTTGCGGAACTGCCAGTCGAACGCCTCGGCCCAGTCGAAGGGGAAGGCGTCGAGCGGGCCGAACGGGATGAGGTCCGACGAGACGCGGAAAAAGCGCAAGTCGCGGGCGACGTTCCACTCGAGCGCCGCGAGCACGTCGTCGAGGTTCTGGACGACGACCGGGATGACGGCCTCCGTGCGGAGGTTCGCCAGCCGGACCGTCCGGGACTTGGTGCCGACGGCGGTGTTGATGCAGGCGTAGCCGAGGTGACGGAGGCGCATGGGGCGGGCAGAAGGGGCCGGGCCTACGCGCCGCGCTCGGCCGCCGAGCCGCTGGCGCGCGCATCCCGGGAGTCCCCTGAGCCCTACTCCCCGTGCGGGAGCCGCTCGGGCATCTCGGCGGCGACGTAGAGGAGGATCGCCGTCATGGCGACGGCGCGCTGGACGTGGGCCGGGTCGAGCTTGTCGAGCGTATCGGCGGGCGTGTGGTGGTAGAGGAAGTAGTCGCCGTTGTCGGTCCGCAGGCTCAGGCCGGGCACGCCGTCGCGCATCATCGGGCTGATGTCGGCGCCGCCGCCGCCGAGCGTCACGCCGGCCGGGCCCGCTTGGGCGTCGTGCGCGACGACCCCGGCGATCAGCGGGTCGACGATCGCCGCGAGCATCTGCTGCCCGGCGGCCGAGCCGCCGTACCCGAAGCCGACGGGCTCGAACAGGCCGCTGTCGCTCTCGAGCGCGAGCTGGATGTGGGACACGTCGGGCCCGAGCGAGTCGCGGAAGGCCTGGGCGCCGCGCAGGCCGTTCTCCTCGTTCGTCCACAGCACGGCGCGGACTGTCCGGCGCGGGCGCAGGCCGAGCGCCTTGAGGAGGCGGACGGCCTCCCAGCACACGAGCGTGCCGGCGAGGTCGTCGTGGACGCCCTGGCCGACGTCCCACGAGTCGTAGTGCCCGCCTGCGATGACGACCTCGCCGGGGAGCTCGCGCCCGACGACCTCGCCGATGACGTTGTGGCTGAGCCCGTCGGCGCGCGTCTCGGCGGCCATCGTGAGGCGGACCGTCGGCGTGTCGCCCCGGTCCTGCATGCGGCGCAAGATGGCCGACGCCTCGGCGGTGATCGCGGCGTGCGGGATGGGCCGGACGCCGTCGCCGTAACGCATGACGCCCGTGTGGGGCGTGCTCAGGCCGATCGGCCCGACGGACCGGACCAGGCTGGCGACGGCGCCCGCGGCCGAGGCGGCATCGGCACCGCCGACGCGGTAGCCGACGGTCTGGCCGTACGTCGTGAACGGCACGTCGAACAAGACGATGCGGCCTTCCGCTTCGTCGGCGCGAGCGGCGAGGTCGTCGTAGGAGTCGACGACGAGGACCTCGGCCGTCAGCCCGTCCGGGCCCGTGCCGACGCTGCCCCCGAGCCCGAGCATCGGCAGGGCCACCTCGCCCGTCGGCGTGACGAGCGCGGCCGACTCGGCGCCGCGCACCCAGACGGGCACGGCGACGGGCTGCGCGCGCACGTTTTCCAGCCCGTCCGCCCGCATCGTCGCGACGGCCCAGTCGACGGCGCCTTCGAGCGCGGCCGAGCCGGTGAAGCGCGGGCCGAAGGTGTCGGCGGCGTACGCGATCCGCTGATAGGCGGCGCTGTCGGCGAGCGCGGCATCGAGGATGCGCGCGGCGGCAGCGGCATAGGGTTCGGCGGGCGCGGGCGACTGGGCGAGCGCGGCGGGCGCGAGCAGGAGCGTGGCGAGGAGGAGGCGCATCGGGTGGGGGAGGGGGAGGGCGCAAGCTAGACCGGGCGCCCCCCGCCCCCTCCGACCGGCTGGCGGGACGGGGTCTAGCTTCGGCCATGGCCCTGCTCCGACTCCTCGCTCTCCTCGTCGCCATTGCCGTCGCCGTCGCGCTGGCGGTCGAGTATTCGGACGGCGATCCCTTGGTCGCCGGGCTGGTGCTGGCGGTCGGCGTGCTGGCGTGGCTCCGCGTGCGCGACCGCGAGCGGATCACGCGCCTGGAAGCGGCCGTGGCCCGGATGGTGCGCACGCAGGCCCAGGGGCTGCCCGTGCTCGACCTTCCGGCCGGCGACGGGGGCCGCGAGCCGGTCGACACGCCCGGGGAGGGGTCCGGGGCGGCTCCGCCCGCGGTCAAGGCCACTCCCGAGGAGCGCCGCCGCCGCCGGGCCGCGACCTCGCCCGCGATGGCGCCGCCGCCCGTGCCGAGTCGCGAGTGGTCGGTCGACCGCCTGCCGCCCCCGCTCCAGCGCGCGTGGGCGTTTGCGACCGGCGGCAACCCGCTGGCGCGCGTCGCGGTCCTGGTGCTGTTCGTCGGGTTCGGGTTGGCGATCCAGCTGCTCGGGACCGGCATCCAGCTCCTCGTGCTCGCGGCGGTTGGCGCCGGGCTCATCGCGCTCGGCTGGCGCCTGAGGTCCGGCACGCCCGGCTTCGGGCTGACGCTGCAGGGCGGCGGCGTGGCCGTGCTGTACCTCACCGTCTACGCCGCGTACGCGCTGTACGGGCTGATCCCGTCGCTCGCGGCGATCGTGCTGATGGCGGGTGTGGCCGTCGTCTGCGGCGGACTGGCGCTGGCGCAAGACGCCCCGGGGCTGGCCGTGCTCGGCGTCACCGGCGGGTTCGCGGCGCCCGTGCTCGCGGGCACGCCCGACGGCAACCACCTCCTGCTGCTGAGCTACTACGCGTTGCTGAACCTCGGCGTGCTCGCCGTTTCGTGGGCGCGCGGCTGGCGGTCGGTCGCCGTTGTCGGGTTCGTGGCGACGTTCGTGACAGGCGGGCTGTGGGGTGGGCTCGCGTACACCCCGGCGCTGTACGCCAGTGTCCAGCCGTTCGTGGTCGTCAGCTTCGCGATCTACCTCGCGCTCGCGGTCCGCTTCGCCGTCCGCTCGGCGCGGCACGGGGCCGAGGAGCGGGCGCTCGCGGTCGACGGCGCGCTCGTGTTCGGGTTGCCGGCCGCGACGTTCGTGTTGCAGGCCGGGCTGGTCGAGGGCGTCGTGCCGTACGGGCGGGCGTGGAGCGCGGCGGCGCTGGCGGCGGTCTACCTCGTCGGCGCGGCGCTGCTGCGGCGACGGCCCGGCGTGCGGCTGCTGGCGGACGCGTCGCTCGCGATCGGGCTGGCGTTCGCGACGCTCGCCCTCCCGCTCGCGTTCGAGCGCGTGGTCGTCGGGGCGGTCTGGGTGCTGGAGGGCGCCGGGCTCGTCTGGGTCGGCGCGCGCCAGCGGAAGGGCTGGATGCGGGCGGCGGGGCTGGCGCTCCAGGGCGCCGCGGCCGTCGTACTCTTTGGCGAGGGCGTGCTCGCGCCGTCGACCACGTTCACAGCGGCGACGCTGACGGGCTGGATCGTGGCGGTCGGGCTGGGGCTCTCGGCGTTCGTGCTCCGCCCGCGGGCGGTTGTCGCGAGCGTCGGGTCCCCTCACCCTGTCCCTCTCCCAGGGGGAGAGGGAACGTTGTCTGAGGCGGGTGCGCTCGGTTCGGAGCCTGAGCCAGCAGGCCGCGACTGGCTCGGGTTTACGGAGGCGCAGCGCGAGCGGCTCGAACTCGTGGTCGGCCGGGCGTTCCTGGCGGCGGCGTTGGTCTGGTGGACGATCACGGCGACGGTCCACACGACGGATCTCTTGCCGGAGCGGCTGTGGCTGGCGGGCCTGCTCGGGACGGCGGCGGCGTCGGGCGGGCTGTTCCTGGCGCTCGGGCGCGCGCTGCGCTGGCGCGGGCTGGAGGCCGCCGCGCTGGGTGTCGTCCCCGCCGGCTGGGTGCTCCTCGTCGGTGCCCTTTTTGCGGACGTCGAGCCCCTCGAGGCGTGGCGCGGCGTCGGGTGGCTGGCCCTCGCTGGGGCGACCGTCGCGGCCCTCGCGGTCAATCGCGAGCACCCGCTTCGGCGCTCGGCGTTCGTGGCCGCCGTCTGGCTGGCGCCGGCGGTGCTGGCGTACCTGCTCGGCGCGCTCGTGGACGATGCGGCCGAGGGGGCGTGGGCGATGGCCGTCGTGCTCGCCGTGCTCTCGGCCGGGCTCGTCGGCGCGCTCGCACTGCCCTCACGGTGGGCGGACGCTCGCGAGCGGGCGGCGTCGGTCGGCGGGCTGGTCGTCGCCGTCGGCCTTTGGCTCGTGGGCTCGTGGGGCAGCGATGGCGCCGCGACGCCGTTCGCGACGCTCCCCCTATTCAACCCCGCCGACCTCGCGAGCGTCGCGGCGGTGCTCGCCCTGGTCGCCGCATGGCGGGCGTCGGAGGCCGGGCGCGTCCCGCTTGCGGTCGCCGCCGGCGCGCTCGGATTCGGCACGCTGACGGCTGCGACGCTGCGCGCGGTTGCGGCGGTGACGCCGGTGGCGTACGACCTCGACGCCCTGTGGGCCTCGCCGACGGCCCAGGCCGCACTCGCCGTCGCGTGGACCGTGCTGGCGCTTGCGCTCGCCGTCGTCGCGGTCCGCCGCGCGAGCCGGCCGCTGTGGTTTTTCGGGGCCGGCGTGCTGGCGCTCGTCGTCGCCAAGCTGTTCCTGGTGGACTTGACGCAAGCCGACGCGTTCGTCCGCGTCGTCGCCTTCGTCACGGTCGGGGTGCTGATGCTGGTCGTCGGCTACCGCGCCCCCTTGCCGCCTCGGGGGGAGGAGGGGACGAGAGGAGAGGAGGCGTAGAGGAGGTGAGGTCGCCAGCCGAGCGCTTGGAGCGGGCGCCAGGTACCGCGTACTCTGTCCCCCGAACCACCCGCCCCGCCATGCTTCGCGCCGCCCTTCTCGCCCTCGCCCTGACGGCCTCCGCCAGCGCCCAGACGCTCGACTTGGTCGGCGAGGTGATGCTGCCCGCCATCGACACCGACACGCTCGAGACCGGCGGCTCCGACGTGTGGGGCTACGTCGCGCCCGACGGCGCGGAGTACGCCATCATGGGCGACATCGAGGGCGTGAGCATCGTCGCCGTCCCGTCGATGCAGGTCGTCGCCCGCATCCCGGGCCCGACGCTCGACGCGCGGTGGTACTGGCGCGACATCAAGACGTACGGCGACTACGCTTACGTCGTCACCGAGGCGTACGGGCCGAACGAGGGGTTGCAGATCATCGACCTGTCGAACCTCCCCGAGAGCGCTGAGGAGGTGGCCGTGATTCGCGGGCCGGGCGACGCCTTCGTGTCGTCGCACAACCTGTCCATCGACACGGCGACGGGCACGGCGTACGTGCTCAGCTCGGGCGGCTCGCCGGTCTCCGTCCTGGACCTGTCCGACCCGGTCGCCCCGGTCGTCGTCGCGCAGATCGACGACGTGGGCAGCGTCCACGACATCTACGGGTTCGAGGACCGCCTCTACGTGGCCGAGGGGCGCGAGCCGACGTTCTCGATCTGGGACGTGTCCGACAAGGCCGCACCGGCCCTGCTGACGCGCGTGACGGTCCCCGACGCCGGCTACGTCCACAACATCTGGCCGACCGACGACGGCCGCTACGTCGTCACGACGGAGGAGACGGCCGAGAAGACGGTCAAGGTCTGGAACATTGAGGACCTCGAGAACCCGGAGCTGGTCGGCGAGTGGCTGGGCGCGAACCGGATCGCGCACAACGCGCACGTCCGCGGCCGCTACGCCTTCGTGAGCCACTACACGGCGGGCGTCTACGTGCTCGACCTCGACGACATGGCGAACCCGACGGTCGTCGCCCACCACGACACGTACCCCAAGCACGACGACGTGGCGATGGACGGCAACTGGGGCGCGACGCTGCCCAGTCCGTCCGGCTACGTCTACGGCAGCGACGGCAACGGCCGCCTGACGGTCCTCAAGTGGACCCCGCCCGCGGACCTGTAGGGCGGGTCGTCGGGGGGCGGTGGCAATCCCTCCGTCCGATCCTCCCCTCCCGGACGGGAGGGGCTGGCGCCAGCCGGCGAGCTTGAGCCAGCGACGGACACCCTCACCCTGTCCCTCTCCCGAGGGGAGAGGGGACGCCCTAGGACGGCTCACGCCACCGGTCCGGCGTGGACACCTCTAGACAAACCTCCCCTCCCGGACGGGAGGGGCCGGGGGAGGGCGACGGGCACCGCGTCCCGGTCTACCTCGACGCATCTCGCTCGCGGAGCAGCGCGCGTATCGCCTCGGCCACCACCTCGGGCGCACCTATCACATCTCGGTTTGAAAACCTGACCACGCGGATGCCCAACGCAGTGAGGTCCGCCTCGCGAACGCGGTCGTAGTCCGCCCGGAGCGGGTCATCGTGAACGGCCCCGTCGATCTCGACCGCCAGCCGGGCGGACGGGCAGTAGAGGTCGAGCACGTAGGGTCCGACGCCATGCTGGCGGCGAAACTTGGCCCCGTCGAGGCGCCGGTCGCGCACGATCCGCCACAGGCACCGTTCGGCTGGCGTCGCGCGGCGGCGTAGTGCTTTGCGGACGGTCTTCCGCCGAGGCCGATTGGTGTATCGCTCGCGACCCATGTCGAAACGTACAGCAGGGCCTGGAAACGGCCTGCCCGTCACCCTCCCCCAACCCCTCCCGTCCGGGAGGGGAGGGCGGGTTTGGAGCGTCGGGCGGTTCCGCGAGCGGGGCTGGCGCGAGCAGGGCTGGCGCCAGCCCCCGCTACTCCGGGTCGGCCGCGAGCGGGGTCGTGGTGTCGACGGCGGGCGCCTTCGCGGTCGTCGCGATGTGGAGCTCGGCGAGCTGCTCGGGGTCGACCACGTCGGGGGCGGACGACATGAGCTCGGTCGCCTGCTGGGTCTTGGGGAACGCGATCACGTCGCGCAGGCTGGTGGCCCCGGTCAGGAGCATCACGAGCCGGTCGAGGCCGAGCGCGATGCCGCCGTGGGGCGGGGCGCCGTACTTCAGGGCGTCGAGCAGGAAGCCGAAACGGCGCTGGGCCTCGTCGTCGGAGATGCCGAGCAGCTCGAACATCTTGCTCTGCACGTCGGAGCGGTGGATGCGGATGGAGCCGCCGCCGACCTCGGACCCGTTGAGGACGAGGTCGTAGGCCTGGCTGCGGACCGCGCCGGGGTCGGTCGCCAGCTTGGCGATGTCCGCGCCAGCCGGCGCCGTGAACGGGTGGTGCACGGCGTGGTACCGGCCCGACTCCTCGTCCCACTCCAAGAGGGGGAAGTCGGTGACCCACAGGAACGCCCACGGGCCGTCGGCGCCGTCGGGGACGAGGCCCTGCTCGCGCGCCATGTGGAGCCGGAGCGCGCCCATCTGCTCGAACACGGTCGGCTGCGGGCCCGCGAGCACGAGGACGAGGTCGCCGGCCGTCGCGCCGACGGCGTCGATGACGGCCTGCATCTTGTCGCGGGCGAAGACCTCGTCCTTGACCGACTGGCTGAAGTCCGACCCGTCGGCGGGGAGCTTGGCGTAGAACAGGCCGCCGGCGCCGATCTGCTTGCGGACCACGTCCTTGTCCAGCTTGTCCATCGGCTTGCGGCCGCGCTCGCCCTCCCCTTCGACCTTGATGGCGACGACCGCGCCGCCGTCGTCCAGAATCGACTCGAAGACGCCGAAGTCGGAGCCGCGCACGGCGTCGGACACGTCGGCGATCTCCATGCCGAACCGGAGGTCGGGCTTGTCGGACCCGTAGCGGCGGATGGCCTCGGCGTAGGGCATCCGGGGGAACGGCGTCGGGACCTCGATGCCGCGCGTGTCGCGCCAGATCTGGGCGATGAGCCCCTCGGCCATCCCGTAGATCATCTCCTCGGTCGCGAACGTCATCTCGACGTCGATCTGGGTGAACTCCGGCTGGCGGTCCGCTCTCAGATCCTCATCCCGAAAACACTTGGTGATCTGGACGTAGCGGTCCATGCCCGCCACCATCAGGATCTGCTTGTAGGTCTGCGGGCTCTGGGGGAGCGCGTAGAACTGGCCGGGGTGGACGCGGCTCGGCACGAGGTAGTCGCGCGCGCCCTCGGGCGTCGACTTCATCAGGACCGGCGTCTCGACCTCGATAAAGTCGTGGTCGTGGAAGTAGCTCCGCGTGCTCTGGTAGAGCTTGCTCCGCAGCATCAGATTGCGCTGGAGCTTGGAGCGGCGCAGGTCGAGGTAGCGGTACGTCAGGGCCGTCTCCTCGCCCGGCGTCGTCGCCTTGGGGTCGTTCTCGGACACCACGAACGGCGTTGGCGCGGACGTCGCGAGCACCTCGACGTGGGACACGTAGACCTCGATGTCGCCGGTCGCCAGCTTGTCGGTCTTCCGCTCGCGGACGCGGACCTCGCCGCGCGCCGAGATCACGTCCTCGCCGCGCATCCGCTCCGCCAGCGCCGCGAGGTCGGCGTCGATCTCGGGCGAGAACACGAGCTGGGTGATGCCGTAGCGGTCGCGGAGGTCGACAAAGTTGAGCCCGCCGAAGTTGCGGCGCTGGTCGACCCAGCCCTTGAGCACGACGGTCTGGCCGGCGTCGGCCTCGCGGAGCGCGCCGCAGGTGTGTGTGCGGTCGCCGTGGGTGGGCGCGTCGGTGAGCGGGAGGCGGGCGTCGGACATGGGGAGGGTCGCTGGGTGGTCCGAAGCTAGGCGGGACGGGGGAGGGGGGAAGAGAAGAGGGGTAGAGGAGAGAAGGGGTCTGGGGGGGCGGGTCGGCCGATGGCCGGGTCTGAGGAACGGCTGGGTGCGGTGCCGGGCGGGGTGGGGGGGCGCCGATGCAGGGGGCGGCCTTGCCCCTCTTTCCCTGGTAAAGAACGCAGGCTCCCCATCGATCCTCTGACTATCGCTTATTCCCCCGTCGCTCGGGACGCCATGCCCACCGTCACGTACGACCCGGTCCTCGTCGGCCTCTCCTATGCCGTCGCCACGGTCGCCTCGTTCACCGCGCTCTCGTTTGCGTGGCGGATGGCCCGGTCGACGGGGCGAGCCCGAGTTCAGTGGCTCGTCGGCGGGGCCGCGGCCATGGGGGTCGGGATCTGGTCGATGCACTTTGTCGGGATGCTCGCCTACCACGCGGGCATGCCCATGGCGTACGACCCCGCGTTGACGCTCCTGTCGGTGCTGATCGCCATGTCGTCGTCCGCGCTCGCGCTCCAGATCGGAACGCGCGAGCGCCTGACTGGCGGTGGGATCGTCGCGAGTGGGGTCGTCCTGGGAGGCGGCATCGCGGCGATGCACTACACTGGGATGGCCTCGATGCGGATGCCGGCGACATTGACCTACGACCGGGCACTGTTCGTGGCGTCCATCGTCGTCGCCGTCGTCACGGCCGTCGTCGCGCTCTGGATCTTTGCCCGGGTGTCGCGCCGCGACCAGCCCCACGTTCCGCTGATGGGGGTGGCCTCGTTGGTGATGGGACTGGCCGTCTGCGGCATGCACTACACCGGGATGGCCGCCGCCGTCCTAACGCCCTTCGAGGGACACGTCCCTGGCGAATTCCCGGTCGGCTGGATCGCGGTCAGCGTGGCCTTGGGCACGGGGGTCGTGCTGCTGGGGGCCTTGGGGACGCTCCTGATCGACTACCGCTTTCGCCTGTCCAAGGCCTCTGAGGCCCGCCTCGAGGCGATCGTCCACGAGCGGACCGCCGAGCTCGAAGCGGCGCTCCACACCGCCGAGGAGGCCACCCGAGCCAAGAGCGAGTTCCTGGCCAACATGTCGCACGAGATCCGGACGCCCATGAACGGCGTCATCGGCATGACGTCGCTCTTGCTCGACACGGCGCTGGATCGGGAGCAGCACGACTTTGTGGAGACCATCCGGGCCTCGGGCGACGCCCTGATGACCATCATCAACGACATCCTCGACTACTCCAAGATCGAGGCCGGGATGCTGGACCTCGAGCGCGCGCCCTTCGAGGTCCGCGACTGCGTGGAGTCCGCGCTCGACGTGGTGGCGCAGAAGGCCGCCGAGGCGGGCGTCGAGCTGGCCTACGTCATCGACGACGGCGTGCCGGGGGCGATCGCGGGCGACGTGACGCGCGTGCGTCAGGTGCTGGTCAACCTGCTGTCGAACGCGACCAAGTTCACGCGTGTGGGCTCGATCTGCGTCCGCGTTTCGGCCGAGCCGAAGGAGGCCGCGGTGGGCCACACGGTCCGCCTCGCGTTCGCCGTCGAGGACACCGGCATCGGGATCCCGCCGGACAAGCTGGCGAGCATCTTCGAGAGCTTTACCCAAGCCGACGCCACCACAACGCGGCGGTTCGGCGGCACGGGGCTTGGCCTCACCATCTCACGGCGACTCGCCTCGGTCATGGACGGCGAGCTGCTGGTCGAGAGCGCGCCTGGCGTCGGGTCCACGTTTACGCTCGCGCTCCGGGCCGAGGTCGCCCACTACGAGCGCCCGACGTTCCTGGCGGGCGAGCAGCCGTCGCTTGCCGGCCGCCGTGTGTTGGTGGTCGACGACAACGCGGTCAACCGCGAGATCCTCTGTCGCCTCGCCTCGCGGTGGCAGATGACGGCCGAGAGCGCCGAGTCGGGCCCGGAGGGGCTGGCCGTGCTGGACCGCGCCCACGCCGCGGGCACCCCCTTCGACGTGGTCTGGCTCGACATGCAGATGCCCGATATGGACGGCCTCGAGGTGGCGCGCGCCATCGACGAGCGGGCCGGCGACCCGGAGGTCCTGATCCTGACCTCGATCTGTCGCGACGCGAGCCTCCGCGCCGAGGCCGAGGCGGCCCGCGTTGCCGACGTCCTCTACAAGCCGACCAAGCCCGCCCAACTCTACGAAGCGGTCATCGACGCGCTTCGCGTGCGCCCGACGGCGTCGGCCAGTCGCTCACCCGACACCTGGGTGGCCCGGCCCACAGACCCCGCGGCGGACATCGCGCCCGGCCTCCGCATCCTGATCGCCGAGGACAACGTCGTCAACCAAAAGGTGGCGGTCCGCATTCTGCAGCGCCTCGGGCTCCGCGCCGACGTGGTGGCGAATGGTCTGGAGGCCGTCGCCGCCGTCCGCCGCCAGCCCTACGACGTGGTGCTGATGGACATCCAGATGCCGGAGATGGACGGGCTCGAAGCGACGCGCACGATCCGGTCGGTGGACGTGCGCCAACCCTACATCGTGGCCTTGACGGCGAATGCCATGGAGGGCGACCGTGAGGAATGCGTCGACGCCGGCGCCGACGACTACGTCTCGAAGCCGGTCAGCGTCTCTGCGCTGGCGGCTGCGCTTGGACGCGTGTCGTCGGCACAGCTTGCAGACGTGCTCGCCTGAGCCCCGGCGGCTGGCACTGGCGATCTTGTGGCATGTCTGCCGCCGCCCTCGCCCCCGACGTCCTCTCCGGCCAGCGCCGCGCCATCGCTCGTGCGCTCACGGCGGTCGAGAACGGGCTCGACGGCGCCGACGCCTTGGTTGACGCGCTGTACCCCCACACCGGGCGCGCCTGGCGGATCGGGGTGACCGGGCCGCCGGGCGCGGGCAAGTCGACCCTCGTCGATCGGCTCGTCGAGGTTTTCCGCCAGCGGGGCCAGACGGTCGCCGTCGTCGCCGTCGACCCGTCGAGCCCGTTCACGGGCGGGGCGCTGCTGGGCGACCGGGTCCGGATGGACCGGCACGCGACCGACGAGGGCGTCTTCGTGCGCTCGCTCGCAGCACGCGGGGCCCTCGGCGGACTCAGCGAGGCGACGGAGGCGGCGTGCGACGTGTTCGACGCGGCGGGCTTCGACGTGGTGCTGGTTGAGACGGTGGGTGTGGGGCAGGGCGAGATCGACGTGGCCGAGGCGACGGACACGACGCTCGTGGTGCTGGTCCCGGAGTCCGGCGACGCGGTCCAGGCGATGAAGGCGGGGCTCATGGAGGTGGCCGACGTGTTCTGCGTCAACAAGGCCGACAAGCCGGAGGCATCGGCGCTGGTGCGGGCGCTCCGCGCGGCCCTCCACCTGCGGCCCCCGGAGCACCGCGCGCCGACGGTCGTGAAGGCGTCGGCGCTGGCGGGCGAACTGACAGGGCTGGTGGAGGCGCTGGACGCGCACCGGGCCGCCCTCGCGGAGCGGTGGGCCGCCAACCGGGCCGGGCGGCTGCGGCGGCGCGTGCGGCGGATCGTGGAGGCGCGCTTGCGCCAGCGGTTCTGGGGCGAGCACGGGGCGGCGTTGACGGCGGGCATCGCGGCGCTCGACCCCGACGACCGGGCGCCGCATCGGATCGCGGCGGGCCTGCTGGCGAACGGGGGGTAGGGATCGCGTGCGGGGACCCGACCCCTCACCCGGGCGTCGACGACGCTGCGCGTTGGCTCTCTCCCGCACGGAGAGGGGACGTCGTTTGAGACCTCATGCTCCACCTCGACGCCAGAGCTGGCGGGGGGAGGGACACGCTGTTGGCGGAGGCCGTCGGTGTGCCCGTACGTCCCCCAATCGGGCACACCGGTGGGCCGGAGCGCCGCGAGCAAAAGGCCGCAAACGGGCGCGAGCCTCGACCGTCCGTGACGCCGGGCGGGTCGGACGCGGCCTCTCGGGCATCCCCCGAGGGCGCCGCTATCTTCACGCGGTTCACGACCCCTTCCCAGACCCCACCAACATGAGCAAAGGACCCGACGCCGAAGGCGCCAGCGACCTCGCCGCCCAACAGATCGCCGCCGCGGGCGGTGCCTCCGCGACCGGCGCCATCGGCGCCGACGACACGCGCTTTTTCGGGCACCCCCTCGGCTTGTCGAACCTCTTCTTTACGGAGCTCTTCGAACGCGCGTCCTACTACGGGATGCGGGCCTTGCTCATCCTCTACATGACGGCCGAGACCGTCGACGGGGGCCTGGGCTACGACGTCGGCAAGTCGGCGCTGGTGTACGGGCTGTACACGTCGCTGGTGTACCTCGCCAACCTGCCCGGCGGCTGGATCGCCGACCGGCTGATGGGCCAGCGGCGGAGCGTGCTGCTCGGCGGCATCCTGATCGCGGCGGGCCACTTTACGATGGCCTTCGACCTCATCGCGGCGTTCTACGGCGGGCTCGGGCTGATCATCCTGGGCACGGGCATGCTGAAGCCCAACATCTCGGTGATGGTCGGCCAGCTCTACCCGGCCGACGACCCGCGCCGCGACGCCGGGTTCACCATCTTCTACATGGGCATCAACATCGGCGCCTTCGCGATGCCGCTCATCTGCGGCGCGCTCGCCATCAGCTACGGCTGGCACGCAGGGTTCGCGGCGGCGGGCGTCGGCATGGCCATCGGCGTGGCCGTTTACATGCTGACGGGCAAGCAGCTCGGCGATGTGGGCCTGCTCTCGCCAGAGGCGGCCGCTGAGCGTCCGGCCTCGATGAGCATGTTCATCAAGGGGCTCCTGGGCACGCTCGTGTTCGTCGGCGGCCTAGCCGGGCTGATGGCGGCAGGCGTGATCCCCGCCACGGCCGAGGTCATTCAGGGCATCTACATCGTGGTCCTGTTCGTGATCACGTTCGGGCTGTTCGGGTGGCTACTCACGCGGCCGTACTGGACGGATGGCGAGAAGAAGCGGCTCTACATGATCATCCTGCTGTTCGCGGGCTACGCCATCTTCCTGGCGGCCTTCGAGCAGGCCGGCTCCAGCCTCAACCTGTTCGCCCAGCAGTCGACCGACCGGGCCGTGCCGGGCTGGCTCTCGTGGGTGCCCGGCCTGGGCAGTGGCGAGGTCCCCGCCGCGTGGTTCCAGTCGCTGAACGCCTTCTTTATCTTCACCATCGCCCCGTTCGTGGCGATGATCTGGGTGTGGCTCGGCCGACGCAAAAAGGACCCGTCCACGGCCAGCAAGTTCGGGATGGGCCTGATCCTGCTCGGCCTCGGGTTCGTGGTGATGGTCGGCGCGGGCGCGGCGTCGGCGGGCGGCGCGCAGGTGTCGCCGTGGTGGCTCATCGTGACGTACCTGCTGCACACGCTCGGCGAGCTGACGCTGTCGCCGGTCGGTCTGAGCGCGATGACGAAGCTGGCCCCCGCCCGCGTGTCGTCGCTGATGATGGGCGTCTGGTTCCTGGGCGCGTCGGTCGGCAACTTTATCGCCGGCTCCATCGCCGGGTTCTACGACAAGCTCGAACTGTCGGCCTTCATGGGCTTGGTGGCCGCCATCGCCATCGTCGCGGGCATCGGCTTCTTCTTCATCGCCGGCCCGATGAAGCGGATGATCGAGCGCGCGGACCACACCGCTTAACCCTCTCGTTTCCTGTCCCCGCGCCCCGCTGGCCTCCGCCGCCAGCGGGGCGCGTCCGTCTCTTCAATGCCTGACCTCTCCGTTCCCGTCACCGTCCTCCCGCACGGTGAGGGGCTCGCGCTCCCCGCCCACGCCACGCCCGACGCGGCGGGCCTCGACCTCCGTGCGGCCGTGCCGCAGGACGCGCCGATGACGCTTGCGCCCGGCGCGTTCGCGCTCGTACCCACGGGCCTCCAGGTCGCTCTCCCCGACGGCGCCGAGGGGCAGGTCCGCCCACGCTCCGGGCTCGCGTTCAAGCACGGCGTGACGGTCCTCAACAGTCCCGGCACCATCGACTCCGGCTACCGAGGCGAGGTGGGCGTGCTGCTCGTCAACCACGGGTCGGCGCCGTTCGTGGTCACGCGCGGCGAGCGAATCGCGCAGCTGGTCGTGTCGCGCTACGAGCGTGTCGAGATGGTCCCGGTGGACGACCTCGACACGACCGCGCGCGGGGCTGGCGGGTTCGGCTCGACGGGGACGGACTAGGCCCGGTCTGGGGAGTCCGTCCCGGGCTGCGTGCGGCGCCTATCGCTTCCCGCCGCGTTGAGCGGCATCGCCGTCGCTCGCGCTTCGCCGACGTCGCGCGCCTCGCGAGCGACGGCAGCCCCTCAAGGCTCGAGACTGACAATCCACGAACTAGCCGAGCCCTACGGCCTTCTTCGCCAGTCGGCCCAGCCCTGTGAGGTAGTGGCGCCCCGTGCGCACCCACAGCATCTCCGCTGCCGACACGTCGACCCGGTCCGGGTGAAAGATCAACACGTCGCAATAGCTCAGGCGGGACTTCTTGTAGACGACGAAGCCGAGGTCTCGGAACCGGTCCAGCGTCGACCGGACGACAGACTCCGGGGTGGTCCCATTGAAGTCGTGAAACTCGACCGTGTACTGGTCGACCTGCTGGAGGACGGCGTCGGGGCAGGCGTCGAACATCGGGATCTCTGCCCCTTCGATGTCGGCTTTGACGAGATCCACCTGGCTCAGCGTCTCGCGCGCCATCAGGCCTGCCAGCGACTCCGTGGGTACGGTGATCGCCTCCGGGTAGTCCGTCTCATCGATCGGGTGCAGGGACGACCCCAGCGGATCCGCGCTGACGTGAAAGGTGGCCTCGCCGGCCTCGCCGCTCATCGCGAACGGTCGGACATGGATTCGCGGGTCGTCGTCAATCCGGGCGGCCATCGCCGGGTTCGGCTCGACGGCGTAGCAGGTGCAACCGAACCGCCGCACCATCGCGGTCGAGAACACCCCGGCGTTCGCGCCGAGGTCCAGCACCACCGAGTGGGGACCAAGGGGATGCGAGAGCAACGTGTGCTCCTTGATGGTGGTGACGGGCATGAGACGGGCCAGCCAACGTCCACGCGGCGTTGAGTGGGCTGACCTGAGCTGTGAACAGAGAGGACATACTTTCGGTGGTCTCTGGTGATCCCCACTGGGCGGCGAACGGCTGATGCTGCCTGGGCTCATTCGCATGCAAAGGCCGACAGGCGGGCCCCCGGCCGGTGTGGGCCGGGCAACTCCGTCGCCGGAGTACTGGCCTCCTCCGCACGCGTTGCTTGTGCCGCGGAGCCCATCAGTGGCCCCTGCATCAGTAGGCCCCTGGACGAGGCCACCTGGCCCTCGTGCCGCTTGTCCTCGATTCGTCAGGAAGGCCGGGCAGGAGCGGGCCGTTAGGACGCTCGGTTGTCGACGCGGTCCAGCAACGCGAGCCACTGCTGGCAGACGGTGTCGGGGGCGTACGCCGCGTCGAAGCGGGCGCGAGCGGCGCGGCTGGCGTCGGGCCATGCCTCGGGCGTCGCGAGGCGGGCGGCGGCGGTGGCAAGCGCGTCGGCGTCGGGCGGCACGAGCACCCCGGCCCCGTCGCGGACGACCTCGGGGAGCGCGGCGTGTGCCACGCCGACGACGGGCGTCCCAGCGCCGAGCGCCTCCAGCACGGCGACGGGCAGCGCCTCACTCGGGTGCGTCGACGGGAAGAGGAGCAGGTCGGCGTCGAGCACGAACCGCTTGATGGCGTGGTGCGGCACGCCTCCGTGCGCGACGACCCGGCCCGCCAGCCCCAGCGCCGCCACGCGGCCGGCGAACGCAGCCTCGGCGTCGGCCGACGGCCACCGGCCGACCAGGTCGAGCCGGACGTCGTGTGTCTCTGCCAACTGGGCGGCGGCGGCGAGCGCGAGGTCGTAGCCCTTCTCGGGCATCAGGTTGCCCAGGAATAGCAGCCGCACGCCCGGCCGCGCAAGCCGCACCGCGCGTGCGGTCTCGACCTCGGCGGGAGAACACAGCACGTCGGCGCCGACGGTGTTCGGGATCACGACGCGCTTCCCGGCAGGAACGAACGGCGCCGCCCGGTCCGCCAGCCCGTCCGTCAGGAACACGACGGCTGCGCAGCGCGCGACGACGCGACGCGCCGTCCAGCGCGTCGGGCCGGCGAACATCCGGTCGAAGTAGGCGCGGTGGACGACGGCAACGATGGGGCGGCTCGGGCCAAACGCGGGCAGCGTCGTCAGCACGTCGCGGGCGTGGCCGAGCGGGTGCGGCGAGATCGACGCCCACAGCGCGGGCGCCTCGGGCACGGCGGCGAGGGCGCGGCGTAGACGGCGGCCCGTGGCGAGGTAGTGGCCTGCGCGACGCCAGCCCCACCGCGCCTCGGTCGAGACGAGCGCGTCGCCCTCGGGCGCCGACGTGCTCACCCGAACGACCGGCCGCGATTCGCCCACCAATTCGGCCAGCCGGTCCGTCGCCAGCGTTTGGCCGTCGAGCGGCGGGGGGAAGCGGCCGACGACGGCGACTGGACGGGCGTCAGGCATCAGTCGGGGATGGCTTGGAAGGCGCGTGGGCGGCGGGCGGCGACGCGCAAAGCGGCAAGCGCGGCGCGGGCGGGGAGGGAGAGGCCCCGGTCGGCACGCCCGCGCCCGGCCTCGATAGCGGCCCAGAGCCCGTCGGCAAAGTCGTCGAGCCCGAAGGCGGACACGATCTCGCGCGAGCGGTCTCCACACGCGGCGCGCTCGGCGTCGGACAGGGCCGCGATGGCAGCCAGGCGCTCCGCCAGTGCCACCGCGTCGCCGGCCGGGACGGTGAACCCGTTGGCGCCGGGGTCGACGAGGTCGACCGCGCAGCCGGCCCCGTCGGACACGACGACGGGCAGCCCGGCCGCCATGGCCTCGTTGACGACGAGTCCCCAGGTGTCCTTGCGCGACGGCATCACGAGGGCGTCGGCGCGGCCGTACGCGTGGCCGAGTGCGTCGCCGCTGGCGAAGCCGGAGAACGTCACACCGGGCCCGGCGGCGCCCTCCAGCGCTTGCCGCTCCGGCCCGTAGCCCACGACTGCCAGCTCCCACGGGGTGGCCGTGTCGGTGCGGTAGCGGGCATACGCGTCGATGAGCACATCGACGCCCTTGATCGGCGTCAGCCGCGACACGGCTACGAACCGACGGGCGTCGTCGGCCGGGCGCTCGGCGCGAGCCTCCGCCGCGAGCCGAGCGAAGCGGGCGTTGTCGACCACGTCGACCGGCTGGAAGACATGCGAGGGCGGGACGCCGAGGTCGACGGCGTACGCGCGCTGGGGCGTCCCGGCGACGAGCGCCGCGTCGAACTGGCGGACGAGCGCTCGCTTGACGGCCTCGCGCCAGCCCGCGCGGTCGGCGTCCTGGCGGCGGCTGTCGAACATCATCACGGCGGTGCGGCGGTGCCGACGGCACCACGCCAGCCCGGCCCGGGAGTCGGGCGTCGAGTAGCTGGCGACGGCGAGGGCGTCGGGGTCGATCCGGTCGAGCGCGGCCCGCATCGCGCGCGCCATCTCTGGCCCGGGGACCGACTCGAACGAGCGCCCTGGGAAGAGCGTCTCGCGGCGGTATGCGGGGGCGTCCGCCAGGGTGTCCCAGACATACGTGTCGTCGGTGGATGCCGTCTCCAGCGCCACCAACTCAACTCCGCGCGCGGCCAGCGACCGCGCCAGCGCCGCGAGACGGGCGACGTGGTACGGGCCGAAGCGGCCCCACGAAACGCAGACGCGGCGGACTGGGCTCATGGCTGGCGAAGGGCGTCGGCGATGACGTCTGCGAAGTGGTCGACGGTGTGCGCCTCGGCGTACCCAGCGGCACGGGCGGGGTCGAAGCCGGTGGCCGGCGCCGTCGCCGCCGTCGCGAGCGCCGCCGCCAGCGCGGTCCGGTCGGTCGTGTCGACGGCTTGCCCGAGGGCGTGCTCGCGGACCTCGCGGCCCACCATCCCCTCCGCCGTCGCCAGCAGCGGGCGGCCGGCGGCGGCGGCGCGGAGCACGACGCCGCTCGACCCGACGTGACCCCGGTACGGCGCCAGCACGATGTCGGCGGCCGTTACCAGGTCGTCCAACTCGCCGTCGGGCACGAACCGATCCTGAAAGATGACCTGCGCGTCCGTCCGGCGCGCGGCGTCGATCGCGACCTGAAGGCGTGGCCGCATGTCGTCGTACGTCTTCCCGACGATGACCAGCGTCAGCCGTCGGGCCGAGTCGTCGGGCACGTCCGTCAGCGCCTCCAGCACGTCGTACACCCCCTTGCGCACCTCCAGCGACCCGAACAGCAGCAGCACCCGGCGGCTGTCCTCGACCCCGAGCGACGCGCGGACCGCGTCGACGGACCGGGTCGGGGTCGGCGGCTCGGCGGGGTCGGGGAGCCAGCGCGCATCGAGGCCGAGACGGCGGAGAGGGGCGACGGCACCGGGGTCGAGGGCCAAGACGGCGCCGAGGTGGGGGTTGCGGGCCGCCGCGTGGAGCAGGGCCGTCTTGCGAAGCTGGCGGAGACGATCGCTGAGGCCGGTCGCCGGCTCGTGCAGGGTCGCCCGGAGCAGGATGCCCGACACCCGCGTCCGGAAATCGAAGCGTAAGCCGGTCGCCAGCGCGAGCTGGGTGTGGTCAAGCGCCGGGAGGAACACCTCCGGTGCCCGGGCGGACCGGATGGCGTCGCCGACGACGGCGCCGACCGCGCGGCCGGCTGCCCAGAGGGAGCCTGGGGCGCCGAGCGGCGACACGTCGAGTGCGCGGGTGCCGACGGCCGCGAGCGCCTCGGCCTCGGCGTCCAGCAGGGCGGGGTGCGCGGCGACGGCGACCCGACCGACGTCCCGGGCCGCCAGCCCGCCGACGATCCAGCGGAGGTACTCGGCGTGGTGGCCGCCCGCGTACGGCGCGACGATCAGGAGGTCGGGAGGCCTCACCGAACGTGCGGCGCGAGCAGGGCCAGCAGACGCTCGGTGCCCGCGTCCCAGTTCAGCACGCGGTCGTACTTCGCGCGCGCCGTCGTCGCCAGTCGGGCGTAGGCGGCGCGGTCGGACCACAACTCGACGGCGCGGTCGGCGATGACCTGGGGGCGCTCCTGGAAGCGGAACAGCACCCCGGCGTCGTCGCCGACGGTCGTCGGCATCCCGCCGATGTCCGTCGTGAGGGAGGGGAGTCCGAAGGCGGCGGCCTCAGCGAAGACGCAGCCGAAATCCTCAGCGCGGACCGGCATGCAGAGGAAGTGGCTCTCGGCGAACAGCGC
Source organism: Rubrivirga aquatilis (assembly GCF_046845665.1). Classification (GTDB taxonomy): domain Bacteria; phylum Bacteroidota; class Rhodothermia; order Rhodothermales; family Rubricoccaceae; genus Rubrivirga. Next base: position 3,709,751 of record NZ_CP177355.1, on the reverse strand, counting down.
ACGCAAGCGGTCGCGCTCGGCGGGCACGTCCTTGCGCAGGAAGCCCGTCGCCCGGAGCAAGGGGTGCGCGTCGACGGGCGGGTGCGACCCGGCGACCGTCAGCGTCGTCGGGACGCCGCGCGCGGTCATCTCCTCGGCCACGCGGAGCGCCACATCGCCGCCCTTGCGGACCCACCCGCCGCCGACGAACAGCAGCCGGCACACGTCGCCCGACCGCGCCGCGACGGACTCGGCGATGGCCTGGGCCGAGGGCACGTCGTCCGGCTCGAGGTTCGCCCCGTACTCCACGACGTGCACCGAGCCGTCGTCGACACCGTAGTAGCCGCGCGCGGAGTCAGCGCCGTGCGCCGTCGCGAAGGCGGCGACCGTCGATCGCTCGATGGCCGCGCGCTCGACGGCGTGCGCCTCGATGACGTGGGCGTCCGGCAGGCCGGTAAAGTCGGGGTAGAAGAGGAGGTTGGCCTCGAACGTGGCGTCGGGCCAGCACGCGGTCGGGCAGCCGGCGTCGAGCGCCGCGAGCGGGAGTGTGCTCATCGCGACGACGGCGTCGGGGCGGAGCGCGGCGATCTGGGGGGCGGCGTCGGCGGCCAAGCCCCGGACGCTCGCCCACGTGTGGGCGCGGAGGTACGTCTCGCCCCGCACCCGGTGGCGCAGCTTGGCGAGGCGCCCCGCGACGGCGCCGCCTTGGGCCAGCGGGCCGACCACGCTCAGGCGGTCGACCCGGCGGCGGAGCGCCTGCGTCACGTAGTACGGAACGCCCGAGAACGATCGGATGTCGGAGGGGTCGTGGGCGGTGACGAAGGCGAGATGCATGGGTCAGCGGCCGAGCCGCGCGCGGAGCTTGTCGCGCAGGGCGACCGGGAGGTCTCGGGCGGTCTTGGCGAGCGACCGGCCGGGCAGGCCGAGCTGGCGGCCGGCCCACGTCCGCCACGCGTCGCCGTCGAGCGTCCAGAACGGGCCGTCGGGGCGGAGCACCTCGACGAACAGGCGCCGCAGGCCGTAGCGCTTTTCGCCCGGGACGTGCCAGACGGTGAGGTCGAGGTCGGGCGCCCGGGAGTCGTCGCCGCTCAAGAGCGTCGTCCAGATCCGCCGGAGGTAGGGGTTGGCCGTGCCGTAGGGCGCGCCGAGGACGTGGTACACGAAGCCGAGTGCGTGGGCCTCCTCGTTGTACGTCGGGAGCCCGGCCTGGTGACGGCGCAGCATCTCGGCCCACAGCGCGTCGAGGAGTCCGTCGGCTCGGCGCAGGGCGTGGCCGGTCGCGGCCACCAACTCGCCACCGATGTACGGCGGGGATGTGTCGGGCGTGTCCGCCCCGAAGTCGGGCGCTAGCTCAGTGTGGAGTGCGCCCAGGTCCTCCAGCGTCAGTCCGTTCTCCGCGATGCCTTCGGGGCGTCCGAGGTCGTAGGTCAGCGTCCCATGGCGCTGGGTCATCGCGGCCATGCGGTCCGGCGAGCGCGCCCACACGCAGTCCGAGTCGAGGAGCATCGCCACGCCGTCGTCGGGCGTCCGCTCGGCGAGGTCGCGGATCGCGTCGAAGACGTAGAACTGGTTCCGCCACGCCCCGTAGTAGCCCTCCGGCGGCTGGAACGAATAATCGAGGCGGACGATCTCGACGCCGAGCCGGTCGAGGAACGGTGCCATTGGCTGCCCGTCGACGGCGGGGACGGCCGGGACGTTCGTGTAGAGCACGAGCCGGGCGTCGGGCGCCCAGCGCTTGGCGGAGGCGAAAAAGACGGCGACGCACCGCCAGTAGACGGCCTGGAACCGATCCGACGACGGCGCGCCCTGCCCGACGACCTGCGGGTAGAGGCTCTCTTCATCGGGGGACTCGGCGTAGAGCCACGTCGAGAGGGTGGGGGGAGCCATGCGGGGTCGCGTCGGGGAGGCGAAGGTAGGGCCGGGCCCTGCCGGCGGACGCCGGGGAGGGCCGTTTCAGTGGCAATTCGAGGGGCGGCTACCGGCGCAGAATTGCGGCGAGGAGCGCCTTGGGGGCGACCAGGCCGGCGGCCCAGACCGCGAGCGCGGACGTGAGGGCGACGACGGGCAAGGCCACCAGCAGCGGGACCCCCAGGGCAGAGACCGCCAGCGCCGGCAGCAGCCCGCCGCCGACCCCCGCCAGCGCGGCCCGTCCGAACAGCTCCGGGTGGAGCGTGCCCGTGTGGCGTCGGTAGCGGACGGCCATCCCGACCATCACGACGGCCTCGCTCGCGAGCGTCGCCGTGGCGGCGCCGACGATCCCGAACCGGGGGATCAAGGCGACGTTCAGCACGACGTTCGCGATCCCCCCGCCGATCGCGGCCTTGAGGTAGGCCGTCTCGTCGTTCCAGGCCATCAGCGGGACGCCGAACGTCATGCTCACGTAGATCAGCGCGGCGTAGACGAACAGAATGCTGAGGGCGGGACCAGCGCCGACGAACTCCGGGCCGAAGAGGAGCGTCAGCAGATCCGGGGCGAACACGGCCCCCGCGAGCGCGACCGGCGGGCCCAGCGCCAGCAGCGCCCCCCCGAACCGACGGCCCTCGCGGCGCATCGCGTCGACGGTCCCGAAGGCGCTGGACAAGGCCGGGAAAAAGGCCGAGTACAGCACGCCCGCTGCCGCGATGCCGACGGCGTAGAGCTTGTAGCCCGCCTCGTAGAGCCCCACCTCGGCCGTCGTCCGGAACGCCTCGATCATCAGCTTGTCGACGTTGTAGTAGAGCTGCATCACGAACCCGGACACCGCGAGCGGGATTGCCGGCGCGAGGAGCACCTTCCAGCCGGCGAGGTCGAACCGGGGCCGGGGCACGCCGGCCTCTCGCGCATAGACGACCAAGAGCACGAGGTTGGCGACCGCAGGGCCGGCTGCGAGCGCCGTCGCGGCCCACACCACGTCGTCGGGCCCCCGGACCGTCGCCAGCGCCACGGCGACCGTCACGAGTGCGGCGCCCGCGTTGCGCAGCGCTGAGACGCCCATCTCCTCGCGCGCTTGGTACACCCAGTCGAGCTGGACCGCGCGGGCGACGACGAGCACGCCGAGCACGAGGACGGTCGCCTGGTACGCGGGCCCCAGCCCGAGCGCGACCGTCGTGCCCACAAACGCGGCCGTGGCCCCGGCGGCGAGCGCGAGCCGGGCGCCGAGCAGGAGCGGAAGGATCTCGGCCTCGCGCGCCCCGTCGCGCGCCGCCTCGCGGACGGCGACGGCGTCGAAGCCGAGCGTGACGACGAGCACGAAGTACGACACGAGCGCCATCCCGAAGGCCACCATCCCCAGCCGCTCGGCGCCGAGCGTGCGGCCGAGGTGGACCCAAATGACGAACCCGACCACGAGCGTGACGACCTGCGCCAGCGCCAGCCAGACGACGTTTCGGACCAGGCGTGAAGGACCGCTCACGCGTCCCGGAGCAGGTCTGCCGCCCGGTCCGCGGACCCATGTGCCAGCGCGAGCGTCAGCGTCACGATGAGCATCTGGTCGAGCACGGCGAACGGGTTCGAGGTGATGACGACCGGCGTAAACGCGGCGATTGCCGCGCCCGCACCGAGGGCAGGCGCGCGGATCGACCACGGCAGCGCCGTCCGCCGCGCCGCCCACGCCGCCCGCGCCATCGCGCCGATCCAGACTGACATGAACAGCGCCACCCCCCAGAGCCCCGTCTTAAACCACAGGGACAGGTAGCCGTTGTGGAAAAAGGCCCAGCTCCGCGTGCCCTCGGCGATGATGCTGTAGTGCGTCACCTGCACGCCCCAGCCGTACCCCAGGATGGGGTTCACGCGGAGCCGCTCCCACACGGCCGCGCTCTCGGCGACGCGGTTCAGGATCGAGATGTCGCTCGTGGCGCTGCCGATGGACACGAGGCGGTCGAGTGCGCCGAGGGCGACGAGCACGATCTGCTCGCGGAAGAGCAGGACCGCGAGGGCCACCAGGATGCCGACGCCGAGCGCCCCGTAGCCGATGATCCGCCGCCGCCCGCGGCCCGGCACCACGACGGCCATCGCCAGGATCCCGAACGTGCCCGCGATCCAGTACCCGCGCGACTTGGTGATGAGCAGGCCTACCAGCAGCAGGCCCGCAAGCGCGACCGACCCCAGCGTCCGGGACCGCTCGCGCGCGACGGCGGCGCCGGCGAGGGCCAGCAGCATTCCGGCCGTGATCGAGATCTCGCTGACGTTGAAGCGGGCGTCGGCGATCTCGTAGAGCGCCGCCGCGCCCGAGATGGCGTTGCGGAAGAGCACGGCGTTCTGCAGCGACGCCGCGACGCCGAACGCGCACAGCACGGCCGCGATCGCGACGGCCCCCCGGTCCTCGCGCACGCAGAGGTCCTTGACGGGGAGGTAGAACAGGAACGGCAGCGTCGCCAGCAGGTCGGCCCGGAAGTCGTAGGCGTCGGCGCCGAACATCAGGCCGAGGCCCGCGGCGACGACGAGCCCGACGGTCCCCCACGCGACGGCCGCCGCGTCGAAGACGGTGCGGATGAGCGGACGGGCCGACGCCAGCGCCACGACGTACCACTGGGCGAGGTAGCCCACCAGCGCGAGCCCGGCGACAACCTCGATGGCCGACAGCCCGGCCTCGCCGCCGATCTGAGTGATCTGGAGAAGCAGCACGCCCACCAGCCGTGCCAGCGGGCTTGGCTTGGCAAGGGCGACGGCCAGCCCCAGGCCGACGGCGAGCGCGAGCGCTGTCAGCCCCATCGTCTCGCCCTCGGCCGCCAGCATCAGCACGAGCGCCAGCACGCCCAGGCCGAGCGCGACGACGCCGGCCGAGACCGCCGCGAGGACCGCGCGGCCGGCCGGGGCCGGGGGAGCGGCCGGGCTCACGCCGTCCGGAGCCGGGCGAGCACGGGCGGGCCCCACCGACGGATCACGGCGAGCAGCAGCACCAGGGCCACCATCACGATCCCCGCCGAGAACGTCGCCGCCAGCACGATCAGCGAGCGGCGCGGCTCGGCCTTCTTGACCGGCGGTGTCGCCGTGTCCAGGATCTGGACGGCGTCGGCCTCGCGGCGCTCTTGGAGCGCGGCCTGCTCATAGAGCGGCTGCACGGTCTCGATGATGGCGCGCTGCAGCGTTAGCTCCTGCATCACCTCGGCGTACTGGCGCTGGACGCGGGGCAGGCCGCTGAGGCCGGGCATCCCCGCCTCAGCGCCGCTCCGAAGACGCGTGACCTGGCGCCGCGCCGCGTCGACGCCGGCCTTGGCCGCGACGACGCTCGGGTTTTCCGGGCCGAACTGCGAGAGCAGCGCCTGGTACTGGACCTCGGCGGCGGTCACCTCGGCTTGCGTGGTTGCCAGCGCGGAAAACAGGGCGTCGGCCTGGGCCGTCGGCTCGACGACGCCGGAGCGCTCCTGCAGGGCCTGCATTTCGGCCTGGGCGGAGTCGAGCGCCGCGTTCGCCTCGTCGAGGCGGTTGCCCAGGAAGGCGCGGTTCTCGGCGGCGCTGTTGGCCTGGAACTCGATGTGCCGCTCGTTGAGCCGCTCGACGTAGTAGTTGGCCATCTGGGCGGCCATCTCGGGGTCCTCGTCGAGCACGCTCACGCCCAGAAAGTCGTAGTCGAGGCTGACCGCGAAGTCGGCCCGCTCGGCGAGCATGCCCATGGCGGCCTGCTCCGGGTACGGCTCGTCGCGCAGGCGGTAGCGGTCGACCAAGTCGAAGCGCTCGACGACGGACTCGGTCGTGGAGGGGCTCGTCAGGATCGCCATGTAGCGCGTGAACCCGCCGCCGCCGCCGCCGCCGATCAGCGCCGCCGCCGCCGGGGGCAGGTTGCTGAGCGCGCCCGCCAGCAGACCGCCGCCGCCCGTGTCTTGCAAGAGCACGCGCGTCTCGGCGCGGTAGCGGTTGGGGATCTGGAGCGTGAGGTACACCGACAGCGCGGCCACCAGCGCCGTCACGCCCACGATCCAGCCCACGCGACGGTACACGACGCCTGCGGCCCACCACAGGCGGTTCTGGGTTTCCAGGGCGACCGGGTCGATCGGGGCGGGAGGCAAGGCGCCAGCGCCGTCGCCCGAGGCGCCGAGGTCGGTCCGGTCCGAGGTCTGGAGGGGTTCCATGCTGATCAGTTTCGGTCCTGGACGAACACGACGTAGGCCGTCAGCAGGGTGCCCACGACGGAGACGGTCGTGGTGATGGCCTGGAAGAGGAACTGGCGGCGGTCCCGCTCGGCGTCCCGCTCCTCTCGGCGCTCTTGCAGCGCGAGGTTCTCGAACTGCGGCGAGTCCGACGTCGGCGGTCGGTCGACGAAGATGGCGTCGCCCGCGCCGACGGGTGTGTTCGGACCGGGCGTGAACCGGCCTGTCGCGGCGTCGATGGTGTAGATCGTCGTGCCGGCCGGGCCCATCCCGCCCGCCCGGGCGATGAGGTCGGCGGCGGTGAGCCCGTCGTCGAAGGGGACGTAGCCGGGCACGGCCACCTGCCCGAACACGCGGACGACGCCCAGGTCGCGAGGGACGACCAGCCGGTCGCCGTCGCGGAGCACGATCTCGGCGCCGCCGTTCAGTGCCCCGGCCACGTCGGCCGACAGGCGCGCCGTGGTGACGTACTCCTGGATGTAGTACCGCCGCCCGACCAGCCCGAGGTCGCTCAGTCGGCCGAGCGCCGTGACCGTCGAGTCGAAGGTGCCGACGGTGAGCGGCTCGTCGGAGGGGAACGCGAGCGGGTCGAGCGCGGACTGCGGCTCCGACCGGGCGGTGCGCTCGAGGTACGCCCCTCGGATCAGCGCCTCCGGCGTGAGCCCGCCGGCCGCCTCCACGAGCGTCCGCAAGGTGGTCCGGCCCGAGACGATGGGGTAGACGCCGGGGTAGGCGAGCGCGCCGACGACCTCCGCGAGCCCGGCGTTGGGCTCCGACGCTAGGACGGTCACTTGGTCGCGCGGGCCGAGGTCGAGCGTGCCCGCCTGCGCGAGCGGGACCACGACGCTCTGGGGCCGCCCATCGACGATGCGCGTGCGCCGGACGGTGGCCGCGCCCGCCAGCCCGGGCCCGCCCGCGACAGCCACGACGGCGGCCATAGTGTCGTCCGGCCGCCAGTCGTAGTAGCCCGGCCGGTCCACGTCGCCGCTGACGGTGACGCTCTCGCGCGTCGGGTCGAAGGTCGGCACGAACACGGCGTCGCCGTCGGCCAAGAGCGGGTTGAAGGCGAGGTCGCCCGTGGTGTAGTAGCGCAGCAGGTCCACGCGGCGCTCGGTGCCGTCGCGGCTGACCACGCGGACGTTGCGGAGCGCGACGCGGCGCTCGACCTCGTACCACGGCGGCGTCTCGTAGTCGGCCAGCTCCAGAGGGTTCAGGTCGCCCGTGGTTCTGGCGATGGCGTCCTCGACGCGGCCGACGGCGGTGACGATCTGGCGGCCCGGCAGCGGGACGGCGCCGGAGACGTAGACGGCGAACCGGCGCGGCGACACGAGCGCCACGTCGGTCGGCACGTTGCGGTACTGGCGGTTGAGCGCGGCCGAGGCCTCGGCGCGGACGGCGGCGAGCGTCCGCCCGGCGGCCCGGAACGTGCCGGCCTCGGCGATCACGAGCAGCCCGTCGGCGGAGACGACCGCCTCGGTCTGGTGGGGCGGGCTGGCGACGGAGCCGCCGCCGACCGACACGACGAACACGTCGCCGGGGCCGACGAGGTAGGTCTCGGGGTCGACCGGGCCGGCCAGCACGACGTCATCGCTGGCGCGGGACGAGGCGCGGACCTGCGTGTTCAATGTGGGAACGCGCGACGCCGAGCCGGCGGAGGGGATGAACTGGGCGGCTACGTCGGGGCTCGCGCAGAGGCAGCAGACGGCGGCGAGCACGGGCAGAACGATCCCGCGAACGGGAAGGGGCATGGGGGTGCCGGAGGGAGAGCGGGCGTAGCAACCGTCGCCGAAGGTACGGTCCGGTCTGCGAAGCCAAGAGGGAATCGGACGCCCCCTCCGGGCGTGTCCGTGCCCGGTCGAGGCCGCTCGCGCCCGGCATGGGGCGCTCCGGGTGTAGCCTACGGATCTCGGCCCATTCCATTCCTCGTATGACGCTCCCCATCGGCCGAGTCCACGACCTGCTCCGCCGAGTTGGATACGAGGTCATCCCCGTTCCCGCGGACCGTCTGCTTCGTCGGGCGCCCGACGTGCTGCTCGATGTCGGAGCGGACGAGGGCCAGTTTGCCACATCGTTCCGCCAACGGGGGTTCTCTGGGCGGATCGTGTCGTTCGAGCCCATCCCGGCCGTGTTCGAGCGGCTCGCCCGGGCCGCCGCCGAGGACATGGAGTGGGCCGTGCGAAACCATGCTCTCGGCGCCGAACCCGCGCGGTTGCCGATGAAGTTACCCACTTCGACGCCAGCAGTTCGCTGCTGCTCCCTCAAAGCGCACGGGCGAGATGGCGGATTCCCTCTCGTTCGACGCCACGATCGAGGTCGACGTCCAGCGCCTCGACGACGTCTTCGACGAGGTGTGCCGGCCCGGCGACCAGGTGGCGCTGAAGGTGGACGCCCAGGGGTACGAGAGGGAGGGGCTGGCCGGCGCCGAGGCGTCGCTGGCGCGGATCGACGCGGTCCAACGCGAACTGTCGTTCGTCCCGCTCTACGAGGGGGAGCCTCCAGCGGAGGAGGTCATGGCGTGGATGCGCGGGCGCGGGTTCGTCCCGGCGTTCGTCGCGCCGGTGTTCGTGCTCCGTCCCTCCCGGCAGGGGCTCCAGGCCGACGTGGCGTTCATCCGCGACCAGCCCTGAGGGCCTCGACGGCCCCGGGCACCGCACCGTCCGGGGACGGCGGCGGTCCCCGAGAGTACGTTGCGGCTCGACTCGCTGAAGGGGGCATACGGCCCCCGAACCCACCACGCCCGTGCCCGTCCAGTCCGCCCCCGCCAAGGTCAACCTCGGTCTCCACGTCCTGCGCAAGCGTCCGGACGGGTACCACGATCTCGCGACGGTCTTCCAGCCGATCGGGTGGGCGGACACCCTCTCGGCCGGCCCGGCGCGGCGGCTGGCGCTGGCGACCGACGACCCGGCGCTCAAGACCGACCCCTCGAATCTGGTGGTCCGGGCCGCGATGGCGCTGCGCGTCTGGGCGGGCGACGCCAAGCTGGGAGCGCAGATTCATCTCGCCAAGCGGGTGCCCTACGGCGCCGGGCTAGGGGGCGGCTCTTCCGACGCCGCCGCCACGCTCCGGGTGCTCGCCGAGCTGTGGCGCCTCAAGGTCCCCGACGCCGTGCTCCGGTCGCTCGCGCTCGGCCTCGGCTCCGACGTCCCGTTCTTCCTCGACCCCGTGCCGTCGGCCGCGACCGGCCGGGGCGAAGCTCTGACGCCGCTCGTAGACGCTGACGGCGCCCGCTGGCGGTGCCCGTTCTCGCTGGTGGTGGCCGTCCCCTACGCCCACATCTCGACCGCCCAAGCGTTCGTCGGCGTCACGCCGGACGACCGCGACCGCCCGGACCTCGCCGCGGCGGTGACCTCGGACGACATCGGTCGCTGGCGGGCCGAGGTCACGAACGACTTCCAGCCGTCCGTCGAGGCCGCCTTCCCCACCGTGGCGACCACGCGCGGGCGCTTGGAGGACGCCGGGGCGGACCATACGGTCTTGTCGGGCACCGGCTCGGCCGTGGTCGGCGTGTTCACGGACGCGGCGGCGGCGGCGGCCGCCCGCAAGACGATGATGGCCTCGACGCGCGTCTGGATGGAGCCGGCGGCGAGGTAAGCGCCGTCGCGCAAGCGGAGGCCCGGAACGGTCCGCATCGCGTGTGACGAGCGGACCGGCGGGCCGGCCGTCTCTACCCTGCCTCGTCCACCTCGCGCTCCAGCTCCAGCGCGGCGGCCACCAGGTCGTCCTTGACCTTCGCCAGCGTCTCGTGCTGGTCGACGTAGCGCGAGACGGCCTCGGCGATCGACGTGTCGCGGCGGACGACGGTGCGCTGGCGACGCTCGACGGCGTCGAGCTCGCGCTCGATGGCGGCGATGGTGTCGGCGGGCGCGAGCGCGGCGCGGACGGCGGACTCGTCGACGGCCGGCTGCTCTTCGCCGATCCGGTAGCGGACGCGCACCACGGCGTCGGCGATGTCGTGCCGGCCGATGGCCGCCAGCACGGCCGCGGTGGGGTCTGGGGCCTCCGTCGCGTCGACCTGGATCGGTACGAACCGGCGCGCGGGCGTGGCGACGAACTCGAACGCCGTCCGCCGCCCGGGCTCGCCCCCCGCGTCGATGTCGACGATCACGAACCCCTTCTCGGCGTCGTGCTCCTTGAACGAGATCCGCTCGATGGACGAGCTGTAGACGACGGGCGGGCCGTCGCCGCGTGCGAAGGCCTCGGCGTTGCGGTCTTGGAAGCGGTGGATGTGGCCGAGCGCCACGTAGTCGACGCCGGGGGGCGCCAGCTGGGCGACGGTGAACGTGGGCTCGTGCGCGATCAGGCTGGCGCGCTCGCTGCCGCTCAGCTCCGAGCCCTGCACGGTGAGGTGCGCGCAGACGAGCAGCGGGACCGCCGGGTCGGCGGCGGCGGCGCACGTCTTGACGAACGCCGTGTAATAGGTCTCGATCGTCTCGCGGATCTCGTGTGGCGTCTTGCCCCGGTACTCGTCGCGGGCCAGGATCTTGGACCGGATCGGCCACGGCAGCGCGACGAGTTGGAGCGGCCCCGACTTGGTCTGGATCGGCCCGGCGGGCTCGCTCTCGGCCCGAAACGTCGGCTGGGTGAACACGTCGACGCGGCCGTCGAGCACGCCGAAGATGTCGATAGACGAGGCCTTCCCGAAGCTGACCGGGTGGTCGTGGTTGCCGACGATCATGGCGACCGGGATGCCGGCCTCGACGACCGGGCGGAGCGCCTCGGCAAACTGGCGCTGCTGCGTCGGGGTCGGGTCGGCGGTCCGATACGCGTCGCCCGCGAACAAGAACAGGTCGATGTCCTCAGCGATCGCGTGCTGGACGAGTACGTCGAACGAGCGGCGGAAGTCGAGGAGCCGCGTGTTGAGGCCGGTCGCCGGGTCGAGCCGCCCGTGCGTCTCGTAGCCCAGGTGGAGGTCGGCGCAGTGGAGGATTTTCAAGGGCAAGGGGGAAGCGGCGTGGGGCACGAGGGGAAAGGCCCCTTGCCTCATCCCCCTTGCCCCGTGCCCTCGATTACCAGCCGATGCGGCCGCCGGAGCCGCCGCCCTGCGTCTGCGGGCGGGGCTGGGCCTGCTCGCGCTCGCGGAAGCCGTCCAGGATCTCGCGCGCCGGGCGGTCGGCGTCGGAGCTGTTGCGGCTGCGGGTGCCCCCGGAGCGCCGGGACCGGGCGTCGCCGGGCCAGTAGCCAGCGTCGCCGATGCGGCTGCGGCGGGTCGGCGGCTGGTAGTTGTCGGGGCGCTCGAGCTGCCGGTCCGGGTCGAGCTTGATGTCGTCGGCCCCCTCGTTCTGAAGCTTCGAGAGGAAGGCGCCGACGTTCATCAGGCCGGTCCGGCCGCCCTGGCCGATGCTGGTCGAGGGGTAGGTGATGCGGCGGTCGTCGAAGCCCGTCCACGAGCCGACGACGAGCTCGGGCGTCATGCCGATAAACCAGCCGTCGGCGTTTTCCTGCGTGGTGCCGGTCTTGCCGGCCACGTCGAGCGCGCCGACGCCGCGGAAGCCGCCGAGCCCGCGGCCCGTGCCGGCCCGGACGACCGCGCGCATGGCGTTGAAGGTGGTGTAAGCCGTGCTCGGGTTCAGGACCTCGCGGGCGACCGGCGTGAAGTCGGCGATGACGTTGCCGTAGCGGTCCTCGATGCGGTCGACGGCCAGGACGATGTGGGGCGGGATGTCCGCGTTCTGCGGGCGGTCCTCCTCGATCGTCGGGCCGTGGTAGACGCCGTAGTTGGCGACAGTCGCGTACGCCGTGACCATCTCCAGCAGCGAGAGGTCTTGGGTGCCGAGGCCGATGGACCGCGCGTAGCAGTCGTTCTTGCGGGCCTCGAAGGGCGGGCACGTCTCGGCGTCGAACTCGGGGAGCTCGAGCCGGGTGCGGATCCCGAGCTGGTACGCCGTCCGGGCCACTTCGGCGGTGCCGAAGTGCTTCGTGATGCGGGCCGCGACGACGTTGCGCGACGAGCGCAGCCCCTCCGCCAGCGTCGTGTAGCCGGCGTAGCTGTTGCCCGAGTTCTTGGGCGCCCAGTCGCCCCACTTGAAGGGGCTGTCGAAGACGCCGGACTCCGGGGAGTAGCCGTTGTCGAAGGCCGTCGTGTAGACGAAGAGCTTGAACGTCGAGCCCGGCTGGCGCCGCGCCTGCCCACCGTGGTCGTACTTGTTGACGACGAAGTTGCGGCCTCCGACCCAGGCCTTGACCTGGCCGGTTTGCGGGTCCATCGCAATGAGCCCCGCCTCGAGCCGCGTCCGCGCCGTCTTGAGGGAGTCCATGAACACGCCGTCGCGGCGGAGCTGGGCCACGGCGGCATCGGCCGAGAGGGCGTCGCCGGCGACGAGCGAGCGGTAGCGGTCCGTCTGGCCGATGTACTCGTCGACGACGGCCGCATTCCGGCTCCACCAGTAGCCGAACGGGTTCGAGGCCGAGCCCCAGCCGCGGTTGACCTTGTCCTGCAACAGGTCCATCTGCTCGGCGACGGCCTGCGAGGCGAGCGCCTGCATCCGGCTGTCGATGGTCGTGCGGATGACGAGGCCGTCCTCGTAGGGGTCGTAGTTGTTGGCCTCGGCCCACTCGCGGAACCACATGCGGAGCACCTCGGCAAAGTGGGGGGCCAGGTTGTCCTCGTGGCTGTAGACGTCGAAGGCGATCTGGATCGGCGCCTCCCGCGCGTCGGCATAGGCGGCCTGGTCGAGCACGCCCGCGCTGAGCATGTTCGTCAGGACCACGTTGCGGCGGTCGATGGCGGCCTGGTTCTGGCTCACCGTCAGGACCTCGCCGTCGGCGTCGAGGCACTCGGCGGAGGTGCCGTCGGGGGCGAGGCAGGGGTTGTAGCGGCTGTTGGCCGCCAGCATCCCGACGAGCGTCGCGGCCTCGTTCGGGTCGAGGTCGGCGGCGGGCTTCGAGAAGAAGGTCTGCGATGCGGCCTCGATGCCGTAGGCGTTGTAGAGGAAAGGGACCGTGTTGAGGTAGGCCTCCAGGATCTCGGGCTTGGTGTAGGTCCGCTCGATGCGGACGGCGATCAGGATCTCCTTGGCCTTGCGGACGACCGACCGCTCGCCGATCCGGTAGCCGGTCGCGTCGCGGTAGAGGTTGCGCGCCAGCTGCATCGTGATCGTCGACGCGCCGCGCGCGCCGCGGCCCGTCGCGAAGTCCTTGATGATGGCGCCGATGGCGTACATGTCGACGCCCCAGTGCTCGTCGAACCGGCGGTCCTCGGTCGCGATCAGCGCGTTCGGGACGTGGACGCTCATCTCGTCGAGGCCCACCCAGGTCCGGTTCTCGCCGTCGTAGTACCGCGCCAGCTCCACGCCGTCGGCGGTCAGGACCTCGGTCGCCAGCAGGTTGCGCGGGTTCTCGATCTGCTCGAATGACGGGAGCTCTTGGCTGAGGTAGGCGACGATGCCGAGCCCGGCGAACACGCCCAGCCCGACCAAGCCCAGCACAACGGCGAGGGCGCGGCCGACGCGGCGGCGGCGCTCGGCTTCGGGGCCCGTCGGCGGGGGGGGGGCGGACAAGCTCGTCGGCTGGACGAGCCGCGCGTCACGGCTGGCGCCGTCGCCACGCGCGTCGGGCGAGCCGAAAAAGGCGCCGAGCTCGGCGTCCTCGCCGGTCAGCGTCTCGCGCTGGGCGTCGAGCGCCGCGTGGCGCGCGTCGGGAGAGCCGAAAAAGTCGGCCAGGTCGTCGTCGGAGTACGTCGTGGGGTCGTCCATGGAGCCGGGGGGGGCGGTCTCAGGAGAGGGCAGGCGCCAGCGGTCGGGGCGCCAGCGGTCGGGGCGCCAGCGGTTCGGTGGCGAGCGTCTCGGCGCCGCCGTCGCGCCATCGCGCGATGCGGGCGGTGGCGGCGTCGAGCGTCGCGAACGTGCGGGCGCCGAACCAGTAGCCGGGGTTCAGGTACAGGCCGTCGGAGCTGGCGTCGAGGGCGTGGGCATGGCTGTGGCCGAAGGCGACCACGTCGGCGCCAGCCGACAGGCGGCGCTGGGCGGCGTCGGCGAGGGCCTGGGCAGTGGGCACGTCCGGCGCGCCGTCGGTGCCGAAGCGGCGGGCGACGGCGCGGGCGAGTGCGTAGCCCGTGTCGCCGGGGAGGCCCATGCGGTAGAGGCGGGCCATGAGCGGGGCTCGGAGGAGCGGCTGGAGGCGGTGAGAGAGCCGTTCGGCGAGTGAGATGGGGCGTCCCTGCCCGTCGCCGTGCGCAATATACAGGGCCCGTTTGTCGAGGCGTGATCGCCACGCCCCCCGCACCACGGTCACGCCGATGTCGGCCTCGAAGTAATCGAGGTGCCAGGGGTCCCGGTTGCCCACGACGTAGACGATCCGGGCGCCGGCGTCGGCCCACTCCGCCAGCAGGCCCACGAGCCGGGGCGCGGCCTTGGGCACCAAGTGCTTGTACTCGATGAACTGGTCGTAGACGTCGCCGAGCAGCACCAGCGTCCCGTCGCCGTCCACGATCTCGGCCTCGTGCGCCCGGAGCAGGGCGACGGCGTCGCGCTCGGCCGCCCGCGTGTCGTCGCGGGAGCCACGGCCGAGGTGGAGGTCGGAGAGAAGGAGCAACAGGGGGGATGCCGGGCGGAATCGGGGCAAGAAACGGTGCCCCGGGGGCTCTGGTCTCCCCTTCGCGGGAAATGCTGGCGTGGGCTTGCGTGGTGGGGCGCTCTCGGGGAACGGCTCGCGAGGTCCGGGGAACGGTGGGGCGTGGTGCTCGGCCGATCCCCCCGTCCGCGCGGCGCGCTGGGTTGGGGCTGGCACCGGAGCGCTCCATTCGGATGGCACGACGCGCGGACTGGCTCGGCCGACCCTTCGGGAAAAGCAGGGCTGCGTCGTACTCGCCAGAACCCTTTCCCCGGGGTCATTCCGAGGGAAGCGAAGCGACGAGGGATAGCTTGAGCCCCTTTCCCACCCTGCCCTCGCCTACGATCTGAGACCTCCTGCTGAGATCCCTCTCCTGCGTTGGCTGGCGCCTTCCCTGCGGGTGCGGGATGACGGTGAGCGGAGGGGACGACAGGACGTAGCGACCCTGCTTGGGAAAAGGTGGCAGCTTGGACGCGCAGCGCCCGCCGTGTGGGATGGCACTCCGTGCGCGTCCGAGCGGGGGGACTGACGAGCGGAAGGCTGGCGCCAGCCCGAACGCGCTCCCGCTGAGCCGGCACGCGGGCGCTCTCCGCGCGGTCTCCCGCAACTTCGCCGACGGCATCCCGTTCGCGGCCCCCACCCGCCGGCCGTCTGTGCAGAACGCGTTTCGTCCCCCGTCGAGCTTCGGGCTCTTCCCACCCGTCGTCAAGAACCTGCTCATCCTAAATGGGCTGGCGTACCTGGCGCAGATGATTTTCCAGGCGCGCTCCGGGGCGCCGTTCTCGGCCGTCGAGATGTGGTTCGCGCTGTGGCCCCTGGGTGGGCCTGAGGCGATTCGCTTCGCTGACGGCGTGGTCGCGTTCGGGTCGTTCCAGCCGTGGCAGCTCGTCACGAGCGCGTTCCTACACGGCGGGTTCGGCCACATCGCGTTCAACATGTTCGGGCTGTGGATGTTTGGCGCCACCATCGAGCGCCAGCTGGGCTCGAAGCGGTTCCTGTGGTTTTACCTCGCGTGTGTGCTGGGCGCGAGTGTGCTGCAAGTGGCCGTTACCTCGTGGCCCTTCCTGTTGGGCGGCCCGGATGTGGGCATTCCCGTCCCGACCCTCGGTGCCTCGGGCGGAGTCCTGGGCGTGATGGCCGCGTTCGGGCTGCTCCACCCCAACTCCCCGATCTTCCTGCTCTTCTTCCCCGTGCCGATCCCGGCCAAGTGGTTCGTGCTCGGGTACGCCGCCTTCAGCCTGTTCGCCGGGTTCACGTCGGTGCAAGCGGGCGTCGCCCACTTTGCGCACCTCGGTGGGATGGTCACGGGTGCGATCTTGGTGCTCTACTGGCTGGGCCGACTGCCCGTCCAGCCCCGCACCCGCCTTACCTGACCTCTGTGTCCGCCGACTCCCCCGCGTTCCGCTTCCAGATCTGGCGCGCCGCGCTCCCGCCCGCGCTCCGGCTCCTGCTGACGGTCAACGCCGTGAGCTACCTCGCGGTGATCGTGCTCGGCCTGCTGGCGGCGTTCGGCGTGCCCGGCCTGGCGCTCTTGGACTGGCTGACGCTGTCGCCGCTCCCTGAGGTCGCCCTGGTTCGTCCGTGGACGGTGCTGACGTACGGGTTCGTGAACGCCTTCCCGTCGTTCTTCGGGCTGATCTCGTTCGCCTTCGGGATGTACTGGCTGAACTGGATGGGGAGGGACTTCGAGGAGACGTACGGCTCGGGCGGGCTGCTGGCGGTCTACCTGTTCGGCGTGCTGGGCGGCGCGCTGCTGGCGATCGTGCTCGGTCTGATCCTGCCCACGGCCCCGCTCCGCGCCTACTTCGGCCTGTGGACGCCGGTGACCGCCGTGCTGTGCGCGGTCGGCACGTTGCAGCCGAACCGGGGGGTCGGGCTGTTTTTGCTGGGCGTCGTCCCGATGAAGTGGATCGCCATCGGGTTCGTCGTGCTCAGCTTCGCCTTCTCGCAAGATCTGACCGTGCTCGGCGCGGCGCTCGCGGGGTACGGCTTCGCCAAGGCGCAGATCGCCGGGCGCAACCCGGGCGGGTGGGCCTCAGGCCTGTTCGGCGGGGGCCGTCGCCAGCGCTCCGCCCCGACGCCCTCGCGCAACCCGTTCGCCCGCACGCCCCCGGCCACCCTGCGCACGGTCGGGAAGCCCGGGCGGGCCGAGCGGAAGTCGTCGGGCGCGACGCTCAGCGTGGACGCGATCCTGGACAAGATCCTGGAAAAGGGGTACGACAGCCTGACGGCCGAAGAGCGCGACGCGCTCGACCGCGCGAGCCGCGACTAGATGGCTGAGCCCCGCCCCCGGCCTCGGCAGACGATCGGCTGGGTCCTCTACGCCCTGGTCGAGGCGCCGATCGTGGCCGCCGTCGCCGTCGGGCTGGCGGCGCCCTACCTCTCGCCCCGCGTGTTCTGGTGGTCCCAGCTGGTCGCGATTGGCCTGCCGTACGCCACGTGGGCGCTCGCGGCGACGACGCTGCCGTGGCTCCTCGGGCGGCGCTGGCGGGTCGTCGCGGTCCACGCCCTGCTGCTGCTCGCGGTCGTGTGGCGAGCCGGTGGGCCGTCGCGGCTGGCGACGCCGGAGGCCGGGCCCGACGACCTGGTGCTGACCACGTTCAACCTGCCTCAGAGTGGCCCGAGCGCCGAGGCCCTCGGTGATTCGGTGGTGGCGTATCTGGAGGCGACCGAGCCCGACCTGCTGCTGATGCAGGACGCCCGCGTCGAGGCCCGGAGCGTGCGGCGGCGGCGCGCGAGCGAGGCCGTCCAGGTGGAGGTCGTCCACACACGGCTGCCCTACAACCTCGTGCTGCCGGCGCAGCTGGCGGGCCGCCGGTCCGGCACGGCGAACGCGACCGACGTCCCGTTCTTCGTCCGCCACGGGGCAGGCATCGAGGTGCTGGAGCAGCGAGCGCTTGCGGTCGGCGCGGAGCCCGGCTTGGACGCCTCGTTAGCCCTCCGGACGCACCTCCGGTGGGACGGCCGAGAGGCGGTCGTGTACAACATCCACCTGCGCTCGTTCGGCAGCCCGAAGCCCTGGGACGACCCGGCCGTCTCGCTCTGGTCCCCGTCGACGTGGCGTCCGTACTTGCGCAGCTACCGGACGGTCTACGCCCAGCGTGGCATCGAGACCGACCGCATCGCGCGCGCCATCGCCGAGGAGACGCTGCCCGTGATCATCGGCGGCGACCTGAACTCGACGGCTGACAACTGGAGCTACCGACGCCTGCGCACGGCGGGCGGCGTCAACCGGATCGACGCCGCGCAAGCGGTTGGGCCCGGTTGGGGGCGGACGTACCGCGCCGACCGGCCGCTCGTCCGCATCGACTTCCTGCTCGTCGACCCGGCCTTCGAGGTGACCTCAGCCGAGACCGCCGCCGTCGGGTTCTCAGACCACCGCCCGGTCCGCACGACGCTGCGCTGGCGCGAGGCCGATCCTGCCGGCGCGACGCCCGAGGCGGACACCGACGAGGAGTAGCGGGGCGCGAGCGGCCGTGAAACCGGCTTCATAGATGCACACGCGGAAACCGTGGGGCGGCAACGGCTTATAGGCCCCAGCCCCGCTCTGCCTCATGCGCGCCGTCTCCCGTCATACATGCCCCCACGGCCGGACCGCGTGTCCGCATGGGGAGTGGCTGGGCCTGCTCGTGGTCTTGGAACCGGCCCGCCGCGCCTGACCGATCCGGTCGGGCCCTGTCCCAGCTCGCGTTGTGCGAGCGCCCCCCGCCGGGAGGTCCGGCGGTCCCCTGTCTGCCACGTGCCCGTGGTGGATCCCCGCCGAACTCCATGCAAGCGATTATCCAGCCGTTCCAGTCCTTTTTCAAGACCGAGGCCGCCAGCGGCATCATCCTGCTCATCGCCGCCGCCGTCGCGCTGGCGTGGGCGAACAGCCCGTTCGCCGCCAGCTACGCTGACCTGTTCGGCACCTACGTCACCGTCGGCGCGGGGGCCTTCGAGATCTCGAAGCCGCTGATCCTGTGGGTCAACGACGGCTTGATGGCCATCTTCTTCTTCGTCGTCGGGCTCGAGATCAAGCGCGAGGTGCTGGCGGGCGAGCTGGCCGAGCCCCGGAAGGCGGCGCTCGCAATCGCCGCGGCCCTCGGCGGGATGGTGGTTCCTGCCCTGATGTACACGTTTGTCACCATGGGCACCGACCGCGTGGTCGGGTGGGGCGTGCCGATGGCGACCGACATCGCGTTCGCGCTCGGCGTGCTGGCCCTGCTCGGCAGCCGCGCACCCCTCGCGCTCAAGATCTTCCTGACCGCCGTCGCCATCGTCGACGACCTGGGCGCGGTGATCGTGATCGCGCTGTTTTACACGGCCGAGCTCAACGTGACTGCGCTCGTGGTGTCGCTGGCGCTCGTCGGCGTGCTGGCCGTCGCGAACCGGCTGGGCGTTCAGCGCCCGCTGATCTACGGGCTGATCGGCGTCGCGGCCTGGGTGGCGATGCTGAAGTCGGGCGTCCACGCGACGATCGCTGGCGTGCTCGTGGCCCTCACCATCCCAGCCACGCGCAAGATGAACGAGGGCGAGTTCGCCGAGCGCGTCGGGGAGATGCTCGCGCGGTTCCGCCAGGGCATCCTGGGCTCGCCGACGGACCCGACGCCCGACCAGATGGCGGCGGTCCACAGCATCGAGGTGGCCTGCCAGAAGGTGGAGCCGCCGCTGCAGCGGCTGGAGCACGGGCTCCACGGCTTCGTGGCCTTTTTCGTGATGCCCGTCTTCGCGCTCGCCAACGCCGGCGTCGCGCTCGGCGCCGACGCGCTGGCGCTGGCGACCGACCCCGTCGCGCTCGGCATCGCGCTCGGCCTGATCGTCGGCAAGCCGGTCGGGATCATGGCGCTGTCGTTCGCCGCCGTCAAGACGCGGCTGGCGTCGCTGCCCTCGGGCGTGACGTGGGGCCACGTGCTTGGGGTCAGTTTCCTGGCCGGCATCGGGTTCACGATGTCGATGTTCATCGCCAACCTCGCGTTCGGCGAGGGGCCGCTGCTCGACAGCGCCAAGGCCGGCATCCTGGGCGCGTCGCTCATCTCCGGCGCGCTCGGGGCCGCCATCCTGCTCCGGATGCCTGCCACTGCGGCCGAGTAGCGCGGGCGATCCCGCGAACGCCGGGCACTCCGCCGTAGGTTGAGCGTCCCCCCCTCGGACATGACGCTCACTCAAAGTCTGCTCTTGATGGGCGGCGGCGTGCTGCTGCTGCTCGCCGGCGCCGAGGCGCTCGTGCGCGGTGCCTCCGCCCTCGCGCTCCGTGTGGGGATCACCCCGCTCGTCGTCGGCCTCACCGTCGTCGCCATCGGGACCTCCAGCCCCGAACTCGTGGTGAGCGTGCAGGCGGCGCTGGCGGGGAACGGCGGGGTGGCGCTGGGGAACGTGATCGGCTCGAACATCGCCAACCTCGGGCTCATCGTCGGCGTCGCCGCCGTGCTCTCGCCGATGCTGGTCGACCGCGACCTTGTGCGGATCGACATGAGCGTGATGCTGGCGTCGATGCTGGCGCTCGTGGTGTTCCTGATCGACGGGGCGCTGTCGCGGCTGGAGGGCGGGCTGCTGTTGCTGGCGGCCATCGTCTACACCGTGCTCAAGATCCGAACCTCGCGCCAGGAGGTCCGCGCCGCGACGGCCGCGCTGGCGCCCGAGGTGCGCGACGCGATGGCGGAGGCGGCGCTGGAGGCGGGCTTCAAGCGGCACCTGTTGTTGGTCGTCGGCGGCATCGCACTCTTGGTTTTCGGCGCCGACCGCCTGCTGGCCGGGGCCGTGACGGCGGCGGAGCTGCTGGGCGTCAGCGAGGCCGTCGTGGGCCTGACGCTCGTGGCACTCGGCACGAGCCTGCCCGAACTGGCGACGACCGTCGTGGCCGCGCGGCGCGGCGAGGCCGAGATTGCACTCGGGAATGCGGTCGGGTCCAACATCTTCAACGTGTTCAGCGTGCTCGGCCCGGCGGCGCTGGCCCGGCCCATTGTCGCCGAGGGCATCGGCCTCGACGTGGAGGCCATCATGATCGGATTCGGCCTGCTGACGCTGGTCTTCCTGATCTCGGGCGGGCAGACGAAGCGGTGGGAGGGCGCCGTGCTGCTGGCGGGCTACGGGGCTTACGTCTGGTGGTTGGTGGCGGGGTAGAGGATCGAGGGGCGAGGATCGAGAAGTGAGGAGCCCGGTGCTCAGCAGATCCCCCCGTCCGCGCGGCGCGCAACGATGGCGCCAGCACCAGAGCGCCCCAGTCGAACGGCACGACACCGCGCGGACGGCCCCCCTTTGAGAAAAGGGGGACTGCTTGGACGCGCCACGCCAGCCTTGCGGGGCTGGCGCTCCGTCTGCGTGTCCGAGCGGGGGGATCCTGCGCGGGGCGGTGGCATGCCAGCCACCTCAGCGCGCCTGCGCTCGCGTGGATCCCGTGTGATGGAAATACTGTCCCACCCATGGCGTTCTTGCCGCCCCCTCACCACGTCCGGGTCCCGTCACATGCCCATCCGCCTCCTCTCCGCCGCCCTGCTGGCGCTCGTCTTGGCCGTGCCCTCGTGGGCCCAGGGCGACCGGTCGCTCTACAACCAGGACCGCCTCGCCGAGCTCCTCTACGCCCGCCGCGACGCCCTCGAGGACATCCCCGAGGTGACGTACCGCAACCATGTGCTCGCGCACGAGAGCGGCAACTCCATCCTGGCCCGCCACGAGCTCTACAAGGCCGTCGGCGACGGCGACGCGCGCGACGGCCGCGACCGCGTCAACGGGATGGTGGCCTTCCTGAACGGCGTGTTCATCTCGGACCTCAGCATCGGCGACACGATCGTGCTGCCGGACGTGGTCGACGCCGACCCCCGCGCCTACAGCCCGTTCCCCCGCGACTACCCGGGCGCGCGCGGCTTCGACAAGCTGTTCGTCATCGACAAGAGCGTCCAGGCCTGGGCGGGCTACGAGCATGGGCGGCTCGCGCGCTGGGGGCTCGTCTCGACGGGCGCCGAAGGCTCGGAGACGCCGAACGGCCGGTTCAACTTCAACTGGAAGGAGCGCCACCGCGTGAGCACGCTGTCGCCTCCCGGCCAGAGCTGGGACATGCGCTGGGTGTTCAACTTCCACGACGCACGCGGCATCCACATCCACCAGTACTACGCGCTGCCCACGACGGGCGCCGCCAGCCACGGCTGCGTCCGCCTGATGACCGCCGACGCGCAGTGGATCTACGATTGGGCCGACGGCTGGCAGACCTCGAACGGCGGCGCCGACCGCGCGATGGCCTCGCGCGGTCGCATCCTCAAGCAAGGCACGACGGTCCTCGTGTTGGGCGATGAGCCCGACGGCGCCCCCCAGCGCTTCCGCGACGTGAACGGCCAGCCCCAGTTGATCCGCGTCGAGCTCCCCGACGACCCGTACAGCGTCGCGCCGGGGACCGATCAGCAGCGGGCCTTCGACCGCCGCCGCCGCGCCAACAGCTAGCGACGGTCAGTTGAGGTGCGGGTACGACCGGGCGTCGGCGCGGAAGCGGCCGGCGACGGCGACGACCGCTCCGTTGCCGTCGATGGCCTCGAAGGAGAACGAGCCGGTGACGTCATCGGCGTCGATCGCCTCGATCGAGAGCGAGCCGGACCGAGCGCGGAAGACCTGCTCGGTCCGTGAGTCGATGTCGTAGCGGACCGTGAGCCCGTCCTCGACGCGGAACGTCCCGATGGCACGACGGGCGCCCTCGACGTCGAACCCGATATGGCCGGCGTAGTTGACGCCGCGCCTCTGGAGGGATAGGTCGAAGGCGGCCCGGTCGGTGCGGTCGAGGCTGATGGCGTGGCCGTGGAGGTCGAGGGTGAGCGCGCCGCGGACGGCCGCGGTGAACTCGCCGTAGTCCGAGCAGTCCACGAAGAGGCCGTCGCAGGCGGCAAGGAGGAGCGCGAGGGTGAGGAAGGCGGGGCGCATGGCGGGGCGGGAGGTCCGGCGGCAGGATCGGGCGCGCGCGGGCGCCGTGCCTGAGATGGATGCACCAGCGAACAGCCCGGGGCGCTCGGCGTACGGGCCTGCCCCCTTCCGCTCTCGATGCCGTTGCCTCTCGCCGTTGGCGCCCTCCCGTTCGTGGGCGAGCTCGCCGCCCTGTTCACCGCCGGCGTCGTGGTGGCGTACCTGTGCTACAAGGTGCGGCTGGTGCCGATCGCCGGCTTCCTGCTAGCGGGCGTGGCCGTCGGGCCCGGCGCGCTGGGCTTGGTCACCGACGTCGAGTTGGTCGCCGAGCTGGCCGAGGTGGGCGTGATCCTGCTGCTGTTCACGATCGGCGTCGAGTTTTCGCTGGGCGAGATGGCGCGGCTGGCGCGGCCGATCTTCGTCGGCGGCGGCGCGCAGGTGGCGCTGACCGTGGCGGCGGTGACGGGCGGGCTGATGTTGCTGGGCGTCGGCGTCGGTCCGGCCGTCTTTACCGGTTTCCTGGTCGCCCTGTCGTCGACGGCGATCGTGCTGAAGGTGCTGGGCGAGCGGGCCGAGTCCGACACGCCGCGGGGGCGCATCGCCCTCGCGATGCTGCTGTTCCAGGACCTTGCGATCGTGGTGATGGTGCTGCTGGTGCCCGTGCTGGCGGGCGAGGGCGGGTCGCCGCTGGACGTGGCGTGGGCACTCGCGAAGGCCGGGCTCGTCGTGGCGGCGGTGCTGGTCGGCGCGCGGCGCGTCATCCCGGCGATTCTGGCCCGGATCGCGGAGACGCGGCGGACCGAGCTGTTCCTGCTGGCCGTCGCTGCGATCTGTCTGGGGACGGCGTGGGCCGCGAGCCTGGCGGGTGTGAGCCTGGCGCTCGGCGCGTTCCTCGCGGGCCTGCTGGTGTCGGAGAGCGACTACGCGGACCACGCGCTGAGCGAGATCCTGCCGCTCCAGACCCTGTTCACGGCCGCGTTCTTCCTATCGGTCGGGATGCTGCTCGACCCCGCGTTCCTGTGGGCGAACCTGGGCTGGGTGATGGCGGCGGCGGTCGGCGTGCTGGTGCTGAAGGGCGGGCTGGCGACGGTCGGCGCCCGCATTCTCGGGTATCCGCTCGGCGTGTCGCTGGCGGCCGGGCTCGCGTTGGCGCAGATCGGCGAGTTCTCGTTCGTGCTCGCGCTGGCGGGATCCGAGGTCGGGCTGTTCCCGGCCGGGCTGGCGGCCGGCGAGCAGGGGCTGATCGCGGTCACGGTCGTGCTGATGCTGGCGACGCCCGCGCTCGTCGCGCTGGGGCCCCGACTCACCGCCATCGGCCGGTCGATCGAGGACTCGGCGGACGAGGCGGCGGCGGAGAACGGCGCGGGTCACGGGCACGGCGTCGCGCTCGAAGACCACACGATCGTCGTCGGGTACGGGCCGGCCGGGCGGCGGCTGGGGCGCGTGTTGGGCGAGGTCGGCGTCCCGTACGCCGTCAGCGACCTCAACCCCGCGAGCCTGCGCGAGGCGGACGCCGACGGCGCGGAGACGGTCTTCGGCGACGCCGCGCGCGAGCCGATCCTGAAGAGCCTGGGCGTCGACCGCGCCAAGCTGTTGGTGGTCGCCATCAACGACGGCGACGCGACGCGGCGGATCGTGGCCGTCGCCCGGCACCTCAACCCGACCCTGCAGATCTTCGCCCGGACGCGCTTCCTAGCGGACGTCGAGTCGCTGACCGCAGCGGGCGCGGACGTGGTCGTGCCCGAGGAACTGGAGACGACCGTGCGGCTGTTCACGCACGTCCTGGGCGCGTACCTCATCCCCAAGCAAGAGATCGAGCGCCAGGCCGGGCTCGTCCGCCAGGACGACTACGGCGTCCTGCGCGGCAGCATCCAGGAGGCGCACCTGATGGTGCTCCAGGGGCTCGACGAGGAGGGCCTGCACACGCGCGCCGTGGCGGTCCGCGACGGGGCGCCGGCGGCGGGGCAGACGCTTGCGGAACTGGGCCTGCGCCAGCGCTGGGGCATCACCGTGATGGCGGTCCGGCGGGGGCGCCAGACGGTCGGGAGCCCGGCGGGTGAGTTCCGCGTCGAGGCCGGCGACCGGCTGGTGATGGTGGCCATGGCCGACCAGTTTGCGGCCTCGGCGGACCTGTTTCGGGCGCCGGTTGCCATCGGGTAGGGGCCGTCAGGGAAGGCACCACACCGCGACGACGTCGGGTCGATCGATGCCGCCTGAAGCCGGGACTTCATCCGGGTCGAAGGCCGCTGCGTTCCGCGCCCACGGCTGGCGGATGCGCACCACGAGATGGGCGCCGTCGTCGGTGAAGCCAACCCAGGCGACCGCCTGCGGGTGGACCCACGTCGCGACGGACGCCCCGCTGGCGGCGTCGCGCACCGTGACGGTGCCCGCGTGGGACGCGGTCGCGACGTACCGGCCGTCGGACGAGATGGCGAGAGAGCGGGTGTCGCCGTCGAGGGTCGCGTGCCACCGGTGGCCGCCGCTCCCGGGCGCCCACAGGTCGACGTTGCGCTGCTGGTCGCCGGTGACGAGCAAGGTGCCGTCGAGCGAGAGGGCCAGCGACATCATCGCGTTGGGGCCGTCGGGTCCGGAGGCCTCCACGGCGCGTCCCGCCAGCATCGTCTCGTGGTCGGCGGTGCGGGCCACGACCCGGCCGTCGCGGAGGGCGAGCACGTAGCGGGAGGCGTCGGCCGAGACGACGTGGGCGACCACGGCGCCGACGCTGTCGGTGCGGATGAGCGCGCCTGCGGAATCTGTCCACGTGACGCCCCACGGCTGGCCCGTCAGGCGCGTCCCGTCGGTCTGCTCGGCCTGGTCGGGGTGGTCGTTCGGAATCCCAACGTGGAACGAGAGCGGTGCCCCCGACGCCGCGTCGATGGGGCGGGCGGCGTCTCGGGCGAGCGTCGTCGCATAGACACACGTCGAGAGTCCATCCGACTGGTCTGGATTGAGGCGGTCGCACCAAGGCGTCCGCGGACACCCCAGGAGAACGAGGGCGAGGGCGACGAGGAGACCGAGGCGCATCGGGAGGGGCGTGGACAGTGCTCCCTCCGCGAACCCCAGCCCCAGAGGGTCGTCAGCCCTGGCGCAAGGCGCGCCGTCGCGACGGTCAGGGCTTCGGCTGGATCGGGCGGAGGGGGGCTCGGTCACGCGCCGATTCGGCACGCCTCGTCCCCCTTTCGCCGGGTCCGCCGACCTTTTCCGCACGCCGGTGGCGGAGGCCCGGTGAGCGGTGCGCGCACGCGGACGCCGAACCCGTGCGTGCGTGAACTTTGCGGCGCGAGGGGCGACGCTGGGACAACCGGGCGGGGGGATCGTTCTGGGGCGCCTTCCTCCCCACCCCCATGATCCCCGATCTCCTCGCCCTCGTGGGCGGACTGGCCCTGCTGATGGCCGCTGCGACCGCGCTCGTCCGCGGGGCCGCGTCGCTGGCGCTCCGGCTGGGGCTGTCGCCGCTGGTGGTCGGGCTGACGGTCGTCGCCTTCGGGACGAGCGCGCCCGAGCTGGTGGTGAGCGTGCAGGCGGCGCTGGCGGGCGCGGGGGGCATCGCGGTCGGCAACGTGGTCGGATCCAACATCGCGAATGTCGGCCTCATCCTGGCGCTTGCGGTGCTTGTCCGCCCCATCGCCACGGACCCCACCGTGCTCCGTCGGGACCTCCCGGTGCTGTTGGCTACGACGGTGGCCGTGTCGGTCCTCCTCCTGGACGGCCAGCTCGGCGCGCTGGAAGGGGCCGGTCTGATCGCGGCGCTCCTGGCCTACCTCGCGTGGAGCGTCCGCCAGGCCCGTCGCGACTCTGCCGAGGCGACCCTTCCCGTCGCGGAGCCGGGGCCGGTGTGGCGGGACGCCGCGCTCGTCGCCGGCGGGCTGGGTGGGCTGGTCCTCGGCGCGGACCTGTTCGTCGGCGGAGCCGTCGCGCTCGCCGAGGGCGCGGGCGTCTCGAACGCCGTGATCGGGCTGACCGTCGTCGCGGTCGGGACGAGCCTGCCCGAACTGGCGACCTCCGTGGTGGCGGCCGCGCGGGGAGAGGGCGAGCTGGCGGTCGGGAATGTGGTCGGGTCGAACGTGTTCAACCTGCTCGGCATCCTGGGCATCGGCGCGATCGTGCGGCCACTCGTCGCGCCGGGCCTGCAGGTCGTCGACCTCGCGGTGATGGCGGCGTTCGCAGCCGTCCTGGTGCCGATGATGGTAAGTGGCCGTCGGTTGGTGCGCCCCGAGGCGATGGTCCTGCTCGCGGCCTATGTTGGGTACATCGGGTACCTCGCCGTCTTGCACGGCTAAGGGCGGCGCCGGCCTACAACTGGGACTTGATCGGGCGGATGACCTTCTCGGCGAACTTGGTGGTCCACGGCCGATTCAGCCACTGCTCGTACGAATACGGCTCGGCGTTCGCGAGGTCCGCCTCGAAGACCTCCGTCATGCGCGCGGCGAAGTCGGTGTCGAATAGGTTGAGGCTGGCCTCGTCATTGAGCTCGAAGGACCGGATGTCGAAGTTGGTCGAGCCGACCGACGTGAGGACGCCGTCGACGATGAGCATCTTGGTGTGGTACATCGTCGGGGCGTACTCGGCGATCAGCACGCCCGCCTCCAGGAGCGGCCCCCACGTCCCCTTTGAGGTGATCTTGACGAGCTCGGAGTCGATGTGCTCGCCGGGGAGCACGATCCGGACGCGGACGCCGCGTTCCTGGGCGGCCACCAGGGCATCCGACAAGAGGCCGTCCGGGACGAAGTAGGCGGCGGCGAGGTCGACGGAGCGTTCGGCGGCGGCGATGGCCATCATGTACATCAGCCGCATGCTGTCGCTGCCGCCGGCCGGGCTCGACGTGAACACCTGGGCCGAGACCGTGCCGACCGAGTCGAGCGGAGGGAAGTAGCCGGGGCCGTTGAGGATCTCGCCGGTCGTCTCGATCCAGTTGTCCAAGAACGCAGCCTGAAGTTGGGCCACGACCGGCCCCTCGATGCGGAAGTGGGCGTCGCGCCATTCCTCGGGCGAGTCGCCGTCGCCGTCCCACTCGTCGGCGATGCCGACGCCGCCGGTGAACCCGACCGCGCCGTCGACGACCAAGATCTTGCGGTGGGTGCGGTTGTTGAGCCGCGCCATCGTGTACCACTCGAGCGGGCGGTACCAGTGGATCTCCACGCCGGCCGCCTCCATCAGGTCGAACGAGGTGGGGTCCATCTTTTGCGCCCCGGCCCAGTCGACGAGCACGTGGACCTCGACGCTGTCGCGGGCCCGCTCGGCGAGCGCCTCGGCAAACTGGCGCCCGATGTCGCCAGACCAGTAGACGAACGTCTCGAAGGTGATGGTCTCTTCGGCACTGGCGATGGCTGCCAGCATAGCCGGGAAGATCTCGGCGCCGTTCTGCAAGTCGCCGACCGCGTTTCCGCCGACCACCCCGGGGCCAAGCAGGACGCCCATCTCGCGCCTGAATTGCGGGCTGTCGAGGTCGTAGCGGTGGTACACATCCTGCGTGACCTGGCGGTCGGGCCCGACAAAGTTGAGGCTGAGGATGACGACGATCGACGCGGCGATCAGGAACAGGAGGGCGATCGCGACGCGGCGCTGGGTCATCGAGCGGGGGAGGGGGCGAGCAACGAGGGCAGGGTCAGACCCGCCGCCGCCGCCGGGGATTCCGAAATCGGGATGGCGGGCGCGAACGTCGTCCAAGGGGGCGCTTGGCGGGTGGCGGACGCCGCACTGGGCAGCCACCTCATTTGACCGGAGGATGGGGGAGGAGCACCCGGTCCTACCTCTCGGGACGGGCCGGCCCCGGGTCGCCCTTGCCCCCTGCTTGCGACGCCGGGCCTGACGGGAGTTCCGCTCACCGAGCCCGACGGTCAGCCGGTCAGCCGGTCGCCGGGGCCGAAGGCGACCGACTGGACGCCGCGCGGGCGATGCCACACATCGACGAGCGCACCGCCGCCAGGGGCGCATGGCCGGCGGATTCTCGCAATCGAAACGACGGGGCGCGAACGTCTCGCGGGCCGGGCCGTAGGCGGCGTCCCCCCCTTTCGCATCCCGATGGAGCTCTCCCAGGACGAATCGACGCAGGCCGGGCAGGCCCCCCAGCGCCCGCGCCGCCACTCCCGCCCGGTCACGCTGCGCTACGCCGTCGACGGCGAGGCGCGCGAGCTCCAGATTGGGGGCGGCGCCCCGATCACCGTCCAGTCGATGACGACGGGCAAGACGCACGAGGTCGAGACCTGCCTCGCCGAGATCCACGGGCTGGCGGAGGCCGGCGCCGACGTCGTGCGCGTGGCCGTCCCCCGGCCCGAGGACGCCGACGCGCTGGCGGCGATCGTCGAGGGCGCGAACGTCCCGATCGTGGCCGACATCCACTTTAACCACACCTACGCGCTGAAGGCGCTGGAGGCGGGCGTCGCCAAGGTGCGCATCAACCCCGGCAACATCGGCAAGCCCGAGTGGGAGCGCGAGGTGCTGCTGGCGGCCAAGGAGCGCGGCACGCCGATCCGCATCGGCGTCAACGGGGGCTCGCTCGAGAAGGACATCCTGGACAAGTACGGCTACCCCCGCCCCGAGGCCCTGTTCGAGAGCGCCATGCGCCACGTCGAGGCGTGCACGCGCGTCGGGTTCGAGGACATCGTGATCTCGGTCAAGCACTCCGACGTGTACTTCATGATCCAGAGCTACCGGCTGCTGGCGGCGGCCACCGACTACCCGCTCCACCTGGGCGTGACGGAGTCGGGCTCGATGAAGACCGGCCCGATCAAGTCGAGCATCGGCATCGGCTCGCTCTTGGCGGACGGGATCGGCGACACCATCCGCGTGTCGCTGGCGGCGGACTCGATCAACGAGGTCCAGGTGGGCCACCAGATCCTGAAGTCGCTGCGGCTGGGGCGGCCCGGCGTCAACGTGATCGCGTGCCCGACGTGCGGGCGGCTCGCGGGCGACCTGTTCTCGGTCGTCGACGAGGTCGAGGAGGCCGTCGCCAAGCGGGGCTTCGACAAGGACCTCAGCGTGGCGCTGATGGGCTGCGCGGTCAACGGCCCGGGCGAGGCTGCGGGCGCCGATCTGGGCGTGTCGCTGGGCCGGGGCCGGGCGCACCTCTTCAAACGCGGCGAGATCGTCGGGACGGTCGACCAAGATCAGATCGCGGACGCGGTGATCGACATGATCGAGCACTGGGACGACGAGGCATAGGTGTAGCGGGGCTTGCGTAGAGACCTCGTCGTGTGGCTGGGGCGCACGCGCCCTGCCTCCTCGGTGCCGAGGCGAGGGAACCGACCGAGCCGTCGGCGACCGCCGCCAGCAGAGGGCCGGGAATGCGTCGAGGGAACGGTCCGGTTACCCTGTCGTGTCTTGAAACCGAACTCTGGTATGGTTGTGCGCGCTATGTCCTTCCAGATCGCGTGTCTGGCCGCGCTTGTGATCGCTGGCCCGGCAGCCGCGCAGGGCGGGCTGACGGCGACGCCCATACCGTACAACGCTGGGACGGGAAGCTCTGAGACACCGCCCTTGGTGCTCCGAAACGACACTGCGCAGCCAATCACGCTTGACAGCCTCGCCTTTGCCCGTGAGCCGGGAGGGAACGCCTTCGACGTGTTGGGATGGAACGTGGAGTTCCGAGTCCTGGCCAACGGAGACTCCGTCGCGGCCGAGGTGTTTTGCCACCCATTCGAGGATGGGGCCTGCGAGAGCATCCGGGGCATCTTCGACGGTCTGATGATGCCGGGAGAGACCATGCCGGTCCGGCTCCGGCTCTACTGTCTCACGTGCCGAGGTGGGGCGGGCGGCCCAATCAGCGACACGCTTCGCGTGTTCTCGGGCGCCGGCTCGCTCGCCGTTCCCATCACGGCCGAGTATCCCGTCGCTGTCGAGGCGCCGCCAGCGCGAGCCGCCCTCCGACTCTCGCCCACTCTCGCTACGACCCACGTCGACATCATGGGCGGCCCAGACTGGCGCGCCCGCGTACTGACGGTGGTCGATGCCTTCGGCCGCCGGGTCGCCAGCGCCCCCGGCGCTCCGGTCCGCCGACTCGATGTCTCCGGGCTGGCAGCTGGGACGTACTGGGTGTCGGACGGCGTCCGGGTCGGTCGGTTCATGGTCGTCCACTGACTCTTCTGGCGAGCGCACCGAGGCGGCCGGCGCCGATCTTGGCGTGCCGCTGAGCCCGGGCCTGCAGAGTCGGGGCGACGGGAGATCCACACCGGTCCCCGGGGCGTACGACCCCCTCAACTTGCCGGGGCGGCTCGCGGCGGGTATCCTCTGAAAGCGCTTCCATAGGCCCCGGCTTGCCCGTCACCATCTACGACATCGCCGATCAGGCCGGTGTCTCCATCGCGACCGTCTCGCGCGCCTTCAACGGCCACCCCCGCGTCTCGGAGACCACTCGGCAGAAAGTGTTCGGGGTCGCCGAGGACTTGGGCTACGTGCCCCACGCGAGCGCGCAGAGCCTGGCCCGGCAGTCGACGCGGCTGCTTTCGGCGATCCTGCCGATGATGACCTCGGCCTTCTTTATGGAGGTGCTCCGAGGCGTGCAGGACCGGCTCGACGAAACCGATTTTGACCTGCTCGTCTACGCCAGCCGCTCGCTCGATCGCGTCGGCGCCCAGCTCGACCGGGCCGTCCAACGGGGCCGCGCCGACGGGATCTTCGCGATCTCGACGCCGCTCGACGACGCCCGTGCGGCCCAGATCACGACATCGCTCCAGCCGGCCGTGCTCATCGACGCGCACCACCCGGCGCACGACTCGGTGACGGTCGACAACCGCCGGGGCGGGGCCATTGCGACGCAGCACCTGTTGGACCGGGGCCACACGAGGATCGCGATGCTGATGCCCGCCGCCGACTCCGGCCCGGGCGTGCGGCGTCGGTCGGGCTACCTCGACACGCTGGCGGCGGCGGGCATCGCGCCGGACCCGGACTTGATCGTCGAGGCCGAGTGGGACGAAGGCCACCACGGCTACACGCGCTACGCGGGGTACCGGGGCATGCAGGCGCTGCTGGCGCGGTTCGAGGGCCGGCCGGACGCCCCGACCGCCGTCTTCGCCGCCGCGGACGTGCTGGCGTACGGGGCCCTGCGCGCCGCCCGCGAGGCGGGGATCCACGCCCCCCGCGACCTCGACGTGGTCGGGTTCGACGACATCGAGTCGAGCGCCTACGCCGGGCTCACGACGGTCCGCCAGCCGATGTACGACATGGGCCGCGTCGGCGCCGACCTCTTGCTCCGCCGTTTGGACGGTGGCGACGGCGACCCGCAGCACGTCGTGTTCGCGCCCGAACTCGTCGTCCGCGAGTCGACAGGCGGGGCGGGCCCCCTCGCGTGAGCCGGCACGAGGGGCCGACTCGCGGCGTTCTCTGCGCATGATCCGTGCCCTGACGTTGCTGGCCGCCCTCGCGGCTGGCGCCCACGCCCAGCCCGCCGAGACCGACGCCGCCACGCACGCTGCCAGCCGGGCGCTGCTGGCGGTCGAGTCCGCAGATGCCGACGCTGTCCTGGCAGCCGTGCTGGCGGCCGGGGCGCTGGGGGGGCTCGACGTGGTCGCTGTCGCGGGCCGCGCCGTCGCCGTGCGGACCGCCAGCGGACTGGTGGCCTTCAATCCGACCGATGAGCCTGTCTTCCTTCGTCTGCCGGGCGACCGGATGCCGCCGCCGCTCGTCCCCGTGGAGGCCTCGCGCGACGCCGGGCGGATCGCGTCGCTGGTCGCCCTCGTCGGCGACGACGACACCTTGTTTGGGCTCCGCGTGCCGCCCCGGGTGACTGTGGTGTATCGTCCGGCGGCCCCCAGCGACGTCCGCCCCCGCGGCTTGGACGAGTGAGGGGATGGGAAAGGGGAACTGGCAATCGGAACGCCCCGGCTCGGTGCCGACACGAGACACCCTTTCCTGACCACCGCCAACCGACATCTGAGGACCGACCTCATGCGCTTCGTTTTCGCTCTGCTGCTGGCCGCCGGCCTCTCCGCGTGCGGCGCGCCGACCGGGCCGCCGCCCGAGGGCGAGCCGGTCGTCGTGCGGATCTGGCACCAGAAGACCTCCGCCGAGCGCACGTTCCTCGAGGGCTGGGCCGCCGCCTACAACGCGCGTCAGGACACCGTCGAACTCGTGACGCTCTACAAGGAAAACGAGGAGCTCCGCAACCACTACGTCTTCGCGGCGATCGGAGGGAAGGGCCCGGACTTGGTCTTCGGCCCGGCCGACAACATGGGCACGCTCGGCATCACCGAGACCATCCGCCCGCTCGACGGACTCGTCGATGCCGACTACCTCGCCGGGTTCACCGAGGACGGGCGCGTGATGTACGACGGCCAGATCTATGGGCTCGCCGACCAGATCGGCAACCACTTGACGTTCGTCTACAACCCGGCCCTGCTGGCGGAGCCGCCCGCCACGCTCGCCGAGTTGGCGGCGCTCGGCGCCACGCACACCCGAGACACCGACGGCGACGGCGCGCCGGACCAGTACGCGCTCGTCTGGAACTACACGGAGCCGTTTTTCTTCGTGCCGTTCCTGACCTCCTTTGGCGGCTGGGTGATGGACGAGGTGGGCAACCCGACGCTCGACACGCCCGAGACCGTCGCCGCCATCCAGTACGTCCTCGACCTGCGCGACCGCTGGGGCGTCTTGCCCCGCGAGGCCGACTACGAGACCGCAAAGGCCCTCTTCCGTGACGACCTCGCCGCGGCCACCATCGACGGGCCGTGGTCGTGGACCGGCTACGCCGAGGCGGGCGTCGATGTCCAGCTCGCGCCGCTCCCGCTCAACGAGGCGACGGGCCTGTACGCGCAGCCGATGGCCGCCGCCAAGGCGTACTCGCTCAACCCGGCCGTCCCCGACTGGAAGCTGGCGACGGTCTTGGACGTCCTGCGGCTGTTGACCGACGACGCTATCCAGTCCGACATGACGCGCCAACTGGCGACGATCCCGGTTCGTGCCGCCGTCCGCGCTAGCGACGTGATGCAGTCGAGCGAGACGCTGACGCAGAGCCTGGCCCAGATCGAGCACTCGCGGCCGATGCCGACCGAGCCGCAGATGCGCCAGATCTGGGACGCCATGCGCGGCCCCTATCAGCTCGTGATGAACGGGCAGGTCACCGCCGCCGAGGGCGCCCGCTTGATGCAGGAGCAGGCTGAGAAACGCATCGCCGACACGTTTTTGGAATGAGAGACTAGGGACTCTGGGGACTGGGGACTGAAGGGCCCTCAATTCTGCCGTCCCAACTCGAGCATCTCTGAATTCCCCCGGTCCCCGTAGTCCCCCTGTCCCTCCAGTCCCGCCCGATGCTCAACGCCCCCACCGACGCGCTGGCGATCGACCGCGCCGCCGAGACGCCGCCCGCGCCCCGCGAGGACTGGGGCCGGCGCTGGTTCTTGGCCGCGTTGCTGGGTCCGACCGCGCTCGTCGTGCTGGCCGTCGTCGCCTTCCCGTTCGTGTACAACGTGGCGATCTCGTTCAGCAACATGAACATCTACACCTTGCGGGACTGGGAGCTCATCGGGCTCGACCAGTACCTCGCCGTGTTCGCCGAGCCCGCGTTCTGGAGCGTGCTCGTCAAGACCCTGATCTGGACGGCCGTCAACGTCGTCTTCCACGTCGGGCTGGGTGTGTTTCTGGCGGTCATCCTGCACCAGTCGTTTATCCGGGGCAAGAGCGCGTGGCGCGTGCTGCTGATCCTGCCCTGGGCCGTCCCGCAGTACATCACGGCGCTGACGTGGCGGGGGATGTTCAACTACGAGTTCGGCGCCGTCAACCTGCTCGTCGAAGGGCTGGGCGGGAGCGCCATCTCGTGGCTGAGCGACCCGACGACGGCCTTCGTCGCGGCCATCATCACGAACGTCTGGCTCGGCTTCCCCTTTATGATGGTCATCGCACTCGGCGGGCTGCAGTCGATCCCGACGGAGCTCTACGAGGCCGCGCGTGTCGACGGCGCGAACGGGTGGGTCCAGTTCAAGACGATCACCGCGCCGCTCCTCAAGCCGGTCATGGCCCCGGCCATCACGCTGGGTGCTATCTGGACGTTCAACAACATCAACGTCGTGTGGCTGGTCTCGAACGGGGGCGAGCCCAACGACCAGACGCACATCTTGGTGAGCTACGTCTACGAGGCGGCGTTCTCGATGTACCGCTTCGGGTGGGCGGCGGCGCTGTCGATGGTCATCTTCGGCGTCCTGTTCGTGTTCACGCAAGCCTTCCTCAACCGGACCCAGGCCGCCGAGTCGGTGTACTAGCCCCGCTGGCGCCCGAGCGATGGGTCGCCCATTCCACATTGAGTCATCTCCGCGCAGGCGGGGATCCATACAGCCTCCCATCCGCTTGCCTCGCCCCGGCTTCGTTTACATCCTCGCCAGCAAGCCCAACGGCACGCTTTACATCGGCGTGACCACCGATCTCGCCCGGCGCCTCGACGAGCCCCGCCGCGGGGAAGGCTCTTCGTTCGTCGCTGAGCACGGCGTGACCCGGCTGGTCTATGTCGAGCCGCACGACGCCATCCGCGACGCGGTCGAGCGTGAGAGGCGACTGAAGAAATGGAATCGAGAGCGGAAGCTGCGGTTGATCCGCGAGCAGAACCCGACGTGGCGAGACCTCGCCATCGACCACGACCGCCAGCCCGGAGGGGGTGGAGGCATCGGGTCAGCTCGCATGGATCCCCGCCTTCGCGGGGATGACTCGGGGGGTGGAGAGGCGTCGTCCAGAACCGGGGCGCGCTCCCGCATATCGCTGGCGGCCGCGCTGCTGGCGACGCTCGTCGTGCTCGGCGCGTGCGGCGGCGAGCCGCCCGAGAGCCAACTCGTCGGCGAGGGGCCCGCGTCGTTGGTGGCGCTCGCGGTCGAGGTCGAGGCGCCTGCCAAGGCCGACTCGCTCGGCGTCACGCGGTCCACGTTCCAGGCCGACCCCGGCGGGGCGACGTGGTACGACGCGCTCGCGGGCGCCGGCCGCGACCCCGCGATGGGCCTGTCCGTCGGCGGCCGGACGGCGCTGCACGGCTGGCGCTGGTGGTCCGACGCCGACTCCATCGGGCTCGGCCCGCGCGACCGGATCCGGGGCGTCGCCCGGCCCGACGTGGCCGTGCGGACGTACCTGGAGCAGGACACGACGGGCTTCGTCGCCAAGCTGATCGGGCAGTTCCAGGGCGAGCGCCCGTCGCGGTTGAGCGAGCGCGTCACCCTCCTGGATGGGGCCGCCGAGGGGCAGGCCGCGCTCTACGTCGAGGTGGCCGACTCGGTCGGCGTGGTCGGCTTTCGGCCGGTCCGCAGCGAGCGCCGAGCGGCTGGCGAGTACCGGATTCAGGACGTGGGCGGAACGCTGGTGTTCGCCGCCGCCAGCGACGTGCCGACCGACTCGACCGTGATCCCCGAGGGCCCGATCTGGACGGCCGTGGCCGGCGACGGCATCCGCTCCACGAGCGCCGCCTCCGACACGCCCGAGGGTGGGCGCGACCAGGCGTTCCGGCTTGGCGAGGTGCTCATCGAGACGCCCGGCGCCGTCGCCATCGCGACAGGCGCGACGGCCGAGGCCGCCGCCGCCGCCGCGCGCGATGCCCTCGCGACCGGCGACGCCCGCCGCGACGCTCGCAGCGAGCGGCTGGCGGCGATCGTCGACGACGTCGTGTTCGAGACCGACGACGCGACGCTCAACGCCGCGTACCGCTGGGCCGTCGTGTCGTTGGAGACGTTGACCGTCCGCGACAGCTCGCGCGTGTCGATCCGGCCCGGGCTGCCCGGTGCCGAGCCCGCCTCGTACCCGTCCGCCGCGTGGACCGTCCCGGCCTTCCTGAGCACCGGCCGATGGGAGACCGCGGGCGACCTGATCCGCACGACGGGCGCTGGCCAGATCTTCGACCGCCGCGCCGACCTGCTCGGCCGTGCGCCGGACTTGGTCCGCTTGGACGGTTCCGACGACGTGTTCTCGACCGCCGACGGCACGGCCGTCTTCCTGGGCGCCGCCGGCGACTACGTGCGCACAACGGGCGACCGATCGCTGGTGACGGGCGGGGCCAACTTCTGGTTCAAAACGGTCTTCGCGCTGCGCGGCATCTACGAGCCCGACAGCCGCAACGGCGGGGCGACGGACTCGCTGGGCTTCCTGGTCTCGCGCGACCGGCGCGGGACGTGGCTCGAGGGCGACCCCGAGCGGGGCGGCGTCCGCCGGCGCGGCGCGGTCGCCGAGAACCAGGGCGCGCTGTACCGCGCGCTCGGGACGGCCACCCAGTTTGCCCGCATCATGGGCGTCTCCCAGCGGTCCTCGGCCGTGTGGTACGCCGACACCTCTGCCGTGCTCGTCCGCCAGTTCGAGCGCGCCTTCGCTGACGGCGACCTGCTGGCGGACCGCGTCGACGCGAGCGGACGATCGAGCGACGTGCGCCCCGGCCCGCTGCTGGCGCTCGCGCAAATGGATGGGCTGCCCGCCGCCGACCGCGCCCGCTTCGCCCGCGCCCTCGCCGACCGGCTCGCGTTCCCCTACGGGATCGCGTCGCTGGCGCAGACCGACTCGCTGTTTCACCCGTACCTCGACGCGCCCGAGTACTACACGCCCGAGTCGGCGCGCTCGAACGGCGCCGTGTGGACGTGGCTGGCAGGACCCGTCGCCACGCTGATGGCCGAGACGGGCGGCGCCGGGCCGGCCGCCGCGCTCGTGCAGGCGCAAGCCGAGTTGCTGCTCGACGCGGGCGTCGTTGGCGGCATCCCCGAACTGGTGGCCGGGCACCCGCGCGAGGCCGGGCTGCTCCCCGAGGTCGGCGGCGCGCCGATCCAGCCGTGGAGCCTGGCGGGCTTCTTGGATGCGACCATGCGTGGGCTCGTCGGCGCGCGCTACACAACGGCCGACACGCTTGTCGTCGCGCCCCATCTCCCCGAGGCATGGGGCGAGACGACCGTCCGGTTTCGCCTGCGCGGCGGCACGGTCAGGCTGACGATGACGCAGTCGGCCGACGGGCTGGCGGCGACCGTCGAGCCGGGCGGCGATCTCACCGAAGCGGCCACGCTCGTGCTCGAAGCGGCCGGGCGGCGCGTGGCCGTCCCGCTCGCGGTCGCCAGCGACACGACGGTCACCGCGCGCGAGGCGTTCTCGGTCGACGTCTCCGCCGGTGGGGCGGAGGTCGACGGGGAGGAGGTGGCGTCGTCGCAGACGGCCGCCTTGCCGGATGCCTGGGAAGGGTTCACGTTCGTCGAGCCCGAGCTCCGAGAGGAGTACTCGGTGATGCGGGCCGTCGCGGACCAGCGACAACTCGGCGACGGCCAGATCCTGCGCGACAACCCGCGCGCCGCCGTCGCGCTCACTCAGACCGACCCCTCGGGCGACGACTGGGGTGCGACCAGCACGTTCACCTATCCGGAGGGCGTGCCCCCCGGCGAGCTCGACGCGACCTACCTCGAAGTGGCCCGCGACGACTCGACGACCTATTTCCGAGCCGAGTTCGCTGCCCTCGGCGACAACACGATTGTCGCCTTCGCCATCGACACCGGGGAGGGCGGGGCCGAGACCGTCGGCCGCGGGGCCGACTACGACTTCCCGGACGACGCGGGCTACCAGTACGTCATCATCGTCGGCGACGGGCTCGTCGTCGAGGACGAGCGCGGTCGCGAGATCGGCCGCCTCGGGTCGGGCACGGCCTTCGACCCGTCGACGGGCTCGCTCCAGTTTGCCCTCCCGACGTTCATCGTGCCCTCGCTGCGCGGCGCCCGCGTGACGATGCTCGTCGGGGCCCGCGGCTCCGGGTCGGGCGTCGGCACCTTCCTCCGCGTCGACGACGACGCCTCCGAGGACACCGGCGGCGGCCGCGTCGACAGCCGCTCGCCCAACGTTTACGACGTCGTCGTCGGGTCCATCCGATGAGCGGGGCGGCGGCGAGCGGTTGTCGGTCATCAGAGGCTCTCCACGGACGACCCGCCGCTGACCTCCGATCACTGACGACCGACGACCGACAACCCATCGCTCCATGAAGCTCGTCAGCCGCATCTCCGCCTACGCCACGCTCGCGCTGTTCGTGGTCATCGCGGTCTTCCCGCTGGCGCGGATCCTGACGATCTCGCTGCGCCCGACGGACCAGTTGCTCTCGCGGTCGCTGGCGGTGATCCCCGACGGCGCGACGCTCGACAACTACCGCGTGCTGCTGACCGAGACGCCGTTCTTGCGCTGGCTCGGCAACAGCCTGTTGGTCGCGCTCGTCGTCACCATCACCGGCGTCGCGCTCGCGTCGACGGCCGGGTACGCGTTGTCGCGCCACCGCTTTCGGGGGCGCAAGGCAGCGCTCTCGGGGATCCTGGTCACCCAGATGTTTCCGGCGACGATGCTGCTCCTGCCGCTCTACATCGTCCTCGTGGAGCTGGGGCTCTTGAACTCGTACCTCGGGCTCGTCGTGATCTACTCGGCGACCGCGCTGCCCTTCTGCGTCTGGCAGATGAAGGGGTACTACGACACCGTCCCCGCGTCCCTGGAGGAGGCCGCGCGCATCGACGGGGCGACGCCGTGGCAGGCCTTTTACAAGGTGATCCTGCCGCTCGCGGCGCCCGCGCTCGCCATCACCGCGCTGTTCTCCTTTATGACGGCGTGGAACGAGTACGTCGTCGCGGCGGTCGTCCTGCAGGACACGGAGCTGTTCACGATGCCGGTCGGGCTCAAGCAGTTCCAGGGCTCGATGTCGACGCAGTGGGGGCTCTACGCGGCCGGATCGCTGCTGGTGTCGGTCCCGGTGATCGCGCTGTTTCTGGCCGTGAGCCGGTTCCTCGTATCGGGCCTGACCCTGGGCGCGGTCAAGGGCTGAGCCCCCGTCGATGGCGGGCCGGGGGCCGGGGAGGGCGGGTTAAGACAGGGCAAGATCCGCCGGGCGCGCTCCGAGGCTCGCTTTCGACCGGGGAAGATCCCTACGTTGCCATCGGGCAATGCCCGGCCCCGGACGTCGCCGGGGTCGCCCGGTCGTCACACACACTCTCTCCCGACCTCATGCGACTTCGCCACGCTCTCTCCGCCCTCGCTGTGCTCGCCGCCGTCGCCATCGGCGGCCCAGCGCACGCCCAGGGCGTCACCACGTCCGGCCTCAGCGGCTTCGTCTTCGACGACACCGGCCAGCCCATCCCGGGCGCGAACGTCGTCGCCGTCCACACCCCGTCGGGCACGCGCTACGCGACCTCGACCCGGGTCGGCGGCGCGTACGCGCTCCCCAACCTGCGCATCGGCGGGCCCTACACCGTCACGGCGACGTTCCTGGGCTACCAGGACGCCGTCGAGTCCGACCTCCAACTCCAGCTCGGCCAGACGTTCCGGCTCGACCTGACGCTCAGTGAGACCGCCGTTGGCCTGGACGGCGTGACCGTCGAGGGCGTCGCCGACGAGGTGCTGGCGTCCGACCGCACCGGCGCGAGCACCTACATCGACGCCGCCGAGGTCGCCACGCTGCCGACCGTCAACCGCTCCACGCGCGACCTCACGCGCGTCGACCCGCGCTCAGACGGCAACTTCTCGTTTGGCGGCCGCAACTGGCTCTACAACAACGTCACCCTCGACGGCTCGTACTTCAACAACGCCTTCGGCCTCGACGACCCGTCGCCGGGCGGGCAGGCCGGCGCCGAGCCAGTCCCGTACGACGCCATCGAGCAGGTCCAGGTGTCCATTGCTCCGTACGACGTGCGTGAGAGCGGCTTCACGGGCGCGAGCGTCAACCAGGTCACCAAGTCGGGCACGAACCGGCTCACGGCCACGGCCTACACGTTCTACCGCAACGAGGACTTCGTGGGCAACACGGTCTCGGGCAACTCGGTGATCGCCAACCCGGACCTGTCGTTCAACCAGATCGGGCTGGCGGCCGGCGGGCCGATCGTCCGCGACAAGCTGTTCTTCTACGTCAACGGCGAGCTGTCCCGCCGGGACGACCCCGGCACCAACTTCGTCGCCAACCGCGACGGGACCGTGTCGTTCGGCGAGAGCCGCGTCCAGGCGAGCGACCTCGACGCCATCTCGGCCCGCTTGCGCGACGGCTACGGCTACGAGACCGGCGGCTACGACGACTACCTCCGCGCGACCGACAACGACAAGCTGCTCGCGAAGCTGAACTGGAACGTCAACGAGTCGAACGAGCTGTCGCTGCGGTACAACTACCTCGACGCCTTCCGCGACCTGACGGTCAACCCGGCCGCCATCTCGTTCGCCAACTCGGGCCGTGGGCCCAACGAGTCGAGCCTGCCGTTCGAGAACTCGGGATACCGCATCAACAACGAGCTGCACTCGGTCGCGCTCGAGCTCAACAGCCGCTTCGGGGTCAACTCGAACCGCTTTTTCGCCAGCTACAGCCGCTTCCGCGACTTCCGCGAGCCCAAGTCGGCGCCCTTCCCGACGATCGAAATCGTCGAGGGCGGCGTGACCTACACGACGGCCGGCCACGAGCCCTTCTCGATCCGCAACATCCTGGACCAGGACGTGCTCCAGATCACGAACAACCTGACCATTCCGATGGGCCAGCACATCGTGACGGGCGGCGCCAACTTCGAGTACTTCTCGTTCTTCAACTCCTTCAACCTTTTCCGCCACGGGCTCTTCCAGCTCCCGTACTTCCTCGACTTCGAGGGCGACGGCATCCCGAACGGCTCCACCTTTTTCGGGGTCGACCAGTTCCTGGCCGTCACGAACCCGTCCTTGCCGCTGTGCGGGCCGGGCGCGGACCTCTTTAGCGAGGCCGGCACGTCGTGTCGCGTCGACCTCAACGGGATGGTGACCTCGGAGTCGCTCGCGTTCAAGGGCGAGACCATCGACGTCGGCCAGGTGGGCGTCTACGTCCAAGACGAATGGCTCGTCTCGCCCCAACTCAGCCTGACGATGGGCCTGCGCGTCGACGCGCCTTTCTACGTCACCGAGCCGGTCGCCAACCCGTTCTCGACCGGCCTCACGGCGCTCGACGAGAACGACGCCGCCGAGACCGTCGACCAGGCCTCGCTGCCGGGCGCGACGCTGCTCTTTTCGCCGCGCCTCGGGTTCAACTACTCCCCGGGTACGGAGCGCTCGACCCAGGTCCGAGGCGGGACGGGCATCTTTACCGGCCGCGTCCCCTTCGTCTGGATCGGGAACGTGATCTCGAACCCGGGCGCGAACCCGAACCTGCCCGGCGCCGAGCCCTACACCTCCATCGACGAGGACCTGCGGACGAGCGACGAGGCCACCCTCCAGCAGTCGTTCGACCTCAACGCGATGGACGACGACTTTCGCTACCCGCAGGTCTGGACCACCAACCTCGCCGTCGACCAGCGCTTGCCCGGCGACGCGCTGCTGACGCTCGAAGGGATCTTCGGGAAGGACCTCAACGCCGTGTACATCCGCAACGCCGACCTGCGCACGCCGGTCCGGACGCTGGCGGACGGGCGCCCCTACTTCGGGGCCCAGGAGGGTGGCCAGGAGCTCAACCCCGATGGCGGTGCGGGCATCTACGTCATCGACAGCTCGTCGGAGGGCTACAACCTGAGCCTCACGGCCCAGCTTCGGAAGGCGTTTGGGGACAACCTCAACCTGTCCGGCGCCTACGCCTACACGCAGTCCGAGAACCTCTTCTCGACGACCGAGATCGCGTCCGTCCTGTGGGGCTCGAATCCGGTGCAGGGCGATCCCAACCGGCCGCAGCTGGCGCCGGCCCAGTTTGGCCAGCCGCACCGGATCATCGGCACGGCGCTCTACCGGATGGACTGGAGCGAAACGGCCTCGACCAGCGTCGGCGTCTTCGCGACACTCGCCAAGGGCAACCAGTTCTTGTACGCTGGCGGCAACCGCTACTCGTTCACGTACTCCGGCGACGTCAACGGCGACGGCTCGGGCGGCAACGACCTGATCTATATCCCGGCCTCGGCCGGCGAGATCCGGTTTTCCGAGACCGACGGCGCGGGCAACTTCGTGGGCACGGCGGCCGATCAGTACGCGGCGCTCGACCGGTTTATCGCGCAGGACTCGTATCTGAGCGAAAATCGGGGGAGCATCGCCGAGCGCAACGGGGCGGTCAACCCGTGGTACTCGTCGGTCGACCTGCGCATCCTTCAGGACCTGTCGTTCCTGACCGGCGACGCCCGAAACACGCTGCAGCTCAGCCTCGACCTGCAGAACGTGGCCAACCTGATCAGCTCCGACTGGGGCGTGCGCAAGGTGGCCAGCCCGGCCGCCACGTCGCCGCTCTCTCTTGTCGGTTTCGACAACAGCGGCGAGCCGCTGTTCAACTTTACCGGCCCGGCCACCACGTTCGTGGACGACCCCAGCGAATTCTCGCGCTGGCGCGCCCAGGTCGGCATCCGGTACCGCTTTAACTAGGCCATCGTGACCGTCAACCTGATCGCCCCTCGTGGCCCAGTTTCCGCGCCAGCCGCGTTGCACTCGTCGTCCGGAGCTGCGGCCCCGCACACCTCGCGCGCCTTGCGGGCACGAAACCTGACCTCACGAAGGTCTGATCTCGTGAACGTCACGACGACCTAGCGCTCGCGCAAGCAAGCGCCCCTGCGGGCCCGTCGGCTTCGGCTGGCGGGCCCGTTTGTTTTGAGTGGGGGAGGGGCGCGCGCGGTGGAGCGGGTGCGGCGCGAGCGCGTACACCGATCCCGCCTCCATTCCGACCCATGCCCGGCCCTCCGCCCGACTTCTGGGACGCCCGCTACGCCGAGCCCGCGCTCGCGTACGGCGACGCGCCCAACGACTTTCTCGCCGCCGTCGCCGACCGGATCGCATTCAACAGTCGCGTGCTGTGCCTGGCCGAGGGGCAGGGCCGCAACGCCGTCTGGCTCGCCGAACAGGGCCACGCCGTCACCGCCGTCGACCGCTCGGCCGTGGGGCTGGCGCGAGCGGAGGCGCTGGCGACCGCGCGCGGCGTCGAGATCGAGACCGTCGTCGCCGACCTCGCAGACTTCGACCCCGGCGAGGCGGCGTGGGATGCCGTGGTGTCCGTCTTTGCCCACCTGCCGACCGACGTCCGGCGCCCGCTCCACCGGCGCGTGGTGGCGGCGCTCCGGCCGGGCGGGATGTTCATCCTGGAGGCCTACACGCCCGCGCAGACCGAGCGCGACACCGGCGGCCCGTCCGGCCCCGAGGCCGTCGATATCACGATGACCGCGGCGGGGCTGGCGGACGAACTGGCCGGGCTCGACGCCGAGATCCTGCACGAGGCCGAGCGGGCGGTTGTCGAGGGCCCGTACCACCGGGGCGACGCGGCCGTCGTGCAGATGCTGGCGTGGAAGCCGGGCTGAGTCACCAGCGCTTGGGCGTCGGGAGCGCGCCGAGCACGGCCAGGATCTGGTGGTACACGGCCGAGGCGCCGTCGAGCACGGGTTGCCACAGGCGCACGTCGGGCTCGTCGCCCAGCCCGTCGAGCACGTCGCCGATCACGGACCGCTGGAGCAGCAGCTTGGCCGCCAGCAAGCCCCAACCGATGGGCGTGCCCAGCGCGACGTGGAGGACGGGCGCGGCGACCCACAGCACGAGGTTCGAGATGTGGACGGCCCCGAGCGCGACGAGCACGGCCGGGGCGTAGTGCGTCCCGGCGCTGGCGTGGCGGCGCTTCTGGCGCCAGAACGCGCGCCACGTCGGCGGGGCGGGCGTCGGGACTGCCGCCGCCGGGTCCCAGACGTACCGGACGGGCGCAGCCTTCGTGCGAGCGACCTCCTGCACGAGCAAGTCGTCGTCGCCGGACAGCGACCCGGCGGAGTGCGCGAAGCCGCCCAGCCGCGCTAGCAGGTCGCGGGGATAGGAAAAATTGCGGCCGACGGCGTGCCACGGTCGCCCCAGCCCCACGCCCGCCGCCGCCAGCGCGGCCGTCTGCACGGTCTCGTAGCGGACGAACCGGTTCAGCGCGCCGGGCTCGCGGACGTACGGCCCGTAGCCGACCAGGACGGCGCCGTCGTCGGCCCCGTTGGTGCCCACCGCCGCTCGCGCGAGCGGCGCCAGCCAGTCCGGACCGGGCTGCCCGTCGGCGTCGGTGAACGCCAGTCTCGGGTGGCGCGCGGCCTCGACGCCGCGTTCGAGCGCGTGCTTTTTGGGCGGCAGACCGGCCGCCTCGGGCGCCCCGTCGTCGACGCGGACGACGCGGAGCGGGACGGGAAAGTCGGCGGCGCGCCACGCGGCGAGCGCGCCCGTCCGGTCCGTCGAGCGGTCATCGACGATCACGACCTCGAACGGGCGGTGCCCTTGCGCCGCGAGGGCGTCGAGGAGGGTCGGCAGTCGGTCGGCCTCGTTGTGCGCGGCGACGACGACGCTGATCGGCAGGCCGGCGCCGAGCGCGGCCTCGGCGTGCGCCAGCGGCTCCGGCCCGGCCTCGCGCACGCGGCGCACGCCCACGGCGACGGCCGCCCACACGGCGAGTTGGACGGCGAAGGCGATGAGGGCGACAGCGAGCACGAGGAGACCGAGGGGGGCCGCAAGATCGCCGGTATCTTGACCCCGACCGACCGCCCCATGCTGACCTCGCCCGCCCGCTCGC
This sequence comes from Rubrivirga aquatilis, assembly GCF_046845665.1. Taxonomy (GTDB): domain Bacteria; phylum Bacteroidota; class Rhodothermia; order Rhodothermales; family Rubricoccaceae; genus Rubrivirga. Next base: position 3,664,913 of record NZ_CP177355.1, on the reverse strand, counting down.
CAGGACTCCCCGAGATGGGACGGTTCTGGACGGCCGCGAATATGCTGAGCCTGTCGCGCGCCGTGCTCGTGGCGCCGATCGCCGTGCTCGTCTACCAGGGCGGCCCGCTCGGGCCCATGTTCGGCTTGATCGGGCTGGCGATCGCGACCGACTGGTTTGACGGCCGCGTCGCGCGCTGGAGCGACACCGTCAGCGAGTGGGGCAAGGTGCTCGATGCGACGGCCGACAAGCTGGCGGCGGCGGCGGTGACCGTCGCGCTCCTGCTCCGGCCCGAGGAGGCCGGCCCGTCGCTGCCGCTGTGGTTCGTGGCGCTCGCCGTCACCCGCGACGCGCTGCTGGCGATCGGCGGGCTGCTGCAGTCGCGGCGGCTGGGGCGGTTCACGTCGTCGCTGTGGAGCGGGAAGGTGGCGGTGGCCGCGCTGTCGGTGACGGTCATCGCGGCCCTGCTGGAGGCGTCGCCGCGCGTGATGGAGGCGCTCGTCGGCCTGACGGCGGCGGTGATGGTGTACTCCGTGGTCAAGTACGGCGTCCGCTTCGCGGCCGTGATGCGCCACGGCGAGGCGGCGCTCGAGGACGACGGCACGACGTTGCGCGCCCAACACCGGCTGGTTGGAAGGAAAGGAGGAGTAGAGGAGTAGAGGCGAGGAGGCGTGCGAGACCGCCAGGCCGCGTGCGCCCACAGCTTCCGCTCCTCTTCTCATCCCCTCCTCGTCTCATTCCGCCCCCGGCGGATCCCGCCGTCCCGTCCGCCGGTACGGCCCCCACACCAACGGCATTCCCCCATGGCCCTGTTTGGGTTCAAGCGCAAGGAAACGGAGCAGGCCTCGCTCGAGGCCGGGCTCGACAAGACCCGGGCCGGGCTCTTCGACAAGCTCAGCCGCGCCGTCGCCGGCAAGGACACCGTCGACGAGGAGGTGCTCGACGACCTCGAGGAGGTGCTCGTCACGTCCGACGTGGGCGTCCAGACGACGGTCGACATCATCGGCCGGATCGAGGCGCGCGTCGCGCGCGACAAGTACGTCTCGACGAAGGAGCTCAACGTGGTCATGCGCGACGAGATCGCCGACCTGATGCTCGACAGCGCGCCTGAGCGCCCGGCCGACTTTGGGGCGCCGCTCCCGAACGCGCCGCACGTGGTGATGGTCGTCGGCGTCAACGGCGTCGGCAAGACGACCTCGATCGGCAAGATCGCGCACCAGTACAAGCAGGCCGGCAAGCGCGTGCTCCTCGGGGCCGCCGACACGTTCCGCGCCGCCGCCACCGAGCAGCTCGACGTGTGGGCCCAGCGGGCGGACGTCGAGATCATCAAGCAGTACCAGGGCGCCGACCCCGCCGCGGTCGCCTTCGACACGCTCGCGGCCGCCAAGTCGCGCGGCGCGGACGTGGTGCTGATCGACACGGCCGGGCGGCTCCACAACCAGATCGGGCTGATGGACGAGCTGTCCAAGGTCCGCCGCGTGATGGACCGCCAGGTGCCCGGCGCGCCCCATGAAGTGCTGCTCGTGCTCGACGCCAGCACCGGCCAGAACGCGCTTCGCCAGGCCCAAGCCTTTACCGAGGCCGTCGAGGTGACGGGGCTCGTCCTGACCAAGCTCGACGGCACGGCCAAGGGGGGCATCGTCATTGGCATTTCGAACGAGTTCCAGATCCCCGTTAAATACATCGGTGTGGGGGAGGGGATCGACGACCTCCAGGTCTTCGACCGCGCGGCCTTCGTGGCCGCCCTCTTCGGCGACGCCGCCGCGGCCTGACCGCCGCTCGTGACGCCCGCCCGACGGTTCGCCCGCCCGTTCAGACGGCTCGCGGATTGCCCTTGTGTAAGCGCTCCCGTGCACAGCATCTTCCTGACTGCGCCCACCCGCGCCCCTGCCTCCACCAGCGCCCTCTCCGAGCCTATGCGCGCTCGTTACTCCAAGGTTGTCCCCGATGTGATGGGGATGGCTCGCCGTTTCGCCCTGGTCGCGCTCGTCGCGATCGGGTCCCCACTCGCGATCGCCCAGGCCGCCTATACGCCCGCCTTCGACGTCGAAGTCGCCACGCGGCGCGCCGAGACGACCGATGGACCGGCCTCGCGGCTGGACGTGTACACGGCCGTCCCGAACACCAGCCTGCGGTTTCTGGCGCGTGAGGCCGGCTTCGAGGCCAGCTACGCCGTCACCGTCGAGGTCTACGCGCTCGGCGACGACGGCGAGCAGCAGTCGCTCGTCGTCAGCCGCACCTTCGAGCGCGACGTGGCCGCCGAGGCCTACGACGACACCCAGGACTCCGACCGCGAGGACCGCGCCGTGCAGTCGCTCGAGGTCGGGCCGGGCCGCTACGTCGTCGAGGTCGCCATCGAGGACGGATCGAGTGGTCGGACGCTCTCGCGCGAGGTCGGCCACGTCGTCCGCGACGTCACGAGCGGCGCCGTCGCGCTGTCCGACCCGATGCTCTTGAGCGCCTACGACCCCGCCGCCGGGACGGCCACGCCGATCGTCGGCGCGACGGTCTCGACCGAGGACGACGCCTTCTGGGTCAGCTACGACCTCCACGCCGCCGTCGCGACGCCCGTCCAAGTCACGTACGTCGTCACCGAGCAGTCGCGCGTCCGCGAGCGGCCCTCGTTCGGCGCGCTCCTCGGCTTGGCGCCGCGCCAGCAGGCCGACCTCGGCACGCCGGTCGCCGTGACGGAGCGGCTCGACCTCGAGCCCGGCCGCACGCCCGCCGCCTTCCGCATCGCGACCGAGGGCCTCCAGGTCGGCGACTACACGCTGACGGTCCGGCTCGCGACGCCCGAGGGCGCCCTCATCGCCGAGGCCGACAAGCGGTTCGCCGTCCGCTGGATGGGGCTCGACAGCCAGATCGAGGACCTCGACCAGGCCATCGCCCAGCTCCGCTACGTCGCCAAGCCCGACGAACTCGTTGCCATCCGCAACGCGCCCTCGCCCGAGGAGCAGCGCCGCCTGTTCCTGTCGTTCTGGGACGAGCGCGACCCGACGCCGGGCACGGAGCGGAACGAGGAGATGGAGACGTACTACTTCCGCGTGGCCTTCGCGAACGACAAGTACAGCCGCTTCCACGACCGGGGCTGGAACACCGACCGGGGCGAGATCTTCATCCGGTTCGGCGAGCCCGACTACGTCGAGATGCACCCGTTCAACTACGGGACGCGGCCGTACCAGATCTGGAACTACTACGGCCACGGCCGCCGCTTCATCTTCGTCGATGAGTCGGGCGTGGGTGACTTCCGCCTGCTGATCCCCCACTGGGACGATCGGACCCGGATGTAACGGGCGTAGTCTGGGGCTCGCCGCGACTCTCCGCCCATGAGCCCCCGTCCGCCCGCGCTTGCGGGACCCCTTCTGCGGGCGCTCGCGCTCGGGCTGCTGGCGGCGCTCGCGCTTCCGGTCTCCGCCCAGGCCGTCCGCGGGTTCGTCAGCGACGCCGAGCGCGGCCCGCTCGCGGGCGCCAGCGTGGCCGTCCAACGCGTCGACGCCGCCGACCGGTTGCGCGGTGCCGTCACCGACGCGCAGGGGTTTTATGAGGTCGGCGGGCTGGCGCCGGGCCGCTACGCCGTGCGCGCCAGCTACGTTGGGTACGCGGCGGTGGGGGATACACTTGACGTGGGGGAGGGGCCGACGACGTGGAGCCCGGTGCTCATCGCGGGCGACGCGCTCGACGAGGTCGTCGTCCAGGCCGGCGGCGGCGCGGCGGACGTGTCGGGCGGGCTCCAGCGGATCCGCCCGGCCGACCTCGCGCGGATCCCGTCGCCGGACGTGGCCGGCGACCTCGCGGTCTACCTCCAGTCGCTGCCCGGCGTCGTGACCGTCGGCGACCGGGGCGGGGGGCTCTTCGTGCGCGGCGGCACGCCATCGCAAAACCTCGTGCTCGTCGACGGCGCGCCCGTCTTCCAGCCGTTCCACGTCGTCGGCTTCTTCTCGGCGTTCCCCGAGGACCTGGTCGGCGCGGCCGACTTCTACGCGGGCGGGTTCGGCGCGAAGTACTCGGGCCGGGTGTCGTCCGTGCTCGACGTGACGCTGCGCGAGGGGAGCACCGAGTCGTTCAAGGCCGCCGGGACGGCCGGGCCGTTCGTGGTCTCGGCGCAGGCGGAGGGCCCGCTCGTGCGGGGCCGCTCGTCGTGGATCGCCTCGGCGCGCACGTCCGTCGTGGAGCCGCTCGCGGCGCTCGTCGGCGCGACCGTGCCGCTCCAGTTTTCCGACGGGCTCGTCAAGCTGGCGACGGCGACCGACGCCTCGCGGTGCTCGGCGATGGCGCTGACGACGTACGACCGGGGGCGCTTGGCGGAGGACTCGCCCGACGCCTTCGAGTGGCGCAACGCCGTGCTCGGCGGGCGCTGCATCTCGGCCCCGCCCGGCTTGGACGGCCGCGTCGACGTGGCCGCCAGCTTGAGCCACCTCAACAGCGGCATCGGCGAGGAGGCCGACTTCCTCTTCAGCGAGGGCCGCGAGCGGTCCTCGAAGCTGACCGAGGGCCGCTTTTCGGCCGAGCTGACCCGTTCGCTCGGCGCGGTCCGCCTGCGGACCGGTGCTCGGGCCTCGCTCGTCGTCACCAGATTCCAGCTGGGCGACGCGTCGTCGGCCCGTGAGGACGGCGACTTTCTGCTCGGTGGCGCCGCCCACGTCGAGTTGGAGATCCCGCTCGGGGCGCTGACGCTGACGCCGGGCGTCGCGGCTGTGCTCCGGCCGTATTCGACGGGGGCCGGCCTCGAGCCCCGCCTCCGCGCCTCGTACCTGCCGTCGGGGCGCCTCGGGCCCGAGATCTCCGCCGCCGCCGGGCTCTACCGCCAGTCGCTCGTCGGGCTCACCGACGAGCGCGACGCCGCCAGCCCCTTTATCGCCTGGACTGGCCCGCCGCCCGGCTTCGACGAGCAGCGCGCCGTCCACGTCCTGGGCGGGGCGACCGTCCCGGTCACCCGGAATCTGCGCATCGGCGCCGAGGCGTACGGCCGCCGCATCGACGGGCTGCCGGTGCCGATCTGGAGCGCGCGGACCCAGTTCACGCTCTTGCCAACCGAGGCCCGGAGCACCTCGTACGGCGCCGACGCACGCCTAGAGTGGACCGCCGACCCGGTCTACACGTACCTCTCGTACGCCTTCGGGGTGACGACATACGAGGCCGTCGACGGCGCGTTTCTGGTGCGCGGCGGGACCTCGTACACCGAGTACAACCCCGCGCATGACCGGCGCCACCAGGTCCAGCTCGCGGTCAGCGCGGACGTGGGCGCGGTCAACCTGGGCGCGCGGTGGCAGATCGGGTCGGGCTTGCCGTACACGCGGCCGTACGGCTACGACACCGTCGTGCCGCCGTTCGGGCTCCCCGAGGTCGTCTTCCAGCCCGGCTTCCCGCGCGTCGTGTTCGAGCGGCCGTTCAACGGGCGCCTGCCCGCGTACCACCGCCTCGACCTTTCGGCCGGGAGGGCCTTCGACCTCGGCTCGCGCGCCGCGCTCGACGTCCGGGCCGGCGCCGTCAACGCCTACAACCGGGCCAACGTCTTTTACTACGACGTCTTCCGGGGGCGCCGCGTCGACCAGCTCCCGATCGTGCCCTACGTCTCGGCCCGCCTGCGGACCCGATGAGAGCCTGGGCCCTCCTGCTGCTGGCGCTGGCCGGGTGCGAGTCGTCGTTCGACCCCATCGCGCCCGCCGACCTCCACTTTTCGCTGAGCGGCTACCTCGACGCCTCCGCCGACACGCAGTGGGTCCGGGTCGAGCCCTTCGGGCAGACCGCGGAGACGACCGCCGCCCCCATCGACGCGGTCGTGACGCTCGATGGGCCTGGCGGCGTGGTCGAGTTTCGCCAACAGGTCCGCCTGTTCGTCACCGGCCCCGCGCACCTGTTCTGGACCACGGCCGACGTCGAGCCCGGGCAGGTGTATCGCGTGCGCGCCCGGGCGCCCGACGGATCGACGACGACCGCGCCGGTCGCCATCCCCGACACGGCGGGCGTCACGATCGACGTGATCGCGACCGCCACCTCGTGCCCGATCGTGGTGAGCGTCGCCGGTGCGGAGCGGCTGGCAGACGTCCAGTCGGTGTACGAGGTCTCGCGGCGCGGCCGGCGTCGCACGGTCGTCCGTTCCTACAACGACTTTGTCCGGACCCGGGCGGGGGGGGCGCTGCAAACGTCGGTCTACCCCGGCAGCGACCTCCGTGCGTTCGGGTTCTCTCCGGACGACGACCTCCTCTCCGCGAGCGTGAAGGTGGCCATCGCCACGGCCGACTGGCCGCTCACGCGCGGGCAGTCCATCGAAGACGTGCTGCTGCTGGAGTCCACCGGATTGGATCAGGGAGTCGGGTTCGTCGGCGGCGTGGTCACGTGGACCGTTCCGTTTGCCCCTCGAGAGTGCTACGGCCCCTCCCCGGAATGAGGCGGCTCGCGCTCCTGAGCCTCGGCCTGCTCGCGTCGCTGGCGGCGTGCGAGGTGCCCTTCGACCCCATCGTGCCGTCGGACCTCGTGTTCTCGTTCAGCGGCTACCTCGACGCGTCGGCCGACACGCAGGTCGTCCGCGTCGAGCCCGTGGCCCGGACCGCCGAGGGCGACCCCGGGCTCATTGACGCCGAGGTGACGCTCACCGACCTCGACTCCGGCGCGAGCGTGCCGCTGGCGCAGGAGGTCCGCGCGTTCCCAAGCGGCCCGGCCCACCTGTTCTGGACCGCCACCCCGATCGTGCCCGGCGGCCGGTACCGGCTCGTCGCCCGGCGCGGCGACGGGGCCGAGTCGGCGACGGACGTGGAGATCCCGGAGGACGACGCCTACTCGATCGCCGTCGAGACCGGCCGCGAGACGTGCCCGACGATCGTCGTCATCGCCGGCGCCGAGCGCATCGTGGAGGTGCAGGCACGGTACCGCATTTTCCAGGACGGCCAGATCGTCGAGCGCCGCTACTCGCACGCCGACACGTTCGAGCGGCTCGACGACGGCTCGCTCCGGGCCAAGATCTACTACGCCGACGACGCCGTCGCGATGGGCCTCGACCCCCTCTCCCTGGCCGACGTGATCTCGGCCGACCTCGTCGTGGCCGTCTCGACGACGGCGTGGCCCGACCCGGTCGGGCTGTCGCTGGAAGACATCCTGCAGATCGAGAGCTTTGGCGTTGACAACGGGCTGGGATTCATCGGCGGGGCCGTCACCGAGCAGCGGCCGTTCGTGCCGGGCGTCATCACGTTCGGGTTCGGCCCGACCGCCCAGATCCTGCCCTGCACCGCCCGATAACCTATTCTTCGTGCATGGCCCGTCGACTCCCGGTGCTCCTGCTGGCGCTCGCGCTCGCCGCGTGCGAGGCGCCGCTCGACCCCATCGAGCCGTCGGACCTGGTGTTCGCGATGAGCGGCTACCTCGATGTGACCGCCGACACGCAGTTCGTCCGCGTCGAGCCCTTTGCCCGTGAGGCCGTCAGCACGCCGGGGCCGATCGACGCGACGGTCGAACTGGTCGACCCCGACGGCGACCGGCACCTCATGACCCAGCTCGTCCGCGACTTCCCGACGGGCCCGGGCCACCTGTTCTGGACGACGACACCGATCGAGGCGGGCGCCACGTACCGCATCGTCGCCACCGACGCGGCTGGCGCCACGGCCACGGCGACCGTCCGCACGCCCGACGACGCCGACCTCGCGTTCGAGCTGATCGACGGCCCGCTGTTCTGCCCGACGCTCGTCGCCGTCAGCGGCGCCACGCGCGTGGTGGACGTGCAGGCGCGGTACCGGCTCGAAGGGCCCGGCCGCGTCGGCGAGCGGTACCGGTTCAGCAAGCTCGAATCGCTGATGCAGAGCGCCGCCGGCACGCTCGACGCGACGGTCTACTTCGGCGACGACGCCGATTTCATGGAGATCGACGGCCTGCCCGGCGCCTACCCCGTCGCCGCCGAGTTCGCGGTCGCCGTCGGCACCGACGACTGGCCGGACGTGGAGGGCCTGACGCTGGAGGGCGCGCTCGCTGCGGCGGAGCTGGGCAACGTCGAGCACGGGACGGGCTTCGTCGGCGGCGTCATCACGCGCGCCATTCCGTTCCGCCCGGGCTATGGGCTGATCCCGCCGTTCGAGGACAGCGGCGTCGAGCCGGAGCCCTGCAACTCGGAATAGCCAGGGGCCGCCGCGAGCCGGCGCCGGCGAGCGCCAGCGGATGCCGAGAGCGGAGTTCACCCGGCGGACGTGCACCCGCCGCCGGACAGCGGGACCTTTCGGCCCCCGACCCCCGACTCGTCATGGCCGACTCCCCCCGCATCGTCTTTATGGGCACGCCCGACTTTGCCGTGCCCTCGCTCGACGCGCTCGTCGAGGCCGGGCTCGCGCCGGTCGCGGTCGTCACCGTCCCCGACAAGCCGGCGGGGCGGGGGCAGAAGGTCCGGGAGTCGGCCGTCAAGCAGGCCGCCGCGCGGCACGGGCTCCCGGTCCTGCAGCCCGCCTCAGTGAAGGACCCGGCGTTCGCCGCCGAGGTCGATCGGCTGGCGCCGGAGATCATCGTCGTCGTCGCGTTCCAGATTTTGCCGCCGGCCGTCTACGAGACGGCCCGGCTGGGAGCCTTCAACCTGCACGGCTCGCTCCTGCCCGCGTACCGCGGCGCCGCGCCGCTCCAGCGGGCGCTGATGGACGGCGTCGACGAGACGGGCGTGACGACGTTCTTCCTCCAGCGGACCGTCGACACCGGCAACGTCATCCTGCGCCGCGCCATCGCCGTCGGGCCCGACGACACCGCGGGCGACGTCCACGACCGGCTCGCGGAGATCGGCGCCGAGGCCGTCGTGGAGACCGTGCGCCGGATCGCGGCGGGGACGGCGGCGGCGGAGCCTCAGGACGACACGCTCGCCAGCCCCGCGCCCAAGATCTTCCGCGAGGACGGCCGGCTCGACTGGGCCCAGCCCGCGACGCGCGTCCACAACCACGTCCGCGCGCTCGCGCCCGTGCCCGGGGCGTGGACTGAGTGGGACGGCGAGACGCTCAAGATCCTGCGGACGACGCCGACCGAGGGCGGCGGGGCGCCCGGCGCGGTGACCGTCGACGAGGGCCGCATCTTGGTCGCGTGCGGCGACGGCGCCGTCGAGGTGCTCGAACTCCAGCGCCAGGGCAAGCGCCGCCTGGACGCCGAGGCCTTCTTGAATGGCGTGGACCTCGACGGCGCGCAGTTCGGCGTTTAAGGTCCACGCTGCTGGCGAATCGCCGGACCGCGCCGTGCCAGCGGACCCGCCCGCGGCACCCGGCGGTATCCTCCGCACCACGGCCGACGATCGGCCGTTCCGCCGCGCCCGACGCCCTCCGCATGACTCCGACTGCTGTCCCCGCCGCCGCCCCCGACCTCGGGGCCCTCACCGAGCGCGTCGCCGCCGACGCGCGCTTTGTCCGGCCTCTTCTCGAGGCCGTCGGCCGCGTCGTCGTCGGGCAGGAGACGATGGTCGAGCGGCTGCTGATCGGGCTGCTCACCGGCGGCCACGTGCTGCTCGAAGGCGTCCCCGGGCTGGCGAAGACGCTGACCGTCTCGACCCTTGCCGCGGCCGTCGACGCCAAGTTCCAGCGCGTCCAGTTCACGCCCGACCTCTTGCCGGCCGACCTGCTCGGCACGCTCGTCTTCCACCAGGGCGACGGGAGCTTCCGGGTCAAGAAGGGCCCCATCTTCGCGAACGTGATCCTGGCCGACGAGGTCAACCGGGCGCCCGCGAAGGTGCAGAGCGCGCTCCTTGAGGCCATGCAGGAGCGGCAGGTGACGATCGGCGAGACCACCTTCCCGCTGCCCCGCCCGTTCCTGGTGCTGGCGACGCAGAACCCGATCGAGCAGGAGGGCACGTACCCTCTGCCCGAAGCGCAGGTCGACCGGTTCATGTTGAAGACCGTCGTCGACTACCCGACGCGCGACCAGGAGCTCGAGATCATGCGGCGGATGTCGCGCGCGACGGCGCTGCCGGTGACGGCGCCCGTCGTCTCGCCCGAGGACATCCTGCGCGCCCGGGCGACCGTCGGGGCCGTCTACCTCGACGCCCGCGTCGAGGAGTACATCGTCGACCTGGTGTTGGCGACGCGCGACCCGGGGCGGTACAAGCTGTCCGACCTCCGCGGGCTCGTGCAGTACGGCGCCAGCCCCCGTGCCTCCATCGCCCTCGCGCTGGCGGCGCGCGCCCACGCCTTCCTCGCGGGCCGCGCGTATGCCACGCCCGACGACGTGCGTGCCATCGCCCTCGACGTGCTCCGCCACCGCGTCGCGGTCACGTACGAGGCCGAGGCCGAAGAAGTCACGTCCGAGAACATCGTCGGTCGCGTGTTGGCGACGGTCGAAGTCCCCTAGCGCAGGGAGGGATGTGGGATGAGCAGTCGTCCCCCCGCATGCCTCCTTCCCTCCATGCCTCCCCCCCTCGTGAGAAAGCCCCAGCCCTTCCGCCGCGAGTCCATCGCCGTCGCCGACCTGATGACCCGGCTGCGGGATCGGGCCGGCATCGAGATGGTGGCCGTATCTGGCGTCGAGCCTAGCGATCGGGTGGTCCGCGTCCGCCACGTGCACCGGCCGGGCCTCGTGCTTGCGGGGTACACCGAGCATTTTGAGCACCAGCGCATCCAGATCTTGGGCAACACCGAGTGCCGGTACCTCGCGTGGCTCGGCGACGGGGCGGCGGCGGCGTTCGCCAAACTCCTCGCCTTCGACCCGCCGTGCGTGGTGCTCACCGCAGGCAACGAGCTCGAAGACGACCTTGCGACGTTGGCCGTCGAGGCCGGCGTTCCGGTCTACCTGACGCCCAAGCCGACCGTCCCTTTCATGGGCGTCCTACGCGATGTTCTCGCCGACCAGTTCGCCGAGCAACTCACGGTCCACGGCTCGCTGGTGGACGTGTACGGCATCGGCCTTCTATTGACTGGGCCGGCGGGCATCGGCAAGTCCGAGATGGCCCTGGACCTCGTCGAGCGAGGTCACCGGCTCGTCGCGGACGACGTGGTGATGGCGACGCGCAAGGGGAGCGGCGTGGTGATGGGCGCTGGGACCAGCTTGACGGAGCATTTCATGGAGGTCCGGGGGCTGGGCCTGATCGATGTCAAGGCCATGTTCGGGGTCCGCGCGATTCGGTATCAAAAACGGATCGAGGTCGTCGTCAAGATTCATCCTTGGGATGAGGACGAGGAATACACGCGGATCGAGATGGTGACGGAGACGGAGCCCATCCTTGATGTTGACCTCCCCATCGTCAAGCTGCCGATCACGCCGGGTAAGAATGTGACGGTGATCTGCGAGGTGATCGCGATGAATCACCTGCTCCGCCACTACGGCTACGACCCAGCGAAGGCGTTCTCGGACCGCTTGCGCGACCGGATCGAGAAGAACGCCTCGGGCGCCAGCGCTGGCCGGGGCATCGAGTGGTTCGAGCACGACTACGAGTGAGCGGGAGGAGGAGGGTGCGGGGATTCCTGTTTGGCCGATGGCCCTTCGGCGGCGGCCTGCCCCTTTCCCCTGGTGCTTCGACACCCGTCCGAAACGGAACGCAAAAGACCGCTACGTGAGGAGATAGCCCGAAGCTCAGGAAGGGCAGTTGCCGACGACCCAGGGGTTCCCCTATGTTGACGGCCGCCTGTGAGAGCGCTTCCACCACGAGCCCCTAGGGTTCGGCGCCTGTCGGCCGACGTCGGCCCGGTTGTTGCGGTGGACGTGTGCGCACGGGCCTCCCGCGCCCCGCTCGGCCGCACAACGCCGCCGGCGGGTCCTGGGAGCTCCCTCCGCTCCACACACTCCATGGCTGACAACCGCTTCTTCTTCTACGACCACGACGCCTGCACGTTCGTCGAGGTCGAGCCCAGTCGGAAGGGCCTGTGGCTCAAGGCGGGCGCGGTGCTCTGCCTGTCGCTCGTGCTCAGCGCCGTCGGCGTGGGCGTCCTGTCGAACCTGATGACGTCGCCGGCCGAGGTAGCGCAGGCCGAGGAGATCGACGCGCTGCGAGGGCAACTCGCGTCGGCGCACTCCCAGCTGACCGGGTTCTCCGAAGAGCTGGAAGAGCTTGCCGAGACCGACCGCGAGATCTACCGGACCGTCCTCAACGCCGAGCCGATCTCCGAAGACGAGTTCCAGCTCGGCGTCGGCGGCGCCAGCGACGACCGCTTCGCGCGGTTCTCGACGCCGACGGCAGAGCTGCTCACCGAGACCGCCGAGACCTTCGACCGCCTCGAGCGCCAGCTCGAGCTCCAGAGCCGCTCCTACGACGAGATCCGCTCGCTGGCGACCGACCGCGACGCCGTCTTGCGCCAGCAGCCCGCCATCCTGCCGCTCAAGGGCGCCCGGCTCACGTCCGGCTTCGGCATGCGCTTCCACCCGATCCTGCGCGTCTCGCGGATGCACGCCGGCGTCGACTTCCCGACGCCCGTCGGCACGCCGCTGTACGCGGCCGGCGACGGCACGGTCAGCTTCGTCGGCACCAAGGGCGGGTACGGGAATGTGATCGAGGTCGACCACCCGCTGGCGGGCAAGGTGACCCGCTACGCCCACCTTTCGCGCGTCGCCGACGGCGTGCGCGTGGGCTCGGCCGTCCGGCGTGGCCAGACCGTCGCGTACTCCGGCAACACGGGCCTCTCAACGGCTCCGCACCTCCACTACGAGGTCCGCCTGCTCAACGCAGAGCGCACGCCGATCAACCCGGTCGCGACGTTCGTCCCGGACGTGACGCCGGCCCAGTACCGCGAGCTTCTGGAGGCCGCCCGTTCGCAGACGATCTCGTTCGACTGATCCGGCGCGTGAGCGTCCCCGGACAGGTCGGCGTGGGCCGGCTGCCGGGCCTTTCCCGGTCTCCGCCGGAACCTCACGGCTCTGACCCGTTGCATTTGGCCGGGCCCGGACCTATCGTGCCGCCCCCCCTGAAAGCCCCCCCTCAGAACTGATGTACTGGACGCTCGATCTCGCCGCGACGCTGGAGGATGCGCCCTGGCCGGCGACTAAGGACGAGCTCATCGACTACGCCGATCGGACCGGCGCCCCGGCGGGCGTGATCCAGAACCTCGAGGAGATGGAGGACGACGGCGCTCCGTACGAGAGCATCGAAGAGGTGTGGCCGGACTACCCGACCCACAACGAGGACTTCTACTTCGAGGACGACTGAGCCCGATGGGCCGTCGGCGACGGGCTGAGGACGGGAGACGCGGCGGCATGCCGCGGCGGGACATCCGTCCCACGGCCGTCGAAGCGCGTTGAGGATCGCGAGGCGCAGGCATGCGCCAGCCATTGCGCGTGATCTCGGCGCAGCCGAGGGCGCACCGATCCGCGTCGCACGCAGCTTTCGGTCCGTCGGGTCCCGACGCGCGGCACGACCTGAGCTCTCCCACCGATTCAAAAAGGGCCCCCGTCCCACCACAGAACGGAGGCCCAGAGGCATCGGAGGGGTCAAGGTCGACGACGCAGGCGTGAACGCCCGTTCCCCCGCCGTCGGCAGCAGCAGCCTCCCCTGGATGCCGGGGGGCTTAGGCCGCGAGCGCGCGGTGGGCGGCGTCGAAGGCGCCGAGTGCGGCGTCGACGTGCTGGCGAGCGGCGCGCTCCGCCGCGAAGGGCGAGCGGAACGAGGCGTCGGAGCGGTGCAGCGTGAGCGCGTGGTGCCCGATCTCGAACGCGAAGGCGTCGGCGGCGGGCAGGAGCCGGAGCTCGAAGCCGCGGTGGGCGAACAGTTCGCTGGAGGTCGACACGGAGGAGGAGAGGCGGGCGGTGTTCACGGTCGTACGGGGTATCGGGGGCAACGACCTGACCCTTTGGCAAAGTGGTGCCGGTCCCAGGCACGGCCCCTCCGACCGGCGGATTTGTCCGGCTGGGCGTGACGCCCGCCGCGAGTGTTGCCAGCCGTCTCAGGCTGAGAGACAGCCCGGCGCCCCCGGTTGAGCGCTCGTCCTCACTACGCGCGACGCCGCTAGCGCGTGGGCTGGCATCCCGATCTGCCGGACGACAGCTTTACGCGCTGGCGGCGGGCTGCGACAGGAGCGTTCTCGCGAGCCCGGCGACGGACCGGAACCGGGCGAGGGCTTCGCCGAGCGCGGCTGCGGCGGGGTCGGTGTCGGCCTCGGAGCGGACGGCCTGCTCGATCTCGTGCGCGGCGTGCGTGAGCGCGTCGGCCCCGAGCGTGCCGCACGCGGCCTTGAGCTTGTGTGCGGCGCTGGCGCGGTCGCCCTCCATGAGCTCCTCGACGAGCGGGCGCTCCGCGTCGAGGTAGGCATCTAGGATTTCGGCCGCGAGCACGCCGTCGCCGTCGCAGAGCGAGCGGAGGTGGTCGGCGACGACGCTGGGGGCGGGGACCGCGAGCGGGCCCGATTCGCGGGGAGGCGGGGGCGTGGCGGGCGTGGGGCGCGGCGCCGCAGGGGCAGGCGTCCCGTCGACGACGACCGCGAGCTCGGCGCGCAAGTCGGCGAGGCGGACCGGCTTGGTGAGGAAGCCCTCCATGCCGGCGGCTTGGCAGCGGGCGGCATCCTCGGCGAACGCGTTGGCCGTCAGCGCGACGACGCGGGGCTGATGGCCGCCCCGGGCGCGGAGGCGGCGGGTCGCTTCGAGGCCGTCGAGCACGGGCATCTGCACGTCCATCAGGACCAGGTCGTAGTCGACGGCGGCGAGGGCATCGAGGGCCTGGGCGCCGTCCTCGGCCACGTCGGGCACCACAGCCAGGCGTGCGAGAAGCCCCCGGGCAACTCGGCGGTTGACCTCGTGGTCCTCGACGAGCAGCACGCGGACGTGCGAGTAGTCCGCCGCGAGTGGGCGGGCGGGCGGCTCGGGCATAGCCGGGCCCGTCAGCCCGCGGACGACGGTGGCGAAGCGGTCGGCGCGGACAGGCTTCGAGACGACGGCGTCGAACAGGCCGGGGGAGGCCACGGCGGCGCCGAGCGGTGCCAGCAGGACGAGGGGGCGCCCTCCCACCGCCGACGTGGCGCGGAGGTCGTCGGCCAGCGTGAAGGCGTCGGCACCGAGGGCGAGCGCGGCGAGGTCGTAGCGGCCGCCGCCGGCCACGAACGCGCGGGCGCCGTCGGCGCTGGCCAGGGTCTCGACGCGGAGCCCCGCGGCAGTCGCCAGCGCGGCCACCGCGGCGCGGGCCTGATCGTGGGGGTCCACCAGCAAGAGCGTGGCCCCGGTCGGCTCGGTCGGGTGCGGCGGGCCCTCCACGATGGGGAGCGGGAGGGTGATGGCGAACGTCGAGCCCTCGCCGGCGACGCTCTCGACGCCGACGCGACCGCCCATCTGTTCCGCGAGCCGCTTGGTGATGGCGAGCCCCAGCCCGGTCCCGCCGTAGCGCCGCGTCGTGGACGCGTCGACCTGGGTAAAAGAGTCGAACAGGGTGCCGAGGTGCTCGGGCAGGATGCCGACGCCGGTGTCGGTGACGGTGAGGGTGATCTCGGCGACGCCACGGCGCCGAACCGACGAGAGCGCCAGCGCGACCGTCCCCGCGGGCGTGAACTTGACGGCGTTGGCGACCAGGTTGAGCGCGATCTGGCGGATCCGCGCCCCGTCGCCGAGCACGACGGCGGGGACCTCGGGGCCGACGGTGCAGACGACCTCGACGCCCCGCTGGGTGGCCGACTGCGCGACGACCGCTAGGGCGTCGTCGGCGAGCGCGCGGAGGTCGACCGGCTCGGCCTCGAGGTCCATGTGCCCGGCCTCGATCTTCGAGAAGTCGAGGACGTCGTTGATGACGCCCAGGAGCGCCCGGCCGGAGGCCTCGATGGTGCCGACGTACTCGCGCTGGTCGCCGGTGAGGTCGGTGGCCCCGAGCACCTCGGTCATGCCGATGACGCCGTTGAGGGGCGTCCGGATCTCGTGGCTCATGGCGGCCAGGAACTCGGACTTGGCGAGAGCTGCGGCGAGGGCGGCTTCCTTGGCTTCCTCCAGCCGGCGGATCGACTCTTCGCGGGCCCGGGCCACGAACACGCCCAAGGCGCCTAGGGCGCCGAGCGTGGACAGGAAGGCGACGCGCGAGACACCGGGGTCCTCGATAGTCAGGGTGGCCCCAGCGGCGGCCCCGACGAAGAGGACGGTGTAGGCCGCCAGCACGCGGGGCGCCTGGAGCCCGGCAGAGCAGCCCAGGAACACGAGCAGCACGCCGAACGCGGCGGTCGGTGTGAGGCCGCCGACCGTGGCGACGTAGATCTGCCACGCGGAGACGATCCCGAAGAGGGCCGTCACCAACAGGTAGGCGCGGCGGCGGACGGCGGTGCTGGTGAACGTGAGCACGCCGACCGAGAGGGCGGAGATGCCGATCGCCAGGCGCCCGGCCAGGGGGTCGGCGTGGTCGTAGCCGGCGATGCCGTAGAGCCAGCCGACCGCGAGCAGGGCCGCGCCGCCGGCAAACAGCAGCGCGCGGTAGATCCAGAGGGTCAGGGGAGAGGCGTCGGTGGGCACGGCGGGCGTTTCGGAGCGGGCCGGGCGGTTTGGTAACCGTCCGCCGCGCCAGGGCGGGCAGGGAGAGCCTCCGACGCCCGTTGCAAAGGCCACGCCTTGGCGGGAGGGCCATGCCGGGTCGTCGGGTTCAGCGCGACGGCCCGGAGTCCGCTCACCCGATGCCGCGCGCTGCCCGGGAGCCTGCGGACCGTGCCCGAGGCGCCGCTTGCGTTCGGCAGGCTTCCCGTCCGCGCGGCGGGCGGGAGGTGGGGTTGGCGCGAGCCTCGGGGAGATCCGGCACGAGAGGCAGGGCGCAGCGCGTCCAGGCGGGGGGGGCGAGCACAGGCTTCGCTCAGAGAGGGCGCGTCGCCAGTGGGGAGCCCGCCAGCAGGGGGGCGGGACTGGCGCATTCCTCACCCTCCGGCGTCCGGCCCATCGGCATCTTGCCGGTTCGCCCCCGACCCTCGACGATGCCCGACGCCCTCACCCCCACCAGCCTCAAGCGCGGCCACGAGGTCGAGCTCACCCTCGAGGCCTTCGCCGACCGGGGCAAGAGCCTGGCTCGCGTCCCGTCCCCCGACGGCGAGGGCCGGGGCTACGTCGTGTTCGTCGCGGGCGCCGTGCCCGGCGACCGGGTCCGGGCGCGTGTCATCAAGCGCAAAAAGGGGTTCGCCGAGGCCCGGCTGCTGGAGGTGCTTGAGCCGAGCACGCTGCGGACCCAGCCGCGCTGCGAGTACTTCGACGCGTGCGGCGGCTGCAAGTGGCAGCACGTCCAGTACCCGGCGCAGCTGGCGATGAAGGGCGAGGCCGCCGTCTCGGCGCTGACGCGCGCCGGGCTGGACCTGAGCGCGGCCGACGTGCGCGAGCCGCTCGGCGCCGACGACCGCGACGGCTCGGGCGGGACGTACTACTACCGGAACAAGATGGAATTCTCGTTCTCCGGCATGCGCTGGCTGACGGACTGGGAGGTGGCGACCGGCGAGGCGATGGACAAGGACTTCGCGCTCGGCTTGCACGTGCCCGGCCGGTTCGACAAGGTCCTCGACCTCAAGGCGTGCTACCTCCAGAGCGAGTGGAGCGCGCGGCTGGTCAACGGCGTCCGCGCACTCGCGAAGGGCGAGGCGTGGACGCCGTACCACCCCCGCGAGCACACCGGCTACCTCCGGATCCTGGCCGTCCGCACGTCGGCGCACACCGAGGACCGGATGGTCAACCTGGTGACGTCGCACTACGACGCGGGCCGGATGGAGCGCTTCGCGGCCTTCCTCCGGGCCGAGTTCCCCGGGGTCACGACGTTCGTCAACACGATCAACAGCGGCGTCGCGCACACCTCGTACGGGCAGGCGGCGCACGTCGTCTTTGGGCCCGGCCTGATCACCGACAAGATCGGGGCGCACACGTTCGAGATCGCGCCGGACGCGTTCTTCCAGACCAACACCGTCGCCGCCGAGCGGCTGTACGCGGTCGCCCGCGAGTTCGCCAACTTCCAGCCGACCGACAAGGTCTACGACCTGTATTGCGGGGCCGGGACGATCTCGCTGTTCGTCGCTGACGCCGTCGAGAGCGTGCTGGGCGTGGAGCTGGTGGAGGCGGCGGTCGAGAACGCCCGCGCGAGCGCGATTGCGAACGGGGTCAACAACTGCACGTTCGTCGCCGGCGACATGCTGGCGCTGTTCAAGCCGGAGCTGATCGAAGAGCACGGCCGCCCGGACGTGCTGATCCTGGACCCGCCGCGCGCCGGCCTGCACCCCAAGGTGGTCGGCCAAATCGCGAATCTGCGGCCCGAGCGGATCGTCTACGTGAGCTGCAACCCGCAGACGCAGGCGCGCGATCTGGCGATGCTCCAGGAGGCGGCGGCGTACACCATCGAGGCGGTCCAGCCGGTCGATCTGTTCCCGCACACGCACCACGTCGAGAGCGTGGTCGGGCTGCGGCTGGCGTAGCGGGGCTACGGGCCGTCGTCGGTGGGGAGGTTCTCGGTCGTCGCGGCCGGAGCGCCGGGGGCGGAGACGGGCTCGGGGCGGGCGAAGAGCCACACGCCGAGCGCCGCAAGCGTCACGAGCGCCAGCCCGCCGTGCGCGACGATCACCGCGCCGGGCCACTTCTCGCCCTTGACCTGCTTCACGAACAGGTACAGCCCGCCGAGCGCGACGGCGCCGAACGACGCCAGCACCCACCAGCCCCACCCGGCATCGCGCTGGGCCAGGCTCGACGCCAGCAAGGCGATCCCGGCCAGCGCCCACAGCCCGTGGACGATCCCGAACGCCTTGCCGCTCGTCTCGCCGCGCCAGTGGCGGACGGCCATCGTCAGGCCCATCAGGGCGGCGAACACGAACGCGAACAAGGAGACCGTAGCCATCGGAAGAGAGGGAGAGGGGAGTCTCCATCGCACGAGCGGCCTCCCAGGATCCGCGCAGGACGGGGTTCGGGAGCGCCCTGAGGCGCCGGGCGGACGCAGGGCAACGAGAATGGCCCCGTGCCGGATCGCTCCCGGTGGCCCAAGAAGAGCGCGAGCGGAGGGAAGGCATTTGTTCGTTGTAACATGTAAGTAAGAGTCGGGCGACCGCGCCCGTCTGCACCCCATTGCCACCCACCCCTGATCCGTATGACGTTCCGCCTCCTTCTCGTCGCCACCCTCGCGCTCGGCCTCACGGCTTGCGCCGACGACGCCGCCCCGGCCTCCGAATCCGCTGACGTCTCCGTCGCTGGGTCCTTCGAGAACGCCCCAGACGTCCCCGCCGGCGAATACACCTTCGACGTAGCCCACTCGCGGGCCGAGTTCCGCATCAAGCACCTCGGGATCTCGACCGTCACCGGCCGCTTCGACGGCATGAACGGGACGCTCACGATCACCGACGGCATCGAGTCGCTCCAGGCGACCGCGACGATCGACGCCTCGACCATCTCGACCGGCAACGACGACCGCGACAACCACCTCAAGAGCCCCGACTTTTTCGACGTGGCGACCTACCCCGAGATCACGTTCACGAGCACCGAGGTCCGCCCCGGCGAGGGCAACGCCTTCACGCTCGTCGGCGACCTCACCATGCACGGCGTCACGCGCCCGGTCGAGCTGACCGGCGAGTACGTCGGCGCGTCCGCCATGCAGGGCACGCCCAAGGTCGGCTTCACGGCGTCCGGCGAGATCACGCGCCAGGACTGGGGCCTGACGTGGGAGATGAACAACGAGCTCGGCGAGGCCGTCGTCGGCGACACCGTCACGCTCGTCCTCGAGGTCGAGGCCGACGGCGTCGCCCCCGACGCGCCCGCCGACGCGGAGCCGGAGGCGTAGCGGCCCGCACGCCGTAGACTTGGGGAGTCGGGCATCACGCCCGGCTCCCCTTTTTTTGCGCCCGCCCGATGTCTGAGTCTTCCCGTCTCGCGTTCGTCACCGGCGGGACCGGGTTCGTCGGGAGCCACCTGATCGACGAGCTGCTGGCGCGGGGCTACGCAGTCCGCGCGCTCGTGCGGAGCGATCCGAAGTGGCTGGCGGGGCTCGACGTCGAGACCGTCGCGGGCAGTCTCCACGACGCCGACGCGCTGGCGGCGGGCGTCGACGGCGCCGACCTCGTTGCCCACGTCGCCGGGCTGACGCGCGCGCGCGACCAGGCCACGCTCGACCGCGCGAACGTCGACGGTACGCGAGCCGTCCTCGACGCCGTCCGCGCGGGCGGTGGGGCGCCGCGCGTGCTGGCGACGAGCAGCCTAGAGGCGCTCGGCCCGAACGCGCTCGCGCCCGACGGCGCCGCGGTCCCGGCGACCGAGGCCGACCGCCCGCAGCCGATCTCGATGTACGGCGTCAGCAAAGCGCGGATGGAGGATATGATCCGCCGCGACTACGGCGACCTCGGCGTGACGGTCGTCCGCCCGCCGGCCGTCTACGGCTCGCGCGAGGCCGACCTGTTCGAGATGGCCAAGGGCGCCGCGCGCGGCCTGTTCCCCATCGTCGGGCCCGATGCCGTGCCTCGCCTGTCCCTCGTCCACGTGTCGGACCTGGTACGGGGGATGGCCGACCTGGCCGAGCACTACGGGGCGGCGGGGGAGACGTACTTCCTGGGCACGCCCGGCGTGTCGTGGGCCGAGGTGCGGGGGGCGCTAGAAGGTGCGCTCGAGCGAAAGACGCTGGCGCTCCGCGTGCCCCGCGCGGCGATCGGCGCGGTCGGCGCGCTGGCGGAGTGGGGCGGCGGGCTCGTCGGCACGCTGCCGCCGCTGACGCGCGACAAGGCGGAAGCCGCAAAGCACGCCTGGATCTGCGACTCGTCGAAGGCCGCGAGTGCCGTCGGGTACGCGCCCACGGTGGGGCTGGCGGAGGGCTGGGTCGAGGCCGTCGGGTGGTACCGCCGGCAGGGATGGCTGTAGCGCGAGGGGGCTGGCGCGAAGCGGTACGATTGGACTAGAGGGCGGTCTGCGGATGGCGGTAGTCTCCCGGGCCCTAGCACTGTATACATGCTTCGATTTGTCCTTGTTGTCGCTTTCGTCGTGGTGGCCCCGGCCTCGGCCCAGTCGCATGTCGTCGGCCGCGCGGGGCCGGTCGTGTCGCTGGACCTGGCGGGCGGGCCGTTTCCTGCCTTCACACCCGCCGGCGTCGACGCGAGCGGGAGCGTGGGGTACCGGTTTGGGAATGGCCTCGACCTGACCGTGCTCCTCGGATACGGCGGCCCGGTCGACGACGAACGGTTCCTGTACCCGGCTGAGCTGCACATCGGCGCCGATGTCGGCTGGGTGGTCGGCCCGGACCGGGCACCGTGGCGGCTCGCCGTGGTAGGCCTGGCCACCGTCTCGGGTGCCACGACGTTTGTGTTTCCCGCCGACAGCGGGCCGACCGAGACTCGAGGCGGGCGAGAGGTCGTCGAGACTCGGGCCCGCGCGAGCGCCGTACGGTACCTCCCGCTCGCCGACGGGTCCGTGCGCGCCCAGGTGGGGGTCGGGCTGTACGGGGCCGTCCGCGAGCTGACCGCGTCGACGCTCGTGTTCGGCGCGGGCGGCCCAGACGAGCAGACCGTGGGCGGAGAGACCAGAACGGAGACATCGGTCGGCGCCGTCGTGTCGCTCCCGGTCTCCCTCGAGCTGGGGCCGGCCGTCCTCGTGCTCGATCCTGCCCTCCGCGTCGACGCGTCGTCGCTGATCTTCGGGCTCGGCGATGGGCAGGTGACGCTCCGGCTGAACCTGTAGCATCGACGTCGCGTGCGGCATCCCCCATGCGCTCGGGACGGGCCCGGCGCGCGTGTCGCCCGACTCCGCTCCCACCCGCTCACGAGAACCCCGCGTGACGACGACGAAACGCCTCGCGGCTGCGTTGTCCCTTGCCGTCGCCCGCTTGCGCCCCTAGCCTCCGGCCGTGCTCCGCCTCGCGCTCCGTCTCGTCGTTCTGCTGGCGCTCGCCGTGAGCGCGGCCCCCGCGAGCGCGCAATACTTCGGGTTCGGCAAGAACCGCGTGCAGTACCGCGAGGCCGACTGGCGGACGCTCCAGACGGCCCACTTCGACGTCTACTTCTACGAACGGGACGCCGCGCCGGGCGGCCAGGTGCTGGCGACGTTCGCCGCCGAGGCCGCGGAGGAGGCCTACCGTGAGGTGTCGGCCCTGTTCGGCGGGGATGTGGCCCGGCGGATCCCGCTCCTCGTCTACCCCACGCACCCCGACTTCGCCGTCACGAACGCTGTTGAGTTGCCGGTCTACGCCGAGGGCATCGGGGGCGTGACGGAGCTGTTCAAGAACCGCATCGCCGTCCCGTTCACCGGCGACTGGCGCGCGTTCCGCCAGGTCGTCCACCACGAGCTGGTCCACGCCGTCCTCAACGACCTCTACTACGGCGGCTCCGTGCAGAGCTTGATCCGGAGCGGGGCGCGGCTCCAGATTCCCGGCTGGTTCAACGAGGGGCTGGCCGAGTTCAGCGCGCTCGGGTGGGACACGCAGAGCGACATGTACGTCCGCGAGGCCCTCCTCGAAGACCGCCTGCCCGACATCGCGCGGCTCGGCGGCTTCTTCGCGTATCGCGGCGGCCAGAGCGTCTGGGACTACGTAGCGCAGGAGTACGGGCGCGAAAAGGTGACCGAGATCCTGGACCGCGTCCGCCTCGGCCGCAGCGTCGACGGGGCGTTCCGGCGGGCGACCGGGCTGGGCCTGCGCGAGCTGTCGGAGCGCTGGAAGCGGGCGCTGCGAGCCGCCTACTACCCCGAGGTCGCCGTGCGCGAGGACGCCGAGGCGATCGCGCGCCCGATCGCCTCGCGCCGGGTCAGCGGCGGGTGGTACCACGCCAGCCCCGCGCTCTCGCCCCAGGGCGACCGCGTCGCCTACGTGTCGACCGAGGACGGGCTGTTCGACGTGGTCGTGGCCCAGACCGGCGGGCGGCGCCCGCCCGAGACGGTCGTCGAGGGGCAGGACAACGTGACGTTCGAGAGCCTGCGGATCCTGAGCCCCGGCCTGGCGTGGAGCCCGGACGGTCGGCGGCTGGCGGTCGCCGTGACGAGCGGCCCGGGCGACGCGCTCGCGCTCGTCGATGTCGAAACACGCGAGGTGGAGTCGATCCGGCCACCCGGCGTCGATGCCGTCGTGTCGGTCGCCTGGAGCCCAGACGGGACGCACATCGCTTTCGAGGGCGTCGCCGGAGCGCACTCGGACCTCTACGTGCTGGAGCTGGCGACCGGCGCCGTCGCCAACCTCACCCGCGATCTCTACTCCGACCACGCGCCTGCCTGGGCACCCGACGGCCGTTCGATCGTGTTCCACTCCGACCGGGGCGATGCCCTCGCGCTCGGCATCGCCACAGCTCGCGCCGCCGCTGCCCGCGCCGTCGACACGCGAGCCCTGGGCCGCCGCAGCCATGACCTTTACCGCCTCGACCTCGACGCGCCGCGTCGCGTCGAGCGGCTCACCGACGACGAGCTCTGGGACGAGACGCGACCCGCGCTCGCCGACGGTCCCGGCGGCCCTCGCCTGCTGTTCATCAGCGACCGCAACGGCGTCCCCAACCTTTACGCGCTCGACCTCGCCACGCGCGCGAGCCACCCGCTCACCGACCTGCAGACGGGCGTGCTCGACGTCTCGCTCTCGGCCGACGGCCGCCGCGCCGTCTTCCTGGCGCTCGACGACGGCTCGCCGTCCGTCTTCTTTCTGCGCGACCCCTTCGGCCGCGCCGACCTCCCGCCGGAGCTGGCGCCGACCATCTGGGCCCAGCGCCGGACGGGCCGTGCGACGGGGGCCCCGGCCCTCGAACTGGCGTCGACCGCCATCCGCGAGCAGAACCCGTTCCTGCGCGACGCCGCCGACGGCCGCCCACCCCCGCCCCCGCCGCGCCGGGCCGGCCCGCCGACGCCCGAGGAGTTGGCGTTCGCCGATTCGATCCTGGCGCTCGCCGGCCCGCTCCCGGAGTTCTTGGCCTCGACGGACACGCTCGCGCTCGACCCGACGGCGCCGGAGCGCGGCTCGCGCGTCGACTTCCGCGCCTATGACTTTTCCGACGCCTTCGACGGCGGCGGTCGGCTGCCCCGCCGCGACGACCCGTTCCGCCCTGTCGGCAACCGCGACTCGACGGGCGCGCTGCTCGCGCGCGAGTACAAGCTCCGCTTCACGCTCGACTTGATCTCGGCCGCCGGCAGCTACGACACTGTCTATGGCGTCCAGTCGGTCACGCAGCTCCTGTTCTCCGACGTCTTGGGCGACCACCGCGTCGGGCTGGCGACCAACCTCGTCCTCGACCTCCGCAACGCCGACTACGTGCTGAGCTACCAGAATCGCGCGCGCCGCACGCAGTTCGGCCTGGAGGGCTTCCACCTGGCCCGCCAGCTCCGCGACCCCACCAACCGCACGATCTACCGCTACCGCAACTACGGGGTCGTCGCCAGCGCGCGGCGCCCGCTCGACAAGTTTCGCCGAGTCGACGCTGAGGTGGGCCTGCTTGGCGTGTCGCTGACGGACCTCTCTGACTTGGGAGAGCGCGCCCGGAGCCGCCTGTTCGCGGTCCCGCGCGTGACCTATACCGTCGACCACACGGTCCCAGGCCGACTCGGCCCGAGCAGCGGTGTGCGCTACGCCGGCAGCCTATCTGGCGCGCCCGGCCCCGACGCCTTCTTCGTGACGGCGATTGCCGACGGCCGCCGGTACTGGCCGCTTGGGCAAGGGTTCGGGCTCGCGCTACGGGGCTCGGCCGGGCTCAGCGTCGGGCCGGACCCGCAGCGGTTCTATGCGGCGGGCGTCCAGAACTGGGTCAAGTCCGAGTTCCGGAGCCTGCCCGTCGAGTCGCCCGACGACTTCGTGTTTGCGACGCCCGTGCTGCCCATCCGCGGGTTCGGGTTCAACGAGGCGGCCGGCGACCGCTTTGCGCTGGTCAACGCCGAGGTGCGCGTGCCGCTGATCGCCGCGCTCCTGCCCGGTCCGGTCCCTCTCGTGCCGCTCTACGACGTTCAGACCGTCGCGTTTGTGGACGCAGGCATGATCGCCGACGGCGGGCTCGACGTGTTCCGCACCGTGATGGAGGACGACGACGACGACCCAGAGACCGAGCCTGTCGAGTACCGCGTGTTCGAGGACGTGCTGCTCGGGGCTGGCGTCGGCCTGCGGACGTTCGTGCTCGGCTACCCCGTCCGCCTCGATTGGGGCTGGCCCTTCGACGGCCGCGAGGTGGGGGATGGGCGTCTGTACTTCTCCGTCGGGCTGGATTTTTAGGGGACTGGGGACTTGGGGACTGGGGCCCTTGTGGCAATGCGAGGGCGCCAAGCGGCTCGGGTTTGGGGCGAGCTCTCGGATTCGAGAGATCGGGTGGGCGGCCGTCGGCCGTCGCCGATCTCAGATTCCCCAGTCCCCAGTCCCTCGCCCCCGCCATCCCTCCACCCCCAATCCTCCACACCCTCACCGATCCCGCGACTGGCCCCGGGTAGCTTTCCGCTTCCCCACGACCGATTCGCCCCGATGCAGACCGACGTCCGAGCCCTCAACGAGGTCGACTACGTCCTCGACGTGACCGTCCCCGCCGAGGACCTCCAGCCCCAGATCGACGCTGCCCTCAAAAAGCAGCGCGCCCAGATGAACCTCAAGGGCTTCCGCCCCGGCAAGGTGCCCATGGGCGTCGTCCGCAAGATGGTCGGCCCCCAGGTCTCCATCGAGGTCGCCGAGCAGGTCATCGGCGAGGCCTACCGGACGGCCGTCGTGGAGAACGAGGACATCGAGCCGCTCGGCCAGCCGCGCCTGACCGAGCTCGACTTCGACGTCGAGGACCCCGAGGCCGAGCTCAAGGCCGTCGTCGAGTTCGGCATCCGCCCGACGATCGCGCTCGCGGACCTGTCGGGCGTGCCCGTCACCCGCGTCGTCCGCGCCTTTACCGACGAGGACGTCGACGCCGACCTCCAGCGCCGCCGCGACCTCGCCGCGACCGAGGAGGACACCGAGGAGGGCACGACCGCCGACACGAGCCACGTCGTGATGGTGGACATCCAGCCCATCGACGCCGACGGCGAGCCGACCGGGCCCAAGCAGAACGCCGCCCGCATCGTGATGGGCAACCCCGACCTCCGCCCCGAGATGGTCGAGGCGCTGAGCGGCACCCAGATCGGCGACGAGACGACCGTCGAGCTGCCCCGCCCCGACGACGAGGGCGAGATCGACCGCTACCGGCTGACCGTCGTCGACGTGCTTCAGCGCGTCGTGCCCGAGATGGACGCCGACTTTATCAAATCGCAGACCGGCGAGTCGGAGGACCTCGAGGACCTCAAGACGCAGATCCGCGAGGAGCTCGCCAAGTCCTGGGACGCCCGCGCCAAGCAGGCGCTGGAGCAGAAGATGGTCGAGGAGTTCGTGCTCGGCCACCGCGACACGGTCCCCGTCCCGGCGACGCTCGTCGACGCCGCGCTCGACACCATGTTCGAGGACGTCCGCAAGCGCCACGAGGGCGCCATCCCGCCGACGTTCGATATGGAGGCCTGGCGCACCGAGAACCGCCAGCAGGCCGAGGACCAGGTCCGCTGGCTCCTGATCAAGGACCAGCTCATCGAGGAGGAGGGGCTCGAGGTCTCGACCGAGGACTTCGAGGCCGAGTTCCAGAAGCTGGCCGGCGACGGCGCCGACGCCGAGCTCGTCAAGCAGTACTTCACGTCGCAGCCCCAGATGCTCGAGCAGATGGGCGACCAGATGATGAACCAGCGCATCTTCGGCGCGCTCGAAGGCCGGTTCAAGGTGGTCGAGCGGACCGCCGACGACATCCGGGCCGAGGCCGAGGCGCGGCGCGCCGAGATCGCTGAGGCCCAGGCGAACGCGCCCGTCGAACTGACGCCGGCGACCGCCGACGAGGAGACCGAGGCCGAGCCCTCCGACGAGGAGGAGTAATCCCCCCCGCCCCGCTTGCGACCTGCGCCCTCCCCCTCCACCCCGGGGGAGGGCGCGGTTCGTTTGGGAGCGCCCGCTGGCGGGCCCCGCACGCGCTGGGCGGAACCGCACCCGCCCGCTCGGGTGCCACGCTCCGACATCACAGACCCTGACCGCGCCCCCGCGCGCCCCCGCATGAGCCAGATCCGCGACTTCGTCTCGTTTTCCCGGAGCCTCACCACGCTCCCCGACGACATCTACTCGGGCCCCCAGCAGGTGGCCCCCATCAACGCGCTCGTCCCGATGGTGATCGAGCAGACCGCGCGTGGCGAGCGCTCGTTCGACATCTTCAGCCGGCTCCTCAAGGACCGCATCGTCTTGTTCGGCACGCCCGTCAACGACACGACGGCGAACCTGGCCGTGGCGCAGCTCCTCTTCCTGGCCGCCGACGACCCCGAGAAGGACATCAACCTCTACGTCAACAGCCCCGGCGGCGCGGTCTACTCCGGGATGGCCGTCTACGACACCATGCAGTTCGTCAAGCCCGACGTGGCGACGATCTGCGTCGGGCTGGCGGCGTCGATGGGCTCCGTCTTCCTGCTCGGCGGGGCGGCCGGCAAGCGCGCCGCGCTCCCGAACAGCCGGATCATGATCCACCAGCCGTCCTCGGGCGCCCAGGGCCAGGCCTCGGACATCCAGATCCAGGCCGAGGAGATCCTGTACATCAAGAAGCGGATGAACGAGGTGATCGCCAGCCACACCGGGCAGACGGTCGACCAGGTCGAGAAGGACACCGACCGGGACAAGTTCATGAGCCCCGAGGAGGCCAAGGCCTACGGCATCATCGACACCGTGCTGGGCAAGAAGGCCGAGGGCGTCCCCGACGAGGACCCCACGGAGTCCGGCGACGCCGAGTAGCGCGCGCGCACGCTCCCCGTTTTGAGGCGGGTCGGCTCCGGTCGGCCCGCCTTTTTTTGGCAAGGGGCAAGGGGCAAGGGGCAAGGGGCGTCGGGCTCGCGCGGGCGGATGAGGGCGGCGGGGCCGACGGCGTTCGCAAGGCGGGGAATTGTGGAAAGGGGGAGGAGGCGACTGGCTAGGCTAGACGAGATCCAGATAAGGCCGCTACCTTAGATCTCGTCCAGACAAGCCCACCCCCCGGCCGATCCCGTGCGTCTCCTCCTCCTCTCTCTCCTGATCTCCCTCACCGCCAGCGCCCAGACGTCCGTCGTCGCCGGCCGCGTCGTCGACGTCGAGGGCTCCCCGCTGCCGGGCGCGAACGTGGTCGTGGAGGGGACCGGGAGGGGTGCGGCGGCCGACCTCGGCGGTCGGTTCGAGATCACCGGCCTCGACGCGGGGGCGGCGCGGGTCGTGGCGACGATGATCGGGTACGCCCCGGCCGTCGCGGTCGTGGAGCTGGCCGACGGCGCGCGCGTCGAGGTCCGGCTGGCGCTCGTCGAGGCCGCGCTCGACGCGGGCGAGGTCGTCGTCACGGCGCGCGAGACGCTGACCGGGCGGGGCACGCTCGACCTGCCCGGCTCGGGCCACTACGTCGACGCGCGCGCCATGCGGCTCGTCGGGAACGGCGACATCCACCGCGTGCTCCGCGAGGTGCCCGGCGTGACGATCCAGGAGGAGGACGGGTACGGGCTGCGCCCGAACGTCGGCTTGCGCGGGAGCGGGGCCGAGCGGTCGAGCACGATCACGCTGATGGAGGACGGCGTGCTCATCGCGCCGGCGCCGTACGCCGCGCCCGCCGCCTACTACTTCCCCACGACCGGCCGCATGGACGGCGTCGAGGTGCGGACCGGCGCCGGCCAGATCAAGCACGGCCCGGCGACGACCGGCGGCGCGCTGAACCTGCTGGCGGCCTCGATCCCGGTCGGCCGCGCGGTGCGTGGCGAGGCCGTCCTCGGCCCGAACGGCCAGCGGACGCTGCACGCGCGCGCCGGCGCCTCGACCCCGTCGGCGGGCTGGCTCGGCGGATTGGGCGTCGGCGCGGTCGCCGAGGTCCGCAGCGACAACGTCGACGGGTTCAAGACGATCACGGGCGCGGGTGGCGCCGCCCTTCTTGACACGCGCGGCGACGAGCTGGCGACGGGCTTCGACAAGACCGACCTCTTCGGCCGCGTCCGCCTCGCGACGGCGCCCGGAGCCGCCGTCTTCCAGAGCCTGACGCTGACCGGCAGCCTGACCGACGAGATCTCCGACGAGACGTACCTCGGGCTCACCGACGCCGACTTCGAGGCCCGCCCGTTCACGCGCTACGCGGGCAGCCAGCGCGACCAGATGGACGCCGACCAGCGCGCGCTCCGCGCCCAGCACGTCGCCGTGTTCTCGAGCCGCGTCGACCTCACGACGACGGTCTACCGCAACGCCTTCTCGCGCAACTGGTACAAGCTCGACCGCGTCGCGGCGGGCGGCGACGCCGCGAGCATCGCGGCTGTGCTCGACGCGCCGGAGGCGTTCGGCGCCGAGCTGGCGGCGCTCCGCGGCTCGGGCACCGGGCTCCTCAACGTCAAGGCCAACAACCGCGACTACCTCAGCCAGGGCGTCCAGACGGCGCTCGGCGTCCGGCTCGGGACGGCCTCGAGAGGGGCGCTCGTCGAGGCGGGCGTCCGACTCCACGCCGACGAGATGGACCGCTTCCAGTGGGTCGACCAGTACGCCATCGACGGCGGCGCGATGACGCTGGCGGACGCCGGGACGCCGGGCACGGACAGCAACCGGATCGAGTCGGCGCGAGCGGTCGCGGTCTACGTCCAGGCCGAGGCCAAGCTCGGGCCCGTGCGGCTGACCCCGGGCCTGCGCGTCGAGTCGGTGCGGCTCCGCCGCGAGGACTTCGGCAAGGCGGATGTGGAGCGGACGGGCGCCGATCTGTCGGTGCGGGAGAACACCTCGACGGCGCTGATCCCCGGGCTCGGCGCGATCGTCGACGCCGGCCGGGGCTGGCGCGTCTTCGGCGGCGTCCACCGGGGCTACGCGCCGCCGGACAGCCGCCCGGAGACGAACCCGGAGTCGAGCGTCAACTCGGAGATCGGCGTGCGCTACGGCGGCGGCGGGATCGAGGTCCAGGCGGCCGGCTTCTGGACGGCGTACCGGAACCTGCTCGGGTCCGACCTCGCGGCGTCCGGCGGCGGCGGCACGGCCGACCAGTTCAACGGCGGGCGCGTCGACGTGCGCGGCGTGGAGGTCGGCATCAGCGCGGACCTCGCCCGGCTGGCGGGCGGCGCCAGCGCCTGGGGCGTCCCCGTCCGCGTCGCGTACACCGGCATCGACGGGCGCTTCCGGAGCGCGTTCGAGAGCGACTTCGAGGCGTGGGGCACGGTCGCCGAGGGCGACGCGCTGCCGTACCAGGCGGCGCACCGGCTCTACGTCCGTGCGGGCGTCGAGCGCGGCGGGTGGACGGCGGCGCTCTTGGCGAACGCCGTCTCCGACATGCGGTCGGTCGCGGGCCAGGGCGAGATCCCGGCGTCGGAGCGGATCGGCGCGCACGTCGTGTTCGACGTCGTCGCCGAGGCCCCGCTCGCGAACGGACTCACGCTGACGGCGCGCGCGGTGAACCTGCTCGACGACGCCTACGTCGTCGCCCGGCGCCCGGCGGGCGTCCGCCCCGGCCTGCCGCGCACGGTGACGGTCGGGATTCGCGCCCGGATCGGGCGGTAGCACGGCGGTCGCGGCGGGCGGCTCCCCCCGCGTTTCGGCCTGGGAGCGGAGCGACCGGCCGACACGCGGGGGGAGTTTGCGCCGAAGCAGGCAGGGTGAAAGCGGTTTCGCACGCGCGAGCGGCCGGCGCTAGACTCCGGCCACACCCGCCACCCGCTCCGCATGGACACGCCGCTCGGCTTTCTCGACTGGACCGTCATCGCCGTCTACTTCGCCGTCGTGTTCGGCGTCGCCATCGTCGCCACCGTCCGCGAGCGGCGGCGCGGCAACGAGGACTCCGAGGACTACTTCCTGGCGGGCCGCAACGTCGGCTGGTTCGTCATCGGCGCGAGCCTGTTCGCCAGCAACATCGGCAGCGAGCACCTCGTCGGGCTGGCGGGCTCGGGCGCCACGAGCGGCGTCGCGCCGGGGCAGTTCGAGGTGCTCGCGTCGCTGATGCTCCTCTTGCTGGGTTGGGTGTTCGTCCCGTTCTACCTCAAGAGCGGCGTGTTCACGATGCCCGAGTTCCTGGAGCGCCGCTACAGCTCCGGCGCGCGCTGGTACCTCGCGACGGTCAGCATCCTGGCGTATGTGCTGACGAAGATCTCCGTCACCATCTTCGCCGGCGCCGTCGTGTTCTCCGCGATCGGCGTCCCGTTCTGGACCGGCGCGCTCGTCGTCGTCTTCGCGACCGGCGCCTACACCGTCTTCGGCGGCTTGCGGGCGGTCTTGTACACGGACATGTTGCAGACCTTCGTGCTCATCGGCGGCGCGGCGGCCGTGACGTTTGCCGGGCTGGCGGCCGTCGGCGGGTGGGACGCGATGGTGGTCGAAGTCGGCCCCGGCTTCCTCGACATGTGGAAGCCCGCCAGCGACCCCGACTTCCCGTGGACCGGCATCCTGTTCGGCGCCCCCATCCTGGGCGTCTGGTACTGGTGCAC
This sequence comes from Rubrivirga aquatilis, assembly GCF_046845665.1. Classification (GTDB taxonomy): domain Bacteria; phylum Bacteroidota; class Rhodothermia; order Rhodothermales; family Rubricoccaceae; genus Rubrivirga. Next base: position 3,633,734 of record NZ_CP177355.1, on the reverse strand, counting down.
CGACCAGTTTATCGTCCAGCGGACGCTGTCGGCCAAGTCGATCGACGACGCGCGGCGCGGCACCATCCTGGCCGGTTTCCTGAAGCTGCTGCCCCTGTTCATCTTCGTGCTGCCGGGGATGCTGGCGGCGGCGCTCGTGTCTCAGGGCAAGATGGAGTTGGGCAACGCGAACGAGGCCCTGCCGACGCTCGTGGCCACCCTCTTGCCGATCGGGATGCGCGGGCTCGTCGTCGCGGGCCTGCTGGCGGCGCTGATGTCGTCGCTGTCGAGCGTCTTCAACTCGTCGTCGACGCTCATCACGTGGGACGTGTACAAGCGGCTCCGGCCCGCCGCGACCGAGCGCCAGCTCGTGTGGGTCGGGCGGCTCTCGACGGTCGCCCTCACCGTGCTCGGGCTGGCGTGGATCCCGTTCGTGGAGGCCGCCGAGGGCGGGCTCTACGTCTACATCCAGTCCGTCCAGGCCTACATCTCGCCGCCGATCGCGGCCGTCTTCCTGTTCGGCCTGCTGTGGCCGCGCGCGAACGCCGTCGGGGCCCTCGCGTCGCTGCTGACCGGGCTCGCGCTCGGGCTGGGGCGGCTGTTCTTGGAAGTCTTGAACGGGCCGGCGGGCGACGGGCTCGCGGACGGCACCGTCTGGGCCCTGCTCGCGGAGGTCAACTTCTTGCACATCGCGATCGCCATCTTCGCCGCGTGCACGATCGTGCTGATCTCGGTCTCGCTGGCGACCGCGCCGCCGCCCGCCGAGAAGACCGCCGGCCTCACCTTCGCGACTGCCGAGGCGGACGTGGTGACCGATGCCGGCTGGCGCCGCACCGACCTCGTGCTCTCGGGTGTGCTCGTCGCGTGTGTCGCCGCCATCTGGCTCATCTTCTCGTAAGCCCTCTCCGACTCATCAGCCGGGCCCGCACGCCGAGTCTTTGACCGGCCGCTGCCTAGGCCCGTGGCGCCCCTTTCGGGGGGGCATAGGCGGCCACGCCGTCTCCGCCGGGGCCCAACTCCTGACGCAAGCCCGAGAGCAAATCCAGCAGCCCGCGCCGTCCGGCGACGGTCCGGTGGACGACGAGCGTGGACCGCGCCGCCAGCTCGCGGCACTCGATGACGGCGAGGTTGCCGTACGCCACGTCCGTCATGGCCTTGGTGGTCGCTGCGTGGTCGGCCAAGACGCGGCGGCGGTAGTCGTCGTAGGCCTTGGCGTCGTCGTCGTCGAGCGCCAGCCCGGAGGCGTCCAGAAACGCGTCGACGCGGCGGACGAGTTCGACGGCCTCATCGAGCAGCAGCGTCGCCGTGTGCGTCGACGACAGCGCGGCGGTCCGGTGCTTTTCGCGCTCCAGCCGTCGGTTGTCCACGAACACCAGGACCGCGAACACGAAGCTCGCGACGGAGACCAGGAGGGCGATGATCGCGGTGACGATCGGCATACGTGAGCGCGAGCGCGATGGGGGAGCCTACACGCGAGAGCGTCGCCCTGCAACTCGCCGTAGGAGAGGGCCTTACAAAAAACGCCCCGATCCGTGCGAAACGGATCGGGGCGTGGTACCGCGTACGGGATTTGAACCCGTGTTACCGCCGTGAGAGGGCAGCGTCCTAGACCCCTAGACGAACGCGGCAGGGCCACCGGCGTAGTGCCGGGCAGGTCCCAAAGGTAGCAAGGGAGTTGGCGGCTAGCGATCCGTCAACGCCATTTTCACGTGCTCCAGCCCAGCTTCGTCGAAGGGCGGGCCCTCGGGCGCGAAGCCAAAGCCGGCGTAAAGTCCCGCCACGTAGGTCTGTGCGTGGAGCACAAACCGGCGGTGCCCGGCGGCTCGCGCATCCGCCAGCGCCCGCGCCACCAACGCTCGCGCGATGCCGAGCCCTCGCGCCTCGGGGAGGACGGCGAACCGCTCTAGTTTGGCGGCCCCCGTCACCGGTCGCCAGCGCGCCGCCCCGACGGCGCGCCCGTCGACGGTCGCCAGCAGATGGTGCACCGACACGCCCCGCGCCTGGGGCGCGTCGAAGGCGTCCCACTCCTCGGCGGGCGTGCAGCCCTGCTCGCGGATAAACACACGCTCGCGGACGGCGCGGACGTGGGCCCAGTCGGTCTCGGACAGGGCCTCGGAGAGGACGGGGCGTGCGGTCATGGGAAGAAGAGGTCGGTGAGGAAGCTGGCGATCTGGCTCTGGACCGACGGGCGGACCAGCAGGTCGCCGTGCCCCGCGTTCTCGACGAGGGCGAGCGTGCGGGGCGGGCCGCCGGTTCCCGCGAGCCCGGCGGCGAGGGCGTCCAGGTGGTCCGGGGCGACGACGACATCGTCCTCGCCGTGCAACGCGAGGAGGGCTGGGAGCCGCTCGCGGGGGCGGAGCCGGGCGGGGGAGAGGTGGAGGAGGGCGACGCGGGCCTCGGCAAGGCTCAGGATCCCGTTCCGAACGTCGGTCACCGGGCGCTGGAGCCGGAGGAAGCCGGCGGGCGTGGGGGCGGGCGCTTCTCCGCGCAGTTCGGCGCGGATCAACTCCACGAACGAGTCCGCAAAAAGGTCTGAGACGGCGCCTAGCGACACGACGCCCTCGACGCTGCCCGTCTCGGCCGCCAGCAGGGCGACGGTGCCGCCGCGCCCGGCGCCGACGAGGGCGACCCGGGACGTGTCAGCCCGCGGGATCGGTGCCAGCGCCGCGAGCACAGCGAGTACGTCGGGCACGTCGTCGAGGAAGGCTCGGCCCGGGCGGCTGGAGCGGATCGAGTCGCGCGCGACGACCAGCGCCTCGCCCCGATACGCGACGACGACCTGGACCACGTCTGTCGCGAGCCGGCCATAGCCGGGTGCCGTCAGGAAATCGGCGGCCGAGGCGCCGCCGGTGCCGTCGGGGAGCACGACCACGACGGGGAGCTGTGAGGTGGCCCCGGCCGCTCCCGGGACGCGCACCAGGGCTGTCAGGATGCGACCGGCGCCGTCGTCGAGCCCCAGCACGAACTGGCGGGCCCCGTCGGGCGCAGGGTCGGCGGCGGTGAGGGGAGGGAGGGAGGCGTCCGTCGCCGACATCTCGACCGCCAGCGCGGCGTCGACTTCGGCGGGTGTGGGCGCGGCGAAGAGCTGCGTCAGATTGAGGCCGCCGACGATCTCGTCGTCCGGATCGGGCGGGACGCAGGTCGGGTCGATGCCCGGGATGCAGTCCGTGATGGTGGGCGGCTCGGAGCAGGCCGCGAGCGCGGCGAGCGCGAGCAACCACGGGGCGAAGCGGGACATGGCGGGAAGGGAGGGCGGGCCATCAACGCGTCGGCCAGAGGATCGGTACCGAGCCGGCAGGACGCGGGGGAAGGGGCGCTCTCCGGCGAAGATCCACAACATCGCTCGGGCCGGGTCCGTATACATCAGCAGACCGATGCCACGGGGCGGCGGCCCCTGTATTCCGGGCCGTCCTCCGACACCGCCCGCGATGCCCATTTACCTCGATTACAACGCGACGACGCCGGTCGATGACCGGGTCCTCGACGCGATGCTCCCCTTCTTCGGTGAGCACTTCGGAAACGCTTCCAGTGAGCACGCCTTCGGGTGGACCGCCGACGAGGCCGTCAAGCAAGCCCGCGAGCGGACGGCCCGGGTGATCGGGGCGACGCCCCGGACCATGTTCTTTACCTCCGGCGCGACCGAGTCGATCTCCCTCGCGATCCGTGGAGCCGGCGACATCTACGGCGGCCGCCGCCACCGCATCGTGACGGTCGCGACCGAGCACCGCGCCGTGCTGGCGACGTGCGAGGCGATGGAGCGCGAGGGCTACGAGACGACCTACCTCCCCGTTGACGGCGACGGGCTCATCGACCTCGACGCGCTCGACGCGGCGCTCAACGAGGAGACCTACGTGGTGAGCGTGATGTGGGCCAACAACGAGACCGGCGTGATCCAGCCGATCCGTGAGATCGCCGAGCGGGCACACCGGGCGGGCGCGCTGATGATGAGCGACGCGACGCAGGCCGTCGGCAAGGTGCCGATCTCGGTCAACCACGACGGCGTGGACCTGCTGGCGATGTCGGCGCACAAGGTGTACGGGCCGAAGGGCGTCGGCGCGCTCTACGTGCGCCAGCGCGGGCCGCGCGTTCGGCTGGAGCCCCAGATCACCGGGGGCAGCCAGGAGGGCGGGCTCCGCGGCGGGACGCTCAACGTGCCCGGCATCGTCGGGCTCGGGATGGCCTCACAGGTCGCGCGGCGCGCCCAGGCGGCCGACGCCGAGCGGCTGGCGGCGCTCCGCGATCGTTTCGAGGCGGCCGTGATCGACGCGCTCCCCGGCACGGTCGTCAACGGCGCCGGGGCCCCGCGCCTGCCCAACACCTCCAGCCTGCGGTTCGACGGCGTCCGATCGAACCACCTCCTGCCCGCCATGCACGGCGTCGCCGCCTCGACCGGCGCGGCCTGCCAGGCCGGCCACGACGCCCCGAGCCACGTGCTCGCGGCGATGGGGTTGACGCCCGAGCAGGCCCAGTCGACCGTCCGGTTCAGCCTGGGCCGCCCGACGACCGAAGCCGAGGTCGACGCCGCCGTCGGCCACGTTGTGGAGGCCGCCCAGTCCGCCCGCCGTCGCGTCGCCGCGTAAGGGAGTCGGGGTACGAGGTGCCGGTCTTTCCGCGTCGTACCCCGTACCACGACCCTGACTTCCCATGCTGACCGACCTCTCGACCGGCTCCGACGCTCCGATCGTCAACCGCGTCGCCGAGAGCGCCATCGAGACGCTCGACCTCGCCGCGATGGCGCCGCCCGTCCCCGCCGCCTTCGACCTGGCGCCGTTCCTCTACAAAGGCGTGGTGCTGCGCGAGCGGGAGTTCCGGATGGCCGTGAAGGCGCACGACTGGGAGACATATCGGGGCGAGATGGTCGCCGTGTTCTGCTCCGCCGACGCGCTCGTCCCGACGTGGGCCTACATGCTGGTCGCCGCCCGTCTCGACGGCGTCGCGGCCGGGGTGGCCGAAGGGACACCGGAGGCCGTTCGCCAGCGGGGCGTGGTCGCGGCGCTCGCCGATGTCGACTGGGAGTCGTACCGCGACGTGCCCGTCGTGGTGAAGGGATGCGGCAACGACCTCGTCCCGCTCGACGCCTTCGTGCAGGTGACGCGGAGGCTGCAGGGTGTGGCCTCGAAGGTCATGTACGGCGAGGCCTGCTCGTCTGTGCCCGTGTGGCGGCGCCCGGCGCCGAGCCCGCCCGCCAGCGGCGGAGTCGCGAAGCCTGCCGGCGCCAAGCCGGCCGGGCCGCCGCGCTAGCCCGGGCCGTCGAATTCGCGGACGGAGGCGGACCCCACCGGGGGCGGGGCGCGTTCCTACGTGTCTCTCGCCTGTTCTGTTGCTCCGACTCGCTCTCGCTGCTCTCCTTGCCCTCCCGGCCGCCGCGCAGGTCACGCCTCGCGCGCCGGAGGCCCCACCGCCCGACGTGGTCGGCGTGTGGGAGCTGGTTGCCGCCCGCGACGTGCCCGCCGACGACGCGCTCGTGTTCGCCCGGCTGGCGATCTCCGCCAGCGACGTCGAGGCGCTCTACGTGTACCTCGACCCTGACGACGGCGAGCTCTCGGGCCGGTTCGACGACGGCCGCTACGTCGTCTCCAACGGACAGCTCGTCATCCGCGATGGACGCTCGACGACGGTCTGGGACGCCGTCCGCGATGGCAACTTCCTGACCGTCCGCGACCTCGAAACCGGCGTCACGCTGCTGCTCCGAGAGGCGGACCCCGCCTCCGTCCGCGATCCGGCCCTCTTAGGGGCCTGGGAGGGCATCCGCGATGGCACCTCGTTCGCCGTCGAGTTCCGGCCCGACGGTACCGCCGTCGTCCGCCGGGGCAACGACGTAGACACGGGCGACTACACGGTCGCCGGGGCATACGTCTTGCTGGGGGATGAACCGGCCCGGTACACGTTCCGGCGCGGCACCGACGGCGCCCGCCAGCTCGTCGTCGAAGCCGACCGCGAGGCGTCCGTCCTCGATGCCGTCGCCCCGCACCAAGGGCCGCCACCCTCCCGTTGATCTCACCCACCCCGACTCTCCAATGCGCTCACTCGTCGTCGCCCTCGCCCTGCTCTCCGCCCCCGCCATTGCCCAGGCCTCGCCCGAGTCGGGCCCCGTCGAGGCGGCCGTCGTCGCCGACGATGTGGATCCCGCACTCGTCGGCGCGTGGTCGCTCGATGAGGTCGTCGAAGGTGGTCGGCTGGCGGTGCTCGGCGTCGCGGTCGAAGACATGACCTGCGCCTTCGGCGCTGAGGGCACGGCGCGGATCGAGATGGAGATGGTGCAGGACCTCGACCCCATCGTTCGCGAGCGCACGTTCACGTTCCAGACCGAGAACGGACAGATCGTGGTGCCCGACGACGACGCGGTGGCCTACCGGATGCTCGACGACGGGCGGCTCGAGATGACGACGACGGGCGGGCTCGTCGTGCGCTTCGTCCGCTCGCGCTCGTGACCATCGATCTGGAGGGGAAGATGGCGCTCGTGACGGGCGCTAGCCGGGGCATCGGGCGGGCCGTTGCACAGCGGCTCGCAGACGCGGGCGCGACCGTCGGCGTCCACTACGGGCGGAGCCGGGCGGCCGCGGAGGCGCTGGCTGAGGCGATCGGCGGGCAGGCCTTCGAGGCCGACCTCCGCCAGCCGCGTGCCGGGCAGGAGGTGTGGGAGCAGGCGGTTGCCGCCTTCGGCCACGTCGACATCGTTGTGGCGAACGCGGGCACCTTCGAGGAGGCCCCGCTCGACATGGGCCTCGACGAGTGGCTGGCGGCGTGGGACCGCACGATGGCTGTCAACCTGCGGTCGCTGGCGGAGGTGGGACGGGCCGCCGCACGGCACGCTCGCGCCCGGAGGGCCGCGGACGAGGCCGGCGTCACCGTCCGGCTAGTGACCGTCTCGAGCCGCGCCGCGTTCCGGGGGGACGACCCGGCGTACCTGGCGTACGCGGCCTCGAAGGGCGGCGTCGTCGCACTGACGAAGTCGCTGGCGCGGGCGGGCGGCGGGCTCGCGGCGTTCGGCGTCGCCCCCGGCTTCACCAATACCGACATGGCGGCGCCCTACCTCGCCGAGTTTGGGGAGGCCGCTGCCACCCACGGCGCCGCGCTCGACCAGCTCACCGAGCCCGATGACGTGGCGCCGACGGTTGTTTTCCTGGCCTCCGGGCTGGCGGACCACGCGACGGGCACGACCGTCGACATCAACGCCGCGAGCTACGTGCGGTAGGGGAGAGGCAGCGCACAGGGCGGGCCGTTCCTCCTGCATCCCTCCAGAGTGCCCTTCCGTAGGTTCGGGACCCATGCCCGACCTCTTTTCCGCCGACGAGGCCCGCGCCATCTTCGAGCGCGCCGCCCGCCGCCAGCACGCCGCCCCGGCACCCGACGGGCTCACGCTCGACGACCTGCTCACGATCGGCCGGGAGGCCGGGCTCGACCCGGCCCTTATCGCCGCCGAGGCGGCCGGGGCCCGGGTCCGCGAGCACGAGCAGACCACGTGGCACGGCGTCCCCGTGGGCATCACACGCTCGCGCCTGTTGCCCTCGCGCCTGACCGACGGCGAGTGGGAACGGGTCGTCGACACGCTCCGCGCCGAGTTCAAGGCGCCCGGCGTGACGGAGCAGATCGGCACCCGGCGCGAGTGGGCCTCCGCCGCCAGCCCCATGGCCACTCGCGTCACCATCGAGCGCCGCGACGAGGGCGACGTGGTGACGGTCGAGGTGCCTGATCAGAACCGGCCGGCGGGGCTCCTGCTGGGCGGCCTCTTCGGAACGATCGGCCTCGGGTCCATGCTTGCGCTCCTGGCGATCAACCCTAAGGCCGCCGTTGTCGGGGTGGTCTTCGGGATGATCGGCGCGCTGGCGTACGCGCTGCTGTGGCTCGCGGCCAAGGCGACCGCGAGCCGCACGCCGGCCCGGCTGGAAACCCTCCTCGACCGCGTCGACCTGATCTCGCGCAGCTACGACGCTCGCGCCGTCCCCGAAGGCCGGATCGACCCGGCACTGCTCGACGCCGACCCGCTCGACGTCGCCCGTCCCGACACTCGCACCCGCGTCCGATGACCCGCCGCTACTCCGAGGAAGAGGCCCAGCGCATCTTCGCGCTCGTCGCCGAGCGCCAGCGGACCGCCTCCGGCGTCGAGGGGCTGTCGCTGGCGGAGCTCGAGGAGGCCGCGAGTGCCGCCGGGCTCGACCCCGGGCTCGTGGCCGTCGCCGCCGCCGAGCTCGACTCGGCGCCCCACCCCGAGAAGACGCTGCTCGGCACGCCCACCGAGGTCATCCGCTCGCGCGTGCTCGACCGGCCGATCGACGACGACACGTGGGCCTCGATGGTGGGCGCCGCCCGCCGCGAGTTTGGGCAGCCCGGCATGGCGGGCCAGATCGGCCGCTTGCGCGAGTGGACCGTCATCAGCGGGGGCACAAAGAACGGGATCACGACGCGGCTGACCGTCGAGCCGACCGACCGGGGCGCTCGCGTCACGCTCTCGCGCTCGATCCGCGACACCGTCTTCGGGCTCACGCTCGCGTCTGGCATTCAGTGGGCGATGTCCGTGTTCTTCGGCATCATGTGGATGGCCGGGGTCGACACTGAGTTGTGGATCCCAGCCCTCATCCTGGCCTCCTTCGGGACGCTGTTCGGCGCGGGCATCCAGATCGGCGCGCGCGTATGGCGTCGCCGCGAGGCCCGCCGATTCGAGGGGCTATTGGACCGACTCGAACTCATCGCCCTCGACAGCCCGCCGACGGCCGCGTCGGCCTCTGCCGCGCCCGAAGGCCGCATCGACCCGGCGCTGCTCGACGTCGACGCGCCCGACACCGAGTCCGCCCGCGACGCGACCCGCGACCGCACACGATGAGCCGGTACTCCCAGGAGCAGGCCCATCGCATCTTCGCGCGGGCCGCCGCCCGCCAGCACACGGCGGCCGCGCCCGACGGCGACCTGTCGCTCGCCGAGCTTCAGGCCATCGGCCGCGAGGCGGGCATCGACCCCGCCCACATCGCCGCCGCCGCCGCCGAGGCCGACGCGCCGCAGGGCCCGACGTGGTTTGGCCACGCGCTCCGCAACCGCGCCGTTCGCCGCCTCGATACGCCCGCCGACGACGCCGCATGGGGGCGCGTCGTCGGCCACTTTCTCGACGACCCCGCGCTCACCGGTACCGCCGAAGAGATCGGCGACCGCCGCGTTTGGACCGCTGCCTCCGGCGCGCGCGTCACACTCGCGCCCGACGATGACGGCGCCGTGCTGACCGTCGACTCGCCCCGTGCCTCGCAGGACATCATCCTGTACGTGTACAGCGCGATGGGCGCGTTTCTTGGCGGGATCGGCCTGCTGGCGCATCTAGTAAAAGGGAAAGACGGGGGGCTGTGGATGGTCGCGATCGGCATCGCCCTCACCCTTGCCACGGCGCTGTGGGCGAGCCTGAGCATCCGCCGCCGCTCGCGCCAAGAGCCCGCCCGCACCGACCGGCTCGCCGACACGCTCGCCCGGATCGCGGACCCGTCCGCGAGCGCCGCCCTCGACGCACGGCTCGACACCGCCCCCCGCTCGCCTGCCCTCGACCTCGACGCGCTCGGCCCCACCCCCGAGGCTGGCCGCTCGGCCAACCGCGCCCGCACACAGTGACCGACCACTTTTCCGAAGACGACGCCCGCCGCATCTTTGCCCGCGCCGCCGAGCGCCAGCACGCCGTCCAGGCCCGGGGCGAGGGGTTGACTCTGGCCGAGCTCCAGGCCATCGGCCGCGAGGCCGGGCTCGACCCCGACCACGTCGCGGCGGCCGTCGCCGAGATGCACCTGCTTCCCGACGCCGAGCCCGTGCTGGTCTCCGGCGTCGACGTGACGCCCCGGCGCTCGCGCGTGTTGCCGGTCGAGCTGAGCGACGAGATGTGGGAGCAGTACGTCGCCCGGTTGCGCCGGACGTTCGGCACGAAGGGTGTCCCGTCGCAGGTCGGCCGGATCCGCGAGTGGCAGAGCCAGCCGGGCTCGATGCTCCACGTCGTTGCGGAGCCCGTCACGGGCGGCACGCGGATCACGATCGAGAGCTCGAAGGCGGCGTTCGTCCGGAGCGGCAATGGCCCCAACCACGGGCTGATTCCCGCCCTCGTGATCGCGGTCGTGATGTCGGCGCTCTTCGGCTTCGGCGATTTCGAGCCCCTCGTCTGGATCCTCCCGGTGCTGATCACCGCGCTCGGCGTGGCGTTCTGGTTTGGGATGCGCGCCCACCTCGCCCGGTGGACGGAGACGCGGGCGGGCCAGTTCGAGGCGCTGCTCGACCAGTTCGAGCTGATCGCCCGCGACCCGGCGCTCGCACCCGAAGCCACACCGGCGCTCGACTCCGCCCCCGCCATCGACCTCGACGCCCTCGGCGACACGCCAGCAGGGCAGGCACACGACGAGCCGATCAGACGCCGCCAGCGGGGGTGACGGGTGGTCCGGCGCGACGCGATGCGGACATCCGACCGTGACAGCCTAGATTCCCGCCCTTGCCGCTTGCCCAATGCCCCCACTTCCGCCCGACGCTCCGCTCGCCGAGCAGCCGCGCCACAGGCGGCTCAAGGCGCCGCGCACGGTGCGACGCGAGATCCGGCTGGAGACGCTCCACCCCGACGTGTGGGACGCGGCGACGGCCGCCGCCGAGAGGGCCTTCGGCCGGCCCGGCGTGACGGCGGGGACGCGCGCTGCGCCCCGGTGGACTGCGGGGCCGACGCGAGGCCGCAGCGAGATCGCCCTGTGGGGCGACGCCGACCGTGATGGTGTGCGGCTCGTCGCCGAGCACATCCGTCCCGAGTCGCGCCCCTATGTGCTGATGTCGGTGTTTCTGTGCATCCCGATCGGCGTGCTGGCGGCCGTCGTCTTGAGCGCCCGGACGGCCACGTTGGAGGAGTGGGCCGTCGTCGTGTCGCTGCTGGCCGTTCCATTCGTCGTGGCCGTCTGGGTCGGGGCCGCCGCGTGGGGGCAGACCCTGCTCGCGGGCCGACGCTTGCGACGGGTGATGGCCGTCGCCGCCCGCGCCGCGCGCACCGCCGACCCGGCACTCACCGCCGACGAAGCCGAGGCCGAGGCCTGGGACGACGCCCCCGAGCCCACCGTCGCCCTCGACGCGCTGCCGCCCGTGGGTCCGTCCGAGTGGCTCACCGCCGAGGAGATGGCGTCGTTGACACGTCGCGACGTCCGCGTTCGCCAGGCCCGCGTGGTCGCGCAGGCGACTGCTGAGCGCCAGCGCGCCGCGCCCGTCGCCCCGAGCGCCGCCGAGTGGCTCTAGCGATGCGCGTCGGCCTTCTGTTTGATCGCTTCGGCGACGCCCCCCGCCCGCCTGGCGCCCCGGACGATTGGGACGCGGAGTACGAGCCCGAGGAGACCGTCGCCGCGCTCGAAGCCGCGCTCACCCGTCTTGGACACACGCCGGTCCGCATCGGGAATGCCCGCGCCCTGCTGGCGGCGATGGCGCGCGGACCGCTCAGTCTCGACGCCGCCGTCAACATCGCTGAGAGCTACGGGAGCCGGAATCGAGAGGCCCATGTGCCCGTACTGCTGGAACTGGCGGGCGTCCCGTGCGTCGGGAGCGACGCGTTGAGCCTGTCGGTATCGCTCGACAAGCACTTGACGAAGACCGTGGTGGCCGCGGCCGGCGTGGCCGTGCCGGCGGGGGGCGCCGCCGCGCCTGGCGACGACGTGCGCGCACTCGCCGCCGGGCTCGCGTTCCCCGTCATCGTCAAGCCGCGCTACGAGGGGACGGCCAAGGGGATCTCTCGCGCCAGCCGCTGCGCCGACGCCGACGCGCTCGCCGCCGAGGCCGACCGCCAACTCGCGCTCTACGGCGACGTGGTCGTCGAGGCGTTCGTCGACGGGCCCGAGTTCACCGTCGGCGTGGTCGGGACAGGCGCCGATGCGGGAGCCTTGCCGCCGCTCCAGCGCGCCGTCGACCTGGCCTCCGGAATCGGCATCCACGCCCTCGACGAGGCAACCGACGACTACCGGCTCGATGGCGACCTCAGCGACGCCTTGGACGCCGCCCTCGCGGACGCCGCGCTCTCCGCCCACCGCGCCCTCGACTGCCGCGACTTCTCGCGCTCCGATTTCCGCGTAGGCGCCGACGGCCGGCCGGTCTTTATCGAGATCAACCCGCTCCCCACGTTCGCGCCCGACGGCACGTTCGCCATCCTCGCCGAGCTGGCGGGGCAGCGCTACGAGTCATTCCTCGCGGATGTGCTAGGCGCGGCGCTCACCCTCGCCGTGGAGTCGGCTCGAAACGATTCGGTGGGGGAGACCGCCAACACACCCGCCGCGTAGACCCGGCATGGACACACGCCCGACCTGTTCCTGCGGCCACGACCGCTACCACCACGCCATCCGTCCCGACCTCACGCACGGCGGCGGCGGGTGGTTCGCGCTGCTCAACGGGATGTCGAGCACGCCCAAAAAGATCGTGTTCACGTGCTCCGTCTGCGGCGACACGTTCGAGACGACGACCGACCCCGTGGTCCTCACGCAGTACCGGCGCTACCCCTACGTTCGCAAGCCCGAGGACGCCTGAGCCATGGCTGACCCCATCTACACTCCTGACGACGTGGCCGCGATCATCGCGCGAACCGCGGAGCGCCAGCGGGATGCAACGGAGCCGAGTGGGTCCCAGGGGCTGACGCTCGCCGAGGTCGAGCGGGCGTGTCGCGAGGCGGGCCTCGATCCAGCCCTCGTTCGCCAGGCCGCGGCCGAACTCGACGCCGGCCGTTTGCGCCCGAGCGGCGGCTCCGCGGCCACCTCGGTCGCCGAGCACTGGGTCGACGGACTCGCCACCGCCGAGGGTTGGCAGGACGCGTTCGACCACCTCCGTGTCCGATTCGGGCGGTCGGTCGCACTCGGTACGGCCGCTGAGATGCGGCGCGTCGGTGAGGGCTGGGAGTGGACGCACCAGACGCTGAGGGGGCTCCGGCGGACCGTCAGCGTGAGCCCTAGGGCGGGCCGTACCCGCGTTCGCGTGGTAACGGTCGACTCGGGCTTCGCCAATGAGCGCGTGCACGGGCGGGCGATAGGCGGACTCTTCGGGCTCGTCGCCGTCTTTCTCTTGGGCGGGCTCCTCTCCGTGGGGTTTGGGTTGACCGATCTCGCCGTTCAGGTGCCCCTTGCGCTGGCGTTGGTCACCGCTGTCGGCATGGGCGGGCTCATCGTCGCCCCTCGGATCCGGAGACGACGCGAGCAGCAGGCCCGCGACGGGCAGGATCTCGCCGAGGAGGTGGGCCAGTGGACCACCGCGGCCCCGCTAGCCCACGCGACGGAGCCCGCGCCGATCGATGCACACGCGGGCGGGGCCTCCGCCGCGCCCGCCAGCGAGCCTCTCCTTCGTCTCGACCTCGATGAGCCCGCAGAGGCGGAAGCACCGAGCGCTCACCGCACCCGAGTCCGATGACGCGCTGGCTGTTCCTGCTTCTGCTGGTGGCCCCCGCGTTCGCGCAGGCGCCCGCCGTCGGCGAGATCGCGCCCGGGTTCAAGGCGCGGACGCTGGCGGGCGACACGCTGGCGCTGGCGGACCTGCGGGGGCGGCACGTGCTCCTCGAGTTCTGGGCCACGTGGTGCGGCCCGTGCATCGCGGGCGCCCCCGAACTGACGGCGCTCTATGACTCGACCGACCGCGCGGACTTCGAGATCGTCGGCGTGGCGCTCGACGCGGCCGACGACGTGCACGCCTTCGTGAAGCGGTTCCGCCAGCGGTGGCCCCAGATCGTCGAGCCCAACCGGACTGGCCGCCCGGTGACAGACCTCTACGACGTGCGCGGCTACCCGACCTCGGTGCTGATCGACCCGGAGGGCGTGATTGTTTGGAGTGGCAACAGCGCGGGGGCGGACCTCCACGGGGTGATCGAGGAGGCGCTCGGTGCAAGCCACTGACTCGGCTGATGCTTGTGCCAGCCGGTGGGGGGAAGCTCAACAGCGGCGTGGGCTCAGCCCGTACGGTCGGGATAGCTAGTCGTCGGGGGTGCGGGCCCCCGCGAGGTACGGCGCCGTAGTGATTCCTACGTAGCCAGTGGTTCGTCACGCCCCGTTTTTAAGCCTGTCCCCCCGACCCACCCCCGACATGCTTCCCAACGCCGACCGAGCCCACGTCGACCTCCGCAAGCTCCGGGACTACTCGCTGTCGTCCGCGCACGACGTGGGCCAGCACAAGGCGCGCGTCTTCCGGGCCGCGCTGGGTCTCGGGGCGGCGGATGCCGAATGGTTGCGGGACCGTATTTTGGAGGGCGTCCGGTCGGCACAGGCCGTCGAGACGGGCATCTTCCCGTACGGCGTGCTCTACCGGGTCGACATCCCCGTCGAGACGGAAACCGGGGCGGCGACCGTTCGGACGGGGTGGATCGTCCGCTCGCACGAGTCGTTTCCACGACTGACCACCTGCTACGTCGTCTCATGAGCCCCTCCTTCAGCCTGCTCGACACGGTCGCCCTGCTGGACGATCTCCCCGCGCACGGCTTGGAGCGCGGTGAGGTCGGTGTGCTGGTCGAGACGCTCGCGGACGGCGTCTGGCTCGTCGAGTTCGTGGACGACGAGGGGCGCACGCTTGCGACGCCGGACCTCCGCGAGGAGCAGGTGCTTCGCCTCCGCGCGCCTCGGACGGCAAGCGCCGCGTGACCGCCCGCCCCCAGCACAACGGCTCCGACGCCGAGTGGAACGACTGGCGCTGGCAGATGCGCCACCGCGTCTCGACCGTCGAGGCGCTCGAGCGCTACATCGAGCCGACGGACGGCGAGCGCCACGCCATCGAGGCGACGGCCGGCGTCTTCCGGTGGACCATCACGCCGTACTACGCCAGCCTGATGGACCCGCTCGACGCGGCCTGCCCGGTCCGCCAGCACGTCGTGCCGCAGGCGGCCGAGGTGGCGCCCGACATCGTGGGCGTCGTGGACCCGCTCGACGAGGTCGGCCACAGCCCCGTCAAGAACCTCGTCCACAACTACCCGGACAAGGTGGCCTTCTGCATCACCTCGGAGTGCGCCGTGTACTGCCGCTACTGCCTGCGCAAGCGGATGGTCGGCGACGCGGACCACATGATGCGCAAGGACGACCTGCGCGACGGGCTGGCGTATCTCCGCGAGCACCCCGAGATCCGTGACGTGCTGCTCACCGGCGGCGACCCGCTGGTGTTCTCGGACGCCAACATCGACTGGCTGCTCGGTGAGCTCCGCGCGATTCCCCACGTCGAGGTCGTCCGGCTCGGGTCGCGGCTGCCCGTCGTCAACCCGATGCGCATCACCGACGGGCTGTGCGCCGTCCTCGCGCGGCACCACCCCGTCTGGCTGAACACCCACTTCAACCACCCCAAGGAGCTCACGCCGGAGGCCGTCGCGGCGTGTGAGCGGCTGGCGGACGCGGGCGTGCCGGTCGGCAACCAGTCGGTGTTGCTGGCGGGGATCAACGACGACGCGGGCACGATGCGCGAGCTCTGCGAACGGCTCGTGGCGGCGCGCGTGCGGCCGTACTACCTCTACCACGCCCAGCTTATCGGCGGGACGGCGCACCTGCGCACATCCATCGAGGCCGGCATGGACCTCATGCGCGAGCTGCGCGGCCACACCTCCGGCTTCGCGGTCCCGGCCTACGTGCTCGACACGCCCGATGGGAAGGTCCCGCTCACCCGCGATTACGTGCGCGGTCGGTCCGGCGACCACGTGCTCATGGAGACCACGCGGAGGACGCTGTGGGCTGAGCCCAACCCGTTGCCGCCCGGCTTCGAGGGGCGTCCGCTCCCGGAGGTCGCCCTGCCGCCCGATGTGCGGACCGTGCCGACGGGCGCGCCTCGGTTTGTCTACAGCGCGGACGCGCTGGAGACGTAGCCGGAGTCCCCGTTGGTGGCAGATTCCGGCCCTCTGAGGGCTTGCCGCGACCCCGAGGGGGCCGTTGAAGGTCTCTGCTCCGTTGCGCGAGGGGGCGGCCCTGCCGAGGCGGTCGGTCAGTCAGGGCGTCCGCTCTACGTTGGAGGTCCACCCACCCCGTTCTCCCATGACCCTAGACGCTGACCTGAACCTGATTGCCGTTCTCCTGGCCGTTGTTGCCGCCTTCGGCATCGGTGCTTTGTGGTACGGGCCCCTCTTCGGGGCGCGTTGGCAGATGTTGGCGGGGATCACCGACGAATCCGTCGCTGGCGTCAACATGGGGAAGGTCTACGGCTCTGCCTTCGCGCTGCAGCTGGTGGCCGTGGTCACGCTGGCGCTCGTGATGGGTGAGGCGACGGTGGTGGGCGGGGCGCTGATCGGGCTCGTGCTCGGCGGCGCGTTCGTGGCGACAGCGCTGGGCGTGACGTACCTGTTCAGCCAGAAGCCGCTGGCTCTGTGGGCCATCGATGCGGGCTACCACGTGACGTATTACACAGTCGCCGGCGCCATTCTGGGGGCGTTCTAGAACGCGCGACCCGATAGAGCCGGAGGCGTCGATGCGCTGGGGACCGAGATGGCACGGGGCACGTGGCCTGGGAGGACTCGGCGAGAGCGCTCCCTGGCCCGTCTCTCATGTTCCACGCCTAGGCGTCTCGGAGCGTGCGCCAGCAGGCGTTTGCTCCATCGGGTTTACACTGCGGGCTCACCACCGGCCCGCACATGAGGACCACGCTCCGCCGAATCGACCCCGGTTCGCTCGCCAAGGTCTACGCCGCTGTCTACGGCGCCATCGCCCTGCTATTCGCGCTACCCATCGGGTGCGCGTTCAGCGTGATCGGGTCCTCCGGCGAGATGGGCGCGCTCGGGGCCGGGATCGGCCTGGTCGCCATCATCGCCTACCCGGTGGCCGGGGTGATCGGCGGGTTCATCGCCGGGTTCTTGACCGCGTTCGTGTACAACCTGGTCGCCGACCGCATCGGCGGGGTGGAGATCGAGCTCGACGACTTGGATGAGATGGGCGTGTTTTGACCTGTCGGCAGCCCGAGTGAGACCCAACGCGCGCTGCCGTCGTCGACGCGTACGACATGGACCAGAGGACGCAACCTGAGCGGTGGGACCACGCCGTCGGCAAGGAGATCTTGCGGCGGTCATCCCCTCCAGCCACACCGTCCCATTTCGACTTGTCTCCAAGCGAGACGCAGGGTTCGCACGCTGTACAGCTACGGGCCTCTTCGGCTCTCACAGGGGTGACGACGAAGGACAGCGGGGCGGCCGTCGAGGCCCAGGCCGAGGGCGCGACATGCTCCGAGGGGAGGAACGAAGGGCCATGGCTGAGGAAGCGTGAGGAGCCCAGTCCCGCTTCGGGCCATCGCTCGGCTCAGTCGAAGCGGTCGGATGGGACGGACCCGTCGAGGAAGTACGCGGCGCTCCGGCGCGCGGCCAGCCGCGAGACGCCCGCGACGACGCTGGCGGCGACCGTCCAGACGAGCGCCTCGGTCCAGGCGGTCTCTGACGAGGCGGGGTTGAGAGGCGGGTCGTCGCCGGTGGCCGTGTTCCAGCCCCGTCGGAGGACGGAGCGCGTCAGGAAGGAGGCGGCGGTGGCGGCCAAGCCAGAGGCGAGGATCCAGCGGTTGCGGTCGGAGAGCATGGGAGCGGAGGCGGTGTCTGCCCGTCGTACGGGGCCGGCCCGAACGAGTCCCGCCCTGGCCGGGGCGAAACCGGACCAGGGCGGGAAATGGGGACACGCCTGAGCGCAGACGGGCGCGGGCACCATCGCTCGGGGCGCGCCTACGCCGTGGCCCCGCCGCAGGACGAGCCGGCGCCAGCGGTGCAACCGTAGCAGTGCCGCGCGGTCAAGATGGTCCGGGCCTGCCACGCGGCCAGGTCGAAGTCGGCGACGGTCGCGAACGGGACGGCCGCGTCCATCTCGAGCTGCTGGTTGAAGTCGCAGTCGTAGACCGCGCCGTCCCAGCCGACCGAGACGGTGTTGCGGCACATCAGCCCGTCGAGCGTCGCCGGGTTGTAGGCGTCGAGCAGGCGGTGCATGTAGGCGTCGAGCTGGCCCTTTTCCAAGAGCCACTCCAGGTAGCGGCTCATCGGCATGTTGTTGAGCGCGAAGAGCCGGTCGAACTGGACGCCGTGGTTGCGGTCGAGCGCTTCGTGCCACTCGCGCTCGGCCGACGCCTGGTTGCCGGCCAGAAACGAGCCGGTTGGGTTGGTGACGAGCGTGAGGACGCGGTCGGGGTGGCCCTGGCCGTAGCCGGCTTCGTTGAGCGCGCGGAGCGCGCGGATCGACTTTTGATAGGTCCCGTCGCCGCGCTGGGCGTCCGTCCCGAGTTGGCGGTAGTGCGGCAACGAGCACGCCACCTCGACGCCGCGCTCGGCGAACCACTCGGGCAGGTGCTGGTAGCGGCGGACCGTCAGAATCGTCAAGTTGCACCGGTCGATCACGTGGAGCCCGCGAGCGACGCACTCGTCGACGAGATACTCGAAGTGCGGGTTCAGCTCCGGCGCCCCGCCCGTGAGGTCGACCGTGTGGAGCGCCCCGCCGTCCGGGTGGGCCTGGATGTGGTCGATGGCCGCCAGACAGGCGTCGACGGCAGCCCGGTCCATGTTCTCGTCGGTCCGGTCCGGGCCCGAGTCCACATGGCAGTGCCGGCACGTCATGTTGCACAGCTTGCCGATGTTGATCTGGAAGATCTCCAGCGGGGCCGGCTTTAGGCCTTCGGCCCACCCGCTGGCGACCAAGTCGCGGTGGAAGCTGCCGGTGCCCGTCGGGCCCCCTGCGAGCGCGACGGTGTCGAGGGCGTCGAACTGGGCCGCAGGCTCCGCCAGCGGCGTGCGGCGCCCGTAGAGGCTCGTCGTCCGCTTCGGCCCGTCCATCACGTCCGCCAACAGTTCGGCGGAGAGGACAGGAAGGGGGATGGCTGCGCCGTCGCCGTTGGACATCGGGGGGAGGATCGGGGGAGAGCGTACGGGCGAGCCGCGCTCGATGGTCTGTCCCACACGAGCATGCGGGACCGTCTGACAGGTGGGGGCGTACCGCGACCGCTACATCGTCTGGGCCTTGACGCCGTCGAGCATCTGGAGGCCGTGCACCAAGCTGGCGCCGCCGCGGATGGCCGTCGCCACGTGGACCGCCTCCGTCATCTGCTCCAGGTCCGAGCCCTTCGCCAGCGAGTCCTGAGTGTAGGCGTCGATGCAGTACGGGCACTGGACCGTGTGGGCGACCGCGAGCGCGATCAGGGCCTTCTCACGGGCCGACAGGGCGCCGTCTTCGAACACCTTCCCGTAGTAGCTGAAAAAGGCGTCCGCGAGCGGCTTCGAGCCCTCCGCGATCTCGCCAAAGCGGGGGAGGTGCTCGGGCTTGTAATACGTGTCCACGGTTGGGCGGGGTGGGGGGGAGCCAAAACTAGTCGCGACAGGGATCGGCGACGGCGCGCGCGGTCGGAGGTGGGCGCTTGTGGAGCCCGCGCGCGGCGGATACCTTACCCGGTCTGCGTCCTGCGCCCCTCCGACCGCTCCCGTGCCCCTCTACGGCTGGTTCTTCTTGCTCCTCGTCCTGGCCGCCGTGGGCGTGTGGGCAGCCCGCCAGCGACGGCCCAAGCTCCCCGCGCACGCGCCGCCGCCACCGGACCCCGACGCGCTCGGCAGCCTGGGGCTCTCGGCTCCGCGCCCCGCCAGCGCGCGGCCGGCCGACCGTGACGAGGCCCGGTTCACCGACGACCCCGGACCCGTCTCGCGTCCCTCCGCATCTGTGGCCCGACCCGCCAGCACCGACCGCGTCGACGCCGACGGTGTCTCGGCGGTCCGCACGGCGACCCGCCGCCCGGCTGGCGCAACGGTCGCGGACGACGCGCCGTGGTCCGGCGAGGCGGTCCCGCTGCTGCTGGCGTCGCTGGCGGCGCACGCCGGCGGCCGTGTGGCCGTCGTCCGTCACGACGGCGACCGGCACCAGGTGATTGCGCGGAGCGACCGGGGCGTGCTCGTGCCCGTGGCGGGCTCCGCGCTGGCGCTCGACGAACCCGCCGACCTCCGGGCCGACGACCTCGGCGCGCTCTCGGCGATCGTCGGCGAGGACGCCCGCGCGGTGCCACTCGACGACGGCCGGGTGCTGCTCGTCGAGCGCGGCGACGCGTCCGCGGACCGCTACGCCGACCTGCTGGCGGCGCTCACCGAGATGCCGGCGCCGGCCGACGCCCCGACTCCCCTTGCTCGGGACGACGCGCCAGGGCCCATCTCCGACGAGCAGGTCGAGACATTGCGCCCCGTCCCCCGCGCCGAGATCATCGCCCAGGAGCAGCAGGGGGCCCTCGACGCCGACCGCCCGCTGGCGTTCGCGCTGGTGACGTTGGCCGACGCCGAGGTGCGGCTGACGCAGCACACGCCCGAGGCCGTCGCGCGGGCCGAGAGCGACCTCCGCGACCGGCTCGAGACCGCGCCCGATGTGCGCCGCGTCGAGCCGTTCGGCGACCTCCTGTTCGGGGCCTTCCTCGACCTCGCCCCCGCCGACGCGGCCGACTGGTGCGGTACGCTGGCCTCCGGCGAGCCCCCGCTGTTCATCGGCGCCGTCGCCCCGGCCGACGGCGACCCGGGTGCCATCCGCGACGCCGCCGCTCAGGCCCTGCGCGACGCCTACGACCAGCAGCGCGCACGCGTCGTGGAGGTCTGAGAGGGTGAGGGGCGAAGAGGGATGTGGCAAGGGGCGGCCAAGGAACTCTGACCCCCGCGAACGCTTCGACCCGAGAGCCCCCGAGCGCGCGTGCCGTCCGCGTTCCTCCCGTTGCAGGCGGAGGCGTGATCCATGAGCCTGTGCGTCCGTCGAGACCACGGGGTCCCGGCCGTGGAGCCCCTTGCCCCTTTCCCCTTGCCTCGCCATGACCATCCTCGTCCTCAACGCCGGGTCCTCGTCGCTCAAGGTGGACCTCATCGACGCGGACGCCGGGGCGACGCTGGCGTCCGGGCAGGTCGAGCGGATCGGGGCCGTCTCGTCGCTGGCCTCGTTCCGGCTCGGCGACGCCAAGCCCGAGCGGATTTCGCTGGGGGCGCCAGACCACGCGACGGCGCTGGCGCACCTCATGGAGCAGATGCGCGAGGCGGACGGGCCGAACCAAGACGTGCTTCCCGAGATCGAGGCCGTCGGCCACCGCGTCGTCCATGGCGGCGAGCGGTTCGCCGAGTCCGCCCTCGTCGACGGCGAGGTGATCGACGCCATCCGCGACGCCTTCGACCTGGCGCCCCTCCACAACCCAGCTAACCTGCAGGGCATCCGGGCCGCGCAAAAGGCCTTCCCCGACGTGCCCCACGTGGCCGTCTTCGATACGGCGTTCCACCAGACGATCCCGCCGCACGCGTACCTCTACGCGCTCCCCAACCGGCTTTACCGGCGCCACAAGATCCGCCGCTACGGCTTCCACGGGACGAGCCACTACTACGTCTCGCGCCGCCTGTACGAGCTCGCGGGCCTCGATCTCCAGTCGTCCCGCGTGGTGACGATCCACCTCGGCAACGGGTGCTCGATGGCCGCCATCCGCGACGGCCGCTCCGTCGACACGTCGATGGGGATGACGCCGCTGGAGGGGCTCGTGATGGGGACGCGGTGCGGCGACCTCGACCCGTCCATCGTCTTCGAGATCGCCGAGAAGGAGGACGCCTCGCTGGCCGAGGTCCACACGCTCCTCAACCGCTACTCCGGCCTGCTCGGGCTCAGCGGCTACGCCGCCGACATGCGCGACCTCTTGGAGGAGGCCGCCGACGGCGACGTGCGCTGCCAGCAGGCCATCGACGTGTTCTGCTACCGCGTCAAAGGGTACCTCGGGCAGTACCTCGCGGCGCTCGGCGGGATCGACGCGGTTGCGTTCACTGCGGGGATCGGGACGTTCGCCGCGCCCGTCCGCGCCCAGATTATGCGGGGCCTGGAGGGTCTAGGGATGACGCTCGACCCGGCCGCGAATGACGGCGCCAGCGGGGAGGAGGCTCGGATCACGACGGCCGACAGCACCATCCCGGTGTGGGTGGTGCCGACCAACGAGGAATTGGTGATCGCCCAAGACACGCAGAAGCTGGCGACGGCGGCGCAGCGGTCGCCGTTCGTCTGATCAGCCCGTCGAGGCCCGGGGCGGTCGGTATTCGTAAGTCTGGGGACTCGTCCCTCGTCTCCGCTGTCCCCGCGCCCCTCGCTGCCGTGCACACCCGACCGCTCCTCGCCGCCCTCGTCGTCGTCCTCGCCCTGGCCGCGTGCGAGCGGCCCGCTGCGCCCCAGGGTGACCCCGAGGCGCTCGCGCTCCTCGACCGCACGCGGATCCACCACGGCTCCGGCCAGCTCGACCGCGCCGAGGTCTCGTTCTCGTTCCGGGGCACCCCGTTCACCGTCCGCCGTGACAACGGCGCCTTCCGCTACGCGCGGACGCTGACGGACAGCCTGGGGCGCACCGTCGAGGAGGTGGTCGACAACGACGGCCCCCACCGCTTCGTCGACGGCGCCGAGGTGCCGCTCGACGCGGCCGAGGCGGGGCGACTCACGACGGCCGTCAACTCGGTCGTCTACTTCGCCCTGCTCCCGGCCCCGCTCACCGATCCCGCTGTCCGAGCCCGCGTGCTGACGCCCGACCGCGTCGGGGGAGAGGACTACGACCGCGTCGCCGTCACCTTCGCGCGAGAGGGCGGGGGCGCCGATTTCGACGATGAGTATGTGTACTGGCTTCGGCAGACGGACGGGCAGATCGGGTACTACGCCTACACGTTCGCGGTCACGCCTGGCGACACGGCGCGGGCAGCGACGGGGACGCGCTTCCGCGAGCCGATCGGGGAGAGCCGCGTCGGCGGCGTGCTGTTTCAGGACTGGCGAAACTGGTCCGCCGACTCGCTCGGGGCGCTCAGTACGTACGGAGACGTGTTCGACGAGCGCCGGACGTTCGTGGTGTCGGATGTAGTGCTCGACGACATCCGCGTCGTGCCCATCGGCCGCTGAGGCCCGAGGGCACCGCGTGCGAAGCGAGTGGGGCCCTCCCGCACCCGCCACCGTCCGGCAAGGGCCCGCCCGGTATCTTGGAGACCCTCCGTGCGCCATGCCGATTCTCACCGACGCCCCCCCCGACAGCGGCGGGTTCGGGCTCCTCGCCCGCGCTCTCCCCGACGCCGTCCTCGCGCTCGACGCCGAGGGCGTGGTGGTCTTCGCCGACGCCCGTGCGGCTGGCTTGTTCGGCGACGCCCTGCCCGGCGTCCGGTTCGACGAGCTGCTCGCGCCCGACGATCGCGGCGCGATCCGTGACGCCGCCGGTGGGTTGGCGGTCGGCGCGTGGGACGTCCGCCCCGCCGTCGGCGGCCCCTGGCTGAGCGTCGCTCTGCACGCCATCGACCCCTCTGACGCGTCGCTGAGTGAACGGGGGGGCGGTGCCGTCGTCCTGGCCCGCCCCGTCCCCACCGACGAGGCCAGCGACCGGACGGACCTGTTGCGGCTGGCCTTCGACGCCGCTAACAACCTGCTCGTGGTGACCGACGCGCGTGCACCGGACGCCCCGATCGTGATGGCGAACGAGTATTTCCTGGAGGCGACCGGGTACGCCCGCGAGGAGGTCGTCGGCCGCAACTGCCGCTTCCTCCAGACTCGCGCCGACGGCACGCGCGACGACGACCAGCCCGGGCTCGTTGAGCTCCGCCGCGCGCTCGCGGCGGGCGAGCCGACGCGCGTCGTGCTCCGGAACTACCGCAAGTCCGGCGAGCTGTTTTACAACGAGCTGTACGTCTCGCCCATCCACGACGCTTCGGGCGACTTGGTCCACTTCGTGGGCGTCCAGAACGACGTCACCGAGCGCGTGCTGGCGGAGCAGGTGTCGGCCGAGCGCGCCGAGATGGTGGGGTCGTTTTTCGAGGGGATGCCGCTGCCGATGGGAGTGCTGGAGCAGCGAGACGGACACCTCCTTCACCGCGCGGTCAACCAGGCCGCCGCGACGCTTCTGGGCCACCCGGTGGCCGAGATCGTCGGGGCCGAGATCGCCGCTCTCGACGTGCCTGCGCAGGAGCGCGAGCGGTGGGCGGCCGCCGTCCGCCAGGCGGCGGACGGCCCGGCCACGTTCGAGACGGCCCACCCGTGGGGCTCGACGGACCCCGACGCGAGCGCCATTCAGTTTACCGTCAGCCCCGTGCCTGCCTCGGCAGGCCTGTTCGCCTACGTCGGCCAAGACGTGACCGTCGCCCGCCGCACGGAGCGCGAGCGCACGCTGCTCTCGGCGGCCGTCGCGAGCGCCGCCGAGGCCATCGTCGTGACCGACGCCGACCTTGTCGACGGTCCGCACATCCTGTACGCGAACGCCGCCCACCTCCACATCTTCGGGTACGAGGCCGACGACATCGTCGGGAAGACGCCTCGGATCTACCAGGGCCCCCGCACCGAGCGGGCCGTGCTGGACCGCGTCCGCGCTGGGCTCGAAGCGGGCGAGATGGTCCGGGCCGAGACCATCAACTACCGCAAGGACGGGACGCCCTTCCACCTCGAGTGGGAGATCGCGCCGGTGCACGGGCCGGACGGCCGCGTCGTCAACTTCGTCGGCACCCAGCGCGACGTGACGGAGCGGCGCTGGCTCGAGCGCGAGGTGCTCGACGTGTCGGCCCACGAGCGCGAGCGGATGGCCCGCGACCTCCACGACGGGCTCGGGCAGGTGCTCACCGGCGCCGCGCTGCGCATCGAGGCGCTGGCGAACGGGCTCGACGCCCAGGGCCTCGGCGACCGGGCTCAGGAAGCTCGCGAGGGGCGGGCACTCGTAGAGCGGGCGCTCAACGAGGCCCGGGCGACGGCGCGGGGGCTGCTCCCCGTCGTCGCCGACCGAAACGGGCTGACGGTCGCGCTCGGCCGGCTGGCGAGCGATGTGGGCCAAGCGTATGGCATCCCCTGTTCCTTCCGGGCGCCCGAGCCCGTCGGCGCGCGCACGGTCGAGGCGGCGGGCCACCTGTTGAGGATCGCCCAGGAGGCCGTCGCCAATGCCGCCCGCCACGGCCGCCCCGACACCATCGAGATCGCCCTCCACGCCAGCGAGGGCACAGCCACGCTCACCGTCCGCGACGACGGCACCGGCATCTCGCAAGGGGGCGCCGTCGTCAGCGGGCTCGGCCTCCACACCATGCGCTACCGCGCCGACCGCGTCGACGGGACCCTGAGGATCGGCCCCCGGCCAGAGGGTGGGACCGAGGTCGTGGTCTCGTTCCCCACCGACCCGCGCTAGCGAGCGTCGGCCGAGTCTGCACCCGGTCTCGACGGGGCGGGCTCCGGCCGCGAGTAGCTTCCGAAAGCGGTTCCGGAACGTCCCGGCGCCCCCACCTCCGCACCACGCATGTCTGACACGATCCGCATCGCTTCCGGCCAGGGCTTCTGGGGCGACCTCCAGCGCGCGCCCATCGACCAGGCCCGCTTGGGCCCCATCGACGTGCTCGTCATGGACTACCTCGCCGAGGTCACCATGTCGATCCTGCAGAAGCAGAAGCTGCGCGACGCAACGAAGGGCTACGCCCGCGACTTTGTGGAGGTGGTCACCGAGCTGGCGCCCGACATCGTCGAAAAGCGGTTCAAGGTGATCTCGAATGCGGGCGGCGTGAACCCCGTCGCGTGCGCCGAGGCCATCGTCGAGGGCGCGAAGGCTCGGGGCGTGACCGGCCTCAAGGTGGCCGTCGTCACCGGCGACGACCTGCTCGGCCGGCTCGCGGACTTGATCGCCGACGGCGTGCCGCTCAAGCATATGGAGACCGGCCAGCCGCTCGCGGAGGTCCTCGACCACATCGTGAGCGCCAACGCCTACCTCGGCGCCCAGCCCATCGCCGAGGCGCTGGCGCTCGGCGCGGACGTCGTCGTCACCGGCCGCACGACCGACACCGGCTTGACGCTGGCCCCGCTCGTCCACCGCTTCGGCTGGGACTGGGCCGACTGGGACAAGATGGCCGCTGGGACGGTTGCGGGCCACATTCTGGAGTGCGGGGCGCAGTCGTCGGGCGGCAACTTTACCGACTGGCGCGACGTGCCCAACATGTCGGGCATCGGGTTCCCCATCGCTGAGGTCTCCGCCGACGGCTCGTTCGTGGTCACCAAGCACGACGGCACGGGCGGGCTCGTCTCGCGCGGCACGGTCGCCGAGCAGCTCCTGTACGAGATCGGCGACCCGGCCGATTACATCACGCCCGACGTCGTCGCCGACTTTACCAGCATCCAACTCGCGGACCAGGGCGACGACCGCGTGCGGGTGAGCGGCATCAAGGGGACTGAGGACACCGAGTTCTTGAAGGTCTCCGCCGCCTACGCCGACGGCTGGAAGGCCACCTCGACGTTGGTGTACGCCTGGCCCGAGGCCGCCGCCAAGGCCCGCGCCGCCGCCCAGATTCTGAAGGACCGGCTCGACGCGCTCGGCCTCGAGTTCGACGAGTACCGCTCGGAGATCATCGGCCTCAACGCGCTCAGCGAGTCGACCGAGTCGGACCCGATCGGCGAGGCCGACCTCGACGAGGTCCAACTCCGCGTCTCCGTGCGCGGCCAGGACAAGTCGGCCGTCGAGCAGTTCGGCCGCGAGATCGCCCCGCTGATCCTGACCGGCCCGAGCGCCGTCACGGGCTTTGCGGGCGGCCGTCCCCGGCCCAGCGAAGTCATCGCGTACTGGCCCGCGCTGATCCCCAAGGACCGGGTGCAAACGGAGGTTCGCGTGCTGGAGGTGTAGCTCGCGCGAGCGGCTCCGGATTCCTCCCCCGAGGGTTGAGACCCCGCCGCTCTCGCCGATACCTAGCACGACCCAAACCTATCCCCATGTCTGCCCCCGCCGTTCTCCTGGTCGAGGACGACCCGACCAACCAGCTGATCGCCCTCTCGATGCTCCGTCACGTGGGCGTCGAGGCCGACGCAGCTTCCGACGGGCTCGCCGGTGTGCGCATGGCCACCGACGCGCGCTACGACGTGATCCTGATGGACATCCAGATGCCCGTCATGGACGGGGTCGAGGCGATGCGCGCGATCCGCTCGCGCCTGGGGCCGGAGAGCCCCCGCATCGTGGCCGTCACGGCGCACGCGACGGCCGGCACGCGCGAGGCGATGATGGCCGCGGGCTTCGACGGGTTCTACAACAAGCCGCTATCGATCGCGATGCTGCAGGACGCTATCACGCCGCCGGAGGCCGTCTCCGACGCTCCGGTCCTCATCTCCCGGCCCGCCGCGCCTGCGCCCGACGCCGCTGCCGAGCTGGTCGCCAGCGTCCGCGCCCACGTGCACGCCTTGCTGGGCGAGGACGACGAGGCGTTTGTGGTGGACCTCGCGCAGTCGTTCGTGACCACGGCCCGCACGGGCGCAGAGCGTGCGGCACAGGCGCGCGACTCGGGCGACCCCGCGTCCGTCGCGACGGCGGCCCACGCTCTCAAGGGCAGCGCCGCCAACGTCGGACTCGATGCCCTCGCCAACTCTTGGGACGTGGTCGAACGGGGCATCCGCTCCGGCGACTCGGCCGTGCTGGCCGCCCCGCTCGACCACGCCCTCGACGAGACGCACCACGCGGTCGGCCTGCTGGCGACCGTGGGCGCCTAGCGCGAGCGGGAGGCAAGAGGACGACGGCCAGCGCTGGGGCCCCCCTGAGGACGCCCGGGTGGGCCGACCGCAGGGCGCACCCGTACCGAGGATCCCCGGGGGACCCGCACTCGCGAGCCCGCGTACCGGACGCGCGCCACCGTCGGCGCTGACCCCGCACCGCATGGCTTCCCCCCTCCGCCGTCTCGACGCCGACCTCTGGCGCTACCGCTGGACGCTCGGTCCGGGCCTGTTGTGTGCGCTCGCCTCGGCGCTGTTCACGCTCTTCATCCCCGGGCTCGTCCGCGAGGCCATCGACGCGATCCCGCGCATGGTGGCCGTCCAGGGCTACGCGGCGGGCACGGCCGCTGGCGAGGCCCTCTTCGCGGACTTCCGGGCGTCCCTCGTGTTGCTCGGGGTGATGATTCTGGGGCTGGCAGTCGTGTCGGGACTGTTCATGTTCCTGATGCGTCGGCTCGTGGTCGTCGCCAGCCGGCGGATTGAGGCCGACCTCCGGGGTCGCCTCTATGCACACCTCCAGCGGCTCTCGGGCTCGTTCTACCACCGCTTCGCGACGGGCGACGTGATGACGCGAGCGACCAGCGACATCGAGAAGGTGCGCCGCTACGTCGGCCCGGCGCTGATGTACTTGTCGCGCGCCATCGCGGCGATCGTGATGGCGCTGACGTTCATGCTCGCGATCTCGCCCACGCTGACGTTCTGGGCCGTCCTGCCGATGCCCGTGCTCGCGGTGTCGGTGTTCTTCGTCAGCCGGCTCGTCCACGTCCGCACCGACCGCCAGCAGTCGGCGTACAGCGCGCTCACGAGCCGCGTGCAGGAGGCGCTCTCCGGGATCCGCGTCGTCAAGGCGTACGCGCAGGAGGAGGCCTGGGGGCGCCGCATCGACGACGCCAGCGACGACTACCAGCGCCGCGCGCTCGACCTCGCGCTCGTCGACGCCGCGTTCCGGCCCGTTCTGCTGATTTTGATCGGGCTGAGCACCGTGCTCGTGGTCGGCGTCGGCGGGCGGCTCGTCATCGAGGGTGCGCTGTCGCTGGGCAACATCGCCGAGTTCATCATCTACGTCGCCAACCTGACGTGGCCCGTCGCCTCGTTCGGCTACGTCGTCTCGATGATCCAGCAGGCGTCCGCGTCGATGGACCGGATCGCGACGATCCTCGACACGGAGCCGGTCGTCTCCGACGCGCCGGGCGTCACCGAGGGCACGCCGATCGAGGGCCGCGTCACGTTCGACGACGTGCGCTACCGCTACACCGAGGACGGCCCGGCCGTGCTCGACGGCGTCTCGTTCGACGCGCCCGCGGGCACCTCGCTGGGCATCGTCGGCCGGACCGGTTCGGGCAAGTCGACGCTCGTCGAGCTCATCCCCCGGCTGATGGACCCGACCTCGGGCGCCGTCCGCGTCGACGGCCGCGACGTGCGCGAGATCCCGCTCGTGTCGTTGCGGAGCGCCGTCGGCTACGTGCCCCAGGAGGTCTTCCTCTTTTCCGACACCATCGGCAACAACATCGCCTTTGGGGTGCCGGACTCCGAGGCGGACGCGATCCACTCGGCGGCGCGCGAGGCGGACCTGCTGGCGAACGTCGAGGGCTTCCCGCGCGGGTTCGAGACGCGCGTCGGCGAGCGCGGGATCACGCTCTCGGGCGGACAGAAGCAGCGGACGGCCATCGCCCGCGCGCTCATCCGCCGCGCGCCGGTCCTGATTTTCGACGACGCTCTCAGCGCCGTCGACACGCGGACCGAGGCGACGATCCTGGAGAACTTGCGCGCCCAGTTTGGCCAGCGGACCGTCATCGTCGTCAGCCACCGGATCTCGGCCGTGCAGGACGCCGACCAGATCCTCGTCCTCGACGACGGCCACGTCTCGGAGCGCGGCACGCACGACGAGCTGGTGGCCGCCGGTGGCGCCTACGCGACGCTGTACCGCAAGCAGCAGCTCGAAGCCGAGCTCGCAGGGGCATAAGGCGGCGGATGGGCACGGTGGGCCTCCCAAACGGGCCTAGCTTGAGGCCCCATCATCCCTCTCGTCCCCGTGCGTTTCCCCCTCCGCGGCCTCGCCGGACTGCTCGCCCTCATGGCGGCCGTCCCAGCCCCCGCTCAAACCCTCCGGGCGTCCGGCCCGCCTGTCCGGCTTCTCGCCGACGGCGCCCCGGCGCTCCACCCCGTGTGGGCCCCCGACGGCACCCGCCTCGCCTTCACCCGCGACCAGTACCGCGGCGTGTGGATCGTCGAGGCCGACGGCTCCGACGCCCGTGCGCTGACCGACGCCCCGGCCGCCGGCTTCGGCTTCGAGTGGGCCCCCGACGGGCAGGCGCTCGTCGCCCGGGTGGCTCGCACCGAGGGCCTGCGTCGGTTCCACACCGCCGCCCTCGTCCGCCTCGACGGCACGGTCGAGGCCCTCACCGACGAGCGGGCACAGATGCCGGCGCTGCCCCGCTGGGCCGGCCCGCACCACGTAGCCCTCCTGAGCGACGGCACCGTCGAGATGCTGGCGGTCGACGCCCAAGCGCGGACGGTGGCCGCTGAGCCGGTGCTGCTGGCGCGGCCCACGGGCGGCCTCGCCGTCGCCGACACGGGTGGCCTCCGCGCCCTCGCCAGCTTCGCCGACGCGACGCTCCTCAACGTGACGCCCTCGCCGGACGGCCGCCGAGTGGCCTTCGAGGTCCTCGCCGGCAACCTGTTCGTGGTGGACGCCGACGGGTCCAACCGCATCGACCTTGGGCGCGGCTCGCGTCCGACATGGTCGCCCGACGGCCGCTGGGTGGCCTTTATGGTGACCGAGGACGACGGCCACGCCTACACCGCTGCCGACCTCGTCGCCGCCCGTGCGGACGGCTCGGCCCGCGTCGCGCTGACCCAGTCGCCCGACCGCCTCGAGATGAACCCGTCGTGGTCGCCCGACGGCCGCGCGATCGCCTTTGACGACGCCACCGATGGCGCCCTGTACCTCCTCCCCCTCGCCGAGTAACCCGATGTCCAAGTTTTTGACTCTCGGGCTCCTCGCCCTCGTGCTGGTGCTCGGCGCCCGTGCCCCCCAGGCTCAGGTGACGGGCCTCTCCGACTGGGACCTGTTTATCGACCCCGGCCACAGCGGCACCGCCGAAAACGTCGGCATCTACGGCTACTCCGAGCCCCAGAAGGTGCTCCGCGTGGGCCTCGCGCTCCGCGAGATGCTGCTCAGCCGGACCGACATCGACACGGTCTACATGTCGCGCACCACCGACGCCGAGGTGGTCGGGCTCTCGCAGCGGACGGACATGGCCAACGCCCTCGGTGCCGACTTCTACCACTCGATCCACAGCAACGCTGGGTCGGCGACCGCCAACAACGTGCTGATGCTCTACGGCGGCTGGCGGCTCAACGGCCAGACCGTCGAGAAGACGCCCGAAGGCGGCGGCCGGATGGGCGACGAGTACGAGGAGGCCCTCTCCGCGGCCATGCGCCTCCCGACGATCGGCAACTACGCCGACCGGACGTTCTACCAGGGCTTCCCGGACACCCACGACAACCAGTTCCCCTACCTCTCCGTCAACCGACGGTCGGCAATGGCGTCGGTGTTGAGTGAGGGCGGATTCCACACGAACCCGCGCCAGAATCAGCTCAACATGAACGCGGAGTGGAAGCGGATGGAGGCCCAGGCCTTCTATTGGGCCATCCTCGATTGGCACGGCGTCCCACGCTCGACGCACCGCATCGCGACGGGGATCGTCACGGACGCCGAGAGCGGCCGGCCGGTCAACGGGGCCACGGTCACCATCGACGGGCAGACGTACACCACCGACACCTACGCATCGCTGTTCAACCGCTACTCGTCGGACCCCGACCAGCTTGCGAACGGGTTCTACTACCTCGAGGACCTAGGGGCGGGCACGCACACTGTGACCGTCGAGGCCGAGGGCTACGAAACGGCGACAGCTCAGGTGACGATGCTCGACACCGAGTTCTCGTTCGCCGACGTTCAGATCGTGTCCAACGTCCCGCCGGTGCTCACCGACGCGGACCCGGCCGAGGGCGAGCCCAACTTCCCGGTGACCGACCCGCTCCGGTTCACGTTCAGCCGCCCGCTTGACCCGGCGACGGCGACGCCCGCGTTCTCGCTCACGCGGAGCTCGGATGGTTCGGCGGTCTCGGGCACGGTGAGCTACGAAGCCGGAGGCACCCGGCTGGTGTTTACGCCTGACGCGCCGCTCGTGGCGCGGACCGAATACGTCGCCACGCTCGCGGGCACCGCGGCCACGGCCAACGGCTCGCTCCTCGACGGCGACGGCGACGGAACCGGCGGCGACGCCCTCGTCGTGACGTTCACGTCGAGCTTCCCCGACACCGACGCGCCCCGCCTCTCGCAAAGCTCCCCCCGCCCGAATGCCACCGACGTGGAGCTCCGGCCCGTCGTCACGGTCGCGTTCGACGAGCCCGTCGTGGCCGCGACGCTCGACGGCCGGGTGACGCTGGAGAACGCCACGACAGGCACGGTCGTCGCCGGCCGGTTCGAGCACGCGCTGGCGGGCGTCGTCGGGGACGACCCCATGCCCCGGAGCACGGTCAGTTTCGTGCCCGACGCCTCGCTCGCGCCGGCCACGCTCTACCGCTTTGCCATCGAGCCCGGCGTCGAAGACGCGTACCTCAACGCCTCGGCAGCCCGCTACGCCTTCACGTTCCGGACGGGCTCGGCGGCGCCGCTCGTCACCGTCGTCGAGGCGTTCGAGGGGTCGAGCATCGTGGACAACTGGTGGGTCCCGGCGCAGAGCGGATCGACGGCCGGCATCGTGCCGGACTCCACGAACGCCGCGGCCAGCGCGCGCGCCCACCTCTTGGGGGGCACCACCTCGATGCGGATCGACTACGGCTGGGACGCCGCCGCGTCGTCGTGGCTCATCCGCGAGTACCTCAACGGCGGCCCGCCGCGCGCCGTCACCTTCGACGCTACCGCCACCCTTCGCGCACGCGTCTTTGGCGATGGCAATGGCACGCTGTTCCGGTTCGCTGTGGACGACGCCTCAGGGACTGAGGTCAGCCCGTGGGTCGTCGTCGACTGGTACGGCTGGCAGCCGATCGAGTGGGACATGACGACCGGCGAGACCGGCGAGTGGATCGGCAACGGCGTCCTTGAGGGGACCCTCCGGTTCGACTCCATCCAACTCGGCTACGACGGCACCTCGCCCGTCTTCGGTGAGCTCTACGTCGACGATCTCGAGCTCACGCGGCCCGGCAACGTCGCCACGGAGGGCGGGTTCGCAGGTGACGCGCCGTTGGAGGTGCTTCCCGCGCGTCCGAACCCGTTCCGCACACGGACCGAGATCGCGTTCCGCCTCGCCAGCCCCGCCGACGTGACGGTCCGCGTGTTCAACGCCCTCGGCCAGCAGGTGGCCGTCCTCGCCGACCGCGAGGCGTTCGCGGGTGGGGCGCACGTCCTGACTTGGGATGCAGCGTCCGTCGCGGCCGGCGTCTATGTCGCTCGCGTCGAGGCAGGCGCTGAGCAGGCCACCGTCCGGATGGTAATGGCCCGCTAGCCCCGTTTTCGGTACACAAAGACGGCCGCCCGGAGTGCATTCCGAGCGGCCGTCTTTATTTGGGACGGGCGAGAGGACCTGCCGCTAGCGCGTCACGACCACTGGGCGGGAGGCCCGCAGGCCGTCCACCTCGAGCACGAGGAGGTACGTCCCACTGCTGGCCCCTGCCGTCTGCCACGTTGCCGTGTGGCTGCCCGAGGCGCGGGGGGCGTCGTCGAGCAGGCGAGCGACCTCGCGGCCGAGCACGTCGACCACGCGGAGCGTGACGCGGGCAGGTTCGCGGAGCGAGAAGCCCACCTCGGCGTGGCTGCGGGCCGGGTTGGGCCGCGGCACGGCGAGCGCCAGCGCCGGTGGGGCCTCCCGCTCGGTGGCGACGCCGCTCTGCACGGTGACGGCGTTGCTCGGCGCGCTCTCGATCGAGTTCGGGCTCACGCTCGTCACCACGTAAGTGTAGACGTCGTTGGCCGGGGGTACGTCGGTGGCTGTCGTCGCACCTGTGACGGCGACCAAGTTCTCGGACCGTTCCATCGCCGCGCCGAGATCGCCAGTCTCGGCGGAGGGCACGCGGTACACGGCATAGAACCGGGCCTCGGCGTCACCGCCGGAGGCGGCGTCCCACGTGAGGTCGACGGTTGTGGTGCCGGGGCGCTCCTCCGCGACGAGGGCCGACGGCGTGCCCGGGACGTCCTGGCTCTTCCAGGCCATCGGGGGGGGGAGGGCGGGCGACCGGTAGAGGTCTGTGCGGAGCGAGTCGGCGAACCCCTTGGTCGGGTAGAACGTGAGGTTGAGAGCGCGGAAGAACACGCTGCCCTGGATGCCCTCCGTGGCCCGGTTAAAGCGGACCTGCCGGGGGACCTCCGTCGAGGCGTAGAGCGAGCCCGAGAACGTGTTGGGGTCGGCACGGTAGAGCCCGTGGCCGGGGTAGAGGTGGCGGTCGTTGCGGACCGACGCCCACCACGGCGCAAGCTTCCCGTAGTCCTGGTTCCCACCGAACGGCCAGTAAAGCTGGGGCGTCAGGTAGTCGATGAGGTCGTTGTCGAGCCAGCCGACGGCGTCGGCGTAGACCGTATTGAAGGCGTCCAGCCCCGACGTTCCCGCCGGTACGCCGCTCTTCCAGATGCCGAAGGGGCTGATGCCGAAGGCCGCCTCAGGCCGCACGACGGCCAGGCTGTCGCGGACCTGCCGGACGAACCGGAAGACGTTGAACCGCCGCCAGTTGGCCCGGTCGAAGGCGCCGCCGTGCGCGGCGAACGAGGCGTCGTCCTCGTTCGTGATCGTGTTGGGGGGGTACGGGTAGAAGTAGTCGTCGAAGTGGACGCCGTCGATGTCGTAGCGCCGGGCCACGTCGGTGACGACGGACGTGACGTAGTCGCGGACCTCCGGGAGCCCGGGGTCGAGGATCTTGATCGACCCGAAGTCGAGGATCCACTCGGGGTGTGCGACGGTGACGTGGGTCGGATCCACCGGGTACCCCGAGCCGCGCTCGGCACGGTACGGGTTGAACCAAGCGTGGAGCTCCATGCCCCGGGCGTGCGCCTCGTCGATGGCGACCGCCAGCGGGTCGTATCCCGGATCGCGGCCTTGCTCGCCGGTGATCCAGTACGACCACGGCTCGAACGGGGACGCATAGAACGCGTCGGCCTCGACGCGGACCTGGAAGAGGACGGCGTTGACGTTGATGGCTTGGAGACTGTCGAGGATCTCGACGAGTTGAGCGCGCTGGGCGTCCGGGGAGCACGAGCGGCACGTCGGCCAGTCAAGCCCGAGGACGGTGGCGACCCAGGCGCCGCGGAACTCGTGCTTGGGGGGCGCTTGTGCGGACGTGGCGACCGGGTACACGAGGGCGAGCAGGAGGCTGAGAAGGGCGAGGCGCATGGCAGTGGGGGGGGGGATAAAAAGAAAGAGGGGGCGCCGGACCGCAGTCCAGCGCCCCCTCGGCCAGTCGGATGCCTCAAGGCACCCGGGTCAGACTAGCGAACTACCATCATCCGGCGGGTGGACACCTCGCCCTCGACGTTGAGGGTGTAGACGTACACGCCGGCTGCGAGCCCGGTGGAGGAGAACTCCACCGAGTGGGACCCCGCGGCGTACGGCCCGTCCGCGACCGTCGCGACGAGGCGGCCCGTCGCGTCAAAGACGCGGAGCGTTACCTGAGCCGACTTGTCGAGGTCGAAGCCGATCCGTGTCGCGCCCGAGAACGGGTTCGGACGGTTCTGGTCGAGCGCACTCGCGAATGTGCCGGTGCCACCCTCGGTGGCCACGGCCCCACGCACGAACCGCTGAGCGGCCCCCGCGCGGTTGTAGAGCACGACGTAGGCGGTGTTGCCATCGGCCGTGAACGAGATGCCACGCGGGCGACCGACGCCCGCACCATCCCCACCGCCGGGGGCGGAGCCGGCATCCTGATACTTGAGGCTATCGACCGGGGTCGGGTTGAGGACGGGGGTGCCGTCCGCGTTGAACAGGTCGCTGAACTCGAAGGCGTAGAACGACTGCGTCGAGTAGTACGTCCGAACGGTGTCACCCGTCGCCGGATCGACGTCGTTGAAGTTGTTGATGCCGTTGAGCGGGTTCCCCGAGCTGAACCAGAAGCGGCCCGTCGCCGGGTTGACCGCCGTGGCCTCCACGCGCATGCCTGCGAGCGTGATCCCGAGGGAGTCGTACGCGCTGAACTCGTCCGGCCGCTGGTAGACGACGGTGTACGGGTTCTCGAAGGCCGTCTCGAAGACGGTGTTGCCGTCGGGCGAGGTCAGGATCGTCCGTGTGAAGTTGCTCGCGGTGCCGACCGTGCCGGTCACAGCCTGGAGAGCCGGGTCGTACTGGGTGATCTGGCGACCGCCCGCGACGACCGTCTGCGCGGTGACGTTGCAGTTGGCATCGACCCCGACGGCGCCGAGCGAAGCGCCGGGGAACGGCGTGGTCTTCGCGAGGCCTTGGTAGCTGTCCGCGTCGATCTTAAAGATCGTGTCGTACTGCGAGATGTAGACGGCGTTCTCGGCCGCGCAGTAGCGGAGGCCGCGTCCCGTCCGGGTGTCGGTCGCCACGGCGCCCGTCCCGTCGATGAACGAGAAGAAGCCGAGCGTGTCGCGCGGGGTGACTCCGTCGGCGTAGTCGATGAAGACGAGCGGGGACGCCGCGACTTCACTCCCGTCCGCGTTGAAGATCTGGAGCCCGGTCACGCCTCGGAGGGTCCCACCGATGGTGATGGAGTCGGCGGCCGTGTTGAAGGCCTGGAGGAACACCGTCCCGTCGTCGTCGACGGCGACGCCCTGAAAGCCGTTGCCGTTCGTGGCGAGGGTGTCCGGGGGGAAGATGGTGTCGAAGGTCCACTGGGCCGAAGCCGTCAGTGGGAAGACGGCCACAAAGGCCAGGAGTAGCAGTTTCCGCATGGGAAAGGGAGGGGTTGGTGGGGGTTAAAGAACCTCGTGGCCAGGCGGCCGCGAGTGGTGGCTCCGTGCAGGAACCGTGAAGCAAGTGGAAGGATCCGGAGTTAGCGCGCGCCCTCGCGCCGGGTCTCGATTCGGAGGATGTCCGGCGTACCTGTCACCCCGCGGACCATGTAGAGCTGGCTCCCGGCGCCATAGGCCAGCCCGGTCGCGGGGCCCGTCAACACGCCCGGGTAGAGCGGCGCGAGCGCGCCCGTCGGCGAGATCTGCACGACCGGGTCAATGACGCGGTCGAGCCCGACGTACAGCGTCCCGTCGGCGGCGACGGCGATCGCGTTCCCCGCTACGGGCAGGGTGGCCACCGGGGTGGGCGCCCCGAGCGAGCCGTCGGCGGCCACCGTCAGGGCGTAAACGCGGTTGTCGCCGCTGGCGCTGGTCCCGACCGCGTACAGGGTGCCGTCCGCGACGGTGAGGGCGCGGATAGCCGTCGGGAACGGCATCTCGGTCGTCGACCCGTCGGGCGCGACGCCGTAGAGGGTGGGGGCATTGCCGCCGACGTACAGCGACCCGTCGGGGCCGGCGGCGATGGCGACGAGCGAGAGCGTCGACGGCTGGAGCGCCGCGATCACCTGCTGGCTCCCGCCCTCGGGCAGCCGGAACACCGCGCGGATGCGACGGACCCCGGCGAGCTCGTCGCCGACACGGGCGAGCCCCGCCCACGGGAACGTGGACGCGAAGTACTCCGACCGCTCGCCGCTCGGGCTGAACCGGGTCACGCCGACGGCGCGGCCCTCGTTCTCGAGCGACGCGTAGAGCGTGCCGTCGGCGCCGGCCGCGATGCCGTAGACGGCCTCGGTCCGCCCGATCTCCCCGAACGAAACGAACGCCGGGGTGAGCGGGAGCGGGACAGCGTTGCTGTAGGCCTGGGCGCCGCGCACCGCGACGCGGACACGGAGCGCCGCGTTGGGCAGGTTGGGTACCCGGACCTCGAGCCGCGTGGCCGTGGCCGCGAGCACGGTGCCCGCCGCCGACGCGCCGAGCGCGTCGTCGAACACGACGGTGTTCTCGGCCGCCGTCGGCGAGAAGTTCTGGCCCTCGAGGACGACCACGTCGACCCCGGCGAGGACGACGCCATCGGGGCTGACGCTCGAGATGACGGGCGCGGGGTTGCGGGGGGCGTCCGGGTCGTAGAGGCTGGCGCCGTCGCCGAAGTCGCAGGCGGCGAGCGTGGCGACCAAGGCGAGGGCGATCCCGAGGCGGGCGAGGCGGAGCATGAACGGGGGTTGGGGCCGGGGGAGGGGACGGGGGGCGCACCGGCGCGGCGGTCGCGGGAGGCGGGCGGGGGTCATAGGTCGAACCTCACGGCGATCCGGTGGACGGGGTCGAACACGTCGTAGGCGCTGTACGAGTAGTCCGCCCCGAAGCCGACGCCGCCGAGCCGCTGCCGGATGCCGGCGCCCAAGCTGAAGCTCTGGAGGTCGGACGGGAACACGTACCCGCCGCGGAGGGAGAAGGTGTTGGCGAACGTGTACTCACCGCCCGCCTCGATCTGGCTGGTGGCGTCGTACGGGTCCTCGGCGTCGACGGCGAACACGAGGCGATGGACCGAGGGGTCGAACCCAGTCAGCGCCCGCGTGTCGAAGGCGGCTCCGATCTGGAGCGTGAGCGGGAGCTGGAACCCCTCGCCCTCGCCGAAGGCCGCCTGCTGCGAGAAGTTTCGGGCGCTGACCGCGAAGGCGAGGCCCTGGAACGGCGTGTCGTACATGACACCGAAGTCGTAGGCCAGCACCGTCTCGGAGACGTCCTCCCGCGTGAGCCCCCCCTCGTCGGTCGCCGAGACCGGGACGGCCCCGAAGTCCTCGGTGACCATCTTGACCTGGCCGCCGACGGAGAACCGGTCGGTGACGGTCCGAGCATATCCCAGGCCGACCGCGAAGGCCGTCGGCGAGAAGGTCCCGAGGTCGCGGTAGCCGGCCTCCGTCGAGCCGTCGAACACGGTCTCTTGGAGCT
Organism: Rubrivirga aquatilis; assembly: GCF_046845665.1. Taxonomy (GTDB): domain Bacteria; phylum Bacteroidota; class Rhodothermia; order Rhodothermales; family Rubricoccaceae; genus Rubrivirga. The sequence continues at coordinate 3,595,475 of NZ_CP177355.1, read as the reverse complement.
CCCCGTAGTCGACCGCCATCAGCGAGACGCCCAGGACGCCGAAGCGGCCCCCGGCCGGCCGGAAGGAGACGGCGCCGTGGTTGTAGGTGATGTCGGCGATAAAGTTGGTCTGGCCGAGGAAGACGCCGGTCGACGCGTTGGAGCGCGAGAGGCCGGCCGGGTTGTAGAACAGGGCCTCGGCCCCGGTCGAGAGCGCCGTCGCGGCGCCGCCGAGCCCGGCAGCCCGGGGGTCGGCGCTGACGCTGAGGAACTTCATCCCCGACTGGGCCAGCTTGTCGCGCTCCTCGACCTGCTGGCCTCGGGCGACCGGGGCGACGAGGAGGGCGAGCAGGGCGAGGAGCGCGAAGCGGGGGAGCGCGGACGTCGGCATGGGGGCGGGGGCGGGGCGGGCAGGCAGCACGGGGGCGGCGCTATCGGATGACGACGAACTTGCGGAAGGCCTGCTCACCGGCCTGGAAGAGGACCTCGCCAGTCGCGAGGTCGAGCACGTCCTCGGTCACGGTGATCACGGCGATGTAGAGCCCGCTGGCGACCACCTGGCGCGACGACGTCGTGTGGTCCCAGAACTCGTCGCCGCTCCCGTCGGTGTGCTCGATGGAATCGACGAGCTCCCCGATCTGGGTGTAGATGTCGATCCGGCAGACGCCCGGGATGTTGAAGAAGGCCAGCTTGTCGTTCTGGTCGGGGAACCGGAGAGGCGCCGCGCCGCTCCGGCTCGCGCCGATGTAGTAGGGGTTCGGGACGACGCGGACGTCCTCCATCGCTTCGCCCTGCCGCCGCTTCAGCCGTGTCCCGTCATACGTCTGGGTCGCGTACCGCGAGCTCCGGAGGGCCCGGCCGGCCGGCGTCAGGGCCGTGCCGTCGTTGGCGGCCCCGTCGCGGACGCCTTGGAGGTAGTAGAAGTAGTTGACACCGCGGACCGGCGACGTGTCGGCGTAGGTGGTCTCTCCGGCCCCGGCCGTGTGGATCAGGGTGTAGGCGCTGTCCCGCTTGGACGAGGCCCGGTAGATCTCCCACCGGTCGGGCTGCGGCCCGTCGACGCTGGGCTCCCAGGTGAGCACGATGCGGTCGCCGCCCGAGGCCACGTCGAACGTCCGGGGCGGGGCGGGGGGGGCGGGCAGGGCGAAGCCCGCGTCGTAGTTGGCGATGGCCCGGCGGAACGTCTGGAACAGCGAGTCGCGGCTGGTGAACACCCACTCGTTCTTGGTCTTGGTCTCGCCCGCGAAGGTGAGCCCGGCGCCCGTGCTGTTGCCCGAGGCCTTGAACTGGGCGCCCAGGACGGCGTTCGCCTCGCGGCTGAGCCCGGCGCTGCCCTCGGCAATCACGAACCGGACGCTCTCGCCCGGCCCGAGCGTGTACGGGCCGAACCCGTTCCCGAAGGAGTACCCCCCGGAGTTGGCCTGCCCCTCGGCTGCCGAGGGGTCGCGCGTGGGGTTGAGGAAGCCCGGCAGGCCCGAGGGCTCGACGGCGAGCGCGTGACGGGGCGACTTGTGGCCTTGCGCCATCACGCCGTACTCGGTCGTCATCCGGCCGATGCTGAACGGGTCGTTCGAAGACTGGTACGGGTCGTCGGACCCGACCCAGTTGGTGGTCGCCGGCTGGCCTGGGTCGTCGGCGTCGTCTGTGGCCGAGACGTCGGCGTGCAACGTGACAACGCCAGCGAAGGCGCTCGCCCCGAACCGACCGAGCGTGTCGGCCGGCGAGATGTTGGTGGTGACCGCCTGGATCGAGCCGCCCAGGTTTTCGTAGGCGACGGCGCGGCCGGGGAACAGCCCGTGCCACGAGAACTGGGCGCGGAATTGCTCGCCGGCGGGGTCGGGCAGGAGGCCGTCGCCGCGCGCGTCGTTCATCGTGTTCTTGCCCCAGCCGGTCGGGTTGCCGATGAGGTACCGGGTCTCGGCGGAGATCGCCAGCCGGTACTGGAGGTACGCCACGACCCCCTCCAGCGTCTGGTTCGGGAGCTCGATGTCGGCGTCGGCGTCGGTGTTGCCCGTGTTCGTGAGGACGTACTCGATCACGTGGTAGTTGTCGTGGTACTCCTGGCTGAACTGCATCACGCGCCGCTCCATCGTGATCCCGAGCAGGGAGTTGACCCGGCTGATGAGCATGAAGTCTGCGGCCTGGTCCGGGTCGACCCGGTCGACCACCATGGCGGCCGACGGGAACGACTGGTCCCCGTCGACGGTGACGACGGTCAGCGGGTACTTGCTGACGAGCTCGAACTCGACGGGGAACATCTCACCGACGCCCGAGGCACGGGGGCCAACGTGGACCACGCGGACGGGGTACGACACGCCGAACTCGTCGGTCACGTTCTGGGCCCCGATCCACAGGCCTTTAGCCGCCTGCATGTCCTGGAAGTCGTAGACGGCGGGCCAGCGCCAGCCGTACTGCTGCTGGCGGACCAGGCCCTCCTCAATCTCGCTCCCGGCCGAGGAGTACCAGTTGTGGAAGGAGCCGCCCGCGACCCACTTGGTCTGGAATTGAGCCGACGCCAGGGGGCTGGCCGCGAGGGTCAGGGCAAAAAGGGCGAGGGCGAGGGCGAGGCGGGCGGGCAGGCGCACGGGCGAGTCGAGAGTCATGGGTCGGAGGGCGGCCGGCGGGGCCCCGGCCAGGGGGCGACGGCGAGGGGAGGGGCGCTTAGAGGCTGATGCGGACGCCGAAGTAGATGTCGCGGGGGTTCAGGAAATTGAGGTACCCCTGGTTCGGCATGTCGATGTAGGCCTTCGAGTCGAGGACCTCGGCGACGCGGCCGGCGTCGGCCGGGGACCAGGCCCCATCGCGGAAGACGAGGTAGCTCTCGGTATCGCGCTCGTAGTAGATGGTGCCGGTGTCCGGCGTGCCGAGCTCGCCCCGCGTCTGGATAGAGCTCATCGGCTGGTAGGCCACGTCGTCCGGCCGGTACGCCCCCACGACGTCGGAGCCCGGGATGTTCGAGTAGTCCGGGCTGGCCGGGAAGTGCAGGCTGGCGAGGTACGCGTTCCGGTCGTTGCCGTCGACCGACCCGTAGAAGAGGGCCATCTCACGGCGGTTGAGCGCGTTGTAGATGTCGGCGAAGAACGAGACCTCGCGGCCGGCGAGGCTGAACTGCCGCTGGAACCGGAGGTCGAGCGACCAGCGGTCCCGGATCTCGACGTTGTTGACGACGCCCGGGGCGGCGACGCCGTTGTCGCCCCACGTAAAGGCGCCGCCGTCGCGCCACTGCCCGAGGAACGAGGTCCGCCAGCCGCCGAGCAAGCTGACGCCGGCGACGCTCGGGCCGAAGTCCTCGGGCGTGAACAGGTCGAGGTTGAGCCGCGCGAACGGGCGGGGGACGGGCCGCGACGAGGCGACGCGGCGGAGCGCGTCGCTCTCCTCCTGCTCCCGCTGCGTGGTCGAGTTCTGGAAGATGTCCCGGAACCCGAAGTACCCCGACTGCCGGACGTCGTAGGTGTAGTTGACGAATCCGCGCAGGAACTGGCCACGCGCCTTCTGCAAGGTCACCTCGAAGCCCCGGATGTCCGCGTAGCTGTTGGCCTCCGACCGGTCGTAGCTGACGCGGCCGTCGCGGCTGACGTACGTCACCAGGCGGGGCTCAAGCGAGACGTCCTTGTAGTACCCGGCGACGCGCGCGGTGAACTGGCCCAAGAACGACTGCTCGTAGCCCAGCTCGTAGGCGATCGTGCGCGGGAGCGGGTTGTTCGGGTCGGCGATCGACGTGATCTGGCCCCCGACCGAGAACGCGCGGACGACGTAGAGCCGGTCGGAGTCCGGCACGGACCGGAAGTGGCCGTAGTTGAAGTACAGCTTGCTGAGCTGGGAGACCGGGAACGAGACGCCGAGCCGGGGGCTCAGCGAGACCAGGCGCCGGGCGGGCGAGGTCTCGAGGAGGGAGTCGAGCGCCGCCGTCGGCGTCCCGTCCGGCCCGAGCTGGACGCCGGCGAGGACGGGGTCGAAGAGGTTGTAGTCGTACCAGTTGCCACCGGCCGTGAAGTAATCGAGCCGCAAGCCGAGGTTGGCGATCATCCCGTCGAGTTCGAGCTTGGTCTGGCCGTAGGCCGCCGCACGGACGGGCGTCTCGTCCCACACCGTCCGGACGTTCGAGCTCGTCAGGAAGGAGTCGATCCGGGCGTAGTTGACCCGGCTCCGCGTCAAGTTGTACTCCAGCCCCGCCTTGATCTCCGCGAACCGCGTGAGCTGGGCCGTGTAGTCGCCCTGGACGTTGTAGACCGTCACGCGCGACGAGTCCCGGGCGTTCGACATGCCGACGCCCATCCGCATCCCGTCGACGCCCTCGGAGGGGAACGGCTGCCACCCGAACGGGGCCTCGTCGAACCCGACGCCGCCGATCGTGGCGACGGTCGTCGAGTCGCGCCGCGGGCCCGGGTTCGTGTCGTACCGCGATTCGAACCGGTTGAACCGGAGCTGATACACCGACGTGGCCGAGAGCGCGTGCGAGAACTGGGCGCCGAGCTGGTCATACGTCGTCTGCGACGGCCCCCAGTAGTCGCCCGAGAACGTCCGGCTGTCGATAAAGCTGACGTTCGTGAGGTTGCTGGCGATCCCCTCGGAGGAGCGGAAGATGCTCCCGGTCCCCGTCGAGACACCGCCGGAGCGCGACGAGCCCGTCCCCTCCTGGCTGCCGTAGCGGCCTTCGACGCTGAGCTTCATGGCCGGGCCGACGTCGCTCGTCAGCTTGAGGTGGCCCGTCTGCTCGCCGTACGTCCGGGTGTGGAGCGGGATGAGGAGGGCGTTCTCCTCGCGGCGGAAGGACCCGTAGAACCGCAGGTTGCCGAGCCGCTGGGCGCCGGGGACCGGCCCGCCGATGCCGAGGTCGACCTCGTAGTCCGGGGTCGTGATCTCGAACGACTTGCGGTGCTGGAACAGGAACGCGTCGTGGAGCGCCTGCGGCGTGAGGTCGTTGCTCGGGTCGTTGTCGGACAGGAGCCCGGCCGAGACGGAGTTCCAGCCCTCGAAGCTGGGGTACTGCGCGCGCGTGGCGGGGTCCCATGCCCCGTTCTCGGTGCCGGTGAAGGCGACCGTGGGGTCGGTGAACGGGCGGATCCAATACGCGTCGAGGTCGCTCGCGAGCCCGCCGAAGTTCTTCTGGGCCGGCGGGCTGAAGCGCGACCGGACGTCGGCCTCGTAGCGCTGCGGGTCGCCCTCCTTGGTGACCACGTTGACGACGGCCGACCGGACGTTGCCGTACTCGGCGTTGAACCCGCCCGTCTGCACCTGGACCTCCTCGACGGAGGCCAGGCTGATGTTGGTGAACGGCGCGTTGTTGCGCTCGTCGCGCAAGGTGAGCCCGTTGACCTGGAACGAGATCTGGTCGGCGCCCGACCCCCGGACCTCGAACCCGTCCTGGACGCCGGCCTGGAGCTGGACCACGTTCTCGATCGAGGCGACGGGCAGCGCCGCGATCTCGGCCGAGCCGATGTTGCTCCGCGAGTTCGACACGTCGACCTCGACCGGCGGACGTTCGGCCCGGACAATGATCTCTTCGATCCCCGTCGTCTCGGACTGGAGCGTCGCGTTGAGCGTCGTCGTCTGGTCGATGTCGACGTTGACGTTTTCCGTGAGCTGGGTAGAGAACCCGATCGAGGAGATCCGGACGGTGTACGTCCCGGCGGGCACGCTCAGGATCGTGTAGTAGCCGTCGAGGTCGGCCGTCGCGCCGCGCGACGTCTCGACGATGAACACGGAGGCGCCCACGAGCGGGGCGCCTGCCTCGTCGACGATGCGGCCGGAGAGTTTGCCGGCGGTCTGCGCGCTCGCGAGCGGGGCGCCGAGGACGGCGACGAGGGCGAGGGCGAGCAGGAGGCGGAGCGCAGTGGCAACGTTCATCGGTTGGCCGGCTTGGAGCAGTGGGAAAGGTGGAAGCGCTTGCGGGAGGCGGAGGCCCGGGTGGCCCCGGGCCAGCGCTAGGGCATCTCGTGGACGGTAACGTAGGCCTCGACCGCGTAACACTCGGGCAGCCCGAGCGCGTCTAGCGCGTGGGCCGTCTCGGTGTTGCGGTCGCGGGCACGCTCCCAAAACTCTCGGTCGTCGTAGGCGCCGGGGAACAGGGCCCGGTCCTTTTGTGACTCGTGCTTGTAGATGGCCTCGATCTTGAGATCGAGGGCCTCCTTCGAGAGCGGCAGGAACACGTCCGCACGGTCGATCTCCCACTCCTGCCAGGCCCCGCGGTAGAGCCAGACGAGCGGGCGGGGGTCGACGGGCGGGTCGGACTTGCGTCGCCGGCCCTTTTTCGGGGGGGCGCCGTCGCCACTGGCCGGGGCCTCCGCAGTGAGGCTGTCGCCGTACTGGCGGACCGCCTGGTCGATGGCGGTGTAGCACATCCGGTGCGTGCCGTGGGGGTCCGAGAGGTCCCCGGCCACGAACAGGTGCGTCGCGCCGGTCTCCTCGAGGAGGTCGCGCACGATCTTGACGTCGGCCGGCCCGATGGGGTCCTTCTTGACGCGGCCCGTCTTGTAGAACGGCATGTCGAGGAAGCGGGCGTGCTCGGCGCCGAGCCCCATCACCTCGATGGCCGCGATGGCCTCGGTGTAGCGGATGTAGGCCTTCAGCTTCTGGACGTCGTCGGTGTCGACGGTCGCCGGCTTCTTCTTGTCGAGGTCCCGGCGGATCGCCTCAATCTTGTCGCGCAAGCCGTCCTCGGAGCCCGGGAGCAGCACGTCGTGCGTCATCTCGACGAAGCGGAGGTGCCGCCGGACGTCCTGATCAAACACGGCGACCGAGCCGTTGGTCATGTAGGCCACGGTCACATCGTTGCCGTTGCGGACGAGCGCGTGGAGCATCCCGCCCATCGAGATCACGTCGTCGTCCGGGTGCGGGCTAAACACGATGACCTTCTCCTTCTTGGGGAGCCGGTCGTGCGAGACGACCCGCTGGCGCAGGTCCTCAAAAACCCGCTGGCAGAGGTCGTCGACGCCGCCCGAGACGTGGATGAGGTCGTGGAGCTGGTGCGTGTGGAAGTCGCTCGCGTCGAGGCGCAGGATGGCCTTGCCGGTCTCCTTCGAGAGCCAGATCACGGCGCGCTTGGCGGCCTCGGGCGTCCAGTCCACGCGGCGGACGAGCCACGGCGTCTTCTCTCGTGTGAGCTCGCCGGCCGCCGCGCGGTCCACGTAGAACGTTGCGTTGTTGTGGAGCTGGAGGTAGGTCGCCGAGACCTGCGAGCTCGGCTCCTCCTCGACGGCTTGGCGCACGATGGGCGCCTTGTGCTCGCCGGTCGCGATCAGGATGATCTCTCGGGCGTCGAGGATGGTCCCGACACCCATCGTGATGGCCTCGCGGGGGACGTACTTCTCCTCGAAGAAGTCGGAGGCGGCGTCCTTTCGGGTGATCTCGTCGAGGACGATGAGCCGGCTCCGGTCGTCGGGCGTCGAGCCGGGCTCGTTGAACCCGATGTGGCCGCTCCGGCCGATCCCGAGGAGGAGCAGGTCGATCCCGCCCATCTTTTGGATCCGCCGCTCGTACTCGGCGGCGTGGGCCTCGACCTCGTCCGCCGGGAGGTCGCCGCGGGGGATGTGGATGTTCTCCCGCGGCACGTTGACGTGCTGGAAGAAGTTCTCTTCCATGAACCGGTGATAGCTCTGGATGCTATCCGGCGCCATCGGGTAGTACTCGTCGATGTTGAACGTGATGACGTTCGAAAAATCGAGCCCTTCTTCCCGGTGCATCCGGATGAGCTCCTGGTAGACCCCGATGGGGGTGGAGCCGGTGGGCAGGCCGAGCACGGCGGTGTCGCCGGCGGCTCGTTTGGCCTCGATGAGGGTGCCGATCTGGCGGGCGGCTTGCCGGGCAAGCCCGGTGGAGTCGTCAAAGATCAGGACCGGCACGCGCTCGGCGCTGTGGGCGGTCCAGGGCTGACGGCCAAAAGGGGAGTCCGAAGCGGACCGGGCACGGGACATCGTGCCGACGAAGGAGGACATGGGCGGGGGGCCTACGTGTGGCCTGATGCCTCTGGACTGCCGCCCGGACGGACCTGGACGGCCCCATCCCGAGAGGCGTTGCGCGGCAGGCAGGCTCTGGAAGAATGGAGCCCACAGTCTACACGCAGGCGGCCGGCCGGCGGCAGTTATTTTTGAAGCCGGCGTGATTGAAGTGGCGTGGGGCCAGAAAGCTGCGGTAGGCCTGATAGGCGTTAGGTTTGTCGTCATCGGTTGCTTTCCGTACTGAATCGAGTGGCATGGAGCCGGGCCTGTTTGGATCCCGTAGGCCGCGGGGTGCCGAGTGTGGGTCCGCAGACGACTCCGCAACCCCTGGCTGTAGGGGCCGTACAGCGCGTCGACACCCCCCATTGAGGCCATGCCAAGCTCCGTCCCCCACACCGGCCCCTACGACTCCGACTTCGACGACGACCGCTTCGACGAGCTCAGCGCGGACGTCGTCCCGTACGACCCCGACCCCGAGGAGCGCTCGCTCGCGCTGATGGCCCACCTGGCGGCATATTTCGGACTCATCGTTCCCTTCGGCAGTCTGCTCGGCCCAGGGCTGATCTACTGGCTCAAGCGCGACGAGTCCGCGTTCGTCGAGGACCAGGCGCGCGAGGCGCTCAACTTCCAGTTCACGATCGGCCTCGCCGCGATCGTCTCGGGCTTCCTCTCCATGATCGTGATCGGCATTCCGATGCTAATCGCCGTGATCGGGTGGTGGTTCGTGGGTACGGCCTACGGCGCCATCCGCGCCAACGAGGGGGAGTGGTACCGGCACCCCCGGATTTGGCGGCCCATGCAGGGCTAGCCGGCTCGGATCAGACGCCGCGCGGTCGGGGTAGGGAGGGACGCCCCTCTCCTCCGACCGCGTGCTCGTTTCCGACCTCCCAACCCCCGCGCTCCTTGTCGACCGCGCTCGGCTCCACGCCAACCTCGACGCGATGGCGGCCCGCGCCGACGCCCAGAGCGTCGCGCTTCGGCCCCACGTCAAGACGCACAAGAGCCCGGCTATCGCCACGATGCAGGTGGACCGGGGCGCGCGCGGCCTGACCGTCGCGACCGTCGACGAGGCCGAAGCCTTCGCCGAGACGGGCTTCCAGGACATCCGGCTGGCGTCCCCCGTCGTGGGCCCGACCAAGCTCGACCGGCTGGCGGCGCTTGCGAGCACGGGCACCCGCATCTCGTTCACCGTCGACTCGGCGCGCGGCGTCGCGCTCGCGTCCGCCGCGTTCTCGGCCGCTGGCGCCAGCGCGGAGGTTCTGTTGGAAGTCGACGGCGGCTACGGGCGCTGCGGCGTCGCCTACGACGACCTACCGCTGGCGATCGACATTGCCGGGCGGGCGGCTGCCGCCGATGGCCTGAGGCTGGTCGGCGTCTTGTCGCACGGCGGCGACGCCTACGCGGCAGATGGCGACGACGCGCGCCGCTTGGCGATGGACACCGAGCGCGACCGGACGCTGACGGCCGCCCAAGCGCTCGTCGACGCCGGCCTGCTCGACGCGGCGACGGCCGAGGTCTCCGTCGGCTCGACGCCCGGGGCGACGGTGTTCACGAACGCTCCGGAGGGCGGCTTGCGGGTCACCGAGATCCGGCCCGGCACGTATGCGCTGATGGACCGGATGCAAGTCGCCCTCGGTGCCGCGAGCCTGCTGGACTGCGCGCTGGTCTGCGTCTCGACGGTCGTCTCGAAAAAGCGGTTCGACGACGGGACAGAGAGGGTCATCACCGACGCCGGCAAGAAGGCGCTCACCTCGGACCTCGCACCCGGCATGGACACGTTCGGCGAGGTCCTCTACAGCCCCCGCACCATGATCGCGCACCCGCACGCCGTCGTCTCGGCGCTGAGCGAGGAGCACGGCTGGGTCGACACCCCGGGCGGTGCGATCTGGGACGTGGCGGACCCCGTGTTCGTGGTCCCGAACCACGCTTGCGTCGCCGTCGCCACGCGGCGGCAGCTCTACCTCGTCGACGGCGACGAGGTGGTCGAGACGCTCGACGTGGTGGCGCGGTAGCGGTCGTCTCAGTCGGGCGCGGCCTCGGAAATGGAGGCCCGCATCCGTGAGGCTGTCGTTCCGCGCGGGTCGTAGTGAACGGTCAGTTGAGACGATGGCACGGGCCTGTCAAGGGGCTCTGGTACCGCTCCGATCGCTCCCATGACCTCCCTCAAGCCCATCCTGCTCTGCCTTGCTGCCATCGCTGCGTTTGCAGCCGCGAACGTGGTCTCGGTCACGACCGCGCCCGCTTCGCACACTCTCGAGATAGTGGCCGCGCGGTAGGCTCCTGGAGCGTCGGCGCAAGCAGGTTGGCGCCCGGTCCCCCGTATCTTGGCAGGACACTGCGAGAGACGACATGGCGGGCCACAACAAATGGTCGAAGATCAAGCGCAAGAAGGGGGCGGCCGACGCCAAGCGCTCGAAGGTCTGGGCGCGCATCACGCGCGACATCATGATGGCGGCGCGCGAGGGCGGAGGGTCGCCCGACATGAACGCCCGGCTGGGGCTGGCGGTCGACCAAGCAAAGGGCGCCAACATGCCCAAGGACAACATCGAGCGGGCCATCAAGCGGGGCACCGGCGAGATCGAGGGGGCCGACTACGAGGAGGGCACGTACGAGGGCTACGCGCCCGGCGGCGTCGCCGTCTTTATCGACACGCTGACCGACAACACGAACCGGACCGTCGCCGACCTCCGCTCGCTGTTCGTCAAGGCGGGTGGCAACCTGGGTTCGTCGGGCTCCGTCGCGTTCCTGTTCCAGCCGCAAGCCCACTTCGAGGTGCCGGCGGAGGGCGTCGAGGAGGACGATCTGTTTTTGCTCGTCGCCGATGCGGGCGCGTCCGACCTGCGCCGCGAGGAGGGTGAGGACGGCGAGGTGTTCGTGATCGAGGCGCCGCCGGACACGTTCGGCGCCGTCCAGGCCGCGCTCGCGGAGGCCGGCATCGAGCCGTCCGAGGCCTCGCTCGTGCGCATTCCCACGACCACGACCGAGCTGGCGCCCGAGGACGCGGCCAAGGTCCTCCGCCTGCTCGACCAGCTCGACGACCACGACGACGTCCAGGCCGTCTTCTCGACGCTCCACGTCGACGACGCCGCGCTCGCCGAGTACGAGGGCTAGGACTCGGGGCCTCGTGCCCCGTCTCGCCGGCCCCTAGCCTCCCCTCCCATGATCGTCCTCGGCATCGACCCCGGCACGCGCACCGCCGGCTACGGCGTCGTCGAGGCGGGCGTGGGGCGACAGAAAGACCGCGCGCTCGCGTTCGGCACCATCGAATTGCCTGCCGACCTCGACCATGCGCTCCGGCTCCAGCGGATCTATGCCCGCATCATCGAGCTGATCGACGAGTTCCACCCAGACGAGGCGGCCGTCGAGGTCCCGTTTCTGGGCCAGAACGTCGACACGCTGCGCAAGCTGGTCCGCGTGGAGGCGACCGTCATGCTGGCGGCGATGCACCGCGAGATTCCGGTCGTGCAGTACGCGCCGGCCGAGATCAAAAAGGCCGTCACCGGGAACGGGCGCGCGGCCAAAGAGCAGGTCGCCTTCATGGTCCGCGCTGAGCTGGGGCTGGCGGACTCCGGCAAGCTCGACGCGTCTGACGCGCTCGCGGCCGCCCTCTGCCACGCGCGCCGCGCGAACGCCGGACCCGCCGCAGGCGCCCCGAAGGACTGGGCCGCATTTATCAAAGCGAACCCCGGCCGCGTCCGCTGATGGCCGCCGTCCCCTTCCGCCTCGACACCGCCGCTGCCGCGCTCACCCGGACGCCCGCGGTGCTCCGCGCCCTGCTGGCGAGCCTCCCCGCCGACTGGCTCGACGCCGACGACGGCCCCGGCACGTGGACGCCCCGCCAAGTCGTCGCCCACCTCATCGACGGTGAGCGCACCGACTGGACCGTTCGCGCGAGGCGGATGCTGGCGGAGTCGAATCCCCAGTTCGTGCCCTACGACCGCGACGCCTCGCTCGCCGACGCCGACCGCCAGACGATCGCCGACCTGCTCGACGCCTTCGCCGACGCGCGCGCCGGGAACGTGACGTGGCTCCGCGCGACGGTGACGCCCGCCGACCTCGGCCGGACCGGCGTCCACCCTGGGTTCGGCGTCGTGACTCTGCGCCAGCTGCTGGCGACGTGGGTGGCCCACGACCACGGGCACATCGTCCAGATCGCGCGGACGCTGGCGCGGGCCTCCCGCGACGAGGTCGGCCCGTGGGCCGCGTACCTGTCCGTGATCGGCGCTACGTCGCGGTGACGTGGCCCCGTTCTTCGTCGCGCACGCGGACCACGTCGGCCACCTCGGCGGCGTCGAGTGCCCCGTCCGACATCGACACCGCCAGCTCGGCGATGCGCTCGGCCTTGCGGGGCGTCTGGGTCCACTCCGGGTGCGCCGTCTCGATCAGCGACACCAGGATCCGGACGTAGGGGAAGCGGGCGGCGGGCGTGTCGAGCGCGGCGGCGGACTCCGCCAGCAACTGGGCGTTGCGGCCGACCTGGCGGTCGAGGATGCGGCGGGCGTACGACATATGAGGGGCAGGGGAGAGGGGCGTCCCGGACGGGGTCGGCGCCTATACTACCGGCGCCCCACCGCAGTTCGGTGGGGCCGATGCCCATGCCCGCTCCTCGCCCCGCGTTCCCCAACCCGCGCCCGCCGTATCGGCTGGAGCTGTTGCCGGTCGTGCCGCCGTTCTACCGGCGCGCCCGGGCGTCGGCAGTGCAGGCGGGCGAGCTGGTCTACTACGGCCCGGCCCCCGCCTTCTACGGCATCGGCGAGGTGGTCTCACAGACCGAGGAGCACGTGCTCGTCGACTTCCGGGGGACCGGCCAGCTTGGCGTCCACAAGGAGGCGCTGGAGCCGCAGTACGTCCTGCCGATCCCGGACGACCGCGTGGCGCTGATCTGAGCGGACCGCAACGATCGGCGGCGGCCGACGTCTCCGAGGCCTCCCCCCGACTGTATGCGCCTGGCTTTCCTAATCGTCGTCGCGCTGTGCGCGTCCGTCGCCGCCCAATCCGCCCAATCCGCCCACCCGCTGATCGAGCGGATCGAGACGGGCCTCGTGCCGTCGCTGCTTATCGAGAACGAGCCGCGCGAGCCGGTCGGCATCGGGGCGCGGATGGCGCAGCTCGGCGTGCCCGGCGCGAGCCTCGCCTTCGTCGAGGGCGGCGAGGTCGTGTGGGCGCGCGCGTACGGGCTGGCGCACGTCGCGACCGGGACCGCCGCCACGCCCGAGACGCGGTTCCAGGCCGCCTCCCTCAGCAAGCCCATCGCCGCGACCGCCGCGCTCGACCTCGTGGACGACGGCCGGCTGGCGCTCGACGCCGACGTGAACAGGGCCCTGGCCTCGTGGCGCGTCCCCGACTCCCCGCTCACCGCCGACGCGCCGGTGACGCTGCGCGGCCTGCTGACGCACACGGCGGGGCTCAGCGTCCACGGCTTCTCCGGCTACGGGCCGGGCGAGACCGTTCCGACCACGGCGGGCGTCTTGCGCGGCGACGGCAACTCCGAGGCGGTCCGGGTGGCACAGACGCCGCGCACGGCGTACCGGTACTCCGGCGGCGGCTACACGGTCGCCCAGCTGATGATCGAGGACGTCACCGGCCAGCCCTTCGCCGACGTGCTGAGGACGCGCGTGCTGGCGCCGCTCGGGATGCGGCACAGCACGGCCGCCATGCGGCTCCCCCAGGCCGTCCGCTCGCTCGCTGCGACCGGCTACCGGCCCGACGGCACGCCGGTCGACGGCCGCTTCCACACGTACCCCGAGCAGGCCGCCGCCGGGCTGTGGACCACGCCGACCGACCTCGCGCGCTGGCTCCTCGCCATTCAGCGCTCGCTCGCGGGCGAGCCGCACCCCGTGCTCGATGCCCAGACGGTCCGCCAGATGGTGATGCCCGACCCCGTCGGCGGCCACGGGCTGGGCCCGGGCGTGCGCCCCGGCGGGGGCTTTTTCGGGCACAGCGGTGCGAACGAGGGCTTCCACGCCGTGATGACGGCCGAGACCGACGGCGGCCGGGCCATCGTCGTGATGACGAACTCGGACCTCGGGGGCGTGCTCGCGCACGAGGTCCTGATCACCGTCGCCGACCACCTCGGGTGGGACGAGCCGGGCCCGACGCGCAAGACGGTCGTGGCGCTGGCGGCCGCCGACCTCGGCCGCTTCGCAGGCCGCTATTGCGCGGTCGATCGGCCGGGGCTGGTGGTCACGATCCGCGTCGCGGGCGCGGATCTGGTCTTCGCGCGCGAGTGGGACGGCGGCGCGATCCGGCTGGCGCCCGAGTCGCCGACGGCCTTTTTCGACCGGCGGGACGCGACGGCGGTCGTCTTCGCCAGCTCCGAGGGCGATGCGTTCACGGTCGACGGGCTGCGCTTCGAGCGGATCGCCGCCGACTGAGCGCTACAGCCCGATCCGGGCGAAGACCTCCGGGCGCTCGTAGCGCGCCTCGAAAACGCCGCTGGCGGCGCCGCGCACCGACCGGCCCGGCGCGTCGAGCGACAGCCCTTCGGCGGTAAAGCGGTACGTCCCCGCCATGAAGCCGTAGCTGTCGAGCGAGGTGATCGCCAGCGTGCCGTCGACGCCCGCGAGCACGGCGCCGGTCGCGTCGAGCGGCTCGTCGGCGTCCTCGACCGCCGCGATCGTCGCGCCGAACGCGCGCGTCGGGTCGTCGTCGACGGCGTAGCCGCCCGGGCCCGGGACGCCGCCCCAGCGGCGGAACAGCACGTAGTCGTAGTCCTCGCGGTCGCTGTCGAACAAGTCGCCGACGAACAGGCCGAGCACGAACTCGGGCCCGTCGGCAGTCTCGATCACCGTGTAGACCGCCTCGCCCTCGACCGGCCGCGAGGCGTCGCCGACGGTGACGCGGCCGACGAACTCGCCCAGCAGGCTGTCCGTCGAGTCGCAGGCCGCGACGGTGAGGAGGAGGGCGGCGAAAACGAGGAGGCGCGGCATGGGCGTGGGGGAGAGGGCACGGCGCCGGGGGGAGAGAGTAACCTTCGGGCCGCCCGGCCGTTCCGGGCCATTGCCCGCGCCGTTCCCCCCGATCCCACCGTCGAATGAGTACCGCCCTCCGTCTCGAAAACGTGACCAAGCGCTACGGTCAAACGACGGCCGTCGACGGCGTCTCGTTCACCGCCGAGCCCGGCCGCCTGTTCGGGCTGCTCGGGCCGAACGGCGCCGGCAAGACGTCGACCATCCGCATGGTGACGTACATCACGACGCCCGACACCGGGACGATCGCGCTCGGCGGCGCGCCCGTCGGCCGCGCCTCGCAGGAGCGGATGGGCTACCTCCCCGAGGAGCGCGGGCTCTACCGCAAGCTGGAGGTCGGCGAGCAGCTCGTCTACCTCGCCCGCCTCAAGGGCATGGCCGAGGCCGACGCCAAGCGCTCCGTCGCGGGCTGGCTCGACCGCTTCGACGCGCGCTCGTGGGCGGGCAAGAAGACCGAGGAGCTGTCGAAGGGCATGCAGCAGAAGGTCCAGTTTATCGCCACGATGGTCCACGACCCGGACCTCATCATCTTGGACGAACCGTTCTCGGGCCTCGACCCCATCAACGCCGACCTGCTCGTCGAGGTGATCGGCGAGATGCGCGAACGGGGCAAGACGGTGCTCTTCGCCAGCCACCGCATGGAGTCGGTCGAGGCGCTGTGCGACGACATCTGCCTGATGGCGAACGGTCGCGTCGTGCTGTCGGGCGGCTTGCGCGAGGTCAAGCGCCGGTTCGGGCGCGACACCGTCTCCGTCCACTTTGTCGGCGATGGCGGGTGGCTGGCGCCGCTCGTGGCGGCCGACGCGGTCCGGGTGCTGAGCCAGAGCGACGGGCAGGTCTCGGTCCGGCTCGCCGGCGCGACGCCGCGCGAGGTGCTGGGCGCCGCGCACGCGGCCGTCGACGTGGACCGGTTCGAGGTCCACGAACCGCCGCTGGCGGACATCTTCCGCCAGGCCGTCCAGGGGGCGGGGATGGAGGGGCTCGGCGAGCCGACGCCGTCCGATGCCGTCGCTGCCTGACCCGACCGATCGCCCGTCTCTCTGCCTTCGTCCTCCGCTTCCCTGAGTTCGTGAACAAGACCCTTCTGATCGCCCAGAGCGAGTTTCTGCGGCGCGTCCGCTCCAAGCTGTTTATCGCCGCAACGCTGCTCGTGCCGTTCCTGGCCGTCGCCGCGCTCGCGCTGCCGCTGCTGGCGTTCGACGAGGACGAGGGCGCGCGGATCGTCGTCGTCGACGAGACCGGCCGGCTGGCGGACGACGTGGAGACGGCGCTCGGCGAGATGGCCATCGTGACCCGGAGCGGGGCGCCCCTCGACACGCTGCGCGCCCTCGTGCTGGCGGGCGACGTGGACGGGGCGCTCGTGCTTCCGGCGGGGATCGTGGCCGGCAGCCAAGACGCGCGGTACTACGCCAAGGGCGGGCTCGAGTCCGGGTCGTCGGTACGCTCGGCCGTGCGCGAGGCCGTCCGCCGCGAGCGGGCCCGCGTGGCGGGTGCCAGCGCCGACGCCGTGGCCGCCTTCGAGTCCGATGTGAGCGTCCGCCGCGTGACCGTCTCCGAAGACGGTGACGCCGCCGACGACGCGCTCGGCCGCTTCTTGCTGGCCAACTTCCTGAGCCTGCTGATCTACATCTCCATCCTGATCTACGGCATGATGGTGATGCGCGGGGTGATCGAGGAAAAGGCGAACCGGATCGTCGAGGTGATCGCGTCGAGCGTGCGGCCCTTCGAGCTGATGATGGGCAAGGTACTGGGGATCGGCGCGGTCGGGCTGGTGCAGCTCACCGCCTGGGCGGCGCTGATGGTGGGCCTCAGCCTGGCCGCCGGGCCTCTGTTCCTGGCACTCGCGCCCGACGTGGCCACGTCGCCTGCGGGCGGTGCCGACTTGCCGCTCGACCCCGCCCAGCTCTCCGGGATGTTCGCGCCCGGCCTGATGCTGGCGTTCGTGTTCTTCTTCCTTGGCGGCTACCTCCTCTACTCCAGCCTGTTCGCCGCCGTCGGCAGCGCCGTCGATCAGGAGGCCGACGCGCAGAGCCTCCAGATGCCGGTGATCCTGCCCATCATGCTGCCCATCCTGTTTTTGGGCCCCGTCGCCGCCAATCCCGACGGCCCGCTGGCGCTGTTCATGTCGCTCTTTCCCCTGACCTCGCCGATTCTGATGGTGGTACGGATGGCGGTGACCGACGTGCCCGCATGGCAGATCGGCCTGTCGTTCGTGTTGCTCGTCGCCGCGTTCGTCGGCGTCATCGCGCTAGCGGCGCGGATCTACCGCGTCGGGATCCTGATGTACGGCAAGAAGGCGACGCTCACCGACTTGTGGCGCTGGCTGCGGACGGCGTAGGGGGCATGGGGGACGGGGCGCGGGCAGGACCTTTCCCAAGGCACCCGTAGGGGCACGCGGGTGGCGTGCCCACCAGACTGGCGCAAGCCCCCGACCGCAAGCCGGGCGCTCGCGAACACGAGCCCGGCACGCGTCGCAATCCACATCGATCGGAAAGTGCGCCCGGCCCGGGCGCGCGCAGAGGGGTGCCCAGCACTCTGCCCGTTCCCCTCGCCCGTCCCCAACAGGCGTCGGATGTGGCGGAGTTGTCGCCGCCCGACGGTCACTCTGCGGCATCGCCTGAGCGCGAGACGATTCGGGGCGGGAGCGCCGTAGTGTCCGCCCGGCACGACAGCCGGCCCCCGCTCACTCCTTCCCCCCGAACCCTTGACGCATCTCTCCAGCCTCGCCCGCCGCGCGGGCCTCGCTCTCGTCCTCGGCCTCGGCGTGGCCGTCGCCGCTGACGCCCAGCCCGCCGCCCAGGCCCCCGCCCTCGACGCCCGCCTCGACCGGCTCGCGCAAGGCCTCTCCCTCGACGCCCGGCAGCAGGCCGCCCTCGACGCCGTCGCTGCGACGTACGCCGACGCCGACCGCGCCGACCTGTGGGCCGCCGCCGCCGAGGTGGCCAGTGTGCTCACCGACGAGCAGACCGCCCAGCTCCAGACCTACGCCCGAGGCCGCCGCGACGGCGCCCGATCGGCCCGTGGCGCTCGCGGAGTCCAGCGCGGCGCCGGGCGCGGCCGTGCCCGTCGGGGCACCCGCTCGGATCGCGGTGACCGAGCCGAGCGCACGCCGCTGACCGACGCCCAGCGCACGGCGCTCCGCACCATCCGTGAGGAGACCCGAACCCAGACCGAGGCGCTCGCGGACCAGTATCGCGCCGGCGACCTCTCGGCCGACCAGCTGACCGCTCGCGTCCGCCAGCTCCGCGCCGACGCCGTGACGCGGAGCGCCGCCCTGCTTCCCGCCGAGGCCGCCACGCGCTTGCGCGAGCGCGCCGCCCAGCGCGATGCCGAGTCCGACGCCCGCGACGCCGCGCTCGGCCTGACCGCTGCCCAGCGCCAAGCGATGGTCGCCCAGCGGACCGCTCGCCAGGGCCCTGACCTCCGCCCGTACCTCGACGATCAGGGCCGGCTCGACCGGCGCGCCCTGCGCGACGCCCAGCGCGAGCAGCGCACGGAGCGCGAACCCGTGCTGAGCGACGAACAGCGCGCCGTCGTGCTTATCCACGCTGCCATCGCAGGCCGTGGGGGCCGCCAGGGCCGTCACGACGGGCGTCGGCGGTAGCTCAACCGCTGTCCGCACGCCACGTGCGGGCCGTCCTTTGGGGGGCGGCCCGCGTTTCATGGGCGCTCCGCCGGCCGTGAGGGAATCCGCCCCCCGCCGGGCGCGTACGTTTCGTCGAGCCCCCCGCCCCTTCCCGCGCGCAGCGGATGCCCAGCATGTTCGGATTCAACAGCGGTTACGTCGAGGACCTCTACGCCCAGTACCGCCAGAACCCCGAGTCGGTCAGCGAGAGCTGGCGCGACTTTTTCGCCGACTTCGACCCCGGACCCGGCTACGCCGACAGCATCGGCGCCGACGCCTCGGAGTCGGACAAGAAGGCCACGATGCTCGCGCCTGAGCCCTCCGGGAACGGCGCCGCCCGTCCCGCCAGCGGCGACGGGGCCCCGGCGACCCCACCTCCGGCTGCCCCCCCGGCCCCGAGCGCACCGGCCCCGAGCGCACCGGCCCCGAGCGCTCCGGCCCCAGGTTCCGCTCCGGCCGAGTTGCCCGCCCGGCTGGCGGCCCCCACCGTGCCGCTCCCCGAGGGCGCCGGCGCCGCACCCATCAAGGGCGTCGGGCGGCGGATCGTGGAGAACATGGAGGCGAGCCTCACCATCCCGACGGCGACCTCCGTCCGCGAGATCGCGGTCAAGCTGCTGAGTGAGAACCGGCGCTTGATCAACCGCCACCAGCGGGCGACCGGAGGCAACAAGGTCTCGTTCACACACCTCATCGCGTACGCCATCATCCGCGCGATGGAGGCGGTCCCGTCGATGAAGGCGGCGTTCCGCGAGGAGGCGGGTGTCGGCGAGCGGATCGAGCCGGCGACGACGCGGTTCGGGCTGGCGATCGACGTCGAAAAGCGCGGGCGGCGGTCGCTCCTCGTGCCCAACGTCAAAGACGCCGGCTCGCTGTCGTTCGGCGGGTTCCTCAAGGGCTACAACGACATCGTCCGCCGCGCCCGCGACGGTGCCCTCGACCTCGACGATTTTGCAGGCACGACCGCGACGCTGACCAACCCCGGTGGGATCGGGACCCAGCTCAGCGTCCCGCGCCTGATGCCGGGCCAGAGCGTCATCATCGCCGTCGGCTCCATCGGCTTCCCGCCCGAGTACGCGGGCATGGACCCCGGCGAGGTCTCCCGCCTCGGGCTCAGCCCCGTCATGACGATGACGAGCACGTACGACCACCGCGTGATCCAGGGCGCCGAGTCGGGCGAGTTCCTCAATCACATCGCGGACCTCCTGCAGGGCGGCCACGGGTTCTACGACGAGGTCTTCCAGAGCCTCGGCCTGCACACGCCCCCGTTCCGCACCGGCGCCGACTCGACCCCGTCGCTCGGTAAGTCGGCGCTCGGCGACGGTGGCCGGGCCTCGAAGGTCGAGAAGCAGGCGCGCGTCTACGAGCTCATCCGCGCCTACCGCGTGCGCGGCCACCTCTTGGCGGACACGAACCCGCTCGGCTACGAGCCCCGCAACCACACCGAGCTCGACCCCAGCAACTACGGCCTGACCGTCTGGGACCTCGACCGGGCGTTCTTCACCGGCGGCATGGCGGGCGTGGGCGGCGGGCTGGCGGGGAAAGGCAAGATGCCCCTCCGCGACATCCTCGACATCCTGTGGGACACGTACACCGGCCACGTCGGGAGCGAGTTCATGCACCTGTCGTCGCCCCAGGAGAAGCGCTGGCTCATCGAGCGGATCGAGCCGCAGAACTTCCGCGAGCCCATCGACACGGCCCGCAAAAAGCGCATCTTCGAGAAGCTCAACGAGGCCGAGGCCCTGGAGCAGTTCATCCACACCAAGTACATCGGCCACAAGCGGTTCTCGCTGGAAGGCGCCGAGACGATGATCCCCCTGCTCGATGCCGTCCTGAGCGACGCCGCGGACCAGGAGACCGAGGAGGTCGTGATCGGGATGGCCCACCGGGGGCGCCTCAACGTGCTCACGAACATCTTGGGCAAGCCCTACGACCGGGTCTTCGGCGAGTTCGAGGGGACCGCCGACCCCGACGCCGTCCACGGCTCGGGCGACGTGAAGTACCACCTTGGCCAGTACGGCACGCACACGTCGTCGGGCGGCGCGACGACCCGGCTGACGCTGGCGTCCAACCCGTCCCACCTCGAAGCCGTCAACCCGGTCGTCGAGGGGATGGTGCGGGCCAAGCAGCAGCGGATCGTCGAGGCCAACCCGGAGGCGAGCGAGAAGATGCTTCGTGACCGCGTGCTGCCGGTCCTGATCCACGGCGACGCCGCGTTCGCCGGGCAGGGCGTGGTCGCCGAGACGCTGAACCTGTCGCAATTGGAGGGCTACCGGACCGGCGGCACGATCCACCTGGTCGTCAACAACCAGATCGGGTTCACGACGCTCCCGATGCACAGCCGGTCGTCGGCCTATGCGACCGACATCGCTCGGATGATCCAGGCCCCGATCTTCCACGTCAACGGCGACGACCCCGAGGCCGCCGTCCGTGTGGCGCGGCTGGCGCTCGACTACCGCAACGTCTTCAACAAGGACGTGGTGATCGACATGGTCTGCTACCGGAAGTACGGCCACAACGAGGGCGACGAGCCGTCCTACACGCAGCCGCTGATGTACGCCGACATCGGCGGGCACCGGTCGGTCCGCAAGCTCTACCTGGAGCTGCTGCTCCGCCGCGGCGAGCTGACGCCCGAAGAGGCCGAGGCCATCCTGGACGACTTTAAGGGGATCCTGGACCGGGCCTTCGAGGAGACCAAGGACCTCGCGGAAAAGCGCCGCGACCTCGACCCGATCCCCGCGCCGGCCCCGGCCACGACGGGCGACGTGGAGACGGCCGCCAGCCGCGAGGCGCTCACCCACGTGATGGAAACGGTCGTCGGCCTGCCGGACGACTTCGCGGTCCACAAAAAGCTGGCGCGGCTCGTCGTCGACCGCCGCCGCAAGCAGTTCGAGGACGGCACCATCGACTGGGCCTTCGCCGAGGCGCTCGCCTTCGGGACCCTGCTGCTCGAGGACACGCCGGTCCGGCTCTCGGGCCAGGACTCCGGGCGCGGCACCTTCAGCCAGCGCCACGCCATCCTCTACGACCAGACCGACGGCTCGCGCTACATCCCGCTCAATCACCTGTCCGACGGGGGCCCCGGCAACGGGCAGGCCCGGTTCCAGGTCTACGACTCGCTCCTCAGCGAGTACGCCGCGCTCGGCTTTGAGTACGGCTACACCGTCTCCGACGCGAGCGCGCTGGTGCTGTGGGAGGGCCAGTTCGGCGACTTCGTCAACGGGGCCCAGATCATGATCGACCAGTTCATCACGGCGGCCGAGGCCAAGTGGGGCCAGACGTCGTCGCTCGTGATGCTGCTCCCGCACGGCTACGAGGGCCAGGGCCCCGAGCACTCGTCGGGACGGCTGGAGCGGTTCCTGCAGGCGTGCGCCGAGGACAACATCATCGTCGCCAACTACTCGACGCCGGCCAACTACTTCCACGCGCTACGGCGGCAGGTCCTGCGCGAGCACAAGAAGCCGCTCATCATCATGACGCCGAAGTCGCTGCTGCGCCACCCGCAAGCGGTCTCGTCCGTCGACGACCTGGCGGACGGCGGCTACCAGCCGTTTGTCGCGGGCGACCAGCCCGGCGCGGACCGGTTGGTGATCTGCTCTGGCAAGGTGGTCTACGACGTGCTCAAGGCGCGCGAGGCGCTCGACGACCCGTCCTCGGTGTCCGTCGCCCGGCTGGAGCAGTTCTACCCGTTCCCCGACGACGCCGTCCGCGAGGAGCTGGCGCGGTTCGCCGGCAAGCCCGTGGTATGGCTCCAGGAGGAGCCGGCCAACATGGGCGCGTGGACGTTCGTCCGCCCCCGCCTGGACGACCTGCTGGCGGAGGTCGGCGGGGAGACGGCGCGCGTGGCGTACGCGGGCCGCACGGCCGCCGCGAGCCCGGCGACGGGCTCGGCCAAGGTCCACGCCGCCGAGCAGGAGCGCCTCCTGCGCGCCGCCCTCGGGCTCGATGACTGAGCCTGGCCACGTTGACCGCTCGGTCCTCTCGGTCGCCGACTCCCACGAGGCGGCGGCCGAGGCCGACCGAGCCTTCTGGTGGGCGCAGACACCCGAGATGCGGCTCCAGACCATCCGGCACCTTCGCGAGGTCAACTATGGAGACGCGGCTACCGCCCGACTTCACCGAGTTCTTGAGTTCGCTGAACGCGGCGAACGTTGACTATCTGCTCGTCGGCGGGTCCGCAGTCGGGCTTCACGGCTACGCTCGCGTGACCGGAGACATCGACCTTTGGATTCGACAGACGCCACAGAATGCAGACCGCGTGGTCGCTGCCATTCGGTTGGTTGGGTTTGAAGCGGCGGGGCTCGACCCGAGCCGATTCCTCGGGGATGGCAAGATCACCCGGATGGGTCTCCCGCCGCATCGGACGAAGGTGATGACCTCGATCGACGGCGTCACGTTCGAAGAGCGCTGGGCGGGGCGCATCGTCAGCGAGTGGGATGGCGTCCCCGTCCCCGTCATCGACCCCGCGCACCTCCGCCAGAACAAGCGGGCAAGTGGTCGGGCGAAGGACCTCGCGGACCTTGATGAATTCCCCGAGGCCGGTGATGACTGACAGAGTCGCGACCCCGCTCCGCTCGTGGGCGCGCGCCGTCGTCAAGGTTGGCAGTGCGCTCGTAGCGCCGGACGGGCCGCCCAGCGACGCCCACCTCGCCGCCATCGCCGCGTTCGTCACCGCCAGCCGCGCGGCGGGGCGCGAGGTGATCGTGGTGTCGTCGGGCGCCGTCGCGGCCGGGCTGGCGGCGACCGGAGGGCGACGACCCCGCACGATCCCGCAGAAGCAGGCGCTCGCGGCCATCGGCCAGCCCCGGCTGATGGCGCGCTGGGCCCGGCTGCTCGACGCCCCGGTCGCTCAGGTGCTGCTCACGCACGACGACTTGGTCCACCGCGACCGGTTTCTGAATGCGCGCAACACGCTCGGGGAGCTGCTCGCGCGCGGCGTCGTGCCCGTCGTCAACGAGAACGACACGGTCGCCGTAGATGAACTGCGCGTCGGCGACAACGACAACTTGGCGGCGCACGTCGCGGTGCTCACCGACGCCGACCTGCTGGTGATCTGCTCCGACGTGGCTGGACTGTTCGATGCCGACCCGCGCACGCACCCCGACGCCCGGCTCGTGCCCGCCGTTGAGCGCGTCGACGCCCGGATCCGCGCGATGGCGGGCGGTGCGGGCACCACTTCCGCGACGGGCGGGATGCGAACGAAGGTCGAGGCCGCCGAGAAGGCCACGGCTCGCGGCATCGACACGGTGCTCGTGGACGGGACGGACGTGGCCGGCCTCGGGGCGCTCGCCGACGGCACCGTGCGCGGGACGCTCTTCTATGCCCTCGACCCCCCGTTGGCAGCCCGCAAACATTGGCTCTTGCACGCCACCCCCGTCGCAGGTCGCGTGGTCGTCGACGCCGGTGCGGCCCGGGCGCTCCGGCAGCAGGGCGCGTCGCTGCTGGCGTCGGGCGTCGTCGCGGTCACCGGGGACTTCTCGCGCGCCGACCCGGTCGAGGTGGCCGACGAGACGGGCGCGGTGTTGGCGCGTGGGATCGCGCGGTACGCGGCCCACGAGTTGGCGCGCATCCGCGGCCACCAGAGCGACGAGGTCGAGGCGGCCCTCGGGTTCGCCGGCCCCGCTGCCGTCATCCACCGTGACGACCTTGTCTTGGTCGACCCGCCCCCCCATGCCTGACTCCGCTCGCCTCGCCGATCACGTCGCCGCCTGCAAGGCGGCCTCCCGGCAGGTCGCTGCGCTGTCCACCGACGCCAAGAACCGCGCGCTCCGCGCGATGGCCGACGCGCTCGTCGCGGAGGAAGCCGCCATCCTCACCGCGAACGCTCGCGACCTCGACGCAGCCCGCGAGCGCGGCCTGTCGGACGCGATGACGGACCGGCTGGCGCTTTCGCCCTCGCGCATTGCGGCGATGGCGACGGCCCTGCGCGAGGTGGCGGGGTTCGACGACCCCGTAGGGCAGATGGCGGATGTGCGGCGACGGCCGAGCGGCATCGAAGTCGGCCGGATGCGCGTGCCGCTTGGCGTGATCGCGATGATCTACGAGGCGCGGCCGAACGTGACCTCCGACGCCGCCGGGCTGTGCTTCAAGGCCGGCAACGCCGTCGTGCTCCGAGGCGGTTCCGAAGCGGTCCACTCGAACCGGGCTGTCGCGGCGGCGCTCCACCACGCGCTGGCGGACGAGGGCCTGGACCCCGCCGCGGTGACGCTCGTGCCCACCACCGACCGCCAAGCGATCAAAGAGCTTGTCCGGATGAGCGACCACCTCGACTTGGTGATCCCGCGAGGAGGGGAGGGGCTCATCCGGTTCGTTGACGAGCACAGCCGCGTGCCCGTCATCAAGCACTACAAGGGCGTCTGCCACCTGTTCGTGGACGAGACCGCCGACCTCGACGTCGCGCTCGACCTGCTGCTCGACGGCAAGCTGTCACGGCCGGGCGTCTGCAACGCGCTCGAGACGCTGCTCGTCCACGCGTCCGTCGCGGCGGACTTCCTTCCGCGCGCGTTCGAAGAGATGACCGCGAATGGCGGCGAGATCCGCGGCGACGCCCGCACCCGCGAGCTCCTTGGCGCATCGGTCCCCGAAGCTAGCGAGGCGGACTATGCCGCCGAGTTCTTGGCGCCCATCGTCGCCGTCCGCGTCGTCGACGGGCTGGACGCGGCGCTCGACCACGTCGCGCGCTACGGGTCGCTCCACACCGAGGTGATCGCGACCGAGAGTGTGTCGTCGGCCCGCCGGTGGGTCCGCGAGGTCGACGCGTCGGTCGTGCTCGTCAACGCCTCGTCGCGCTTCTCGGACGGGGGGGAGTTGGGCCTGGGCGCCGAGATCGGCATCTCGACGACGAAGCTCCACGCGTTCGGCCCGATGGGGCTGGAGGCGCTGACGACGCAGAAGTTCGTCGTCCATGGGGCGGGCGAGACGCGCCACGCGGTACCGCCGCGCGCCGGGAAGGGCCTGGAGGGCGCGTGAAGCTCGGGAGCCGTGCTCTTGAGCCCTTCCGTCGGCCCCACAAAAAACGCCCGCCTCGGACCGAATCCGGGGCGGGCGGCGACACGCGCCAGCGGCGACCGCTGGCGGGCCTATGGGCCGGGGCCTAGTAGCGGCGGCGGTTCGCGCGGCGGGCCTTCTTGGCCGCCTCCTTCCGCTTCTCGCGCTCGACGACCGAGGGCTTCGTGTAGGCCATGTTCTCGCGGTAGATCCGCAGGACACGGGCGCGGTTCACGGTCCGCTTGAAGCGCCGGAGGGCGCGGTCGATGGACTCCTTGTCGCGAACTTTGATACCGATGGCCAAGGCGCAGGGGGGCTGTTTGGAAGGGGAGGCAGAGCGTCGGGCGCAATCGGTAAAGCTAGAGGCCCCCCGCTGGCGCACCAAGGATGTACGGGGACGGATCGGTGAAGACGGGGGGAAGCGGGCAGCCGTCGATTCACCGCGCAAGCCGAAATCTGGGGGGGCGCTGGCGTTCATCGTCGCGAGAAGGCACCTTCCGTCTGTTCACCCCGCCCCCCCGATGCGCCTCGTCCTCGCCACCCGCAACCCCGGCAAGGTCGCCGAGCTGGGGGCCCGCCTCGACGGCCTGGGCGTCGACCTCGTGACAGCCGCTGAGGTCGGTGCCCCGCCCGTCGATGAAGACGCCGACACGCTGCGTGGCAACGCGGAGAAGAAGGCCCGCGCCCTCGTCGCCCACACCGCCCGCCCCGCGCTCGCCGACGACACCGGCCTCGAAGTGGACGCGCTCGACGGGGCGCCGGGCGTGTTCTCGGCCCGCTTCGCCGGCCCCGAGGCGACGGACGCCGACAACCGCGCCCATTTGCTGGCGTCGCTCGACGGCGTCGCCGACCGTGGGGCTCGCTTCCGCACCGTGCTCGCGTTCGCCGACGGCGACGCGGTCCACTATTTCGACGGCGTCTGCGAGGGGACGATTGCGCGCGCCGAGTCCGGCGACGGCGGGTTCGGCTACGACTCGCTGTTCGTCCCGGCCGACGGCGACGGGCGCACGTTCGCCGAGATGACGGCGGCTGAGAAGAACGCGATCAGCCACCGGGGCCGGGCGCTGGACGCCTTTTCCCGGTGGCTGGCGGAGCGGGCCCGTCAGTCCTAGCGGACCGCGGTAAAGCGCTCGCCGACGTGGACGGCGTAGACGCGCCCGTCGGACTCGCGGTCGAACGTCACGGGCGTCCCGGGCGTCGTGAAGGCGTCGCCCCCGACCGCACGGGCGATGCCGATGTGGACGGGCGGCAGGCCGCGGCGGACGGCCACCAGGGCGTCGGCCTCGTCCCAGACGAAGGTGGCGAACTCCGAGCCCCGCTCGAAGACCATCTGGACGAGCGTCGCCCGGCGGCCATCGATCTGGGTGAACGTGCCGATCACGCTTCCGGCGACGAGCGCGCCGCGCCCTCGGACGAGCGCGGCGTGGTAGTCGGCCAGCGTCTGGCCCATCGCGACGCGCTGCGAGGGGCGGGCGGCGGCCACGAGGGGGGCGAGGTCGCCCAGGGTCCAGGCGTCGAGCAGGGACACCGTGCGGGCGTCGGTGGCGGCGTCGGTCGGGGCGAGCGCCGCGAGCCGGGCGGCGACCGGCGCGCCGTGCGCGATCAGCGCCACGTCGGCGCCCAGCGCGCGGACCTCCAGCATCCCGCCGTCGACGGCGTAGAGGCCGGCGTAGGCCGCCGAGGTGGTCGGGAGCGGGGCGGAGACCGGCAGGGTGTAGGTCGTCTGGCCCGCCGCGGTCGGGACGAGCGAGAGGACGGCGACGAGCGTGAGGAGGCGGGTCATGGGACCAGGGGGGTGGTGAGGGACCACATTCGGGCGCGGCGCCGCACGGGTTGTCACCGCCCTGCCAGCCTCCGTCACCGGACGCCACCGGCCCGTCACCACGTGTCACCGAGCACCCGGCGGCGGCGCTCCGCGTAGGCCTCCGGCGTCATCAGGGCGACCGGGCCCCGGTGGATCCCCCCGTCGATCAGCCCGTCGTAGACGCGAACGGCCACGACGTTGTCGCCGGCCCGCAGGGCCGACGCCGGCACGCGGTAGGCCCGCTCGACGAGCCATTCCTCGCCGGTCATGTCTCGCGCGTCGACGTCCCCCGTCCCACCGACGCGGACGCCGTTGACGAACGCCTCGTCGAGGTCGTCGACAGCCCCGAGGACGAGGATGAGGTCGCGCGACGTGTCCTCGTCCGAGAGCGACACACGGGTGCGGTACCACGCGATCCCGTCGAGCCCGCTGAACCCCTGGGGCTCCCAGGTGCCGGGGACTCGGATCTGCGCCCAGCCGCTGTCGTCGAGCGCGGGCGCCGCCCACGGGCCATCGCCGGGCGAGAACCGCCACAGGCCTTCGAGGTCGGCCACGATCGGGACGCCGGCCGGGTTGCCCGCGCTTGGGACGGCGAGCGCGACGGGGCCTTCCAAGAGGCCGCCCTCCAGCCCGCCGTCGAAGACGCGGACGGACAGGACGTTGGGGCGGTCGGTGTGCAGCAGGGCGGGGGGGACCCGGTAGATCCGGAAGTCGAAGGCCGCCGTCTTGTAGTCGGGAGGGGGGCGCCCGCTCGCGCCGATCCGCTCGCCGTTGAGCCACACCTCGTCCGTGTCGTCGATGCGGCCGAGCAGGAGGTGGGGCGGCTCCTTCGCGACGAGGCTGGCGGCCTCGGCGTCGAGGGCGAAGGTCGTCCGGTACCACGCGGTGCCGTCGTAGCCGTGGTAGCCCGCGTCTTCCCACGCGGCGGGGACCGGGATGCGGTCCCAGGCCTTGCCCCCCTGCCACGTCGAGTCGCGGCCGATGCGGAAGGCCCACACGCCGCGCAGGTCGATCAGCGTCTGCCAAGCCGCCGGCGCGGGCGGCCCGTCGGGGGCCAGCGGCGCGCGGATCTCCTTGGGGCCCGGTGGCGCCGGGGCCTCGGGGGCACACCCCGGCGTGGCGGCGCCGACCGCGGCGGCGGCCAGCGCCAGGAGGGCGCGGATCGTCACGGGAGGAATTTGTAGCCGACCCCGTGGACGGTCAGGACGTGGCGCGGTGCGGCGGGCGTCGGCTCCGCCTTCCGGCGCAGCTTGAGGATGAAGTTGTCGACGGTCCGCGCCGTCGGCGCGACGTCGCTGCCCCAGACCTCCGCCAGCAGCTCGTCGCGCGAGACGACGACGCCGGGGCGGGCGGCGAGGTAGCGGAGCACCTCGACCTCGAGGTGCGTCATCGCGACGGGCTCGCCGTCCGAGGTGGCCTGGTAGCTGGCGAGGTCGACGCGCAGGCGGCCCACCTCGAGGACGCCGCCGTGCGGCGCGCCAGCGCCATCGGCCCGGCGCAGCACGGCCCGAATGCGGGCGAGCAGCTCGCCGAGCCCGAACGGCTTCGTGACGTAGTCGTCGGCGCCGAACTCGAGGCCGCGGACGGTGTCGAACTCCTCGGCCTTGGCCGTGAGCAGGATCACCGGCGTCGTGACCCCGGCCGCCCGCGCCTCGCGGAGCACCTCGAAGCCGGACCGCTTGGGCATCATCACGTCGAGCACGACGAGGCAGTAGGCCCCGGCCGTCAGCTTGGCGAGCGCGGCCTCGCCGTCGGCCGCCTCGTCGACGGCGTAGCCCTCGAACTCGAGGTTGTCGCGGAGCCCCTCGCGCATGGCGCGCTCGTCGTCGACGACGAGGATGGGGCGGTCAGGCGCCGGCATCGGTCAGGGGGAGGGTGAGGGTGAACGTGGCCCCGCCGCCGTCGCGCGCGGCGGCGAGGGCGGTGCCGCCGTGCGCGCGCGCGATCCGGCGGACGAGCGCGAGCCCGAGCCCGGTGCCCTTCGCCGTGTGCACGAGCCCGTCGGCGCTCGCGGGCTGCACGCGGACGAACGGCTCGAAGACGCGCTCGCGGTCGGCGGCGGGGAGCCCCGGCCCGCGGTCGGACACCTCGACAACCGCCGTGGCCCGCGTCCGCCGCGTCGAGACCTCGATGGGCCCGGGGCCGCCGTACTTGACGGCGTTGTCGAGCAGGTTGACGACGGCCTCTGCGAGCGCGTCGGCGTCGGCGGAGACGGGGAGCGGGGCGGTCTCGGCCGCCAGCGTGCAGTCGGCCTGCTCCACGACCGGCCGGTAGCGCTCGGCCACCTCCGAGACGAGCGCGCCGAGGTCGAGCGGGCGCCGGGCGAGGTGGGCGGTCCCGCGCTCGAAGCGGTTGAAGTGAAGGACGTTGCCGACCAGGCGGCTCAGGCGCTCCGACTCGGCCAGGATGGTCGCGTAGTACCGCGCCTCCCGGCCCGGCGGCACGCGCCCGGCCGCCAGCGTCTCGGCGTACATCCGGATGAGCGCGAGCGGCGTCCGCAGCTCGTGGCTCACGTTCGAGACGAAGTCCTCCCGGAGCCGGGCCGCGGCCACCTCGCGCTGGACGCCCCGCCACGCGAACAGCGCGCCCAGCCCCAGGATCACCGACACGCCGCCGAGCAGCCCGAGGCTCTGGCCCACGCGTCGCCGGAGCGCGGCCTCGACCGACCCCTCGCCGACGCGCGCGCCGACGGCGTAGTCCGGGAGCAGCCACAGCGGCCGCTGGCGCTCGATGTCGCCCCGGGTGAGGGCGGCCGTCGCGGCGATCGGCGTGGGCCGCGTCCCGTGGAAGACGCCGAGTTCGACGCCACCGCGGGCGACCTCGCGGAGCTTGGGCATCATAAACGCCTCGACAAAGGCCTGGGGGTCGAGCGCGAGCGCGAGCAGCCGAGGCGGCCCGCCTGGCCGAGGCGCGTCGGCGACGAAGGCGAGGGCCAGCCGGCCGTCGGCGAGGGGGACGGGCTCTAGCTTGCGGTAGCCGGCCGCGCGCTGGGCCAGCAGCCGCGACACGAGCGTGTCCGGCAGCAGCGCCTCGAGGTCGGCGGGGCCGGGCACGTCGCCGAAGACGCGGACCTGGGAGCGCGCGGTGTCGGCGACGACGACGAACCGGACCGGCGGGGCGGTCGCCCGGAAGTCCGCGGCGGCCTCCGGGGCCGTGTCGCCGTCGAGGCCGGGCGTCCGCGCGAGCCGGTCGGCCCAGGCGCTGACGGTGTCCCAGGCGTTCTGGTTGACCGAGAACAGCAGGCCGTCGAGCTGGTCGTCGCGGATCTGCGCCAGCCGCGCGTCGCTCTCGCTCTGGACGATCCCCTGGAGCACGGCGAACGCGGCCGCCGGCGCGATCGCGAGGGCGAGGAGGGCGACGGCCAGGCGCCGGAGCGCGCGCGGGGGCGTGGAGGGCATCGCCGGGAAGCTAGGGGCGGGGCGCCTGGCGCCTGTCAGGGCGCGGTCTCCAGATGTCACCGAATGTCACCGGGCGCCCAGGCGGGGTGCCCAACCCGTCCGCATCTTGCGCGTCGCCCCGCCGCCCCGCCCATGCTCGCCCTCGTCCAGCGCGTCTCTTCCGCCTCCGTCGTCGTCGACGGCGAGACCGTCGGCCAGATCGGTCGGGGCCTGCTCGTATTCGTGGGCGTCGTCGTGGGCGACTCGGCCGCCGAGGCGGAGTGGCTGGCGCGCAAGGTCGCCGGGCTCCGCGTCTTCCCCGACGCCGACGGCAAGATGAACCGCTCGCTCGTCGACGTGGGCGGCGACGCGCTCGTGGTGAGCCAGTTCACGCTCGCGGGCGACACGCGCAAGGGGACGCGCCCCAGCTACGCCCGTGCCGCGCACCCCGACCTCGCCGAGCCGCTCTACGAGCACGTGGCCGCCGGGCTCGCGGAGGCGCTCGAGCGGCCCGTCGCGACCGGCGTCTTCGGGGCGTCGATGGCGGTCGCCCTCGTCAACGACGGGCCGGTGACGCTGTGGCTCGATCGCCCGCCGCGCGCGGCGTAACCACGAGGCGCGCGCGGGTGGCTTGGCGAACGGCCTCCGACGGTGGGACCTTCCGGTCTCCCATCCGCCGACCCATGCTCCGCGCCGTCCTCCTCGCCCTCCTCCTCGCCCTCCTCCTCGCCCCCGCGCTCGCGGCCCAGGGCTACGTCGCCACGAACGCGACCGTCTACACCGTCGACGCGGCGCGGCCCGTCGCCCAGGCGTTTGCCGTCGAGGACGGCCGGTTCGTCGCCGTCGGGAGCGAGGCCGAACTGGCGGCGGCGTACCCCGACTGGCCGACCGTCGACCTCGGCGGGCGGACCGTCACGCCGGGCTTCATCGACGCCCACGCGCACCTGATGGGGCTCGGCGAGGCGCTGCTGTCGGCCGACCTCGTCGGCACGACGTCGAAGGCCGACATCGTCGCGCGGCTCGTGGCCTTCGCGGCCGACCTTCCCGACGGCGCCTGGGTGACCGGCCGTGGCTGGGACCAGAACGACTGGGGCGGTGACGGCGCCTTCCCGACGCGCGCCGACCTCGACGCGGCGTTCCCGACGCGGCCCGTCTGGCTCGGCCGGATCGACGGCCACGCCGGCTGGGCGAACACGGCCGCGCTCCGCGCCGCCGGCATCGACCCCGACGCCCCGGCGCCGCCGGACATGGAGGGCGGCGCCGTCCTGCGCGACGCCGACGGCCGCCCGACCGGCGTCTTCGTCGACGCCGCCGAGGGGCTGGTCGCTCGCGCCATCCCCGCGCCCGACGCCGCGACGACTGCCGAGATGCTGACGCGCGCGCTCGCCGAGACCTCGCGCCTGGGCCTCACCGGCGTCCACGAGGCCGGCATCGGGATGGCGATGCTGCCGGTCTACCAGCGGTTCGCCGCCGAGGGCCGCTTCCCGATCCGCAACTACGCCATGATCACGCCCGGTGAGATCGGCCCGTTCTGCGACGCCTTCCCGGCCGGCATCACCGACGAGCGCGTGGTCGTCCGCTCGGTCAAGGTGTACGCCGACGGCGCGCTCGGGAGCCGCGGTGCCGCCCTGCTGGCCGACTACGCCGACGACCCCGGCAACCACGGCCTGCTCTTCCGCGCCGACGACGCCATCCGGGCGACGATCCGAGCCGCGATGGCGTGCGGGCTCCAGGTCAACACGCACGCGATTGGCGACCGGGCCAACCGCCAGGTGCTCGACGCCTACGACGAGGCGATCGCGGCGACCGGCGGCGGGCCCGGCCGCCACCGCATCGAGCACTCCCAGATCCTGCACCTCGACGACCTCGCGCGGTTCGCGCCCATGGGCGTGATCGCCAGCGTCCAGCCCACGCACGCGACGAGCGACATGCCGTGGGCCGGCGAGCGGCTCGGCCCGGACCGGCTCGTCGGCGCCTACGCCTGGCGGCGGCTCATCGACAGCGGTGCCCGGCTCGCGCTCGGCAGCGACTTCCCCGTCGAGCGCCCCAACCCGCTTCTCGGGTTCCACGCGGCCGTCACTCGCCAAGACGCGAGCCACGCCCCGGCCGGCGGCTGGTACGGCAACCAGGTGCTCACGCGCGCCGAGGCCCTGCGCGGCTTCACCCTCGACGCGGCCTACGCGGGCTTCATGGAGGACGAGGTCGGCAGCATCGAGGTCGGCAAGCGCGCCGACTTCGTGGTGCTCTCGCACGACCTGATGACGGTCCCGCCGGAGGCGATCCTCGACACGCGCGTCGTGGCGACGTACCTCGACGGCGAGGCGGTCTGGGAGGAGTAAGGGGACGACGGACCACGGACGGCCGGGCACCTACTGGCACACGCCCATAGGCCGACGCGAGCCGGGCGGGCGCCAGCCGGTCGCCCTCCCCCGGCCCCTCCCGGACGGGAGGGGAGGTTCGGCGAGAGGTCGCCTCACTCTACTGTCGAGAGCGCTCCTCCCGCACGACGCCACCGACGCGGGGGGACGCGGACCCGTGGAGGCCCGGCCTTGCTTGCGACCTCGGCCCCCCCATTCATCCCCCAAAAAGCGCCAGCCCCGACGACGTGTGGAGGCTGGCGCTCGGGGCCAGGGACGGCCCGGACGGTCGGCAGTGTGATGGGCACCGACCTCGGACGGCGGGGTGGCTCACGAAGCCCCGGCGTCCGTAGTGAGAACGGGGTCCGCCGCGCGGCCCAGGGTGGTGGGTGGCCCCGTGGCGGACGGTCACAAAGTGCGGCGCGGAGAGCCAGAAACCTTGGGGACGCGGTGCGAGCCGCCTGAGGGTTGTCTGATGGACCCCGTCCAGCGGACGAAAAAGGCCCCATTTCGGGGCAACGGGCCCCGCCGGATACTCCCCGGCGGGGCTCGGGCGTATCGTGAGAGCGTCCGCTGCGGGGCGGCGATGAGGGCTTCCCCGTCCCGCCGCGGATGTCTCCCCGCCCCCCCCGGCTCCCCCCGATCGATGGACACGCACACG
This sequence comes from Rubrivirga aquatilis, assembly GCF_046845665.1. Lineage (GTDB taxonomy): Bacteria > Bacteroidota > Rhodothermia > Rhodothermales > Rubricoccaceae > Rubrivirga. Next base: position 3,561,783 of record NZ_CP177355.1, on the reverse strand, counting down.
CGGACGGACCACCCGTCCGTCACCGACCCGTTTCGAGTCGGCGAGTGGATCGCCGAACCGATGGCGAACCGGCTCACCCGGGGCGACGACGTGCGCCGCGTCGAGCCGAAAGTGATGGAGGTGCTCGCGGCGATGGCCGCGCGGCCCGGGGAGACCGTGACCAAGGACGAGTTCATGGCCGAGGTCTGGACCGGCACGATTGTCACCGACGACGTGCTGGCGCGGTGCATCTCGGAGCTGCGCAAGGCCCTGGGCGACAAGGCGCGCAACCCCAAGTACGTCGAGACGCTGCGCAAGCGGGGCTACGCGCTGATCGCACCCGTCGAGCACGACGTGGCCGTCGGCGGCGACGGGGCGGAGGTGGTGCCGGCCGTGACCGGGCACGACCTGCGGCGGCCCGTGCTGCCCACGCGGACGCGCCCCTCGATCGTGCTGTGGGGGCTCGCGGTGGCGGCGGTCGTCGCCATCGGAGCCCTCGTCGCGTACCGGGCGGGCGTCGCGGGCGTCCAGCCGCTCTCGGCCGTCCCGGTGACGAGCACGCCGGGCGACGAGCGGGACCCGGCGCTCGCGCCCGACGGCGAGCGCGTGGCCTTCGCCTGGGACGGGGGAGGGGAGGAGCGCCAGTTCGACATCTACGTGCAGGAGACGACCGGCGGCGCGGCGCTGCGCCTGACGACGCACCCGGCCGACGAGACGAGCCCGGCGTGGAGCCCCGACGGCGAGCGCGTGGCCTACGTCCGGTGCGGCATCGGCGGCGACTGCGGGGTCTACGTCGTCGAGGTCGGGGGCGGATCGGAGCGGACGTTGCTGGCGGCCGCGGACCTCGCCATCGCGGACCTCGTGTGGAGCCCCGACGGCGGCCAACTCGCCTTCTCGGCGCGGCGGGGGCGGCAGGGCGCGTTCGCGCTTCATCTCTTGGAGCTCGACGGCTCCCCGACGCAGCGGCTCACGGCGCCTGCCTCGACGTACCCCGGTGACCTTGCCCCGGCGTTCTCGCCTGACGGTCGCCTGCTGGCGTTCGTCCGCACACAGCTCGACGGCCGCCAAGACGTGGCCGTGGTCACGGTCGAGGGCGGGCGCGTGCGGCGGCTGGCGCGCGAGCAGAAGGGCGTGACCGGCCTCGACTGGATGCCCGACGGACGGGAGGTCGTCTACGCAGCCAACCGCGACGGCGCCGCCGGGCTGTGGCGCGTGGCGCTCGACGGCGGCGACCCGCGCTGGGTGGCGCTCGGCGCCGACGGCGGCGAGATCGCGAGCCCCTCGGTCGGCCGGGCCGGCGGCGTCGTCTTCGCCCGCCAACTCGTTCGCTCCCAGCTCGCGGTAGTGGTCGACGGCGAGCCGCGTCCGCTCGTGCCCTCGACGCGCGACGACCGCCAGCCGGACGTCGCGCGGGACGGCCAGCGCGTCGCCTTCGTGTCGACGCGGTCGGGCAGCCACGAGGTCTGGACCGCTGCTCCCGACGGCTCCGGCGCCCGCCAGCTCACGTCCTTCGGCGGCGCCCGGGTCAGCGGCCCGCGCTGGGGGCCCGACGGCAACCTGGTCGTCTCGGCGCGTGCCGACGGCGACGCGGACGTGTTCTTGGTCCTCCCCGACGGGCAGGTCCGCAAGCTCACCGAGGGCGACGCCGACGACGTCGCACCGACGTGGTCGGCCGACGGCCGGTGGGTCTACTTCGCCAGCAATCGGGGGGAGCAGTGGCAGATCTACCGCGTCCCGGCCAGCGGCGGGACGGCCGAGCCGATGACGGTCCATGGCGGAGTGGCGGCGGCCGAGGCACCGGGCGGCGGGCTCATCGTGCTCCGGCCCGACAAGCGCGGCCTGTGGCTGCTGCCCGAGGTCGGCGGCGAGCCCCGCGACGTGCAGGCGCGGCAGCTCCCGGCGAACGTGTCGCCAGCCGACTGGGCCAACTGGACCGTCGTCGGGAACGCCGTCTACGCGTTGGAGCGTCAGTTCGACCGGGCCGCGTCCATCATCCGCCTCGACGTGGCGACGGGCGGCCGGACGACGCTGGCGGCCGTGCAGGACGTGCCCGAGGACTCCGGCCTGGGCGCCTTCCCAGACGGCCGCCTGGTGCTCTCGCGCCAGGACCGCGCCGACAGCGACGTGGTCTTCGTCGAGGACTTCCGGTAGTCGGTCGGTGTCCAGTGGGTCGGCGACCCCGTGGATTTGCCAAGTGGACGGTGGCAGCGAAGGGCCGAACCCGTGTGGCGGCTCGCGGGTTGTCCACCCACCGACAGACACGCTGACTCACTGACCCATGGAGCCCGGAACGACCAACTGGTACGTCATCATGCTGCTCGCGGGGCTGGCGGTCGGCGTCGCCATCGCCATCGCGCGGACGGTCTTCCGGCGCGACGAGTGAGCCTGACCGACCGATTCGGCCGCCGCCACACGTACCTCCGCCTAGGGCTGACGGAGCGCTGCAACCTGCGCTGCACGTACTGCATGCCCGCCAGCGGTGTCCCGCTGACGCCGAACGGCGCGCACTTGACGACGGACGAGGTCGAGCGGCTGGCGAGGCTCTTCGTCGCCGAAGGCGTCGAGACGGTCCGCTTGACGGGTGGCGAGCCCCTCGTGCGCAAGGACGCCGTCGGGGTGGCCCGGCGGCTCGGCCGGCTCGGGCTCCGGCGGCTGGCGATCACCACGAACGGCCTGCTGCTGGCGGACCGGCTCGCCGACCTCGCGGCGGCCGGCGTCGACGCGGTCACGATCTCGCTCGACACGCTGCGCGCGGAGCGATTCGAACAGATCACCCGCCGCCCCGGCCTGGACCGGGTCCTCGCGGCGCTCGACGCCACGCTCGCGGCGGGCTACGCCATCGGGACGGCCCGACCGCTCAAGGTCAACGTCGTCTCGATGCGGGGCGTCAACGAGGACGAGGCGGCCGACTTCGCGGCGCTCGCGGCGGCCGAGCCCCTCGAGGTCCGCTTTATCGAAGAGATGCCGTTCGCGGGCAACGGCTGGACGCCGGGCGCCGTCGTCACGATGGCCGAGACGCGAGCGGCCATCGAGGCCGCGCACGGCCCGCTGGCGTCGGTCCCCGCGCGGCCGACGGCGACGGCGCAGTTGTTTTCGCGACCCGGCTGGCGGGGGCGCGTCGGGTTTGTCGCCAGCATGTCGACCCCGTTCTGCGGCACTTGCGACCGTCTCCGCGTGACCGCCGACGGCGCGCTCAAGGTGTGCCTCTTCGGGCGGGCAGAGGTCAGCCTGCGGGACGCGCTCCGGGCCGGCGCCAGCGACGCCGGCGTGCTCGCGCTCGTCCGTGCTTCGCTGGCGGGCAAGGCCGCCGCGCACGCAGGCCTCGACGTGCTGGCCTCGCAAGCCGAGAGGCCCATGGTGCGGATCGGCGGCTAGGGACCGCAGGCACTCAGGCAGGCAGGGCCGCACACGCTCTCGGCCCCCACGAGTTCGTTTGCTTGGGCGTTCGTTGCTCCTGGGTTTGTCGACCGGGCGCCCGGATCCATTCCCCCGCCCCGGCTATCTTCACAGCGTCCCCCCACCGCAGGCCATGACCGACTCCCCCGCACTTAGCCACGTCGATGACCAGGGCCAGGCCCGGATGGTTGACGTGTCCCACAAAGCCTCGTCGGCACGGACGGCGGTGGCCGCAGGCCGTGTCTTGGTCGGCGCCGACGCACTCCGGCTGATCCGCGAAAACGAGATCCAGAAGGGCGACGTGCTGACGGTCGCCTCGGTCGCCGGCGTGCTCGGCGCCAAGCAGACCTCGCGCCTGCTCCCGCTCTGCCACGACGTGGTGCTCCAGAACGTCGAGATCGAGTTCGAGCTCAACGACGACGCGGGCGCCGTCGAGGTCCGGGCCATCACCAAGACCGAAGGGCCGACCGGCGTCGAGATGGAGGCCCTGACAGCCGTGACCATCGCCGCGCTGACGGTCTACGACATGTGCAAGTCGGTCACGAAAGACATCGAGATCACCGACGTTCGACTCCTCGCCAAGAGCGGCGGACGCAGCGGCGACTACCGCCGCGGCGCCCCGCGAAACAACTAGCCCCCGCCGGGCCGTACCGACCCAGCGACACCCCCCAGACCCATGGAAGGACTTCTCGGCGCCGGCAGCCTCATCATCATCTTGGGGGCGCTCCTGTTCGGGATCGTCCTGCTCTACTTCGTCCCGGTCCGCCTGTGGATCACGGCGATCTTCTCCGGGGTCAAGCTCGGCCTCTTCCGTGACCTGGTCGGGATGCGGCTGCGGAACGTGCCGCCGGCCCAGATCGTCCGGCCGCTCATCACGGCGCACAAGGCGGGCATCCCCGTCTCGCCGCCGCTGCTGGAGGCGCATTACCTCGCGGGCGGCCACGTCCAGCAGGTCGTCAACGCGTTGATCTCGGCCGACAAGGCCAACATCGACCTCACGTTCGAGCGGGCGACGGCCATCGACCTCGCCGGCCGCGACGTGTTCGAGGCGGTGCAGGTCTCGGTCAACCCGAAGGTCATCACGACGCCGCCGATCTCGGCCATCGCCAAGGACGGCATCCAAGTCCGCGCGATTGCACGCGTGACGGTCCGGGCTAACATCGAGCGGCTCGTCGGCGGCGCGGGCGAGGAGACCATCATCGCCCGTGTCGGCGAGGGCATCGTGTCGACGATCGGCTCGTCGGCGACGCACGCCCAGGTCCTCGAGAACCCCGACAACATCTCGAAGACGGTGCTGGCGAAGGGGCTCGACAACGGGACCGCCTTCGACATCCTGTCCATCGACATTGCAGACGTGGACGTGGGCGAGAACATCGGCGCCAAGCTCCAAACCGACCAGGCCGAGGCCGACCTCCGGGTCGCCCGGGCCAAGGCCGAGGAGCGCCGCGCGGCCGCCGTCGCCTCCGAGCAGGAGCAGCGCGCGAACCTCGTCGCCGCCGAGGCCGAGATCCCCAAGGCCATGGCCGAGGCGTTCCGCCAGGGCAACCTCGGGATTATGGACTACTACAACATGAGGAACATCGAGGCCGACACCCAGATGCGGACCCAGATCGGCGGCGGGCCCGGCGAGACCGAGGAGCAGTCGTAGCGACCATTCACGAGTGGCGGGTCGTGAGGCCACGCATCCTGTGTCCCTCATGATCCGCGCGCTCTCGTTCGTCCTGCTGGCGGCCCTGGTCGCGGGTGGCGCGTCGGCCCAGGGGCTCCCCAGCCCCTACGGCCTCACGTTCCCGCGCGACGGCGACGGCCCGCTCTCGGCGCTCTTGCGTCTGCGCGACGCCGAGGCCGACTACCGCGCCGCCGGCGACTCGCTCGACTACTGGTCGCGCTACACGCAGGTCCGGGCCTGGATGGAGGCCGAGGTCGGCGCGCACCGCGACGCGCTGGCGTGGTTCGACGCGACGGGCAGCTGGCCGCGCGACTCGGTCGGCACGGTGCCCGCGGGCGCCCGCGCCGTCGAGGCGGCCGCGTACATCGCCGAGGCAGCCGAGTCCGCACAGATCGTGATGGTGAACGAGGCGCACCACGACGCGTCGAGCCGGCTGCTGACGATGGAGTTGCTGCCGCTGCTCTACGAGCGGGGCTTCCGCTACCTCGCCGCCGAGACGTTCGCCGCCAGCGACACCGCGCTCAACGCTCGAGGCCACCCGGTCGACTCGACGGGCCTGTACTCCCGCGAGCCTACGTTCGCCGCACTCGTTCGCTACGCTGCTCGGCTCGGGTACACCCTCGTTCCCTACGAGATCGAGCACGCCGATGAGCCCGAGGGCGACACGCTAAGCCGGCAACAACGGCGCGATTTCGAGCAGGCCCGCCACCTCGTGGAGCGCACCCTCGGTGTCGACCCCGACGCCCGGGTGCTCGTCCACGCCGGCTATGCGCACATCAACGAGGCCGCGACGGCGTACTGGACGCCGATGGGGCTGTACGTCCGCGAACGCACCGGCATCGACCCGTTCACCGTCAACCAGACCGCCCTGGGCGAGGCGGGCACGCCGGCCTACGAGCACCCGGCCTACCGTGCGGCCGACGCCGCCGGCCTGCTCGGCCCGTCGCCCGTCGTGATCGTGGACGCGGAGGGCCCGTGGGCGCCGACCGACGCCAGCGTCGACCTCCACGTCTTCCGTCCGCGTGCGGGCGATATCGGCGGTCGGCCCGCCTGGCTCGGGCGGTTGCCGGGCCGCGCCCGAGTCCAGATCGACGTCGCGGCCTGCCCACAGACCTGCGAAGTCGCCGTCCGCCGTCCCGGCGAGAGTGCCGAGGCCGTCCCGCTCGACCGCGTCGCCACGACCGGCGGTCCGGTGACGCTCTACGTCCCGCGCGAGCCGGTCGTCGTGGTCGTCCGCGACGGGCGGACGGGCGAGACGCTCGCCGAGCACACCCTCGCGATCACCGACTAAATGACCGACGCCGTCCTCACCGCTCGCGTGGTGGCCTTCGCCGCCCCCGCCGCCCTGTCGACCACGCAGGACGTGGCCCGGACCGTCCTGCCGCACCTCACCGACCAGGCCGACGCCGGGCTCGTCGCCGAGGAGACGCTGGCGATGGTGGCGACCGTCACGGCGCGCGCGGCCGAGGTCGGCCTGCGCCAGCGGCCCGCCGTGCTCGCGGCGGTGGGGCCCGCGCTCGCCGAGGTGCCGTACCTCTACCACGACTTCCTGCTGGGCGCCCAGGTCGTCGCCGCCGGTGGCGAGGGCGACGTCGAGCCCGACCAGTCGGTCTACGAGCGGCTCGACCGCAAGCTGGCGTTCTACACCGCGCACCTCGCGCCCGGCCGGTTTCCCGGGCCGTCGTTGCTGCGCGAGAAGCTGCCGCTGTGGATGGGCCGCGTCTCGCCGCCCAAGCTGCCGACCTCGCCCGACGCGCGGCTCGCGGAGACGGGGGTCGTGGACCTGGTCGCCGCGCACGCCCGTCTGGTGATGGCGTTCGCCCAGAAGGCAGCCGAGTCCGAGAGCTAGCGCCGCCGGGCCTGCCCGCCATCGAGGCGAGCGACCGCGCCGCCTACGGCTCGAAGCGGACCGCCGTGCCGTAGGCCAGCATCTCGGCCATGCCTGTTCCAACCATGCTGGTCGTGAACCGGACGTTGATGACCGCCTCCCCGCCAATGTCGAGCGCGTCCTGCATCATCCGGTCCAGTGCCTCGTCGCGGGCGTCGCGGAGCATCTCGGTGTAGCCGCGGATCTCCCCGCCCACGATGGTCTTGAGGCCGGCCATGATGTCTCGGCCGACGTGCTTGGCGCGGACGGTGTTGCCGTAGACCACGTCGAGGTGCTCGACGATCGTTTGGCCTGGGACGTGGTCGGCGGAGGTGATGGGGATGAGGGCGGTCGGCATGGCGGGGAGAGTGGGTGGAGATGTGTGAGCGTGTCCCGCCTACGGGCCGTCCCCCTGACGAGTGACGGTCGGAGACGACGACGCGTGTACCGACACCCCGTTACGCCCCGAACAACGCCTCGGCCTCGCCCGGGCCAGCCTCGCGCCCCTGGGGGCTGGCGGTGTCGAAGACCCGTGCGGCGCCGTCGCCCAGCAGCGTCACGCCGCCGACGATGCGGACGGCGGTGCCCTCGGGGAGTCCGACGACCGGCGCGTCGGGGTTGGCAGCCACGAACTCCGCCAGCCGTTCGGCCCGCGTCTCGCCTCGGTGGCCCGGCGGGTGCGCGTCGGTGTAGTGCGGGTTGATCTGGACCGGCACGAGGGCCAGCGAATTGAAGGACGGCGGCTCGACGATGGGCATGTCGTTCGTCGTCCGGACGGTCGGCCCCGCGACGTTTGCCCCGGCGCTCCACCCCACGTACGGCGCGCCCTTGGCGACGCGCTCGCGGACCGCGGCGACCAGCCCGAGGGCGTACATCTCGCGCAACAGGTGGAACGTGTTGCCCCCGCCTACGAACACGGCGTCCGCGTCGCGGACCGCCTGCGCCGGGTCGGCTGCGGAGTGGACGCCGGTGATCGTCAGCCCGAGGCCGTCGAGCGCGGCCGCCACGCGAGCGGTGTAGTCGTCGTAGCTGAACGTGACGGCGGCGTAGGGCACGAACGCCACGCGCCGGGCGTCGCCAATGGCCTCGGCGATCCAGTCGCGGGCGTGGGTCAGGTAGCCGGCGTCGGAGGACGAGTTGCTCAGCAGGAGGATCGGCATCGGGCGGGGTGGGGCAGAGGTGGCGCGCCCGTCTGATCACACGTCGACTTCGACGAGCAGGTCGTTTTTGGCGACGGCGTCGCCCGCCGAGGCGTGGATGGCGGCGACGGTGCCGGCGGCGGGCGCGGTCAGCTCATTTTCCATCTTCATCGCCTCCAGCACGACCACGCCCTGCCCGGCCTCGACCGCGTCGCCGGGCGCGACGAGCACGCGGAGCACGAGCCCTGGCATCGGCGCGTGGACCTCGCGGTCGGCGCTGGCGTCGGCGGTGTCGAAGCCGAACCGCTCCAGCAACAAGTCCGCGTCGGTCTTGACGTCGACGTCGATGGGCGCGCCGTCGACCCAGACGCGCGTGGCGCCGCCGTCGCGCTCGACGGTGACGGTGCGGGGGCGGCCGTCGAGGACTACGAGAGCGGTCTCGGCGGAGGGCCGGGTGCCAAGCACGGCGCGTCGCGCGTCGAGGGCGTCGCCGTCGGCGGTGAGGGCGCCGTCGGCGCGGTCGAGCGCGAGCGACTGCTCGCCGGTGCGGAGATGGAGGGGCATGGCGGGAAGATACCGGGTCGGAGCGCGCGGCCGGGGCCGCCGCGAGCCAGGAGCGCCAGCGCGCTGGATCCGGCCGGGTGGGGGAGCCAGCAGAGGGGGGCGCGTGCTCCCGACCTCTACTGTGCCGCCGCGATCCGCGCGGCTGTGGCTTGGAATGGGCGGTACGCCAGTTCCAGGTCGCGCGTCGCTCGTGAGCCGTCGTAGCGGTGGATGGCGGCGGCGGTCCGGGCCGTCTCCCGCGTGAGGTCGGGGTCGGAGCCGGTGAGCGCGGCTACGCCTTCCGACAGCGCGCCGCCCGCCAGCAGGAGCCAGCGCGGTGCGGTCTGCGTCGGCGCCTCCACCCCCAGGGCGTCGGCGAGTGTCGACAGGATCTCGGTCCACGCGAGGTTCTCGGCCGCGAGCACGTAGCGCTCGCCTGTCGCCCCCCGCTCGCGTGCGGCCCGCAGGCCCGCAGCCACGTCCTCGACGTCCACGACCGCCGTCGCGCCCGGCGGCGCGAGCGGCATCTGGCCCGCCGCCAGCCGGTCGACGATCGCCTGCGTACCCTCGCCCGCGCGCCCCGGCCCAAAGACGAGCGCCGGGTTGACGACGACGGCGTCCAGCCCCTCGGCGACCCCGCGCCGGACCTCCCGCTCGGCCTCGCGCTTGCTGACCGCGTACGCCGTGTTCTCGCGCGAGCGCGTCCACTCGGCCGACTCGTCGATGAGCCCGCCGCCGCCCGCCCGCCCGAGCGCCGCGATGCTCGACGTGTGGACCAGACGCTCCACGCCCGTCGCGAGCGCCGCGTCGACCACGTGCGCCGTGCCCTCGATGTTGACCCGGCGGAGCCGCTCCCGCGCCGATGTCCCGAACGCGACGGCCGCCGCGACGTGGTACACCACCTCGACGCCCACCATCGCCTCGGCGACGGACTCCGGGTCGGTCACGTCCCCGACGGCGTGTTCGACGGGGCTCGCGGCTGCCCCGAGCAGATCGAGCGACGACGTCGCACGGCGCAGGATGCGCACGCGGTCGCCGTCGGCCAGCAACTGGCGGACGAGCGCCGCGCCCACGAAGCCCGTCGCGCCGGTGACGAGCGCCGTCACGACAACGTCACCTCGCCCGCGTACACCGCGCGCGCACCCGTGTCGGTCGCCAGCCGGAGCGCGCCGTCGGGTGCCAGCCCCAAGACGGTCCCCGTGAGGGCGCCGCTGCCCGACGGCTCGCGCACCGTCACCGTCTCGCCGATCGACTCCATGCGTGCCTCCACGTCCGCGAGCAGCCCGGCGGGGTCGGCCTCGGAGCGGTCGAGCGCCTCCGCCAGCCGGGCCAAGATGGGGGACAAGGGCGCCAGCCGGGCCACGGGCTGCCCCGTCTCCAGCCGCAGCGAGGTCGCCGCCAGGTCCGCCGGGAAGTCCGTCTGTGCCACGTTGAGGCCCACGCCGAGCAGCACACGCGCCTCGGCCCCGCTCCACGTCGTCTCGGCCAGCACGCCCGCCAGCTTGCGCCCGCCGACGCGCACGTCGTTCGGCCACTTGAGCCGGGCCTGGACGCCCCACTGGGCGACCGCGTCGGCGACCGCGAGCCCCGCCGCCAGTGGGATCAGACCTACGCGTTGGGACGCTGGGCGCAGCACCACCGTGAACAGCAGGTTCGCGCCCGGGGCCGCCGCCCACGCCCGCCCGTGCCGCCCCCGCCCGGCGGTTTGCTCCTCCGCCACGACCACGGCTCCGTGAGGCGCTTCGGCCCACGCCGCCGCCGCGTCCATCGTCGACGAGACGGACGCGAAGTGACGGACCGGGTGGCCGAGGGGCATCATTCGAGCGCGTCGCCGCCCCGCGGGGCTCCGACCGCCTCGACGGTCCACTCGGCCCGGACGCGGCGGGGGTCGGACAGCGGCACGTCGGTCCGCGACTCGGTGACAACGCGGCGCGGCACCCAGCCCCCGGCGTGCGGCGTCAGCCCGACGACCACGCGGCTGTCCTCGTCGAACAGCATCGACGCCGCCGTGCGGTCGATCTCGATGGCGCCCACCAGCCCGCCCTCGGTAACGGCCGCGCGGACGCGGCGGACGCCGAGCTCGGAGGCCGGGTCGGCCAAGACGGCCTCGACGATCCGGAAGGCGACGCCGCCGATGGTGGTGTCGCCGACGACGCCGAGGCGATACGCCTCGCGAGCGGCGGGGTCGAGGTACGGTGGGTCGCTGGACAACGCTTGCGCCACCACGTCGCGGAGCCGGGGCGTCCCGTCGAGCGCGCCGGTGACGTCCTCCAGCGTGACGTCGCCGCTCGGCGCGACGATCACGGTCGCGCCAGCGGACGGGTCGGCCTCGACGACCAGGCGGGCGCGGTAGCCGGACGCGTCGAGCGCGGCGAAGGCGTCGGCGAAGGCGTCGCCGTCGACGGACGCCAGAAGCGCCAGCGCGGCAGCGTCGGACGGGCCGGGGACCGTGGCCGGGGCGTCGGTGCAGGCGGCGAGCAGGAAGGCGAGGGCGAGGAGGCGCACGGGCAGAGCGGGGGGCGCCGTCAGAACACGGCGGCGTCGCCACGGTTGCAGCCGCCTCCCCCGACGCCACGATGCCCTTCGACGCTGAGCGCCAGGTCGCGGAGCGGGCCGCCCGCGCCGCCGCCGACTTTATCCGCCCCCACGCCGGCGGGCTGAGCGCCGACGCGCTCCGCCAGAAGGGCGTCCACGACTACGTCACGTTTGTCGACGAGGGGGCCCAGCGGATCGTGCTGGCGGCGCTCGCCCAAGCGTTCCCCGACGGCGCGCTCGTCGGCGAGGAGGGCGCAGACGCCGGCCACGATCTCGACACCGGCCGCGTCTGGATCGTGGACCCGCTCGACGGGACGACCAACTTCTCGCACGGCGTCCCGCCGTACGCCGTCTCCATCGGCCTGCGTGTCGACGGCGTCGGCGCGGTGGGCGTGGTGCTCGACGTGTCCAGCGGCACCCTCTTCTCCGCCGCTCGCGGCGCCGGGCTGACGGTCGACGGTGATCCCGCTGCCGTCTCCCAGACGACGCTCCTACACGACTCGTTGATCGCGACGGGCGTCCCGTTCCGCGACTACCGCTACGTCGACGGCTACCTCGCGGCGTTCGAGGCCGTGATGCGGTCCACGCGCGGGATCCGCCGCCACGGCGCCGCCGCCGTCGACCTCGCCTGGGTGGCCGCCGGGCGTTTCGACGGGTTCTTCGAGGCCGGGCTCGCGCCCTGGGACGTGGCCGCCGGCGTGGTGCTGGTGGAGGCGGCAGGTGGGGAGGTCCGCGGCCTGTGGGACGGCGCCGACCCGGTGACGACGGGAGCCCTGACCGCCAGCGGGCCCGGCATCGCCGACGCGCTCGCCAGCGCCGTCGTCCCGCTCGGGACCGCCTACCGGTTCGCATCCGGTGAAACCGAGCGTTGAGCCGCCCGGCCTTTGGAGGCGCTCGCGACCGCCGATACACCTTGGACTCCCACACTGCACATGTCCGACCGACCGCTCCTCCTCGTCGCCGACGATTACCCCGAGAACCGGAAGCTCTTCGAGATCTACCTCACCCGGGTCTACGACGTGGTCTGTGTGGCGACCGCTGAGGCGGCCTATGAGCGGCTCGGCCAGGGCGACATCGCGGCGGCTCTGCTCGACATCAACTACCAGGGCGGAATGACCGGCATCGACCTCGTCCAGAAAATCCGGGCGACACCCGAGATGGCGTCTATTCCCACGATGGCCCTCACCGCCCACGCCGCACCCAGCGACCGCCAGCAGTACATCAACGCGGGCTTCGACGCCTACCTCTCGAAGCCCGTCATGCGCAAGGAAATGCTGGCGGCCGTCGAAGAGCTGCTGGCGTAGCGTGGGGCAAAGGCAGAGGGCCCGCTCGACGCGGAGTCTGCGCGTGCCCCACTGCTCCACCCTGTGTCATCCCGAGCGAGCGCAGCGAGTCGAGGGATGACAACCTGGGGGGAGCCTTGCTCAGAGACCGACTCGGACGCCTGCGCCCATCCCACGCGCTTGGAGGTGCGGCCCGCGGCCTGCAGGCGCCCGTAGCTTGCGGGCCCTCTCTTCCGACCCTCAATGGCCGACTCCCAGCTCCTCGCCGGCAAGACCGGCGTCATCTCCGGCGCCCTCGACCCCGACTCCATCGCCTGGGCGCTCGCCGAGGCCGCCCACCGCGAGGGCGCCCGGTTCGTGCTCACGAACGCCCCCGTCGCCAGCCGCTTCGGCCGGCTCGACGAGCTGGCGGAGAAGACCGGCGGCAGCCACGTCGTCTACGCCGACGCCACCAAGGGCGACGAACTGACCGACCTGTTCACGCAAGCCACCGACACCCTCGGCGGGCCGCTCGACTTCGTGGTCCACTCCATCGGGATGGGCATGAACGTCCGCAAGGGCAAGCCCTACGAGGCGCTCAACTACGACTGGTACCACCGCTCGCTCGACATCTCGGCGATCTCGCTGCACCGCATGGTGGCCGCCGCGCTCGAAGCCGACGCCGTCGCCGACGGGGCCTCCGTGCTCGCGATGAGCTACATCGGCGCCCAACGCGTGTTCTCGGAGTACTCCGAGATGGGCGACGCCAAGGCCTTGCTGGAGTCGATCGTCCGGTCCTACGGCTACCGGCTCGGCCAGCGCGGCATCCGCATCAACGCCGTCTCGCAGAGCCCCACCAAGACGACCGCCGGCGGCGGCATCGCGGGGTTCGACGCCATGTTCGACTTCGCCGAGAAGGTCGCCCCGCTCGGCAACGCCGACGCCGCGAGCTGCGCCGACTACTGCGTGACGCTCCTGAGCGACTACACGCGGATGGTCACCATGCAGACGCTCTACCACGACGGCGGCTTCTCGTCGATGGGCATCTCGGACGCGCTCGTCGAGGGCCTGACCGACATGAAAATCCGCGAGGATGGCTAGCCGATGACCGGGCTGCCCGACGACCTCTGGCGGGCGGCCAGTCTCGTGGCGCTGGCGGTGCTGTTCGTCGGCGCCGGCGTCGCGCATTTCGTCCGGCCCCGGATGTTCGAGGCCATCGTGCCGCGCTGGCTGCCCGCGTGGCTGCCATCCGCGCGCACGCTCGTGGTCGTCAGCGGCGTCGCCGAGATCGCGGGCGGTGTCGGGCTGCTGATTCCCGGTCTCCGGGCGGCGGCGGCGTGGGGGCTGGCGGCGTTGCTTGTCGCCGTCTTCCCGGCCAACGTCGAGATGGCGCGCGACTGGCCCCGGTTCGCCTCGCTCGCGCCGAGGTGGGCGCTCGTGGCGCGGCTCCCGCTCCAAGCCGTACTTATCGCGGCGGTACTGTGGGCCGCCGGCGTGTGGGGATGAATCTCGGGAGCGGGTAGGGGAGAGGGGACCCGCGCACGCCGCTGGCGGGTCTCGTCGCGCCCCGGCCCGATCGCTCATGCCCCGCCTCTCTCTTCTCGCGCTGCTGTTCCTCGCCTTCGCCGGGTGCCGCGGTGATGCCAGCGACGGCGTCGAGGCGCCCGGCCCGCAAGCGGATGTCGACGTGCGCGGGGTCCGAGCGGAGATCACGCTCGACCCCGCGACGCTCGCGCTCGACGGCACGGTCGCGCTGACGATCACCCACCCGCCGTCGCTGGTGTCGCTCGTGCTCGGGCTCGACGACGTGCTGGAGGTGGCGACCGTCCGCGTCGACGGCGAGGGCGTGCTGTTCGTCCACGACGGCGACGCGCTGCGCATCCCGCTCTTCGACCCCGCCGTGTCGGTCGGCGACAGCGCGTCGGTCGTGGAGGTCGTCTACGCGGGCACCCCGCAGGCCGGGCTCTACGCCGACGACGCCGACGGCGCCCGCGTCGTCTTTACCGACGGCTGGCCCGACCGCACCGCCGGCTGGCTGCCCGGCGTGCACCACCCGTCCGACCCCGCGCGCCTCGACCTCACCCTCGACGTGCCCTCCCAATTCGAAGTCGTCGCCAGCGGGGCGCTCGTGTCCGACGACGTGTCGGCCGGCCGCCGCCGCGCCCGGTTCGTGCTCGACGGCGACGCGCCGGTCTACACCTTCGCCTTCGCCGTGGGCGACTTCTCGATCACCGAGCAGACGGGCGTCGTGCCCATCCGCCACGCCCTGCTGGCGGGCGACGTAGCGCTCGCGGACCGGCTGGGGCGGACGCCCGCGATCCTCGAGGCGCTCGCCGGGATGCTAGGCGAGTACCCGTACGCCTCCTACGCGACGGTCCAAGTGCCGATGGCGTACGCGGGGATGGAGAATGCGGCGGCGCCGTTTCTGCGCGCCGACCTCTACAGCGAGACGCTGCCCGGCAGGGTGGCGGTCGAGGAGGTCAACGTCCACGAGGTCGTGCACCAGTGGTGGGGGAATGCCGTCGTCCCGGCCGACTGGCGCGACCTGTGGATCGCCGAGGGCGCGGCCACCTTCTTGACGACGGCGCTCTACGACACGCTCGACGGCCGGGACGCGGGCCGCGCGTTCCTCACCCTGATGTCGCGCGCCATCGGTGGCGCCGACGCCGACCGCCGCCTCGTCCCCGCCAGCTACGCCGACCCGGCCGACGTGCTGTCGCCGACGGTCTATCAGAAGGGCGGGTCCGTCTTCTACTTGCTGTCGCTGGCGCTCGGCGAGGAGGTGTTCTACCCCGCCCTGCGAGCCGCCGCCGCCGACTTTGCCGACCGCCCGCTCTCGACCGAGGCCTTCCGCGCGTCGCTGGAAGAGACCTCCGGCCGCGATCTCGGCCCCATCTTCGACGTTTGGGTTTGGGGCGAAGGCCGTCCAACGCTCCGCACGCGGTGGGACCGAGACACGCGCACGCTGGCGTGGGAGATCGAGGGCGACGACGGCTCGCTCGCGGGCCTGCCCTTCGAGTTGCGCATCGCCCAGGGCGACGACGTCTGGTTCGTCCCGGTGACGGACGGCGTGTTCACCCCGCCCGGCGACGATCGCCCGGACGTGGAGCCCGTCGGCGTGCTGCTGAAGGTCCGGCGCTGAGGGACCCCACCGTCACCGACTCGCTTCCGCGCCGGCTGCGCACGCCAGCAGCAGGCCGGGGCACCGGTCGGCCTCGTACACGAACCGGTCGGAGCGGATGGCCCCGGCGATCGCGCCGACCTCGGCGCCAGCCGCCGCGCCCAGGACGGCCCCGAAGAGGGGCGTGTAGGTGAGGGTTCCGTTCCCGTCGAGCGTGCCCATCCACGTCCCCAAGAGCCCCCCCACGGCGACCCCGATGCCAATGCCCTGTAGCGCGCCGAGGCCGTCTCGGCGGAACGCGATCGCCTCCACGTCCGCCGTCGGCGCCGACCGCGACTCGCCCGTCTTCTTGTCCACCCACGTGGTGACGTCCGGCGCGACGTGGAGCGACCGGACTTGGCGGCCCCGCTCGCCGACGAGATGGATGACCGGGTGGCCGCTCTCCGCGCGGCCATTCACCTCCATCCGTGTCGACGTCGCGGAGAGGTCCACCACGCGCGAGGTGGTGCAGCCGGTGAGGAGCACGAGGGCGAGTAGGAGGGAGGAGCGCATCGACTGAGGGGAGTGCTCAAGGTGTGGAGACTCGGGGCGCGGATCCCTGGTCCGTTCGCACTACCCGGCTTTGAGACCGGCGACCTTGCGGGTGTCCCCCCGATCGACCCGTGATCCGACTTTTCCTGGCCGACATCGACGGCTGCCTCAGCGAGCCCTACGTCCCGTTCCGCCTGGACGGCTTCCGCCAACTCCGCGCCTGGGGCGAGCGCGCGGCGACGGACGACCGCTACCCCCACGTCGGGATCTGCTCGGGCCGCTCATACGCCTACGTCGAAGCAACGGCGCAAGCCCTCGCCCTCGGCGGGCCGGCGCTGTTCGAGAGCGGCGGCGGGCGGTTCGATCTCGCCGCCGCCCGCATCACCTGGAACCCGGCGCTCGACGCCGCCACCGAGGCGGACCTGGCGACCTGCCGCGCGTTCCTGTTGGCGGAGGTCGTCGGCCGGTCCGAGACAGTTTCGTACGACTACGGCAAGCGGTCGCAGGCGGGCATCGTGAGCCCGGTCGTCGGCGAGTGCGAGACGTTCCTGCCCGAGATCGAGGCGTTCGTGGCCGCGGCGGCGCCGGAGCTGGTCGCCTACCACACGCCGTACTCGGTCGACGTGGTGCCTCGGGCGCTGACCAAGGTGCAGGCGCTGCGGTGGCTGGCGGCGGCCGAGGGCGTCGGGCTGGAGGCGCTGGCGTTCATCGGCGACACCAACGGCGACGCGGCCGCGATCGCGGCGGCCGGGCTCGGCTTCGCGCCCTCGAACGGCTCGCACGACGCGCGCGCGGCCGCGAACACGGTGACGGAAGGTGCCGTGCTCGACGGCGTGCTGGAGGCCTACCGCGCCTGCCTCCGGCACAATGGCGTCGCGGACTAAGCGCCGCGGGTGTCGCGTTGGCGTGACGCCAGCGTACGCTGTTTGTGGGCGGCACGTCGTCTGCCGGCGCCCCGTTCGATACCTTCGGCCCGTCCCCCCGCCCCCCATGGTCCGCCTCCTCGCCCTGTTCCTGCTCGTCGCCGCCCCGGCCGCCGTCGCGCAGGCCGACGGCGACACGTTCGCGGCCGACCGCACGGTGCCCGACGACCTCTACGACGTCGAGGCGGCTCCGGCGTTTTACGTGATCGGGCCGGGCGCGACGGTGCGCCAGCGACCCGAGGCGGGCGCCCCGGCCGTCGTCACTCTGAGAACGCGAGCGGGTGTCCGCGTGCTCGACACGGTCGGCGACTGGAAGTTGGTGCAGGCCGACGACGTGCGGGGCTACGTCCCCGCCAGCGCGCTGTCGAACATTTGGATCCGGGTCGACAAGAGCGAGCGGACCACGTTCGTGTACCGGGGCGCCGAGCTGCTGCGGACGCTGCCCGCCGACGTGTCGGTCAGCCCCGAGGACAAGGTGCGCCGCTCGCGCCGCGAGGAGCTCGACCAGTACCGCATCCCCGAGGGCACGTTCTACGTGACGCGCCGGAACCCCAATTCGAGCTACTACCGCGCGTTCGTGCTGAGCTACCCGGGCCCGGTTCACGCGGCGCGTGGGCTGTCGGACGGCATCATCACGCCCGCTCAGTACCAGACCATCCTGCGTGCCGACGCCGAGGGCCGCGAGCCGCCGATGGGCACGCCGCTCGGTGGCCTGATCGAGATCCACGGCCACGGCTCGGGCCGAGGCCGCGCCTGGACGCGCGGGTGCGTCGCTTTGCGTGATGTGCACATGGACGAGCTGTGGGCCTACGTCGAAATCGGGACGCCGGTCGTCATCGAGCCGTAGGTCGGGGTACCGGGGGGCAGCGACCGAGCGACGCCGCGTCCGCGTGCACTCGCCTCGGCGACGATGGGGGCGGACCGGACGGCGCTGTGCTGGCGGCCCTCGCCGAACCCTGCTTGCTGTTCGCTGGCTCCCTGATCCCCAAATCCTGGCGCAACACGGGCCGGGCGGGGGTCGTACCTCGCCAAACCGATCCCGCACACCGATGACCGCCCTCCGCACGGCCCTCGCCGGCCTCCTCGCCCTGCTGGCGTTCGCCGCCACCGGCCCCGCCGCCGCCCAGCCCGCCGACCTCACCCTCGAGACCGGCGACGGGCCCGTCTTCCGTGTCACGATCGACGGCATGATCGACAACGCGCTCGCGTCGTACGTGGACCGAGCCCTCGCCGATGCCGAGGCCGCGGGGGCCGCCGCCGTCGTCTTCCGCATCGACACCTTCGGTGGCCTGCTCGATGCGGCCGACCAGATCCGCAAGTCGATCCTGTCCAGCGAGGTCCCGACCGTCGCCGTCATCGACCGGAACGCGGCCTCGGCGGGCGCGCTGATCGCGTACGCCAACGACCGGATCGTTTTCGTCCCGGGCGCCTCGATGGGCGCGGCCACGGCCGTCAACCAGACCGGCGAGTACGCGCCGGAGAAGATCCAGAGCTACACGCGCGGGCTCATGCGGGCGACCGCCGAGGCGACGGGCCGCGACCCCCAGATTGCCGAGGCGATGGTCGACGAGCGGATTTCGATCCCCGGCGTCGTCGCCGAGGGCACGCTGTTGACGGTCTCCTCCGACGAAGCGCTGGCGCTCGGCATCGCCGACGCCGTCCTGCCCTCGACCGACGCCGTCGTGGACGCGCTCGGGCTGGCGGAGCGCGAGCAGACGCCGCACGCGGCCACGCGCGCCGAGCAGGTGCTCCGCTTCTTGGGCTCGCCCGTGCTGGCCTCGCTGCTGCTGATGATGATGATGGGCGGGCTGTACTTCGAGATCCAGACGCCGGGGGTCGGGTTCGCCGGGGCGATCGCGCTGGTCGGGGCCGCTCTGTTCTTTGCGCCGCACTACCTGCTGGGGCTCGTCGAGAGCTGGGAGATCGCGCTCTTCGTCGTGGGGGTAGGTCTGCTGCTGGCCGAGGTGTTCGTGACGCCGGGGTTCGGCGTGTTCGGCATCGCCGGCCTCGTGCTCGTACTCGCCGCGCTGCTGGTGGCCCTGATCCCCAACGTCGGGTTCAAATTCCCCAGCGACGGCGAGATCGCCCGCGCCACAACGACGCTCGCCGCCGCCCTCGTGCTGCTGGTCCTCTTCACGATGTCGCTCGGCCGGATGCTCCCCCGCTCCGAACGGCTGAACCGGCTGGTGCTGGCGCCCGAGCTCTCCGCCGCCGACGGCTACACGTCCGCCGACCTCGGCGCCGACCTCGTCGGCCAGATCGGCACCGCCCTCACGTCGCTCCGCCCGTCCGGGACGGCCGACGTGGACGGCCGGCGCGTCGACGTCGTCTCGGAGGGCGGGTTCGTCTCGGCGGGCGCCTCGGTCGAGGTGGTCCGCGCGCGCGGCGCGGTCGTCGTCGTCCGCGAGGTCGCATAGGGCACGCACGCGTGCCCGTCCCTAGGTTGCCGTTATGGAACTGCTGGTCCCCGTCGCGCTCATCCTGGTCGGCCTCGCGCTCGTCGTGGTCGAGGTGACCGTCGTGCCCGGCCTCAACGTGGTCGGTGTGGCGGGCGTGTTGGGGGCGGCCGTCGGCGTCGTCATCGCGTTCGTCGAGTTCGGCGTGGCGGGCGGGCTCGGCGCGCTGGCGGCGACCGTCCTCACGGCGTGCGGCGTCGGGTATGTGCTCTACGAAACTGGCGCCTGGGACCGGTTCATCCTGTCGGACAGCCTGCGTCGCGACGCCGACGCCGACGCGCTGGAGTCGGAGTCGCGGGCGCGGCTGCTGGGCCAGACAGGCGTGGCGATCACGCCGCTCCGACCGGGAGGCGTGGTCGAGCTAGACGGCGTCCGTGTGGAGGTGGAGACGGAGGGCTCGTTCGTGGCCGCCGGGAGCCGAGTCCGCGTGGTCGCGCTGGACCGCCGCCGCGTGCTCGTCCGCGCCGACGCGACAGCGTAGGGCCGCTCGGGCAGCGGGGGCGGCCGGCGGTGTGGCGGCCGTGCACACTCTGGCCGTCGGCGCGCCGTTCGTGCCCTGGCGTCCCGGGAACGGAGGCGTAGTTTCTCCGCACACCAGCCCCCTGACCGTCCGGCCCTTCCGCTACTCCGCATTTTTCGTCCCGACTCTGGTCTCGATGCGTACAGCGCTGCCGGTCCGTCTGTGTCTCGCCGCCGCCCTTCTTGGGGCTGGCGTGCTTTCTGGTTGCCGGCCCGGCACCGCGCTGCACAGCCGCTACAACAACTTCCGGGCGTACTACAACACGTACTACAACGCCACCCGGTCGCTGGACAGCGGCGAGGAGGCGCTGCAGCGGCAGGCCGTCACGCTCGACCGGAACGCGCTGGTGTCGGTCTTCCCGGCCACCACGGCCGGATCGACCTCGGGCCCGTTCCAGGACGCCATCGACAAGAGCGCGGAGCTGCTGCGCAACCGGCCGACCTCGAAGTGGGCCGACGATGCCCTCCTGGTCATTGGCAAGGCCTACTTCTACCAGCGCAACTTCGCGGGCGCGGAGCAGAAATTCAGAGAGACGCTGGCGGCCTCCGAGGCGGCCGGCGACCGTCGGCTGGGCGATGAGGCCCGGTTCTGGCTCGGCCGCACCTTCGCCGCCGCCGACCGCTTCGAAGAGGGCGTCGGCGTGCTCGAAGAGGGGCTGGCGGCCGAGGGCGGAGACCGCCGTTGGACGGCCCGCATGCAGCTCGCGCTGGGCGAGCTCTACGCGCGTGCCGGTCGGTGGGAGGAGGCCACCGAGGCGCTCCTCGCGGGGGCGCCGGCCGAGGACGACGCGGATGTCGCCGCCCGTGCCTACGTGCTGCTGGGGCAGGTCGAGGAGCACGTCGGGCAGTGGGACGAGGCGGCGGCGGCGTATGCGGAGGCGTTGTCCCGCAAGCCGGCCTACGAGCTCGGCTACGCCGCCCGCGTTAACCGGGCCCTCGTGATCGGGCTGTCCGCGGACCGCCCGGCGGACGGGCTCCAGATCATCCGGGACATGCGGGGCGACGACAAGAACTACGAGCGGCGCGGGGAGCTGGCCCTCGTCGAGGCCCGCTTGCGCGCGGCCTCCGGCGAGCCCGACCGCGCGTACCGGCTTTTCCGGTCCGTGCTGTACGACGAGGAGCTCAACGGGCGGGTGGTCGCTGGCGAAGCGCATTTCCGGCTCGGCGAGTTCTACCGCGACCAGCGCAACGACTTCGTCCGCGCGTCGGCCCACTTCGACTCGGCCGCCACCGCCGTGCGCGCCCCCGGCCCCGAGGTCCGCCCGGCCGCCGGGGCGTTGCGTCGAGTCACCGAGCAGGCGCGCATCTACGCGACGCTCGCAAGCGCGGCCCGCCAGATCGCCGAGACGGACTCGCTGCTCGCGCTCGGCGCGCTCTCTGAGGCCGAGTTCCAGACACGCATCGCGTCCATCGAGGCCGAGCGGCTCCGCGTGTATCGCGAGGAGCAGCGACGGCTGCAGGCGGCTCGGACGGCCGCCGCGTTCTCCGGCTCCGGCGCCGGCTCCTTCGATGATGGATCGGAAGGCTCCGGACAGTCCGGGCGGGTCCCCGTCCCAGGCGAGACGGCGGGCACGCCGGGGCAGGGCGGGGACGTCGGTTTCCTCTCGTACCGCTCGCCGACGTCGGTGCAGGCGGGCCTCATCTCCTTCCAGCAGGCCTGGGGCGACCGCCCGCTCGTGCCCAACTGGCGCCGCCGCTCGGCCGTGCAGGCTGGCGATGTGGTCGCCGCCCGGGGCGTCGTCGGGGCCGAGACCGGCGGGTTCGAGGTCGGCGAAGGGCCCCCGCCGCTCGACCTGACGCGCGTGCCCCGAACCCCGGAGAAGCGCTCCGAGCTGGTCACCGGCCTCGCCTCGCTCCGCTACGAGCTGGCGAACGCCTTCTTCCTCTCCCTCGGCCGTGCCGACACGGCCGCAGCCCTGTACCGCTCCATCCTCGACGAGACCCCAACGCTCCCGGTGGCCGTCCGTGCGCAGTATGCGCTGGCGGAGATCGAGCGGGCCGCCGGTCGCGACGAGGCCGCGCGTCCGTACTACGAGGCCGTCGCCGCGGCGGACACGCTGGCGCTGGGCCGCGCCTCGCGCATCCGGCTGGGGTTGGAGAGCCCCGAGGAACTGGCCGAGGCGGAGTCGGCCGCGCCAGAGGCCTCGCCGGTCTACATCGCGGCCCGCGCCCGCTGGGCGGCCGGTGACCGGATCGGCGCCGCGAGCGACCTGGTGGCCCTCGGAGATGCCGACCCGGATGCGGCGGGCGCGCCCCGCGCCTACCTCGGCGCGGCCATCGCCCTGCTGGAGTGGGCCGACGGCGACTCGCTGCGGCTTGCCCAGCCGCTCCCGGATTCGCTCCAGTCCTCGCTGCTCCTCGCCCTCGCCGACTCGCTCTCGCGGGGTGCCCCGGTGACGGCGGTTCCCCAGCGTGCACCGGCCACTCAGCCCGCGCCGAGGGTCGAGCCGGAGCGACGGGCGCCGGCGGTGTTGGAGGAGATCGAGGAGCGGGTCCTCGACACCGGCAAGCGCATTCCCGGACGGGCCCGGCAGGAGACGTCCGCCACCCAGCGGCCGGAGCCGACCGAGCCACCCATGCCAGAGGCCATCGAGGAGGCGCCGGATCTCGTTGAGTCGCCGCCGGTCACCTCTCCACCGGTCGCTTCCCCACCGGTCGCCCTGCCGCCGCCGGCGGCCGCGCGCGCGCCCGTCTCCGTCGACTCGGCCACGTTCACGCTCCGCCACCACCTTCAGGCGCTGGCGGCCCGCTACGCCCAGACGCCGTACGCCGCCCGCGCCACGGCGCTCGTCAACGGCCTCCCCGTTCCGCCTCCGCCGCCCGCCCCTGCTGTCGACTCGACGGCCATCCCCCTCCTCCAGGACACGCCAGCTCCCGACCCCACGGACTTGGCGGAACCGTCGGACGACGACCTTCTGACGGACCTGCCGCGTGACGAAGACAGCGCGCAGGGTCCGGCGCCGCTGCTGGAGGTCCCTGGCTTGCGGGGTGCCGATCCGGTCGAGCCCGGAGGTGACGGGTATACGTGGCAGGTCCGCTCGTTGTCGATTCCGACCGAGGGCGCGCCGATGCTGGACGTGCTGACCGGCGCGGGCTATCGCGCGGCCATCGTCCGGGAGTCCGACACTGGCGCCTATGCGATCGTTATTGGCCAGTTCGACTCTGAGGCGCAGGCCACGACCGCTCAGGGCGCCTTGCCGGCGTGGGCGCAGCTCCGTGGAACGATCAAGCCGCTGGCCGACTTCGAGGCCGCTCAGGGGGCCGTCGTGGACGACGAGAGCCCCGCCGAGGACTTCTAGGCGACCGCTGTCCGTTCGCCGCTCGGAACCCCCTCCCGAAGGGTCGGGTACCGCCCCCCTTTGCTCTGACCGCGCGGGCAGGACCGCGCCCCCGAATGCCCTCCGTACCCAAGAACCCCCGCGACGGCAGCAAGCGCCCCGACGGCAACAAGCGTCCGCGCCTGTCGCTCGGGACGTTCTACCTGTTCGTCCTCATCGCCCTCCTCCTCCTCGCCGTCCAGACGTTTCTGACGGGCTCCGGCGGGGCGACCGAGGTCGACTACTCCGCCTTCCTCGAACAGCTCGAAGCGGGCGACGTGGAGACGTTCGAGGTCCAGGACCGCGTCGACATCCGAGGGACGTACACCGAGGAGGCCGTCGCCGAGGGCCGCGTCGAATCCGCGCCCCCTGAGCCGTCGTTTGGCCGGACGCCGGACGAGTCCGCCGCACGCCGCTTCCGGACGACCAAGCCCGACGACCACGACCTCACCGACTTCGTCACCGGGGTGAACCAAGCTTTGGTGGCCGCCGACCGCGAGCCCGTCGAGTTCCAGGCCGACTACACGTCGTCCGTCTGGAGCGGCATCCTGTCTTGGGTCCTGCTGATCGGCCTGTTCGCCGTCTTCTGGATCTTCATCCTGCGCCGCATGGGCGGCCCGGGCCAGCAGGTCCTCAACATCGGCAAGAACAAGGCGACGCTCTTCGACCAGACCGAAGGCGCGCCCATCACGTTCGAGGACGTGGCCGGGCTCGACGAGGCCAAGGAGGAAGTCGAGGAGGTGGTCCAGTTCCTCAAGGACCCCCAGCGGTTCACCAAGCTGGGCGGCAAGCTGCCCAAGGGCGTGCTGCTCGTCGGGCCGCCCGGCACGGGCAAGACGCTGCTGGCGAAGGCCGTCGCCGGCGAGGCGGGCGTCCCGTTCTTCAGCCTGTCCGGCTCCGACTTCGTCGAGATGTTCGTCGGCGTCGGCGCCGCGCGCGTCCGCGACCTGTTCAAGCAGGCCAAGGAAAAAGCACCCTGCATCATCTTTATCGACGAGATCGACGCCGTCGGTCGGAGCCGTGGGCGCGGCTCCATCATGGGCGGCAACGACGAGCGCGAGAACACGCTCAACCAGCTGCTCGTCGAGATGGACGGGTTCAACACCGACAAGGGCGTGATCCTGATGGCGGCCACCAACCGCCCCGACACGCTCGACTCGGCGCTCCTGCGCCCGGGCCGCTTCGACCGCCAGATCCTGATCGACCGGCCGGACCGCCGCGAGCGCGCGGCCATCTTCAAGGTCCACACCGCCAACCTGACGCTGTCGCCGAACCTCGACGTGGAGCTGCTCGCGGGCCAGACGCCCGGGTTCGCAGGCGCCGAGATCGCCAACGTCTGCAACGAGGCCGCCCTGCTCGCGGCTCGCGACGGAAAGGAGTCCGTCGAAATGATCGACTTCGAGCGGGCCATCGACCGGGTGATCGGCGGGCTCGAGAAGAAGAACAAGCTCATCAGCCCCGAGGAGAAGCGCATCGTCGCCTACCACGAGGCCGGGCACGCCGTCGCCGGGTGGTTCCGCGAGCACACCGACCCCGTCGTCAAGGTGTCCATCGTGCCCCGCGGGATGGCCGCGCTCGGCTACGCGCAGTCGCTGCCCCAGGAGCGCTACCTCTACACGCGCGAGGCGCTCGTCGACCGGATGGTGATGACGATGGGCGGCCGGGTCGCCGAGGAGATCATCTTCGGCCAGATCACGACCGGCGCGCAGAACGACCTCGAGAAGATCACCAAGATGGCCTACGCCATGGTCGTCGACTACGGGATGAGCGAGGAGATCGGCTACGTCTCGTTCAACCTGTCGGGCCAGCGCGACCAGCCCCAGTTCAACAAGCCGTTCTCCGAGGACCTCGCCCGCCGCATCGACATCGAGGTCAAGCGGATCATCGAGGACGTCCGCGTCCAGACGCGCGAGCTGCTCGACGAGCGGGCCGACGACATGGAGCGGCTGGCGCAGGCGCTGCTCGAGAAGGAGGTGCTCAACGAGAACGACCTCAAGGAGGTGCTCGGGCCCCGCCCGTATGCGCGCCCCGAGCACGAGGTCGGCGTGACGGCCGAGGGGGAACCGGTAAACCTCCCTCCGGGACCGGCCTCGCCGGCGTCCGAGGGCGATGGGGTGGCCACCGACGCCCCGCCCGTGGCCGACAATTCCGGCCCCGACACTGTGCGCGAGTAGCGCCAGCCAAGACGACGGATGCCCGCTCGTCGCGGCTTTGTACGTCAGCCCGTAGGCGAGCAAGAACCGTGGATGAGATGGATGTCGGAGCCTCGGGCGAGGCGGGCGACGTAGAGACGCGTATCCACGACCATACGCGGCCGGGACTCGGAGCCTCTTGGCGTGGCCTGGCACTTCGGCCCGGGAGGCTCGGGTCGAAGGTGCCTATGGGCCGCTGGCGGCGTGGACTGTACCCTCGGCACGGATGTGTCGTTTGCAGGCTAGGTCGCCCCCTCGGCATGCGTAGCCCGGTGCAGAGGCCGCTGAACCGGACCATAGGCCGGAGGTCTCTCCCCCGAGCGGCACGGTGTCGTCTCCACTCACCAAGGAGGGGGGGAGATCAGCGAAGGGGCCAGTCGCTTTACGATAGGCTGTGGGACTCCGCCTGCCAGGGGGCCGCAAGCGGACGGCCTTCTGGGAGCAGACGGGTGGGGGAGGGGAGATCCCTGGATCGGTGCGTGGAGGATGCGGTAATGGTGATCCAGCGAGATAGATCGGTGGACATTCTGCACAAAAGCTTCGCCCCTCTGCGGCTCTCAGGGCCGATCGTCATAGGCATTGTGAAGGACGCGGCATTGGGGACGGCCTCGGCCTCCGGTACCTTGAGGGTCCTGATTCGCCGCGCGGGATTGCCCCGCGCTCCACCCGCCCGCACCGCCGTGCCTACGATCAACCAACTCGTCCGCAAGGGCCGTACCCCGAAGCGCAAGACCTCAGGGGCCATCGCGCTCCAGGGCAACCCGCAGCGCCGCGGCGTCTGCACCCGCGTGTACACGACGACGCCGAAGAAGCCGAACTCCGCCCTCCGGAAGGTCGCCAAGGTGCGCCTGACCAACGGGTACGAAGTCATCGCCTACATCCCAGGCGAGGGCCACAACCTCCAGGAGCACTCCATCGTGCTCGTCCGTGGCGGCGGCGCCAAGGACCTCCCGGGCGTCAAGTACCACATCGTCCGTGGCGCGCTCGATACGGCCGGCGTCGCCGACCGTCGCCAGAGCCGTTCCAAGTACGGCGCCAAGAAGCCCAAGTAGACCGTCGGTTCGTCCGCGGAACGGTCGATCGGCGCGCTCTGCGCCACCCCGTTCGCGAGCCCTCCGAATTACCGACCTACCGATCTCCCGACCCCATGCGCAGGAAGCAAGCAGAAAAGCGGATCCCCACGCCGGACCCGATCTACGGTGACGTCACCGTCGCCAAGTTCATCGCCGCCGTCATGCGTGACGGCAAGAAGTCCGTGGCCCAGGGCCTCGTCTACGGCGCCTTCGACCTGGTCGAGGAGCGCATCGGCGAGCCCGGCGTCGAGGTGTTCCGCCAGGCGCTGACGAACGCGGCCCCCCTCGTGGAGGTGCGCAGCCGCCGCGTCGGTGGCGCCACGTACCAGGTGCCGATCGAGGTCCGCCCCGAGCGCCGCACGTCGCTGGCGTTCCGCTGGCTCCTTCAGTACGCCAAGGCCCGCGGCGACAAGTCGATGGCCAACCGCTTGGCGGCCGAGCTCATCGCCGCCTCGCGCGGCGAGGGCGGCGCCGTCAAGAAGAAGGACGACACGCACCGGATGGCCGAGGCCAACAAGGCGTTCGCCCACTTCGCCCGCTTCTAACCAGACCGTCACGCGCCCTTCTGCTCCGCGCAGAGGCCGGCCCGTTCTCTCGGCCCCCCCACCGAACCGACGACTTCCATGTCCGAAGACCTCCAAGGCAAGACCTTCTCGCTCACCAAGACCCGCAACATCGGGATCTCGGCGCACATCGACGCGGGCAAGACGACCACGACCGAGCGCATCCTCTATTACACCGGCAAGACGCACCGGATCGGCGAGGTCCACGAGGGCGGCGCGACGATGGACTGGATGGAGCAGGAGAAGGAGCGCGGCATCACCATCACCTCGGCCGCGACCACGGCCGAGTGGAAGGGCCACCGCATCAACATCATCGACACGCCCGGCCACGTCGACTTCACCGTCGAGGTGGAGCGCTCGCTCCGCGTGCTCGACGGCGCCGTCGCGCTGTTCTGCTCGGTCGGCGGCGTGGAGCCCCAGTCCGAGACGGTCTGGCGCCAGATGGACAAGTACAACGTCCCCCGCATCGCGTTCGTCAACAAGATGGACCGGACGGGCGCCAACTTCGAGAACGCCATCGCGATGATGAAGGACCGGCTCGGCGCCAACGCCGTGCCCGTCCAGATCCCGATCGGCGACGGCGAGATGTTCCGCGGGCATATCGACCTCATCTCCAACAAGGCGTTCATCTTCGACGACGCGACGCAGGGCTCGACCTGGGACGAGGTCGAGATCCCGGAGGACCTCAAGCCGACCGCCAAGAAGGCGCGCATCGTCATGCTCGAGGCCGTCGCCGAGCACAACGACGAGCTCCTGATGATGTACCTCGAGGGCGAAGAGCTCCCCGTCGACGTCGTCAAGGCGACCGTCCGCGAAGCCGCCATCTCGATGGACATCACACCGGTCTTCTGCGGGTCGGCCTTCAAGAACAAGGGCGTCCAGCAGCTGCTCGACGGCATTATCGATTACCTCCCCTCGCCGCACGACGTGCCGCCGATGGAGGGCCACAAGCCGCGTACCGAGGAGATCGTGACGCGTGAGGCCGACCCGGACGCCCCGTTCGCGGCCATCGCCTTCAAGATCGCGACCGATCCCTACGTCGGCCGCATCACGTTCGCTCGCGTCTACTCGGGAACGCTCAACAAGGGCGACGCGCTGATCAACGCCACGACGGAGAAGAAGGAGCGCGCCGGCCGCTTGCTGTTCATGCACGCCAACACACGCGAGGACGTCGAGTCGGTCAAGGCCGGCGACATCTGCGCGATCGTGGGCCTGAAGGACACGAAGACGGGCGACACTTTGTGCGACCCCAACGCTCCCGTCGTGCTGGAGGCCATGGACTTCCCCGAGCCGGTCATCAAGATCGCCATCGAGCCGAAGACGAAGGCCGACATCGACAAGCTCGGCGTCGGGCTCCAGAAGCTCGCTGAGGAGGACCCCACCTTCAAGGTGACCTCCGACGACGAGACGGGCCAGACCCTGATCGCCGGGATGGGCGAGCTGCACCTCGAGATCATCGTGGACCGCCTCAAGCGCGAGTTCAAGGTCGAGGCGAATGTCGGCGAGCCGCAGGTGTCGTACCGCGAGGCCATCCGCAAGACGGTCGACCACACGTACACGCACAAGAAGCAGTCCGGCGGTCGTGGCCAGTTCGCGCACGTCGAGATCGAGTTCTCGCCGGCCGAGCCCGGCACCGAGGGCTTGGAGTTCGTCGACGAGATCAAGGGCGGGTCCATCCCGCGCGAGTTCATCTCGTCGGTCGAGAAGGGGATCCGGAGCGCGCTCGACCAGGGCCCGCTCGCCGGCTACCCGATGGAGGCCGTCAAGGCCCGTCTCTACGACGGCAAGTTCCACAACGTCGACTCCGACCAGCTCTCGTTCGAGATCGCCGGCCGGATGGCGTTCCGCGAGGCCACGCGCCGCGCGAGCCCCGTCATCATGGAGCCGATCATGAAGGTCGAGGTCATCACGCCCGAGGAGTACATGGGCGATGTGATCGGCGACCTCTCGTCCCGGCGTGGCCGGATCGAGGGCATGGGCCAGCGCGGCGACGCACAGGTGGTCGACGCCTTCGTCCCGCTCTCCGAGATGTTCGGCTACTCGACCGACCTCCGGTCCAACACCCAGGGTCGCGCCATCTACTCGATGCAGTTCGACCACTACGAGCAGGTCCCGGCGGCCATCGCCGAGGAGATCGCCGCAGCCGGCAAGGCCGCCGCGTAGCACACACACGCACGCTGTCGCCGAGCGCCAGCGCACCGAATCACAACCCAGACCAAGAGAACAATGGCTAAGGAGCAATTCCAGCGGACGAAGCCCCACGTCAACGTGGGCACCATCGGTCACGTCGACCACGGGAAGACGACGCTGACCGCGGCGATCACGAAGGTGCTCGCCGAGGCCCAGGGCGGCACGGCGATGTCGTTCGACCAGATCGACAACGCGCCCGAGGAGCGCGAGCGCGGGATCACCATCGCGACGGCCCACGTCGAGTACGAGACGGAGGCCCGGCACTACGCCCACGTCGACTGCCCCGGCCACGCCGACTACGTCAAGAACATGGTGACGGGCGCGGCCCAGATGGACGGGGCGATCCTGGTCGTCGCGGCCACCGACGGCCCGATGCCCCAGACGCGGGAGCACATCCTGCTCGCCCGCCAGGTGGGCGTGCCGTACATCGTGGTCTTCATGAACAAGGCCGACCTCGTCGACGACGAGGAGCTCCTGGAGCTCGTCGAGATGGAGGTCCGCGAGCTCCTCGACTCGTACGAGTTCCCGGGCGACGACCTGCCCGTCATCCAGGGCTCGGCGCTGGGCGCGCTGAACGGGGAGCCCGAGTGGGTCGAGAAGGTGAACGAGCTGATGGCCGCGGTCGACGACTACATCCCGACCCCGGAGCGGGCGGTCGACCAGCCGTTCTTGATGCCGGTCGAGGACGTGTTCTCGATCACGGGCCGCGGGACGGTGGTCACGGGCCGCGTCGAGCGCGGCCAGATCAAGGTCGGCGAGCCGGTCGAGATCGTGGGGATCCGCGAGCCGAAGATGACGAGCACCGTGACCGGTGTCGAGATGTTCAGGAAGCTCCTGGACTCGGCCCAGGCCGGGGACAACGCGGGGATCCTGCTCCGTGGGATCGAGAAGGACGCCGTCGAGCGCGGGATGGTGCTGACGAAGCCCGGGGCCGTCACGCCGCACAAGGAGTTCGAGTGCGAGGTGTACATCCTGTCGAAGGACGAGGGCGGCCGTCACACGCCGTTCTTCAAGGGGTACCGCCCGCAGTTCTACTTCCGGACGACCGACGTGACCGGCGACATCGAGCTGGCCGAGGGGGTCGAGATGGTGATGCCGGGGGACAACACGCAGTTCTCGGTCAAGCTGATCCAGCCGGTGGCCATGGAGCAGGGGCTCCGGTTCGCGATCCGCGAGGGCGGGCGGACGGTCGGCGCCGGCGTCGTCTCCAAGATCCTCGACTAACGCACACACGAACGGAGCGGCTGTCGGGACCTTACCTGACGGCCGCTTCCGCCGTTCTCACCTAGCCTGACTCATGGCGAACCAGAAGATCCGGATCAAGCTCAAGTCGTTCGACCACACCCTTGTGGACAAGAGCGCTGAGAAGATCATCCGCACGGTCAAGTCGACCGGTGCCGTCGTGAGCGGGCCGATCCCGCTCCCGACCCGCAAGAAGATCTACACCGTCCTCTCCGGGCCGCACGTCGACAAAAAGGCGCGCGACCAGTTCGAGACGCGCGATCACAAGCGGCTCATCGACATCCTGTCGACCTCGTCGAAGACGGTCGATGCCCTCATGAAGCTGGAGCTTCCGAGTGGCGTCCACGTCGAAATCAAGGTCTGATCAGACTTCCTTAGCCGGCGCCCGCGCCGGCCCCACGCTTAACTAACCCCAGGTTCAATGAGCGCGATTCTCGGCCGCAAGGTCGGCATGACAAGCGTCTTCGATGCCTCCGGACGGCAGACCGTCGTCACGGTGATCGAGGCCGGCCCCTGTGCCGTCACCCAGGTCAAAACGCCCGACACGGACGGCTACAGCGCCGTCCAGCTCGGCTACAAGGACAAAAAGGAGAAGCACACCACGAAGGCCATGCAGGGCCACTTCGAGGCCGCCGGCGTCCCCGCCAAGCGCCACATCGTGGAGTTCCGCGGCGTCGACTTCGGCGACGTGACGCTCGGCGACGAGATCACGGTCGAGGCGTTCGCCGAGGGCGACCGCGTGGCCGTCACGGGGACGTCCAAGGGCAAGGGCTTCCAGGGCGTCGTCAAGCGCCACAACTTCAAGGGCGTCGGCGACGCCACGCACGGTCAGCACAACCGCCAGCGGGCCCCGGGCTCGATCGGGCAGGCGTCCGACCCGTCGCGTGTCTTCAAGGGCACCAAGATGGGTGGCCGGACCGGCGGCGACCGCGTGACGCAGAAGAACGTCCGCATCGTCCGCACCTTCCCCGACAACAACCTGATCCTCGTCAAGGGGGCCGTGCCCGGCCACAAGAACGGGATCGTCGAGATCCGCAAGGCCTAGATCCATGAAACTGACTGTCTACAACCGCGAGGGCGCCGAGGCCGGCCGTACGGTCGAGCTCGACGACGCCGTCTTTGGCATCGAGCCGAACGACCACGCCATCTGGCTCGACGTGCGCTCCATCCAGGCCGCCGGCCGCCAGGGCACGCACAAGACCAAGGAGCGCGGCGAGGTTTCGAAGTCCCGCCGCAAGCTGTATCGCCAGAAGGGCACAGGCAACGCCCGTGCCGGTGATGCCAAGAGCCCGCTCCGCAAGGGCGGCGGCACCATCTTCGGGCCCCGCCCGCACGAGTACAAGGTCCGCGTCAACATCAAGACGAAGCGGCTCGCTCGGCGAAGCGCCATCGTGCACAAGCTGAACAACGACGCCCTGCGCATCGTCGAGGACGTCCAGATGGACGTGCCCAAGACGAGCGAGGTCGCCGGGATGCTCAAGAACAACGGCGGCGGCAAGGCGCTCGTCCTGACTAACGGTCGCGACGACGTGTTCTACCGCTCGGCCCGCAACATCGCCGGCATCAAGGTGCTCGCGGCCGACCAGGCCTCGACGCTCGACCTCATGAACGCCAAGACGATCCTCCTCCAGGAGGGGGCCGTCGAGTCGTTCACGGAGGCCCTCCGTCCCCCGACGAAGGCCACCGCCACCGACACCGACGCCTAGACATGCCTGAGATCCTCATCGCTCCCGTCCTGACGGAGAAGTCGACGCGCCTCATCGACGAGGGCCGTCACTACACCTTCCGTGTCGCCAAGACCGCCAACAAGCTCGAGATCCGCAAGGCGGTCGAAGAGCGGTACCCGGACATCTCCATCAAGGAGGTCCGGACGATGGTCGTCCGCGGCAAGCGCCGCCGCCAGGCCACCAAGCGTGGTCTCGTCCAGGGCCGTCAGGCCGGCTGGAAGAAGGCCATCGTGACGCTCGTCGACGGCGAGATCGACTTCTACGAGTCCGTATAACCCCACCAGGGCGCAAAGCCGGCGGTCGCCGCCGGCAGGCAAGCCCTCTATACCATGGCAATCCGCAAACTCAAGCCGACCACTCCGGGTCAGCGTCACAAGTCGGTCTCGGCCTTCGAGACAATTACGACGGACACCCCGGAGAAGAGCCTCCTCGACACGCGCAAGCGGACGGGCGGCCGAAACAACAACGGTCGCAAGACCTCCCGCCACCGCGGCGGCGGCCACAAGCGCCGCTACCGGATCATCGACTTCAAGCGCAACAAGCACGGCATCCCCGCGCGCGTCGCCACGATCGAGTACGATCCGAACCGCAGCGCCCGGATCGCCCTGCTGTCTTACGCCGACGGCGAGAAGCGCTACATCATCGCGCCGGACAAGGTGACGGTCGGGATGACGCTCCACTCGGGCCCGGGCTCGTCGCCCGACGTGGGCAACTGCCTGCCGCTCTCGGAGATCCCGCTCGGCACGACGGTCCACGCCATCGAGATGAAGCCGGGCAAGGGCGCTCAGATGGCCCGCTCCGCTGGCACGTCGGCGCAGCTGACGGCTCGCGAGGGCAAGTTCGCCAACCTCAAGCTTCCTTCCGGTGAGGTTCGCCGGGTCCCCGTCGGGTGTGTGGCCACGATCGGCCAGACGTCCAACCCGGACCACATGAACATCGACATCGGCAAGGCGGGCCGCTCGCGCTGGCTCGGCATCCGCCCCCAGACGCGTGGTGTGGCGATGAACCCGGTCGATCACCCGATGGGCGGCGGCGAGGGCAAGTCCTCCGGCGGCCACCCGAAGAGCCCGACCGGCGTCTACGCCAAGGGCTTCAAGACCCGCAAGAAGAACAAGCCCTCCAACAAGTTCATCGTCCGCCGCCGCAAGGCTAAGAAGTAACCGATATGGCACGCTCGCTCAAAAAGGGACCTTTCGTCCACTACAAGCTCCGCCGCAAGGTCGAGGAGATGAACGACGGCGGCAAAAAGCGCGTCGTCAAGACGTGGAGCCGTGGGTCGATGATCACGCCCGACATGCTCGGCCACACGTTCGCCGTCCACAACGGGAAGCAGTTCATCCCGGTCTACGTGACCGAGAACATGATCGGCCACCGCCTGGGCGAGTTCGCTCCGACGCGGACCTTCCGAGGCCACGCCGGTGGCAAGAAGGACCGCCGCCGCTAAGGGTCTTCGGTGATCGGCGCCCGGTTCCTA
Source organism: Rubrivirga aquatilis (assembly GCF_046845665.1). Taxonomy (GTDB): domain Bacteria; phylum Bacteroidota; class Rhodothermia; order Rhodothermales; family Rubricoccaceae; genus Rubrivirga. The sequence goes on along the minus strand of NZ_CP177355.1, from coordinate 3,528,065 downwards.
CCGACCGCCGCGACCCGACCACCGAACCCCAATCCTGACTAATCCAATGGAAGCAATCGCCAAGCGGAGGTACCTCCGCATCAGCCCGCGCAAGATGCGGATCGTGGTCAACGTCGTCCGGGGCAAGAATGCCCAGAAGGCGATCGAGACGCTCGAGTTCATGCCCCAGAAGGCCGCCGCGATGGTCCGCCGGGCCATCCAGGACGCCTACGGCAACCTGGTCGACCAGAACCAGGACGAGCGGATCGACGACGACGCGCTCATCGTCAAGACCATCATGGTCGACGAGGCGCCGGTCATCAAGCGGTTCCAGCCCGTCTCGCGAGGCCGGGCCCACCCGATCCTCAAGCGCTCCAGCCACCTCACGGTCGTCGTCGGTACCCCCGACCTCGCCGACGAGGCGTAACCCTACACCCAGACTTAGACATGGGCCAGAAAACCAACCCCATCGGCTTCCGTCTCGGTGTCATCCGAGGCTGGGACTCCAACTGGTACACCAGCGGCTCGTACGCCGACAAGATCGTCGAGGACCACGAGATCCGACGCTACCTCGACGCCCGCCTCAAGCGGGCCGGGCTGTCGCGCACGATCATCGAGCGGACGCCGAAGCGCGTCATCTTGACGCTGCACACGTCCCGCCCCGGTGTCATCATCGGCCGTGGGGGCTCGGAGGTCGAGAAGCTCCGCGAGGAGCTGAAGACGCTGACCGACAAGGACATCCAGATCAACATCAACGAGATCAAGCGTCCCGAACTGGACGCCTCGCTGGTGGCCCAGAACATCGCGCAGCAGCTGGAGGGCCGCGTGTCCTACCGCCGCGCGATGAAGCAGGCGCTCGGCGCCGCGATGCGCATGGGTGCCCAGGGCATCCGCATCAAGGTGGCCGGCCGCCTCGGTGGCGCTGAGATGGGCCGCGTGGAGCAGTACTTGGAGGGCCGCGTGCCGCTCCACACCATGCGCGCCGACATCGACTACGCCCAGGCGACGGCCTTCACGATCCAGGGCACGGCGGGTGTCAAGGTCTGGATCTTCCACGGCGAGGTCATCGGCACCCCCGACCTCTCGCCGAACGCGACGGCCAACCGCCAGCAGAACGCAGCTCCGAGCGTCCCCGAGCGGCGTCGCCGCGACGGACGCGGTGGTGGCCGTGACGACCGCGGCGGTCGCGACGGTGGCCGTGGCGGCCGCGGCGGCTCTGGCGGCGGCGGCCGTGGTGGCTCCGGCGGTGGCCGGGGCCGCGGTGGCTCCGGCGGCGGCGGCGGTGGCCGCCGCTAATCCGACCCTTCTGACCTTCCAATCGAGACCGAGTAAACCATGTTGATGCCGAAGCGGACCAAGTTCCGCAAGATGCAGAAGGGCCGCGTCAAGGGGCTCGCCCAGCGCGGCGCCCGTGTGACCTTCGGCGACTACGGGATCAAGGCCCTCGAGGCCGGCTGGATCACGTCCCGCCAGATCGAGGCCGCCCGTATCGCCATGACGCGCAAGATGAAGCGCGTTGGCAAGGTGTGGATCCGCGTGTTCCCCGACAAGCCGATCACCAAGAAGCCGGCCGAGACCCGCATGGGCAAGGGCAAGGGCTCGCCCGAGTACTGGGTGGCCGTCGTCAAGCCCGGCCGCGTCCTGTTCGAGATCGGTGGCGTGGACGAGGACCTGGCGCGCGAAGCGCTCCGCCTCGCCATCCAGAAGCTCCCGATCAAGGCCAAGGTCGTCGTCCGGCCTGAGTCCGCTCCTGTCCCGGCGCCCAAGTCGGCGACCGGCGATGCCTCGGGCCTCATGGCCGAGGTGACGAGCGAGGACCTGACCAACATCTATGGCCTCGGCGACACGATGGCCGAGCAGCTCATCGCTGCCGGCGTCGACTCCTACGAGTCGCTCGCCAACGCGGACATCGAGACGCTCCGCGAGATCCTCTCCGCCGGTGGCACCGACGAGCACGGCGTCAACGAGGAGACCTGGCCAAAGCAGGCCCGCCTGCTCGCCGACGGCGACTACGAGGCCTACGACGAGTACGTCGAGGGTCTCCGCGAGGCCGACGGCAACGTCGTCGAGATCGACGACGCTGACGAGGCCGACGAGGCCCCCGCGCCCGCCGTCGACTCCGCCGATGAGGCGACCTCCGAGGACGGCGACGCGCCGGCCGACGAGCCCGCCGCGTAACCGACTGATACCACTCGGCCCCGGGCGTGCGTCGCCCGGGGCCTTTCCATGACCGATATGAAAGCCAACGAGCTCCGAGACCTCAGCGAGGCTGAGATCCAGCAGCGGATCGCCGAGGAGTCCCGCGACCTCACCGACCTCCGCTTCCGGCGGACGGTGACCGGCCTCGAGAACCCGATCGTGATGCGCCACAAGCGGCGCGAGATCGCCCGCATGAAGACCATCCTGGCCGAGCGCTCCGGCGCCTCCGACCAAGCCTAGTGAAGCTTCGGTGCGGGGCTGCGCAGAGCGCAGCTCTCACTGAACCTCCACTAGGACCGACGCTACTTTCGTCGATCCAGGCCCGCACCACTCGGGCCGCCGACGCCTCGGCGTCGTTTCCGTAGTTGGTGGGGTACCGGCCCACCAAGCGACTAGCACACCCGCCCGCAAGGGCCCCAGGCTATGGCTACTGACACCCCGACCGCCGATGCGGCGGTCGCCGAGCGCGGCGCGCGCAAGTTCCGCGTCGGTCTCGTCGTCTCTGACAAGATGGACAAGACCATCACCATCGCCATCGAGCGACAGGTGAAGCACCCCATCTACGGCAAGTACGTCAGGCAGACGACGAAGCTGAAGGCCCACGACGAGACGAACGACGCCGGCATCGGCGACACCGTCCGCATCCAGGAGACTCGCCCGCTGTCGAAGACGAAGCGTTGGCGTCTCGTGGAGGTCGTCGAGCGCGCCCGATAACTGTCCACGGGGCTGGCCAGCGTTCGCTGGCGGCCCGCACTCGGCACCCCCCAATGATTCAGCAAGAGTCCCGACTCAACGTCGCCGACAACAGTGGCGCCAAGCAGGTCTTGTGCATCCGCGTTCTCGGCGGCTCCGGCCGGCGCTACGCCCGCGTCGGCGACATCATCGTCGTCACGGTCAAGAACGCGATCCCCGGCGGCAACGTGAAGAAGGGCGACGTGTCCCGCGCGGTCGTCGTCCGCACCAAGAAGGAGCTCCGTCGCCCCGACGGCTCCTACATCCGGTTCGACGAGAACGCGGCTGTCCTCCTCAACGACGCCGACGAGCCCCGCGGCACGCGCATCTTCGGGCCCGTCGCCCGTGAGCTGCGCGACCGCCAGTTCATGCGGATCGTCTCCCTCGCCCCGGAAGTCCTCTAAAGCGATGCCCCGCACGACCAACAAGCAGAAGAAGCTCCACGTCAAGAAGGGCGACACCGTCGCCCTGACGAAGCGAGTCACGGCCCACGGCGGCGGTCAGAACGACCGTCCCAAGGGGTACCAGGCCCGCGTCCTCGAGGTCTACCCCTCGAAGGAGAAGGTGCTCGTCGAAGGTGTCAACCTCCGGCTCAAGCACACCAAGCCCAACCAGGCCTACCCCAACGGTGGCCGGATTGAGGCGGAGCGCCCCATCCACGTCTCGAACGTCATGCCGATCGACGGCAGCGGCAACCCCACCCGGATCGGCCGCAAGCGCGTCGAGGACCCCAACACGGGCCAGGCCCGCTGGGTCCGCTTCGCGAAGACGACCGGCGACGAGATCGACAGCTAAGCACCATGGAGAACTACACCCCCCGTCTCAAGGAGCGCTACCGCTCTGAGATCATCGACGCGCTCACCGAGCAGTTCGGGTACGCCAACGTCATGCAGGTCCCGCGCCTCATGAAGGTGGTCGTCAACAAGGGCATCGGCGAGGCCTCGCAGAACAAGAAGGTTCTCGACGACGCCATCGAGGAGCTCCGCAAGATCACCGGCCAGCAGCCGGCGACGCGGAACGCTCGCTCGTCGATCTCCAACTTCAAGCTCCGCGAAGGCATGCCCGTCGGCGTCACGGTGACGCTGCGAGGGGACCGGATGTGGGAGTTCGTCGACCGTCTCGTGACGCTCGCGCTCCCCTCCGTCCGTGACTTCAAGGGCGTCAAGGACCGCAGCTTCGACGGCCGCGGCAACTACACGCTGGGGATCAAGGAGCAGATCATCTTCCCCGAGATCGACATCGACTCGACGCCCCGCATCTCGGGCCTCGACATCACGTTCGTGACCACGGCCGACACGGACGAGGAGGCCCACGCGCTGCTCAAGGCGCTCGGCATGCCCTTCGTCCGTCGCGAGGCCCAGGCCGCGTAACCCACACAGAGAGAACCATGGCTAAGACCAGTGTCGTCGCTCGCGAGAAGAAGCGCCGCAAGACCGTCCTGAAGTACGCCGACAAGCGCGCGCGCCTCAAAGAGGAAATGCGAGCGCTCAAGTCGAGCGAGGACTTCAACCCCGCCCAGGCCCAGGCCATCGCGGAGGAGCTCCAGAAGCTCCCGCGCAACGCCAGCCCCTCCCGGCTCCACAACCGGTGCGCCCTGACCGGCCGCCCGCGTGGCTACCTCCGCAAGTTCGGCGTCTGCCGCAACGTCTTCCGCGAGCTCGCGGTCGAGGGCAAGATCCCCGGCATCCGCAAGTCCAGCTGGTAGCCGCGAGCGGGTAGGGGATACGTGGTCCCTCCACGTCCATCCCTTTCCGCACGTGAGATCCAGTATTTACTCCTCCTCTAGCGGCCAGGCGGCACACCCGAACCGGCCGAAGAAACAATGAGCGCTCTCAGCGACCCCATCGGGGACTTCCTCACCCGGATCCGCAACGCCCAGAAGGCCCGCCATCCGTACGTGGATGTGCCGGCCTCCAACCTCAAGCGTGCGGTCACCCAGATCCTCGTCGACAAGGGCTACGTGGCCGACTACGTCAACGTCGAGGACAACAAGCAGGGCCTGATCCGGGTCTACCTCCGGTACCTCCGGGGCGGCAAGCCGGTCATCCAGACGATCAAGCGCATCTCGAAGCCCGGCCTTCGTCGCTTCGTCGGTGCCAAGGACTTGCCGCGCGTGATGAACGGGCTCGGCATCGCCATCGTCTCGACTAGCCGTGGCGTGATGACGGACAAGGAGGCCCGACGCGCCGGCATCGGCGGCGAGGTCATCGCGACCGTCAGCTAGTCCGGCCCCCAGAGATCCAGGGCCGCACGGCCCGCAGCTACAGACACTCATGTCCCGAATCGGAAAGCTTCCCATCCCGTCGGTCGACGGCGTCACCGTCGAGGTGTCGGCCAAGAACCAGGTGACGGTCAAGGGTCCCAAGGGCGAGCTCTCGCTCCAGGCCGACCCCGACCTCACGATCGACACCTCCGGTGAGGAGATCGTCCTCTCCCGCCCGACCGAGCAGAAGCGCCACAAGGCGCTCCACGGCCTGACCCGTTCGCTGATCGCGAACATGGTCCAGGGCGTCTCAGAGGGCTACACCAAGTCCCTCGAGGTCATCGGCGTCGGCTTCCGCGCCGACGCCACCAAGATGGCGGGTATGGACGTGCTCGAGCTCGCGCTCGGGTTCTCCCACCCCATCTACTTCGTCCCGCCGGACGGCATCGTGATCGAGGCCGAGACCGTCCGCGGCAAGAACCCGATCATCAAGATCTCCGGCATCGACAAGCAGCTCGTTGGTCAGGTCGCGGCCAAGATCCGCGCCCTCCGTCCGCCGGAGCCCTACAAGGGCAAGGGTGTTCGCTACGTCGACGAGTTCGTCCGCCGCAAGGCCGGCAAGACCGCCGCTCGTTAATCCTGATCGGCCTGCGAACGCGGGCCGGCTCCTTCATCGCGCGGCCGGACGGCCCACCCGTCGGCCCCCAGCGCAACCATTATGTCTAAGACCGCCAAAAAGGTGACGCAGCGGCAGCGCATCCGCCGCCGCATCCGCGCCAAGATCGCCGGCACGCCGCAGCGTCCGCGCCTCGCCGTGTTCCGTTCGAACAAGCACATCTACGCCCAGCTCATCGACGACCTCGCCGGCGCCACGTTGGCGGCGGCCTCGACCCGAGAGGGGGAGACGATGATCGGCGTGGACGCTTCCAAGGCCGTCGGCCAGCGGATCGCGGAGCGCGCGAAGGAGGCCGGGATCGACCGCGCCGTCTTCGACCGAGGCGGCTACCGCTACCACGGCAACGTCAAGGCCGTCGCAGAAGGCGCCCGCGCCGCAGGCCTCACCCTCTAACACCGAATCTCACCATGGCACAGCAGCAGAACCGAGGAGGTCGCGGGGGTCGTAACGACGGGCGCGACAACGAGGCGAACCGTTCCAACCTGATCGAGCGCCTCGTCGCCGTCAACCGCGTGGCAAAGGTCGTCAAGGGCGGCCGGCGCTTCTCTTTTAACGCAGTCGTCGTCGTCGGAGACGGCAACGGCAAGGTCGGGCAGGGCCTCGGCAAGGCCAACGAAGTCGCCGATGCGATCTCGAAGGGCACCGAGGACGCCAAGAAGAACCTGGTCGCGGTCCCCGTGACGAGCACCGGGTCGATCCCGCACGCCGTCCGTGGCCGCCACGACGCGGGCTCGGTCCTCCTTAAGCCGGCCTCCGACGGTACGGGCGTCATCGCCGGTGGCGGTGTCCGCGCCGTCCTCGAGTGCGCCGGCATCCGGAACGTGCTCTCGAAGAGCCAGGGCTCGTCGAACCCGCACAACCAGGTCTCGGCGACCATGGAGGCCCTCGGGCAGCTCCAGGATCCCGCCGAGGTGGCCGCTCGCCGCGGCATCACCATCAAGCAGGTGTTCGAGGGCTAGCGCGTGGGGCGAGGCGCGCCGGGTCCCCTCCCGCCGTCTCGCCTCATTCGAAGCCCGACGACCCACGTCAACCGAAAACGATGTCGACTCTCAAGATCACCCAGACCCGGAGCCAGATCCGCCGGCCCGGCGGCCAGAAGCGGACGCTCGTGGCCCTCGGCCTCGGCCGCATCGGCAAGACCGTCGAGCACGAGGCCACGCCGCAGATCCGCGGCATGGTCGCGAAGGTGCAGCACATGGTCTCCGTCGAGGAGGCCTAGGTCCAGCGTGGGGGAGACCCCGCTGGGTCGGTCCCTGCGGGGACGCTTCACCGATAAACCCAACCGAGACCGGCCCGGCTCCGTGCCTGGCCGGTCTATCTTTGACCCGCGCCGCCATCGGCGCCGCGCCGGCGGATCCGTTCGCTAGCGCACCGCGAGTCGGCCCATTGTGGGCCGGCGCCACTAGCCCCCTCATACGATGGACCTCAGCAACCTCAAGCCCGCGAAGGGCTCGACCAAGAACAAGAAGCGCATCGGGCGCGGACAGGGCTCCGGCCACGGCAACCACACTGTCGGCAAGGGCCACAACGGCCAGAAGAGCCGCTCCGGTGGCAGCGTCCCGACGTGGTTCGAAGGCGGCCAGATGCCGCTTCAGCGCCGCGTCCCCAAGTTCGGTTTCAAGAACCGCAACCGCGTCGCCTACGACCCGATCAACCTGGGCCGTCTCGGGGCGCTCGTCGAGGAGGGCCGCGTCGAGTCCGGCGCCACGCTGACGCCGGAGACGCTCAAGGCGCTCGGGATGGGCGGCAAGAACGGCCGCTACAAGATCCTGGGCGGCGGCGACTTCTCCGCCAAGCTCGACGTCCACGCCCACGCGTTCTCTGCGGCGGCGAAGGAGAAGATCGAGTCCGCCGGTGGCACTGCCACTGTCATCGAGGCCTAGAGGGGACCGGTCGGGGCGTCGCCCCGAGCCCCCGTCCCCCGCACCCTGAACCCCCCCTGATATGGCCTCGGTCGCCGAATCGATCCGCAACATCTGGAAGATCCACGAGCTTCGGCAGCGGATCCTCTTCACGCTGGGCATCCTGATCGTCTATCGCCTGGGGTCGTACGTCACGCTCCCGGGCGTCGACGCGATCGCGCTCCAGGAGCTCGCGAATGCCAACCCGAACCAGGGCGGCCTCTTCGGGCTGTTCGACCTGTTCGTGGGCGGCGCGTTCTTCCGAGCCGGCGTCTTCGCCCTCGGGATCATGCCGTACATCACGGCGAGCATCATCATCCAGCTGCTCGGCGCGGTCTGGGCCCCGATCCAGAAGCTCCAACGCGAAGGCGAAGACGGACGGCGCAAGATCACGCAGTGGACGCGGTACGGTACGATTGTCATTACGGCTCTCCAGTCGATTGGCTACGCGATCAACCTGCAGTCGACCTCTGCCGGGGCCATCGTCATCCCGGCGTGGGCGTTCACCGTCGTCTGTGTGATCTGTCTGACCGCCGGCACCGTCTTCGTGATGTGGCTCGGTGAGCGGATCACTGAGAAGGGCATCGGCAACGGCATCTCGCTCATCATCATGATCGGGATCATCGCCTTCCTGCCCCAGGCCTTGCTCAATGAGGTCCCGCAGTTTGGGGGCATCGGCCGGAGCGACACCAACATCTTCATCTTCCTGATCGAGATCGCGGCGCTGTTCCTGGTAACCGCAGGGGTCGTCTATGTGACGCAGGGCACGCGCCGGATTCCGGTCCAGTACGCCAAGCGCGTCATCGGGCGGAAGCAGATGGGCGGGACGACGCAGTACCTCCCGCTCCGCGTCAACGCGGCGGGCGTCATGCCGATCATCTTCGCGCAGTCGATCATGTTCATTCCGAGCACGATCGCCGCCTTCTTCCCGGAGAGCGCCGTGATGCAGACGATCGGGACGGCGACGGGCGACATCTTCGGGTTCTGGTACTCGGCGATCTTCTTCGTCATCTGCGTCTTCTTTACGTACTTCTACACGGCTATTGCGGTGAACCCGCAGGAGATGGCCGACACGATGAAGCGCCAGGGCGGCTTTATCCCGGGCGTCCGTCCGGGCCGCCAGACGAGTGAGTTCATCGACACCATCCTGACGCGGATCACGCTGCCGGGCGCCATCTTTATCGGCGCCGTCGCTATCCTGCCGGCGTTCGCCGCGCAGTTCGGCGTGCAGCAGGGCTTCGCGCAGTTCTTCGGCGGCACGAGCCTGCTGATCCTGGTGGGCGTGACGCTGGACACGTTGCAGCAGGTCGAGAGCCACTTGCTGATGCGCCACTACGACGGGTTCATGAAGACAGGCCGCGTCCGCGGCCGCCGCCGATAGTGGCGCGCGGTCGGATCACGCTGAAGAGCGCCGCCGATGTCGCCGGCCTCCGCGAAGCCGCGGCGGTCGTCGGCCAAGCCCTCGCGGCTGCCGCCAGTGAGATCCGGCCCGGCGTCCCGACCCTCCGCCTCGACGAGGCGGCCGAGGCGGTCATCCGCGATGCGGGTGGCCGTCCGGCGTTCAAGGGCTATCAGATGGGGCCCGACACGTCGCCCTTCCCGGGCAGCCTGTGCATCTCGGTCAACGACATCGTGGTGCACGGGATGCCGAGTGCCTACGAGCTCCGCGACGGCGACGTGCTCTCCGTCGACTGCGGCGTGGAGCTGGGCGGCTACTACGGCGACTACGCGTACACCTTCGGCGTCGGGGAGATCTCCGCATCCGCCCGCGCCCTCCTTGACGCCACCAAGGCGTCCCTCTACGAGGGGATTGCCGCGGCGCATGCGGGAAACCGCGTCGGCGACATCGGGTACGCCGTGCAGAGCTATTGCGAGAGCCGTGGCTATGGGGTCGTCCGCGACCTGGTAGGCCACGGGGTCGGCACCAACTTGCATGAGCCCCCGAACGTGCCCAACGTCGGGCGCCGAGGCGTCGGCAAGCGGCTCCGTGAGGGGCTGACCATCTGCATCGAGCCGATGATCAACGGGGGCACGGGCGAGGTCACCGTCGACGCGGATGGCTGGACGGTCCGCACCGCCGACGGCGCGCCAAGTGCTCACTTCGAGCACATGGTCCACGTCCAGAGAGGGGAGGCCGAGATCCTGTCCTCGTACGAACCGATTGAAGCCGCGCTCCGAGCGCGCGACGGCGAGCCCACGCCCGCCGCCTAACCGACACGACAAACCACCTGCGCACCCGCGCTCCCGAATGGCGAAGCAGCCTGCGATCCGACAAGACGGCAAGGTCACCGAGGCCCTCCCGAACGCCCAGTTCCGCGTGGAACTGGAGAACGGACACGAGATCCTCGGCCTCCTCTCCGGCAAGATGCGGAAGTTCTACATCCGCATCCTCCCCGGCGACCGCGTGACGGTCGAGATGTCGCCCTACGACCTGACGAAGGGCCGGATCGTCTACCGCTACAAGTAGCCCGACGGACGCCGCGCTCGCGGCGCCAGCGGGCCGGAGGGCACGAGTCTGGCGGGGTTTTCACGCCCCGTCCGACCATTCCCCACGGCCCAAGAGCGTTCTTCCATGCCGGCCGTTCCCGCCGGTACCAGACTCCAGACCGAGAGACCCATGAAGGTTCGCGCCAGCGTCAAGAAGCGGTCGGCCGACGACAAGATCGTCCGCCGCAAGGGCCGCATCTACATCATCAACAAGAAGAACCCCAAGCACAAGCAGCGCCAGGGGTGAGCGCCTCGCGCCTGGCCGCAGCACTCGGCTGACGGCGTGCGCGACGCTCGGACACACAAGCATCCAGCACTATGCCTCGTATCGCAGGAGTCGACGTCCCCGGCCGCAAGCGCGGCCTGATCGCCCTTCAGTCGATCTTCGGCGTCGGCAACAGCCGCGCCCTCGAGATCCTCGAGCGCGCCGGTCTCGACACCGACACGCATCCCGACCAGTGGTCCGAAGATGAGACCCGGCGCGTCCGGACGCTCGTCGAGGACAACTACGTCGTCGAGGGCTCGCTCCGCACGGAGACGCAGCTCAACATCAAGCGGCTGATGGACATCGGCTGCTACCGTGGCTTGCGCCACCGTCGCAGCCTGCCCGTCCGCGGCCAGCGGACGAAGACCAACGCTCGCACCCGCAAGGGCCGCAAGAAGACGGTCGCCGGCAAGAAGAAGGCCCCGCGTAAGTAGCGCGGGCTGGCCCCCTCCGGGGCGGCCACCCCTTTTCGGGAGCGCCCGCACGCAGGCACCGCTCGTCGCGCATCCGCGCCGGCGGCCACCCCTGACGCGCCCGCACCGACCCACCTCATTCCAGCAGAACCATGGCCAAGGCACAGCGCCCCGCTCGCGGGCCCCGCAAGAAGAAGGTCCAGGTCGAGTCGAACGGCAACGCCTACATCAAGGCGTCCTTCAACAACGTCCTCATCACCATCACCGACGCGTACGGCAACACGATCTCGTGGAGCTCGTCGGGCAAGATGGGCTTCCGCGGGTCGCGGAAGAACACCCCGTACGCCGCGCAGGTGGCGGGCACCGAGGCGGCCAAGGAGGCCTACGACCTCGGGCTCCGTCGCGTGGACTGCTACGTGAAGGGCCCCGGCTCCGGCCGCGAGGGCGCCATCCGCGCGCTCGCCATCGCCGGCCTCGAGGTTCTCTCGATCCGCGACACGACTCCGATTCCCCACAACGGCTGCCGGCCGCCCAAGCGTCGCCGCGTCTGAGTGTCTGGTGGGGCTGTGGGACTGGCGTACCGCCAGCCTGCACGCTCTACCGACCCGACGCGCAACGCGCTGAGCGCTAAGCCCGGTTGCGCCCGCCTCGACCCGCCCTTCGCGGTGCTCGGGGGCGGACCGCACGTAGTTCATTGGTCGCCCACTAGCCCCGGGAGGCCGTTCTCACGAGACAACACAGCACCATGGCCCGTTACCGCGGACCCAAGCAGAAGATCGCCCGCCGCTTTGGCGAGCCCATCTTCGGCCCCTCCAAGTCCCTCGACCGCAAGCCCTACGGCCCCGGCCAGCACGGCAACGCCCGTCGCCGCCGCGAGTCCGAGTACTCCGTCCAGCTCAAGGAGAAGCAGAAGGCGAAGTACACGTATGGCCTGCTCGAGAAGCAGTTCAGGAACCTCTTCGAGAAGGCCGCCCGCCGCAAGGGCGTCACCGGCGAGAACCTCCTCCAGCTTCTCGAGTCGCGCCTCGACAACGTCGTCTACCGGCTCGGCTTCGCTCGCACGCGCCGCCAGGCCCGCCAGCTCGTCACGCACGGGCACGTGATGGTCAACGACCGCGTCGCCGCCATCCCGAGCCACACACTCCGGGCCGGCGACATGATCGAGATCCGCCCCAAGTCGAAGAACCTCGACACGATCCGCGACGCGGCGACCGTCAACCGGCGCAGCTTCAACCACCTCGAGGTGGACCGCGACTCGCTCAAGGGCAAGTTCCTCGACATGCCGGCCCGCGAGGACATCCCGGAAAACATCCGGGAGCAGCTCATCGTCGAGCTCTACAGCAAGTAATCCGCCCGATGCCCGGCCTTGCGCCGGGCGTCAGCTCTCATTCCGACAACACACTCCATTATGGCCCAGATCCAGCTTCAGATGCCCGACGGCGTCCAGGTCGAGGAGATGAACGAGACGTACGGGCGGTTCGTCGTGCAGCCGCTCGAGCGCGGCTACGGCGTGACCATCGGGAACGCGTTCCGGCGCGTCCTCCTCTCGTCCCTCTCGGGCACCGCCATCACGGCCGTCCGCATCGACGGCGTGCAGCACGAGTTCTCGACTGTCCCCGGCGTCACGGAGGACGTGACCGACATCATCCTCAACCTCAAGGGAGTCCGCTTCCGCGCGGAGGAGGAGGACGAGGGATCGGTCTCGATCCACCTCGAAGGTGCCGGCTCGTGGACCGCGAAGGACATCGCCGACAACACGGCGGACTTCGAGGTCTTGAACCCCGACCACCACATCGCCACGCTTGCCGAGGACGCCGACGTCCGCATCGACCTCCGGGTCGAGCAGGGCCGTGGCTACGTGGGCGCCGACGACAACAAGCGGTCCGATGACCCGATCGGCGTCGTCGCCATCGACGCCATCTTTACGCCGATTCTCAACGTCCGCTACGACGTCACTCCGACCCGTGTCGGCGACAAGATCGACTACGAGCGCCTGACGCTCGAGGTCGAGACGGACGGCTCGATCACGGCCGAGGACGCGCTCACGAACGCTGCGGCGATCCTGCGCGACCACATCGGTCTCTTCGTCGAGGTCGACACGTCGACCGGCGAGGACGCCGAGGAGACGGAGGTCGACGCTGAGGTCCAGCGCGTCCGCGCCATCCTCGGCCAGTCCGTCGACGATCTCGATCTCTCGGTCCGCGCGCAGAACTGCTTGCGTGCCGCGTCCATCAAGACGATCGGCGACCTCGTCCGTCGCGAGGAGAGCGAGATGCTCAAGTTCCGCAACTTTGGCCGCAAGTCCCTTCTGGAGCTCGTCCAGGTCCTCGAGGAGCGCGGTCTGCGCTTCGGCATGGACGTCGAGCGCTACGGCGAGATGGCCTAGAGTTTTGAGTTCCGAGTGTCGGGTTCCGAGTTCGCCTCGGGCCCGGGCTCCAGACTCCGAACTCATAACTCAACACTGTTATGAAACACGGAAAGAAGATCCTCAAGATCGGCCGGAACGCCTCCCACCGGAAGGCGACCCTCCAGTCGATGTCGGCCGCGCTCTTGGAGCACAAGCGGATCACGACGACGTTCGGTAAGGCCAAGGCGCTCCGCCGCTTTATCGAGCCGATCATCACGCACGGCAAGGACGACTCGACGCACTCGCGTCGCCAGGCCTTCCGCAAGCTCAACGACAAGGAGTCGGTCAAGACTCTGTACGATGAGGTGGCAGGCGTGGTCGGTGACCGTCCCGGTGGCTACACGCGCATCGTCAAGCTCGGCTTCCGGGCCGGCGACGCGGCCGAGATGGCGGTCATCGAGCTGGTCGACTTCAACGACGTCAAGCCCGAGGGCTCGTCGAGCTCGAAGCGCAAGACGCGTCGCTCGCGTCGCTCCGGCTCGTCGAACGACAAGTCCGCTGCCAAGTCGACGCCGGTCGAAACCCCGGTCGCTGAGGCCCCGGCCTCGACGCCCGCCGACGACGCTCCGGAGACGGACGCCCCCGAGGCCGACGCTGCCGAGACCCCGGCCGTCGAGGCCGCTGGTGCCGACGAGACGACGCCCGACGGCGCTGGCTCGACGGTGGTCCCGCCGTCTGGCGACGACCACCCGGACGCCGCTCAGGGCGCGCCGACCGAGACGGGCGAGCCCGGCCCGGGCGCCGATGCCGAGAACCTCGGGCGGAGCCACGACAACCGGTAGGTCTACCGTCGATCTTTGACGGCTGGCGCACGTGGCTGGCCATGGTCCTGCGGGGCCCTGCCTTCGGGTGGGGCCCCGCTGCGATTGGTCCGGCTCGCCGATTCGCCCGGTGAGGGTGGCGCCACGAAGAGTGAGGAGAGGTCTACCTTCCGGGCCCCATGTCCGCTGTCCGGACGTTGGCCGCCCGATGATCCACGCCTCCTCCGACCTCCACCGCCAGCTCGACGGCCTCGTCGTCGTCCCCGAGTACGAGCGCCGCCTGCGCGTGCTGCTGGAGCACTGCCAGCGCAACCTGCCGTCCGTCGACGAGGGCTTGATCCGGCGCGCGTTCCGCGTCGCGTACTGGGCGCACCGCGACGACCGCCGCGCGTCGGGCGAGCTCTACATCTCGCACCCCCTCGAGGTCGCGCTGATCGCGGCGAAGGACATCCGCATGGACGACGTGACCGTCGCGGCGGCCCTCCTGCACGACACCGTCGAGGACACCGACCTGTCGCTCGACCTGCTGCGCAGCGAGTTCGGCGACGAGGTCGCCCAGATCACCGACGGCGTCACCAAGATCGGGAGCGTGTTCGAGGATCGCCGGCTGGGCCGGGCGGAGAACGTCCGCAAGCTGATGCTGTCGATGGCGAGCGACGTCCGGGTGATCCTGGTCAAGTTCGCCGACCGGCTCCACAACATGCGGACGTTGGGGGCGGTGCCGCCCGAGAAGCAGATGCGGATCGCGGCCGAGACGCAGGACCTCTTCGCCCCGCTCGCGCACCGCTTCGGGCTCCACGAGGTCAAGACGGAGCTGGAAGACCTGTCGCTTAAGTACCTGCAGGCCGAGGCGTATCAGGAGATCGCCAAGGGCCTCAACGCCAAGCGCCGCCAGCGCGAGCGGTTTATCGAGCGCTTTATCGAGCCCGTCCGCGCCGAGCTCTCCAGCCTCGACCTCTCGTTCGAGATCTACGGGCGGCCCAAGAGCATCACGTCGATCTACGGCAAGATGAAGCGGCAGGGCGTGACGCTCGACGAGGTGTACGACCTGTTCGCCATCCGCGTCATCCTGAACAGCGAGGGCAAGCAGGGGCGCGAGGACTGCTGGCGCGCGTACTCGGCCGTGACGGCGATGTACCCGCCGGTCGACGGGCGGCACCGCGACTTCATTTCCAAGCCCAAGTCGAACGGCTACCAGAGCTTGCACACGACGGTGATGACGCCGGAGGGACGGCCGGTCGAGGTCCAGATCCGGACGGCCGAGATGCACGCGGTCGCCGAGCGCGGCGTGGCGGCGCACTGGAAGTACAAAGAGGGGGGCGGCGACGGCGCGGCGACGGCCGGCGCCAGCGAGGCGCGCGTCGACGAGATGTACGCCTGGGTGCGCGACCTGCTCGAAAACCCGCGCCCCGACGACGCCGACGAGTTCGTCCGCCAGTTCCAGCTCAACCTCTACAGCGAGGAGATCTACGTCTTCACCCCGAACGGCGACCTGGTGACGCTGCCCCGGGGCGCGACGCCGGTCGACTTCGCCTTCCAGATTCACTCCGAGGTCGGGTTCCACTGCATCGGCGCCAAGGCCGACGGCAAGATGGTGCCGCTCAGCTACCGCCTGCAGTCGGGCGAGCAGGTCGAGATCCTGACCTCGAAGCGCCAGACGCCCAACCCCGACTGGGCCGGCTTCGTGGTGACCCACAAGGCGCAGTCGCGCATCCGCCACTGGATGAACGAGCGGCGCCGCAAGGCCGTCTCTCACGGCCGCGAGCAGGTGGCCAAAAAGCTGACGCGCGCCAAGCTGACGCCCGACGACCAGGCGCTCGACCAGCTCGCGGGGAAGCTCCGGTTTACCTCGCTCCAACAGCTCTACTTCGAGGTCGGGTCCGGCCAGTACGACCCGGGCGATGTCGTCCGCGCGCTGCGCTCCGGCCCGCCGATCGAAGAGGCCGAGGCGGAGACGCTGCCCGAGGGCGTCTCGCCCGCGCTGCTGGAGGTCGACGACGTGGACTTCCGCGAGGACGCTCGTGAGCGGGGGGGCGGGCGGACGGCGCTCGTCATCGAGGGCGAGCGGCACACCGACCTCGCCGTGCAGTACGCGGCCTGCTGCGGGCCCATCCCCGGCGACGACGTGTTTGGTTTCCTGTCCAAGACCGGCGTTGTCAAGATCCACCGGAAGGGCTGCAAGAACGCCCCGCACCTGTTCCTCGACCACGCCGAGCGCGTGATCCCGGTCGAGTGGAGCCGCCAGAAGGCCGTCCAGTTCTCGTCGACCCTGCGGCTCGTCGGCGAGGACCGCGTGGGCATCGTGAGCGACATGACGGCGGTGATCTCGAAAAGCTTGAAGACCAACATCCGGTCGATCACGGTGACGTCGGAGGACGGCATGTTTGAGGGGACGATCGTGCTCTACGTCAACGACGTCAAGCAGCTATCGCGGATCATGAAGCGGCTGGGCCGGCTCGACGGGATCTACGGCGTATACCGCGATGAATAGCCCCTCCACACCATGCGGTGTCCTATGTGTGGAGCTGGGCTCGGCTAGGTGAATGTTCGACTTGACGCTTCCCCTTCTTGTAGAGGCTTGCGTAGGTTTGGACTCTCCCCCCGGCGCTCCGTGCCCATCTTCGATGAATCGGCCTGGAGCTCGCCCTAATGTCCTGCCGGTGCGCGTTCATGTGTGCACCCTCTCCCTACATCCCACCACGATGTCCCTGAACGACCGTACTCCCACTCTGACCAAAAAGGACGTTGCCCGCCAGGTCTCCGATACCACCGGTGAGCCCCTGTACAAGTGTGAGCCGTGGGTTCAGGCTACCATCGAGGCGCTTCGCGAGCTGATGGCATCCGCCGATCCCGAGGTGCGGATCGAGCTCCGAGACTTCGGCGTGTTCGAGGTCAAGAAGACGAAGGCCAAGCCGAAGGCCCGCAACCCCAAGACCAACGAGACGGTCTTTATCCCGTCGCGCCGCAAGACGCACTTCAAGCCGGGCAAGAAGCTCCGCGAAACGCTTCAGACGCCGCTCGAGGACTTGGGCTACGACGTCCCCGAGGGCAGCGCCGATCACCCCTCGCTGCGCGCGCAGGCCGCCTAACTCGCGATCTGAACGCCCGATCTCGCCCCGGACCCCGTAAGGTCCGGGGCGTTTTTGTTTGCGCCGGTTCGCAGTTCTCACCTGTGTTCGTCTCGGGCCGATGTGGAGAGTCCGGAGCTGACCGATGCCGTGGGGGGGGCGCCGAGATGCTGGCGGCAGGTCGGAGCGCGCGGTGCATGCGCGAGCGCGTCGACGGGATCGCTCGCTTGAAGGCCGCGAGGCTGGCGCCCGCCGCTAGCTTCGGCGCATGACTCGTTCCCGCGCGGCCGGGGTCGACTACGGCTCGCGCCGGGTTGGCCTCGCGCTCTCCGACCCGCTCCGCCTCTTCGCCCGCCCGGCCGGCACGTTCGCCCCCGGCGCCGCCCTCGCGGAGCTGGCCCGGCTGGTCGCCGACGAGGAGGTCGGCACGATCGTCGTGGGCTGGCCATTGCTGGACGATGGGGCGGAGGGGAAGGCCGTGGACCGCGTGCGGCCGTTCCTGGGGCGGCTCAAGAAGGTGGCCCCGGGCGCCGAGGTCGTGGTCCAAGACGAGCGCGACTCCTCACGGCGGGCCATGGAGGAGCTGGTAGAAGCGGGTGTGCCCCGAGGCAAGCGTCGCGAGCGGGGCACGCTCGATGCCGCCGCGGCGTGCGTCATCCTGCAGGACTGGCTCGACGAATGCGGCTCTTGAATCGGGCGGGAAACGGGCGCCCGCCCGGATCCCCGGCGGCGGGTCGGCCTATCCTCTAAGACGCCCCCACGCCCCATGGTCCTCCCGATTTACGCCTACGGGCAGCCCGTGCTCCGCGAGCCTGCCGCTGCCATCGACGCCGACAGCCCCGGGCTGCAGGCGCTCATCGACGACATGATCGAGACGATGCACGCTGCCAGCGGCGTCGGGCTGGCGGCGCCGCAGATCGGCCGGTCGCTGCGGCTGTTTGTAGCCGACCTCTCGCCCTACGCGGAGGACCTGAAAGAGGACTACGGCGAGGTGCCCGTCTGGGCCCAGTCGCCCTTGGTGTTTATCAACCCCGTGCTCGAGCTCGACGAGACCTCGGACGAGGTGGACGTCGAGGAGGGCTGCCTGTCGATTCCGGACTTGCGCGAGACGGTCTGGCGCCCCGATCGCCTGAGCGTCCGCTTTCTCGACCGGCACTTCCAGGAGCAGACGCTCGACGCCGAGGCCACGCTCTCGCGCGTGATTCAGCACGAGGCCGACCACCTCGACGGGGTGCTGTACGTCGACCACCTGTCGCCGCTCCGCCGTCGTCTGCTCAAGCGCCGACTGGCGGCCATCGCCCGCGGCGACGTCGAGGCCGAGTACCCGCTCCGCTTCGCCGACGTCTAGCCCGCCGGACCCGCGTCCGGGTGGCGTCGTACGACCGGCCCATCTTCCTCCCGTCCCATGGCCGACCTCTCGACGAAAGACGACCCCCTCCACCTCCGCGACGAGCGCCCCGACTACGTCGAGGACAAGGTCGGCATGGGCAACCGGCCCGACTCCGACGACGACCTCTCCGAAGAGGTCGCGCCCCAGATCAACGCGGGCCCCCAGGACCCCGGCTCGCTCGGCATCGAGAAGCCGACCGTCTCGCTCGACCCCGAGGCCGTCGCCAAGGCCGAGCGCGAGGGGAAAGGGTATCAGTAAGCCGACCGCTGGCCGCCGCGTCCGGCGGGCCCCCCGCTGCCTGTGACCCCCGCCGCCGCCGCCCTCCTGTCCGTCCTCGCGATCTCGCTGGCATCGCTGGCGGGCGCGCTCACGTTGTCGCTGGGCCGGGCCCGGCTGGAGCGGACGATCTTCCTGCTGGTCGCCTTCGCGGTCGGCGCGATGCTGGGCGGGGCGCTGCTCCACCTCATCCCGGAGAGCTACGCCACGCTCGGCGGCGGGCCCGAGACGGGGTTGTTGGTGCTGGCGGGCGTGCTGGCGTTTTTCGTGCTCGAGAAGTTCCTGCACTGGCGCCACCAGCACGGCGTCCCGGAGGCGCTGGAGGGCGCGAGCGGGCACGTCGGCCACCACCATCACCACCACGGAGTCGACGCCGCGGCGCCGTTCGCGCTCGTCAACCTCGTCGGCAGCGTGGCGCACAAGGTGGTCGACGGGGCGATCGTGGCGGCGGCGTACATGGTGTCCCTTCAGACGGGCCTGGTCACGACGCTGGCGGTGATGCTCCACGAGATCCCGGCCGAGATCGGCAACTTCGGCGTCCTCGTCTACGGCGGCTACCCGGTCCGCAAGGCGCTGCTCTACAACTTCGTCGCGGGCCTGGGCGGGCTCATCGGCGCCGGCTTGGTGCTGACGCTCGGGGCGGGCGTCGAGGGGCTGGCGGACGTGCTGTTGCCGGTGACGGCGGGCGCGTTCCTCTACATTGCGGGCAGCGACCTCATCCCCGAGCTCAACCGCCGCCACAGCTACCCGGCCACCAAGGCCGTCGGCCAGTTGGTGATGATTCTGCTCGGCATCGGCGTCATGGCGGTCCCGCTGTTTTGGTAATGAAGGGGAAGGGGACTGGGCATCCGCGGCTCGCGCAGAGTCCCACCTCGGCCATGCCTCGCTCTGCTGGCGCTCACCGTGAACTGGGGTCACCTTGCGTCCACTGTCCACCGTCTACCGATGATCGCCCCCTTCCTCGACACACATCCCACTCTTGGCGCTGACGTGTGGGTCGCTGAGACCGCCGCCGTGGTCGGAGACGTGACGCTGGGCGATGGCGCCAGCATCTGGCACGGCGCGTCGCTGCGGGGCGACGTGCACTGGATCGCCGTCGGGGCTGGAACGAACGTCCAGGACAACGCCACCGTCCATGTCTCGCGCGGGACGCACCCCTGTGCCCTCGGCGACCACGTCACGATCGGCCACAACGCTGTCGTCCACGGGTGCACCGTCGAGGACGGCGTGCTGATCGGGATGGGCGCCATCGTGCTCGACGGCGCCGTGATCGGGGAGGGCAGCCTGGTCGGCGCCGGGGCCGTCGTCACGGGCGGGACCATCGTTCCGCCCCGCTCGCTCGTCATCGGCTCGCCCGGCCGCGTCGTCCGCGCGCTGACGGACGACGAGGTCGAGCGGAACCGGGCCAACGCCGTGCACTACGTCCGTCTCGCGGCGATGGTGGACGGGCGGCTGTAGCCCGACGCACACCCGGGTGGGGGCGGCCGGGCCAATCCGTTCTACGCGCCGCGCTAGCCCTTCCGCGCCAGCGCCCGCATGTCGTCGTGGTCCGTGGACCGACCGATAACGAGCGTGTACGACTCTGAGCCTGCGTCGCGCTCGCGCGCCGAGGCCATCTTGACGTCCTCGCCGAACGTCCGCTTGATGCCCTGGTACAGGCCCAGCTTGGCGGTCTTGTCGATCCCGCGGAGCACGACGAACTCGCCGGCCTTCAAGCCCGTCACCTCGTCGTAGATGGGCGAGTACTTCGAGTTGCGGCCACCACGCTGGCGGGAGGTCCGCAGAATGTCAGCGGCTTCCTTTTTGTCGACCACTGAGATGTTGAAATCGGGAGTAGGGGATTTTTTAGCCATCGATATGGTAGGGCAGGGTGAGAGTGGGCGGAGGCCGGAAGGTACAAGTTGGAATGAGACCGTCGATGCAGTCTTCGGTGAGATTGAACCCGTGCGCGGGCCGTTTCGGAACCGCTCGGGCCCTCCTACCGTCGTTCGGCGTCGAGATCGGGCCGCTGAGGGGCCAGTAGCTCCGACGGGGCATAGTGGCGCGATATTTGGGTGCGCTTCCGTGAACCCGCCGCCCCCGACCATGACCCCTGCCCGTCTCGGACTGCTCGCCGTCCTCGGTGTCGCATGCTTGGCCTCGTCCGTCTTTCTGGCCAAGACCACGTCCGCGAAGATCCCCTCGCTGCTCGACTCGATCTACAACTAGCCGACGAGCTTCCCGTAGGGGGGAATCGGCATCGGCCCCGCTTGCGACCCGACCGTCGCGGCGGGGCGTCGTACGTTCAGGCGGTGGGTCGGCAGCGTAACCGGGCGGGCGCCGGCCCGTAGCAGGTTCTCGCCCACCACGCCGACATGACGACGATCTATTGGTACTGCTTGCTCGGGGGCGTCTCGGTGTCTGTGCTCCTCGTCTTCCTCGGCGATGTGCTCGAAGCCGCGATGGACGCGCTCGATGGGGCACTGGAGTCGCTCGATCTCGGAGGCGCCTTCGACCCGCTGTCCGCCGTGTTCGGCGTGACGCTCTTCGGAGGTGCCGGCCTCCTTCTCGACGCCTACGCGACCCTCGGGACGACCCCCGAGATCACGTTCGCGTCTGTCATTGGCATCGTCGCGGCCGTCGCGCTCCACGTCGTGTACGTCAAGCCGATGAAGGCGAGCGAGAACTCGACCGGCTTCTCGGTCCGCGAGTACTCCGGCAAGACGGGCGAGCTGACGACGGGCGTTCCGGAGGACGGGTTCGGCGAGGTCGTCGTCCGTATGGGCGCCAGCACCACATTCCAGACGGCCGCCTCGTTCTCCGGGGACCCCATCCCGACGGGGACGGCTGTCGTCGTCGTCGAAGTCGACCGAGAGGGCATCCTCAGGGTGGCCCCGCTCGACCGTGAGGACCTCGTTGTGCCGCCCGCGCCACCCGCCCGCCTGCAGACCCGATAGATCGCCGCGAGCCGTCACGGTGCCCGACTCGACTCTTCCGTTTCACTCTCCTCGACCGACCCATGATCGAACTCCTCGGACTCTCCGGCACCATCGCCGTGCTCGTCGCTGTCGCCTTCGTAGCGCTCGTCGTGCTCGTCGCGAGCCGGTACAAAACGGTCTCGCCCGACGAGGCCATGATCATCACCGGCGCCGCGCTCGGCAGCAAGAACGTGCTCACCGACGACAGCGGTCGACGCGTCAAGATCATCCGCGGCGGCGGCGCCTTCATCGTGCCGATTGTGCAGCAGAAGGAGTACATGTCGCTCCTGTCGCACAAGCTCGACGTGTCCACGCCCGAGGTCTATACCGCCGAAGGCGTCCCGGTCATGACCGACGGCGTGGCCGTCATCAAGGTCGGCTCGTCTGTGGAGGACGTCGCGACCGCGACCGAACAATACCTCGGCAAGCCTGACGAGGCGCTTCAGGCCGAGGCTCGCGAGGTCTTGGAAGGCCACCTCCGCGCCATCCTGGGCACGCTGACCGTCGAGGAGGTCTACCGCAACCGCGACAAGTTTGCCCAGGAGGTCCAGTCGGTCGCCGCGCGCGACCTCAAGAAGATGGGGCTCCAGATCGTGAGCTTCACCATCAAGGACGTCCGCGACAAGAACGGGTACCTCGAAGCGCTCGGCCGCCCGCGCATCGCTGCCATCAAGCGTGACGCCGACATTGCCGAGGCCGAGGCCACGCGCGACAGCCGCATCAAGAAGGCCAACGCCGACGAGGAGGGCCAGAAGGCCGAGCTCGTCCGAGACACGAACGTGGCCGAGGCCACGCGCGACCGCGAGCTCAAGGTGGCCGCATTCAAAAAGGACGAGGACACGGCCAAGGCCGCCGCCGACCTCGCGTACTCCGTCCAGGAGGCGACCTCGCAGCGCGCCGTTGTCGAGGAGCAGATGCAAGTCGAGCTTGTCCGCAAGCAGCGCGAGGTGGACCTGGAGAAGCTCGAGATCGAGCGCCGCGAGAAGCAGTACGACTCCGAAGTCAAGAAGAAGGCCGACGCCGACCGCTACGCCGTCGAGCAGGCCGCCGAGGCCGACAAGGTGCGCCAGATCCGCAAGGCGGAGGCGCGGCAGTTCGAAATCGAGGCCGAGGCCAAGGCCCGCGCCGAGGGCGCGCGCGCCGAGGGCCTGGCGCTCGCCGAGGTCACGCGCGAGCAGGGCTTCGCCGAGGCCGAGGCCAAGGAAAAGCTCGCCGAGGCGTTCGACAAATTTGGCGAGGCCGCCGTGCTGGACCTGCTCGCGAAGATGATGCCCGAGCTGGCCCGCGAGATCGCCTCGCCGATGGCCTCCATCGACCGCCTCACGGTCGTCGACACGGGCTCGGGTGAAGGCGCCGGGCGCCTGTCCAACACGGTCGCCCAGCTCATGTCGACCACGCCGGAGCTCATCAAGGGCATCGCGGGCGTCGACCTCCAGGCGCTCGCCCGTCGCCTGACCGCCGCACCCGTCGCCACGCAGGCTCCGGCTGGCGATGGCGCCCCGCCCGCCCTCGTCGAGCCCGCTGGCGACGCCGAGTAGCCCGCACGTTCTGAGTGTCGCGCCCCGCCGACGGCTGGTCCGTCGGCGGGGCGTTTTCTTGGCGCATGCGCTTCGTCCCCTTTAAGCGATCGTTCGTCAAGCCGTCGGCGCGGCTCAAGCGCTCGCGGCCGACGGCGTGGACTGATCGCGACGGCGGAACGCCAGCGGTGAAGCCGGGCGCTCGCGAGCGGGCCCGCCAGCGGCTCAACGTCGGCTCGCCTCGGGCGCGCGAAGGGGACTGTGTCGGGCTCGCGGTCGTGATCGGGGCGCTGGCGCTCGTCGCTGCGCTGGTGGTCGCGCTCGCTATCGGGTGAGCGTGCCGACACGCGGACGTGTGTGCGCACCCGGAGACGGATGGGCGTCGAGCCTTCTCCGCGCTCTCCATCGAGCGAGCTACTCCGCCGGGACGATTTGGCCGTTGGGCCCGACCGTCATGCCGGGCGGCGGCGCGCTCGTCGGAAACGACGAGATGTTGGGCTCGCCGCTCCACCCGTTCGGCACGTAGTGGCTGTGGCTGCCGTGCGAGATGGCGACGTAGCCCTTCGGCGAGATCACGCTCGTGTCGGAGGCCCGGAGCCCGAGCACGTCCATCAGCACGAAGCCGACGACGAGCGCAAGCGCGGCGAACAGAACGAGGCGGACGATGCGGCGGGTCTCCATCAGGATCGGGGGGCGGGAGGGGAGAGTACGAACGCGGCACCCCGCCCCGAGCCATGCCCGCGCCCCGTGTCGTCCTGCTGATGGGCGTCTCTGCCTCCGGGAAGAGTGCCCTCGGTGCGGCGCTGGCAGGCGCCCTCGGTTGGACGTTCGAGGACGCCGACGACTACCACAGCCCCGCGTCGCTGGCGAAGATGTCGCGGGGCGAAGGCTTGACGGACGACGACCGCGCGCCGTGGCTGGCGCGGCTGGCGGCGCTCGTCGACCGCTGGGCGACGGAGGGGCCGCCGACGGTGCTGGCGTGCTCTGCGCTCAGGCAACGCTACCGCGACACCCTCGGCGCCGACCGCCCCGATGTAGCGGCCTTCTGGCTCGACGTGCCGACCGTAGAGCTGGCGCATCGCCTGCGCAGCCGTGAGGGGCACGTTGCCGGTCCCGACCTTCTGCCCAGCCAACTCGCCACGTTCGAGCCCCCCGCTTCCGGTCGCCTCGACGGGTCCCTGCCCATCGCGGCTCTCGTCGACCACGTGATCGCCCGGCTCGCGCTCGGCGGCGATGCTTAGTCCTGCGTCTGGAGTCGTCGACGCTCCGCGCGCGCGTCGACGGCGGCTTTCTGACGGTACAGGTCGAGGTAGCTCTCGACCTCGTAACGGTCGCCGTAGATCTCCTTCATCTTCTCCCAGCGCAGCTGGCACGCCAGCCGGAACGCGGTGTCCTCGCCGTAGCGCTTGATGGAGAACGACGTCCCACGCGCGACCCCCGGCTCGGGGTTCCACGAGACCGCGTAGACCTCGTGCCGCACGCCCCGCCGGTCCTGCTTGAACGTCCGCGACACGCCGACCACGCCCGACGAGTTGTTGCGGTTGCGGCGGATCAGGCGGCGGCGGCGCGGTGCGGCCGGCAACTCAGCCACCTCCTCGACGAGCGTGGCTCGGTACGCCTTCGCCGCGTCGAAGGCCTTTTCCCGTCCCCCGCACTTCTTGTCCGAGAACAGCCGGGAGTATGTCTTCCCGTCGCGATAGACGCGGACCTGCCAGCCGTGGGTCGAGTCGGAGTCGATGCGAATGACGCCTTTGGCACGGGGCATGGCTGGGGAGAGGGACGTTCGTTGAGGGAGAATAGGGAAAAGGTGTGACCTAGAGTGCTGTTCCCCGTGGGTTTCCCTGGAGACGGCGGGCCGTTACGATTGAGCCGTTGGCTAGGCCCATCCCTCGCCACAGTACCACCACGGGCGGGTGCTCGGGTCCTCGCGCCTAACTGTGCTAATGGCGGCGCCCCTTCCATCCGATCTTGGGACGGAGCGCGAGCACGAAGGGCAACGTGACGAGATAGCCGACCATGAACAGCGTGGTGGCCGCGAGCGGCAGCAGGCCCACCCGCCCCCCAACGCGATGGCGGATTGCCGCCAGCCCGACCCCGTCGGCGGCCGTCCTCGCCGCTAGCGCCGCAAGCCCGGCCAGCGGTGCCACGACGACCCCGACCACCAAGAGGGCGTGGACGGCGAACGCCAGCGCGTAGACGACGACGACCCAGGGGTCGCCCACGCCGCCCCGCGCCCAGCGGCGGCGCTGCTCGAACATCGCCCGGGGGCCATCGACCGGGTGCGACCAGACCACCGACCGTGCGTCGATGGGGAACCGAACCTCCCAGCCGGCCGCGGCGACCGCCTGGATGAGCGCGTAGTCCTCGGTGACCGAAAAGGGGAGGGCGGGGTAGCCCCCCGTGGACTCGTACGCGGCCCGGCTGACGGCCATGTCGTTGCCCATCCCGCCGGCCGGCGCGCCCGATTCTGCGACGGCGCTCATCAGCCCCAGCAGCAACTCCCAGTCGAGCGCCTGGACGTGGTCGAACCAGCGGTCGGGGCGGACGGCGACGCGGGCCAGGCCGCACGCGATGCCCGTGTGGCGATCCGGCTCGCAGAGCTGGCTCACCAGCGCTCGCGCCCAGGTCTCGACCGGGGCGCAGTCGGCGTCGGTGATCAAGATCATCGGGGCCTCAGTTGCCGCGATGGCCACGTGGAGCGCCTGCGCCTTGCCCCTGAGCGGGCCCTCGGGGTCGGGGACGCGGAGGTAGCGGACCGAGGGCTCGGTCGCCGCGACGGACTGGACGACAGTCGCGGTGCCGTCGCTCGAATGGTCGTCGGCGACGACGATCGTCAGCTTGTCGGCGGGGTAGTCCTGGGCGAGCACGGCCCGGAGGCACCTCTCGATGGTGGCCTCCTCGTTGCGGGCCGCGATCACCACGACGGCCTCGGGGAGCGCGTCGTCGGCCAAGAGGGGCGGGGTCGGCTGGCGCCAGACCTGCACCGCCGCCGCGAGCACGAACACGACGTAGCCCCCGAAGACGAGGGCGAGGGCGACGGTCATGGAGCGGGCAGGGCGGGAAACCGCCAGCCGGCAGCGGCGAGGCGGGGCAGGGCGAGGTCGAGCGCGGCCGTCGCGCGCGGGGTCGGCGAGCCGTCGTGAAAGACGACGATCGAGCCGGGCCGCGCGAGCGTCAGCAACTCGGTCGCGAGCCGCTCGGGGCTCCGGGAAGGTAGGAAGTCGCCGGGCATCGTGTCCCACAGGACGAGCCGCCGCGTCTGCGCCCAGCGGAGTGCGCCCGGCGTCACGCGCCCGTACGGCGGGCGAACGTCGCGGACGGGCCCGCTGGTCAATTCCTCCAGCACGCGCTCGGCGCGCGCCAGCCCCTCCACGACGGCTCGCGGGGCCCGCCACGCGCTGAGATGGGCGTCGCCGTGATTGCCGATGCGGTGGCCCGCGTCGAGGATGGCGGCCACCAGGTCGGGGTGCGCCTCCGCATTCGGGGCCGAAAGGAAAAACACGGCCCGGGCGTCGTGCCGCGCGAGGGTGTTCAACCAGCGCGGTGTGCCCTCAGAATCCGGCCCGTCGTCGACCGTCAGGTACAGGGCCGGGTGGCCGCCGACGCGATCCGGTCCGCGCACCATCCCGCCGATGAGGGGCCCCAGTACCCGGGGCGCAACGGAATCGCGCACCCGCGTGGCCAGCGTGCCGAGGGACCGGAGCCCCGGGCTCCCTTCGTCTGGCGTCACTGGTCCAGCTCGCGCCCTTTCCACTCGAAGCCGCCGAGCGGGCCCAAGATGCCCACCATCAGCGAGTGCGGCGAGTGGAGGAGGAGGTGGAGTGGGTACACCCACAGCAGGCGCATCCGGCCAAAGCGGCGGGCGGCCGGGGCCATCACCGACAGGTCTCCGAGCGCCTTCAGCCCCAGCCCCGCCAGCAGGACCGGCACCAGCGCGGGCCACACCCACACCGCGAGGTACGCCGCCGTGATCAAAAAGTAGAACGTGCCGATGGTCAGGATCATCCGCTGGAGCGACGGCCGGTAATTGAGACTTTTCGAGGCCCACCGCTTGCGCTGGTGGACGAAAGCCTTGACCGTCCGCACCGGCTCGGTCGTCACGATGGCGCCCGGGTCGGCGCAGAAGCGGATGTCGAGCGGGGTCGTGTACGCGATTTTCTGCATCAGCAGCTCGTCGTCGCCGCTCGTGACGTGGTCGATGCCCGAGAAGCCGCCGAGCGCCTCGAACGTCTCGCGCCGGTAGCCGACGTTGGCACCGTTCGCGAGGTGGGGGCGCCCGCACCCGATGGCGCCCGCGCCGCACGCCATGACGCCGAAAAAGTCCATCGCCTGAAGCTTGACGAACAGGCCGTCGGTCGGCCGGACGGTGTAGGCGACGGGGCCAGAGACGAAGGCGATCTCGGGGCCCTCGAACTGCGCCGCCAGCGCGCGCGGCCAGCCCGGGGCCACGATGCAGTCGGCGTCCGTCGTCAGGATCAGCTCGCCGCGCGCGTGCGCGACGGCCTTCTCTATGGCGGCCTTTTTGTGGGCCCGGTCGCGGCGGCGGTCCTCGGGGATGTGGATGAGCCGGAGCCGCCCGCCGCCCTCGGCCTCGTCCCACTCGTCAGGGTGGAGCTCGTCGCCGGCCGCCGCGAGCGCGTGGCGCGCCGTCATCCGCTGGCGGACGACGGCCGCCGTGGCGTCGGCGCTGTCGTCGTCTACGACGATGACCTCGAGCTTGCCCGCCGGGTAGTCCGTCGCCAAGATCGAGTCGACGCAGGGGCCGATGGTGTCCTCCTCGTCGCGGGCCGCGACGACGACGGTGATGGTGGGGAGCGCGCCCTCCGCGAGCGGCGCGAGCGCGTCGGTGCGGGCGGCCTCTCGGGCGAACCCGCGCGCCCACGACCCGAGCTGGATGACGTAGACGACGCCGAACACCAGCAGGAGCGCGCCGAAGATCGTCGGGATCATGCCGACACCTCCGCCTGCGCGGTCCGGTCCGCCGACCGGCGGAGCTGGAGTTGAACCAAGAACGGCGCGCCGACGATGGCGGGCAGCAGCAGGTTCAGCGCGAACAGCGCCAGCGAGGCGTCGAGCGCGGCGGCCGGGGCGACGCCGTAGCTGCCGAGGAAGAACACGGCCGCGCCCTCGCGCACGCCCAAGTCACCCAACGTCACCTGTGGAATGGCGCTCTTGGCGAAGAAGACCAGCGCCACGCCCGCCCACAGCCCGGCCACCGGCGCCGACGGCGCGAGCGCGTGCGCCAGCAGCACGAACTGGCCCGAGAACACGACGTAGCGCACGGCCGACAGCCCCAGCAGCATTGCGCCCTCCTCTTGCGGGATCTGCCCGAACGCCTCGGCCGCGCGTCGGATGGGGGCGAACGGCACCAGGGTCGAGACTACGGACCGCGCCAGCGACGGGAAGAGGATGAGTCCGATGAGCCCGGCGGTCGCCGCCAGCCCGACGGCCAGAACGGCCGACCACAGCGGTGACGGCGCAACCTCGGCGCGGAGGTACGGCCCGAGCGCGACGAGCCCGCCGACCAGGCACGCCGCGAGCGTCGCCATCCGCTCGCCGAACGTGAGCGCGGCCGAGGCGCCCGGCGGGATGTCGCGGAGGTACACCGCCCGGCCCACGTAGTCGCCGATCCGGCCCGGCGTCAGCAGGCCGAGCGGGTACGAGCCGACGACGGCACGGAGCACGTCGCGGTGGCGGACGTCCGGCGCCAGCCGCCGCACGAGGCGCCCCCAGCGGTACGCCTCCAGCCCGATGTTGACGGGCACCAGCGCCAGCGCCGCCAGCATCCAGCCCACATTCGCGTGCGCCAGCGCCGCCGCGACGGCCGACGGGTCCGCCAGCCACACCAGCGTGCCGACGGCCACCAGCGCCAGCACGCCCTTCAGGACGAACAACCAGCGAGGAGCTTGCGGAAAGGGCACGGGCGACGGGGGGGACGCGCCAATCTAGCCTGCTTCGTTCCGCACTCGCGGTTCAGTATGGGCGAAGGAGGGAGCCACGGCGGAGTTCTAGTCAGAAGCAGGAGTCTCCCAGCGGGACCCCCAATCCCGTTACCGAAACAGCGGTCGGGCGTCGCGCAAGTCGTAGGCGATCCGGAGCGTGGCGACGGTCACCCCGCCGGGGCCCAGCCCGACGAGGCCCCCGACGACGACGCGCTCCTTGTCGAGGTTGACGATCCCCATGCCCAACGCCAGCGAGGGGCGGAGCGCGGCGCCGGTCTCGTCCAGGAACGAGCCCTCTTGGAACGAGATGCGCGTCGTGAACTGCTCGAACACGTTGTCGTAGGCGTTGCCGAGGTAGCCCATCACCAGCATGTCGAGGCCGTAGATGCCGAGCACGTCGATGATCGGCGCCCGGATGCCCGCGCCGACCGCCAGCACGTCGCGCCCCGCCAGCCGGTCCTGCCGGAACGCCGTCGCCACGCGGCTGTCGAGCGTCGGGAGGTAGTAGAACGGGATCGGGTCGTCGACGCCGTCGCCGTCGGCGTCGCCGCTCCGCGTGAAGATGCCGACGCCGCGGACGATGACCGTGGTCCGGCCCCGGATGGGGAGGTACCCGATGGCCGAGGCCGCGTACCGCGCGAGCGTCAGCTCGGAGTCGTCGAGCGCGAAGAACCGGCGGTGCTCGAACGTCGCGAACGTCCCGCGCCGGGGGTACGACGGCCAGTCGCGCAAGTCGGTCGCCAGCTCGATCCCGAACGACGCCCCGTAGCGGTCCTGCCCTGCCGCCACGTCGACGGCCTCGCGCGACTTCGCGTCCAGCCCCGCCAGCGTCCCCGCCCCGGCGTCGGGGTTCACTCCGCCCGAGTAGTCGTAGAGGAGCCGGACGCCGGGCTGGACGTAGAGCGCCGTGTTGCCGAGCGGGTACATCCCCAGCCGCGCCTCCGCCTGCGCCGCGTCGTGGAACAGGTTGATCTCGCTCTCGGGCACGGTGTTGGGCCCGAGCCCGAAGTACCGCCGCCGCTCCGTCGTCGACCCGCCGAGGCTGACCAGCCCGTGGACCGTTGACTCGTAGGGGTCGTCGGTGAAGAAGGTGACGTTGGCGCCCTGGTACCGCTGCTGAAGCCGCAGGTCCACCGTCATGTCCGTGCCCGTCCACCCCAGGTTGGTGATCCCGACGCCGCCGCCGATCCCGAACCCGCGGTTCGACGAGTACAGCGCCGACGGCGCGATGCGCGGGCGGAAGCGGATGCCCGGGCCGCGCTCCTCGTCCTCGGTGTAGCCCGGCTCCGGCTGGAGCACCGCGGCCACGTCCGAGGCCTCGTCGAGCGCCTCGACCGTGTCGGTCTCCGTAGGCGTGTCGGTCGTGTCGGCGGGGACAGGCTGTTGGAGAAAGAGTGCGAGGGCGAGAAAGGTGAGCACGGGCCGGGGGGGAGAGGGGCGGAGTGTACGCGCCCGGTATCTTTTCGCTCCACGCCCCCCGCATCCATGACCGTCCTCGTCGTCGGTGGCGGCGGCCGCGAGCACGCGCTCGTCGCCGCCCTTGCCCGGAGCCCGCGCCGCCCCCGCCTGCTCTGCGCCCCCGGCAACCCCGGCACGGCCGCGCACGCCGAAAACGTGGCCGTCGCCGCCGACGACCTCGACGGCCTGCTGGCGCTCGTCGCCGAGGCCTCGGTCGACCTGGTCGTCGTCGGGCCCGAGATCCCGCTCGTCGCCGGGCTGGCGGACCGGCTCATCGAGGCCGACGTGCCCGTGGTTGGGCCGTCGCGAGCGGCGGCGCGGCTGGAGGGCTCGAAGGCCTTTGCAAAGTCGGCCATGGAGCGCTGGGGCGTCCCCACCGCGGCCAGCCGCACGTTCGGCCTGGGCGCGCTCGACGAGGCCCGCGCCTACGTCGAGAACCACCCGCTCCCGGTCGTCCTCAAGGCCGACGGGTTGGCGGCCGGCAAGGGCGTCGTCGTGGCCGAGACGCGCGCCGACGCGCTCGGCGCGCTCGCCGAGATGTTGGAAGGCGGCGCCTTCGGTACCGCTGGCGCGACGGTCTTGGTGGAGGCGTTCCTCACGGGCGAGGAGGCGTCGCTCTTCGTGCTCACCGACGGTACGGACTACGTCTTGCTCCCGGCGGCCCAGGACCACAAGCGCATCGGCGAGGGGGACACCGGCCCCAACACGGGCGGCATGGGCGCCTACGCCCCCGCGCCGGTCGTAACGGACGCCGTCCGCCGACGTGTGGAGGCCGAGGTCGTCCGGCCCGTCCTCGACGGGATGCGCGCCGAGGGGAATCCGTACCGGGGGATCCTGTACGTCGGGCTCATGATCGACGACGGCGCCCCCAGCGTGGTCGAGTTCAACTGCCGCTTTGGCGACCCCGAGGCGCAGGTCCTGCTGCCCCTGCTGGCGTCGGACCCGCTCGACCTCTTCGAGGCGCTCGCGACCGATCGGCTGGCGGAGGCGGCCGTCGAGGTCGACGGCCGCGCCGCGGCCTGCGTCGTGCTGGCGTCGGCGGGGTACCCCGCTGGCTACGAGTCCGGCAAGACGATCACGGGGCTCGACCGCGCGGCCGAGCACGCGACGGTCTACCACGCGGGCACCGCTCGCTCGCCCGAGGGCAACGTCGTCACCGCCGGCGGCCGGGTGTTGGGCATCACCGGCATCGGCGACACCCTGCAGGCCGCGCTCGACACCGCCTACGCGGGCGCCGACGAGATCGCCTTCGACGGCAAGACGCTGCGCCGCGACATCGGCCAGAAGGGGCTGGCGCGATGAGGGCGCGACCGCGCGAGCCTGTGGCCTCGGCGCCCGCGGGGAGTCGGAATCGATTCCCCGCCCCCCAGCGGGGGGAGGGTGGGAGGGGGGCGAACGGGCGCGCTGCTGGACTGCTCGCGCTTGCGACCGGGCTGGCGCTCGTCTTGGGCGCCTGCACCGGCCCGCCCTCCGCCCCCGGCCAGCCGTTCCGCGACGCCCGCGCGCTCGCCGTTACGCCCGACGGCACACTCTGGGTGGTCGAGGGCGCCGACGGGACCGTGCTCGCGATCCGCGACGGCGCGGTCGTCCAGCGCCTAGGCGGCGTTGGCACCGGCGACCAGGCTTTCCTCGACCCCGTCGGCGTGGATCCCACGAATGGCCAGGCGATCTACGTCGCCGACCGCGCCGCCGGGCTCGTCGTCCAGTTCACCGCCCAGGGCCGACGCGCGGGCGCGCTCGTCGTCCCCGACCTCGACGGCGCATCCGCCCGCCAGCCCGCCGGCGACTTTGGGCGCGAGACTACGCGCGGCCAGCCCATGGCCGTCGCCGCCGCCTCCGACGGCACCGTCTTCGTGATCGACGGCGGGCGCGGGCACGTCCTGCGCCTCAGCAACGAGGGCACCGTCGAGCGCGTCTTGGGCGCGGGCACCCTGGGGGATCCCGTCGCCCTCTCCCTCGCCGACGACGGCACGTTGTGGGTCGCCGATGCCGGGCGCGGCGGCGTCCAGCCCTTCGACGCCTTTGGGTCGGCGGGCGCCTTCGTGCCCGCACCCGGCCTCGGGCGGATCGTGGGCGTGAGTGTCGGCCGGAGCGGTCTGCTGGTCGTCGGCACGGACGCGGCGGTGCTCACGGTCGGGGGAGAGATCGTCGCTCGGACGGAGGCTGGCGCTCTCGGCACCGTCCGGGGTGCCGTCGTGTGGCGAGGGCGGGCGCTGCTCCTCTCCGCCACCGCCTTCGACGGGCCCGCCGCCAGCGAGGTGGGCCGGCTCGCGACCCCGCTGCGCTAGCAAGGGCTTGAAGGAATGGCGCTCGGCAGACCCCCCGTCCGCGCGGCGCGTAGGATGTCTGGCGCCAGCCATGGGGCGACGCCGCCTGAGCGGCACGACGCCGCGCGGACTGTCCCCCCTTGCCAAGGGGAACAGCTTGGGGGCACACCGCCAGCGATTCAGGACTGGCGCTCAACCGGCGCGTCCGAGCGAGGGGTCTGCCGAGCACCCTGCTCCCGGAGTGCGTCCCGAAGGCACCGGAGTGCACCCCGACGCGATCTCGATGCGCTTCGACACCCCCTCCCAGCCTCACGAGGCGGGCACCCACCGCGGCCACGTGCCGTCTCATCCCACCCCGGAGTGACCCGCCCCACTCCGCCAGCGGCGCTAGGTTGCCGCTCCCGCCCCGACGACGCCCCCGAGCACCGCGACCCCGCCACCCCGGCTTGCCCCCCCGATGAGGGTCCTGCTCGTCCTCCTACTCGTCGGCGCCGCCGCGCCTGCCGCCCAGGTCCGCCGCGACACGCTCGCGCTCGGGCCCGGCCAGCGAGCCGCCCTCTTGAGCGCCCGGCCCATCGTCGGGACCGAGACCGTCGCGCTCTTCCGCGACTCCGTGTTCGTCCCGCTCGCGCCCGGCGACTACACGCTCGACGGGACGGGGCGGCTGGAGCTGGCGCCATCCGACTCCGTCCGCTACATCGCGATCGCGTACCGAGCCGCGCCCGTCGTCGGGCCCGTCCGCGCGCAGATCCCGTCCGTCGACTCGCTGCGTGCGCTGTACGCGCCCGACACGACCGGCCGGCGCCGGGCGCCGCCGAGCACGCGCCCGCCACCCGCGATCCGCACGTCCGGGTCCATCACGCGCGGCGTGGTCGCCGGGTCGAACCGCGACGTGTCCGTCACCTCCGCGCTCCGCCTGTCGCTCGAAGGCGAGGTGGCGCCGGGCGTCGCGCTCCGCGCCGCGCTCACCGACGAGGACACGCCGATCTTGCCCGAGGGGACGACGCGCCAGCTCAGCGACCTCGACCGCGTCTACGTCGAGGTCGACGGGCCGGGCGTACGCGCGCGCCTGGGCGACGTCGACCTCGCGCTCCCCGGAACCGCCTTCGCCCCGCTCGCGCGCCAGGTGCAGGGCGCCGTCGTCGAGACCCGAATCCCAGCGGCCGGATTCGTGCGGGGAGGGCGCGTGTTGGGCTCCGCCAGCGCCACACGCGGACGGTTTCGGAGCCAGGACCTCGTGCCTGCCGAGGGCGTGCAGGGCCCGTACCGACTGGAGGGCGAGGCCGGGCAGGCATTCGTCATCGTCGTGCCCGGCAGCGAGCGCGTCTTTCTGGACGGCCGCCTGCTCGCGCGAGGCGCCAGCGCTGACTACACCGTCGACTACGGCACCGGCGAGATCACCTTTACCCCGGCCCACCTCATCACCGCCGAGCGGCGCATCACCGTCGACTTCGAGTACTCCTCCGGCGGGTTCACGCAAACGCTTGTGGCGTCGGGCGTGGATCTGGAGTTGGGGAGGGGGGAAGAGGCGCGCGGCTCCGTCGGGGTCCGCGTCTACCGGGAGGCCGACGCCATCGGCAGCGCGGCCGACCTCGGCCTGGGCGACGCCGAACTCGACTTGATTCGCGCCGCCGGCGATGCGCCCGTTCTCGTCCCCGGCGAGCAAGCCGTCCCGTTCGACGCCGAGAGCCCGTTCGTGCTCTACACGCGGCGCGACACGACGGAGGCCGGGCAGCCGGTTTCCATTTTCGTCCCCGCCCGCCCCGGCGACGCCGAGGTCTTCCGCGTCCGCTTCTCGCGCGTCGGCGCCGGGCAGGGCGACTACCGCCGGGGCGGCGCCGCGCTCAACGGCATCCTGTACGAGTACGTCGGGCCGGGCCGGGGCGACTCTGTGCCGTTCCGCATCCTGCCGCGCCCCGCGTCTCGCACGCTCGTCGACGCGCGCGGGGCCGTCACCCTCGTCCCCGGGGTGGAGGCGTTCGGCGAGATCGCGCGCTCCGTCGACGACGGCAACACGTTGTCCGACTTGGGCGATGGGGACGACGGCGCGGGCGCCTTCGAGACCGGCTTGCGGCTGGCAGCCGTCCCCCTCGGGGGCGGCGCGCTCACCGGCCAGCTCGCCGTGCGCCAGCGCGCCGACGACTTCCGTCCGCTCGACCGCGTTCGGGGCGTCGACTTCAACCGTCGCTGGAACCTGGCGCGCGGCGGGACGCCCTTCGGGAGCGCCCTCGACACGCTCGGCGAGTCGACGACGGAAGGCGTGCTGGCGTGGGCGAGAGACGGCGTCACGGCCGAGGCGCACGCGGGCCGGCTGGCGCTGGCGGACCTCACCGCGTCGCGCGCCGCGCTCACGGCCACCATCGGCGACGAGCGGCGGTCGCTGGCGCTCGAAGGGGCCGCGACCGAGACCTCGGGCGACGGGCCGATCGCGAGCCAGATCGGCACCGGCGCCTTCCGCCGCGTGCAGACCGTCGGCGCGGTCACGGTCGGCGCGTTCCGCCCCAGCCTCGGTGTCGAACACGAGCGCCGCAGCCAGTCGGGCGTCTTCCCTCATGACTCGCTCTTGTCGGCCTCCTACTCGTTCTTGGCTGTCCGCCCCGGCCTCGGTGTGGCCTCTGGCGGATCCGACGCGCAAGCCTTCGTCGAACTCCGCCGCGAGTCCGAGCCGCTGGCGCCCGGTGGGGGAGAGAGCTTCGCCGACGCCGCGACGGCGCTGACCGTCGAGGCCTCGGGCCGCG
The DNA here is from genome assembly GCF_046845665.1 of Rubrivirga aquatilis. Classification (GTDB taxonomy): domain Bacteria; phylum Bacteroidota; class Rhodothermia; order Rhodothermales; family Rubricoccaceae; genus Rubrivirga. The sequence continues at coordinate 3,492,429 of NZ_CP177355.1, read as the reverse complement.
CAGTCGGTGGCACGGTCCAGACTGAGGGCCGGCTCGGCTACCGCCGCAAGCGCTACACCGACCCCTTCCGCGAGCAGGGGCGGTCCGACGCCGAGTCGGTCGCCTTGCGCCTCGCCTCGCGCGGGTCGGTCGGAGGGGGCGCCCTCGACGGCCGGATCGTCTACGACGCGCTCACCGAACGCGCGCCGATCCTGCAGGAGACGTTCGTCCGCGTCGGGCAGGACCTGGGCGAGTATGTCTGGCGAGACGGCGAGGGCGAACCCCGTGCGGGAGAACCGGATGGCGTTGCCCAGCTCGACGAGTTCTTCCCCGAGACGACGCCGCTCGAGGGCACCTACCTCCGCACGTTCGTGCCCGGCACCGACCTCGTCCCGACGGTCGGCGTGGGCCTGGGCCTCCGCCTCGATGCCCGCCCGGGCCGCCTCGCGACGGGCGACGGCGCGCTCGCGTCCGTGCTCCGCGCCGTGGCCCTGCGAACCGTCGTCGACGTGCGCGAGACCACGCGCGAGCGCGACGTGCTCCGCGTGCTCCTGCTCGATCCCGCCGTCCTGCAGCAGCCCGACCTCGACGCCGGGACGGTCGACGGCCGCTTCCGCGTCGACCAGGACGTGATCCTGTTCCCGGACCTCGCCGACCGGGGTGGACGGCTCGCCGTGTCGCACGCGCAGTCGACGGCGCGGCTGGCGGTCGGGCTGGAGCGGCGCTTGGTTCAGACGGCCCGCGCCGAGGCGTTCGCCCCGCTCGCGCCGGCGCTCGACGCCCGCCTCGCGGCCGTCGCCAGCCGCCGCCGCACGTTGAGCGAGGCGTTCGCCAGCCGGACATTCGACCTCCGGAGCGTCGGCGTCGAGGGCTCGGTCCGGTGGGCGCCGTCGCCGCGCGTCGAGCTGTCCGTCGCGCCGACGCTGGCGAATCGCACAGACGCCCTCGCCGGGCCGGGCCGTCCGACCGGTGCGTTCGTCGCCCGCGTGCCCCTGGAAGCCCGGTGGACGCGGTCGGGCCGGTTTACGGCGGCTGCGCGCGTCGAGGGGTCGAGCGTGTCGCTGCGCGGCGCCGAGGGCGGCGGGCTGTCGCTGTTCGAGCTCACCGACGGCCGCGGCCCCGGCGTCTCCGCCATCTGGGGCCTCGACGCCCAAGTCGGCCTCACCGAGCGCGTCCGCGGCTCGCTCGTCTACGACGGCCGGGCGCCCGCCGGAAGCCGCGTCATCCAGACGGTTCGCGTCCAATTGTCGGCGGCGCTGTAGCCTGGCTCCCCGGGACCTCGGGGGAGACGCGCACCGGCCGGAGTCTGAGGGACGCGCGACCGAGCGTGGAGGCCCGTCTCAGCGGGCCCTCCACCAGTCGGTAACACTGTCGTAACAGGCACCGCCCATCTTCGCCGGCGGATGTCCGATTCCCACCCCGCACCGCGGGCGGACCACTACCCCCACTCCTTCGTGACTCTGCAACGAGCCGCCCGGGCCCTGTGCGTGACGGCACTGGCCCTCTCGGCGACCTCCGCCTTCGCCCAGCCCACCGTCGACTGGAGCGGCCTGGCCTACCTCGACTACCGCTACCTGCTGGCGTCGGCCGACGCCGACGCGGTCGGCGACAACTCGTTCGACTACCGCCGCATCTACCTCACCGCCGACGTGGCTCTCGACGACGCCTTCGACGCCCGCGTCCGGTTGGAGGCCACGACGGGCTCGACGACGGCGCAGGGCCGCCCGTCGCCGTTCGTGAAGGACGCCTGGGTCCGCTGGCGGTACGCCGAGACCGGCCACCGGGCGACGCTGGGCGTCCAGCCGCCGCCAGTCTTCGAGGTCGCCGAGTCGGTCTGGAACTACCGCAGCCTCGACAGGACGCTGCTCGACCGGGCGCGCCTGCGCGAGTCGCGCGACTTCGGCCTCCGCGCCGACGGTCCGCTCGGCGGCGCCGGGCTCCGGTACGCGGCGATGGTCGCGAACGGCAACGGCGTCCAGCGCGAAGCCCCCGGCGCCCAGGGCAAGCGCGTCTACGGCCAGCTCGCGTACCTCCCCGCCGGCTCCCCGCTCCGCGCCACGCTCAGCGCCGACTACTCCGAGTCCGACTCCGACGACGCCATCGCCCAGGCGACCACGCGGACCTCGGCGTTCGTCGGCGCCGTCACCGATCGCGCCCGCGGCGGCATCGAACTCGCCTACATCGTCGCGAACCCCGAGGCGGCGGGCCTCGACATTGAAACGGGCATCGGACTGAGCGTGTTCGGTGCTCTCGCCGTTGCCCCCCGGACCACTGTCATCGCCCGCTACGACCTGCTCGACGCCGACGCCAGCCGCTCCGGCGTCAACGAGCACTACGTTTTGGTGGCGCTCGCCCAGCGGCTCGCGCCGTCCGTCCAGCTCATGCCCAACGTCATCGTCGAGCGCCCCGAGGGCGGCGACGCCGAGGTGTTGGGCCGCGTCACCGTCGACATCCGCTTCTAACTCTCCCCGCACCGATGAACTTCTTCAGCTTCCTCACGGGCTCGCGCCCGCCCCTCGTCGACCGCGCCCTCGAAGACCTCGGGGCCATGCTCGACACGGCCGACACCATGTTCGCCGCGGCCACCAACTGCCTGCTCGACAACGAGGCCCTCCACGTCGACCTGTCGGCCATGGACGAGACCATCAACGCGGGCGAGACGTCGGTGCGCCGGGCCGTCCTCGAGCACATGGTCTCCGACCCCAAGGTCGAGACCTCGTTCAGCCTGCTGCTCGTCTCGATCGTGCAGGACGCCGAGCGCTGCGGCGACCTCGCCAAGAACATCGCCAAGATCTCTGACCTCGCCGCCGCCCCCCGCATGGGCCGCCACGTCGACGCGCTCCGGCCCATCCGCGACCGCGTCCAGGCCACGTTCCCCCGCGTCCGCCGCTCATTCATCGTCGGCGACGCCGGCGTCGGCCGGACCATCATGGAGGAGCACGACCAGACCAAGAAGGACGTCGCCGTCTTCCTGCAGGAGATCGCGAGCGCCGACGACGTGACCTCGAACGAGGCCGTCGTCTTGGCGGTCGGCGCCCGAATGATCGGGCGGACTTCGTCGCACCTGTCCAACATCGTCTCGGCCGTCGCCCTGCCCTTCGACCAGGTCCGCAACTCGCCCTCCTGGGACTGAGCCGGTGTCTCCCGGGCCTCGGCCCACGGACCGCCCGCCTCACCGACTCACCGACTCCCCATGCCCACGACCGACGACGCCCTCCCGGGCGCCCTGCCCGCCCGCGACGAGCACCTCGACGCGCGGACCGGCCTCCCGCCCATCACCCCGGACGACCTCGACGGCGACCCCAGCACGCCCGGCAAGCAGCCCCTGTGGGTGCGGCTGGTCCTGCTCGTCGCCATCATGAGCCTGTTCGTGCTCGCGCTCGAACTGATGGGCGACGGCATCAAGGGGCTCGGGAAGGGCTCCTTCGATCTCGAGGGCCTGCTCGCGGACGCCACCGCCAGCCCGCTCTTGGGCCTCATCCTGGGCATCCTGGCGACGAGCCTCGTGCAGTCGTCGTCGACCACGACCTCGATCGTCGTCGGGCTCGTGGCGACCGGCACACTCGGGGTGGCGAACGCGATTCCCGTCATCATGGGGGCGAACATCGGCACGACGGTCACCAACACGATCGTCTCGATGGGCCACATCACGCGGCCCGACGAGTTCCGCCGCGCCATGGCCGGGGCGACCGTCCACGACTTCTTCAACTGGATCGCCGTCGCCATCCTGCTGCCCCTCGAGCTGTTCTTCGGCGTCATCTCGACGCCGGCCATCGCGCTCGCGAACGCCATCCCGGGCGTCGAGTCCGGCGGGATGGGCAAGACGCCCTTCGACCAGCTCGCCAAGTGGATCGGGGAGACCGTCCTGGCCGACAACGCCTGGGTCATGGCGTTCGTCGGCATCGCGTTGCTGTTCACGGCCCTCCGCTACCTCGTCGTCGTGCTGAAGTCGCTCGTGCTCGGGCGGTCGGAGGGCGCGCTCGACAAGTACGTCTTCGGCAACCCGATGATGGCCATGCTCTTCGGGATGGTGCTCACGTTCCTCGTCCAGTCGTCGTCCGTCACGACGAGCCTGGTGATCCCGCTCGTCGGGGCGGGCGTGCTGAGCGTCCGGAAGGTGTTCCCGTACATGCTGGGCTCGAACGTGGGCACGACGGCGACCGGCCTGTTCGCGGCCGCCGTGGCGATCTCGGGCGGCGAGGAGGCCGCGCTGGCGGGGCTGACGATTGCGCTGTGCCACACGCTGTTCAATGTGTTCGGCATCCTGATCGTGTACCCGATCCCGTTCATCCGCGAGATCCCGATTCGGATGGCCGAGTTCGTCGGCGAGCTGGCGTTCAAGAACCGGCTCTACGCCATCGCCTACATCCTGGGCCTGTTCTACCTGCTCCCGCTCGCGCTGGAGTTCATCCTCTAGGCGACCGGCCACCGGCCATCAGGGCTCGGGGGCGGCCCCCGGCTCCACCCGCCCCGCTGACGCGAGCCGTCGGCGGGGCGGCCTGCGTTCGGGCCTGTCCTCAATGGCCGGTCGCCTAGAAGTTCGGCGCGATGCCGGCCTCGGCGCAGAACCGGTCGATCACGTCGACCGCCTCGGCCGGGTCGTCGGTGACCACGAAGAGGTCGGGGTCCTCGGGCGAGATGTAGCCGCCGTCGAGCAGCGTCTCGCGGATCCAAGTGATGAGCCCGGCCCAGTAGGTCGCACCCATCAGCACGACGGGGAAGCGGGCCGTCTTCTTGGTCTGGATAAGCGTCAGGCTCTCGAACAGCTCGTCCATCGTCCCGAACCCGCCCGGCAGCACGATGTAGCCCTGGGCGTACTTGACGAACATCGTCTTGCGGACAAAGAAGAACTCGAAGGTCAGGTTGTGGGGCGCGTCGACGTAGGGGTTGACGTGCTGCTCGTGGGGGAGCGCGATGTTGAGCCCGACCGAGACGCCGCCCGCGCGGTGCGCCCCCTCGTTCGCGGCCTGCATGATGCCCGGCCCGCCGCCGGTGATGACGGCGTACCCGCGGTCGGCGAGCTCCTTGCCGACGGCGACGCCGAGCGCGTAGTACGGGTGGTCCTGGGGCGTCCGGGCCGAGCCGAAGACCGATACGCTCGGCCCCATCGAGCCCAGCCGCTCGAAGCCCTCGACAAACTCGCTCATCACCCGGAAAATGCGCCACGTGTCCTTGATGCGCTCGTTCTGCCACCGCGCCATCTCGATGGGCGACATCTGGCGGTCGGCCTCGAAGGGCGTGTCGGTGCGGGTGAGCTCGGACATGTCGGCGGGGGAACAGGGGAAACCAAACGCGGCCCCCGACGCCGAAGCATCGGGGGCCGCGAAGCTAGCGCCGCTGGGGCGCCGACCTGAGAGGCAGCCTAGTTGTACTGCGTCTCGACCGACTGGCGGTACTGGGCGCTCGGGTAGATCGCGATCTCGACGCGACGGTTGAGCGGCGACTCACCGGGGATGCCAGCGAGCGGCTCCATCTCGCCACGGCCGTAGCTGTCGAGGCTGCGGGCGGCGACGCCGTTGGCGATCAGGAAGTCGGAGACCGCACGGGCGCGGCGCTCGGAGAGCGACTGGTTAAAGTCCGTCGGGCCGTCCGTGGAGGCGTGGCCGACGATGACCGCGTCGTGGTCGGAGTACGTCCGCAGGCTCGAGGCGAGGTCGCGGAGGTCGGCCTGGACACCGGAGCGCAGGGTGGCCTGACCGAGGTCGAAGAGCAGGTCGTTGTCGAAGCGGACGGCGATGCCGGCCGTCTCGCCATCCTGACCCGGAACGGGCGTGACGGTGGCGTTCTCGAGCTCGCGGTCGAGCTCCTCGGCCTGCTTGTCCATCTGGCGGCCGATGACGGCACCAGCGGTCCCACCGACGGCCGCGCCGATGATGGCGCCGCGAGCGGTGGAGCCGGTCGCCCGGCCGATGACGCCGCCGACGACGGCGCCGGCGCCGGCGCCGACGGCCGCGCCCCGGCCCATGTTGGAGCAGGCGGGGAGAGCGGTGAGGCCGAACACGAGCATCAGCCCGGCGGCTAGCGAGTAGCGAAGGGAGTACAGGGACATGGGGGTGGTGGGGTGGGGGGAGAGGTGGTCGGAGAAGAGCCGACCCTGATACGATGCCATCCGACTGCCAAGTTCCGTGCCCAGCGCCCCAGACGGGCGAAAACGGCACGGACGGGGCGCTGGGGCGGGGTCGGCGGTGGACGGGCCGTCGCCTAGGGTGGGCACCTCAGGCCAGCCGCCGCGAGCGGTCAGGAGGTCACGGGTGGACGAAAAGAGGAACAGGGGAGGACACCGAGAGCGGCGGCTGGCGCTCCCCACCGCCGTCGACGGCGCCCTGGCCGGACTCGCCCGACGCACTGTCGTCCTCCTATCCCATCCTCGCCTCGTCTTCTCCAGCGGTCCAGGCCGCCTCGCGGGATCGCTGGCGCCCGCCCCCCGTAGCTTCCCCTCCCTTCTCCAGCACGCTCGACATGAAGCTCATCGTCCCCATGGCCGGCCGCGGCACGCGGCTCCGCCCCCACACGCACGTCACCCCCAAGCCGCTCCTGCCCGTCGTCGGCCGCACGATGGTCGAGCGCATCGTCGAGACGTTCGCGACGGCCATCGGCGACTTCGAGGAGGCCGTCTTCATCTTGGGCCCCGACTTCGGCGACGACGTCCGCGAGCAGCTCACCGAGATCTGTGGCCGGTTTGGGATCGCGGCCTCGTTCGGCGTTCAGGACCGCGCCCTCGGCACGGCCCACGCCATCGCCCAGGCCGGCGACAAGCTCGACGGCGAGTGCGTGCTTGTCTTTGCCGACACCTTGTTTACGATGGACGCCGCGCCCGACCTGGACGCCGACGCCGTCGTCTGGGTGATGGAGGTCGAGGACCCGTCGCGGTTCGGCGTCGTCGTCAAGGACGGCGCGCGGATCACGGACTTCGTCGAGAAGCCGGACACGCCGATCTCGAACGAGGCCATCGTCGGGATCTACTACGTCAAGGAGGGCCAGCGGCTCGGCGCAGAAATCCAGTACCTCATGGACAACAACGTGACGGGAAAGGGCGACGAGTTCCAACTGACCGACGCGCTCGACCGGATGCTCAAGGACGGCGCGACGTTCAAGACGGCGAAGGTGACCGAGTGGCTCGACTGCGGCACCATCCCGGCCATCAAGGACACTTCGAAGATCGTGCTCGGCCACGACGGGGAGTCGCGGACTGAGGGGACCGTCGAGAACAGCCGAATCATCGAGCCCGTCTTCATCGGGCCGGGCGCGGTCGTCAAGGACTCCGTCATCGGCCCGTTCGCGGCCGTCCACGGGGGCGCGACGATCACCGAGTCGGCCGTCCGCAACACGATCGTGTTCGGCGATGCGACGATTGAGGGCTCGGCGCTCGACGGCTCGATGGTCGGCCACTCGGCCGACGTCCGCGGCTTCGCGGGGACGCTCAACATCGGCGACCACGCGACCGTCGGCCCGGAGGCCTAGGCCGCTGGTTTCAGCCTGACTTCGCCCGCCACGCGGAAGCCCGGCCGACGCTCGCGCGTTCGAGCTCACGATGCCCGACGACCCGACCCCCGCCGTCCTTCTTCACCCGCCTGACGCCGACGCCCGGCTCGGCTTCGACACCGTCCGTGACCGGCTCGTCGGGCTGGCGCGGACGCCGTACGGCCGCGACCGCCTGCGCACGCTGGCGCCGTCTGCCGACGCTGCGCTCGTGCGCGGTCGGCTGGCGCGGGGTGCCGAAATGGCCGAGCTCGTCCGTGCGGGCGAGGCCCCGCCGATGCGCGAGATCGACCGGCTCGAAACGATCTTGAAGCGCGTCCAACCCAAGGAGTCGTCGGTCGACGGGGACGCGCTGCTGGCGGTCGCGCGCGTGCTCGAAACGGGGCGTCAGCTCCACGACCACCTCCACCGCCGACGCGAGTCGGCGCCCGGCCTGTGGGAGATCGCCGCGCGCATCGTGGTCCTCAAGGAGCTGGAGCAACGCATCGGCCGGACGATCGGCGACGACGGCCGCGTCCGCGACGACGCCAGCCCGGAGCTGCTGCGCCTGTCGCGCGAGCTCGCGAGCCGCCAGGGGCGTTTGCGGTCGACCGTCCTGGCGGCGCTGCGCGATGCGGCGTCGAAGGGCTACGCGACCGAAGACCAGCCGACGATCCGGGGCGGCCGCGCCGTCATCCCGGTCCGCGCCGAGGCTAAGCGCAAGGTCGAGGGGTTCGTCCACGACGTTTCGTCGACGGGCCAGACGGTCTACATCGAGCCGGCGTCCGTCCTCGACCTCAACAACGAGATCCGCGAGCTGGAGCTGGAGCGCGGCCGCGAGATCCAGCGCGTGCTCCAACTCGTGAGCGGCCACGTCCGCCACCACCGCCGCGAGATCGAGCGGACGCTCGTCGCCATCGGCCACCTCGACGCGCTCGCGGCCGTGGGCCGGCTCGCGGCCGACCTCGACGCGCTCGCGCCCGAGGTGGGGGAGGGCGGGCCGCTCGTGCTCGTCAACGCGCGGCACCCCGTGCTCCAACTCCGCGTGTCGGAGGCGGCCCGGCTGCCCGAGTCCGAGCGCGGGGGCATCCCGTCTCACGTCGTCCCGCTCAACCTCACGCTCGGCGACGACGCGTGGACCCTCGTCATCACCGGGCCGAACGCGGGTGGTAAGTCGGTGGCCATGAAGACCGTCGGGCTGCTGTCGATGATGGCGTCGCACGGGCTCCCCGTCCCCGCCGACCCCGGCACACGCATCCCACTCGTGACCGGCCTGTTCGTCGACCTCGGCGACCAGCAGTCGATCCAGGACGACCTGTCGACGTTCACGAGCCACCTGACGAACGTCCAGCGGATGCTGGAGGTGGCCGACGACCGCTCGCTGTGTCTGATCGACGAGGCGGGAACGGGGACGGACCCGGCCGAGGGCGGGGCGCTCGCGGAGGCCGTGCTCCAGCGCCTCACCAAGCGCCGCGCGATGACCGTCGTGACGACCCACATCGGCGCGCTCAAGGCGTTCGCGCACGACACCGAGGGCGTCGCGAACGGCTCGATGGAGTTCGACCGCGCCGAGCTCGCGCCGACGTACCGCTTCCGGGCGGGCATCCCGGGCTCGTCGTACGCCTTCGAGATCGCCGACCGCGTCGGGCTCGACCGCCCCGTCGTCCGCGACGCCCGCGCGCTCGTCGGCGAGGGCAAGAGCACACTCGAAGACCTGATCGCCGAGTTCGAGGCGCGAACGACGGAGGCCGCGCGGCGCGAATCCGAAGCCGAGGCCAAGCTCGCGGAGGCGACCCGCATCCAGGCCGACTACGAGCAGCGGCTCGACCGGCTCCGCGCGGATGCCGAGAACCGACGGGCCCAAGCGCTCGCGGAGGCCGACCGGATCCTGGCCGACGCAAACGCCGCCGTCGAGAACACGGTCCGCGAGATCAAAGAGGCCAAGGCCGAGCGCGAGGCGACCGTCGAGGCGCGCGAGAAGCTGGACGAGGCCCGCGCCGTCGTCCGCAAGCGGAAGGCCAAGGTGGAGCGCAAGGTGTCGGGCCGCGCCCGCCGCCAGCAGGGCGATACGGCCGACGCCGGGCCCATCGCCGTCGGCGACCACGTCCGGCTCGACGCCGACGGGCCGGTCGGCGAGGTGCTGGCGCTGGAGTCGGGGGAGGCCCTGCTCGCACTCGGCGCGTTGCAAAGCCGGGTCGATGCCAAACGACTCACGAAGGTGGGCGGGCCTACGAACGCGGGCAAGACGTTCGCCCGGACGCCCGGCAAGGCACGGCGTGGCGAGTCCCGCTCGGTGGCCGTGTCGACGGCCTCCGTGCGGATCGACCTCCGGGGGCAGCGGGTCGAGGACGCGCTCGGGATGGTGGAGCGGTTCGTCGACGACGCGCTCGTCGGTGGCATCCCGTCGGTCGAGATCCTGCACGGGAAGGGGACCGGCGCGCTCCGCGCGGCCATCCACCGGCAGCTCGGGCAGCGGGACGACCTGGCCGGCTTTGCCGCGGCGCCCTACGATCGCGGCGGCGACGGCGTGACTATCGTCGACCTGGCGTGAGGTGGTGACCACTCCAGAGGGCAGCGTGTCCGCTCGCCGCGTCGGAGCTCCGGGCGCGAACGGCCCCTGTCCGTCCGTTGCCGCGACGGCGCGCGACGGCCTACCTTTTGAGAGTCCGCGTCCGGTCTCCAGTCTCCCCATGCGCTTCGCTCCGCCGGCCGTTCGCTCCGCCGCGCTCTTGCTCGTCCTGATCCTCGCCGGGAGCACCCCCGTGCAGGACGACGCCCTCACCCGCGTGGCCGACGGCTTGGAAGCTGCGGACCCAGACGCCGTGCTAGTGGACGCGCCCGATCGCGTCGAGATCGTGCTGTTCGGCCAGGGCGGGATGTTCCGCCGGGTCCAGGCCACGCACGTGCTCCGCGACTTTTTCCGCCGGTACCCGCCCGCCCGCGTCGCCTTTTCCGAGCCTTCCTCCGGCGACGACGGCCAGTCCGCGACCGGTCGCTACTGGCCCCGTGCGGGCGGCGACGCGCTCAACGTGCGCGTGGTGCACCGGATCGACGGCGACGGGCTGGCGCTGGCCTCCATCCGGATCGATCAGCGCCCGGTCGTTCGCACCAGCGGCCGATAGAGCGGCGGGGTCGCCTGCTCTGCGCCAGCCGTCCGTAGCGGTCGACCGAGCACCGGCGAACTGAGTCTCTGGCCGTCTCGCACGCCCGACCGGGCTAGCTTCTCGCGTGTCCCGCCCGTCCCCGCTGACCCGCTTCCGCTCGGCGCCCCGACGGGCCCGGGCGTTCTGGACCGTGGCCGCGGGCCTGTCTGTGCTGTGGCTGGCAACCCTCGGTGTGGGCGCGTGGCGTGCGGCGTCGGTGGGCCCCCGCGATGTCGAACGGGCGCGGGAGGCGACGGCGACACACGTCCGAGGTGAACTCGCGGCGCTCGTGGCCCGGATGCGCCGCCACGGCGAGTCGGTCGCGTTGCTGCCCGAAATCCGCGCCGCCCTCGCCGCCGACACGACCGTCGACGCACGGGCGCTGGCGGCCCTGGGGGGAAGGGGGCAGGGCGAGCGTCAGTCGATCGAGGTCCTGACGCCGGGCGGGGCGATCGTGGCCTGGGACGGGCCCGACGTGCCGCGCGTGGTCGATCCGCCCCCGGACACGCTGCGGACGCAGACGATCCGAGACGACGCCAACCGGAGCGCGCTCGCCGTGTGGGTCCCCGTTCTGGCCGAGGGGCGCGTGCTCGGTGCCGTTCGGGTGGCGCAAGTCGTGCAGGCGGCGGTGCCCGTGCGGAACCGCTACCTCCAGGATTATGACGTGGCCGACGCGTGGCGGCCGACCCCGGTCCCGTTCACGATTCGCTTCCCGGCCATCGGCCCAGGCACGACTCTGGCCGGGCCCGACGGAACGGACCTCGCGCGCGTCGACGTGGGCGTGCCCAGCGTGCCTGCGCTCGCGGCGGAGCGCCAGGAGGCCGCCCGGTCGCTCGCGGCCGTCTGGGGGCTGCTCCTGCTGGCGTGGTCGTTGGCCGGGCTGGGCGCACTGCTGGCCCGCGCTGTCCGCGCGGCGCGGCTGACTGGCCGGTGGCGACCTGCCATCGGCGCGTTCCTCACGTTCGTCGCCGGGCTCGCCGCTACGCGGTGGGGCCTGCTCGCGCTCGACGTGCCTGTCCGCTGGCTCGACGAGGGCCGTCGGCCCGCCGCGCTGTTCGACCCTGCGCTGCTCGCCTCCGACTTCGGGTTCGGCGCCCTTCGCTCACCGGGCGACCTCGCCGTCTCGGCCGTGATCCTGCTGGTGGCAGCTGCGACCGCCTTTGCCGTTGCCCTCCGGGCCCCGCACCCCTCCCGATCGCCCGTAGGCCATGCCGTCGGGCTGACGGGCGTCGCCGGGGTCGCCTTCGGGTCCGTGTCGCTCGCGGGGCGGTGGATTCACCACGCCGTGCTCGACGCGACCATCCCGTACGCGGACCAGGCCGGTCCGCTGCTGAGTGGCCCCATGGCGGCCGTCCTCGCCGGGCTGCTGGCCGTCCTGGCCGCCGCCCTGCTGACGGTCGGCGCGGCCGTCTTGGTCATCCACCGCCGCGGGGCCTGGGCCGGCGTTGCGGCGGTCGCGGGAGCCGTGGGGGCGGGAGCGCTCGGCTTGAGCCCGATGCTCCCGGCGCTCGCGCTGGCTGGACTCGGCGCGCTGCTGGCGGTTGCCCTGTCGGACCGCCCCTCGCGATGGGCCCTCCCGCTCACCTTCCGGGGGACGCTGCTCGCTTCGGGCGTCCTCGCCCTCGTCCTCTTCGCGACGATGCAGGCACCCCTGCACGAGCGGACCGCCCTGCTGCTCGCGGACGCCGCCTTTGCCTTCTCCGACAACCGCGACGACCGCGTGACGGCTGCCATCGACCAGGTGTTCGACGAGGCGCGCGCCGACGACGCGCTCGGGCCGGTCCTGCTCGACGCGCTCGCCGCCGTCGACTCGACCCGGCAGTCGAGCCCTGCCGCCGCCGACTCGTCGCGGCGCGCCGTCGACGCGCTGGCGGCCGGGCTGGTGTCGAGTTCGCTGCTCGGCTCCCTCGCGGACGTCGCGACGGAGCTCCGCGTCGTCGCGCCGAGCGGCGACACGCTCGGGAGCTACGTCGAGCGCGGCGCTCAGACGACCGACGACGTGCTGGGCTACTCGGCCGTCCGGGCTGCGTACGCCGCGCGCGACGGCCGGCCGCGTGCGTTGCGTGTGCGCGCCCCGTTCGCCGAGCGCCGTGGCTTGCGCCGGACCGCCGCCGTCGGGCCCCTCCTCGACGGCGCGGAGACCGTCGCCTGGCTCTACCTCCGCGTCACCCCCCGCACCTCGCGCTTCCCGACGGAGACGCCGTTCCCCCGCGTGCTCGCCCCGACGGGTTTGTTCGGCCTGGACGACGAGGCGCTCGGCTACGCCGAGTACGACGACGGCGTGCTGGTCCGCCAGCGCGGCCCGGCCCCGCTCCGCCTCGACTCGACGGTCTACGCCGCGCTCGAAGACCGGGCCCGGTCGTACCGCCGTCCCGAGATGCTCGACGGCCGCCCGACGCTCGCGTACTACGAGCGCTTGGGGGACGATGCTCAAGACGTGGTCTCCGTCCGCGCCCCCGCCGGGGACCGGCTCGACGCGCTGTTCGTGCTGCTCCGCCTGAGCCTGGCCGGGTTGCTGTTGGGCGCCGTCGTGGTCGCGGTCGGGCTGTACGTCCGGCGACGCGCGGGGCTGTGGCCCGTCGCCCGGACGCGCTTCCGCGACAAGGTGCTCAACCGCTTCCTGATCGTCGGGCTCGCGAGCGTCGCGCTGACGGGCGTCGTGGGTCAGTCGGTGATCGTGGAGCAGAACCGCGAGGCGGTCCGCGACCAGCTCCGCCAGCGGCTCTCCCGCGCCGCGGCCGTCTTCGCGGCCGAGCCCGACGCCCCCGGCCCGCGCCTGGACGCCGTCGCCGCCGCGCTCGGGGTTGACGTGCACCTCTATCAGGGCGCGCTGCTCGAGGCCACGAGCCGGCGCCAGCTCGTCCGACAGCGGCTGATCGAGCCGCGCCTGCCGGGCGAGGTGTACGGGTCGCTCTACCTCGACGACCAGCCGTTCGCCTTCTCCGAGGACCACATCGGCACGTTCGCCTACACGACGGGCTACCTCGCCATCCCCGACTCGACCGGCCGCCCGGCCGCTGCGCTCGCCATCCCGACGCTGTCCGAGCAGGCGGGCATCGAGGCCGGGCGCTCTCGCTACGTGGCCTACCTCTTCGGAGGGCTCCTGGCGCTGATGGCCGCGATCTTGGTCGTGGCGGTGCTGCTGGCGGGCCAGCTCACGCGGCCGTTCGGGCGGTTGCGCGAGGGCCTCCGCGCCGTCGGTGCTGGCGAGGCCGACGACCCGATTCCGGTCGAGACGAGCGACGAGGTCGGCGAGCTGGTCGAGACGTTCAACGCGATGCAAGCGGCCCTAGCGGAGAGCCGGCGGCGATTGGCGGAGCAGGAGCGCGAGATGGCCTGGAGCACGATGGCACGGCAGGTCGCCCACGAGATCAAGAACCCGTTGATGCCGATGAAGCTCTCGGTGCAGCACCTCCAGCGGACGTTCTCGGCGCCCGACGACGAGGCGCCTCCGGAGGAGCTGCGCTTCGCCGGCCAGTTCGAGCGCACGACGGGGATGCTCATCGACCAGATCGAGACGCTCGACCGCATCGCGTCGGACTTCTCCCGCTTTGCCCGGATGCCCAACCGCGCGCCCGAGTCGTTCGACCTGTCGGAGGTGGCCGAGGAGGCCGCCGCCCTGTTCGAGGGGCCGCTCGCCGAGACCCCGCGCGCCACGCTCGCCGTCGAGCTCTCGGCCGCGCCGCTCCCCATTCTGGCCGACCGCGACGAGCTGCGCCGTGTCCTCGTCAACCTCCTCACGAACGCCCTCCAGGCCATCCCCGACCGCCCCGCGCCGGGCCGGATCGCGCTCGCGACCGCCGAGGAAGACGGCACCGCCGTGGCCCGCGTCACCGACGATGGCACCGGCATCGCCGACGACGTGCGCGACCACGTCTTCGAGCCCAGTTTTTCCACCAAGACGAGCGGGATGGGGCTGGGCCTGGCGATCTCGAAGCGGGCCGTTGAGGCCTCGGCCGGCGCGATCACCTTTGAGACGAGCACGGGTGGAACGACGTTCACCGTCCGCCTCCCACTGGCGCCCGGCGGCGAGATTCCGCGCGATGAACGAGGCGTGAGGAACGAGGAGTGAGAGCCTCGCAACCAGGGTCCCCGACGACTCAATCGCAAGCGCTCCCTACGACGTCCCCTCGTGGAGAGAGACAGGGTGTGGGGACGACGCCAACGCAGGCCCTCCCTACGACGTCCCCTCTCCCTTCGGGAGAGGGACAGGGTGAGGGTGCCGCCCGACCGCGAGCCCACCCGTGCGCCAGCCTCACCCTGCTCGCGGCCCTGCTGGCGGTCGCCGGGTGCGCCGCGCCGCCCGTTCCCGCCGAGCCCGCCTACTTGGCCGTCCCCACGACGGCCGCCGAGCCCGGCCCGACGACGGGCACCATCGCCTTCGAGGACTCCGTCCACGCGCTCGCCGTCTTCGTCCGCTTCCCCGACGACACCGGCGACGCGGCCGAGTGGCCGATCCGCCCAGACGGCGCTGCCGAGCGCGTGCCGGAGTGGGGAGAGACGCTGTTGGTGGAGGACGCCGTCGCCGTCGGGCGACGGCCCCGCAGCGACGGGTCGCTGTCGGCCTACTTCTGGTGGCAGTCGCGGGGAGGTCCGGCCGGGCCACACGTGCTGAGCGGCGAGGTCTGGCCGCGCGCCGACGGTCGCCCAATCACGTTCGTCCCCTCCAAACCCTCAACCGGCTACCGGGGCGGGACCGCCAGCGGCTACGGCTGGCTCGTCGCCGAGCTGTTCGAGGCGCTCGTCGCCGATCCCGCGTTCGACATCACGCGGTTCGACGCCAACCGCGATGGAGAGCTGGATCACTTGATGCTGATCGTTCGCCGCGACCCCGGCGTCCGTGGGATGGGCGGGGTCGCGAATCTGTCGGGCGTCGACAGCCGGGCGGCGCGGACATACGGGCGTCCGGCGGCGGCGCTCGCGTTCCAACGCGGCGAGACCACGATCACCGTCGACCTGGGGACGCGCGGGTCGGGCGCCATCAGCTGGGTCGGTGGGGAGTACTCGCTCGGCACGCTGGCGCACGAATACGGGCACATCCTGTTCGACATCGGCCATACCCCGATGATCACGCCGCCCGCGTTCCGGTCGGCGGTCAGCAACGACGTGCCGGCGGTCGTGCCTGAGGGGCCGGGCGCGTTCGCGTGCCAGTACAACCGGATGTGTGGCGGCGGCGCCAGCAACGGCGTGCCCTACGAGTCGTCGACGTACGACGGCACGACAACGTTGGGCGGCTACGAGCTGCGGCGACAGGGCTGGGCGAATCGCATCGTCCTCGACGCTGGGCGCGACACGTCTGGCGTCCGGCTCCGCTCGCTCTATGGAACCGGCGATGTCGCGCTCGTTGGGCTCGCGGAGGGCTCCGGGGCCGACACCCTCAGCCTGGAAGTCCGCCGCCGCGACAACCCGTTCGACGCCCGCGCGCCGCTCGACCTCAGCGACCCGTACTACGGCTTGGTCTACCGCGACCTGCCCACCGAAGGCCTGCTGGCGACGCTCACCTGGGGCGCGCCGACGGGCCCGTGGGGCCAGTATCTCTACGACTGGATGCCCCCGTCCAACGCGCTCGCGCGGTCCGGCAGCCGGTGCGACGGGACCTCGCCGGGCTGCACGTCGCCGTACGACGCTTGGGCCGGCGACATGTGGGGCCCGGGCGCCAGTCAGATCACGCCGTGGACGCGCCCCAACGTCAGCGGCTACACGCTCTACCCGCAAGGCACAGCGCCCAACTGGTTCGGCATCACGCAGATCCGCGACCACGCCGACGGGGCCATGTCGTTCGACGTCGTCGCCGACGTGCGCCGCCAGCCGGTCGTCGAGATCACGGTCGACTCGTGGATGGGGGCCGAGACCTCCGGGACCACGTTCCGCCAGCCGGTCCGGGTCGCCAGCGGGGCCACGCTCAGGGTGTGGGAGGGCGCGGCGGTGACGTTCGCGGGCGGGCTCGACGTTGCGCCAGGCGGGCGGTTCATCTGTGCCCCCGGGGCGACCTGCGGGCGGTAGGCTAGGTCGTCGGTCGACCGCCGCATTCTGATCACCGACACCGACAACCTTACGCGACCGGCTCGCGCAAATACTCCAGCGTCCCCGCCTCGGCGTCGAGGCGCGCGTGCAGGCCGATGGGCAGCGTGTACACCGGCGAGACGTGACCGATGGGTGCGCCGAGGACCGACGGGCACTCGTACTGGGCGAGGTGGCGCCGGATGGTCTCCTCTGCCGTCCACGCGCTCCCGCCGGAGCCGCACGACGAGCACTGCCCGAACGCGATGCCCGCCGGGTCCCGGAGCGCTCCTGCCAGCTGGAGCTGCACCAGCATCCGGTCGATCCGGTAGGCGTCCTCGCCGACCTCCTCGAAAAAGACGATGTGGTCGTCGAAGTCGGGCAGGAAGCCCGTCCCCGCGAGTGCCGAGAGCACGGTCAGGTTGCCGCCGACGACGGGGCCCTCTGCAACGCCCGGCCGGACCGCCTGCGTCCGGTCCCGGTTGCTCCGCGTCTCGGGCCCGATGCTGGGCGGCTCGCCCTCGACGAGCGTGCGGACGAAGCTCTCGGACGTGAGCCCCTGCCACGTCGAGACGCCGACGGGGCCGTGGAACGTGACCAGCCCGGTCCGGGCGTAGATGGCGACCAGCAGCGCCGTGATGTCGGAGTAGCCGACGATGGGCTTGGGGTGGGCCGCGATGGCGTCGTAGTCGAGGAGCGGCAGGATGCGCGCACAGCCCCACCCACCGCGGATCCCGACGACGGCGTCGACCTCGGGGTTGGTCACCATCGCCATGAAGTCGCGGGCACGAGCGGCGTCGGTGCCGGCCAGGAAGCCGTTCCGGCTCAGCACGGCGTTGCCCACGCGGACGCGGAAGCCCAACCCTTCGAGCGCGGCGACCGATTCGTCGAGCTGGTCGGGCCCCCGGAGCACGCCCGCAGGCGCGACGAGCCCGACGACCCCGCCCTCGGGCAGCCGGGGCGGCACGATGACCGGCCGCTCGTCGGCGATCCGCTGGATCCGGCCCGCGCGGGGCGCGGCCATCACCTCGGGGGCCTCGGTGGGCAACGCGGCGACGGGCGGGGCGGGCGACCCGGGCACCGGCGGCGTGGGCCGAGCACCGATCCCGACGCTCCACGGCCCGAGCCCGGTGCCGCACCCGGCCAGCGGCGCGCCGACGGCGACCAGGCCGAGCGCGCGCAGGACGTCGCGGCGAGAGCGAGAGCGGGGCATCGGGGGGACGCGCGTGGGGAGTGGCGAAACGTACGGCAGGGGAGAGGGCGGCTGTCGCCGCTGGCGCCTCGAGACCGCGGCGAACGGGAGAGCTGGGCGCGAACGGTGTGGCCGGGCGCTGGTGCCAGCACCCAGCTCCGGGCGCTCCCCCTGCCCGCTACCTTGCCGTGGTCTCCCCCCGACGCCCGTGTCTCGCATCATCCACGCCGGCGATACGCCCGCCAAGCGCCGCCGCGCCCACACCCGCGCCGCCGCAGAGTCCATCCGCCGGCTCGCCGAACGGCCCAGCCTGGCGACCGCCACCTTCGACGCCGAGGCGCGCGACCTCGTCGCCTACCTCGCCTTCCACCTGCGCGGCATCGGCGAGACCATCGAGGCCGCCGCCCAGTCGTGGGACGACCGCAACTACTGGCGCAAGTCCGAGAAGCTGCGCGCCGACTACCGCTGGGCCCCGCAGGCGGCCGAGCGGATCGAGGCGCTGGCCGTCGCCGACGACTGGGAGCCCGTCGTCCAGGAGTTGCTGGCGCTCATCCCCCGGTTCGCGGACGTGACGATCGCCAAGATGACGCGGGACGCCGACCACTGGGTCGGGGCGTACCGCGCGCTCGTCCGACGCCACGCGCCGTGAGCGCGCTCCGCACCCGGACCGAGGGTGGCCGGACGCTCGTCCACGACCCGGTGCGCCGCCGCTGGGTGGCGCTCACACCCGAGGAGGGCGTCCGCCAGCACCTGCTCACCGATCTGCTGGCGCTGGGCTACCCCGTCGGTTTGCTCGCTGTCGAAAAGGGGCTCGTGTACGCGGGCTCGTCGTGGCGCGCCGATGTGGTGGCGTACGGCCGCGACCAGCGCCCGGCCCTGCTGGCGGAGTGCAAGGCGCCCGGCGTGCCCATCGACCAGTCGACCTTCGACCAGCTCGCCCGCTACAACGCCGTGCTCGACGCGCCGACGCTCGTGGTCGACAACGGCGCGGCGCGGTACTGCTGCGTCCGGGGCGACACGGGCTGGCGGTTCGTCGACGCGATCCCGAGGTTCGGGGTGGACGCGTAGGGTCAGCGCTCGCCCCGCTCGCGCCAGAACTCGGCCACGCCGTCCCGGAACAGCGTCGCCCCGCCCTGCGACGGGTGCCGTACGTAGACCGGCTCGGCGCCGACGGCCGCCAGCGCGCCCTCGGCCTTGCGCCCGACCGCCAGCACGGCCTCCGGCGCCAGCACCCCGATCACGTCCGCCAGCAGCCCGTGCCAGCGGCGCACTTCGCGGACGCCCGGCGTGCGGATCGTCAGCGGCTCGTCCGCGCGGTGTGGGTGGAAGGGGACCGCGTTCCATGTCCAGAACCGGCCCCAGTGAGGGAGCATCGCGTCCCAGTAGATCCCACCGCTCATCTCGCGCACCGGCTCGCCGGACTGCGCGAACCGTGCCGACGACGGCCGCCCTTCGACCGGGAAGTCGGGGTCGAGCAACTGGCGCTCGTTCGTGAACGGGATCCCCGAGAACCGGCAGCCCCACGGGCCGGGTGCCTCGGCGACGACGAGCACGTCGGGCCGCCCACCTGGCGCGGCGCAGGCGACGGCCTCGACCGCCGCCTCCAGATTCGCCCGTCGCCTCGCGGTTGCGCCCGGCGCATCGTGCGCGTCGGTGTCGAGGTACGGGTTGAACAGCCGGTCGCCCGCGGGCTCGTCGTAGAGCTGAGCACGGAAGAGATCGGTGAGCGGCTGGCGCCAGTCGGACATGCGGGGAGGGGAGAGGCGGGGCCGACAACCTCGGGCAGCGCGCGTGCGGCGAGGCTGAATTCCCTTGCCCCTTGCTCTCAATTCCCGAATCGCGCGTTCACCACCTGGTTGTAGATCGACCCGAAGGAGTACGAGATGCCCGCCGAGGCGAAAAAGTTGAAGCCGGTCGGCAGCTCCTGGTCGCCGGTCAGGATCTCGCCGTCGTCGGCGCGCTGTGCCGGGAGGTTGATCTGGTCGCGGACGAAGGAGTAGTTGCCATTGAGCCGGAGGTTGAGGCCGCGGAACAGCCGGAGGTCGACGCCACCACCGATGGACAGGTTGTACTTGTCCGGCCGTGAGAGGTACTGCGAGGCCTCGCTGAAGATGTCGACGGAGCCCCACGACTGCGCGAACTCGGCGGCTGCGACGAGCGAGTGGATCGGCAACACTGACGAGGTCTCGAGGAAGATGGTCGTGTCCTGATACGCCACGGCCTCGACCCCGGCGGCGTACAGGAACCGGAGTTGGCGCTGGGTCGACTCGGCGTACGGGTACACGTTGTACTCGACGGCCGGGCCCCCCTGAAAGCGCACGTCGTAGTTCGAGAACGTGGAGCGCGACAGGTCGGCCTTGCCGCCGGCCGACCAGTGGTCGGTGATGGCGGCGACGGCCGACGAGTTGAGCCCGTAGTTGGCGTTGTCGCTCACAAACGTGCTGCCGTCGCTGAGCTCGAACTCGCTGCGGTTGTAGCTGATGCGCGGACGGATCGACACCTTGAGCGCCTCCGTCACGCGCCGGGCCTGGAACGAGCCGTTGACGTTGTAGAAAAGCGACTGCGACTGGCCGTTCGAGAACCCGTTGCCGTTGACGCGGAAGACCCAGCTGTTCCAAGGGTCGACGACCTCCTCGGCCTCGGCCTCCTCGACCGCCGGGGCGGCATACGCGACCGTCAGGCGGTCCGCCAGCCCGGTCCGCGAGGCGTAGCCGGCGAGCCCGACCGCGAGCCGGCTCAGCAGCGTCCGACGCTGGTCGTCGTCGGAGGCGGCGGGGGGCGAGGTGGCGACGAGCGTGTCGCGGCGGCCCGCCAGCCGGGGCGAGCGGCCCTCGAACAGCAGGGTGTACCGGTCGCCGCCGCCGCCGGTGTTTTCGCGCACCACGAGCACGTACACGGCCGCGTCGGCAGGGTCGCGGACGAAGCGGGCGAAGCCAATCTCGGTCTGGAAAAAGTCGGTGTCGCAGCCGGGGACGTAGCCGGGGCAGTCGACGAACGTGGTGAGCCGGTCCTGGGCGACGGCGGTAGACGAGAGGAGCAGGGCCAGCAGGGCGAGCGGAACGAGGCGCATCGGGCGATCGAGTGGGGGAGCGTTGGAGTTTAGACACACTGCGGCGGGCAGGGTCGCTCTCCGAGTGATCGAACGGTGGCAACTCCTCTGCAGCGATGCGTGCCAATCGGCATCGCGGGCGATGCCGCCCGGGAAGTGAAAGCGCTTTCTCGCCCGCCGCACGTTCCGACCCCTCCCGCTTGCGATCTTGTCGCCCCGCCCCTCCCTGACGATGGACTTTACCCGAATCGGCGTGTTCACCTCCGGTGGCGACGCCCCCGGCATGAACGCCTGCATCCGGGCGGCCGTCCGCCGCGCCATCGCCGAGGGCCTGGAGGTCGTCGGCATCAAGCGCGGCTACGCCGGGATGATCGAGGGCGACCTGGTCGAGATGGACCGGCAGTCGGTCTCGAACATCCTGCAGCACGGCGGCACCATCCTGAAGAGCGCCCGCAGTGAGGCCTTCATGACGCCCGAGGGCCGCGCCATCGCCGCACGCCAGCTTGCCCTCGCCGGCGTCGACGCGCTCGTCGCCATCGGTGGCGACGGCACGCTGCAGGGCGCCACACTCCTCGCCAACGAGCACGGCATCGCCGTCGTGGGCTGCCCCGGCACCATCGACAACGACTTGTTCGGCACCGACGAGACGATCGGGTTCGACACGGCGCTGAACACGGCGCTGGAGTCGATCGACAAGATTCGCGACACGGCCGACGCCCACGACCGGCTGTTCCTGGTCGAGGTGATGGGCCGCGACACCGGGTTCATCGCGCTCGCGTGCGGCATCGGCGGGGGCGCCGAGCTGGTCCTGATCCCCGAGATGCTGACCGACGTGGGCGCCATCAAGGAGCGGATCCTGTCGCTGATGACCTCGCAGAGCCGGTCGAGCATCGTCGTCGTCGCCGAGGGCGACGAACTGGGCGGCGCGCACATGATCCGCCAGGCGCTCGCGGAGGACCCGGCGTTCGACAAGATCGACACGCGGGTGTCGGTGCTGGGCCACATCCAGCGTGGTGGCTCGCCGACGGCGCGCGATCGCGTGCTGGCGTCGCGCTTGGGCGCGGCAGCCGTCGAGGCGCTCGTCGAGGGCCACGCCGGCGTGATGGTCGGGATCGTCAACAACGACCTCAAGCTGACCCCGATGCGGAACGTCTGGAGCCGCAAAAAGGACATCGACTACGACCTCCTGCAGCTGACGGCGCTGCTGAGCTGAGCGTGGGTCGGCGATGCTGGATGCACGTGATCGGTTCTGAAGCCCGCCGAGGCTCCACGTGTCGTCATCCCAGAGGTCGCTTCGGAAAAGCACCTCAACCCTGCAGCGTCATCCCGAACGGAGGTGAGGGATCTCAGCACGACCCGGAAGCCCGTCCTTCCGCTCGTCGCATGCTGGAGGGCCACGCTGAGATCCCTCGCAAGCTCGGGATGACGCTGATGGGGCCGTCTCGTTGAGGAAAGGGGCGCACGGCCGAACCCGCCCTAGGCCGCACTCTCCTCAAATACGCCGCCCCACCACTCGTTTTCGGCGGCCTCGTCGCGGAGCTTGCGGCCGGCCTCGGAGAGCTGAGCGACCACGCGGTCGCGCTCGGTCGCCAGCAGGCCCGAGAGCACGAGCGTGCCGCCGGCCGACAGGCGGAGCAGGTCCGCCCGCATGGGCTCCATGATGGAGCGGATGACGTTGCAGACGACGAGGTCGAACCCGGCCTCCGTCACGACCTCGACCGATCCCTCGCGGACCTCGAACCGGTCGCCGACGCCATTCCGATCGGCGTTCTCGCGCCCGTTCGTCACGCTCCACGGGTCCACGTCGACGCCCACGGCGCTGGCGGCGCCGAGCCGAAGCGCGGCGATCGCGAGCACGCCCGTCCCGGTGCCCACGTCGAGCACGGTGTCGTCGGGCGTGACGGCGTCCGCGAGCAGGCGCAGGCAGATCCGCGTCGTCTCGTGGTAGCCGGTGCCGAACGCCATCTTAGGGTCGATGCGGAGCACGACGGCGTCAGAGTCGGGCACGTCGGTCCACGTCGGGGCGACGACGAAGGGGCCCGCGGTGACGGGCTCCAGACTGGCTTCCCACGTCGCGTTCCAGTCCTGGTCGGCGATGGTCTCGACGACCACGGCGCCGGCGGCCAGCCCGTAGGCGTCGGCGAGCCCGTGGACGGCCTCGGTCGTGGGCCCGTCCCAGCGCGGGGCAGGCGCGTAGGCGACCAAGTCGTCGGGCGTGTCCTCGAAGGCGTCGAACCCGAGGTCGGCCAGGGCGGCGACGAGCGGCTCGCGGACGTCGTCGGGAGCGGCGAGGGAGAGGCGGATGGTGTCGGGCATCCGGGCCTACGCCGCGCGGCGCGCGCGGTGCCGGTAAGGGCGCGAGCGGGCGGGCGCCTGCGAGGCGTGCGCCGAGCTCACGACCGCGGTACGGCTTGCGCCAGCGGGCTCATCGCAGGCGAAAGGTCACGGGGACCACGAAGCGGACCTTGACCGGCTCGCCGTCTTGCTGGCCTGGCGCGAAGCGGCTTGCGCGGACCGCCGCGACGGCCGCCTCGGCAAGCCGGGAGTCGGGGTCGCCGAGGGCGACCGGGTCCACGACGCGCCCGTACTCGTCGACGATCAGCTGAACGGAGACCACCCCCTCGACGCCGTCGCGGCGGGCGGACTCTGGGTAGACGGCCCGCTCGGAGAGGGCCGCCGCGCCGCCTACCAACACGGGCGGGACGTCGGCGCTCGCGAGCACGCCCTCGGGAAGCGGGCGCGGGGGCGCTGGCGGGGCGGGCGGGGGCGCGTCGTCGCCGACCGTGCCGGGCGTCGGCTCGCGGTAGACGCGGGCGCCCCACAGGATGCGGCTGTCCGGCCCGAAGTCGCCGAACGAGCGGCTCCCGTCGGACTGGTAGCGCAGGTCGTAGGTGCCCGGCTCCAACCGGACCACGCCGATGTACTGGCGGTGGAAGTCGCTCCCGCCGGCGGCTTGCGTGTTGGCGCGCGTCATCTCCCAGACGACGGGCCCGTCGGCCCGGTTGATCTGGGCGTAGTCGTAGCGCGTCGACGACGAGATCTCGCCGGCCGCGAAGACGCGGACCGGGCCCGAACGACGGATGGTGAAGCGCTGGGCGCGGTCTACACCGTTACCGACCGAGTCGATGGCGGCGAGCAGCAAGTGGCTGGCGGGGAAGACGAGGTCCGGCGCGTCGCCGGTGTCGTCGTCGTCGTTGGAGCCCGCCGTTGGGGCGGTCGTGCTGACGACGCCGAGCCCCGCGATGTCGAGGCCGGGGTCGAGCGCGTAGAGCGCGGCGCCCCACAGGCCGTCGTCCGGCTCGCCGCCGTTGTTGTAGCCACTCACGCAGTCGTGCGAGCCGTCGGTGACGTAGCGGAGACGGTATTCGCCGGGCGCCAGCGACAGCGCTTCGACCGCGAGCCGGTTTTTGTCGGACCCACCCGCGTCGGAGAGGGGGGCGTCCTCCTGCTCCCACACGTCGTCCCAGTCGCCGTCGTCATCGCGGCGGTCGAGCGTGGCGTAGTCGTAGGCAGTGCCCGAGGTGATCTCGCCGACGGCGACGACCAGCAGGTCGGCCTCGGCCGCAAGCGTGAAGGTGGCCGTGGCCTCACTGTCCGGCCCGACGCACGCGAAGCGGGCGACGATGGGGAGGTCTACGTCGCTGGCGTCGAGCGGCCCGACGACGCCGGTGCCAGCCGTCACGCGCAGGCCCCAGTTCGAGGGGAACCACGGCGGGTTGGCCGTCCAGTCGTCGTAGGCGTGAGAGCGGTCGGTCTCGAAAGCGACCCGGTAGAGGCCCGGCGCCAGCGAGACGGAGTCGGTGATCACGCGGTTTTTGAGCGAGCCCCCGGCCCAGACGCCCGTCCCGCGCGAGGTCCAGACGGTGTCGCGGTTGCCCAGGCGCACGATCGAGCCGAGGTCGGCCACGACGCCGTCGGTGATCTCGGTCACGGCGCGGACGCCGATGCGAGCGGTCTCGCGGACGTGGAGGAGCCCCTCGGGATGCTTGCGGTCGCGCACGGCGAGCCCGTCCCAGAGCACGCCGGCCGGCGCGTCGAGGTCGTCGGGCGAGCGGTCGATCTCGGCGTCGCCGACGGCGGACACGAGGAACCGCCAGCGGCCAGCGTCGCCGACCCAGGTGCGCCCGCCCCGGCTCAGGAACTCGCGGACGCGGTCGCCCAGCGACTCGCCCCGGGGCTCGGCGCGGACGAGCGGATCGCCAAATGAGGTGAAGTAGGCCGAGTACGTGCCCGGGCCGAGCGTGATCGTGTCGCGGACGGCCACGAGCGTGCCGCGCTCCGGGCGCGGCGCCCGCATCTGCCAGGCGACGGTCTCGTCGTCGTGCCGCACGATCCAGCCATACGCCGCCAGCGTGGTGTCCGAGGCCGGGGTGCCGGCCTCCTCGAACGAGCCCGCTACGTCGATCGCTAACCGGGCCGGGGCGTCCACGCGAAAGGTCTCCGACTCGAGGTCGTCGGCGTCCAGGCCCGTCATCCCGACGATGGCGCCGGAGGGCCCCGTGGTCAGCTGGACGACTGCAAACACAGCGACGCCGAGGAAGCCGACCAGGAGCAGACGGGAGAGGAAGGTGCGCACGGAGGAGGGGGGGAGACGGAGGCGCTACGGGGGCGGGGCGCCGGGGTTGCCCGGCGGCGAGCGGGCCCCGATATATTCGCAACCCCGCGCCGCGCGTGCCGAACACCGTCGCCTGCCCCCTGCCGCTCTGACGACGACCGCCCCCGCTCGACGCGCCCTGCGCCTGCCCGCCCCGACCCCGGGGCGTCGGGCGGCGCTCGTGGCGTGCGCCGTCGCCGCGCTGGCCGTCGTAGCCGGCGTCAAGGGCGCCGCCCTTGCCGAGGGCGCCGCGCTCGGCCGGCTCGCGGGCACCGTGCTCGACGTGGTCGCGCTGGCGGCCGGCGTCGGTCTCTACGTCGCTGTGGTGGGCGAGCGGCGCGGCGCGCTCCGAGCCTTCGCGGTGCCCCTCGCCCTCGCGATCGCCGTGCTCGGGCTGGGGCTGGCCGTCGGCGGGCTGCACGACGGCATGATCGACCCCAAGACGCGGCTTCCGGTGCGCTCGGCGACGGCGGTCTGGGCGGCGATACTCGGCGCGGCCGAGGCCGGGCTGGCGGCCGTCGTGCTGGCGTCGCTGCGGCCGCTCGCCCTCCACCGAGGGCGCCGGGCGACCGTCGCCCTGTGGCGCGTCTTCGGGGTGCTGGTGATCGTCGCTGCCCTCGCCGTCGCCGGCCGGCCCCTGACGGCCTACGCCCCGACGGTGATGGCCGTCCTCGCCTCGGCCGCGCTGTTTGCCGGGACCGCCCTCGCGCTCCGCCAGCGGTGGACGGCCGACCTCACGCCCGAGAGCCGCGTCGCGGCGGCGGCCCTCGCGCTGTCGCTGGCGGCCGTGCTCGGGGGCATTATCTACGTCCAGATCGAGGGGCCCCTCGTGCTGCTCGTGGGCGACGGGACGGGCCGCGTCGGCTCGGTCCCCTACAGCCACGCCCTCAGCCGGTCCCTCGCGGACGCCGTCCTGGGCGTACTCGTCGTCGGGACGCTCTACGGGTTGGCGTCGGGGCTGACGCTGCTGTTTGGGGTCACCGGCGATCTGCAGGACGAGCGGGCGGGCGAGCGCCGCGCGCTGCGGTCGCTGGTGGACCTGTCGGGCCGGCTGCTGGACCGGACCTCGCTCGCGGCGGCCGTCGCGGCGGGCCCCGTGGAGGCCGGGCTGGGGGACGCGGCCTGGGTGGCGCTCACTGACCCCGGCCAGGGCCAGATCCGCCCCGCCCTCGTGGCCGCCTCGGGGATCGAACTCGACGCCGCGCGCGCGGCCGCCGACGTCGAGGCCCTGTTCCGGGCCGCCGCCGAGTCCGACGGGCCGCTCGTGTTGGCGCACGCCGAGGCCGACCACCGCGTCCGCGCCCGGCCAGGCGATGGGATCGGGAGCCTGGTGGCCCTGTCGCTCGGTGGGCTCGCCCAGCCCGGCGCCGCCACCCGTGGCGTGCTGCTCGTCTCGCGCGCCCGCCCGGACGCGTTCGAGCCCGACGAGCTCGCGGCCCTCGACACGTTCGCCAGCCAGGCCGGCTTGTCGCTCTCGCACGCCGACTTGTTCAGCGACGCCCTGGAGCGCGAGCGGCTCGCCCGCGAGCTGACGCTGGCGCGCGAGGTGCAGCAGCGCCTGCTCCCCCAGTCGCTCCCCGAGATCGACGGGCTGCAGCTGGCCGCCGCCGAGCGGCCCGCCCGCGAGGTCGGCGGCGACTACTACGACGCCGTCCGCTTGGGCGAGCACTGCGTCGGCGTGCTGATCGCCGACGTGTCGGGCAAGGGCACGCCGGCCGCGTTCTACGCCGCCGAGCTGAAAGGCATCTTTCAAGCGGCCAGCCGTCTCACGCGCGCCCCGGGCGAGCTGCTGGCCGGCGCGAACGACGCGCTGTCGCCGTCGCTCGGGCGCGGCGTGTTCACCAGCGCCAGCTACGCCGTCGTCGACGCCGAGGCGGGGACGCTGACGCTGGCGCGCGCCGGCCACACGCCCGCCGTCTTGGTCCGCGACCTCGGCCGCGCCGACGGCGGCCGCTGGCTCTTGCGGGGCGACGGACTCGCCATCGGGCTCGACCGCACCGGCCACGTGTTCCGCCAGACCCTGCGCGAGCAGACCGTCCACCTCGCCGCCGGCGACACGCTCGTCCTCTACACCGACGGGCTCACCGAGGCGCGCGACGCCGTCGGCGAGGAGTACGGCTACGATCGCCTGTGTGACTTCGTCGCCACCCACGCCCACGTCGGCGCGCTCGACCTCCGGGACCTCTTGCTCGCCGAGCACCGGGCGTGGTCCGGCTCCGACGACCCCGGCGACGACATGACGTTCGTCGTGCTCCGCTGGACCGGGCGCGGTGGCGACGCGCCAGACATCGTCCCCGGGGACGGCCCGCCACTCACCGAACGCCCCGCCTTCGCCCGCGACGGATCCGTCGCCGCGCCGGCCTCCTGATCCCCACGCGGCACCCCTCCCGCCTCCCCCTCTCTCCGATGAGTCACTTTTCCGTCTCGTTCGACCGCCTGGCCGAGGCCGCCGACGGGCCCGTCCGCGTGCTTGAACTCCATGGCGAGCTCGACGCGCACACGGCGCCCGACTTCGAGGCCGCCCTCGACGCCTGCCTGGCGGGCGGCGACGCCCGGCTCGTCGCCGACGGGTCCGGCCTGGACTACGTCTCGTCGGCCGGCCTCGGGGTGTTCATGGCCTATGTCGAGCCGGCGCGGTCCGGTGGAGGCGACCTCAAGATCGCGGCGCTGTCGGAAAAGGTCTTCGAGGTGTTCGACCTCCTCGGCTTCCCGACCGTCTTCGACATGCACACGACGGTGATCGAGGCCGTCGAGGCTTTTTAGGGTGGCCGCCGCCGCCCCCACCATGCGCGTCCGCGCCGACACCGCCGAGCTCGCTCGGGTGCGCCGCCGTGTGGCCGCGTGGGCCGAGGCCGCCGGGCTGAGCGGCGCCGTCGCCCGCCGGCTCCAACTCGCCGTCGACGAGACGGTCGCCAACGCCATCGAGCACGGGTTGGCGCCCGGCGCTCGCCAGCTGACCGTCGCCGGGGCGCCAGGGCGAGGTCGCCTGGCCGTAACCGTTCGCTACCGGGGCCCGGCGTTCGACCCGACCACGGAGGGGCCGCGCTCGGCCGAGCCCGCCGTCCGCACTCGGGCCCCACACGGCTACGGCCTGCACCTGATGCGCTCGCTCGTCGACCGGGTCGACTACCGCCGCGACGGCGGGGTCAACGAGGTCCGTCTGACCGTCGCCCGATGAGGATCTGCGCCATCGACGTGGGTACGAACACCGTGATGAGCGTCGTCGCGGACGTGGCCGACGGCGCGCTCACGGTCGTCGCCGACGAGGAGCGGTTCGCCCGGCTCGGCCAGGGCGTCGACGCGAGCGGGCGGCTGGCGCCCGAGGCCATGGACCGCGTCGTCGACCGGCTGGCGGGCGCGCAGGCGACGGCCCAGCGGCTCGGCGCCGAGCGCATCGTGATCGGCGCCACCAGCGCCAGCCGCGACGCGGGGAACGTCGGCGACTTGCAGCGCCGCGTCCGGGACGAACTGGGCCTGGACTACCGCGTGATCTCGGGCGAGCAGGAGGCCGAGGCCACCTTCCTGGGCGCGCTCGCGCTGCTCCCCGGTTTGGACGCCGCGCTCGTCGTCGACATCGGCGGCGGCTCGACCGAGTGCGCCCTCGGGACTCGCGCCGCAGGCGTGGCGGCCCGACAGAGCGTCGACGTGGGCAGCGTCCGCCTCACCGAGCGCCATTTTTCGACTCGGCCCCCCGCGCCGACGTCGGTCGCGGCGGCCATCGCGGATGCCGACGCGGCGTACCGGGCGGTCGGGTTCGAGCGCGGCGCGGTCCCGCTTGTGGCGACCGGCAGCGTGGGCCGGCTCATGGCCCGGCTGGCGGGGACGCCCGAGGCGGTTTCGGCCTCCGCCGTCATCGAGTGGCGGGACCGCCTGCTGGCGCTGACGCCCGCCGACGCGCTCGCGATCGCCCCGGACGTGCTGAAGGGGCGAGAGGACGTGGCCGCCGCGGCGCTGCTCTGCCTCTCGGCCGCGCTCGCCCGCTTCGGCGCCGACGCATACGTCCCGACGACCGGCGGCGTCCGCCACGGGCTGGCGCTGGCGGCGGTGACGCCGTAACCACACGTCCGCAAGCGGCTGGGCTTGCGCTAACACGCCGGCACCCTCACCCTGTCCCTTTCCCGAGGGGAGAGGGGACGTCGTAGGCAGGGCTTGAGCCAACCTTGCTCGCGGGACCGCCAGCGTCCCAGACCCGTCCTCCCCTCCCTGACGGGAGAGGCCGGAGGAGGGCGACTGGAACGGCCCTCGCTCTGCCCGGTCAACCCCCACCTGGCCTCCCCCGTTTGGGGGAGGAGGCTATTCCGGAGTCGAGTAGGCCAGATTGGGTAGCCCTCACTGATCTGGCCTCGTCTTCACCCGCTCCTCCCTCGAAGAGGCCGCGAAGCTCGCGCCCGGGGGAACGGGTTTGGCCGCTGGCACCGTCTCTTGCGTGCACGACACCCCCGCCGCACCATGGCCGACTCGCCCGCCGCCCGCCCGAACGCCCCCGCTAGCCTGGCCGGGGTGACCAACTTCGTCGCCGTCGCGTCGGGCAAGGGCGGCGTGGGCAAGAGCACCGTCGCCGCCAACCTCGCGTGTGCCCTCGCGGCGACCGGCGCCAAGGTCGGGCTGATGGACGCCGACGTGTACGGGCCGAGCGTCCCGCTGATGTTCGGCGTCCCGGCCGGCGAGAAGCCCCAGGTCAACGAGCAGCGCCACATCGTGCCGCTGGAGCGGTTCGGCGTCAAGCTGCTGTCGATGGGATTTTTGGTCGACGACGCGAACGCCGTCATCTGGCGCGGGCCGATGGTGTCGAGCGCCGTCCGCCAGTTTTTGGGCCAGGCCGCCTGGGGCGAGCTCGACTACCTGATCCTCGACCTGCCGCCCGGGACGGGCGACATCCAGCTGACGCTCGTCCAGACCGTCCCGATCACCGGCGCCGTCGTCGTGTCGACGCCGCAGGACGTGGCGCTGGCGGACGCCCGGAAGGCGGTCAAGATGTTCGAGAACGTCCACGTGCCGGTCCTCGGGGTCGTCGAGAACATGGCCTACTTCACGCCGCCGGACCTGCCGGACCGCAAGTACTACCTCTTCGGCGAGGGCGGCGCGCAGCGGCTCGCGGCCGAGCTCGACGTGCCCGTCCTGGCGATGGTGCCCATCGAGCAGGCCACGCGCGAGGCCGGCGACAACGGCACGCCGGTCGTGCTCGCCGAGCCCGAGACCGTCACCGCCGCCGCCTTCCGCGAGCTGGCGACAAACGTCGCCTCGGAGGTCACGCGCCGCAACGCGGACGCGCCGCCGACGCAGCCCATCGAGATCCTCTACAAGTGATGCTCGACGCCGTCCGCCGCCTCTTCCGCACCTCGCCGCCCGACGCCGCCCTCGCCGGCCGGCCGTGCGCGGCGCCCCCGATCCCTCCCGCCGCCCGTCGTACCTTCGGGCTCACCCCTCCGGACATGGCCGTCGCTTCGCCCACCGACCCCGCGCTCCGCCAGCGCATCGAGGACACCCTCGACTCGATCCGGCCGTACCTCATGGCCGACGGCGGCAGCGTGCGCCTGCAAGACGTGACCGACGAGTTTGTCGTCGAGCTCGAATTGCTGGGTGCCTGCGGCACTTGCCCGATGAGCATGATGACGCTTCGCGCCGGGATCGAGCAGGCCATCCGCCGTGCCGTCCCCGAGGTCACCCGCGTCGAGGCCGTCGCCCCGTCCGCCGCCTAGCCCACGGACGCGGCACGCACCGCACCCGAGACCCGATGGACCTTGCCACACCGGGCGCTGCCGACGAGCGCCAGGCCGAACCGCGTCGGCTGCACCACATCACGCGGATCGACATCGACCCGTCGCCGGAGCACCCGCGCCGCCACGCCACGCACGGCTGGCAGGTGCGCGCCCGACGCGACGGCCAGCGCCTGTCGAAGTTCTTCGCCGACGCCAAGCACGAGGGCCGCGAGGACGCCCTCGAGGCGGCCATCGCCTACCGCGACCGCCTACTGGCGTCGCTCCCCGAAGAGCCGCAGAAGCCACGCAAGGCGTGGAGCAACACGGGCGTCGTCGGGCTGTCGGTCCGCGAGAAGACGACGACCGGCGTCGCCAAGCTCTACGTCCAGCTCAACTGGGTCGACGCGGCGGGCAAGCGGAAGGCCGGCTCGTTCTCGGTCGAGAAGTGGGGGATCCGGCGCGCGCTGTGGAACGGCTGCCTCAAGCTCTACCGCGAGCGCCAGACGGCCGGCTACCCCGTCGAGGAGCCGCATGTGATGTTCGCCCGCGCTCAGACGCCCTTCCAGGATCTGGTCGACGCCGAGATCGCGGCCGAGCAGGCCGGGGCGTCGCTGGCCACGCCGGTCGCGGAGACCCCGGTGGCGGACGTCGCCACCCCCGTCGAGCGCGCCCGCCGCGAGCGGTCGGAGCGCAACCGCGAGACGTTCGAGAGCAAGGAGGCCGCGATGGCGCGCCACGACGACAAGATGCGCAAGCTCGAAGACGTGCTCTTCGGGTAAGGGCGGGCCAGCGCGCTCCGTGACCCCCGCTTTCGCGCTGGCGTCTCGCTCAAGGCGCAAGCGCTCCCGACCCGCCGTCATTCCCGCAAACGCGGGAGTCCAGAGTGCGGAGCCATCATTACAAGCCAGCTCCAACCTCCCAACGTTGTCCGCGAGCGGGCCAGGCAGCTTGCAGGCAAGTGCCACTACCCTGGATCGGCTGGCGCCTTCCCTTGCGGGGGCCCGCCTGCGCGGGAATGACGGCAGGGGAGGGGTTCGAGCGGCACCACCACCATGCCTTGCGAGGGGCATCCGTCCGCGCCGCATTCTAGAGTTGGCGAGCGCCTTCGCTGGCTGGCGCCAGCCGCACTGGTGGTACGCGGCGCACCCGCCAGCGCAAGCCCGGGTTTTGAGGATGCGGTGGGGATCCCGAGAAGGGGTACCAGCGTCACGGCTCACGCGTACCTTAGAACCAATCCAGACAAGCCCCCGCCGGTGAGCCCCGACTTCGACCACGCCGCCCCCGTCACCTCGTTCCCCGCTGGGCGAACGGTCCGGCTGTGCTTTATGGGCCTGGACGACGCGACGTGCGCCCGCTTGCGTGAGCTGGGCGTCCGCGAGGGCTGCGACGCGTGTGTGATGGCGACCGGCGACAAGTGCGTGCTCGGACTCGGCGCCGCCCGCGTCGCGCTCCGCCGCGAAGTGGCTGCGGGGCTCTTCGCGACCGACGCCCGGTAGTCTGATGCCTGGCGCGACGCTCGACACGCTCGCCCCCGGCGACACGGCGACGGTGGCCGGGTTCCGGGGTGAGGTCCCGGCCCGGCTGCTCGAAATGGGACTCGTCCCCGGCACGACCGTCGAAGTCGTTCGTCTCGCTCCCTTGGGCGACCCGATGGAGCTGCGCGTCCGCGGCTTTCTGCTGACGGTCCGCAAGGAGGAAGCCGCCAGCATCGAGGTCCAGTAGTGGAAATCGCTACCGCCGTCCGCACCGTCGCGCTCGCGGGCAACCCGAACGTCGGCAAGACGACGCTCTTCAACGCGCTCACC
Organism: Rubrivirga aquatilis; assembly: GCF_046845665.1. Taxonomy (GTDB): domain Bacteria; phylum Bacteroidota; class Rhodothermia; order Rhodothermales; family Rubricoccaceae; genus Rubrivirga. The sequence continues at coordinate 3,459,510 of NZ_CP177355.1, read as the reverse complement.
GGCTCGCAGCACAAGGTCGCCAACTACCCCGGCGTGACCGTCGAGCGGAAGTCGGGGCAGCTGGCGGGGGGCGCGGGCGTCGAGGTGATCGACCTGCCGGGCACGTACAGCCTGGCCCCGAAGTCGGTCGACGAGCGGGTTGCCTTCGACGCGCTGGTGGGGCGGATCCCGGGCGAGCCCGCCCCGGATGTCGTCGTCTGCGTGCTCGACGCCACGAACCTCGAGCGCAACCTCTACCTCGCCACCCAGGTCCTGGACCTCGGGCTGCCGACCGTCGTCGCGCTCAACATGACCGACGCGGCCGCCGAGGCCGGCATCGCCGTCGACGCCGCCGCGCTGTCGGAGACGCTGGGCGTGCCCGTCGTCGAGACGTCCGCGCGGACGGCCCAGGGCATCGACGCCCTGCGTGCCGCCGTGCTCGACCCGCCCCCGCCCGCCGTCGGCGTCGGCTGGGACGTGATGCCGGCCGTCGACGCCGTGCTCGGCGACCTCGACGCCGACCTCCCCGCGGACGTGCCGGCCGCACGCCGCCGCTTCGAGGCCCTCGGTGCGCTCACCTCCGACGCCCTGCTGGCGCCGTGGGAAAAGAGCGCGCCGGCCTTCCACGCCGCCGTCGTCGCCGCGCGCGCCGACCTCGACGCCCGCCCGGTGATGTTCCGGATGGCCGAGATGACCGGCCGCTATGGCTGGATCAGCCCCGTCGTCGCCCGCGTCGTCCGCCAGCCGGAGGCCCACGAGGCTACGCTGTCGGACAAGATCGACGCCGTGGTGACCCACAAGTGGTGGGGTCCGCTGATCTTCGGCGCCGTCCTGCTCGTCGTCTTCCAGGCCGTGTTCTCGTGGGCCGTCCCCGCGATGGACGCCATCGAGTGGCTCATCGGGCTCACCGGCGAGGGGATGCGCGCCGTGTTGCCCGACGGCGTGGTCGAGGACGTCTTGGTCGAGGGCGCGCTGTCGGGCGTGGGCAACGTGCTCGTCTTCCTGCCCCAGATCATGCTGCTCTTCCTCTTTCTGGGGCTGATGGAGGACACGGGCTACATGGCGCGGACGGCGTTCATCATGGACCGCGCGATGCGGCGTGTGGGGTTGAGTGGCGCCTCCGTCGTGCCGATGCTGTCGGCGTACGCGTGTGCCATCCCCGGCATCATGGCCGCGCGGACGCTGGCGGACGAGCGCGACCGGATCATCACGATCATGGTGGTGCCCCTCCAGGGCTGCTCGGCACGCTTGCCGGTCTACGTCCTGTTTATCGCCGCGTTCATCCCCTCCGGCGCCCTGTTTGGGGTGATTGGTTACCAGGGGCTGGCGATGACCTCGCTGTACGTGCTGGGCACCGTGATGGCGTTCGTGGCCGCGTGGGTGTTGCGCACGTTCGTCTTCACCGGCCCCGGCTCGTCGTTCGTGATGGAGCTGCCGCCGTACCGGATGCCGCAGCCCAAGTACCTGTGGCGTCGGATGCGCGACCGCGCCAAGGTGTTCGTGGTCCGCGCGGGCAAGATCATCTTCGCGCTCAGCATCGTGCTCTGGTTCATGGCGAGCTACCCGAAGACCGACCCGTCGGCCGAGCTGCTCGCGCGCGTCGAGGCCGCCGACCAAGCCGTCGAACGCGCCACCGAGTCGCTCGTCCGCATCGACATCGACGGCCGCCCGAGCCTTGACGGGACCGATCGCACGGCCGCCCAGAGCGCCGTCGACGCGGCCGACGCCGAGCAGCTGATCGTCCAGAACGAGCTGGCCGGGTGGCAGGTGCGGAACAGCTTGATCGGCCGGTTCGGGCGGACGCTGGAGCCCGTCATGGCGCCGCTCGGGTTCGACTGGAAGATCTCCGCCGGCATCGTCGCCAGCTTCGCCGCGCGCGAGGTGATCGTGAGCGCGCTCGCGACCATCTACAGCGCGGGGGCGGACGCCGACGAGGAGAGCCTGACCTTGCGGGAGGCCATTAAGGCGGACACGTATCCCGATGGGACGCCCGTGTTTACGCCGCTCGTCGCCGTCAGCCTGCTGGTCTTCTTCGTCTTCGCGCTCCAGTGCATGAGCACGCTGGCGATCGCCAAGCGCGAGCTCAACTCGTGGGCGTGGCCGGCCGTCATGTGGGGCTACATGATGGCGTTGGCGTACGGCTTTTCGTTCGCCGTCTACCAGGGCGGGCTGCTGCTCGGGCTGGGCTAGAAATAAACCGCGAGCCCAAGGCGGATGCCGGTCGGGCGGAACGAGAGGCGGACCGTCTCGTCTTCGAAGAACTGGCCCTCGATCAGTAGCTGCTGGCCGAACTCGCCCGTGACCCCGATCGCTTTAGCGACGATCCACTCGACCCCGACGACGCCCGCCAGCCCGGCCCCGATGGTCGTGAACGTCTGCGTCGGCTGGGTCTCGGTGTCGACACGGCGGAACGTGAGCTGGCCCGTGGGGCCGATGCCAGTGTAGAGGTAGATCGGCGTCCGCGAGCGGCGGTAGCGGAGCGGGGTCAGAGTCGCCGACGCCGAGAGCACCTGGGCGTTCTGATCGTCGCCGAACGTGGCCTCAGCCGCCGCGTTGACCGTGACGCCGAGCCGCACGGCCCGCTCCTCGCTGCGGTGCCACTTCAAGCCGAGCGACCCGCCGTCGAGCGGGGTGAGGTCGAACCCGTTGACCCCGAAGACGAGGGCTCGCGCGCCCTCCTCGAGCGGCGTGTCGGCCGACTGGGCGGAGGCGATCGGGACGGCGGCGATGAGCGCGAGCAGGGCGACGAGACGAGACATGAGCGCGAGGGTGTGGGGGAGTAGGGCCGCAGGTCAGCGCACCATCGTATCGCCGGGCAGACCGCATCCCGTCCGGCGACGTGGTGAACGGCCTGTAGGGAGGAGCGGCCGGGCGAGGGGGCCTCGCCAGCAGATCGACGGCTCTCCCCCCTCTGGTCCGAGCGGCCGGACGCATCTTGCGGCACCCTCGCGCCCCCGTCTCGCCGTGACCGCCCCCGACCCCGTGCTCGTGATCGCCCACCGGGGCGCCAGCGCGTACCGCCCCGAGCACACGCTGGCGGCGTACACGCTGGCGGTCGAGCAGGGCGCGGACGTGATCGAGCCCGACCTGGTGATGACGCGCGACGGCGTGCTCGTCGCCCGCCACGAAAACGAGATCTCCGAGACGACGGACATCGCCGACCGCCCAGAGTTTGCGGAACGCCGCACGACGAAGACGATCGACGGCATTGAGACGGCGGGCTGGTTCACCGAAGACCTCACGGTGGCGGAGCTCAAGACGCTCCGCGCGGTCGAGCGGCTGCCGGACCTCCGGCCCGCCAGTGCCGCCTTCGATGGCCGATTCGAGATCCCGACGTTCGACGAGATCCTGGCGCTGGCGGCCCGCCTCGGGGCCGAGCGGGGGCGCCCAGTCGGGCTCTACCCCGAGACCAAGCACCCGACCTACTTCCGGCGGATTGGGCTCCCGCTCGAAACGCCGCTCGTCGCTGCGCTCCACGCCTCGCGGTACACCGCGCCTGAGGCGCCGGTCTGGATCCAGTCGTTCGAGGTCGGGAATCTGGAGCTGCTGCGCGGGATGACGCGCCTGCGGCTGGTCCAACTCGCGATGCCCGGCGCCTCGCCAGCGGACCGGCCCGAGAGGTCGTACGGAGAGATGATGACGCCCGACGGGCTCGCGACTGTCGCCACCTACGCCGACGCGATCGGGGTGGCGAAGGCGATGGTGCTCGATCCCGAGTCGCTGGCGCCATCGTCGCTGGCAGCCGACGCCCACGCGGCGGGACTGGCCGTCCACGTCTGGACGTTGCGCCCCGAGAACGTTTTTCTGCCGACGCCTCTGCGCTCCGGCGACGACCCGGCCGCGCACGGCGACCTCGGCGCCGAGGCGCGAGCGCTCGTCGAAGCCGGCGTCGACGGGCTCTTTGCGGACGCGCCCGGCCGCGTGGTCGCCGCGCTAGGAAGAGGGGAGGGGTAGAGGGTGGGAGCGCCTCGTTTGTCCACTCTTCCTCCAGACAGCCCTCGGCGTCGCCTCGAACGGCGCGCGAGCGGCGGGGGCGACCTCACAGGCCGGGGTGGGGCGAGGTCGTGGGCCTCGAAAACGATGGCGAAAACGACTAGGCCGTAACCGGTCTGATCGGCCAGGGTATTCCCTCCTCATCTCGTCCGAACGATGGCGTGCCCTCGCCGCCAACCTCACCCCCGGTCGAGCCTGGTCTCGGCACCGCACACCGCGTCGACTCGCTCGTCGTCTAACCGCCGTGCGGTGGGCGGTCGAGGCGCCAGGCCCGGTCCGGGTGGAGGGGTACGACATGTGAGGCGGGTGGTGACCACTGAGCTGGTCGCCGTGCCGTAGCGGGCGCCGTCGGCGGGCCGCTTCGCAGGGCGGATTCGCGGCGCCCGCGGCGTGGCGGTGCGTCACGTGGTCGCCACAGGCCACTAAACGTGCGTGGGTTAACCCCTTCCCAACCTCTTCGATAGGTGGGGGGTCTCCCCGCTACGTGTGTGCCGACGACCCCTGCTCCCGCTCCGCCGTCCGCCCCGGCCGACGTGCTCCGCCACCTGTTCGAGACGGCCCCGTTGATGATGGGGGTCGTTGGCCTCCGGCCCGACGACATCCTGCACGTCGCCGACAACCCGGCCGCCGCCGCGTTCTTCGGGACGACCCCCGACGCCACCTCGGGCCGGCTCGCGAGCGATCTCGGCGTGCCGCCGGAGCACATCGAGCACTGGCTCCGCCGCTACCGCGAGTGCGCCGAGGCCGATGGCCCGGTCCGGTTCCGATACCCCCACGAGACGCCCGACGGCACCCGGTGGTTGGAGGCCGTCGTGAGCCCGGCCGGCGATGGTGGGGAGCACTTCACGTACTGGGTCGAGGAAGTGACCGACCGGGTCGCACACGCGTCTGAGCTCCGCGAGCGGGCGGCGCGGGAGGGCACCCTGCTTCGCGCCTTGCCCGACCTCCTGTTCCGACTCGACCGCGACGGCCGGTACCTCCAGGTCCACACCCCGGACCCCGACGCGCTGGCGGCGCCCGCCGAGGAACTCGTCGGCCAGACCATTCACGACGCGATCCCCCCCGACCTTGCGGATCGCTTTATCGAGGCCATTGGCCTAGCGCTGGACTCCGGCGAGCTCGAGAAGGTGGTGTACGAGTTGGTGACGCCCGACGGCGTCGAGCGGACCTTCGAGGCCCGTGTCAGCCCGGACCCCGATCTCGGCGAAGTGCTCGTCATCGTCCGCGACCTGACGGACTGGCACGCCGACCGCCGCGCGCTCGCCGAGACGGCCCAGCGGCTGACCACGCTCATCCAGAACATTCAGGCCGGGGTCATTTTTGAAGACGAGCAGCGGAGGCTCCTGCTCGCCAATGAGCGCTTCTGCCAGACCTTTGGGATCGAAGCCGCGCCAGAGACCCTGGTTGGAGCCGACTGCGTGGCCGCGCTCGAGGGCGCGCTCCCACTGTTCGCCGAGCCCGATGCCGCCCGCGCGTGCATCGAGGCCACGGTCCGCGCCGGCCGGCCGGTCTTCGCCGACCGCGTCCCCTTTGCCGACGGCCGAACGTTCGAGCGCGACTACATCCCCGTGTCGGTCGGAGACGGTCACGTCGCCCACCTCTGGCTCTACTGCGACGTCACCGACCGAGTGGCCGCCGACGCCCAGCTGCGCTCGCGCGAGGTACGCTACCGGCTGCTCGCCGAGAACATGCAGGACCTGGTGGCCCTCCACACCCCCGACGGGTCCTACGAATGGGTCAGCCCCTCGGTCACGACCCTGCTCGGCTACACACCAGAGGAGCTCGTCGGGACCAGCCCCTACACCCTGTTCCACCCCGGCGATGCGGTGGCCATCCGCGACGGGAGCCATCGCCAGGCGCTCAAGAACGTCGACGACGCCAACGCGGTCTACCGCATCCGCCACCGCGAGGGGCACTACGTCTGGTTCGAGACGCTCACCAAGCCGATCCTCGGGGCGGACGGCTCCGTCGTTCGGCTCCAGACCTCGTCGCGCGACGTGACGGACCGGGTCGAGATGGAGGAGCGGCTCTACCACCAAGCGTACCACGACGCCCTGACCGACCTCCCCAACCGGGCGCTCTTCTCGGCCCGGCTGGAGGAGGTCATTGCGCGGTACGACGAGAGCGAGGGGTTCGCCGTGCTCTTCCTCGACCTCGATCGCTTCAAGGTGGTCAACGACACGCTCGGCCACACCGCCGGCGACCGGCTGCTCCAAGAGGTCGGCAAGCGGTTGTCCGCCGTGGTCCGCGCCGACGACATGGTGGCGCGCATCGGCGGCGACGAGTTCGCCGTGCTCCTCGACGGCCTGCCCCGGCCCGGGTACGCTGAGAACGTGGCCGCCCGCGTCATCGAAGACTTGTCCGCACCCGTCGACATCGACGGCCGGCCGCTCTACGCCGGGGCCTCTCTCGGCCTGGTGGTGGGGCGCCCCGACCACGACACCGCGGACGCCCTGTTGGGCGACGCTGACCTGGCGATGTACGAGGCCAAAGCCGAGGGCCGGGGGGGCGTCGCCATCTACAGCGAGGCCGTCCACGCGGAGGTCACGCGCAAGCTGCGCCTGGAGATGGACCTCCGACAGGCCGTCCAGCGCGACGAGCTGCGCCTGATGTTCCAGCCCATCGTCCGCCTGTCCGACGGGGCGCTATCGGGGTTCGAGGCCCTCGTTCGCTGGGAGCACCCCGAGCTCGGCCTGCTCCCGCCGATCGCGTTCCTGGGGCCGGCCGAGGAAAGCGGCCAACTCACCGCCGTCGACCGTTGGGTGCTCGTCGAGGCCTGCCGCGTGGCGGCCACCTGGGCCGAGGCCCGGGGCCCGGAGCGGCCCGCCCTCCAGCTCAACGTCAACTGCTCGGGCCTCGACCTGCTGACGGACGCCTTCACCGAGGACGTGCTGGCGGCCGTCGCCCGGCACAGCATCCAGCCGGGCGCGCTCTCGCTCGAGATCACCGAGCAGGTGCTCATCGACGACCCCGTGTCCGTCTCGGACGCGCTTCGGAGGCTCCAGTCCGGCGGCATCGGGTTCTCCCTCGACGACTTCGGCACGGGCTACTCCTCGCTCTCGACGCTCCACAACTTGCCCGTGGACTGCGTCAAGGTGGACCGCTCGTTCGTGTCCGACATGATGGCCCGCGATCAGAGCCACAAGCTGGTCGAGACGGTCGTCCACCTGGGGCGCATCCTGGAAAAGTCGGTCGTCGCCGAAGGCATCGAGGACGCCGACCAGTTGGGCGCCCTGCAGGCCGTGGGGTGCGCCTACGGGCAGGGCTACTTTTTCGACCGGCCGCTCTCGGTCGAGGCCGCCTTCGCGCTGGCGACGGCAGACACGCCGCCCTGGCACACCTACTGGCTGCCATAGCCGGGCCGGCGGTAGTCTTCGGGCATGCCGCTTCCCCCCGACGTCCGCCGCGCGACCGTTTCCGGCTACGACGCCGACCGGCTGGGCCGGGCGATGAGCGCCGCGTTCGCCGACGACGCCGGCGGCGTCTACCTGTGGCCCGATCCCGACGAGCGCCGCCGCGCGCTGCGCTGGTACTACGGCGTGCTCGTCCCGCGCTTGGGCTTCGGCGGCGGGCGTGTCTACGTCGACGAGGCCGGGAGAGGGCAGTCGGTGTGGATCGCGCCCGGCCATGGCGTCGGGCTGGCGTCGGGCGTCCGCGCGGGCGCGCTCGGGTTCTTGCCCCGGTTCGGGCTGGCCGCGATGTGGCGGCTCAAGAAGCTCTCCGACACGATCGACGCGCTGCGCCGCCAAGCCGCGCCGCCGGGCCACTGGTACCTGCTGCTGTTGGGCGTCGAGCCCGGCACACAGGGGATCGGGTTGGGGAGCGCGCTGCTGGCGCCCGTCGTCGCCGAGGCCGACGCGACGGGCCGGGCGATCTACCTCGAAACGTCGACGCCGTCGAACCTGCCGTACTACGAATCGCATGGGTTCCGGATCGTCGGCGAGCGCCGCGTGCCGGGCGCGCACGGCTACTGGGGCCTCGCGCGAGCGCCGCAGAGCCCGGGTGCGCAAGCAGGCTGAGCGCAGCAGCTCCCCACCCCGTCATTCTGAGCGGAGCGAAGGATCTCAGCGCTATCGTCGCAGCTCTCGACAAGCGGTTCTGCGGGCGACGAACCTCGCGTTGAGATCCCTCGCGAGCTCGGGAGGACGCTGTCGAGAGCGACTCAACCGAGCAAGCGCGTGTCGGACCCGATCCCGGGAGCCTCGGTTTACGGCCGACCCCCGCCGCGCCCATGTCCGACCCGCTCCGCCTCGACCTCCCCGTCCTCCTGCCCGACGCGCCGGACGCTCGCGACGCGTGCGTGACACGGCTCACCGACGCGCTCGCGGCGACGACCGGCGTCGAGCGAGCGCACGTCGTCCCCGCTGCTGGCGGCCGCCCGGCCCAACTCTGCCTCCACTACGACCCCGCCGCCGTCGCGCTCCCCCGCTTGCGCCGTACAGCTGAGGCGGCGGGCGCTCGGATTACCTCGCGCTATGGCCACGTCCTGTGGGCCGTCGACGGGCTCGGCCACCAGCGCCGCGCGCGGACCGTCACGGAGCTCTTAACGCAGACGCCCGGCGTCGTCGAGGCCGAGGCCAACGCGACGGGCCCGGTCCGCGTCGAGTTCGACCGGGAGGCGACCGACGAGGCCGCCATCCGCCGATCGCTGGCGGACCTCGGCGTGACCGTCACGGCGCCCCACCCGCCCGAGGTCGCCGCCGCCGGCGGGCACGACGGCCACGACCACGGGCCCGACGAGCACACGGGGCACGGCCACGCGCCGGGCGCCCACGGTGGGCATTCGCACGGCGGCATCTTCGGCGAGCGGACCGAGCTGATCTTCGCCCTCTTGTCCGGCGTCTGCGTCGCGCTCGGCTGGGGGCTGGAGACGTTCAGCGGCGTCGCCGAGACCGTCCCGTTCGCGCTGTACCTCGGCGCCTACGCCTTCGGCGGCTGGTTCACCGTCCGCGAGGCGGTCGACTCGATCCGCGCGGGCCGCTTCGAGATCGACTTTCTGATGCTGGTCGCCGCCGCCGGTGCCGCCGCGCTGGGCGAGTGGTTCGAGGGCGGGCTGCTGCTGTTCCTCTTTTCGATCGGCCACGCGCTCGAAGGGTACGCGATGGGCCGCGCACGTCGCGCCATCGAAGCGCTCGGCGAACTGGCCCCGGCGACGGCGCGCGTTCGCCGCGACGGCGTCGAGTCCGAGGTGCCCGTCGGCGAGCTCGTCGTGGGCGACACGGTCGTCGTACGGCCCGACGAGCGGATCGCCGCCGACGGCGTCGTGACGGTCGGGACGAGCGCCGTCGACCAGGCGCCCGTCACGGGCGAGAGCGTGCCCGTCGACAAGCAGCCCGTCGCCGACCTCGACGCGGCCCTCGCCGACATCGAGGCCGTCGCGCCCGAGCACCGCGTTTTTGCGGGGACGCTCAACGGCGGCGGCGCGCTCGACGTCGTCGTGACGCGGCCGGCCGGCGAGACGACACTCGCGCGCGTGGTCCAGATGGTGGCCGAGGCCGAGACCGAGCGCTCGCCGACGCAGCGGTTCACGGACCGCTTCGAAGAGGTGTTCGTGCCGTCCGTGCTCGCGCTCGTCGTGGGGCTCGTCGTCGTCCCGCCGCTGCTCGGCGCGCTCGACCTCATCTCAGAGCCGTTTTCGGAGAGCTTCTACCGCGCGATGGCCGTGCTCGTCGCCGCCAGCCCGTGCGCGCTCGCGATCGCGACGCCGTCGGCCGTGCTCTCGGGCGTGGCCCGGGCGGGGCGGAGCGGCGTGCTCGTCAAGGGCGGCGGGCCGCTCGAGGCGCTCGGCGGGCTGACGGCCATCGCCTTCGACAAGACGGGGACGTTGACCGAGGGCGAGCCGCGCGTCACCGACGTGGTCGCGGCGGAGGGAGCGACGGAAGCCGAGCTGCTCGCGGCGGTCGTGGCGGTCGAGCGCCTGAGCGAGCACCCACTCGCGCGCGCGATCGTCCGCGATCTCGGCGAGCGGGCAGGGGAGGGGCCGCAAGCCGAAGACCTCCAAAGCGTGACCGGCCACGGCGTCCGCGCCACGCTCGGTGGAGAGGCCGTCGCCGTCGGCAAGCCGGCCCTCTTCACGCTCGACGGCGGCGCGCCCGCGCCCGCGTCTCTCTTGGAGCGCGACCGCCAGCTCAAAGCCGACGGCCGGTCGACGATGCTGGTCCAGCGCGGCGGCCGCTTCCTGGGCGTCGTCGGGCTGATGGACACGCCGCGAGCCTCGGCGAAGGGTGTCATCAAACAGCTCCACGCGCTCGGCATTGAGACGACGATCATGATCTCGGGCGACGCACAAGTGGTTGCCGAGTCGGTCGCTCGCGCCGTCGGCATCGACGAAGCGCGGGGCGACCTCCTGCCCGACGACAAGGTGGCGGCCATCCAGGCGCTCCGCCAGCAGGGCGAGGTCGCCATGGTCGGCGATGGCGTCAACGACGCGCCGGCGATGGCGAACGCGACGGTCGGCATCGCGATGGGCGCGGCGGGCTCGGACGTGGCGCTGGAGACGGCGGACGTGGCGCTGATGGCCGACGATCTGTCGAAGCTCCCCTTCGCCGTCGGCTTGAGCCGCAAGACGCGCGGGATCATCCGCCAGAACCTGTGGCTGAGCCTCGGGATGGTGGCCATCCTCGTCCCGGCGACCCTGTTCGGCTTGGGCATCGGCCCGGCGGTCGCGCTCCACGAGGGGTCGACGTTGATCGTCGTCTTTAACGCCCTGCGCCTGCTGGCGTACCGCGAGCCGGCGTAAACGAAAAACGGCCGCCACGCGCGATGCGTAGCGGCCGGGATCCGTGGAGCATAACGGATTTGAACCGTTGACCTCCTCACTGCCAGCGAGGCGCTCTACCAACTGAGCTAATGCCCCATTCAGGGGCGCCGATGTCGGTCGGCGTGCGGCAAAGATAGAGGCGGCCCCGTCGGCCGGTCAATGGAGCGAAAGCGAAGACGCCGGGCCCCGCCCCGCGAGCCGGAATGAGGAACGGGCAGAAACCGGCTTGCGGCTCGCCCGCCGCGTCGGATCGCAAGCATCTTCCCCGGACGCCGCCCCTCGACTCGATGCCCGACCGCCCCGTCCACGTCGCCAAGTTCGGCGGCACGTCCGTCGGCACGCCCGACCGCGTGCGCCGCGTCGTCGAGCTCTCGACCGGCGCCGAGACCGCCGGGCACCGCCGCGTGGTCGTGTCGTCGGCCTTCGGGGGCGTCACCGACGACCTGCTGGCGGCGATCGGGGCGGCGGTCGGGCGGACCGGCGAGCACCGGGACATCCTGGACCGCGTCCGCCGGCGCCACGCGGAGACTGTCGACGCGCTGGCGGCCGAGGGCGAGCGGGCGGCACTCCACGGGCGCTTGGACGCGCTCTTTGGTGAGGTCGGCGAGCTGCTCCACGGCGTCTCCCTCCTTCGCGAGTGCTCGGCACGGTTTCGAGACGCGATTGTGTCGGCCGGCGAGCGGGGCTCTGTCCCCGTCGTGGCGGCGGCGTTCCGGTCCGCCGGGCACGCCGCCGTCGCGCTCGACGCGACCGCGTTCGTCCGCACCGACGACGCCTTCGGGGAAGCGGCCGTCGACTTCGAGGCGACGCGAGCGCTCGTCCGTGGGGCGCTCGCGGAGGTGCCGCCCGACGCGGTCGCCGTCGTCACCGGGTTCGTGGCGTCGACGGCCGATGGCGTGACGACGACGCTGGGCCGGTCGGGCTCCGACTACACGGCCACCATCTTGGCGGGTGCGCTCGACGCGCGCGAGTGCGTCATCTGGACCGACGTGGACGGCGTGCTCTCGGCCGACCCCCGGCTCGTCGCGGACGCGTTCTCGCTGCCCCGCCTCAGCTACGCCGAGGCGGCCGAGCTGGCGCACTTCGGCGCGAAGGTGCTCCACCCGCGCACGATGCGGCCGCTCTCCCGGCAGGGCGTCCCCTTGCGCATCAAGAACACGCTGCGGCCCGAGTCGCCCGGGACGGAGATCGGGCCCGCCGATCCGGGCGCCGAGCCCGCGATCCGGGCGGTGACGGCGATCCGAGGCGCGGCGCTCGTCCGCATCGAAGGGGCGTCGGTGCTGGAGGTGCCGGAGCTGATGGCGCGGATCTTCGGGCCGCTCGCGGAGGCGGGCGTGCCCGTGTCGCTGGTGGCCCAGGCGTCGGCCGAGGGGAGCGTCGGGCTGGCGGTCCGGGGCGCGGAGGCGAGTGCGGTCGTGGCGCTCTTGGAGAAGGCGCTCTCGCGCGAGATCGAGCGCGGCGACGTGGAGGGCGTGACGGCCGAGTCAGGGTGCGCGGTCGTGGCGGCGGTTGGGTCGGGGCTGCACGGCGCGTCCGGGCTGGCGGGGCTCTTTTTCGACACGCTGTCGCACGCCCACGTCAACGTCCGCGCGCTTGCTCAAGGTGGGGGGGACCACACCGTCTCGGCCGTCGTCGCGGATGCCGAGGCGGATGCAGCGGTCCGCGCGCTGCACGAGGCGTTCGCGCGGCGCCGACTCCGGACGCACCTCGTCGTCGTCGGGGCCGGGACGCTGGGGACGCGTCTCCTCGCTCTGCTGGCGGCGCACGGGCCGGGCCTGCGCGACGACGGCGTCCACATCGTGCTGGCGGGCCTCGCCGACAGCCGGCGCCTGGTGTGGGACGCGGGAGGGATCGACCCGGCGGCCGCGGCCGGGGCACTCTCGCAAGCAGAGGCTGCCGACCTCGACGCGCTCACCGCCCGGCTCACGGCCGCCCGGCTCGAACGGTTGGTCGTGGTCGACGCGACGGCCAGCACGGAAGTCGCCGCGCGGCACGCCGACTGGCTCGGCGCGGGCGTCGCCGTCGTCACCCCGAACAAGGAGACGACCGGCCGGAGCGCGGGCGCGTGGCGCCAGGCGCAGGCCGCCGCGCGCGCCGGCGTCGCCCCGTACCTCTACGACGCGACGGTCGGCGCGGGGCTCGGGGTCGTGGGCCGCCTGCGCGATCTGGTCCGCACCGGCGACCGCGTGCGGTCCGTCGAGGGCGTGCTCTCGGGGACGCTGGCGTTTGTGATGAACCGGATGCGCGACGGGGCCGATTTCTCCGTCGCCGTCGCCGCCGCTCGCGACGCGGGCTTGACCGAGCCCGACGTGCGCTCCGACTTGTCGGGCCGCGACGTGGCCCGCAAGCTGGCGCTCCTGGCGCGCGAGGTCGGGTCCGAGGTCGCGTCGGTCGAGATCGAGAGCCTGGTGCCCGACGGGCTGGCGGACGTGCCGCTCGCCGAGTTCTGGGCCCGGCTTCCCGAGGCGGATGCGGGCTGGCGTGAGCGGGTCGCCGACGGGGAGCGCCAGTACGTCGCGCGGCTCTCCGGCGGGACCGTTCGCGCGGGCGTCGAGGCCGTCGACCTCGGTCCGGGCGCACCGTTCGCGGGCCTGCGTGGCGCCGAGGTCGCCGTCGTCATCCGTACGGAGCGCTCCGGCGACCACGCGCTGACCGTCCGCGGCCCGGGCGCCAGCGCCGACGTGACGGCGGCGGTTGTACTCGCGGACGTGGTGCGGGCGGCCGAGATGCGGCGGTAGTGGGGGAGGGAGAGAGGAGAGGCCGGTACCTTCCAATCCCGCCCGCCCCTCGCCGCTCTGTCTGACCGTCCCGCTCTCTCTATCGCGCTCGTCGGAACGGGCCGGATGGGCCAGGCCGTCGAGGCCGTCGCCACCGAGCGCGGCCACCGCGTCGTGGCCCGGTTCGACGCCGACCACCCGCTGCTCGACGCCCGCGACGACTCGGCCCTCGCTGGCGCCGACGTGATCGTCGACTTCTCGGTCCCGGCCGTCGCGCTCGACCACCTCCACCGCTACGCCTTCTGGGGCGCGACCGCCGTCGTCGGCACGACCGGGTGGGCCGACGACCTCGACAAGGTCCGCGACTGGGTCGACGAGGGGCAGGCGGGTGTGCTCTGGGCGCCCAACTTTTCGCTGGGGCTGGCGCTCGTCTCGCGCGCGCTCGCCGGTCTGTTGCCCTTGCTCGACCGTCTCGACGAGTACGACGTGGCCGTCCACGAGGCGCACCACACGGGCAAGCTCGACAGCCCGTCAGGCACCGCGCGGCGCTTGGCCGACGAACTGCTGGCGGGGCTCGGCCGCAAGACGCACCTCGACGCCGAGACCCAGCACGGCGCCATCGACCCCGGCGCGCTCCACGTGACCAGCCAGCGCGTCGGGCACGTGCTCGGCGAGCACACGGTCACGCTCGACAGCGCCGACGACCAGATCGAGATTGTCCACACAGCCAAGAGCCGCCGGGCCTTCGCGCTCGGCGCCGTCCGCGCGGCGGAGTGGATGGCCGGGCGCCAGGGCCTGTTCACGCTCGACGACATGATCGAGGGGTTGGGGATCGGGGATCAGGGGTTGGGGTCTGAAGGTTTCAGCGATGAGGTCGAGACCCCCAATCCCTAATCCCCAACCCCTGACACCCGCTCCCATGGGCCCCTCCCGCCAGCCCCTCTTTCGCGGCACCGCGCCCGCGCTCGTCACGCCGTTCGCGGCCGACGGCGGCATCGACGAGGCCGCGTTCCGTCGCCTGATCGATTTTCAGATCGAGGGGAGCCGGCTCGAAGGGCGGCTCTTCGAGGGCGTCGAGGCGCTCGTCGTGCTGGGGACGACCGGCGAGAACCCGACCGTCACGCTCGCCGAGCGCCGCCAGCTGGTCGACGTGGCCATCGAGCACACGGCCGGGCGCGTGCCGGTGATCATCGGGACCGGCACGAACGCGACGGCGCAGAGCGTGGCGTTCTCGCACGAGGCGGCGGTCGCGGGCGCCGACGGGCTCTTGGTCGTCGGGCCGTACTACAACAAGCCGACGCCCGAGGGCGTGCTCGGCCACGTCGCCGCCATTGCCGACGCGACGGACTGCCCGATCATCCTGTACAACGTGCCCGGGCGCACGGGCTCGAACCTGACCGCCGACACGACGCTGCGCGTCGTCGAGGCGGTCCCGAGCGTGGTCGGGGTCAAGGAGGCGTCGGGGAATCTGAACCAGATCGCGGACGTGATCGCCCACGTGCCGGACGGGGTGGCCATCTACTCCGGCGACGACGACCTCGCGTTCCCGACGGTTGCCCTCGGTGGCGACGGGCTGGTCTCGGTGATCGCGAACGCCGCGCCGGGCCCGGTCGCCGAGATGATCCGCCGGGCGCTCGAGGACGACACCGCTGGGGCGCGGCGCTTGCACTACATCTTGCTCGACGCCATGCGCGCGAGCTTTTACGAGTCGAACCCCGCCCCTCTCAAGGCCGTGCTGGCGGCGCAGGGGCGGATGGCTCCGACCTTGCGCCTGCCCCTCGCCCCCCTCACCCCGGACGCCGAGCGCCGCGTCCTGGCCGCCTACGCCGACCTCATCGAGGCCGGCACTCTCCGACCCGCCTGATGGCTTACCACGCCGATCTCGACACGACTTTGGCCCGCTACACCGAGGCCTGGAACACCGCCGACGCCGACGAGCGGTGGGCCCTCGTCCACGCCTGCGCGACGGCCGACGTCGTGTACAATGACCCGCATTCGGAAAAGCCCGTCGAGGGACAGGCGGCGCTGGCGGCGTTCATGGGCTTCTTCCGCGAGCAAGTGGGCTGGCGCTTTGCCTTCACCGGCGCGCCCGACGGCCACCACGAGTGGCTCCGTGTGCCGTGGGCCCTCGCCAACGGCGACGGGACGAAGGCGACCGGCCTGCTCGTCGCCACGCTCGACCGCGACGTGCGCTTCGTGACGATCACGCACTTCGTCGACGCCGCGTGACGGCGGCGGGCGGGACGCTGTGCAGGGCCGGGTGGCCGCCGGGACACTCACCGACGGGCTGGCCGACGTCCCGGCGATGCTGGCGTACGCCGCCGTGCTGAGCGCCGCCGCTCTCGTCCCATTACCTCCGCGCGCGCGCTGACGCCTGAGCGGCCCGAGCCGCGCGGAATCCGTGAACGGCTTGCGCATCGGGACCCGGCCGGACAGCTTGCGCATCTCGACTGTTGACCCCCCGCTTCTCGCACGCCATGACCGACCTCGCCGCCCTCCAGTCCGACATCACCCGCCACGCCGACGCGCCCGGCGACGGCGCCCGCGCGGCGTTCGAGACCCTGCTCGATGCGCTGGAAGCGGGTGAGATTCGTGCGGCAGATCGCGGCGACGACGGCGTGTGGCGGGCCAACGGCTGGGTCAAGCGCGGCATCCTGCTCGGCTTTCGGCTGGGCGCCATCGTGGACTTGTCCGGGGACGAGTTCGCCTTTTTCGACAAGGACACGTACCCCATCCAGCGCTTCGGCGCCGACCGGGGCGTCCGCATCGTGCCCGGTGGCTCCACGGTCCGCCGCGGGTCGTACCTCGCGCCCGGCGTCGTCTGCATGCCGCCGATGTACGTCAACGTCGGCGCGTACGTGGGGAGCGGGACGATGGTGGACAGCCACGCGCTCGTGGGGAGCTGCGGGCAGATCGGCGAACGCGTCCACCTCAGCGCGGCGGCCCAGGTCGGCGGCGTGCTCGAGCCCATCGGCGCCGCGCCGGTCGTCATCGAGGACGACGTGTTCGTCGGCGGCGGCTGCGGCGTCTACGAGGGGACCGTCGTCCGCGAGCGGGCCGTGCTGGCGGCGGGCGTCATCCTGACGCGCTCGACGCGGGTGTACGATTTGGTGAGCGAGACCGTCATCCGGTCGGGCGAGGGGACGCCGCTGGAGATCCCGGCCGGCGCCGTCGTCGTTCCGGGCTCGCGCAGGGTGGACTCGCAGTTCGGCGAGCACCACGGGCTCTCGCTCTCGGCCCCGTGCATCGTGAAGTACCGCGATGCCAGCACCGACGCCTCGACGACGCTGGAGGACGCGCTCCGGTAGCGGAGCGCCCGCCTCGGCCACGGGATGGGCCTAGCCGCGGACGCGGAAGAGGGCGCCCGCGAGCGCCACGATGGCGGTGTACAGCGCGCCGCCGAGCCACAGCCCGAAGACCAGGAACGGGGTCCGTGTGCCGACGTCGAGCGCGAGCACGATCGTCATCAGGCCATTGTGAACGACGGCGACGACGAGCGCGCCGACAAAGGCCTGCACCGGGGTCAGCCGCAGGTTCTCGCCCTGCTCGGACCGGAAGAAGCCGATCACGAAGCCCATGATCGTCTTGAGGA
Organism: Rubrivirga aquatilis; assembly: GCF_046845665.1. Taxonomy (GTDB): domain Bacteria; phylum Bacteroidota; class Rhodothermia; order Rhodothermales; family Rubricoccaceae; genus Rubrivirga. The sequence continues at coordinate 3,442,469 of NZ_CP177355.1, read as the reverse complement.
CGGTGTTGAGCCCCAGCGAGGTCGGCATCACCAGGACGTCCATCGCCAACCCGGCGCAGAAGCCGGTGACGGCGCCGGCCACGCGGCCGCGGCGGAGAGCAACGTAGGCGACGTAGAGGAGCACGACGTCCGGCCACACGTCCCAGAGCTTGAGGTTGCTCAGGAGCCACTGGAGCAGGACCACGGCCAGGCCCACGGCGACCTGGCGGAGGACGAACGGCATGCGAACGGCGGGGGAGAGGGGACGGCGAAACTACGCCGCAAGCAGGAGGGGCCCGTCTCAACGCGCCAGTCACGCCGGCGGTCCCGAGGGCGGCGGCGTGCGACGCCGAGCGCGGGGTGCCTGCGACCGGGCGCGCTGGACCGGGCGGGACGCGGCCCGCTACTGTGCCCGTGTCCAGAGCAGGATCACGCCGCACGGGTTGAAGCGGCCGTACTCCGGCGGCGTCCGCGCCGTGCCGACGTAGACTTCGAGGCCCGCAAGGTCGGCCGTGGGGATCCCCGAGACATCGACCGTCTCCCCTTGCGTTTCGTGCCCGTCGACGAAGATCGAGAGTGGGCACGGCTTGGCGTTTTGCAGCGCGCCGTCCGCCCCGCTGGCCGACCGCGACGACACGACGACCGGCCTCTCGTCCCACGAAATGATCCGGACGCCGCTCATCCCCAGGATCGCGTCGCGGACGGTGTGGAGGCTCCGCGCCTCGAACGCCTCGCGGTCGGCGTACTGGCCCCGGCCTTCGGCGCGCCGCTCGTAGAACCCGCGGCGCAGGAGCGCCGGCTCGATCCGGTCGGCAACGGCCTCCACGTCGCCGAGCACGCGCGTGGCGGGCGCCAGCGCGACCGTGCCCTCCAGCGTCTCGCCGGGCGCGGCGGTGACCGTGAACGTGGCCGGCTCGAACCCGTCGGCGGCCACCGTCACGGCCGCCAGCCCGGCGGCGAGGACCAACTCGGCGAGCCCGTCCGCCGCCGTGACCGCCACCTCGGGGCGCCCCAGCACCCGGACCGCGGCGCCCGAGATTGGCGCGTCGAGCGTGTCGACGACGGTGACCGCCAGCCGCGCGGGCTGGGCGGCGACCGCGAGCGGGACGAGGAGGCTGGCAAGGAGAAGGTGGCGCATCGGGATCGGAGCGGGCGAGTTGTAGGCTATCGGTCCGCCGCCCCGCCACGCAAGGGCGAGGGGCGCACCCCGTCGAGAGTGTCGATGCGCGGCGGGCGAGTGGGGAACACGCAGAGCGGGCGCGCTCAGAGTCCGGCTCGGCGCTGGCGCTCGTGGTTGCCCGCGCCGCTCTACCCGCTCTCCACCCAGCCGGCCCCTGGGCCGCGCTAGCTTCCCGGCCCCCGCACGAGACCGACATGGCCGGCTACCCGCACGACGAGATCGAACCCAAGTGGCAGGCCTACTGGGCCCAAAACGAGACCTTCCGCCAGGCCGGGCCCGGCGACGACGACTTCGACGCCAGCAAGCCGGGCTTCTATGCGCTCGACATGTTCCCGTACCCCTCCGGGTCGGGCCTCCACGTTGGCCACCCCGAGGGCTACACGGCGACCGACATCGTCGCCCGCGCGAAGCGGATGCAGGGCTACAACGTGCTCCACCCGATGGGCTGGGACGCGTTCGGGCTGCCCGCCGAGCAGGCCGCCATCCGCGAGGGGATCCACCCGCGCGTGACGACCGAGCGCAACGTCGACACGTTCCGGCGCCAGCTCCAGCGGCTCGGCTTCAGCTACGACTGGGCCCGCGAGGTCAACACGACGGACCCCGACTACGTGCGGTGGACGCAGTGGATCTTCCTGACGCTCTATGAGCGGGGGCTGGCGTACGAGGCGTTCGCGCCCGTCAACTGGTGCCCGGCGCTCGGGGCGGTGCTGTCGAACGAGGAGGTCGTCGATGGCAAGTCTGAGATCGGCGGCCACCCGGTCGTGCAGAAGGAGATGCGGCAGTGGATGTTGCGCATCACTCAGTACGCCGACCGCCTGCTCGACGGGCTCGACGACCTCGACTGGCCGGAGTCCGTCAAGGCGATGCAGCGCAACTGGATCGGCAAGAGCGAAGGCGCTGAGGTCGACTTCGGCGTCTTTGGGTTCCCCGAGCGCAGCCTGCGCGTGTTCACGACGCGGCCGGACACGCTCTTCGGGGCGACCTACATGGTGCTCGCGCCCGAGCACCCGCTCGTGGGCCAGATCACGTCCGACGCCCAGCGCGCCCCCGTCGAGGCGTACGTCGCGGCGACCGCCCGCAAGACGGAGCGCGACCGGATGGAGGAGCGTGCCAAGACGGGCGTGTTCACGGGCGCGCACGCCGTCAACCCGGTCAACGGCGAGAAGGTGCCGATCTGGATCGCCGACTACGTCCTCGCAGGCTACGGGACCGGCGCCATCATGGCCGTCCCCGCGCACGACGCGCGCGACTTCGAGTTCGCCGTCGAGCACGGCCTGCCGATCCGCCCCGTCGTCCGCCCGACCGACGCGTGGCTGGCGGCGCATGCCGGCCCGGACGTGGCGACGCCGACCGAGGCCGACCTGCTCTTTGGCGCCTACAACGACGACCCCCGCGGGTTTTCGGAGGTCTACACCGGCAAAGACGGGGCGCTCATGAACTCCGACGCCTCGGGCGGCCCGGTCGCCGACATCGCGCAAGCGGGCGTCAAGCTCGACGGGCTCATGCCGCCGGCCGCGATCGCCGTCGTCACGGCGTGGCTGGAGGACGAGGGCGTCGGCCGCCGTCAGACCAACTACAAGCTGCGCGACTGGCTCTTTAGCCGCCAGCGCTACTGGGGCGAGCCGATCCCGGTCCTGCACGTCGACGGCGCGCCCGTGCCGATGTCGAAGGACGACCTGCCGCTGTCGCTGCCCGAGGTGGCCGACTACCGGCCCGCGCCGACCGGCGAGAGCCCGCTCGCGAGCGCGACGGCCTGGGTCGAGACCACGACGGCCGACGGCCGCCTGGCGATGCGCGAGACCAACACGATGCCGCAGTGGGCCGGCTCGTGCTGGTACTACCTCCGCTACCTCGACCCCACGAACGACACGGCGCTCGTGGACCCGGCCAAGGAGGCGTACTGGATGCCCGTCGACTTGTACGTCGGCGGCGCCGAGCACGCCGTGCTCCACCTGCTCTACGCCCGGTTCTGGCACAAGGTGCTGTTCGACGCCGGCGTGGTCTCGACCGACGAGCCGTTCCAGAAGCTGGTCAACCAGGGCATGATCCTGGGCGAGGTCGAGTACACGGCCTTCCGCCACACCGACGGCGAGGGCGACTTCGGCTGGGTCTCGGCCGAGCACGCCGTCGAGATCGACACCGACGAGGGGCCGGTCTGGCAGGACGACCGCGACAACTCGACGCTCGTCCAAGTCTCCCTCTCCGCCGACGCCGTCGAAAAGCGCGGCGACGGGTTCGTGGTGTCGTCCCACCCGACCGTGCGCGTGACGAGCCGGGCGCACAAGATGTCGAAGAGCCGCGGCAACGTGGTCAACCCCGACGACATCGTCGACGAGTACGGCGCGGACTCGCTGCGCTTGTACGAGATGTTTATGGGACCGCTGGAGCAGGTCAAGCCCTGGAATACGCGCTCCGTCGACGGCGTCCACCGCTTCCTGGCGCGCTCCTACCGGCTGCTCCTCGACTCCGAGACCGGCACGCTGGGCGCCTCGGTGACGGACGCGGACCCCTCGCGCGACGAACTCCGCACGCTGCACGCGACGATCCAGAAGGTGAGCGACGACATCGACGGGCTGCGGTTCAACACGGCCATCTCGGCGCTGATGGAGTTTGTCAACGCGGCCACCAAGTGGGCCGCCGTCCCGCGCGCGGTCGCCGAGCCGTTCGTGCTGCTGCTGGCGCCGTTCGCCCCGCACCTCGCCGAGGAGCTGTGGCGCCAGCTCGGCCACGACGACACGCTCGCGTACGAGGCGTGGCCCGAGGCGGACTCCGAGCTGCTCAAGGAGGACACGGTCGAGATCGCGGTCCAGGTCAACGGCAAGCTCCGGGGCACCGTCTCCGTGGACGCCGACGCGAGCAAGGACGCCATGCTGGCGGCGGCGCGCGACGAGCCGAACGTGGCGAAGTACCTCGCCGAGGGGACCGTCCGCAAGGAGATCGCCGTGCCCGGGCGGCTGGTCAACTTCGTCGTCGCGTGAGCCCGGCCGAGATCGCCGGCTGGTCCGCCCGGTGCGAGGCGCACATCCGCCAGACCATGGCGGGCGACGTGGCGCATGACCTCGCCCACGTCCGCCGCGTGGTCCGGGCCGCCCGCCAGCTGGCGGAGGCCGAGGGCGCCGACCTCGGCGTCGTGGTCCCGGCGGCGTGGCTCCACGACGGCGTGACGGTCGCGAAGGACTCGCCGGACCGCGCGCGCGCCTCGCGCATCGCCGCGGACGCCGCCACGGCGTGGCTCCGCCAGCAGGGCTTCGACGAGGGCCGGGTCGCGGCCGTCGCGCACGCCATCGAGGCCCACAGCTTCACGGCCGGCATCGAGCCCGAGACGGCCGAGGCGGCGGTCGTGCAAGACGCCGACCGGCTCGACGCGCTCGGCGCGATCGGGGTCGCCCGGTGCTACGCGATGTCGGCCGTCTTCGGCTCGCAGATCGTCCACCCGGACGACCCCGTGCCGTCGGAGCCGCCCGCGCGGCCGCTCGACGACCAGCGCTACGCGACGGACCATTTCTTCGTCAAGCTCCTCGGCCTGCCCGCGACGATGCGGACAGTGGCGGGCCGGGCCGAGGCCGAGCGCCGCGTCGCGTTCATCCGCGACTTCCTGCGCCAGCTGGCGACCGAGGTGGGGTAGCTCTCGGCAAGGGCCCGGTTGGCGCGGGTGGGGGACCGCCGACCGGCGCCCGGCGTTGAGGGCGGCCCCCGACCGCCTCTCATGCCCTTCGCCACCTGGTTCGTCATCGCCGGCCTCTTGCTGACGCTGATGGCGCTGGCGAAGACGTCGCTCACACGGCTGCCGCTGTCGGCGGCCCAGCTGTACCTGTTGGTCGGCGTCGGGATCGGCCCGCTCGGCATCGGGCTGCTGGTGATCGACCCGATCGACCAGGCCGGCGTGCTGGAGGTGCTGACCGAGATCGCCGTCATCCTGTCGCTGTTCGCGGCGGGCCTCAAGCTGCGGACGCCGCTCAGCGACGGGCGGTGGCGGCTCCCGCTCCGGCTGGCGACCGTCTCGATGACGCTGACCGTCGCCGGGATCACCGCGCTGGGTGTGTTCGGGCTGGGCCTGCCGATCGGTGCGGCCGTCCTGCTCGGCGCCGTGCTCGCGCCGACCGACCCCGTGCTGGCGTCGGACGTCCAGATCGAGAACCCCGACGACACCGACCGGCTCCGGTTCTCGCTGACCGGCGAGGCCGGGTTCAACGACGGCGCCGCGTTCCCGTTCGTGATGCTGGGCCTGGGCCTGCTCGGGCTCCACGACCTGGGGGCGAACCTGGGCCGGTGGCTGGCGATCGACGTGGTGTGGGCCGTGCTCGGCGGGCTGGCGATCGGGGCCGGGCTGGGGATGGCCGTCGGGCGGCTCGTCGTGTACCTCCGCCGGACGCACCGCGAGGCCGTCGGGTCCGACGACTTTCTCGCGCTGGGGCTCGTCGCGCTCGCGTACGGCGTCGCGCTGCTGCTCTCGACGTACGCCTTCCTGGCGGCGTTCGCGGCCGGGCTGGCGCTGCGGTTCGAGGAGCGCCGCGAGACGGGCGACGAGGCGGCCGCAGACGTGGAGGCGATGGCCCGAGAGGGCGAGCAGGAGGAGGTCGCCGTCGACGCCCACTCGGCGCCGGCGTACATGGCCTCGGCCGTCCTCGGGTTCGCGGAGCAGCTCGAGCGGATCGGCGCCGTCGCGCTCGTGGTCTTGGTCGGCGCGCTGCTGCACCGGGCCAACTGGACCGTCGACGCGCTGTGGTTCGTCCCGGCCTGCCTCCTCGTCGTCCGCCCGCTCGCGGTGTGGATCGGGATGGCGGGCTCCCACACGACCGGGCTCCAGCGCGAGCTGATCGCGTGGTTCGGCGTCCGCGGCATCGGGTCGGTGTACTACCTCATGTTCGCCGAGACGCACGGCCTCAACGACGGCTTCTCGGACCTGCTGCTCGGCCTCGTCCTCACCACCATCGCCGCCAGCATCGTCGTGCACGGCCTGTCGGTGACCCCGGTGATGCGCTGGTACAGCCGCCGCGCGAGGGGCGAGGAGGCGAAGGCGGCGGCGGGGGAGGGCGTCTGACGCCGCACGCAGGCCGTCCACTCCTCCGTTCCGGCTACCCCTCGACCTCCCCGTAGCCCGCGCGGACGTCGGCGCGAAGGGCGTCGGCGTCGGCGGACAGGCGGGACACGTCGGCGGCCTGCGCGTCGAGCGCGGCACGCGCGTCGAGCGCCAGCTTGGCGACGGGCCGGACGAGCGCGCGGACCTTGCCGATCGCGTCGTCGACCTCGGAGTCGAGTTCGCGCTCCAGCCCGGACCGCAGCTCCTGGCGCAGCGTCGACACGCGCGCCGAGAACTCGCGGACGGCGCGGCGGCGCTGGGCGGGGAGCACGATAAAGCCGAGTGTCGCGAGGGCGCCCGTCGCCAGGATCCCACCCGTCAGGTCGAACGCGGTCGTCATGATGAGCACGACGGCCACGGCGCCAATGCCGACGGCAGTGGCGCCACTGACCGTCAGCGCCGAGCGCGCGTTTTCGAGCAGGCGCCGGGCCTCCTCGCCCATGTCGTACTGATCGATGGTCCGCTTGGCCTCGCGCAACACGTCGCGCAAGACCTCCTCGCGGTCGTACATGAAGCCACCCTGGGCCGTCGCGTCGTCGCGGCGGAGGTCCGCCAGCCGGGTGTACGTCTCGTTCCACAGCTCGAACACGCGGCGGAGTACGGCGTCGGCGGCCTCGCCCAGGCGCGTCTCGATCCGGCGCTCGGCGTCGCGGACGACTTGGCGCTCGAACTCCTCCCGGAACGCATTGCGGTCGCGGATGAGGTTGAGCCGCGACACCCGGATCGTGTCGTCGAGAAAGCGGACGCCGCGCGTCTCCATCTCCAGCAGCTCGCGGTCCACGTCGGAGACGGCGCGGGCGACGGTCTCGTCCATCCCGGCGCGGACCTCGGCAAAGCGGCCGTTCAGCGCGGCGATCTCTAGCTCATCCGACGCCAGCACCCCGCGCTGGTCGTCGAGCCGGGCCGCCACGTCCGCGAGGAGCGTCCGCGCGGCGTCGAGCGGGGCCGTCAGCTTGAGGGCGACCCGGGCATCGTCGGTCAACGTCTCGGTCAGGAACCGCTCGAACGGCGCGAAGCGGGAGGCCTGCCAGCGCGGGTCGGCGTGGACGGCCGCGTCGGTGTCGTGGTCGAGCTTGGCCTGGAGCGCGAGGCGCCCGGCGACGGGGAAGAGGATCGGCGGGCGGGCGTTGGCGATCCCCGCCTCGGCGAAGATCCGCGCCAGCCCGTCGCGGACGTGGTCCAGCACCTGCGCCAGCGCCGCCTCGGTCTCCGCCAGGTCGGCCTTGTTGACGATCACGACGAGCCGCTTGCCCCACGCGCCCCGGATGTACTCGAGAAACTGCCGCTCCGACTCCGACAGCGGCCGGTCGTAACTCGTGACGAACAGCACCAGGTCGGCGCGCGGGATGAAGTCCTCCGTCAGCGCCTGGTGCTCAAGGACGATTGAGTTGGTGCCCGGCGTGTCGACGACGGACAGGCCCTCGAGAAGCGGGTGGTCGAGCCGGCGCTCGGTCACAAAGTCGCCCCGGCGGTGCGTCGCGTCGGACGTGCCGTGGCGCAGGACGGTGATCTTGTCGGTCGTCGGGACCGGCCCTTCCTCCATCACCGTCCGCCCGAAGAGCGCGTTGACGACGGTCGATTTGCCGGCGTTGAACTCGCCAGCGACCACCAGCAGGAACAGCTCGTCGAGCGCGGCGGCGAGGTCGGCGAGGCGTCGGCGCGTGGCGTCGGGCGCAGCCGTCCGGTCGAGGAGCGCGCCCAGGGATTCCAAGAGGGACCGCTCGCGGTCGAGGAGCGCCTGGGCGGCGCGGGCCGGGGAATCCATCGGGGAGTGGGGAGCGCGGTTGAAGAAGGTACGCGGCGGCGTTGGCGGGGCCGTTTAGGGCCGCCCGGTTCATTTCCGGGCCGACGTTTCGGGGTGGGGCACGGAACCACAGGGAGGCCCAACGCTTTGGAGCGGACCGGCGGGCCCACACCCGCCGCCCGCTTTTCTCCCCCCGACTCCCCTCTCTGAGGTTTTACATATGCTCCATCTGGCACTCGTTGGCCTGTTGGCCGGAACGCTCGCGCTCGGTACCCCCGGCGACGACGACAAGAAGAAGAAGAACCCCGACCCGCCCACGGCCGAGAACGCGACGCCTGGCGTCTTCGAGACGGCTGCGGCCCCCCGCTCCATCACCTCCGACACGTACGCGCTCGGCCGCCCGGTCGCTGCGGCGCCCATCAAGCTGTGGGCCTCCTACGCCTACGGCGAGGCTGAGGAGATCTGGGACACGAACGGCGACGCGACCGACCTCACGGTGGCCACCACCGGTGGTGACATCATCAGCCAGCGCATCAACGTCGGCGCGCAGGTCAACTTTATCAGCTTCCCGGCCTTCCGGCTCGGTGCTGGCGGCGTCCTGACGGTTGCCAAGAACGAGTTCGTGCAGCAGGGCCCCAACAACTCGCAGTTCACGAACCCGATCGGTGGCATCGAGAGCGACTTCGGCCTCCAGGGCGTCAAGGTCTTTGGCACCGCCCGTGGCAACGTCGTCGGCGTCCACGGCGGCTACATCTTCGACCTCGGGTCGGAGCGGGAGAACGGCGAGCAGGCCCGCGCCAACACCCCGTTCGGTGAGCAGCCGCTCTCGATCGACGCCAACGGCAACGTGACCGCCACGGCGGCCGTCGCCGGCAACCCCGCGTTCAAGCCGCTCTTCCTCCCGGCGACGCTCTCGAACTCGGACGGCCGCGACGCCATCACGTTCGGCGCGGACTTCGACTACCCGAGCGAGCGGTTCCGCCTCTTCGGTGGCCTTGACGCGTACCTGCTTCAGGGCATCGACGACGATCCCGAGACGGCGTTCGACGAGTCGTCCCTCGACGGTGACGACCTGCTGAACTTCATGCTTGGCGCCGGCTTCAAGTTCAGCTTCTTCGAGCTGGGCGCTGCGCTCCAGATCCAGACGCGCCACTCCGGCCCGACGGTCGACAACGTCGGCACGACGGCGGGCATCGGTGGCCACGCGGGCACCATCGCCCCGTACATCCGCATCTCGCCGCCGAGCCTCCCGGCCTCGCTCTTCATCAAGGGCGGTGTCCAGGAGGAGTACACCGAGTACGGCTACGCCATCGGCGGGTCCAACTCGGTGAAGCCGGCGATCGGCTTCACGGCTGGCCTTGCGGTCGGCTTCAACTAAGTCTGACTTCGGTCCGACGTGGGGCCGCCCGGTGTACTGCCGGGCGGCCCCTTTTTTTTGCTGACCATGCGCCTCGCGACCCTCATCCTCGCCCTGGTGGCGGCCGGCTGCGCCGGTCCGTCGCCGCTCCCGACCGGCCCGGACGCGCCGGTCTCGGCCCGCGCCGTCGCCGCAACGGCCGACTCGCTGGCGACCGGCGACCGGGCTGCCGCGCTGGGCCGCGCGCTGGCGCGGGCGGGCATCACGCCGTTCGGCGACTACAGCCTGCGGACTGAGTCGCCTCAGTTCGTCGTCGGCACGCCGCCGATGCTGGGCGGGTACATCCCCGGCGAGCACCCGGTCGGCCGGCCAGAGCTGGTCGTCGTGGCCGTGTCGATGGCGTCGGACGCCGTGCCGGCGGTCGTGGAGGCGATGCGCGTGGTCGTGGAGCGATCGCACTGGGGAGGCACCCCGGACCGGACGGTGCTGGTCGCCTTCTGGACCGGCGCGCGCGGGAGCGACGGTTTGCGCCAGCCGCTCTCGGCCGGGCTGTGGCCCCGTGCCCTGGTGCGTTCGCTGGTGACCGTCGGCACCGCGCCGGACTCGCTGGCGGGGCTGCCCGTCGTCTCCGTCCCCGACGCCGACGGCCCCGCGCTTGCGGTGGCCCTCGTCGACGCGATCACCCGTACCGCTCGCTACACGGCACCGCCCGACACCCTCTCCACCCGATGACCCTCGCCTGGACCACTGACGCCGCCACCGCCGACGCCGCTCGCGCGGTCAAGCTCACCCTGTTCTGGGGACTCGACGGCGTCGTGCTCCGCTCGCTGGGGGGGGCTCGGGTGCCAAACATCGCCGAGGCCTCGCTCCGGCGTCGGCTCGACGACGACGAGGTGCCCGTCATCGCGCTCGACCCCGGCCTGTTTGAGGCCCCTGCCTCGGCGCGTGCGGCCTGGCTCAACGACCTCGACCGGCTCGCGGAGGTGGCCGCGTTCGGCGACCGGCTCGGGTGCTCGCTGGTGCGCGTCGGCGCGCTCGGCGGCCCGGGGTCGGCGCAAGCGCTGGCGCAAGCGGGGGACCGCGCCGCCGCGCTCGGGCTGACGCTGGCCGTCCGCAACGAGGCGGGCACAGTCGCGCCGACCGGCGCGGCGCTCGCGGCGCTCCTCGCCGAGGTGTCCCACGACGCCGTCGGGGCCGACTGGCGGCCCGCGGACGCGCTGGCGGAGGGCGAAGCGCCCGCCGACGGGCTCACAGCCCTGCAGGCGTCCGGCGCATCGATCGCGTGTGTGGGCGCGCACGACGGCGTGCCGGGCGACGCCTGGCAAGAGCGGCGGATCGGGGAGGGCGAGGTCGGGTGGTCGGCCCACCTCGCGGCGCTCGCGGCGGCCGGCTTCGACGGGCCCGTCGTGATCGACGCGCTGCCCAAGCCCGTCCGCGCGTCCGGCCTGGCATCGGCGACGGCACTCATCCGCGCGGCGCGAGCGGCGACACGATAGCTTGCGGCCGTGACTGCCGCACTTCCCCGGACGACCGCCCCGACCCTCTCGCTGACCCACCGACTCTGGTTCGGGTGGGTCATCTTCTGGGCCGGGTTCTTCACCCTCACGATGAGCCCGGGGCTGGTGATCCACTCCGCGATGGCGCCCACCGCCCGGACGCTCCGCGCCTGGATGCGCCCGTGGGCCCGCTTTCTCCTGGGGATGTCGGGCATCCGCGTCGAGACGATCTGCCGGGCGCCGCTTCCCGAGGGGCCCGTCGTCTTCGCCTCGAACCACGTCAACTCGCTGGACATCCCGGCGGCGATGATGGGGCTGCCCCGCCCGTTTCTCTACGTGGCCCGTCACGAGCTTCGCACGTGGCCGTTGGTGGGCTGGGTGCTCGAGAAGTCCGCCTGCCTGTTCATCCGTCGCGACAACCCGCGCCAGGCCGTCGCCGACCTCCAACGGGCCGCCGAGCGGATCCGCGGCGGCGACTCGGTGCTGCTCTATCCCGAGGGCGGGCGGAGCCATTCGCATGCGCTGGAGCCGTTCATGAGCGGCCCGTTCGTGCTCGCGATCCGGGCCGGCGTGCCCGTGGTGCCCGTCACGCTCGTCGGGCAGGCCGGCGTCATGTCCCAGACCGACAAGACGGCATGGCCGGGGACGACGTGGTGCGTCATTGGCGAGCCCATCCCCACCGACGGCCTCCAGCGCGGCGACGCCGCCGAGCTGTCCGCCCGCGTCCGCACGGCGATCGAGGCGGAGCTGGCGGGGATCGGGGAATGACAGCGGGGGGTCCCCCTCTGACCGAGCGTCCGGCTCGCGCTCCGTTGTGCCGGTGTCCCCCCTCGGCGGGCTCCTATCTTCGCCCCATGCGTCGTGCCGCCCTTCTGCTCTGCTTCGCCGCCCTCACCGGGTGCGTCGGCGACTGCACCTTCGAGACGTCGCGCACGGTCACCACGGGCGGCCTGCTGGTGGCCGACGGCCGCGCGGTCGGCGACACGCTCACGGTCGCGTTCGTAAGCGACGCCGGGCCCGGCGTGCGGGTCGAGGTCGCCGACAGCGCCCTCGTGGCCGGCGCCACGCCCGACGGCGCCGTCGAGGTGCTCTACGACGCCACCGCCATCGCGCTCAGCGGCGACTACATCCCGCGCCCGTTCGCGGCGACGGTCGTCGGCGACACCGTCTACGCGTACATCTCCGGCACGCTCGACGTGATGACGCAGGTGTGTTCGCCGCCCGATACGGCGGTCCACCTGCTCGTCCGCGAGATCCTGCTGCCCGACGGCGTCGTGGGCCGGACCACCGTGATCTCCCGAACGGAGGTGCCGATGGCGGCCACCGCGGCCGCCGCGCGCGCGCGTCGCACGTCGCTCGTTCGCGCCTAGCCCTCCATCATCCGCCGCTGTCGCGGCCGCACTGCACATCTCATGGCCAAGTCGAGGAAGAGCCGCCCGGGGGCGTCCGGGGGACCGGCACCGCTGGAAGGCAACGAGGTCTGGAAAAAGCGCTCGCGCGTGCGCCGCGCGGGCCCGGTCTCGCGCGAGACGACGTGGTGGGATTCCCGGCCGGGCTGGCTCCAGCACGCGATCTGCCTCGGCTTCCTGCTGATCGTCGCCGTCGGCTTTTTCGCGCCGACCACGATCGGCGGGCGGACACTCGTCGGCGGCGACACGGTCCAATGGGCGGCGACGGCCGAGGCGATGCTGGCGTACGAAGCCGACACGGGCGTCCGGCCCGAGTGGGCGCCCAACGTGTTTGGCGGGATGCCCGGCACGATGATCCTGGGCGGCTCACGCGTCCCCGGGGCCGACACCGTGATGAACACGCTGCGGCGTGCGGGCTTGTGGCCGGTCGCCCACTTTTTCGCGCTGCTGGTCGGGACGTACCTGCTCGTGCTGTCCCTCACGCGGTCGAAGCTGGCAGGCGTGGTGGCCGGCGTCGGCTACGGGCTGTCGACGTACCTGCCGCTGATCCTGACGGCGGGCCACAACACCAAGTTTATCGCGCTGGCGTACGCGCCGTGGCTGCTGCTCGGCTTCGCAGCCGTCATCCGGCGCGACGCCGAGACGGGCTGGCTCAAGAGCGTGTTCTTCGCGCTGATGTTCGCCATCGCCGCGGCCCTGAACCTGCGCGCGGGCCACGTCCAGATCACCTACTACGTCGTGCTCGCGGCCGTCATCTGGTGGGTGGCCGAAGGGTTCGCCGCCTTCCGCGACGGGGCCGGGAAGACGTGGCTGGCGTCGACCGGCCTGCTCGCGGTCGGCTCCGTGCTGGCGCTCGCGATGGTGGCCGACCCGTACCTCATCCAGGCCGAGTACAAGGCGTTCACGACGCGCTCGGCCGGGCCGGGCGGCGGGCTCGCGTGGGAGTACGCGATGATGTGGAGCCAGGGCTTTGGCGAACTGCTGACGCTCGTCATCCCGAACGCGTACGGCGGCGGCGGGCAGACGTACTGGGGGGCCAAGCCGTTCACCGCCGGTCCGCACTACGTCGGCCCCGTCATCGCGCTGCTGGCGGCGATCGGCGCGCTCGGCGTCGTCCGGCGGTCGGTCGCGGCGTTTGGGATCGGCGTCCTCGTGTTCGTGGCGTTCGCGCTGGGCGAGAACCTGCCGCTCGTCAACCGGATCGCCTTCGAGGCGCTCCCGCTGTTCGACGCCTTCCGCGTGCCCGAGACGTGGCTCTCGGTCGCCGTGCTGCTCGTCGCGCTGCTGGCGGGCTGGGGCGCGTACTACGTCCAGCGGACCGAGATGACGCCGGAAGCCGACCAGCGCAAGCGCCGCGTCGCGCTCGGCGCGGGCGCCGTGCTGGCGATCCTGATCGGCGGGCTGTGGGTCACCGGCGGCGGCCCGCTCACCTTCGAGAAGCCCGACGAGGGCGTCCAGATCGCCGCGCTCGCCGCCCAGCAGGCCGGGCTGTCACCGGCCGACCCCCAGGTCCGCCAGATGACGGCCGGCTACCTCGCCCAAGTCGAGGGCGAGCGCGCGTCGCTGTTCGCCGCCGACGCGGGCCGATCCCTCCTGCTGCTGGCGCTGGCGCTGCTGATCGTCGCCGCGCACCTCTGGGAGCGCATCCCCGGGTGGGTCGCGATCGCCGCGCTGGCGCTGCTAACCACGATCGACCTGTGGGGCGTCGGGAGGCGGTACTTCAACGAGGACGACCCGTCGCTCCGCGTCAACAGTCGGATCGAGTCGCAGATCCAGCCCTCGGCGGCCGACCAATACGTCTCGGCGCGTGTCGACGAGGCGGGCGGGCCGGGCCGGTTCCGCGTGCTGCCGGCCAACTGGGCCACCAACGCCGTCCCGTCGTACTTCTACGAGTCCGTCGGCGGCTACCACGGCGCCAAGCTGGCGCTGATCCAGACCTACTTCGACCACCTGCTGCCCGACGACTCGACGGGCCTCAATCGCAACGCGCTCCGGCTGCTCTCGACGCGCTACGTCGTGCTCCCGGGCGTCGTCCCGGGCTTCGACCCCGTCTTCCAGGACCCACAGACGGGCCTGGTCGTCGGCGTCGACTCGACGGCCCTGCCCCGGGCGTTCTTCGTCGACTCGGTCGCCGTCGCGCCGGACGATGAGGCGCTCTTCCCGATCCTGCGCGACCCCGCCACCGACCTGTCCCGCGTCGCCTACGTCTCCGACCCCGGCGACCTCGACGTGTCTGGGCTGACGGGCGCCGCGCCCGACTCGGCCGGCGCGAGCGTCACGATGGAGCGGTTCGAGCCCGACGAGATCGTCTACAACGTCTCGACGGACCGCCCACGCCTGCTCGTCTTCAGCGAGGTCTATTACCCCGCGGGCTGGACGGCGACGATCGGCATCGACCCGACACCGATTGTGCGGACGGACTTCCTGCTGCGCGGCGTCCCGGTGCCGGCCGGCGACCACATCGTGACGATGCGCTTCCGGCCGGAGTCCCGCAGGCGGGGCGTGATGATCTCGTGGGCGGCGACGGTGCTCGCGTACCTCGGCGCGCTCGGCATCGGCGGGCTGCTGTGGTACCGGCGCGGACAGGCGGCCGGGTAGGGGGCGGGGATTGGGGATGGAGATTGGCCCGCCGCCTCCGCCGTCGGGTGATGGCGTGTACCCTGAGGGTTCTCCGCCCGTCCCCCCATGTCCGTTCGCGCCAAGAAATCCCTCGGCCAGCATTTCCTGACGGACGGCGGCGTGATCGCACGGATCGTCGCGGCGGTCGGGGCGCCCGAGGGCGCGCCGGTCGTCGAGATCGGCCCCGGCGAGGGCGCGCTCACCGCTGATCTGCTGCGCCGCTACCCGGACCTGATCGCGCTCGAAGTCGACGCCGAGGCCGTGGGCCACCTGCGCCGCCGGTTTCCCACGCTCGACGTCCGCCACGTCGACGTGCTCGACGCGAATTGGCGCCAGCTGGGGCGAGCGGGAAGCGGGGAGGGGGAAGGGGCTGAGTCCGACGACGCGCCAGCTGGTGAGGACCCCCAGCCTCCGGCCCTTCACGTCGTCGGCAACTTGCCGTACTACATCACGTCGCCGATCCTCTTCGCGCTGCTGGAGGCGCGCGAGAGCGTCGCCCGGGCCGTGGTGATGGTGCAGAAGGAGGTGGCCGACCGGATCGTGGCGGGGCCCGGGAGCAAGACGTTCGGAACGCTGTCGGTCTATTTCGGGCTCTACACCCGGGCGGAGTTGCTCGTCGATGTCCCCCCGCCGAGCTTCCGCCCCCCGCCCAAAGTCGACAGCGCCGTGGTGACGCTCGACTTCGACGTGCCCGGGCCGGACGTAGCTTTCGAGGCCTTGCAGACGGTCGTTCGTGCGGCGTTCGGGAAGCGCCGGAAGATGCTCCGTAACAGCTTGTCCGGGGTCGCCGCGGCGGCGGGCGTCGAGGTGCCCGAGTGGGCCGCGACGCGCCGGCCCGAGGCGCTGGCGCCGGAGGAGTTCGTCCGCCTGGTCCACCACTTCGCCTGAGCCGCCCGTGATCGAGAACGCCCCCGCATCCGACGCCCCCACGCTCGTCGACGAAGACCTCGTCGACGCGGTGGCCGGGCTGGTCGACGCCGGCCACCGGGGGCACGTGCTCAACATCGTGGCCGACCTGCGGCCGGCCGACCTCGCGTCGCTGCTGCAGCACCTGCCGGCCGACACCGCGCACGTCGCCTTCCGCTGGCTGCCGGACGACGTGACGAGCCGGATCCTGCCGGAGCTGGAGAGCGCCGAGCGCGTCGACTTCCTTGATGGCCTGTCGACCTCGGAGCTGGTCCTGCTGATCGATCCGCTGGCGTCGGACGACCAGGCCGACGTGCTGGCGGACGTGGACGTGACGCAGGCCGACGACGTGCTCGTCCAGCTGGAGGACTCGTCGGACGTGGAGGCGCTGCTGAGCTACGGCGACGACACGGCCGGCGGGCTGATGGCGACCGAGGTCGTGGCCGTCCCGCTGACGGCGACGGTCGCCGAGGCGACCGAGGCGGTCCGGGCGAACGCCGAGGCCGTCGACCCCGTGTTCGCGGTCTACGTCGTCGACGAGGAGGAGAAGCTGGTGGGTGTGATCTCGCTCAAGGGCTTGCTGCTGTCGCCGGCCCACACGGTCGTGGCCGAGATCGCCGAGTTCGACCCGGTCGCCGTCGAACCGGACCTCGACCAGGAGGACGTGGCCCGGATCATGGAGCGCTACGACCTGGTGGCCCTGCCGGTGATCTCGGCAGGCCGCCGCCTCTTAGGCCGCATCACCATCGACGACGTCGTCGACGTGATCCGTGAGGAGGCGGAGGAGGACCTGCAGCGCTCCGTCGGCATCACGGGCGAGGAGGAGCTGTCGTCGAGCGTGTTCGCAGTCAGCCGGGGGCGGCTGGTGTGGCTGCTGCTGGGGCTGGTGGGCGCGTACGTGTCCGGCCTCGTCATCGTCGGGTTCGAGGAGGCCCTGACGGTCGCGCCGGTGCTGGCGCTGTTCATCCCGATCGTGATGGCGATGGCGGGGAACGCGGGCATCCAGTCGTCGGCGATCGCGGTGCAGGGGCTGGCCTCGGGCGACCTGTGGCGGAGCGACTTGGCTCGGCGCATCGGCAAGGAACTGGGCGTGGCCATCATCAATGGCATCGTGCTGTCCCTCGCGCTGGGCATCATCGTGATCCTGTCGGGCTTCGGCGACGACACGCAGCGGCTGGCGCTGACGGCGGCGCTCGCGCTGCTGATCGTCATCGTGTTGTCGACGCTGATCGGGGCGACGGTGCCCCTCGTGCTCAACCGCATCGGCATCGACCCGGCCCTCGCGATGGGCCCGTTCATCACGGTGAGCAACGACATCCTGGGCCTGACCATCTTCTTCGCCGTCGCGACAGCGCTGTACCTGTAGGGATTGGGGCCTGGGGGTTGGGGATTGGGGGCTCGGCCCCGGACGGTCACCTTCGGCTCCAATCCCGAATCCCCAACCCCAAATCCCAACAACGATGTCCACCCTCACAGCCGTCCGCACCGCGACGGGGCTCGCGCTCGCGTCCGACGCCCTCACCACGTTCGACGACTTGAAGCTGCCGCCCGACCTCGACGCGGCGGGGGAGAAGGTGCTCCGGGTCGGCGACGCTCTGGTGGGCGTGGTCGGGTATGCCGCGCACCATCTGGTGCTGCAGGACGCCTTCGAGCGAGCCGAATTCGTCGACCTGACGAGCCGGCGGGGCATTTTCGAGACGTTCCGGGGGCTGCACGAGGTGCTCAAGGACGAGTACTACCTCAAGCCCGAGACGGGCGAGGATGGCGACCCGTACGAGAGCAGTCAGGTGTCGCTGCTGATCGCCGCGCCGACCGGCCTGTTCGGGGTCTACGACATGCGCGAGGTCCACGAGTACACGCGGTATTGGGCGATGGGCTCGGGCGCGGCGTTCGCGCTGGGGGCCATGCACGCGCGGTGGCACGACGCCGAGTCGGGCGCCCTCGACGCCGGTGCGCTGGCGGCGCTGGGCGTCGAGACGGGGTGCCGGTTCGACGCGTCGTCGGGCGGGCCGGTGACGGTGTACGAGGTGGAGGGGTAGGGGCCGATCGCGATCCGCCCCTACGTCCTGGCGGGGCGCACGACCGTGTTGGTGACGCGGGCGAGCGCGAGCTCGGTGCCGTCGGGGGCGGAGACCGTCGCGTCGAAGATGAGCTGGCGGCCGGCGCGGGCGACGAGACGGGCCTCGACCTCGAGGTAGGCCAGGTCCGGCGTGGCGGGCGCGAGGTAGGTCATGGTGAGGTGGGCGGTGACGCTGGGGGCGGCGACGAGGTAGCTCAGCGGGCCGACCACGTTGTCGACGGCGGCCGCCAGCATGCCGCCCTGCATCAAGCCCATCGGGTTCTGAAACTTCTCCAAGAGCGGGAAGCGGGCGACGAGGGCGGCGCCGACCCCGTCGGCGGGGCGGTAGTCGCGGATCTCGGCCTCCATCTCCAGGAGCACGGGCGGCGGGAGGCGCAGGCCGTCCGCCCCGGCCGCCTTCATGGCGTCCATCAGCGCGTCGGGGTCGATGGGGGACAGGGACGGGACTGACATGGCGAGGGTGGGACCGTCGCCAGACAACGCCGCCGCCCCGTTCCCGGTCCGCTACCGCTGGACGGCGCCCTCCGGCAGCCCGCGCGCGACGGCGTCGACGAGCCGGTTCGCCCGCCAGCGGTTGACGCCGAGATCGGAACGGCCGACCCGCGCGGCGCTACGGACCCAGAGCACGGCGCCGCTCGGGGCGCTGTCGACCTCGACGGCGACCTCGTCGACGAACGGCCCGATACGGACCGTCGCGAGCGCGCCCGTGGGCGTATCGGTGACGGCTTGGGGCGATCCGGTCAGGCCGCCGGTGCTGGCGAGGGCGCGGCGGGCGGCGGCGCGGACGTCGGCGGGGGGCGCGGCGACCTCGACGCGCAGGCGGGCGCAGGTGGGCGTGTCGGGGCAGACCGCGACGGGGGCGTCGGTCTCCGTCGCGTCGGGGCGCGAGCCCAGGAGACGGCTGGCGACCAGGCCGAGCGCGACCACGCCGACGCCGATCAGCACGCGCCGCGTGGTTTTGGTCACTGTGCCGAAGTGCGGGTCACCGGCATGCCGGGCTGGGCGTCCTCGAACTCGCGGCCGTCGTTGTACTTCGAGGGACACTTGACCAGGATGTGCTCGGCCTCGAAGACTTCGCCAGCGGCGCCGGTCGTCATGCGGCCCTGGACGACGACGCGCTCGGCGTCCTCGAAGTTGGCGGGCTTGGGGTTGGCGTAGACGACGGAGCGCGTGGTGCCCGAGGTGTCGGCCATGACGAACGAGAAGACGTTGCGGTCGGGGTCGTAGCTGGTGGGCGCCTCGCGGAGCCAGGTGCCGACGACGTGGGCCTTGCGGCCGCTCTCAGCGGCGTCGTCGAAGGTCTCCCAGCCGGAGACCTGGTTGCCGAAGCTGGTGACGACGAGGAAGCCGAAGATCCCGACGAAGGCGATGCCGAGGAGGGTCGTGGGGCGCATGTCAGGGTCGGTGAGGACGGGGTACAGGGTACGCCAGCCGTGCTAGCGGGTGGCGTCGCGGGCGTCGAGGTCGCGCTCGATGCGCGCCAGGCGGCGGTCAGTGCGGACCAAGAGGGCGAGGACGCCGATCCAGACGATGAGCACGACGGCGAGCACGACGGGCAGCTTGTCGTCGACGAGCATGACGCGCTCGATGCCCTGGGGCTGCGCCGTCGTCGCTTGCACGGCGTCGGCGTCGAGCACGGCGATGGTGGTGTCGGCCTGGAGCAGCATCACGAGATCACGGGGGGAGCGGCGGCGGCCGGTGTTGCGAGCGCCTCGGTGCGCAAGCCCGCGACGGTGGCGCGGGTGCGCTGGGTGTAGAGCCACCAGCCGAGCATCAGGAACCCGACGGCGCTCGCGTAAAAGATCCACCGCATGTCGGAGGCGATGTCCATCTCGGAAAACGCCGGGTTGCCCTCGGCGCCGGGGTGCAAGCTGGCCATCCGGCGGGGCAGGACGTAGGTCAGGAACGGCATCGTGGCCGTCGCGAACAAGGCGTAGACGGCGGACAGGCGGGCGCGCTGGCGGGGCCGGTCGAGCGAGCCTCGGAGCACGAAGTAGGCGCCCGAGATGAGGAGTTGGACGGCCACCATGTTCTGGCGCGGTTCGGGGCTCCACCACAGGCCCGTCCCCTGGTACCACGTAAACCGGGCCCAAACGACGCCGGTCACGAGCGCCGTCACGCCAGCGACGGTCGCGACCATCCAGGCCGCTTCGGAGCGGGCGTCGTGGACGGGGCGGCCGGTCGCGAGGTAGCGCCCGGCTTGCCACGCGCCGACGAGCGCGAAGGCGTAGAGCACGAACCACATCGGGACGTGGAAGTACAGATTGCGCGCGGTCTGCTCCAGGATCGGCAGCGCCGACACCGGCCCCAGGATGCCGAGCACGAGCGCGACGGTCACCCAGACGGCCGCGACGACGCCGAAGAGGCGGTACGCGAGGCCGTAGCGGGGGAGGGCGAGGTCCATGGGGCGGGGCACGTCTCGGGAACGGGCATGATCCGCCCGGCGCGCGTGGGGGACCGTGAAAAGGGGGCAAGAGGGGAACGGGGGTCGGCGAACGGCCACCGGGGATCTCTGGAGCCCGGTCGCCTCGACCGCCCGTACCCCGCAGCGGGCGATCGCTCCGGTGGGCAGGGCACGGCGTCTTGGCCATGGCCCCCGTTCGCCGATGGCCGTTCGCCGATCCCCTCAGTCCCGCCACACGTAGTCGAACAGCACGAGCGAGGCCGACACCAGCAGCCCGGCGTACGACGCCAGCAGGATCAGGTCGTCCGACGCGGCCGCCCAGGCACCGCTGGCGGAGCCCGACGCCAGCTCGGTCAGGGCGACGGCGGGGATCAGGACGGGGACGAGGATCGGGAACGCGAGCACGGGCAACAGCGGCCCGGCGGCCCGAGCACGCGCGACGAGTGCCGAGAGCAGCGTCGTCCCGGCGGCAATGCCGATGGCGCCGAGCGCGCACCCGGCCACCAGGATGCCCGGCGCCTCGAGCGGGACCGGCACCAGGATCCGAAACCCGAGCGCCGCGAGCGTGACGACGCCCAGCATCAGCGCCGCGTTAAAGACCAGCTTGCCGACGTAGACCTGGCTCGGATGCAGGTGGAGCTGGAGCAGGAGGGACGTGCCGCGCTCCTCTTCGGCCACGAACGCGCGGCCGAGCCCGACGGCGGCCGCGAAGACGACGACGATCCACAGCAGCGCCGCCGCGATGGGGACGGTCGGCACGCCCCGGCCGAGGGCGACGCGCACCAAGATGAGGGACGCGGCCACGAACAGGCCCAGCCCGCTCAAGGCGACGCGGGTGCGGAGTTCGAGGCGGGCGTCGTTGGCGACGACGGCCCAGGCGCCGGCAAGCCAGGTCACGGGGAACGGGGGGTGGGGCGGGAGGATAGCACGGGCCCCTCTCCACGCCCGCCCGTGCCCGCCCCCTTTCGCGACCGGATCGTCGCCACCCTCCTCGGCTCCGCCCTGGGCGACGCCCTCGGGATGCCCGTCGAAGGGCTCGCCCACCAAAACGTCCGCACCTACTACAAGGGCATCAAGGAGCCCCGCGCGGACGAGAAGCGCAAGGACCTCGGCGTCGGCCAGTGGACCGCCGACACGCAGCGCGCGCGCGCGCTGGCGCGCGCCCTGGCGACGGGCGCGCCCGACAGCCCCGAGGAGGTCCGCATCGCGTTCGCCGCGGAGCTGGCGTCGCTCGACCTGCGGCGGCCTGACATCGTGTCGCCGAGCAGCGCGGGTGCCGCGATGGCGGCGCCGTTCGGCGTGCAGGCGCGGCTGCGTGGCCTGAAGGACCTCGCGAGCGCGCGGTGGGCCGGCCTGCTGTTGAAGGAGATCGATCCGAACCCGGTCGCGCATGTCGCCACGGCCGCCCAGGTGGCCGCCATCCGCGTCTGCCTCGGGAAGGACCCCGACGGGATCGCGGGCCCGGAGATCCTGTCCGCCGCCCTCATCGCCGCCCGCGACGCCGAGCGCTTGCTGGGCGCCGACGACCGCGTCTCGCGCCGGCTCGCGGACGTGTCCGGCCACCTCGACGACTTCCCGCTCGACTTGCAGGACCGCTGCGGCGGGGCGGACTCGCCCGCCGACGAGGCGTTCCCGTTCGCCGTCGCGATGGTGGCCCGGTCGCCCGCGCTCGTCGAGTCGACGTTCCTGTCGGCCGTCAACGTCGGCGGCGACGCGGCGGCGGTCGGGGCGTGCGTCGGCGCCATGCTCGGGGCGATCCACGGGACCGAGGCCTTGCCGCAAGCATGGCTGGCGCAGCTCGAGGACGCCGACGGCATCCGCGCCGAGGCCGAGGCGCTGGCGGATGCTCTGGGCGGGTAAGCGAAGACAAGACGAGAAGGGAAGGCACGCGCCCCCCGCCCCGCACGGCGCCCCGCAAGCCACTCATTTGACCGACGACCGACGACCGACGACCGACGACCGACGACCGACCCACACCAGACTCACCGACCCACCGACCCATGGACCTCACCGGAACCGTCACCGTCGTCACCGGCGCCAGCCGGGGCATCGGCCTCGCCATCGCCCGCCGCTTCGTCGACGCGGGCGGCCACGTCGCCGGGCTCGCGCGCTCGTCCGACGCCCTCGACCAGGCCTCAGACGTCTTGGGCGACCACTTTACCGCCGTCGTCTGCGACATCACCGACGCTGCCGCGACGAAGGACGCCATCGACGGCGTCGCCAAGGCACACGGCCGCTTGGACGTGCTCGTCAACAACGCGGGGCTGGGCCGCTTCGACGACGTCGACGCGCTCGGCCTCGACGACTGGGACGTGCAGGTCGACACCAACCTGTCGGGCGTCTTCCACGCCACGCGCGCGGCGGTCCCCCACATGAAGGCGCAGGGCGAGGCGCGCGGCGCGGACGAGACGGCGGGCTTCATCGTCAACGTCGCCAGCATCGCAGGGCTCGTCGGCAACCCGCAGCTCAGCGCCTACAACGCGACGAAGCACGGCGTCCGGGGGTTCTCGGACGCGATCATGAAGGAGCTCCGGCCGTTCGGGATCAAAGTCTCGTGCCTGTACCCGGGCTCCGTCGCGACCGGCTTCAGCGACCGCGAGAACCCGAATGCGATGAGCCCCGAGTCGATCGCCGAGACGGTCGCGCACGTCGTCGAGGCGCCGCACGGGACGCTGATCTCGGAGGTCGTGCTGCGGCCGATGGTCGGGCGGAAGTAGCTCGCTGCGCCCGCAGGACTGGGGAAATGGGAAAGGGGAATGGGCAGGCGGGTGGAATCCTTGGCGCCATCCGCTCAGCACGGTCATCTTGCAATCCCTCATCCCCGATCCCCGATGCGCTTTGCCGTCCTCGCCGTTCTCGCCCTGACCCTCGCCGCGTGTGGCGGGATCGCCGGGAAGAGCCACTCCATCCTGCCGCCCCGCCTGATGGAGCAGGCCTCGGGCGTCGACCAGCTCCTCATCGCCGCGCACGCCGTCGACGAGGACGTCGTCTGGGCGTCCGGCGCGGGCGGGACGGTCATCAAAACGACCGACGGCGGGGCCACGTGGCAGGCCGTCCCGGTGACGACGCCGGGCGCCGACACGCTGCAGTTCCGCGATGTGGTCGCCCTCGACGCCACGACCGCGTGGGCGCTGTCGATCGGCAACGGGCCGTCGTCGCAGATCGCCAAGACGACCGACGGCGGCGCGTCGTGGCGGACGGTCTACCAAGCGAGCGAGGCCGACGCCTTCTACGACTGCCTGGGCATGTGGGACGCCCAGCGCGGCGTGGCCTACGGCGACTCGTACGACGGTCGCTTGCGCCTGCTCACGACCGCCGACGGCGGCGAAAGCTGGCGCCCGGTCCCCGCGAGTGCGCTTCCCGCACCGGCCGAGGGCGAGGGCGGGTTTGCCGCCTCCGGCACGTGCGTCGCCACGCGCGGGGCGGGCCGGGCGTGGATCGCGACCGGGAATGCCGACCCGTCCCGGATCCTGCGCACGACCGACGGCGGCGCGTCGTGGACGGCGGCCACGCTGCCCATCGTCGCGGGCGAGGCCGCGGGCGCCACCTCTGTCACCTTCCGCGACGACCGCACCGGCGTCGCCGTCGGCGGCGACCTCGCCGTACGCGACGACTTCCTCGACGCCGTCGCCATCACGTCCGACGGCGGGGCCACGTGGACGCTGGGCGGGGCGCTGCCCTTCCCGGGCGCCGCCTACGGCGCGGCCTACGTCCCCGGCAGCGACGCCTTGCTGGCTGTCGGCCCCGGCGGCGCTGGCCTGTCGCGCGACGACGGCCGGACCTGGGTGCTCGTCGACGACCGCACGTTTTGGGGCGTCGCCGCCGCGTCGCGCGAGGCGGTGTGGCTCGTCGGGCCCGACGGCCGGATCGTCCGAGTGCGGCTGTAACTCGGAGGCCGGGCGAGTACGTCAAGACGAGGAGTATCCTTGTGCTCCTTTGCCTGCACCGACCCATGGTGATGCGCCTGCTCGTTCTGCTCCTGATCTCTGCGCCCGTCTGGGCGCAGAGCCCGCCGTCCGAAGCAGCCCCCGAGGCCGTTGTCGACTGGATCCGCGCCCACGCGATCCCGCTCGACGGCGCCGACCCCTCGCTGCCCGACGCCGACCTCGACAAGCTGGCGCCCGTGTGGGGCGACGCCCGCGTGCTCGCGATCGGGGAGGGGACGCACGGCACGCGCGAGTTCTTTCAGTTCCGCGACCGCGTCGTCCGCTGGCTGGCGCGGCGGGGCGAGCTCGACGCCGTGCTGTGGGAGACCGCGCTGGCGCCCAGTCTGCCCCGCGAAGGGGCGCTCGTGGACCCCGACGTGCCGCTCGACGAGTCCATCGTGCTCCAGGGCGGCCTGTGGACGACTGAGGAGAACGTGGCCCTGCTGGCGGCGCTCCGCGAGCACAACCTCCGCGCGGACCGCCCCGCCCGGTTCGTCGGCGCCGACATGTCGGACCTGACGGGCGGGATCGGGATCGGGGCCGCCGCCGCGGCACGCGTGGGCGGGGACGCGGCGGCCGCGTACGAGGCGATGGCCCGGGCGTTCGGCGCTGATCCGGCCGAGACGTGCACGGACCGCCGGGCCTGCTTCGGGATGTGGGAGACGATGACGGCCGACCGGGCCCGCCAGTTTGCCGAGGCCGTCGAGTGGCTGGCCGACGCGCTCCACGCGGCCGGCGAGCCGTGGACCGTGACGGTCGCCACGCGGGCGCTGGGCGACCTCACGCGGCAGTTCCTCCCGTTCATCCTACAGTCGCCCTCAGCGCCTGGCACGACGCTGGGCGAGATGGAGGGCGGCTACCGGCAGGCCCGGCGCGACGCGCAGGCCGCCGCCGACACACTCGCGGCCGTGCTCGCCGAGCGCGACCCGGCGTTCTGGGCGGCAGCCGGCCCCATCGTCACCGCCATCCCCGGCGGCGACGAGGTCTACCGGGACTCGCTCGACCACGCCGGCCGGTTCGCCTGGGACGAGACCGCGCGCACCGTCCGGGCCCGACTGGCGACCGGCCGCTTCGGCGACGTGCCCGACCTCGTGGCCCACGCCGACGCGCTGACCCACTGGCTGGACCTCGTTCACGAATCGCTGCGCCGGGCGCCGACGCACATGGACTTCGACAACTACCGCGAGGTGGCGCTGGGCCGGAATGTGGCCGAGATCGCCGACGCCATCGGAGGCGACGGCCGCGTCGTCTTCGCCGCCCACAACATGCACGTCGGCTACAACCCGTCGATCACGCTGGCGCGGCGCTCGTCGGGGGCCTACGCGCGTGACGCGCTCGGCGATCGCTACCTCGCCATCGGGACGTTCTTCGGTCGGGGCAGCTTCCAGGCGGCCGACCAGCGTCGATTCCAGGAGGGCTGGGACGGGCCCGCGTGGCGCGCCTTCGAGGTCGAGCCCGCGCCGGGCTCATTCGAGGCCGCGCTCGCGGCGGCCGGCCTCGACGCCTTCGCCCTCGACCTCCGCCAGCTCCCCGACGCCGGCCCGGTCGCCGAGTGGTTCGCCACGGCGCGCCCCGTCCGCGACATCGGCAACTCGTTCCACCCGGACTCGCCGGAGCAGAACATGGAAGACCGCGTCGAGGCCGAGGGCTTCGACATCGTGGTGTTTTTCCAGACGGCCTCCCGCGCCGTCCCGACGCCGGCCGAGATCGAGCGGGGCAGCTACGACCTCTGCGCCGACTAAGCGCTACGCCAGCGCCTCTACCTCGGCCGCCAGCGTCTCCCAGCGCGCCATCAGCCCCTTGAGCTCCGCTTGCGCGGCCGCCAGCGCCTCCATCGTCGACTGGAACTCGGCGGGGCGGTTGTAGAGGTCCGGGTCGGCCATCTTGGCCTCCAGCGCCTCTGCCTCACGTTCCTTCTCCTCGACCGACTGCTCCAGCAACTCGAGCGCTCGGCCCGCGAGGTCCGCGCCCAGCTTTTTGGCCGGGGGGACTTTTCCGTCCTGCATCATGCGGTAGAGGGCGTTGCGGGCCTCGGCCTCGCGCCGCTTGTCCTCCTTCGACTTTTTCCCGCCCGCCGACTTTTTCGACGTGGACGGGCTCGCGGCCGGCTTCGGGGCCGGCGTCGACCGCTTGGCCGCGCCGTCACCGGAGGCGCCGAGGCGGGAGGCCGTGCCGTGCTCGCGCTGCCACTGGGCCTCGGAGTAGGTGCCCCGGTACGTCTGCACGCCCCCGTCCTCGACGTACCAGATCGCCTCGGCGACGGCGTCGATGAAGGCGCGGTCGTGGCTCACGAGCACGAACGTCCCGGTGTACTGGCGGAGCGCCTCGGCGAGCACGTTCTTTGAGACGATGTCGAGGTGGTTGGTTGGCTCGTCGAGCACCAACACGTTCGCCGGGCTCATCAGCGTCCGCGCCAGCGCCAGCCGCGAGCGCTCGCCGCCGGAGAGCACGGAGACGCTCTTCTCGACGTCGTCGCCGGTAAACAGGAACGCTCCCAGGATGCTGCGGAGCTCGGTCTCGGAGTGGCCGCGCGAGCGCTCGCGGAGCGACTGCAGGACGGTGTGCGACGGCTCCAGCGCCTCGGCCTGGTGCTGCGCGAAGTGCGCCATCTCGGCCCGGCGGTCCTGCTCGCGCTCGCCCTCGAAGGCTTCCGTCCCGAGCAGCATCCGCGCGAGCGTCGACTTGCCGGCGCCGTTCTTGCCGACGAGCGCCACCTTGTCGCCGCGCTCCAGCGCGAGGGGGCCGGCGGCGTCGAAGACTTTGGTGACGCCGCCTTCGGGCGCGGGGTACGATTTCGAGAACTGGCTCAGCTCAATCGCCTGGCGGCCCGACGGGGGCGGGTCCGGAAAGCGGAACCGCATGGCGCCGGCCTCGGGCGGCGGCGGCGGGATCCGCTCCAGCTTTTCGAGCGCCTTGATGCGGCTCTGCGCCTGCTTGGCCTTCGTGGCCTTGGCGCGGAACCGGGCGATAAAGCGCTCGGCCTCGGCGATCTCCTTCTGCTGGTTGTCGTAGCGCGCCTGCCAGTGGACCCGGCGCTCGACGCGCGCTTCGAGGTAGTGCTGGTAGTTGCCGGGGTACGAGTCGATCTGGCCCCGGATGAGGTCGGCCGTCGAGGTCGTCATCCGGTCCAAAAAGTACCGGTCGTGCGAGACCAAGACGACGGCGCCGGGGTACGTGGTGAGGTAGTTCTCGAGCCAGTCGATCGACTCGATGTCGAGGTGGTTCGTGGGCTCGTCGAGCAGCAGCACGTCGGGCTGGCCGAGCAGGAGCCGCGCGAGCGCGACGCGCATCCGCCAGCCGCCGGAGAACGTGCTCAGCGGGCGCTGCATCTCCTCGGCGGTAAACCCGAGCCCGGACAGGACGGAGGCCGCGCGCGACTCGGCCGTGTGCGACTCGCGCGTGACCAGCCGGTCCTGCACCTTCGAAAACCGCTCGACGAGCGAGAAGTAGTCGGCCGTCGTGTGGTCGGGGTGGTCCTCCATCGCCGTCGTCAGCTCGGCGGCCTCGGCCTCCAGCCGGATCACGTCGTCGAAGGCGTGGAGCGCCTCCTCGAGCGGGGAGATGGACAGGTCCTCTTCCTGGGTGTCCTGGCGCAGGAACCCGACCGACGCGCCGCCCTCGTAGACGACGTCGCCGGAGTCGATGGACTGCTCGCCCGCGATGACGCGCAAGAGGGTCGACTTGCCCGCGCCGTTGGGGCCGACGAGGCCGACGCGCTCGCCGCCGCGGACGGTCCACGAGAGGCCGTCGAACAGGACGCGCCCGCCGAAGGTGAGGTGGATATCGCGGAGGACGAGCATGGGCCGGGGGGAGTCGGCCGGGAAGCTAGCCCGCTGAGGAGGCCCGCCGGTCGAAGAACGGGCGGAACAGCGGCTCAAGCGGCGCTCGCCAGCCGCCGATACGGAGCGACACACTCCGGTACGGCGCTATGCTCCTCAACGTCCTGGGATTCGGCAACGGGCTGACGTACGTCGTAGGCGCATGCGCGTCCCTCGTGATGGCCGTGTACGTCTATCTATTCCTGAAGCCGATGCTGCGGAGCTTTTTCGGGAAGGACTCCGCGCTGGCTACGATGCGGGTGCAGCACCGCAGCGACACCGAGGACGAGCTGTCGCTCGAGCAACGGCTCAACGACGCCGTCGCCCCCCCGACGCGCTTCGACGACGAGCCCGAGCCGGACCCGTTCATCGTCGGCGGCTGAGGCCTGCTCGCGACGGACTACTCGGTACTCTCGGGCTCGCGGCGCCAGCGGGCGACCGCGTCGGCGGCGACGGCGTGGCCCCTCGCCGAAAAGTGGATCCCGTCGGACCAGAGGTACAGGCTCGCGGGGTCGCCGGGCACGGCGCGGAAGGCGGGGAGCAGGTCGAGCGTCGGGATGCCGAGCGCGCGCAAGCGGGGCGAGAGCACTCGTTGCGGCGTCGGGTCGCCGTCGGGGCGGAGCTGGGGCTCGTAGGGGGCGACGACAATCTCGAACGGGATGCCGCGCGCCGCGAGGGCGTCGCGGATGGCGCCGAGGTCGGCGAGCGCGCGCGAGATCGACGCCGAGTCGGGGAGGGGCGGGGGGGCCGCCAGCGGCTCGTAGAAGGCGCGGTCGTAGGCGAAGTAGCGGGCCGGGCGGTCGAGCGTGGCGTCCTTCGCCAGCCGGTACAGCCGCGAGCGCGCGTTGAGGGCGGTCTTGGCCTTGACCAGCCCGTCGCGCCACAGCGGCACGCTGCCGGGCGGGGAGGGGCGGCCGGTGTCGGCGTCGTTGAGGCACCACAGCAGCGTCACGCGAGCCGGCGCGAGCCCAGCCGCCAGCGCGGCATTGAGGCGACGGCGGTAGTCGGGCGTGCCCCAGCCGAGCACGGCCGCGTTCAAGATGCGCGTGGTGTCCTGCCGCGCCGCGAGCCGCCCGGCGACCGTCGAGTCGGCCGGGACGCCGACGCCGAAGGTGACCGAGTCGCCCAGCCAGAGCCACGTGCCCGCCGAGTCCGGGGCGCTGGCGTTGCCCGCGTACACGTGGAAGCCGTCCGCGTCTACGGCGACCGGGGCGCCGTTCGCGATCCCGCGGGCGCCGGGCCGCAAGCCGGTCGTCCGGCCCCGGGCGTCGACAAACGCCGAGTCGAGGAACAGGCCCGCGTCGGTGCCCGCCGGGCCGATGTCGGGGCGGAGGACCCGGACGGTCCCTTCGAGCAGCAGCAGCAGCGCGACGACGCCAGCCACGTTCGCCAGCACGACGAGCGCGGCCGTTCGGAGCGGGCGCCCAGCCGTGGGCTCGCCGGGAGACGGGCGGGGGGGCTCGGTCGTCATGCCTCGTGTGGGCGCGGAGGCCGACGGCCTGCGCACGCTCCCGCTAGTGCGCGTTCTCGTGGACGAACCCCTTGAAAATCGTCATCAGCACGATCTTAAAGTCTAGCCAGAGGCTCCAGTTCTGGATGTAAAACAGGTCGTACTCGATCCGCTTGGTCAGGCTCGTGTCGCCGCGCCAGCCGTGGACCTGCGCCCAGCCGGTGATGCCGGCCTTGGTCTTGTGGCGCAGCATGTAGCCCGGGATCTGGTGGCGGAACCCCTCGATCAGGGCCGGCCGCTCGGGGCGGGGCCCGACGACCGACATGTCGCCGCGGAGCACGTTCCAGAACTGGGGCAGCTCGTCGAGGCTGGTCCGCCGCAAAAAGGCGCCGACGCGCGTCGCGCGGCTCTCTCCCTTCGTCGACCAGACGGCGCCCGTGGCGGCCTCGGCGTCGACGGGCATGGAGCGGAACTTCAAGATGTCGAACGTCTGGCCACTGAGCCCCATGCGCTCCTGGCGGTACAGCACCGGGCCGGGCGACGAGAGCTTGACGGCGACGGCGATCGCCGCCAGCAGCGGCGACAGGAGCACGAGCGCCGCCAGCGAGAACCCGATATCGCCCAGGCGCTTGACGACCTGTCGGAAGTCGAGCGGCGCCTCGTCCATCAAGTGGATCACCGCGAGCCCGTCCACGTCGGAGACGCGGCTGTTGACGAGGTCGAGGCCGAACAGGTCGGGGACCAAACAGAGGTGCGCCGTGTGGAGCGCGCACGCCTCGGCAACGGACTGGATCTTGGACGCGGCCGACAGGGGGAGCGCGGCGTACACGAGGTCGACGCCCCGGCTGTCGAGCACCTCGCCGATGACGTCGACCGGCCCCAGGATCTCCGGCGGCGCTGTCTGCTCGGGATAGAACGGGTCCGGGGGCTCGGGGCGGACCTCTTCGCCCCGGTCGTCCAAGAAGCCGACGACCTCGAAGCCCATCCACGGGTAGTGACGGAAGGCGCGCGCCAGCCGCTGGCCCGCCTTGCCGGCGCCCACGATCAGCACGCGCCGGACGTTGCGCCCGCGCTGACGGCCCCGGCGGAGCACGGCGTAGATCGCCAGCCGCAAGCCCACCAGCAAGACGGACGCCAGCCCGGCGAACAGCATCACGTGGAGCCGCGAGAACGAGAACTCGCGGTAGAAGAACAGCGCGCCCAGCGAGACGACCAAGCCGAGCACCACGGCTCGCGCGACGGCATAGGCCACAAACGTCAGCCGCTGCGCGCGGCGCGTCCGGTAGAGCCCGGAGACCAGCAGCACGGCGCCCCACACGGCCAGCACGAAGGGCAGGAACGCGAGGTAGTTCGACAGCGGCACCCACTCGGGCGGCGTCATCGCCTCGAACCGGATCCACCACGCGGCCAGCCAGGCCGTCGCGATCAGGGCGAGGTCGGCGCCGAACAGGAGGCGCTGGAGCAGGAGGCTTCGTTCGCGGAGCATCGGTCCTGGATCTGCCAGGGGTTAGGCTAAACGGAGTCTCAAGCGATCAGGCGCGTCGGGGCGGGTCCGTCCACAAGATAGGGATCCGAATCGGACCGGGCGGCGGTCGATCTCAGGGTGCGGCCTGCTCGCGGATGGCGTCCGGCTCGTACACGTGCGTCCCCGATGGCCGCGCGGCGAGCACCGCGACGATGGCCGCCGCCACGTCGTCGGCCTCCGTCGGGTGGAGGGGCGCCAACGGTCCGCGCAAGACGGGCGCCAGCGCCCCGAGCACGACCTGCCCGATCCGCTCGCCGACGCGGACCTCGTCGCGGTCGCCCGCCAGCAGGGACGGGCGGAACAGGTGGACGCCCTCGAACCCGACCTGCCCGACGGCCGCCTCGGCCTCGCCTTTGACACGGTTGTAGAAGATCCGCGAGCCGGGGTCGGCGCCGAGTGCGCTCACGAGCGCGACCTGCGTCGCGCCCGCCGAGTGCGCCAGCTGGGCGGCTTCGAACGGGATCTCGAGGTCGACGCGACGGAAGGCGGCTTGCGACCCGGCGGTCTTGATCGTCGTGCCCAGGCAGCACACCAGGTCGTCGCAGGCGAACAGCTCGGCCTGCTCGTCGAGACGGTCGAAGTCGACGACGTGGTCCTCGTGGCTCGCCCCAGCCGTCGGGAGCGGGCGGCGACCCAGCGTGACGACGCGCGTCCAGCGGTCGTCGGCCGCCAGCCGGCGCAGGACGTGGCCGCCGACCAGGCCGGAGGCTCCGAGGATGAGGGCGGTACGGTCGGTCATGGGCTCGGGGGAAACGAAAAAACGGGAGCCGCCCGAAGGCGACTCCCGCTGGTGGGACGCCGCAGGACACCCGAAGGCTCCCTGCGGGACCGCTGGGTCGGGGCCTTACGGGACCAGGACCGTGTCGATGACGTGCGCGACGCCGTTCGAGGCGTACACATTCGCCTGCGTGACGGTCGCGCCGCCGACCATCACCATGCCGTCACGCTTGGTGACGCGGAGCTGGGCGCCGTTGACGGTCGTCAGCATCTGGCCGTCGCGGAGGTCGGCCGCGCTCAGGCGACCGGCGACGACGTGGTAGGTCAGCACGGCCTGGAGCTGGGCCTTGTTGGCGGGCTCCAAGAGGCTGTTCAGTGTCGCCGCCGGGACGGCGGCAAAGGCGGAGTTCGTGGGGGCGAAGACGGTGAAGGGGCCGGGGCCGGCGAGCGTCTCGACCAAGTCGGCGGCCTGGACGGCCGAGACGAGGGTCGTCAGGTTGGAGGCACGCGAGGCGTTGTCGGGGAGCGTGCGGCTGGGGAGCATCATCTCGCCGCCGACCATGACGCCAGCGGACGCGCCGCCTAGGTCGGCGTCGGCGTTCATCGAGGCGGAGGACATGCAGCCAGGGGCTGCGAGAAGGACGGCCGAGAGGGCCACGAGGGAGAGGAGGCGGGTCATATCCGAGGGGGAAGGGAAGAGGGCCCTTGCATTCCTCGTTGGCACAAGTGTTCGGCGATTGGCGGAGGCTGAGGGCCCCTCGTACACCGTTGTCAGGCATCGTCTGACGCTTTGCCTGGGAACCGCTGCCCCGGTCGCTAAAACGGTACGTCATCCTCGACCTCGTCGGGGTCCCGCTCGCGCACGACGAGCCGGACGCCAGCGGGGTCGAAGCCGAACAGGTCCTCCTCGGAGAACACGAGGCGGAACTGGGCCTCGGTCTCGAAGAACGGCGCGAACCGGGCCGCGAGCTGGTCGAGCCGGTCGAGATAGAACGCGGTGCTCTCGTCCGGGGCCTCGGGGTCCCACCGCGCGGCGGGCGTGGCCGTCTCGAAGACGCGGCCCCCGCCCTCGGCGATGTAGTACGAGACCCGGTCGCCGATGCGGGGCTCGCGGCCGGTCCGCTCGGCCTCCGCCGCGGCGACTTCATAGGCCGCCGACCGCGTCCGGTCGCCCGCGGCGACGGCGCGGCGGTAGTCCGCGAGCGAGGTCTTGAGCGTCTCGGTTCGGGAAAAGCTCTCGACGCCCTGCCAGTCGTGCGCCTCGATCTGGCGGCGGTGGCGGAGGTAGAGCGCGTGGAGCCCGGCCACGTCCTCCTCGACGAGCAGCCGGATCGTCTCGCGCACGAAGGCCCGCCCAAACCGCTCCGACGACCGGCTCACCAGGCTCGACCCCTTAAACTTGAGGTCGCCGTCGTAGGTCAGCAGCGCGTAGTTCTTCTTTTTGTACGACAGCATCCGCCGGAAGCGGCCGTCGAACCCGATCCGGATGCCCTCGGGCATCTGCTCGCTGAGCGCCGCCACGAACGCCCGCTCGGCCGCCTCGCCCTCGACCTCGGGCGGCGGCACGAACAGCACGCCGTCGGTGTCGACCTCGATGACCTTGGCCCCGGCCGCGCGCGCCAGCCGCATGATCTGCCGCAGCAGCTCCTGCCCCGTGGCGGCGACCCGGTCGGCCTCGGCGAAGTCGTTGAACAGGGCGTACCCGAAGCCCATGTTGCCGTAGAAGCTCTGGCCGCACCAGTTGAACCGGCCGTTCCGCCCCGCCAGCACGGTGTGGTGCTCGGCCACCGTGAGGCAGACGACGTTGCCGTCATACGGCACTTCCCGGCGGTGCTCGCCCTTGACGACTGACGCGAGCCCCTTGGGAACGCTCGCCGTGGGATTGTTGGCGGCAATCCGGTACGCACCGTCGTGCGACATCACGTAGGACCGGCGCCCGAGATGGAGCGACAACCGGACGAAGTCGTCGGCCAGTCGGCGGCTGACCGTCGTGTAGCGCTTCCCATGCGCATCGCCGTCCCCAGCCATGAGCGATTCGAACAGGACGGATAGGCGCTCGGCAGGGAGGCCGAAGACCCACGGGGGCAGGTGCTTCTCGTAGGAGCCTCGGCCGCACTCCGCCTCCAGCACCTCGTAGAACACGCGCGACGAAAAGCCGAAGCCGTTCTGGTCCTCGGCGTAGGCGATCCCCATCCGGTCCAGCAGTGCTCGGATCGCGTCGCGGCCTACGTCGCGCTTCTGGCAAAGCGTGATCCGGTACCCTTCGCCGCGCCGGTGGCCACTCGGGAAGGTCTGGGGCGTGCTCTTGTACAGCGTTCCCTCGCTGGCGAACCATCCGATAAACGCGAGCCAGTCGTCGAGGGCAAACGTTCCAGGCTGCCAACGGCCCTGTTGCCGGAGCTCCTTGATCCCGCGTGGTCCACGTTTGTACGTGATACCGTGCCGGTCACAGAGATCGTCGACCCGCACCAGGTCAGGGGCCTTCGCCGTCGACGGCAACGGTGCCAGAGGCGGGAGCTTGCGGCGGACCGAGTCGCGGAGAAGGTCGCCCGCCGTCTCCCATGCGTAGTCGGCGAAGGCGCCACCCGGGAGGAAGCGGGCGGTCAGGAAGCGGTGCTCGGGCGTGACCAGAAAGTCGACGTGCTGGTTCACGATCTCGACCATTGGCCCGGTGTACCGCTGCCGCATGGTGGCCTCGACGGGGCGGAGTGCAGGCACGAGCGAGACGGGGTCGATGGCGTACACGAGATCGCCCACCTGCACGTCGCCTACCTGCTTGGGCCCGTTCACCGTGAGCACCTCGGTGTCAGGAGCAAAGCAGTTGATCACGATTTTGTAGGCGCTCTGCCGGGCGTCGAGTTCGTCGCGGTCGTCGCCGGACGTGTCGCGCATGGCGTCCTTCGTCTCGAACCGCAGGTCGGTCAGCCGGCGGAGAAGGCGGGGGAAGAGGCCCAGCGCGTCGCCCTTGGGCTGCACGTCGTAGTTGAGCATGATCGATGGGTACAGGCTCTCGACGTCGGCGTAGACGACGGGCCCGACGACGCCGGTCACGAACACGTCGGTGTAGCCGCCGACGACCTGGCTGCCGAACTCGGCGCGGGGGAGCGCGTGGCGGGCGTGGAGGTAGCCGCGCACGAACAGGCTCTCGATCTTGGCCGCAGGCCCGGTCCGCGCGCCCTGGCCGTAGGACATCGGCACCATCTGGGTCAGGTAGAAGGTGCTCCCCGAGAGGTGGGCCGCCAGCCGCTCGGTCTCGGTCGCATCGTCGATGGCGTACTCCATGAGCCGCGTCGGGTCGGTGTCCCAGACCTCCGCGATCTCGTCGCCGGGCACGTACGTCCGGCCCTCGGGCGCGAACCCGAAGTACCGGGCGGCGCCCTTCAGCGTGTAGTTGGGCAGGTTGCGGCGCGTCACGTCGAACGCCATCAGCAGGTGGAGCGTGTCGATGACGTGGCGGCCGGCGATCTCGACGGCGTCGAACTCGAGTTGGCGCTCGGCAAAGCGCATCGACGAGGGGAACGACCGGGGCGTGCTCCCGTCGCGCCCGAGGTCGGCCGGGATGCCGTGCCGGCGGCAGCGTTCGAAGAGATAGGGCAAGTCGAAGCCAAAAATGTTATGCCCTTCGATCACGTCCGGGTCGCGCTCCTTCACCAGCGCGAGTGTCTCGCGGAGCACGTCCTCCTCGCTCATCCCCGGCGCGCCGACCAAGCGCTGCCAGCCGGTCGAGTCGCTCAGCGCAACGAGGATGATCCGGTGCTCGGGCGTCGTCGCTTGCGGGAAGCCGTCGCGGCTGTAGACCTCGAGGTCGAGCTGGAGGCGCCGGAGGTCCTCGAAGGCCATGCCCTTGAAGAGCGTCCGGCCGGTCTGCATGAGGTACTGCTGCTCCGGCCCACCGGGCGTGTAGACCTCGTCGGGCCGCGTCTTCTCCGACCCCGTCGCGCGCTGGACGTGGCGGAGCGCGTCGAAGTAGGCGCCCCGGTCGGGGAAGGCGACGGCAAAGCGGTAGTAGCCGGGCCCCGCGAGCTCCTGGAACTGGAACCGGTCGCGCGGGAAGCCCTTCAGCAGCTCGATGTCCGACAGGAAGACGAAGGGGTGGACGCGGACGTCCTCGGTCGTGACCTCCCCGCCGGAGCGGCGGTAGAGCCGCATGGTCGCCGGGCCGACCGGGTGGAGCGCGACGAGGCCCTCGGCCGGGTCGTGGCCGTAGAGGAGGGCGTCGTCCCCGCTGGCGCGGGGCGAGGGGTCGTCGGAAGGGTCGAAATCGGGCATCTCGGCCAGTGTACCCGGCACGAGCGACGACGCTCCGTCACCACCGCTCGGCGTCGGGAAGGCGGAACGTGACGGGCACCGCGAAGCGCAGACGGACGGGCGTGCCCCGCTGGCGCCCGGGCTCGAACCGCATCTGGCCGACGGCCTCGAGCGCCGCGAGCGACAGCCGGTCGTCGGGGGACCGCACGATCTGGTGATCGGAGGTCTGCCCATCGAGCTCAACGATAAACTGGACGACCACCCGGCCTTCGATGCGCTCGGCCCGCGCCGCTTCCGGGTACACGACGGCCGACTGGAGCGCGTCGATCCCGCCGATCAGCACGGGCTGAGTTTCGCTCCCGCAATCGAGCGTGTCGGTGTCGGCCGTCGGTCGAGGGGGCGGCGGCGGCGGGGCTTGCGCCAGCGCGTCGGCGGCGGTGAGGGCGAGGGCCGCCAGCAGGAGGGGCCGCATCGGACGAGCGGTGGTGCCCCCACCAGACGCCGGACACCCGACTTCGTTGCCCTGCCGCTATCGGAGCCGGAAGGTGACGGGCACGGCGAACTGAACCTTGACCGGCTGCCCGTCGAGAGAGCCGGGCACGAACTGGCTCTGGCGCACGGCCTCAATGGCGGCTGCGCTCAGCAGAGGATGGGGGGAGCGAACGGCCACTGGATCGAGGACGCCCCCTTGCTCGTCCACGACGAACTCAACGATCACCTGTCCCTGGATGCCGCCTCTCCGGGCGTCTACTGGATAGACGACTCGTCCTTGCAGGGCCGCGAGCCCTCCGATCAACTGCGGCTGAACCAGCCGGTCCAAGTCGTCGGAGGCCTCCGACGTTGTGGACAGCGCAGACGGCTCCGGGTCCGCCAGCCGGAACGTGATGGGGACGGCAAAGCGGACCTTGACGGGGAGGCCGTCCTGAGAGCCGGGCGTAAACCGCGAGCCGCGAACCGCCGCCAGCGCGGCGCGAGCGAGCACGGGCGCCGGCGACCGGAGCACGTCGGGGTCCACGACCCGGCCCTCTTCGTCGACGACGAACTCGATGACGACCTGGCCTTGGACGCCCTCGCGGCGGGCGGACTCGGGGTAGACCACACGGCGCTGGAGCGCCTCCATCCCGCCGATCAGCATCGGCTGCACCTCGGCAGCCTCGAGGATCTCGCCGTCGGCGACCGAGCGCGTCGGTGGCTCGGCCAGTTCGTCCATGGCGCCGCCGAGGGCCCCGAACATGGGCCGCATCGCCTCAACCATGCGGGGGAGTATGGCCGCCGTGGAGGCCCGCGCCGCCGTGTGGCTGACGTAGAGGCCGGCCTCGGATTCGTAGTACGCGGTCACGGCCCGGATGTCGTCGGGGTCGACCTCGGCGAGCACGACGCGGGAGATGCCCGTCATCATGGCCGCGATGGCATCCTCACCGCCGGCCGCCTGCCGGGACATCTCGGCGAACGCCTGGGGTCCACCGAGCGCGTCGATTTGCTCGCGGAGCGCGGGCGGGAACAGCTCGACCATTGCCGCCAGCACCATCGTCTGCACGTCTTCCGGCTGGTTGGCCGCCAGGATCGCGCGGCCGTAGCGGGCCGCCAGCGTCGAGTCCGCGAGTGGTCGGTCGCCGGGGTCCTGGGCGAGGGCGGTCAGCGCCATAGGGGCGAGGTCGGACACGTCGCTGGCGGCTGCCGTCAAGCGGGGCAGGACGGGGCCTTCGAGGAAGGCCGTCGCCTCGCGGAGCAGGTCCGGACGGACGTCGCGCAAGAGCTCGGCCCGGATCGAGTCGCGGAGGACGTCGAAGTCCATGTCGAAGATCTCGCCCAGCATCGCGGCGGCGTCGGGGGACGGCGCCGTGGCGGCGACCTGCTCGCGCATCCGGTCGAGCTGCGTCCGGACCTCGGTAAAGTCGTTGGCCGCGATGAAGCGGTCGACGAGGGCGGAGTCGGCGGGGGAGGGTTGGGCGCTGGCGGCGGTCGCCAGCAGGAGGCCCAAGAGAAATGTGCGCACGGATCTGGAGTCGGGAGCTCGGGCGAACCTACGGCGCCAGCTCTCGCGCGACGGTGATGTGGTAGACGGGCTGGAGCCGCTCGCGGACGA
Organism: Rubrivirga aquatilis; assembly: GCF_046845665.1. Classification (GTDB taxonomy): domain Bacteria; phylum Bacteroidota; class Rhodothermia; order Rhodothermales; family Rubricoccaceae; genus Rubrivirga. The sequence continues at coordinate 3,404,445 of NZ_CP177355.1, read as the reverse complement.
CGACGAGCACGCCCTCGTCTTCAAGGTCGATCAGGGCGCGGCCGAGGAGCGCCGTCAGGCGCGACGGGTACTCGACGGCGAGCCGGTTGAGGTCGGCGATCTGCTCGCGGACGAGGGCGGCCTCCACCATTTCGCGCATGAAGCCCGGCACGCGGTCGTCGATCGGCGGCGGGGGCGGGAGCGCGTCGGGCGCGGGGGAGTAGCGCGTCGGGTTGTACGTGATGTCGTACGTCGTGCCGTACTCGTGACTGGAGTGCCCGGCGGCGGCGTTGACGTTGCCGCCCCGCAGCGCGGCCTGGTCGGCGGCGGACCGCCAGACGGACGAGACGGAAAAGCGGAACGGCGGGAGCCCCTTGGTCGCCAGCCGGTCGCGGAACCGGGCGGCGACGCTGTCGAGCGACGCGGCGGCGCTGGGCGTGAGCACAGGGACAGAGTACTCGCCGGGCAGGACGGCGTAGAGCGAGTCGTTGAGGATCGACACGGCGCCGACGGCCATGCGCAGGCTGTCGAGCTCGGCGCGCGACGCGGGCGGCCCGGCGCCGAGCGACTCCGCCAGCGCGACGTGGCGCGCATTGCGCGAGCGCCGCAGCAGCGCAACCTCGTCGTCGGTCAGCAGGGGGATCGAGCTGAATGCGGCCTCGGCTTGGGCCACGAACCGCGCCTGGTGCGCGTAGGTCGCCTCGACGCCCGCGTTCGTCCGCACGCCCATGATGGCGAGGGCGGGGACGGCGACCACGATAAAGAGCGCGAGCCAGCGCCAGCCGCGCCGCAAGCGGGGCGTCGGCCGGGAGGCGTCGGGGGCCGACTCGGACGGCGGCGGCGGCGCCGGCTCGGCGGGCGTCGAGGCGGGTGGCACTGCGGGCGGGGCGCTGGCACCCGGCGTGGCCGGCGGCTGAGGGTCGATGGCGGACGCGCCGTCGCCGGGCGGGGGGACGAGCGGAAGGAAGGGGGGGAGCGGAGCGTCGGACACGGAGAGGGGAGACGTCTGAGGAGATCGGTGCGGGGACGTATGGGCAGCAGAGCGCGCGGATCCCGCCGCACGCGGTCTCAGGCGGGCCGCTACTCGCCGTCGATGGTGACGTGGAAGACGGGCTGTTCGTTTTCCAGGAGCACGAGCAGTTCGCCCCCGTCCTGCATCTCGCCGAGCACGCGCGCGAGGGCCCCGAACAGGCGGTCGTCGTAGGTGCCCGCGAGGTCATGCGCCCAGCGCGTCGCCAGCCGCTGGGCCGTCGCATGCGCGGGGTCGACGAAGGGCACGTCGAGCGTGTCGGCGGCGGTCGGCCACCCGGCGAAGCGGGTGTAGACGATGTCGGCGGAGGCGCCGTATTCGTGGCTGGAGGTGCCCGAGGTGGCGTTCCGGTTGCTCTGGCCGAGCGCGCGCTGGAGGTCGGAGGTGCGCAAGGCGGAGGAGACCGTAAAGCGATACGGCGGCAGGCCGGCATCCGCGAGCCGGGCCTGGAACCGGCGCCCGACCTCGAGCAACCGGTCGCGCAGGGCCGGCACCACGAACGGTTTCGAGTGCTCTAGCACCCGGACCACGTAGACCTCGTTGTCGACGAGCGGCACCAGCCGGCCGGCCCCAAGGTGCCGCGCCAGCTCGGCCTCGGACGAGAATGGCTCGACGCCGAGGGAGTCGGCCATCTCCAGGTGGTCGGCATACGAGCGCGTGCGGGGGCGGCGCAGGCGGTTCTCTTCCTCGGAGGTCGTCTCGCGGAGCTGCTCGAACCGGCCGCGCAGGCGCGAGATGTGGGAGGCCAGCGAGTCGACGGCGGGGGCGTCGCCCGCGGTGGGCGGCGCGAGGGGGACGGGCGGTGGGGGCGTGTGTAGGACCCATCCGATGGCGACCCCGAGCACGAGCGCGGCGGCGGAGAAGAGGGCGGCTCTCATCGGACCACCTCGAACACGCCGCACCCGATCACATCGCCCGCCGCACCGTCGGGGCTGGCGGCGTCGTCGGGTGCGGCCCGGACCACGACCGCGCGGCCGACCGCAGACCCAGTGCCGTCGAGCGGCAGCACGGGGTCGACGCGGTCGTAGCGCCCCCGCCTCCCGTCGCCGCGGATGTTGCCCAGGTCGCCGGCGTGGCGGAGCCCGGGCGGCGAGTAAATCCCCCCGTGAGGCGCGCCCGTCTCGGCGCCGAGGTGGATCCCCGGGTCTCCGTCGCAACCGCGCGCGCGGAGCACCTGGACCGCGTGGAAGCCTTGCGGCGACAGGCCCGAGAGTTCCGCCAGCACCCGGACGCCGCCGGGCACGCGCGTGAGCGCGATCGTCCCGCTCGCATCGCCCCGCCCGACGGGCTCGATGGTGGCCCGCGCTTGGCGCACGCCCTGCACGTCGAGCTCGAACGCGGGCGCGACGGTCGAATCGGCGAGCGAGTCGGCCGCCGCGAGCACCGGGGCGGGAGCGGGGGGCGCCGGGTCGCACGCCGCGATCGCGAGCCCAAACAGGGCGGCCGAGGTGAGCAGAGGGCGTGTCGGCGGCATGTGTGCAGAACGGGGGCACAGCCCGCCGTGTTCTGTCCGGGCTAGCTTCCTGCGTGCCTTTCGCGTCCACCCGTCTCGTCGCCGACCGCTTGTCGATGCGCTTTGGTCCGCGCCGTCTGTTCGACGACCTCACGGTCATCGTCGAGCCCGGCGCCCCGCTCGCGGTGACGGGCGCGAACGGGGCCGGCAAGTCGACGCTGCTGCTGCTGTTCGCGGGCCTGCTGGCGCCGACAGCCGGCGCGAGCGAGCTGTGGGTGGGCGGCGCTCGCGTCGAGGCCCGCGACGTGCCGCGGACGGTCGGCTACCTCGCCCCGGCGCTCAACGTCTACGACGCGCTGACGGCGCGGGAGACGCTGGCGTTTCTCGCCCGCGCTCGCGGCCTCGACCATGCCGCCGCTCGCGTCGATGCCACGCTCGACCGCGTCGGGCTGGCAGGCCGGGCCGACGAGCCCGTCGCGGCGTTCTCGACCGGGATGCGCCAGCGGCTCCGCGTGGCGACGGCGCTCGTCCACGACCCGCCCGTCCTGCTGATGGACGAGCCCGGCGCCACGCTCGACGCCGCCGGCCGCGACCTCGTCGCCAGCCTGGTGGCCGACGACGCGCACATCGTAGTGCTGGCGACGAACGACCCGACGGAGGCGGGGCTGTGTGCCCGCCGCATGGCGTTGGGCTGAGGGCCGGGGGCGGGAGGCGTTGCTGAACTTGATTCCCGCAAGCGATTGTCCCTCAGTCATATGGGTGCCCGTCTTGCCCCTTGCCCCTGATCACGCCATCGCCAGCGCGGCCACGTCCACCGTCGCCCCGGCGTCGATCAGCGGCCGGGCGGCTGCCGCCAGCGTGGCGCCCGTCGTCAACACGTCGTCGACGATGAGAATGCGTTGGCCGGAGACGTCGGCGCCGGGGGAGAGGGCGAAGGCGCCCGCGACGTTGCGGTGGCGCTCGGCGGCGGAGAGCGTGGTCTGTGCTCGCGTCGGCCGGGTCCGCGCGACCAGCCGGGCGGACGGGACGCCGAGTCGGTCCGCGGCGCCATCCGCGAGCGAGGCCGACTGGTTGTAGCCGCGCTCGAGCTGGCGCACGCGGGACAGGGGGACGGGCACGACCCCGTCGGGCGCGCACCCGGCGCGAGCGGCGGCGGCCCCCAACATCGCGCCGAGCGCCAGCCCCAGCGACGGCCGCCCGCCATACTTCAGCGCGTGCTGCACCCGGCGGACCGTCCCGCCCCGGTCGAACCCCCACAGCGCCACGGCCCGGTCGACGGGCGCGTGCGCCAGCCGGTCGGCGACGGCCTCGGGATCGGCGCGGGGGAGTCGGCGGAGGCACGACGGGCACAGCGCGTCGGCCGCGTCCGCCAGCCGGGTCTCGCACCCGAGACACAGCGCGGGGTACGCCAGTGCCGACAGCCCCCGCCCGAGCCCGCGTACCGCGTCGGAGAGGCGCAGACCGGGAGTGAAACGGGGCACGGCGTCGGGGCGGGCGTAAGGGGAATATCTTGGCCGGCTCCCCATCTTCCAAACGCCCCCCTTTCCCGATGCCCGAACGCCGTGGGATGATCATCAAGAACGTGTCCGACGCCCCGCTCGACCTTCGCCTCGACACCCGGACGCTGGAGATGACCGCCGGGCAGGAGATCCCCGTCACCGCCGTCGAGGTCCGCGACACGCGCCTCCGGCAGGCGCTGCAGGTCCGCTCTATCGCCATCGTCCGCCCGACGACCGACGCCGAGGCGCTGGCCCTCGACGCAGAACTGGGCGACGGGTGACGAGTGATGGGTGACGGATCCGCCTCCGCACGACGCCGAGACGAGCATCCTCGCGCTCTGCCCGTTCCCTGTTCCCCGTCCCCCATTCCCACGAGCCGAGCGAGCCCCCTATGAACGTCCTCGCCTTGGAGCCGTGGTTCGGCGGGTCGCACCGCCAGTTCCTCGACGGGCTCGCCGCGCACAGCACGCACGACCTCCGCGCCGTCACGATGGCGGCGCGGTACTGGAAGTGGCGAATGCAGGGCGGCGCGGTGACGCTGGCGGAAAAGGCACGCGAGACGTGCGCCGACGGCTGGCGCCCCGACGTGATCGTGGCGTCGGACATGGTAAACTTGCCCGCCTTCCTCGCGCTCAGCCGCGACTGGCTGGCGGACGTGCCGGTGGTCGTGTACTTCCACGAGAACCAGCTGACGTACCCGCTCCGCGAGGGGAGGGAGCGGGACTACACGTACGCGACGGTCAACTACCTCTCGGCGCTGGCGGCCGACCGCGTCGTGTTCAACAGCCAGTTCCACCTCGACGAGTTTTTCGGCGCGCTCCCGGACCTCCTCCGCCGGTTCCCGGACTACACGCACGTCGGCGCGCTGCCCGGCTTGCGGGCCAAGAGCGGCGTGCTCCGGCTCGGGCTCGACCTGGCCGGCCTCGACGCGGCCCGTCCGGCCGCCGAGGCGCGCAAGGCTCGCGAGCCCGGCCCGCCGGTGATCCTGTGGAACCACCGCTGGGAGTACGACAAGGACCCCGAGGCCTTCTTCCGCGTGATGAACCGGCTCGACGACGCGGGCGAGCGGTTCCGCTTAGTGCTCGCGGGCAAAACGTTCGCCGAGCAGCCGCCGGCCTTCGAGACCGGCTTCCGCCGCTACGCTGACCGTGTGCTCCACTACGGCTTTGCCGAATCGTTCCAGGACTACGCGGCACTCTTGTGGCGCTCCGACATCGTCGTGTCGACGTCCGTCCACGAGTTTTTCGGCGTCTCGATGCTGGAGGCCATCCACTGCGGCTGCCACCCGCTGCTGCCGAACCGGCTGACGTACCCGGAGCTGATTCCGGAGCGGTTGCACAGCCCGCTTCTCCACGCGCCCGTCCTCTACGAGACCGAGAACGACCTCTTCGAGATGCTGCGCGCGATGCTGCGGGGCCAGTCTCACCGGCTGCCGGTCGAGGTCTTGCGCGAGATCCCCGCCGACCTGGCGTGGCGCGTCAAGGCCCCCCGCTTCGACGCGCTGTTTGAGGAGGAGGCCGGGACGCGGTAGGATGCGTTATTGGTCGCCGCCGAGGAGGTCACCGAGCAGCCCGCCGGCCGCGAGCCCCCCGATGGCGCCGAGCGCGCCCGAGCCCCCTCGGTTGGTCTCGCCCTTATTGGCGTACATCCGGCTGGCGGCCACGATTCGGTCCGCGAGGCGAGAGAACGGCAGGCTCTGGAGGAAGACCAGCCCGGGGCCCTCGACGCGTGCCAGGAACAGCCCCTCCCCGCCGAAGAGCGCGTTCTTGAACCCGCCCTGGAACTCGATGTCGTAGTCGACCGACTCGGCAAAGGCGACCAGGCAGCCGGTGTCGACGCGGAGCACCTCGCCCGCCGCGAGGTCGCGCTCGATGACCGTCCCGCCCGCGTGGCAGAACGCGAGCCCGTCGCCGGTGAGCCGTTGCAGGATGAAGCCTTCGCCGCCGAACAGCCCGGCGCCCATTTTCTTGGTGAACGCGACCTCGATCTCGATGCCCGAGGCGGCACACAGGAACGTGTCCTTCTGGCACAGGAACGAGCCGCCCTGCTCGCCTAGGTCGAGGGGGACCACCTTGCCGGGATAGGGCGCGCTGAAGGCGGCCTTCGCGACGCCGCGGCCGTCGTTGGTGAACGAGGTGATGAAGAAGCTCTCGCCTGCGATCCGGCGCTTGAGCCCCTTCATGAACCCCCCGCCGGTGCCGGTGTCCATCGTCACGTCGGCGTCCATGTAGAGCATGGCGCCCGCTTCGGCGCGGACGGTCTCGCCGGGGTCGAGGGCGATTTCGACGATCTGGAGGTCGTCGCCGATCAGGCGGTAGTCGATGTCGTGGACGGCCATGGCAGCAGGAGGAGGGTCTTCCCAATCCTACGGCAAGCCGTCTGAACGACGGTCACGACCGCTGGTCTCGGCGACGTGCCTTCGGCGCCGTGCGCGTCGGCCGCGAGGCCCGGCGCGGGTCGGTGGGGCGGGCCTCCGGCGAGAGCGTCGCCAGCGTACGAACGCAGGCCGAGTAGCGGGCCCAGGCGTTTGCGTCGCCCGCGAGCCAGTCGGCACGGGCGGCGTCGCGAGCGGCGGAGAGGGGCATGTGCATGGCCTCGGAGGGCGGGTTCACAGGGCCTTCGACAAAGGCCGCACCACGCTGCCCATTCTGGGCTGGCGGGATGGAGAGGCCGGCCCCTCCGTGAATGATGGGTCGTTTGGGAACGCTGGCGTGTCGCGGCGCCCCGTGATCCGGTGGGCGGGGCGCGCTCCGGGCGGATCCGTTGGGCGGGGGCGTCGGTACGTCTCCCATGCCCGACTCGCCCGACCCCACTCTCGTCGCCGCCATCGCCGCTCGCGCGGACGACGTCCGCCAGCGAATCGCCGCCGCCGCCGACCGCGCGGGCCGCGACGCGGGCGAGGTGACCCTCGTCGCCGTTTCCAAAACGCGCCCCATCGAGACCGTCCGCGCGGCGGTCGCGGCGGGCTTGCGGGACTTGGGGGAGAACCGGGTCGGGGAGCTGGTCGACAAGTCGGACGTGCTGCCGGGCGGGGCGGAAGGGGGAGAGGTGCGGTGGCACCTGATCGGCTCGCTCCAGCGCAACAAGGCGCGCGACGCCGCCGCTCGCGCCGACCTCTTCCACGCCCTCGACAGCGTCCGGCTGGCCGACGCCCTCGACCGGAAGGCGGCCGAGGCGGGCCGAGTGCTGCCCGTCCTCGTGCAGGTCAACATCTCGGACGAGGACGCCAAGCACGGCGTCGCCCCGTCGGACACGCACGCCCTGCTGGCGGAGGTGGCTAGGCGCGAGCACCTGCGGCCGGTGGGCCTGATGGGCATGGCCGCCATGGCCGAGGATGCCGCCGACCTCGACCGCGTCGTCCGGCCCGCGTTCGCCCGCCTGCGCGCGCTCTTCGAGGCTTCGCCGACCCCGCTCTCGGTGCTGTCGATGGGGATGAGTGGCGACTTCGAGGTGGCCGTGGAGGAGGGGGCGACGCACATCCGTGTGGGCACGGCCCTCTTTGGGCCCCGCTAGCGCCGTCGTGGCGGCCAGTCGCTCTTCTCTCTAACCAGCGATGGGGCCTGCTCCCGGTCGCCGTAGTTTGCGCACATGCTCGTCCCCCTCCTCGCCGTCGTTGGAGCGCTCACCGCCGCTCTCGCCGGGCTCGCCATCCGATTGTTCTGGATCCGCGCGCTCGTCGAGGCCGCGCGGGGCCGCGCCGACGCCGCCGAGGCCCGGGTCTCTGCCGCCGTCGACGCGCTCCACGCCTCGATGGTGCCCCCGCCCGCGCCCGCTCGGCCCGAGGCCGAGCGCCGCCGCCCCCGTCGCCCTCGTCGCGCCGCGACCCCCGACCGGCCATGAATCTCTCGCCCCTCGACGTCCGCCGCAAGCAGTTCGACAAGGCCTTCCGTGGCTACGATCCCACAGAGGTCGATCTCTTCCTCAAGCAGGTCGCCGATGGCCTGGAGTCCGCCCGCGACGATGCCCGCCGTGCTGAGGACCGGGTCCGTGAACTGGAAAGCAAGCTGACGCACTACGAACGCGTGGAGTTGGCGCTGCAGGAAGCGCTGGAGTCCGCGCGCGAGACGGCAAAGCGGAGCGAGGCGTCCGCTCAGGAGAAGGCCCGCCTCGTGGTGGCCGACGCCGAGCTCCGGGCCGAGAAAATCCTGCACGACGCCGAGCGCGAGCGCCACGGGCTCCGGCAAGACATCGTCCGGCTCAACAGCCGCCAGTCCGAAGTGGCCGCTCGGCTGCGGGGCTTCCTGCTTTCCGAGCTGGAGGTGCTGGCGCAGTTCCAGGGCGACGACCCCGTCGGCTTCCTCAAGCTCCAGTCGGCCGCGCCCGCCGGGGCGTTGCCCTCGCCGCAGGCCCGGCTGGAGGCGCCCATCGACCCGCCCGCCGGCACCACCTCGGACCGGCCCCAGGCGACGGAGGCGTACGACGAGCCTCCGACGTACCCGGAGTCCCAGCTCTACGAGGCGCCCTCGGCGTACCCGGAGCCGGACGCCGAGGGCGGCGCTGACTATTCGGAGCCGGTCGAGAGCGAGCCCGCGCCACGCCCGGCGCCCCTCGCCGCGCCGCTCGCTCCGGAGCCGGTCGCCAGCGAGCCCGAGCCGACGCCCGCCGAGCCGCCCGCTCCCGCTTCCGCCCCGCCGGCCGACCCACGTCCAACCGGCGCGTACGCTCCGGCCGAGGAGGCCCCCCGCGGTCCCACTCTGCCCCCCGCCGTCACCGGTGGCTGGGATCTCCGCTCGCTGGTCACCGGCGAAGAGCGCTCCGTGGCCGCCTCCGACGAGGAGCGCGAGCGGATCAAGCGCATCCTGGACGATCTGGACTGATCCGACGGGAGGTCCAGCGCTAGGCTCCAAGAATCACGGATCGCTCACCCCTCGCTTGCTCGCGTGTGCGATTCTGCCGGGGCCCTGCCACTACCCCCATGACTCCCGACATCGACACCGCTCTCGCCCAGGTCCGCGACGCCGCCGATGCCATCCGCCAACGGGCCGGAGGCAAGGCCCGCGTCGGCATCATTCTGGGCACCGGGCTCGGCAAGCTGGCCGAAGAGATCGAGGCGCGCGAGTCGATCCCCTACGGCGAGATCCCGAACTTCCCGCTGTCGACGGTCGAGAGCCACGAGGGGCGGCTGATCGCCGGTACGCTGCGGGGCGTCGAGGTGCTGGCGATGCAGGGCCGGTTCCACCTCTACGAGGGCTACTCGGCGTGGCAGGCTACGCTGCCGGTCCGCGTGATGGCCGAGCTGGGCGTCGAGGCGCTGCTGATCTCGAACGCGGCGGGCGGCATGAACCCGCTGTACCGGCGCGGCGACCTGATGCTGACGACCGACCACATCAACCTGCAGGGCGTCAACCCGCTGACCGGCCCGAACGTGGACGCCTGGGGCCCGCGCTTTCCCGACATGTCGGAGCCCTACGACCGCGAGCTGCGCGACGTGGCCGAGGCGGCGGCGCTGGAGCGCGGCGTGGCGCTCCAGCAGGGCGTCTACGTGGCCGTGGTGGGGCCGAATCTGGAGACCCGCGCTGAGTATCGGTTCCTGCGCCAGATCGGTGCGGACGTGGTGGGCATGAGCACCGTCCCCGAGGTCATCGTGGCCCGCCACCACGGCTTGCGCTGCCTCGCCATCTCCGTCATCACCGACGAGTGCTTCCCCGACTCGCTCGAAGCGGTCAACATCGCCGACATCCTGGAAGCCGCCGCCGGCGCCGAGCCCACGCTGACGGCGCTGATGGGCGACGTGGTGGCCTCGCTGGCGTGAGGCGGCTCGCCTCGGCGCTCGCGCTGGCCGTGCTCGCGATCGGGTGCGGCGGGGCACCCGTCCAGCCGGCCCCCACGAGCCGCGCGCAAGCGCCGACCTCGACCGTCACCGTCACCACGAGCGACGGCGTCACGGTTTTCGGCGAGGTCTATGACGGCGGGCTGCCGCGCTCGGCCCCGCTCGTGCTGCTGTTCCATCAAGCGGGATCCAGCGGGCGCGGCGAGTACGGGCCGCTGATCGGGTGGCTCAACGGGCTCGGGCTCCGCGCCGTCGCCTGGGACCAGCGCTCGGGCGGTGACACGCACGGGGTCGGCAACCGGACGGTCGAGGCGCTCCCGGCCGGGACGCCCGCCGCGTTCTGCGACGCCGCTCCAGATCTTGAGGCCGCCTTCGACTGGGCGACCGAGGATGGCGCCGAGCGCGTCGTCGTGTGGGGCAGCTCGTACTCCGCCGCGCTCGCGGTCCGGCTCGCGGCCGACCGGCCCGTCGCGGGCGTCGTCGCCGCGTCGCCAGCCTCGGGCGGGCCGATGGCGGACTGCCGCGCGCGCGACCGGATCGGCGACGTCGAGGCGCCCGTGCTCGTGCTCCGCCCCGCGTCGGAGATGGGGCTGGCGTAGGCGCGAGAGCAGCGCGAGGTCCTGACCGCCGCTGGCGCCACATTCATCGTCGTCGAGCACGGCGTCCACGGGTCGTCGATGCTGGTCGACGCACGGACGGGGCACGACATGGCGGCGGCGCGCGCGCAGGTGGCCGCGTGGCTCCGCCGCGTGGTGGGGTAGACCCGGAATCGGGCCGGGCTTCACCAGGCCGCAAGGGGGCGGCGGTAGCTTCCGCGCCCCCTCCCGCACGCTGCCGAGATGCCCGTCTATCCTGAGGTCGAGTCGTTCGACGCCGTCGCCGTCGAAGAGGCGGTGCTGGCGCAGTGGGCCGCCGCCGACACCTTCCGCCAGTCGCTCGCGATCCGCGAGGGCGCCCCGCACTTCGTGTTCTACGAGGGCCCGCCGACGGCGAACGGCAAGCCGGGCATCCACCACGTGATGGCGCGGACCATCAAGGACCTGTTCTGCCGCTACAAGACGATGCAGGGCTTCCGCGTCGACCGCAAGGCGGGCTGGGACACGCACGGGCTGCCGGTCGAGATCGAGGTCGAAAAGGAACTCGGGCTGGAGGGCCGCGACGCCATCGAGGCCTTCGGCATCGCCGAGTACAACGCCGCCTGCCGCGCCTCCGTCCTGAAGTACAAGGACCTGTGGGACGACCTCACGGTGCGCATGGGCTACTGGGTCGACTTGTCCGATCCGTACGTCACGTTCGAGACGGACTACATCGAGTCGGTCTGGAACCTGCTCAAGCGGATCCACGACAAGGGGCTGTTGACGAAGGGCCACAAGATCCAGTGGTACAGCCCGGCGAACGGGACCGTGCTCTCGTCGCACGAGGTGTCGCTGGGCTACAAGGAGGTCCAGGACGCCTCGGTGATCGTCCGCGCGCGGCTCGTCGAGGAGCCCCGGACGTCGCTGCTGGCGTGGACCACGACGCCGTGGACCGTCCCGGCGAACGCCGCGATGGCCGTCGGGTCGGGGATCCACTACGTCAAGGCGCGGCAGATGGTGGAGACGGAGACCGGCACTGAGGAGGAGTTCCTCATTGTCGCCAAGAGCCGCGCGGGCGCCGTGCTGAAGGGCGACTACGAGATCGTGGCCGAGATGACCGGCGCCGACCTCGTCGGCAAGCGCTACACGCCGATGTGGGCGGATGCCGACCCGCGCTCGGAGTACGTCGGCGCCGGCGTCGACGCGTACAGTGAGGCCTGGCAGGTCGTCGCGGCCGACTACGTGACGACCGACGACGGCACGGGCATCGTCCACACCGCGCCGGCCTTCGGCATGGACGACTGGGCGACGGGCACCAAGCACGGCCTGCCGACCATCAACCCGATCCGCCCGGACGGCACCTTCGAAGAAGGCTTCGGCGCGCTCGGCGGGATGTGGTTCAAGGACGCCGACCGCGTCATCATCCGCGACCTGGCCGCGCGCGGGCTGCTGTACCGTGAGGACAGCTTCGTCCACAACTACCCGCACGACTGGCGCAAGGGCACGCCGCTGATGCAGTACCCGGTCGAGAGCTGGTTTATCCGCACGACGGCGGTCAAGGACCGGCTCGTGGCGCTCAACGAGACCATCAACTGGCAGCCCGAGGGCATCGGGACGGGCCGCTTTGGGCAGTGGCTCGAGAACAACGTCGACTGGGCGATCTCGCGGATGCGGTTCTGGGGCACGCCGCTCCCGATCTGGGTCGAGACCTTCGACGATGACCGCACGCCAGAGGAAGGGGAGGAGCCCTACACCGAGGTGGTCGGCTCCGTCGATGAGCTGCGCGCCAAGGTCGGCGGCACGTTCCCCGAGGCGGCCATCAACCCCGAGCTTGGCGGCCTCGACCTCCACCGCCCTTACGTCGACGCCCTCACGTGGCCGGGCCCGAACGGCGGGACCATGCGCCGCGTCGAGGATCTGCTCGACGTGTGGTTCGACTCGGGCGCCATGCCCTACGCCCAGTGGCACTACCCGTTCGAGAACGTCGAGCGGTTCGAAGCCAACGTCCCGGCCGACTTTATCGCCGAGGGCGTCGACCAGACGCGCGGCTGGTTCTACACGATGCACGCGATCGCGGCGCTCGTGGACGACCGCGTGGCGTACAAGAACGTCGTCGTGAACGGGCTGGTCCTGGACGCCGAGGGCAACAAGATGTCCAAGTCGAAGGGCAACGCCGTTGAGCCGTTCGGGGCGATCGCGCGGCACGGCGCCGACCCGATCCGCTGGTCGATGATGTCGGCGAGCCCCCCGTGGGAGGACCTGCGCTACTCCGACACCGCCGTCGAGGAGACGACGCGGAAGTTTTTCGGGACGCTGGTCAACACGTACCGCTTTTTCGCGACCTACGCGAACCTCGACGGTTACGCCTATGACGCGGCGACCGCGCTGGTGCCCGCCTCTCGGAGTGAGCTCGACCGCTGGATCCTGAGTCGGTTGCAGTCGACGGTCGCCGAGGCGGTCGTGGCGCTCGACGGCTACCACCCGACGCGCGCCGCGCGCGCCGTCGAGGCGTTCGTGGACGACCTGTCGAACTGGTGGCTCCGCCGCTCGCGGCGCCGGTTCTGGAGCGCGAAGGCGGACGGCGAGGCCAGCGGCCCCGACAAGCAGGCGGCGTACGACACGCTGTGGGAGAGCCTGGAGGTCGTCTCACGCCTGATGGCGCCGATCGCGCCGTTCACCTCGGAGTGGCTCTACGGCGTGCTCGGCCACACCGGCTCGGTCCACCTCCAGCGGTACCCCACGGCCGACGGCGCTCGGCTCGACGCCGACCTCGAAGACCGGATGGCGCTGGCGCGGGCCGTCACGACGGCGACACTCGCGCTCCGCAACGAGGCCGGGATCAATGTCCGCCAGCCGCTCGCCTCCGTGCTCGTGGTGACGGGCGTCGGCGGCGTCGACGAGAGCACGGTCCGGTCGGTGGAGGGCGTGATCTTGGACGAGGTCAACCTCAAGCGGCTGGAGACGGCCGCGGGCGACTCGGGCGTGGTCGCCAAGCGCGCCAAGCCCAACTTCAAGGCGCTCGGGCGGCGGCTCGGCAAGCGGATGAAGGCCGTGAACGAAGCCGTCCGCGGGCTCGACTCCGCCAGCGTGGCGCGCTACGAGGCTGACGGTCAGCTCGAGCTGCTCTTGCCTGACGGATCGGTCGTGCTCGGGCCCGGCGACCTCGACATCGAGAGCGAGGGCGTCGCCGGCCACGTCGTCCGCCAAGAGACCGCGACCGCCGCCGACGGCTCGGCCCGCACGGTCACCGTGTCACTCGACACGACGCTCGACGATGCGTTGCGCGCCGAGGGCGTGGCTCGCGAGGTCGTCAACCGGATCCAGAACCTGCGCAAGGAGGCCGGCTTCGCCGTGTCCGACCGGATCGCGGTCGAGATCGCGGTCCCGCCGGCGCTCGCGCCGTTTATCGCCGAGGGCGCGCTCGCGGCGCCCGCGTTTGCGGCGACGGTCCGGGCGGAGACGCTCGCCGAGACCGTCGCGCTCGTCGAGATCCCCGACGGCGACCTGGTCCAGACCGTCGAGGTCTCCGGCGCCCAGTTCCCCGTCGGCGTCCGCAAGCTCTAGCCCCGGGACCCGCCGCTCCGGCCCGCCCGACGAACCCCGAACCTTCCCGATATGCGCGTCCTCTGGGTCACGTTTTTCCTCGTCATCGCCGACCAGGCGACCAAGCTGGTCGTCAAGTACAACATGGCGCTGGGCGAGTCGATCCCGGTCGTCGGGCGGCTGTTCCGGTTCACGTTCACCGAGAACCCCGGCATGGCGTTCGGGCTGACGGTCGGCAGCAAGCTGTTCCTGACGCTGTTCTCGATCGCGGCGACGGTGCTGATCGCGGTCTACCTGTACCGGGTAAAGTGGGCGCCGTTCGGGTACCGGCTGGCGCTGGCGCTCGTGCTTGGGGGCGCGTTCGGCAACGTCATCGACCGCGTGTTCTACGGGATGGCGTTCGGCGAGTGCTACCCGTCGCCGCCCGAGTCGTACCGCCCGTTCTACGGCTGTGTCGTCGACTTTCTGCACATCGACTTGTGGCAGGGCGACGTGTTCGGGCGCGGCGTCGCGCTGTTTCCGATCGGCAACATCGCCGACGTGGCCATTATCGCGGGCGTGGCGTTGATCCTGATCACGCAGGGACGATTCCACGAGGCCGTCCTGGCGCGCGATGCCGCCGCCGAGCCCGCCCCGCTGGCGGTCCCGACGGCGGAGGCCTAGGCGCTCAGGACTTCGCGCCAGGTCAGCCCCGCCGCGTCGAGCAACTCACCGACGAGAAGCACGATGGACACCATACCCACGACGACGGTATAGACGAGGTAGCCCAGGAGGCCCGCGAAGGCCGCCTTCGCGATGGTCTTGCGCCCGGGGTTCCAGAATCCGACGGCCCCCCACGCCGTGAGTCCGGCGTACGCCAGCAGGGTGAGGATGGCCTGGACGAGCGACGCGGCGACGATCGGGAGCGCCAGAAACAGCAGCGGTGAGACGAGCGCGACGCCGAGCGTTGCGAAGCCGACGACGTAGAGCGAGAAGATGGCGGTCTCGGCGACGTTGCGCTGGCGCCCGAACACCAGCCGCAGCGGGCCGACGAGGAAGAGGGCGAAAAAGACCAGCAGCGGCGTCGCGAGCCGGTTCTGGATCTGCGTCGAGCGGCGGATCAAGCCCTGCCCATCGTCGCCGTCAACGCGCTCGGCCGCGGCGCGCAGTAGGGCGAGGGGGCTGTCTGCGTCGTCGGGGTTCTCGTCGGCGATCTGGATAATGGAGGCGCCCGCCTCCCCGGCGCTCTCGATGATCCGCTCCTGGTACAGCGACGCCGACAGCAGGCTGAGCGCGGCGACCAGCAGGTAGAAGCTCAGCGGGTGCGTGTAGGGCCGCTGCCGGCCCGCGACGTAGTCGGCGGGGACGCGGCCGGGGCCGCCCGCGAGCCGAGACAGGGTGTAGAACAGGCCCCGGTCCAGGCTGAAAGCTCGGCTGACGAAGTCGCTCCACAGCTGGCGCAGCGTCAGGCGGCGGTCGAAGTGGCGCTGTCCGCAGTCGGTGCAGTATGCACCGGTGCGCTCGGCCCCGCACGACGGGCACGCCGCGTGGGGCGCGGTCGGTGGGGGAGCGGGGGGGGCATCGGGCACGCCGAAAGAAACGGCGGTTTGGGCTACCGCGCCCGGCGTACGACGAGCAGCACGCTCGATACCACGAGCGCCGCGCCCGCCAGGCTCCACCCGTCGACGGCGTCGCCCAGGAAGAGCGCGCCCCAGACGAACGCGAGCACGACCTGCAGGTAGCCGATCGACGACGCCGTGCCCGCCTCCAGCCGCGCCATCCCCTTCGTGAGGCCGACCTGCCCGGCGTGCGTCGCCAGCCCGATCCCCGCCAGCAGCGCCCACTGCCCGCCCGTCGGCATCACCCACCCGCCGAGCGCGAACGGCAGCGCGCCCACCATCCCGATCCACGACAGGTAGAAGATGATGGTCATCGGCCGGTCGGTCATCCGCAGCTTGCGGACGAAGGTGTACGCCAGCCCCGAGAGCACCGCCGCCACCGCCACCGCCGCGACGCCCCAGCCGTCGAGCGCGACGCCGCCGAAAATGGCCGTCGGCCGGGCCACGAGCGCGACGCCCGCCAGCGAGAGCGCGGCGCCCGCGAGCACGGGCAACCGCAAGCGCTCGCCGATCAGCAGCGCCGCCGTCAGCGCCGTCCACACGGGCGCGGTGTACTGGATGGTGACGGCGTCGCCCAGGGGCAGCCGGCCGATGCCGAAGTAGAACAGGCTGAGCGCGATCGCCCCGACGGCGCCGCGAAGGAACAGCGTCGTGCGGTCGACGCCGAGCGCGGGCGTGCCCTCGGCCCGGAGCGCGAGGTACGTTAGCCCGGCCATGAACGCCGACCGCGCGAACACCAGTTCCATCGTCGGGAACGTTGCCGAGGCCACCTTGACGAGCAGGCTCATCGCGCTGAACCCGAGCGCTGCCATCAGCATGTAGAGCACGCCGTGGAATCGCTCGCGCCGCTCGTCGGCGGAGAGGGCCACGGCGGCGGGGTCGGCGATGGGAGGGGCGGAAACGGGCATGTCGCGGCAACGGCCCGGCTCGGGCGTCGTTCTCCGATCACCTCCGATCCACGCGATCTCGGCGCGCCCTCCACCGGCCGGTCACGCGCGGGCGGGCGGGCTACGCGGGCTCGCCCGATCCGTCGTCGATCACCTCAGCGTCCTCCACAACCGGCGGCCGGGCAAACGGGGACGGGCCCATCGGCGCCCCGAACGAGGCGCTCGCGACGCGGATCGACCCGCCCGTGACGGCCTTCTTGAACCGCGACTGAAGCGCCCGCCGCGCCAGCGCCCGCGTGGGCGGAAACAGGCCGAGCAAGCCGGCGATGTCGGTCAAAAAGCCCGGCGTCAGCAGCAACGTCCCGGCGATCAGGATGACCGCCCCGTCCACGACCTCCGGGCCGGGCACCCCGCCGGTCGCCAGCTTCGTCTGGAGCCGCTGCCACGCGGCGACGCCTTCGCGCCGCGCCAACCACGACCCGATCATGGCTGTCAGCACGACAATGGCGACCGTGGGCCAGAAGCCGATCCGGCCGCCGACGTGGACGAGCAGGGCGAGGTCGACGAGCGGGACGACCAAGAAGAGCAGGAAGAGACGGCCGAACACGGGCAGGCGGGGGGTGTAGATGCAAACGCGCCCGCCCTGAACCTCCGTGCCTCACCTCCGGGTCCTCACGGCCCTCGTCTTGATCGCGGCTCCGCTCGCAGCCCAGCCGGCCGCGACGCGCGCCACCCCGGTCGCCGAGCTGTCCGACGCTCTTCGTGCCGATCAGCGCGCGCACTTGTGGCGGGTCGGCGCGTGGGGGCTGGCGAACGCCGTCGGCGGCGCGGCGCTGGTGCTGGCGTCGGACCGGACGGGCGCGCCGGGACGGTGGGCGTTCGGCGTGCAGTCGGCCGCCTGGGGCGTCATCAACGTTGGGATCGCGGCGGTCGGGCTGGTGGGCGGGACGGGCGAGGTCACTGCCGACCTCGCCGCCGCGCTGGCGGCCGAGAACGGCTACGCGGACGTGCTACTAGTCAACCTCGGGCTGAACGTCGGCTACGCAGCGGTCGGCACGACCCTGTTCGCCGTCGCAGGGCGCGGCGTGTCGACACCCGACGCGTGGCGAGGCCACGGCGCCGCGCTCGTTGTCCAGGGCGTGGGCCTGCTCGCGCTCGACGGCATCGCGGTCGTGGCCTCGCGCGCCCGTCTTGGCGCACTCCTCGATCTCGTCGGGGCCGCTGACTTCGCAGCGACCGCACAGGGCGTGGTGCTCGTCGTCCCGCTGTAGAGGTGGCCTCACGAGCACGTCGACACCACGGCGCGCCGGCCACCCAGGGGCGACCGGCGCACGGGCTAGCTACGCGCGGTCGCTTAGCGGCGCGTGAGGTTGGCAGTCGCGATCTCGAAGCCACGCGGGGTCTCGAACCGGATCGCCTCGGGCTCCAGGTCGGGGCCGCCGATCATTTCGAACCAAACGTGCGTGACGCGGACCTGCTCGCCGGACGGCGTCGTGTACAGGGTGCCGTACTCGCGCCCCGGGACGTCGATCGCCCCGTCATTGGAACGGGCCTCAATGTCCTTCGCCAAGCGGAGCGTGCCGTCGTTGTCGCGTTCCCAGTGCCAGGAGGTGCCCTCATCGGTGGACGTACCCGCTTCAATGACACCGGGGGAGTCGATCACGAGCGCCTTGGCCACTTCGACACCCTCGAACTCGTAGGTCACTCGGACGCGCTCGACGCCAGCCGGCGGCTCAAACGTGTCGACGTATCCCACGGCCGTGCGCGTCGAACGCATGGTGAACGTATCGCCACCGGCTTCGAGCGTCGCAGAGAAGGTTTCCCCGAGGGCGAGCGGCTCGAGATCGTAGTAAATGTCCGCCGCGCCAAGAGCCCGGGCGTCGAGCGTGACGGAGGTGGCGGGCGACGACGACGACGAGGCCGAGTCGCAGGCGGCGAGGGAGACGGCCAGCAGGGCGGCCAGGGCGAGAGCGGGTGAGCGCATGGGCGGAGTGGGTTGGGGAGACCAGAGCCTACCCGCTCTCAGTCCGGCCGGCCTGACGCACCACTCGCATTCTGTTTAGTACCGGCGCATCAACCGGTTGCGCCCCACGCAGTTGCCACTAGACCAAGCCGTGCTCCCAGGCCCACGCGACCGCTTGCCGCCAAGACGACACGCCGAGCTTGTCGTAGGCCGACGAAACGTGGTTGCGGACCGTGTTGGGCGAGATCCCGAGCGTCTCGGCGATCTCGTAGTTGTCCTTGCCACGGGCCATCAGCCGGACCACTTCGAGCTCGCGGTCTGAGATCGGCACGTCCAGGCCGTCCGGTGCATTGATACTGACGAACCAGCGGCCCTCTCCGCGAGCGACCGCCTCCACGGCTTCGACGACGAGCGACATCGGCTTGTCCTTCGTCACGTAGCCCGCCGCCCCAGCCTGGAGCATCGCCGTGACGTAGGCCGCATCGTCGTAGGCCGAATACGCCAAGATCCGGGTGGGGAGGTCGAGCTCACGGAGTCGCTCGGCCACGGCCACACCGTCCATGCCGGGCATCTCCATGTCGAGCAGGACCACATTGGGTTCGAGCCGCAGGCACGCCTCGATCCCGTGCTCTCCGTCCGAGGCCTCTGCCACGACCTCGATCCGGCCGGATCGCTCGAGCTCCGCGCGGACGCCCGCGCGAAGCGCCGGGTGGTCGTCGATGAGGATGGTGCGGACGGCGGGGAGGGCTGGCATGGCCGCGGAGGGCTTAGGCGGGAGTGAGTCGACGGCGCTTCGAAGAAGAAGATGCACCGGGCTCCCGCATGTCGGGGACAGAAACACGAACCGTCGCGCCCTTGCCGTCCAGACCGACGGGTATCAGGTCGAGGCACCCCCCGATGGCGGCGGCACGCTCGTGCATGCCGACGAGCCCGAAGTGCCCACCGTCAGCCAACGCGGACAAATCTGGAGTGCCGTCGGCCCAGGCGAACCCCGACCCGTCGTCGACGACCTCCACCTCGATCTTGCCGTCCGTTGATCGCGGTGGGAGGCGTAGAGAGACGTGAAGGCGCTCGGCACCGCCGTGCTCGATGGCGTTCGTGATCGACTCCTGGACGACGCGGAACAGCGACGACCGCACGATGTCGGGCAGTGCGTCGGCTTCGACCCCGTCCTCGTCCAGCTTCAAGCGGATCGCGACGTTGGGGTAGCGGTCCTTGACCCGGTTGGCGTGAGCGGACAGGGCCGCCGACAAGCCGAATCGGCCAAGAGCGGGGGGGCGAAGGCCCTCCGCGATCGCCCGGAGCTCGCGAGCGATCCTCGCCGCCTCGCGGTCCATCGATTCGGGGTCGCTGGTGCCGGATAGCATGCGGAGCGCATGCACATCCTGGAGGGGGCCGTCGTGGAGCTCCCGAGCGAGCCGAGACCTCTCCGCCTCACGGGCATGGAAGGCGCGCTGCCTCTCCGACGTCTCTGCAGCGACTCGACGACGTTCCCGTCGGGTGAGGAACAAGCCGACCCCCATCCCCCCGATCAGGAGCAGACTCGCTGAAGCCAGGATTGCGCCCCAAAGAGGAACTCCCTGGTCGAACATCAAGCGTACCCGGTTGCGCCTGTACGTGACGGAGACGAACCCGGCGGCCAGACTGTCTCCGAGGGCGTGGTCGTACAGATCAGAAATGTACCTGAGGTCTCTAATCTTGAGGCTCGCCTCCGCATCCGGGACCTCGAGGCTGTCCAGGATTGGCATCCCCTCGATGCCGAGTGGGACGTTCTGGTAAAACTCAAACTGCAACCTGCCTTCGCCGTCTATGGTAAATGCGGTGACCTGTTGGGTGTTTGGGTCAATGATGACTCCGTCCCACAATTCTGCGTCGGGAGCAGGCGCCTGAGCCGACAAGGCCGGCGAGACCACGGCCATGATGACGGCAATCCAGCGCGTCAGCGGCGATGAGCGGGAGAGGAGGGCTGAGAGTTGGATCACGGCCACCAATGTACCGGGTGCCCCCTACCCCAGCGCCTCAGCATCGGGCGCTAGCCCCACTAGTGCGCCGAGCCCATACGCCGACCGTGGCCCCTGCCTACCCTTGCAGGTCTCCCCGGATCAATCCCATGGCTCCTCCGATTCGTGTCGTCCTCGCCGAGGACCACACGCTCCTCCGCGCGCTGCTTCGGCAGACCCTCGCTGCCTGCCCCGACATCATCGTCGTTGGAGAGGCGGAGACCGGATATGAAGCGGTCCGGCTCATCGGGGCGGTACAGCCCGACGTGGTTGTGCTCGACATCGAGTTGTCGGGAGGGCTGGACGGCGTCCAGGTCGCCTCGCGACTGGCGGAGATGCGGTGCCGGGTGTTGGCACACTCGTCGCACAGCGATCCGGTCCACGTGGCGCATCTACTGCAAGCCGGGGCGTCGGGGTACCTCTCGAAAGAGGCCCCCGTCGGGCGGATCGGAGAGGCGATCCGCGCCGTCGCCGCGGGCGAGAGCCGGTGGTTCGAGGCCGACGCCGGCGCCTCGGCGCCGCTCACGGCCGAGGAGACGACGGCCCTCCGGCACCTCGCCGCGTGTGGGAGCGCCGGCACCCTCGACACCGTGCTCGCGACCACGCCTCAGGCCGCCGCCGCGATCCTGTCGAGCCTCTATGACAAGCTCGATGCCAGTTCGTGGTACGAGGCGGTCGCCCGGGGCTGGGGCGAGGGGCTGGTGGGCCCGGCGAACCGCGGCGGCGAGCCGCGGCCCCTCGTCTACTCGACGCGAGCGAACGTCCCCGGGCAGGCCAGCTCCGCCAGTCTCGGGTCGTACGGCGCGTAGTACGTATAGACGATCTCGCGACCCGGCTGGGACGGCCGCTCGAAGGTGCAGGTCGCCACGCGGCCGTCGAGGGGGCACGCGGCGGGCGCGTACGCCGCGTCGGGGGCCGCGGCGCACTGGGACCGGGCGGCGCTCGGCGTCCACGTCTCGCCGGTGAACGCGAAGCAGTACCCCTCGGTCGGGCGCACGTCACAGCTCCCCGACGGGCCTAGGGGCTCCGGGGCAGGCGGGGGAGGGGGCGTCGACGGACGGGGCGTGGGCGGGGCGGGCCGGGGCGGGATCTCGACGACCGTCTCGGGAGGCTCCGAGGGGTCGAAGACGATGGCCGATCCGTCATAGGGCTGCGCCTCGTCCTCGAAGGCGTCGCCGCGCCCGTCCGGCGCACCCGCTGGGGGGAGGTGAGTCGTCTGGTCGCCGGGCGTTGCGGGCGCCGCGTCCGGCGAGGGTTCGGGGGCCTGGTCGCCGGGTCCGCAGGCGGCGAGGGCGAGGGCGAGCAGGAGGAGGCGGACGGCCATGCGCAAGTCTAGGACCGGACAGACGTGCCCGAGGCATGTCGATCGTCCCAGTGTCTCAGGTAGGACGCGCCGTCGCGGTACCGGTCGATCCACCGGCGGTCCACGGCGTGTTTGACGCGGAGCGCCAGCCCGGACCGGAGGGCGACGGGGCCTGCTGTCCACCACGCGTTCGGGCCGCCGGTCGAGACCAGGAGCGGGACGATGGGGTAGGGGCGGAACGGGCGGAGCGCGATCCGCGCGGGATCGTCGCCCCGCGCCAGCGCCGCCAGCGCCTGCCCCAGGTTCTCGCGCAGCACCGGCCCCTGCTTCACGGCATGGACGCCGACCCGCCGGAGCCCCTCATGCCCGGCCACTGCGGCGGCGTCTCCAGCCACGAACACGCGTCCGTCGTCAATGGACCGGAGCCCCGTGTCCGTCCGCGCGACCCCGTCGTCGGTGAGGGAGAGGCCCGAGGCCCGGAGCAGCGGGTGGCCCGTCGAGCCCGTCGCCCACAGCACGGCGTCCGCCTCGACGTGCTCGCCTGAGTCGAGCCGGACGCCGCCGCCGTCGGCCGAGGCCGCGCTGGCGCCGAGGCGCACCGTCGCGCCGCGCTCGCGGAGCGTGCTTGCGGCCGCCCGGCCCAGGCGGGGGGGGAGCCCGGCGCACAACCGATCGCCCGGGTCGAGCATCGTCACGTGGACGTCGGCGTCCGAGCGGGCGGTCACGTTGAGGGCGACTTCGGTGCCCGCGGCCCCGCCCCCGACGATCGCCAACCGCCGACGCCCCGTGTGCCGCGCGTCCAAAAACCGGCCCAGGTCGGCGATGTGCCACAGCGGCTTGGCGGTCGTCGCGCCGGTCGCCCGCTCGCGGCCCGGGTTGACGGCGCCCACGTCGATGGCGGCCAGGTCGTAGGCCACCCGACGGCCGTCGGCGAGCACCACCTCCCGGGCGTCGCGGTCGAGCCGGAGGGCCTCGGCCTCGACAAACCGGACGCCCTCGCGGTCACAGATCGGCGCCAGCGGGACGGTCACGTCCGCCTCGGTGTAGACGCCGCCGAGCCACTCGGGCACCATTCCGGAGTACCACAGCGCGGGGCGGTCCGAGACGAGCGTGACGGCGGCGCCGGTCTCGGCCGCCAGCCGACGGGCGTCGGCGAGGGCGGGCAGGCTGGCGTGGCCGCCTCCGACGAGGACGAGGGTCAGCACAGGGGCGACGGGGAGGGGGCGCGTCTCACGCCACGGGCGTCCGGCGGGTCCGAAGGGTCACGCCAGCGAGGCCTGGAACATCGCGTACTCCTTGTCCTGGGTGCAGTTGAGCCGGTCGAGCGCGTTCTTGAGCGGCTGGTTCGAGTCGAGCACCCACGACAGCTCGGCGGCCTGGTACCCGTCGCGGCGGCCGTTGACGATCGTGTGGTGGATGAGGAGCGCGTCGAGCCCCTTGTTGCGGTGCGCCGGGAGCACGCCCATCAGCGCCATCCGGATCTCGTAGACGCCGCCGAGCTTCCACGACCCGAGCAGCTTGGGCAGCCCGAGCGACGCCAGCCGACCCCTGGGCAGATGCTTCAGCGCCTGGTTGAGGTTCGGGAGCGACGCCGAGAAGGCGATGGGCTCGCCGTCGAGCTCGGCGAACAGGAAGAGGTCCGGCTCGATCACCGGCTTCATCTCGCTGGCGAGGTGGAGCGCCTCGGCCTCGGTGTACGGGACGTGGCCCCAGTTCTCGGCCCAGGCCTCGTTGTAGATCCGCATCGCCGCCGCGATGTCCTCGTCGAACCGCTTGGGGTCGAGCGGGCGGAGCGTGACGCCCGGGCTGCGGCGCCCGACGATCTCGGCGCCGCGCGCCATCCGCGCCATGTCGAGGTACGCCTCGTGGACGTAGTACGCCCACATCGTCATGGCCTTCTCGAAGCCCCACCGCTCCAGGTACTCGGCGTAGTACGGCTTGTTGTAGGGGAGGAGGATCGACGGCGGCCGGTCGAACCCGTCGACGAGCAGGCCCGCCACGTCGTTCATGGTCGGGTTTGTCGGGCCGCGGACACCGGTCAGGCCGCGTGCGCGGAGCCAGTCGGCGGCCGCGTCGAGTAGCGCGTGGGCCACGGCGTAGTCCTCGACGCACTCGAAAAAGCCGAAGAACCCGTTGCCGTCGCCGTACGTGGCGAGGTGCTGGCCGTTCTCGATCCCGGCGATCCGGCCGACGATCTCGCCATCGCGCTCGGCGAGGAAGGGCTGCAGCGCACCGTGCTCGAAGAAGGGGTTCTTCTTCGGGTTCAGCACCCCCTTCTGATCCATTCGCAGCGGCGGGACGAAGTGGGGGTCGTCGGCGTAATGGCCGTACGGGAAATCGAGGAACGCGGCGCGGTCGGAGGACGAGACGGCGGGGCGGACGGTGAGTTGGGGCATCCGGGAAGCTAGCCCGACCGCGCGGGTCGCCGGTTCCGTATCCTCGGCCCCCCTCGCCGGCCGCTCACCCGGGGGCCCCACCCGATGCTCGTGCTCGCGCTGGACCTCCCGCTCGTCGATCCCGTGGCCGTGTTCACGGCCGTGCTGCTCGTGCTGCTCGCGGCGCCCCTGCTGGCGCGGCGGTCCATCCCGTCGGCCGTCGTGCTGCTGGCGGCCGGCGTGGCGCTCGGGCCGCACGCCCTCGGCGTGCTCGACCGCGACCCGACGATGGTGCTCCTGGGCACCGTCGGGCTGCTCTACATCCTGTTCCTGTCCGGGCTCGAGGTCGACCTCCACGAGTTCGTTCAGCACCGGCGGCAAAGCCTGGTACTCGGCGGCTTAACGTTCATCCTGCCCCAGGTCGTCGGCGTCGCCCTCGGGCGGCTGGCGTTCGGGATGGGGTGGCCGGCAGCCGTCTTGCTCGGGAGCGTCTTCGCCAGCCACACCTTGCTGGCGTACCCGAGCGTCGCCCGCCTGGGGCTCCAGCGCGAGCGCGCGGTCACGGCGTCGATCGGCGCGACGATCCTGACCGACACGCTGGCGCTGCTGGTGCTGGCGGTCGTGGCGACGGGCGCGCGGACCGGGCAGGGAGCCGACCTCGCCGTCGTGGTCCGGGTCGTCGCCGCCCTCGCCGTCTTCGGGGGCGTTGTGCTGTGGGGCGTGCCCCGGTTCGGCGCGTGGTTTCTGCGCCGCGTGGCGCCGGACGCGACGACGGAGTTCGTGTTCGTGCTGGCGACCGTTTTCGTCTGCGCGCTCGGCGTCGAGGCCATCGGCGTCGAGCCCATCATCGGGGCGTTCCTGGCCGGGCTGGCGCTCAACCGCCTCGTCCCCGAGGGCAGCGCGCTGATGAACCGCGTGTCGTTCGTGGGCAACGCCCTGTTCGTGCCCTTCTTCCTGCTCTCGACGGGGATGCTGGTCGACCTGGGTGCCTTCATGGGCGGCCCCGACGCCGCGCGGTCGTGGGCCGTCGCCGTCGGGATGGTGGCGACCGTGATGCTGATGAAGGGCGCCGCCGCGTGGGCCTCGGGCCGAGCGCTCGGCTTTTCCGCCGACGAGATCCGGCTCGTGTTCGGGCTCACCGTCCCGCAAGCCGCTGCCACGCTCGCGGCCGTGCTCGTCGGCGTCCAGGTCGGCCTGTTCGACGAGGCCGTGCTCAACGGGACGATCGCGATGGTGTTCGTGACCTGTCTGGTCGGGCCCTGGGTGGCCGAGGTGGCCGGGCGCCGCGTCTCGGCGGCGTCGAAGGCGCGCGTCTCGGCGGCGCCCGCGCGCTCGCGCCTGCTGGTGTCGCTCTCCAACCCCGCGACGGTCGGCCCGCTCGTCGACCTCGCCCTGCTGGCGCGCGAGCCCGACGCGACCGAGCCGCTCGTGGCCGTGACCGTCGTCGGTGGGGGAGTGGACCGCGACGCCGCCGTCGCCCGGGGCGAGCAGTTGCTGTCGGTCGCCGTCGTCCACGCGGCCGGCGCGGCCGTCCCGGTGCTGCCGCTCGTCCGGTCGGAGTCCAACGTCGCCCGGGCGCTCGCGCGGGCAGCGGCCGAGACGCGCGCGACGACGCTCGTCATCGGGTGGGATGGGAGCGCGGCGGCGGCGCAGCTCCTGTTCGGGAGCGTGCCGGACCGCGTCCTGCGGGAGACCTCGGCGGCCGTGCTGGTGGCCCGGGGCGCCGGGCCGATCGGGGCCGTCGGCCGGCTGATCGTCGCGGTCCCCCCGCTCGCCGAGCGCGCGCCCGGGTTCGCGAGCGCCGCACGGCTCCTGTCCGGGCTGGCCGCCCGTGCCGGCGCCAGCCTCACCATTCTCTCGGCCGACCCCGCGGGCGTCGTCGGCGCGTTCGCGCGGCGGAGCGGCCCGCCCCCCGAGACGCTCGCTCTCGCCGACTGGGCCGATCTGGAGGCGGTGCTGGCCTCCCAGGCGCGGCCCACCGATGCGCTCGCCGTCGTCTCTGCGCGCGAGGGGTCCGTCGCGTGGCGGACCGGGCTCGACCGGCTGCCCCGCGCGCTCGCGCGTGCCCACCCGGCGCATCCCCTCCTGGTGCTCTATCCCGGCCAGGTACCGACCACCGCCATCCGCCCCGGCCGGCTGACCGGCGGGGAGCGGGCGTTCATCGACGCGTTCACCAGCGACCGCGTGCGGCTGGCGGTCGGTGAGGGCTCTGTTGCCAAGGTCGTCGACCGCGTGCTGGGAGACGCCGTCGGACCGGAGGCTCGGGCCGAGGTGCTCGCCGGCCTCGCTGAGGCGCCGCTCGCCCCGATCCGACCCGGCGTGGTGCTGGCCCACGCGCGCACCGAGGCGGTCGCCCTGCCCGTGCTCACGGTCGGCGTCGCCGACGGGATCGCCCTCGGCGGTGACGGCCCGACAATTCTCATCGTTGTGCTGGTCGTCCCCACCGACACGCCGACGGCGACCTACCTCCGCTGGCTCGCGCTGGTGGCCCGCATGGTGCACGACGACGCGACCATCGAGGCAGTCCGCCGAGCGGCGACACCGGACGAGGCGCGCGAGGCGCTCGTTCGAGCCGTCCGCGCGGAGCGCAGTGCGGAGTCCCTCGGCATCCCGTCTCAGCCGGCCTGAGGGGCCGTCGGAGTTTTACGACCTCTCTCCGGACCCCCGCGCCTCCTGGGGCGTGGCGCTACGCCGTCCCGTTCTTGCGCATCGCCGCCCCGGGCACGCCGCCGGGCGCGATCACCTCGTGTGCCAGACCGACCTGTTCGAAGGCCGCCAGCACGCGGTCGAGCTCCTCGTCGGTGTGCGTCGCCATGTAGCTCGTCCGCATCAGCGACTGGCCGAGCGGGACGGCGGGGGGCACGACGGCGTTCGTGAACACGCCCGCCTCCAAGAGATCCTTCCAGAACGCGAAGCAGCGGTACATCTCGCCGATGACGACCGGGATGATGGGTGTCTGCGAGGCCCACACGTCGAAGCCCAGGCTGCGGAAGCCGTCGCGCATGTAGTCGGAGATCTCCGCCAGCCGGTCGAGGCGCTCGGGCTCCTGCTCCAAAATGTCGAGGCACGCGAGGACGGTCGCTACGGCGGGCGGCGGCATCGAGGCCGAGAAGATGTGGGTGCTCGCGGTGTGGCGGATGTACTCGACGACGGTCTCGTCGCCGACGGCGAACCCGCCGAGCGAGGAGAAGCTCTTCGAGAACGTGCCCGTCGTGAGGTGGACGCGGTCCTCGAGCCCGAACTCCGACGCCGTGCCCCGGCCGCCGTCGCCGATCACGCCGACAGCATGCGCGTCGTCGAGGATCAGACCCGCGCTGAACTCCTCCGCGAGGGCCACCAACTCGGGCACCTTCGCCAGCGTCCCCGACATCGAGAACACGCCGTCGGTCACGATCAGCTTCCCGGCGTCGGGGCGCTCGGTCGAGATCCGCTCCAGGAACGTCCGCAAGTGCGCCATGTCGCTGTGGCGGTAGCGGACGGTCTCGGCGTCGGAGACCTTCTGCCCAGCCAGGATGCAGGCGTGGTTGTCCTTGTCCGAAAAGATGACGTCGCCCCGGCCCGCCAGGCTCTGAAGGAGCCCCTGGTTCGTCATGTAGCCGGTCGAGAACAGCACACACGCCTCCTTGCGCATGAACGTCGCCAGCCGCTCTTCCAGCTCCAGGTGCAGGTCGAGCGTGCCGTTCAGAAAGCGGCTCCCTGTGCAGCCCGTACCGTACTTGTCGATGGCCGCCTTGGCCGCCTCCTGCACGCGCGGGTCCGAAGTCAGGCCGAGGTAGTTGTTCGACCCCGCCATGATGGTCTCCTTGCCATCCATGATCGCCGTCGTGCCCTCGTTGACCTCGATCGCCCGGAAAAACGGGTACAGCCCGGCGGCGTGGACCCTCTGGTACGTCCCGTCCGGGGAGAAAAAGGCGGTCGCCTTGTCGAAGACCGAGGCCTCGGGCCGCGCGTCGGGATCGATGGTGGGGCCCGAGGGCTGCTGGCCGAGGAAGTCAGGGACGGTCATAGAGCCGGGAGGGCGATCTGTCGAAGATACCCGGGCCCGGGCCGGCGTTGCGCAAAAGCGGGTGAAAGGCCCTACGCCGCGACGCGGTGTCGGGAGACGCCCAAGACGCGCTCGATGGCGTCGGCGGCCTGCTCGCGGCCGGCGACGCCATCGAGCGCGGGCGGCCGATCGTAGGCGTCGGCGCGGTCGAGGAACCGTGGCAGGTCGTCTGGGCGGAGCGCCCGCTCGACCGCCTCCCCGCGCCCCAGCGCGACGAGCGCGTGGGCGTTGACGGCCTGCTCGAAAAAGCCCCGGTTGGGGAGGGCGAGGATCGGCTTCCCAAGGTGCAAGGCTTCGGACAGGAGCGTGAACCCGGCCGTCGCGACGACGGCGCGGGCCGAGGCGAGGGCCGCCAGAAACGCCTCCCGCGACGGCGCCTTGCGCCGGATACCCGCTGGCGCAGGGCCCTCGCCGAGCCCGTAGACATCGGCCGGGACGCCCGCCAGCGCCGCCAGCATCGCCTCCATCCCGTCCCCCTCGTTGAGGTACACGAGCACCCGGTTTCCGCAAGACGGGCGCAGCGCCAGCACGTCGTCGCGCAGAATCGGGGGAACGAGGGTCGCCGTCGAGCCGCGCCGGAGCGGCGGGAAAAAGAACGACGGGACAATCGCGGCGGCGGGGGCGGACGGCGCCAGCACCCCGATGCCGAGCGCCGTCCCGAGCGCCGACATCCGGTGGCGGAGCGGCACGGCGGGGCGCGTCTCGGTGAGAATGAGCTGGTGGCTCAGCGCCACGACGGGCACGCCCACTCGGGGCGCCGCGCGCGCGAAAAACGGCTCGTGGTCGGTGATCACGAGGTCGGCCCCGGCGTCGGTCAGCCACGCCGCCGCGTCGGCGATGATCTCGGGGCTCCGCCACGTCAGGTCGAGGTTCTCGCGCGCCGTCGCCAGTAGGCGCACCCGGTTGGCGTGCAGCACCTGCCGGAGCCCAGGGACGCGGCGGACGGCGAGCCCGTCGGCCTCGAAGCGGTCGGCGGCCGGCGCGTCGGCGGCGAACGTGACCCGGTGGCCGCGCCCGACGAGCGTGGCGGCGACGGCGCGGGCGCGGGAGCTGTGCCCCCGGCCGTGGCCGCAGAGCGCGTAGACGAGGTGGGCCACCGCGACGGGTCTGTGTGGCGCCTCAACCCGAGCGCCGTCGCTGCCGTTCCGGCCCCGTCAGCGCGCCCGCAATGGGACGATCGCCCAGCGCCCGGAGGCGAACACGGGCTCGGCGTCGGGCGGCGTCGGCGTCCCCTCGCGGTCGACGAGCGCATAGTCGACGCCCCACGCCTCGGCGAGGCGCTGCCAGTCGGTCACGCGATTGGCGGCGTACGCCGCGTCGAGCGCCTCGGCGAAGGCGAATCCACGCGTCGGGCTGTCGGCGGCGGCGGGCGCGACGGTCAGGAGTCGGTCGTACCAGACGTGTGTCGACCCCTCTTGGAACGAGGTCGGCTTGTACGTGATGGCGACCGACCGGCGGCTGGCGGTGCGGAACGACGTGTTCGACGGCGGCACCACGAACAGGGCGTCGATCGGCGTGTTGGCCCGCGCCCACGCCTCGACGGCGACCTCGTCGGCGTCGCGGACGAGCGGCCCGGCCTTGGCCCGGAGCGGCCCGGCGGCGACCAGGAGGCCCGCCAGCGCGACGGCCCCAAGCGTCCCGCCCCACGCCCACCCCGGATGTCGGAACGGGGCGTCCGCCAGCGACCGGAGCCGGTCAGGAAGGGCGTCGAGACCGGCGGCGGCAATCGCGACGACGAGGAGCGTCACCAGCAGCACCGTCGTTTTGAACACCTGGAGCTGGGCTACGAACAGCGAGTCTGCGGCCTCGACGAGCGGCCACGCGACGCCGCAGACGAAGGCGACCGCCAGCCCGAACCGCTCGACAAACACGAGCGGCTGACCGCGCCGCCGGAGCCACGCCAGCGCGGCGACGCCAGGGACGGCCACCATCGCGAACCGGAGCCAGCGGTCGGCGCCGAACAGGCTCGGGAGGTAGTGGTGGGGGAGGCGGAGCTCGGCGATCAGGAAATACGACGAGAGGCCGTCGGCCGGGATCGGCGGGCCGGTCGAGCGGTCGTGCAGCACAAAGAGGACGAGCGGCAGGGCGACCACGAGGGCTGCGCCGCCGAGCCGGAGCGCCGTTGCCCACCGATCGCGGTGCGTCCCGCCCAGCGCCCCGAGCACGATCGCCAGCCCGAGCACGCCGGTCGTCAGCGCCCCCACCAGCAGCTGCAGATACGCGGCCGCGCCCAGGAGCGCGCCGCCTCGGATCGTTTTGCCCTCGATCACCCAGACGATGGCCGGCAACGCGACGGCCCACGCCAGCATCTCGGGCACGAGCGCGCGGAACGCCAGCGCGCTCCCCGACAGCGCCCACGTCGGCACCACGCCGACCGCCACGACGGTGGCCAGCGCCGCCGCCGGCCGCTCGACGCCGAGCGCGCGCGCCAGCCGGTAGGCGCCCGCGCCGACGCCGATCAGCCCTGCCGCTTGCACCGCGCCCACCGCCGCGCCGACGGGCATCCCGAGTGTCACGACCCGCAGGAGCCACAGAAACGGCGTCCGCACGGTGAACCGCCCGCCCTGCTCGACCACGAACCAGTCGCGTGGGTAGAGGTCCGGGTCGATCATCCGCAGCAACTGCGGCAGCATCTCGTCGTGGTCGCCGACGCCGTACGTCACGCCGTGCTTGACGACATACGCGAGCGCCGCGAGCACGGCCACCCAGCCCCAACGCGTCCAGCGGTCGCCGCTCACGCGAGCTGGGCCGACGCCCGGAGACGCCGACGGCGACCGAGCCGGAACCGGGTCAAGTCGTAGACGATCCGGGCGATCACGCCGGGCCGCGCGAGCGTCGACTCGCCCGCCACGCGCGGCGTGTAGACGACGCCGAACTGGGCCATCGTGAACCCCTCCTCGCGCGCCCGCGCCACCAGCTCGGCGTCGATGAACGAGCCCTCGCTGGTCAGCCGCGCCCGCTCCACGACCTCGCGCCTCGCCATCTTGAGCGCAAAGTTGACGTCGCGAACGGGGAAGCCGAGCAAGCCGTTGATGAGGCGGGTGTACGCGACGGACTGGACGTGCCGGACCATGCCCTCGACCTCGCGGTTGGTTCGGTAGCCCGTCACGAGATCGGCACCCGACGACTGCATCAGCTGCCACGCCTCGACGAGCGCGGCCATGTCGAAGGGCAGGTCGGAGTCGGCGTAGATCAGTACGTCGCCGCGTGCGGCGTCGAAGCCGGTCCGCACGGCCGCGCCCAGGCCTCTGTTCTCGGGGTGATGCACCGCCCGGACACGGTCGTCGGCAGCCGCCAGCCGGTCGGCGAGCGCGCCCGTGCCGTCGGTCGAGCCGTCGTCGACGAGCACGATCTCCCAGTCGTCGCTGATCCGGGCCAGCGGGCCGCGTGCCTGGGCGACCGCCGCTTCGAGGTTGTCGGCCTCGTTGAGGGCGGGCAGGACGAGGGACACGCGCGGCATGGCGGGAAGATGACGCCGGAACCCGGCCCCGTTGGGTCAAGACGCTGCGACGATGGGCGCGCTACGGGCGGAGCCGCCCGGCGATCCGAAGCACCGGGCTCGCGACGAGTCGGGCGATCGGCGCGGGCGCCAGCTGCGCCCCAAACCGGCGCTTGAACTCGGCGATCGACGGCGTATTCGCCCCGCAGAAGTCGAACGCCGCCACGCCCTCGGCCGCCAGCCGCGCTAGCACGTCGGCGACGAGGACGGTCATCGCCGGGCCCGGCGTGCTGCCCGCGATCCAGTAATACGCCGTCCGCCCGTCGCTGGCGACGACGATGGCGGCTTCGGTGGTCCCGTCGCGCGTGGCCGCAAACGTCCGCGCCAGCCCGGACGTGACGAACGCCTGCGCCAGCCCGGTGGCCGCGCCCAGGTCGATCCCCAATTCGGCGTCGCCGCGCGCATAGCCCTCCGCCATCAGGCGGACCGCCTCACCCGGATCGCCGTCGTCGGACACCACGAACGCGTCGGCGTCGCGGCGGACGGTGCGGCGGACGTTCGAGGAGAACCCGGCCGCGGGGCCGTCGCCCAGATCGAGGCGGTACGTCGAGCGGGGCGTGAGCGCCCAGCCGGCCCAGGCGTAGGGGCGGAGGTCGCCGGGCCCGAGCGCGAGGGTGGCCTGGTCGACGGCGTCGCCGAGCCCGGCGAGGAGGCGGTCGAGCGGGGAGCGCCGGGCGTGCGTGTCGGCCTCGCCGAGGGGCGCCGCCAGCAGGGGCGCGAGGACGGGGCACAGCGGGGGCAGCGAGGCGGCCACAAACGGCCCGCGCCGCTTCTCGAACACGGGGACGGCCGCGAGCAGCGCGCCCTCGTCCTCGACCGCCAGCACCGCCGGCGCCAGCCCGAAGGCGTCGGCGTACGCCGCGAGCGCCGCCGGGTGCGCGAACGGCGTCCGGTCGGGGCTGGCGTCCCAGAGCGCCGCGTAGCGCGGGTCGGCAGGGGAGAGGCGGACGGTCACGGGCGGGCGGGGCGGGCATCAGGGTCCTATCCGAAACGCCATCTCGACGTCGCCCGGCTGCACGGCCACTGCGCGTCGTCGCGCTGCATCGCCGATGCCGGTGCATCGTCTGTTTCGCGCTCCTTGCTCAGCGGCCGTTCGCTCGGGCTCCTTCTTCCCTGCTGGCGTTCCGGATAGGCCCTAAGCTACCCGCCATGCCCGACGCCCCCCCAGACTTCCCCGCGCCCGGCGCCGTCCCGCTCGGGCTCATCGGCGGGACCGGCCGCAGCGGCACCACGGCCTTGCGCGACGCGCTCGCGTGCCACCCCGACGTGCTGGCGTTCCCCGAGCTCCGGTTCGCCATCGACCCCGACGGGCTCGTCGACACGTACCGGGCGTTCGAGTCGGGCTGGAGCCCGTTCCACGCGGACGTTCGTTTGCGCCGGTTGGAGGCCCTGCTGGCGGCGGTCGCCGACGACGGGCCGAGGGCGTTTCCAGGCCGCGTCGCC
Organism: Rubrivirga aquatilis; assembly: GCF_046845665.1. Taxonomy (GTDB): domain Bacteria; phylum Bacteroidota; class Rhodothermia; order Rhodothermales; family Rubricoccaceae; genus Rubrivirga. The sequence goes on along the minus strand of NZ_CP177355.1, from coordinate 3,371,483 downwards.
CGCAAGCTGGGGCTGGGCGACGCCGTCGGCCGGGTCGCCGTGCCCGCGTACACCGGCCACCGCGCCCTCGAGGTCTGCCCGACCTTTCGCGAGCGCTCGCGCCAGCTGATCGACGCGCTGACGAGCTACACGTATGCCGGGGCGTGGACCGGGACGCCCGGCGGCGCTCGCGCCGAGATCCGCGTCGGCGGGCCCTACGGCCGCGTGGCGCTGGCCGAGATGGTGGGCGGCTTCTGGCGGGCGGTCGCTGCCGACAGCCTGGCGCACGCGGGCCGCGACTACTTCCTGGACAAGCAGACGTGGTCGGTCCTGTGGTTCGACGCCATCCTCGACCTGCTGCCGTCCGCGCGGCTCGTCCATGTCATCCGCGACCCGCGCGACATCGCCGCCTCGTACACCTCGATGGGGTGGGGCCCGTCGCGTCCGGCCGACGCCGCTCGCCTCGTCGCGGACGTGCTCGACCGGTGGGCGCACGTCCGCCAGCAGGTGCCCGCCGACCGCGTGCTGGAGGTCCGGCTCGAGGACCTCGCCGCCGAGCCCGAGGCCCGCTTGCGTGAGGTCTGCACGTTCCTGGGGATCGCGTGGCACGACGCCGTCCTCGGCTTCGACCTGTCGCGCGTCAACGCGGGCCGCTGGCGGGGGACGTTGGACGCCGAGGCCCAAGCGACGCTCACGCCCCACGTCGAGGCGTTCGGGTACGGAGAGTAGCGCCCTCCCGAGCCGGCCGATCCTTCGAAATCACAAGGTGATCCCCACCGCTGGAGGCTGGCGTGGGGGAATGCCGCTAGCGCGGGGCCGGGGGAAGCCCCCGATCGGTCCCCGATCCGCACGAAGACCGTCCGCGCCGGGGTCGGATCGCCAGCGAACCCCTACGTTCGCTGGGTCCTGCCTGGACATGGTGCCCGGCGCTACGCGTCGGGTCCGTCCATCGGTACCCAACCCGATACGGCCCCCCACGTGGTGCCTGGGTTTCCCCGACAGGACGACACCGGCGGCGGGCTGGGCCTTGGGCTCGCCCGCCGTCGTTGTATCTGATCGCTACGCGCCGAGCCGGGCGTGGTCCACCATCAGGCAGCGGTCGGCGACGTAGGGGAGCCCCGCCTCGGCCGCCAACTGCTCGGCCTCCGGCGAGTGCACGCCGATCTGGGTCCAGACGACGGGCGCGCGGCCGGTCCGCTCAGCCCGGTCGGCGGCGTCGCGGACCACGTCCGCCACGAACTCCGGACGGCGGAACACGTCGATCACATCGACCTCGATGTCGTTCGGGATGGAGACGAGGTCCGGGTAGCAGGTCTCGCCCAGGATCTCCGTCTGGTTCGGGTTGACGGGGATCATCCGGATCCCGACCTCTTGGATGTAGCGGGCGATCCGGTGGCTCGTCTGGAAACTGCGCGGGGAGCACCCGACGACCGCGATCGTCCGGGCCGCCCGCAAGGTGTCAGCGATGTCGAGCGAACTCATAGCGGGGGGAGCAACGTAGGAGGGCGCCCAACGCCCGCCGCCGCCCCGTGGATTCAACCCTCATGCCTGCCTCGACCGCCGCCCCCGCACCAGAGGCCGTTCCGCCGACCGGGCTGGCGCGTCTGGGCCGCGTGCTCCCCCTCGTCGAGGCGGCGTCGCGTGTGGCGTACCGGTGGGCGGGCGCGGGCGCACTGTCGGCCGTCGCCGTCGGGGCCGCCGTGGCCGAGGCGAGCGTCGCCGTGACCGCAAGCGGCGGCGCGGTGCTGGCGGCGGTCCTGGCCGTCCCCGCCGCCGCCGTGGCCCTAGCCGGGTGGACGCTGGCGGACCTCGCGTCGCTGCCCGGCCAGGTCCGCACCGCCGCTCGCGCGACCGTCGCCAGCGGAACGGGGGGAAGCGCACTCGGTCGTTTGGTGCGCGCCGTCTGGGCCGCGCGCGGGCTGGCGCTGACCGCCAAGGGCGGGTGGCTCAAGGCGCTCGGGGCCGTCCGGTTCGTCCGTCTAGCCAGCCTGCCGTTCGCGCTGGCGCTCGTCGGGCTGAGCGTGCTCAACGGGGCCGTCGTGCTGGCGGGCCTCGTCGCCATCGTGGTTCTCATCCTCTAGTCATGCCCGAGTCTGTCCCCTCCGCCGTCGTTCACGAAGCCTCGGGCGTCGCCCGCTTTCTCCGAGCGCGCCTCAGCTGGGGCGCTCGGTACGGGCTGGGCCTCACCCTCGCCGTCGTCGCCACGTTTGGGGCGCTGGCGGCGTTCGTCGAACTTCAAGACACCTACTCCGATGCGGGTGGCATCGCCGACGTCGACCGGGCCACGATGGAGCTGGCCCGGTCGATCGTCAGCGACGACCTGACGCCGCTCGTGGTCGGGCTCACCGACAGCGGGAGCACGGTCGCGTTCGTCGTTCTGGTGGTGACGGTGGCGATCCTGCTGTTGGTGTTCCGGCGCCGATGGGAGGCGCTCCAACTGGTGCTCGCGTCGGGGCTCGGGGGCTTCGTCGTGCTCGGCTTGAAGACCGTGTTTGCGCGGCCTCGTCCGGCGGAGCAGGTCATCCAAGCGACCGGCTTCAGCTTTCCCTCGGGCCACGCCTTCGCGTCGACGGTGTTCTACGGGACCGTGCTGACGATCGTCTGGCAGATCACCGACAAACCGTTGTGGCGGGCGCTCGCGGCGGTTCTGTGCCCGCTGATGATCCTGGCCATCGGCCTGAGCCGGGTCTACCTCAACGTCCACTACGTGACCGACGTGCTGGCCGGCTTCGCCTCCGGCTTCGTCTGGCTGACGGCGGTCTACCTCGTGGTCGACGGCGTGGAGCACCGCCGCAAGCGGGCCGGGCAGGCGGAGACGAACCGGGCGCAGCACACCGTGGACGAAAGCGAGTAGGGCGCCGGAGAGCGCGAACGCCCGTGCTCTACAGGCTCTCCACCGCCCCCCCGGCCACCCAGCCTTCCCAGTCCTCCGCCCACGACGGGGATGCCAGCAGCGCGCGGGCGTCGTCGGCCGGGAGGGCGTGGGCGAACAGGAAGCCTTGGCCGTGCGTCGCGCCCGCCGCCCGCAGGGCTCGGAGCTGACCCGGCGTCTCGACGCCCTCGGCAACCGAGATCATTCCGAGATCGTTGGACAGCCCGACCACGGCCCGGACGAGGGCTCGCGCAGAGGGGCTGTCGTCTAGGTCCGAGACGAACGAGCGGTCGATCTTGAGGGCATCGACGGGGAGCGCGTGCAGGAGACCGAGCGACGAGTAGCCGGCCCCGAAATCGTCGATGGCGAGCCGGAGCCCGTGGTGGTGGGCGGCGTCGACGACCTCGCGGGCGGCGTCCACGTCGATGAGCGCGCGCTCCGTGAGTTCGAGGACCAGGCGGTCCGGCGGGAGCCCGGCGGCGTCGGCCGCGGCGCGGGCGTGCGCGGCGAGGTCGGGCGCGAGGAACGTGCGGTCGGAGCAGTTGACGCTGACGTACGACAGGGCGTCGACGGCCTCGCCGCCCCAGTTCGCGACGGCCTCGCAGGTGCGGTCGAGGATCCAGCGGTCGAGGTCGGAGACGAGGCCGAGCTCTTCCGCGAGCGGCATGAACAGACTCGGCGCGAGCGGGCCGAGGTCGGGGTGGTGCCACCGAGCGAGGGCCTCGAACCCGGCGACGCTGCCCGTCGCGAGGTCGACGACGGGCTGGAAGTACGGGACGATCTGGCCGCGTGCGGCGGCAAAGCGCAAGTCGTGCTCGAGGCCGAACCGCAACGCGGCCTCGCGGTGCATGGCGGGCGCGAAGACGGCGAATTGGCCGCGCCCGGCGCGTTTCGCGGCGTACATCGCCGTGTCGGCGTCGCGGAGCAGCGCGCCCGGGGCGTCGTAGTCCTGTGCGTCGGCGACGACGCCGATGCTGGCGCCGGGGGCGACGGTGCGGGCGCCGAGGTCGAGCGGCCGCGCCAGGGCATCAAGCAGCGTTTGCGCCAGCGCGGGGGCGTCGGTGGTGGCGGTCACCACGCCGAACTCGTCGCCGCCGAGCCGGGCGACGACCGCGTCCGAAGCCGCGAGCGCGGCGCGCAAGCGGGCGGCCACTTCGCGCAAGAGCCGGTCGCCGGCCTCGTGGCCCAGCGAGTCGTTGACGACCTTGAAGCGGTCGAGGTCGATGAACATGACCGCGAACGGGGCGCCGGCCGAGATCGCCCGCTCGATCCGGTCGCGGAAGAGGGTGCGGTTGGGCAGCTCCGTCAGGGCGTCGTGCGTGGCCTGGTGGCGGAGCCGGGCCGACATCCGGCGTCGGGCCGTCACGTCGCGCGAGACCGCCAGCAGCCCGCGGGGCGACCCCGCCTCGTCGGTGAGCACGCTCGTCGAGACCGACACGAACCGCTCGCGGCCGTCGGGGGCGACGTAGACCAGCTCCCCGTTGCGGGCGGCCTCGCTGCGGAGGGCGGCCTCGGGCGTGAGGTCGTCGGCGACCGAGCTCTGGTCGTCCGGGAGCGCGTAGTGGACGACGTCGGCGAGTGCGCGGCCCAGGACCCCGTCGGCGCGGTGGCCGTGGAGCTCCTCGGCGCCCTGGTTCCAATACGTGATGCGGCCGGCGAGGTCGATCGCGACGACGGCGTCCGAGACGTGGGCGAGCACGTCGGCCTGAAAGCGCCGCTTTTCGTCGGCCTCCTTCCGAGCGGTCACGTCGCGGATGGCCGTCACGCGGACGGCACGGCCCTCGTGCTCAGCGCGGCGGCCCTGGACCTCGGCCCAGAACCGCGAGCCGTCGGCCCGGATGCACACGCACTCATAGGCCTCGGCCCGGTCCGTCGCGATGGCGCTGGCGACCGATTCGTGCCACTCCTGGGCCACGAAGGTGGTGGCGCCCAGGCCGACGAGGTCGGCCCCCTTCTCGAACCCGAACAGCAGAGCGGCCTGCTGGTTGCCGTCCACGACGACGCCGTCGATGCTGTAGACGATGCCTTCGAAGGTGGCCTCGGCCAGCGCGCGGTGTCGGGCCTCGCTGGCGGCCAGCGCGCGCCGGGCCTCGGCCTGCTCCGACACGTCCACGGCGACGCCGACGAGCCCGGTCACCGACCCGTCGGCGCCGCGCACGGGGCGGGCCTGGCTGGCGAACACGACCCCGCACACGGTGGCGTCCCACGACTGCGGCTCGCCCGCGAGCACCCGGCGGATGGGCGCGGCCGCCTCCACGCCGAACACGTCGTAGACGGACCGCCCGATGACCTCGCTGGCGTCGAGCCCGAGCGTGCGCAGCCCAGCGCCCTCCGACATGGTAAACCGGCCGTCGGCATCGATGCCGTAGACGATGAGCGGCGCCTGGTCGACGACGCTCGCGAGCCGGCCGGCCTCGTGGGCGATCCGTCGGTCGCGGTCTTCCCGCTCCAACACGCCGCCGATCCAGACGGCAAACAGCCGGGCGAGGTCGTGGTCGGCGGCCTCCAACGGGATCGCCAGGGGCTCCGCCGATGAGAAGTTGAGGGTGCCCCATACAGCGCCGTCGACGCGGATGGGGACGCCGAGGTAGCTCTCGAGGCCGAACTCGCGGTGGCAGGGGTGCGCCTCGACCTCGGAGCCGGTGGCCCGGACGATCTCGAGCAGGTCGCCGCGTGCCAGCGTCAGGCTGCAGAAGGTGTCGCCGAGGTCGAAGACGGTCCCCGGCTCGATCCCGGTCTCCGGCGCGTGCGCCGCCGCGACGGTGTAGCGCGTCCCGACGATGTGGCTCAGCAGGCCGATGTCGTAGCCCAAGAGGTCCGTCGCGAGCCGGAGCGCGCGCTGGACGCGGTCGACGAACGCGCTCCCGTCGTGGGCGATGACGTCGGCGAGCAGGCGGAGCCGTTCGGCGTGGCGGTCGGGCGGGGGCATCGGTCGGGCTGGATCGGCTGGCTTCCCGTGCACGCGCCGTGCCGAGCGGGACGGGCCGCCGCGGATGCTCCCGAATTCGCCCCCTCGCAACGCGTTTCGGGGAAGCAGTGGGCGCCCGTGCGCGCCGGCGGCTCGCGCCGATGCTCCGATTTTCCCCTCCGGGTTCCCTCTTTTCCTCCTCCGCCGCGATCGCCGCGAGCCGCCGCTGTCGCCCGAGTCGGTCAGGGCTCCCGCACCACGGCCCCGTCACGCGGGGCTCGCGAAGGGTCCCAACTCGAACCTGCGTGCCGCTCCATCCCGTCCCTACGGCCCGGGACGCTGGCGCCGAGCGCCTTCGCACGCGCAGGATGACGAGGGGGGACCTGACCGAGTCCTTGGGCCAAGCTGCCCGGCGACGTGCAGAGCGACGCGCTATCGGCGCTCGGCGTCGCGGTGCGCTTCGGGGTGGCCGCCGGGCGGGACGCCCGCCTCGAAGCCGTCGGTGTCCTCCCAGCCCGGAGCCGGGAGCCGACCCAGGGCCCCGAAGTCGCCGATCATGCCGATCTCCGTGCTCAGGCGGTAGCCCTGCTCGCGCTCGACGGTCTCTTGCACGTAGCCGATGAGGTGCCGCACGTCGCGGGCCGTCGCCCCGCCCGTGTTGATCAGGATGTTGGCGTGGCGCTCGGTCACCATCGCCCCGCCGATGTGCGTGCCCTTGAGCCCGCACCAGTCCGCCAGCCGCCCCGCGCCGACGCCGTCGATCTTCTTGAACACGGACCCGGCCGAGGGCTGCGTGTCGAGCGGAGGGTGGCGAGCCCCGCGCCACTCCAGGTTCGCGTCGATGGTGGCCTGGAGCACGGCGGGGTCGGCCGGCGCCAACTCGAAGGTGGCGCTCAGCACCAGGTCGTCGGTGATGTGGAGCGTCGAGTAGTCGTAGTCGAAGTCGAACCATTCGCGGTCGACCGTCCGGCGCGAGCCGTCGGCGCCGAGCAACTCGGCCTCGGCGACCACCTCGGCGATAAACATCGTCCGCTCGCGCTCGGGGGGCGGGGAGAGAAAGTGGAGGTTCTGCCACATCGCCCCGCCGACGGTCGACGGGATGCCCGCGTAGTGCTCGATGCCGCCAAGCCCGGCGGCGACCGTGGCGTGGATAAGGTCGGGCCAGACGACCGCTCCGCTCTCGGCCGTCACGCGCCCGCTCGCCGAATCGATGGTGACGTGCGTCGCCTTGTTTCGGATGACGACGCCCCGGAAGCCGAGGTCGCCGACCAAGATGTTGGCCCCGAGGCCGAGCACGAAATACGGCACGCCGGTTCCGCGTGCGGCGCCGACGGCTGCTGCGAGCTCGTCGGCGGTGTGGGCCTCGAAGAACACGTCGGCCGGCCCGCCGATCTGGAACGTGGTGTACGGCGCCAGCCGGTGGTCGCGGCGGACGCGGGCCGGGTCGAGGCCGGGGACGCGGGCCACCAGGGCGTCGCGGAAGGCCGCCTCGCGGCGGGCCCGCTCGGCGGGCGCGAGCGGGGCGTCGGGGGCGGGGGAGACGAGGGCCACGGGCGGGGAGGGGGGAGACGCCTCCAGTTTAGTCCGCTCGCGCAGGGCCCGTCGACAAAGGGCCGTGAGGACGGCGGCCGACTCCCTCGCAACTCCGGGCCCCCAACGTCCCGTACTCTTCTCAATCTCCCCTGCTCTCCAATGGCTTCCCGCATTCAGCTCCCTCGCCGTCCCCCCTCCGTGTCCCGCCCCGGCATCCTCGTCGGTCTGGGTGCGCTGTTGCTGATGGGCATGGCGGGATGCGTGGCCACCGTCATCGACTCGGGCCAGCGCGGCGTCAAGTACAGTCGGTTGACGGGCACCGACATGGACGCCGTGTACGGCGAGGGCTTGCAACTCGTGTGGCCGTGGGAGCGGATGATCGAGTACGAGGTCCGGATTCAGAACGCCGACGAACGGATCTCGGTGCTGTCCTCGAACGGGGCCACGATCGGGATGGACGTGTCGGTGCGGTACCACCCCGAGGCGTCGCAACTCCCGGAACTGCACACGACCTACGGACCGGAGTACTACCAGCGCCTGGTGCAGCCCGTCGTGCGGAGCGTCGCTCGCGAGGTGGTCGGCCAGTTCGAACCCGAGGAGCTCTATTCGACGCGGCGCGAGGAGCTGCAGACCCAGATCGAGACGCGCGTCCGGACGGCCATCGGCAACGAGTCGATCGCGTTGCAGGACGTTCTGATCCGGGACGTGGAGCTCCCGGCGCAGGTCCGCGAGGCCATCGAGGTCAAGCTGCGCGAGGAGCAGCGGGCCCAGCAGGTCTCGTTCTCCATCGACCGCGAGCGCCTGGAGGCGGAGCGCAAGCGGATCGAGGCCGATGGACAGGCCACCTATCAGCGGCTCATCACCGAGAGCCTGTCGGCGCAGTACCTCCGCTACGAGGGGATCCAGGCGACGCGGGCGTTGGCGGAGTCCGAGAACGCGAAGGTCGTCGTCATCGGTGGGGAGGACGGGCTGCCCCTCATCCTGGGCGGGCAGTGAGTGCCGACGCCCCTGGCGGCGACTTCTACCCCCGTGTCTACGAGGTCGTCCGGCGCTGCCCGCCGGGCCGCGTCACGACGTACGGCCGCATCGCGCGAGCGCTCGGGGCGCCACGCGCGTCACGAGGCGTGGGCTGGGCCTTGAAGGCCATCGCTGGCGACGCCGACCCGTTCGACGTGCCCTGCCACCGCGTCGTGGACCGCGAGGGCCGGCTTTCAGGCCGGCGCCACTTTGAAACGCCGACCGTGATGGCCGAGCGGCTGGCGGCGGAGGGTGTCTCGTTTCTCGGTCCCGACCAGGTGGACCTCGCGGCGCACCTTTGGGACCCGGTCGCCCCCGGTTCCTGATCGGGCAGGGCAATTGTCGGTCCGCCGTTCAGGCCGGGCGTACGTCCGTTCGGCGTGTACACGGGGCTCTCTGGGCACATGTCGCCCACGGAGTTGCGGGATGAAGCTATTATTGTGACTGGACGAACACCCCGCGGAGACGGCCCTTGAAGGGCCTCCGAAGAGGCGGGCCGCCGGCCGGCTTCGCCGCGTCGGTGCCCCTCGACTGACTCCCCCGGGGGAGCTCGCGACACACACACCACCCCACCATGACCTTGACTACCCAGCGCACCCATCGAGGTGCTCTCGGCGGAGCGCTCCTGCTCCTCCTCGCTCTGGTCGGCGCCGCCCCTCTGGCGGCCCAGACCGCGACCATCTCCGGCAACGTCGTTGCCGCCGACTCCGGCGAGCCGCTCATCGGGGCGGCCGTCCAGGTGGTCGGCGCCGCGCGCGGCGCGGCCACCGACATCAACGGCGACTACACGCTCGACGTGAACGCCGGCACGCACGTGCTCCGGGCGTCCTACACGGGCTACGAGCCCCAGGACTTCACCGTGACCGTCGCCGCGGGCCAGACCGTCACGCAGGCGTTCACGCTCGACCCCGACCTGACGGGCTTGGACGAGATCGTCGTGACCGGCGCGCTCTCCTCGCGGAGCCGCTCGCGCTCGGAGGTCGCCGTCAGCCGCATCGACGCAGCCGCGCTCACCGATGTCGTGCCCTACAACGACTTTTCGCAGCTCGTCTCGGGCAAGGTCTCGGGCGTCTCCGTCCAGCCCTCCTCGGGCAACGTGGGCGGCGGCATCCGCTTCAACGTCCGCTCCGGCGGCGGCCTCAACGGCGCCGGCCAGCCGCTGATCTACATCGACGGCGTTCGGATCTCGAACTCCCAGTACACCGGCGGCTTTATCGGCACGGGTGGGCAGGATGTCGGCGTCCTCTCCGACATCAACCCGGACGACATCGCCTCCATCGACATCCTGAAGGGGCCCGCCGCGGCGGCTCTCTACGGGACCGACGCCTCGAACGGCGTCGTGCTCATCACGACCAAGAACGGCCAGGTCGGCGGTTCCGCCCAGTCGGCGGCCCCGTTCAAGATCAACTACCAGTACGTCACGGGCCAGAACACGCAGCAGACCGAGTACACCGAGCTGACGGCGGACCAGACGTTCGAAGCCGCGAATGCCAACTTTATCGACGGCGGCATCCAGCAGCACACGGTCAGCGTGTCCGGCGGGGCCCCGAGCGTCCGCTACTTCGCGCAGTTCGACACGCGTGACGAGGAAGGCATCATGCCCGGCAACTTCCAGAACCGCCGGAGCCTCCGGGCCAACTTTGAGGCGTTCCCGCTCAACAACCTGTCGGTCTCCGCGAACGCCGGGTACACGTTCAACACGGTCGGGACGCCCCAGAACGACAACAACCTGTTTGGGTACCTCGGCAACACGCTGCTCTCGACGCGGCCGTACAACTTCACCGACTCGCTGGCCATCCGGGCCATCGACACCCGGCTGCGGACGAACCGCTTCCTCGGCTCGTTCGACGTCCGGTACACGCCCATCGACAACCTCCAGCTCTCGGGCAACATCGGAGTCGACGCGGCGGACTCGCGCCAGGACCAGACGTTGCCCGTCGGGTTCACGTACTCGGGCGTCCCGGGCTTCGGCTCGCGTCGGCTCGGCACGCGGGAGAACGACCAGATCTCGTTCCAGGTCGACGCGCGCTACGCCTACGAGCCCGTCGAGAGCCTCGAGATGACGACCTCGGTCGGCGTCCAGGGCTTCGACAACCGCCGCCAGTTCTTCGACTTCGACATCGACAACTTCCCGACGTCGCTGATCACCGACGCCGGCTCGGGCTCGGACTACCAGCAGGCGTCCGAGTTCTTCGCCAACGAACGCCAGCTGGGCCTGCTCGCCGAGCAGTCGCTGTCGTTCCAGGACACCTACTTCGGGGCCTTCGGCGTCCGGAACGACTACTCGTCGGCGATCGGCGCTGAAGCCCCGAGCGTGGTGTACCCGTTCGGCCGCGTGGCCGTCCGGCTCGACAAGTTCGCGGCCGTCCCGAGCGCGCTGTCCATCTTCAAGCTCCGCGCCGCCTACGGCGAGAGCGGCCAGCTCCCGGGCGGCGCCGACGCCATCCTGCTCCTCTACGGGGCCGAGGTCGGCGGCGACGGCGCCGGCGCCACGCCGGTCAACATCGGCAACCCGGCCATCGAGCCGGAGCGCGTCGCGGAGTTCGAGGTCGGCACCGACATCGAGATCTTCGACCGCATCGCCCTCGAGTTCACGTACTACAACCAGAACGCCTCGAACTCGATCTTCCGCCAGCTGATCGCTCCGTCGACCGGCCTCATCGGTACGCGGCCGGTCAACATCGGCGAGATCGACGGGCAGGGCATCGAGTTCCAGATCTCGGGCACGGCCGTCCGGACCCGCAACTTCGGCCTCGAGCTCGGCGCGATTGCCAACTACTCGACCAACGAGGTCAAGTCGATCGGCGAGTCGCAGCCCGACTTCGACGGGTTCGACGCCAACGTCATCCGCGCCGGCGTCTGCCTCGACGACCCGAACGTCCCGGCCCCGCTCTGCACCGGTGAGGTGACGGGCGGCCTCCCGCGCTCGGCGTTCTACCTGACGCCCGTCAACGGCGCCAACTTCAACGACGACGGCACGTTCGCCGGCACCAACGCCGGCATCACGGACGCCAACCGGGCCGACTACCAGGCCCGGATCGACTCCGGCGAGTGCGTCGACCTCCCGGGCACGAACGATGACCGCTGCTTCATGGGGATCCCCTACCCGGAGTGGAACGGCTCGTTCACGGCCAACATCACGCTGTTCCAGGACTTCACGGTCTACGCCCTGGCGGACTGGGCGACGGGCCTGAGCGTGTTCAACAACACGGCGCTCTTCCAGGCGCTCTTCGGCAACAACTTCCAGCGGAACCAGCTCCGTGACCAGCTCGGCATCGGCTCGACCGACGACATCACGGACCTCACGCCGGGCACGGCCGAGTACATCGCGGCCGCCGAGGCCTACGCCCGCACCTCGGGCAGCTTCGACGCGAACTACCTCGAGGAGGCCGACTTCCTCAAGCTCCGCGAGATCTCGGTCCGCTACAACCTCGGCCGGGTCATCGGCGAGGTCCCTGCACTGGAGCGCGTCCGGACGGCGAGCATCGCGTTCTCCGCGCGCAATCTGTTCACCACGTCCAAGTACTCCGGGCTCGACCCCGAGGTCAACTTCGCGGGCGCGACCAGCCAGTCCCGCGGTGCGGACTTCCTGACGCTGCAGAACCCGCGTCAGTTCTTCCTCACCCTTCAGCTCGGCCTCTAAAGCGACTGGCGAGACCGGGGGCCGCCGCAGTGCGGCCCCCGACCGCCACCCCACCATCCCTATGACTTTCCGATCCACCCTCACGCCCGCGGCCGTCGCGCTCGGCCTCGCCTTCGGGCTCGGCGCCTGCGACGCTGCGGACAACTTTACCGGCGACGTCGATGGCTTCATCGACCGCGTCGACACCGACTCGCTCAATCAGCAGCGGGCCGTCAGCTTCCTCGCCATTGGCGTCGAGGAGGCGTTCAACGACGCCTACGACGCCTCGGCGGTCCTCGCCGACCTGCTGTCGGACGCGTTCATCTTTGACCAGGACGTCAACGGCGCCACGTTCCCGACGTTCGACGAGATCGACGACGGAGACATCCTGACCTCCAACAACTCGGTCGACGGCGTCTACAACGCCATCAACCAGATGCGGTACCTCGCCGACGACCTGCTTCGCCGGGCCGAGACGGCCATCGAGTTCTCGGCTGACGAGGACGGCGCCGAGGCCCAGCGCCTCGCCAGCTACACCGGCAACTTCTACGGCGGCGTCTCGCGCTACTTCCTGGCGAGCTACTTCGCGCTCGACCCCAACTCGAACGCGGGCGCGCCGATCTCGGAGAGCCCGGAGAACCTGAGCCCGCTCATCCCGAGCGCTCAGCTCTACCAGCAGTCGATCGACCGGTACACGGCGGCCAAGGCGTTCGTCGCCAACGACTACCAGACCCGACTGATCAACACGCTGATCGCGCGGAACCACCTCTACATGGGCAACCTCGCCCAGGCCGAGTCCTTCGCCGCGCAGGGCCTCGTCGCCGGCGACGCGCCCTTCACGGGCGACTACAACGCGTCGTCGCAGAACAACTGGTACACCCAGGGCGGCATCGGCCGCACCCAGGTGGTCGCGGCGGACCGCTTCCAGACGTACCAGGACGAGGGCGACACGCGCGTCGCCGTCGAGGACGCCCCGCCGGTCGCCGGCGCGACCCGGTTCTTCGTTCGCCAGGCTGTGATCACGGACCCGGGCCAGTCGCTCCCCTTCGCCACCTGGCAGGAGACCGCGCTGATCCGCGCGGAGGCCGCTGGCGCCGGCTCGTCGGCCGCGCTCGGCTTCATCAACGCCGTCCGTGCCGACGCGGGCCTGGACCCGCTCGCGAGCGCGGACCAGGACGCGCTGATCACCGAGCGCGACCGGACGCTGTTCCTCCAGGGCCAGCGGCTCCTGGACATGCGCCGATTCGGCTTGCCGTTCGTCAACGCGGACGGCCCGGTCACGGGCCCGTGGCGCTACCTGCCGATCCCGCAGAACGAGCGGAACGCGAACCCGAACTTCTAGGCTCGCGCGCTCCCGACCCGGGGGCCCGGCGGCATCGCGCCGCCGGGCCCCCTTTTTTGTGCCGATTCGCGAGGTGGGACCCCGCTTCCCCTCGCGAAGCAGGCCCCGGCGCCCTATGCTGTGACCGACCACCTCGGGGACGCCATGCCGATGCCCGCCATCTTGTGCCTGCTCGTCGCCCTGCTGGCGGCCGACGCCGGCGCCCAGCGCCACGTCGTGGTGCTCGTCCGCGACGCCGAGACACGCGCGCCGCTCGCCGGCGCCAGCGTCGTCGCCGGCGATGCCGGGGCGACAGCCGATGCCAACGGCCGCGTCCGCTTCGTCGTCGACGCCGACTCGGTCGATCTGGGGGCGGCCTACCTCGGCTACGGGGCGGTCGACACGACCGTCGCGGTTTCGGCGGACGCCAATACGTATGTCGTGCTCGGGTTGTCGCCCGGGGTCCGCAGTCTGGGGGATGTGGTGGTGACGGCGGAGACCCTGAACCGGCGGCGCCTGGAGCGCGTCGGGTTCTTCGATCGACGCGATGCTCACACGGGGGCGTTCCTGACGCGCGAGGAGCTCGACGCCCGCAACGTCTCGCAGTTCTCGGACATCTTCCGGGGCATGAACGGCGTCCGCATCGACCGGGGCCGGGGGCTCTCCCGGCTCGTCTCGACGCGCCGCCGCGACTGCCCGATGACCGTCTTCGTCGACGGCACGGAGGCGGCCTACCTCTCCGACAACGTGGACTCGCTCCCGTTCGGCGACGTAGCGGCGGTCGAGGTTTACCGGGGCCCCTCAGAGGTGCCCATGGCGTACGCGCACACGCGGTTCCGCAACTCGTGCGGTGCGGTCCTGATCTGGACCCAGATCGAGATCGACGGATAGCGCCTCCTCAGAGCGGCCCGGTCGAGTCACGGGGTCGCTGACGCCCGACGAGACCCACCACTGCTCGGCGCCCAGCGCCTCCCAGACGCCCGCCTGCGTCCCCGACGCGCTCGGCCGAGTGTGTGACCTCGACGCGCGCAGGGGCGGCTCGGTGCTGGAACGCGATGTGGACTCATCGGCGTTCGACCCTCCCACCACCCCCGTTCTCAGATGTCCTTCCGTCCGACCTCCGCCGTGCTGGCGGCGCTGGCGCTGGCCGCGCTCACGCTCCCGTTCGCCGGCTGCGCCACGCTCGGCGGGGCCAACTACTACTCCGTCGACCAGGAGTGGCAGGCGGGGCAGCAGCTCGAAGCCGAGCTCGCCCGCAAGCTCCCGCTCACGAATGACCGCACCGTCACGGCCTATGTCAACCGGCTTGGGCAGGCGATGGCCCGCCAGACTCAGCTCGGCAACCGCCCCTGGCGGTTCTACGTCGTCCGCGACGATGCCATCAACGCCTTCAACGTACCCGGCGGGCTCGTTTACATCAACACGGGTCTGATCGAGCAGGTCGGGAGCGCCTCGGAGCTGGCGGGCGCCATTGCGCACGAGGTCGCGCACGGCGCGGCTCGTCACGGCACGCAGCGGCTGTCGGCGGCCCAGGAGGCGAACGTGCTGGCGGGCGCCATCGGCGTCGGCGGCGGCGTCGAGGGGATCGCGGCCCAGATCGCGGCCCAGGGCGCCTTCGCGTCGTTCTCGCGGCGCGACGAGCGCGAGGCCGACCGCCTGGGCGTCCAGATCATGGCCAACGTCGGCTACGACCCCGGCGGGCTCGGCGACTTGCTGGAGCGGCTCGCGGCGCAGGAGCGAGGCGGCGGCGTCGCCTTCTTCCGCACGCACCCGCTCTCGTCCGACCGGATGCAGGAAGTCCGGCGGCTGGCGCAGGCGTACAACGGCCGGGGGCTCGCCCGCGACGACCGGGAGTTCGCAGCGGTGAGGCGGCGGGCGGGACAGCTGTGAGGGACGCAGAATGAGGAATGAGGGGTGAGGATTGGACGGGTCGAGGTCAGCACAGTCCGGGGGCATCATCTTGAGCCCGCCCGTCCGCCTCTCGATCCCCGTCCCCCGCTCCCCGTGCCTGATCTCGACGCCTACGCCTTCGACCTGCCGGACGCGCTGATCGCGCAGCGCCCTGCCGAGCGCCGCGACGGCTCGCGAATGCTCGTCCTCCACCGGGCGACCGGCGCCGTCGAGGACCGCCGGTTCACGGACCTCCCCGACTATCTCGCGGCGGGCGACGCCCTCGTGTTCAACGACACACGCGTCGTCCCTGCCCGGCTCGTCGGCGCTCGGCCGAGCGGGGGGAAGGCCGAGCTGTTCCTGATCGACCGCCGCGACGACGGCTCGTGGAGCGCGCTCGCGCGGCCCGGCCGCAAGCTCAAGGCCGGGGCGACCGTGCTCCTGGGCGACGGGCTGGCGGCGACCGTCGACCACGTGCTGGACAACGGGCGCCGCGTCGTGCGGTTGACGAGGGACGGCGCCCTACTGGCGCCCGAGGCCGAGCAGGCCGCGCTGGACGCCGTCGGCCGGATGCCGCTGCCGCCGTACGTGGACCGGGAGGCGGACGCGACAGACAAGGAGCGCTACCAGACCATGTTCGCGAGGGCCCGCGGCGCCGTCGCCGCCCCGACGGCCGGGCTCCACTTTACCCCGGCCACCCTCGACGCGCTTCGCCAACGCGGCGTGACGACGGCCGAGGTAACGCTGCACGTCGGCTACGGCACCTTCGAGCCCGTCCGTGCCGACGACCTGGCCGAGCACCGCGTTGCTGCCGAGACCATCGACGTGCCGGCCGCGACGACAGAGGCCCTCAACGCCGCGCGCGCTGCCGGGGGCCGGGTCGTCGCCGTCGGCACGACGTCGACGCGGGCGCTGGAGACGGCGGCGGACGAGGCGGGCCGGTTCACGCCGGTCGCCGGGCCCACCGACCTCACGATCACGCCCGGCTACCACTTCCGCGCCGTGGACGCGCTGTTGACCAACTTCCACCTCCCGCAGTCGTCGCTCCTCGTGCTCACCGCGACGTTCGGCGGTCTCGACGCCGTGATGGACGCGTACCGCCACGCGGTCCGCGAGGGCTACCGGTTCTACTCCTACGGCGACTGCATGCTGATCGTGGACTAGAGCCCTCTCGGACCCCTGTAGACACGCACGCTGTCTCGCCCGACCACGGGGATCGCCCATCCCTCTTCGCAGGGAGAGCAAGCCCCGTGGGTGCCAGCCAGCCTCTGTTGGGAGGGGAGGGCCGTTGGGGTCCGAAGGCCCGGTCGTCATCTCGGGCCTGCAGTTGATCAGTTGATCATCAGAGGTCAGCAGAGGCCCTCCAAGGGTCAACAGGATCCTCTCAGGGATCGGCAATCTCCCTCTGAAGGACCGACGACGGAGCTCGGAGCGCCGGGGGAGGGAACGGGGCGAGGAGGGGCCGGACTGGACTCTGGAGAGTCACGCTTGTGCGTCGGAAGGCGCGATTAGCGTCGCCGCGTGTCGGGGGAGCGTGCCAAAGCCTTGGGACAGAGCGCGCAGGGTGAGAGGGGTGTGTGGATTGCCCGTCGGGAGACA
The DNA here is from genome assembly GCF_046845665.1 of Rubrivirga aquatilis. Lineage (GTDB taxonomy): Bacteria > Bacteroidota > Rhodothermia > Rhodothermales > Rubricoccaceae > Rubrivirga. The sequence goes on along the minus strand of NZ_CP177355.1, from coordinate 3,354,742 downwards.
CATCCGCGGGCGCTCTAGAGTCCGCGACCCATCCGCCGATACCCGGGATCTCCCCCCGACGACATGTCCGACCGCCCGACCCCGCCCCGCCGCGTCCCGTCCGGCCCGCCCTTGGGCGGCGCCTACGCCTCGGCCGAGGACGCCGTGTTCGAAGATCTCGGAGGCCCCGGCGACGGCCGCGCCGGCTCCACCCCGCCGACGTGGGAGACGCTGGCTCCTGAGCCCGCTCCGGCGCCGCGCGCACCGGAGCCTGGCCCCGCCGGCCCGGCGGTCCAACTCGGTGACCCGTTCGGCGACGGCGCGGCCGCCCCGGCGGAATTGGGCTACGACCCCTCTGACGGCTTTCAGATCGGGTTCGACGACGAGCCGGCCCAGACGACCGCCCTCGCGCCGATCGTCCCCCAGATGCCCGCGACGCGGCCCAGCGGCCCGCCCGCAGTTCTGCCCTCGGCGGCGCCCGTGTCCTCCGCCCCGCGCGCCGAGGCCCGCCGCTCGTTCCGCAGCACCCTGCGGATGCTCCGCCGCCACGCCTGGCTCATCGCCGGGCTGACCGCGCTCGGGCTCGCCGTCGGCGCGGCGTACGCGACGTTCCGGACGCCGTCGTACGAGGCGCATAGCATCCTGCTCATCATCCCGAACGACACCGAGGCGGGCGCGGGCGGCGTCGCCCAGGCGCCGGGCGTCGACGTGTCGAAGGTGGTCAACCAGGGGCTCGTCTTGCAGCAGGCCCCGCAGATCGCGCAGAGCGCGGCGGCCTCCATCCTGGCCCGCCCGGATGCCGACGCCTTCTCGACGGTCCAGAAGGCGACCAAGCGCTACGGCGGCGCGCTCACGCCCGAAGGCTACGGCGAGTACCTCCAGGACAAGGCGGTGACCGTCGGGCCGGCGGCCGATGAGGCCGACGCCATCAAGGTTTCCGCCAAGGCCGCCCTCCCCGAGGAGGCCACCCTCATCGCCCAGCTCTACACCGACGCCTACGTCGACCTCACCCGGACGTCGTCGCAGGAGCGCTCGACCCGGACGCGCGAGGTGCTCGATGAGCAGATCGCCCGGCGCGAGGGCGAGCTGTCGGAGATCGAGAACCAACTCGAGAGGTTCATGACCTCCGAGAACGCCGCTGGGCTCGACGACCAGACGCGCATGACGGTCTCGTCCATCGGCCAGCTCCAGGGCCAGCTCGACCTCGCTCGTGTAGAAGCGCAGACGCACCGCGCCCGCTTGGGCCAGCTCCGCAGCGACCTCGCCTCCGTCCCGGAGCGCCTGGAGCGGAGCGCGCAGGCCCCGTCGGTCGTGGAGACCTCGGACCTCGACACGCAGATCGCCTCCGACGAGCGGCTGCTGGAGCAGATCTACCGCCAGAACCCGCAGCTCCGAGGCGACCCGACGGCCCACCCCGACGTGGCCGAGATCGACACCCGCTTGCGTGGCCTGCGTGCCGACCGCCAGCGCCGGATCGCCTCGGCGACCGACGCCGCCGTCGGGGCTGGTGGGCTGGACATGAGCAGCAGCACCTCAAATGGCCGGTCCTACCTGGCTGACCTCCAGCGCCAGATTTCGACCATCGAGGCGGAGCTGGCGGGCGCCGAAGCCCGGGCGCGGACGCTGTCCGGCCGACTCGCCGAGGCACGGGGCCAGCTCCGGGCCGTCCCGGGCCAGCAGGTCGAGCTCGGCCAGCTGGAGCGGCAGCGCACGCAGGCCGCCTTGACCCTCGATCAGCTCCACGCCGAGTACGACCGCGCATCGCTCGCCGAGACCACCGAGCTCGGATTTGCCCAGGTCTTGCGCGAGGTGCAAGTGCCCCGCAAGCCGACCGGCCTCAAGCCCCCGGCGGCGACCGCCCTCGGCGGCATCGTCGGGCTGTTGCTTGGCCTGGGGCTCGCGTTCATCCGGTTCCAGACTGATTCCACGGCGCGCACGCCCGATGACCTGCGCGAGCACGGGTTCACCGTCATCGGCACCATCCCTGACCTTACCGACGCCTTGCGCGGCGGCCGGCACGAGATCGAGGGGGCGCTCGTCCACCCGGGGCTGGTCACGCTCTCGCGGCCCTTCTCGCCCGAGGCCGAGGCGTTCCGGCACCTCCACGCCGGCTTGTACGCAGGTGGCGGTGCGCACCCCCAGGTGGTGCTCGTCGGGGCGCCCGAGTCGCACGCGGGCACCAGCCTGGTGGCCGCCAACCTGGCTGCCGCCGCCGCTCAGGCGGGGCGTCGCACGCTGCTCATCGACGCGGACCTGCGGCGCCCGGCCGTTGGGGCCCTCTTCGGGTTCGGCGAGCAGGCCCCGCTCGGCGAGGGCCCGGCCGACTCGAACCTGGTCTATTGGAGCACCTCGGTGCCCGGCCTGCTGGCGATGACGCCGCGGGAGACGGCCGCCTCGCCCGACCAGATGTGGGCGCCCCACCAAGTCGGCGCGCTTCTGCAGAACCTGCGCTCGGCGTTCGACATCGTCATCATCGACACGCCCTCGGCGCTGGCCTCGGCGGACGCCACGCTACTGGCGCCCCACGCCGACGCCGCGTTGCTGGTCGCCCAGTCCGGGCGCACCGACATCGAGGCCATGGAGCAGGTGGCGAGCGAGCTGGCCTCCGTGGGCCTGACACGCGTTGGCGCCGTCCTCAACCGCTTCGACCCCACGGGGGCCATCGGCTTCCGCTCCACGGCCGGCGTCCGCCACGCCGCCCGCGACTGACCCCCGTCTTCGTCCCCCCGACCTATGCGTTTCCTCCTTCTCGCCGCGCTCGCGGCCCTCGCGTTCCCCGTCGCTGCCCAGACCGCCGATCCTGACCCTGCCCCCGTGACCCGGATCGGGCGGAGCGAGCAGACCGTCAGCAACGCGCCCGGCTACTACCGGCACCACCTTCCCGGCGAGGCCACCATCCAGGTCCAGGTCGAGGGCGCCGTCCTCAACCCCGGCCTCTACGAGATCGCCGACGAGACCGGCCTCCGCGAGCTGTTGGCGCTCTCGGGCGGCCCTCAGGTCAACACGCGCGACCGCGACAGCGAGCGCCGTGTCGAGATCCGGCTGATGCGGCCCGGCAACGGCATGATCTACGGCGCGCTGCTGGCCGACGCCGTGACCAACCCCCAGCTGATCCCCGCGCTCCGGCACGACGACGCCATGCTGGTCGAGGTGATCGACAAGCGGCGGTTCGGCTGGCGTGACGCGCTGACCGTCGTCGGTGGCATCAGCACGGCCGTCTTGATCTACGATCGCCTCGGGCAGTAGCGCCACGGCGGCCTGGCCGCTCCTCATGTCCGACCTCGTGTCCCGTATTCGGGCCTCCGCGGGCTCCTGGCTCCGTCAGGGGTCGTGGACCGTCCTCGACCAAGCCCTCTTCGCGGGGGCCAACTTCCTGGTTAACGTGCTCCTGGCGCGCTGGCTGACGCCCGAGGCGTACGGCGGCTTCACGGTCGCCTTCATGGTGTTCCTGCTGGCGGGAACGGTCCACGGCGGGCTGCTCATTGAGCCGATGCTCGTGTTTGGGCCGGGCCGGTTCGAGGGGAAGACAGGCCCGTACCTGCGGTCGCTCCTCGCCGAACACGCCCGGTACTCCGTCGCCGTCGGCGCGCTGCTGGCGGCGGGCGGCGGGCTGGCGTGGGCGCTGGGGAGCCCGGCGTTCGGGGCGTTACTGGGCGTGCTGGCCGTCGCCCAGAGCGCGATTCTGGCGTTGTGGCTGATGCGCCGCGCCTGCTACGTCGTCTCCCGTCCCGATTGGGCTGCGGCCGCTGGCGCGCTCTACCTCGTCCTGCTACTTGGAGGGGCCGTCGCCCTGTACCGCGTCGACGCGCTGAGCGGCGCGGCAGGGTTCGCGCTGATGGGCGCCACGTCGCTGGTCGCCGCCGTCGCCCTCGGGGTGCGCCTCGGCATCCCCGTGCGTGCCGCCGACCCGGCCCTGGCCGCCGACGCCCGCGCTGCCCACGTCGAGTACGGCCGGTGGGCCGCGCCGACGGGCGCCATCGAGTGGGCCCAGACAGCGATCCCGTACCTCGCGCTGCCCCTGTTCGTGGGGCTCGCAGGCAGCGGCGCGCTCCGGGCCTTCTACAACCTGGCGATGCCGGCCATGATGGGGTTCTCCGCGCTGGCGACGCTGTGCCTGCCCATCTTCGTCCGCGCCCGCGCCGCCGGCACCCTCCGCCGTTCCGCGCGGTCCGTCGGCGCCGCGTTCGTGGCGATGGCCGTTGCGTACGGGGCGCTGATGCTGCTCTTCGGCAAGGCCGCCGTGGCGTTCCTCTACGACGGCCAGTACGTCCTGACGACGCCGGTGCTGGTGCTGCTGGCGCTCGCGCCGCTCGGCGTGGCCGTCGCGAACGTGCTGATGACCGTGGTGCGGAGCGCTGAGCGGCCCGAGGCCGTGTTCCGCGCCCGCGTCGCGACGGTCGGCGTGGTCGGGACCGTGGGGCTGGGCATGACGGCCGCGCTCGGCGTCGTCGGCGCGCTCCTGTCCGACATGCTCGGGCTGCTCTGCGAGATCGGGATCCTGGCAGGGCCCGCGCGCCGAGAGACCGACCCGGCGCCCGCGCCCGGGTCGACCGGCGACCGCTTGCGTGTGCTCGTCTCCGCGTTCGCCTGCGACCCCGGAGAGGGGTCGGAGGGCGGCGTCGGGTGGAACACCGTCCGCGAGCTGGCGCGACACCACGACGTGACGGTGCTGACGTATGCGGGGGCCCGGATGTACGTCGAGGCCGAGCTGGCGGAGCGGCCCGTCGAGCACCTCCGGTTCGCGTATTACGCGCTCCCGTTCGAGCCCGAGAAGTACCGCGTGCGCGGCGAACCAATGCACGGCGCGCCCGGGCAGTTTCACTACCTCGCCTGGCAGATGGCCGCGGCCCGCGTCGCCCGCCGTCTCCACCGCGAGCGCCCGTTCGACCTCTCGCACCACATCACCTTCGTCAAGTACTGGACGCCGAGCGCGGTCGCCGGGCTCGGTGTCCCGTTCGTGTGGGGGCCGGTCGGTGGGGGAGAGGCGGCGCCCGAGCCGTTCGTGCAAGCTCTGGGGCCGGAGGGCGTTCGTTACGAGCGCCGCCGCGAGCAAGCCCAGCGGCTCTTCGAAAAGCTCCCGAGCGTCCGGCGCACGGCCCGGGCCGCGCGGCTGGCGTTCGCGACGACCGACGAGACGCGCGTCCGGATGGAGGCCATCGGTACCACGCCGGTCGAGGTGCAGGGCGCGATCGCGCTGCCCGATGACGAGATCGCCCGGCTCGGGGCGATCCCCGAGCCCGACGACGGGCCGGTCCGGTTCGTCTGCATCGGCCGCCAACTTGCGCTCAAGGCGTACCACCTCGGCATCGAGGCGTTCGCCGCCATCGCCGACGACGTCGCGCTCGCGGGCGCCGAGCTGTGGATGATCGGCGACGGGCCCGAGCACGACCGCTTGCGGCAGCTCGCCGCCGACCTCGGCGTCGCCGACCGCGTCCGCTTTTTCGGGGCGCTGCCCCGCGCCGAGGTGCTGGAGCGGCTGGCCGAGACGCACGCGCTGATCCAGACGAGCCTGCACGAGTCCGGCGGGAGTGTCTGTCTGGAAGCGCTCGCTGCCGGCCGCCCCGTCGTCGGGCTCGCACTGGGCGGGACCGTCGTCCACGCCCCGCCGGAGACCTCCGTGCTCGTCCCCGCCGTGACGCCGGCCCAGGCCGTCGTCGACCTCGCCGACGCCCTGCGCTACGTCGCCGTCGACGGCCCCGCGCGCCAACGGATGGGCCGCGAGGGCCGCCGCGTCGTCGCCGAGCGGTTCGCGTGGGGCGCCAAGATCGCCGCGCTCGCCGAGCGCTATTGGGAGGTCGCCGAGCGCGAGCGCCCGGCCCATCCCACCCACGCCGCCCACCAGCCCGTCGCCGCCTGACATGGAGATCCCGGCCTGGACCTACCGCCCCGCCGTCGTCGGCACGCGCTCGTTTGCCGACCGCTACGTCACCTTCTTGGGCGTGGTGCTGCTGGGCTACGCGATGGCGGGCCGCGGGTTCGCCTACGTCGGGGCCCCGCCCCTGTTCATCGGCGAGGTCGCCCTGGCGCTCGGGCTCGTCGCCCTCGTCTCCGTCCGCCGCCAGGCCACCCTCTACCCGACGGGCCCGATGATGCTCGCGGCCGTGCTCGTCGTGTGGGCCGTCGTCAAGGTGGTCATCGGGGTGCCGCAGTGGGGGTTCGACGCCGCGCGCGACGGGATGCTGGTGCTCTACGCCTTGTTCGCGTTCGTCTCCTACGGGCTGGTGACGGCCCGGCCCGAGCGGCTGCGGACGCTCGTCCGCCGCTTCTCGAAGGTGGCCTGGGGGCTGGCGTTCTTCGCCATCCCCGTCTTGTTCATCAACCGGATGTACCCGTTCGTCCCGCCGTGGCCGTGGGCGCCGGTCAACATCATCCAGACCAAGCCGGGCGACCTGCTGGTGCTGCTCGCGGCGGCCGTGACGTACGTGGCCGCCGGGTTCGTTCGGCCCCGGGCCGCCCTCGTCGCCGGGCTGACCGTCGGCGCGTTGGCGCTGATGGTGACCTCGCGGGGCGGGATGCTCGGGTTCGTCCTCGCGATGAGCTTGGCCGCGCTTTGGAAGCCGGCGATGGCCCGGTTCGGCCGGTTCGCGTATGTCGGCGTCCTGCTCCTCGTCCTCGGCCTGAGCGTGGGGTCGATGGGGATCGAGATGAACAACGGCGACCGCGACTTTTCGGTCGGCCAGATCTGGGAGAACATCAAGAGCATCGCCGGCCAGAGCGACGACCACATGCTCCGCGGCACGGCCGAGTGGCGCCTCGAATGGTGGGGCGACATCGTCGGCTACACGTTCGCCGGGGAGCACTTTCTCGACGGCAAGGGCTTCGGCATCAACCTCGCCACCGACGACGGCTTCGCCGTCGACGACGCCGGCTCGCTCCGGAGCCCGCACAACTCGCACCTGACGGTCCTGGCCCGTGGTGGCGTCCCGCTGTTCCTCGGCTGGCTGGCGCTCCAGGGCTGGTGGTTCATCTCCGTCGCCGCGGCTGCCCGCCGGGCACGGCGCCGCAAGCTCGACGCCTGGGCCGCCTTCTACGCCGTCTGCGGCGCGCTCTGGCTGGGCGCTCACGTCAACGCCTCGTTCGACGTTTACCTCGAAGGGCCGATGGGCGCCGTCTGGTTCTGGACCGTCTTCGGGCTGGCGCTGGCGGGCGTCCGTCTGCAAGAGTCCCACCCACACCTGCTCGACGACGTCCGCGCGCTCGGCCCCTCGGCCCCGCCCGAAGCCAGCGCCGCGCCGCCCTCTGACGCCACCCGCCCCTGGTCGTGGGCCGCCCCCGCCTGACGCCATGAGCGACTCGGCTACCCTCGTCCACCCGCCCCGCCCGTCCCCGGTGGCCTCGGCCTCCGGCCCGCCGCTGACCGTCCTGCTCGTGCACAACGTGTACCAGCAGCCCGGCGGAGAGGACGGCGTGTTCGTGCGCGAGGGCGCGCTGCTGGAGGAGCACGGCCACCGGGTCCTGCGCTACGTCCTGCACAACGATGACGTGCAGGGCATGGGCCGCGTGGCACTCGCGGCGCGGACGCTGTGGGGCCGGACGGCGCACGACCACGTCCAAGGGATCGTCGAGGCTGAGGGGGTCGATGTGGTGCACGTCCACAACACGCTGCCGCTGGCGTCGCCGTCGGTGTTCTGGGCCGCGCACGCGGGGGGCGCCGCGACCGTCCACACGCTGCACAACTTCCGGATGGTCTGCCCCGGCAACCTGCTCCTGCGGGACGGGAAGATCTGCCACGACTGCGTGGGCAAGGCTTTCGCGACGCCGGCCGTCCGCCACGCCTGCTACCGCGACGACCGCGCGGCCACGGCCGCCGTCGCCGCCACGACAGCCCTCCACCGTGTGCTGGGCACCTGGGCGACGGAGGTCGACCGCTACATCGCCCTGAGCGCCTTCGCGCGCGACCTCTTTATCGAGGGCGGCCTGCCGGCCGACCGCGTAGCGGTCAAACACAACGCGCCGCCGTCGGACCCCGTCCCGGCCTCCGGCGGGGACTACGCTCTGTTTGCTGGGCGCCTCGCCCGGGGCAAGGGGATCAAGGTGCTGCTGGAGGCCTGGGCGCTTGATCCATTGCTCCCCACCCTCCGCATCGCAGGCAGCGGACCCCTCGCGCCGCTCGTCGCCGAGGCCGCCGCCAGCGACCCGCGCATCGAGGCGCTGGGCTGGCAGACGGCCGACGATGTGGCCGCGCTGATGGGTGGAGCGGCTATGCTCATCACCCCGTCGACGTGGTACGAGGGCTGGCCGCTCGTCGCCGTCGAGGCGATGGGGCAGGGGACGCCGGTCGTGGCGACGGACCACGGGGCGTTCCCCGAGATGGTCTCCGACGGCGACACCGGCCGCTTGGTGCCCCGGGGCGACGCCGCCGCCCTCGCCTCCGTCGTCCGCGAGATGATGGCGGACCCCGAGAGCCTGCGCGCCATGCGCTGCCGCACCATCCGCCGCTTCGAGGGCCGTTTCTCCCGCTCGGTCAATTACGCCGAGCTGCGCCAGATCTACGACGACGCCATCGCTCAGCGCGCGGCGGCATGACGGCGGACGCCCCCCGCGTCGCGCTCGCGGTCCCCGTCTACAACGGGGCGGCGTTCCTGCCCGCGATGCTCGACGCGCTCCGGGCCCAGACCGAAACGCGCTGGGTCGCCGTGATCACCGACAACGCGTCGACCGACGGGACGGCCGAGATCGCCCGAGCCGCCGCCGCCGCCGACCCGCGCATTCGAGCCCACTGCAACGAGACGAACTTGGGGGCCAACGGCAACTTCAACCGCTCGATGGCGCACGCGCTGGAGACCGGCGCCCCGTTCGTGAAGTGGGCCGCCTGCGACGACCACCTCCGGCCCGACTTTCTCGCCGCCTGCCTCGCCGCCCTCGACGCCCGCCCCGAGGCGGCCGGCGCCCACACCAGCGTCGTGCTGGTGGATGAGGACGGCCAGCCGTACCCCTTCGACGCCGAGCGCGGCGGCTTCCTCGACGGCGACGATGTCTTCCGGTGGACGCCCGACGACTGGGCCGCCCTCGGCGACGCCGACCCCGGCCACCGATTGTTCCGCTTCCTGCGCGACAAGACGGGCCAGTCGCTGATCTACGGCGTCTTCCGGCGCGAGGCCGTGGTCCATGCGGAGCCCTTCGCGATGCCCGGCGTCGAGGACGCCGTATGCGCGGAGTTGGTGCTGGCGGGCCCGTTGGCCCACGTCGACCGTCCCCTCTTCGATCAACGGCTCCACTCGGGCAGCGCCCGCAAGATGTCTCGCCGCGACTACATCGAATACGAGACGGGCGTGCGGCCCACCGGCCTGCTGCTGCCCTCCGGGGGCCGCGCCGTCGTCTTCGCCCGGGGCATCGCGCGAGCCCGGCTGTCGCCAGCAGACCGCGCGCGGGCAGCCGTCGGGCTGGCACGGTTCGCTGTTGGCCTGGGCCGCCTCAAGAATCTGGTCGTCCCCGGCCCAGACAACTACTTCGGCCTGGGCGCGGAGCGGAGCTAGGGATCAGCTGGCAGGGGAGAGGAATCAGCGGCTCTCCCTAGTTCCTCACTCCTGTTCCCTTTCGCTTCAGTTCGGCCGTTCCACCTTGTCGCGGACGGCCCGGCCCACATCGCGGACCCACTTTACAGGCGTCCGCTTGGGCACGCCGAGCGTCTGACCGAGACGCTGGCGCCAGGGCCCGTCGGTGGGCATCGTCCAGAACCACGAGGCGTCGTCGGCGACGGCGCGGAACAGGCGCCGCAAGCCGAGGCGCTTTTCGTTGGGCAGGTGCCAGATCATCATCTCCTCGTGGCCCGGCGCGACGGTGGCCCCGGTGAACCACGTGAACATGCGGTCGATGAAGGGGTCGGCGGTGCCGAGGGGGTAGTCGAGGCGGTGGTAGACGTAGCTCAGCAGGTGCGCCTCCTCGTTGAACTTGGGCAGCCCGGCCTCGTGGCGCCGCAGCATCTCGGGCCATACCGCGCGGGCCTCGGCGACGATCGCCGCCAGCGCCGTGCCCGTGCCGGCCACGATCTCGCCGCCGACGTAGGCTGGGATCGGGTCCGCTCCGTCGCCCGAGCCGCCACCGAGGCTCTGGTAGATCTGGCCCATCTCGCGCGGCGTCAGCCCGTTCTGCTCCTCGTCCGGTCCGATCTGTGCGTTGAACGTGAGGGCCCCGTGCTCGCGTGCCGCGTCCGCCAGCGGGCCGACAGGCCGGGTAAAGACGCAGTCGGAGTCGAGCAGGAGACCCACGTCGTCCGGGCCGAGCGTCTCCGCGAGGTGGGCCGTCACGTCGAGCACATAGAACTGATTGGCCCAGGCGCCGAAGTAGCCGGCCGGCGGGCGCATCGCGTAGGGGAGCACGACGATCTCGACGCCCAGCCGCGCGAGGAAGGCGCCCGTGTCGAAGCCCTCCACGTCCGGGATCGTGTCGACGTTCGTGTAGAGCCGGTGCTCGACGTCGGGGTTGACGCGGGCACTGGCGGCGAAGAAGTCGACCACGCAGCGCCAGTAGACGGCCTGGAACCACGTCGACGATGACCGGCCCCCGACCTGGGGATAGACGCTTTCCTCGCCCTCTTGCTCGGCATAGAACCAAGTGGAAATGACGGTCGCGGGCATGCAGGGAGAGGGAGTGGGCGTCCTCTGTATCGGCGGACGAGGCGGCTTCTCTAGCGCCCCTTCAGCCCGCGACGCCGGAGCCCGCGCGTTCCCGTCCGCTCTGCCGGACGGCGGCGGCTACCGGCTGGCGTCCGCTTTGCCGATGGCCCTGCCGTCCCCCCCCCGACCGACCGCCATGCCCTCCGTCTCTCTCCTCGGCGTCCGCTTCGACGCGCTCACCACCGACGATGCGGCCGACCAGATCCTGGACTGGGCTCGGGCCGGCGACGGTCGGTCGGTGTGCTTTTCGAATGCGCACGGCGTCATCGAGGCCCAGGACGACCCCGCCGTCGCGCGGGCGATGAACGACTCCGACCTGAACGTTCCCGACGGCATGAGCATCGTCCGCGAGATGCGGACCCGCGGCGTGGCCCAGCGCGACCGCGTCTACGGCCCCGACGCCACGCTGGCGGTGGCCGAGCGGTGCGCCGCCGAGGGCCTTCCGGTCGCGTTCTACGGATCGTCCCCGGCGGTGTTGGCGGCGCTCGTCGAGCGGATGCCTGAGGCGGTCCCCGGTCTCGACATCGCCGCTGCCATCTCGCCGCCCTTCCGGCCGCTGAGCGACGAGGAGGACGAGGCGTTCGTCCAACAGCTCAGAGCTTCCGGCGCCCGCGTCGTGTTCGTGGGGCTCGGCTGCCCTCGCCAGGAGCGGTGGTGCACCGAGCACGCCACCCGCGTGGGCGCGGTCTGCCTCGGGGTCGGCGCCGCGTTCGACTTCCACGCCGGAGTACTCCGACAGGCGCCGCCCGTGCTCCAGCGGGCCGGTCTGGAGTGGGCCTTCCGGTTGGCGATGGAGCCACGGCGCCTATGGAAGCGCTACAGCCGCGTCGTCCCTCGATTCCTCATCGGCACCGCCCGTGAACGGCGACGCCTGGCGGAGATGGCGCCGGCTGCGGGCTAGCTGGAAAGATGGGCTCCTCGGCACGAGGGGGAACTGGCCATGCTCCACCGTTCGACCCTGGCAAGAGGAGAGGAAGACGAGAGGATGTGGTGGGGGTAGGTCCATACCAGAGGCGGACGTCGTTGCGGGTCTGGTCGATGACCACACGTTCTGGGCATTCGGCCGAAGGGATCGCAGTCCACTCGTCGCAACGTAAACGTTGAACTCTGACCGCCTGTGTCAACTGGAGAGGGAAGCCCTGAACATCGTCTTTGGGATGTGTGGAAGACTTGTGTTGCGCAGACGGGGCGTCCGGATCGCGACGTGACTCATTCAATGGCGCCGGCAGTCAATGGTAATTGAGTACTATTGGGAGCGGAAGCAACACGGACTTCCGCACTACCACCCCACCAGAACCATGGCTAAAGCCCGCACGCCTCGCAAGAGCACCCCCTTCGATTTCGAGACCCTGTCCCAGTCGGAAGCGACCGAACGCCGCAGCGCAAAGGGGACCCGGCGGAGCAAGTACTCTCCCATCGGCGACCGCTTCCGCGAGCTCGACTCGGACAGCGTCCTGGCCTTCAAGGCGACGAAGAATGAAGTCCAGGGCGTCCGCAACTATATGCGGCGCAACTTCGAGGGCGAGCATCAGGTGAACAGCCGCCGTTCCGATGGCGACATGTACGAGGTTCACATCTCGCAGACCAGCTAGGGCGACCCTGCTATCTGGGCCGAAGGGCCGCCTCGGCACCACTCGAGGCGGCCCTTCGGCATGTCTACCAAGCGGCCCGCCGGCGGCGGAGTGAACGGGCGCCGGGCACGCTGGCACGGACTTGGCCGGTGGGCTCGGCGAACGCCCGCCCTCCCATGCGCATCCTCCTCACCGGCCACGACGGGTACATCGGTACCGTCCTCGCCCCGATCCTCCAGGCCGCCGGCCACGACGTCTGCGGCCTCGACACCGGCTGGTTCTCGGCCTGCGCCTTCGGCCCCCAGCCCACGGCTCCCCCCGCCGTCCGGCTCGACGTGCGGGACGCCGGCGCCGATCAATTCGACGGTGTCGACGCGGTCATCCACCTCGCGAACCTCTCGAACGACCCGCTCGGCAGCCTCGACCCCGGCCTCACCAACGACGTGAACGCGCAGGCCACCGTCCGGCTGGCGCGGCTGGCACGCGAGGCCGGCGTCGGCCGGTTCGTCTTCGCCAGCTCGTGCAGTCTGTACGGCGCCGCCGGCCAAGACGCCGTCACCGAGGAGGCGCCGTTCAATCCCGTTACTCCCTACGGACGCGCCAAGGTCGACGCCGAGGCGGGGCTCGGGCCCCTCGCCAGCGACGCCTTCTCGCCGGTCTACCTCCGCAACGCGACCGTCTACGGCGCCAGCCCCCGTTTGCGGTTCGACCTGGTCGTCAACAACTTGACCGCGTGGGCCGTGGCGACCGGCGCCATCCGGATGCTCAGCGACGGGACGCCGTGGCGCCCGCTCGTCCATGTCGAGGACGTCGCGCACGCCGCCCTCGCCGCCGTCGAGGCGCCGCGCGAGGCCGTGCACGACCAGGCCTTCAACGTCGGCCGCGAGGGCGAGAACTACCAGATCCGAGACGTGGCCACGCTCGTCGGCGAGGCCGTGCCAGGCTGCCACGTCACCTTCGCCGACGGGGCCTCCCCCGACGCCCGCAGCTACCGCGTCAGCTTTGCCAAGATCGCCGAGCGGCTGCCCGGCTGGCGCCCGCGCTGGACCGTCCCCGATGGCATCCGTCAGGTCCGCGACGCGCTCGCCGGCCTCGACCTCGCGCCCGCCGTCTTCGAGGGCCCCGGCTACTCGCGCGTCGCCCACCTCCAGCGCCTGCTCGAAACCGGCGCCCTCGGCCCCGACCTCCGCTGGGCCGCCGTCGACGGCGGCCCAGCGGGCGGCGCCCCTTCGCTCGTCGCCACCGCTTGACCCAGACGCCCCGCCCGTTCAGGAGGGGGGCTCTCCAGGCCACTCCCAGCACATGCAGATCCTCGACTCCACCCGCGCCCTCCCCGCCGAGGCTCCTGACCAGGGGTTTAAGTGCCGCTCGTGCGGGACGCCCCTCCGCTTCTCCGTCGTCGATCTCGGCACCAGCCCGCCGTGCCAGAACGTCGTTCGTCCTGAGGCCCTTGGGAATGGGGAGATGTACTTCCCTCTGCACGCCTTCGTCTGCCACGAGTGCTCGCTCGTCCAGATCGACGAGGTCGTCCCCCCCGAGGCCATCTTCGCGGGCGAGTACGCCTACTTCTCGTCCTTCTCCGACTCCTGGGTCGCCCACGCCGGGCGCTACGTCGACGCCGTCGCCGACAGATTTGGCCTGAACGAGGGCTCGCTGATGGTCGAGATCGCCAGCAACGACGGCTACCTGTTGCAGCACGCCGTCGCGAAGGGGATCCCGTGCCTCGGCGTCGAGCCCGCCGCCAACGTCGCTGAGGCGGCTCGCGTGAAGGGCGTCCCCACGCGTGTCGCTTTCTTCGGCGAGGACGAGGCCCGGGCCATGCGCGCCGAGGGGATCCGCGCCGATGTACTCGCGGCCAACAACGTGCTCGCGCACACGCCCCACCTCAATAGCTTCGTCGCCGGGCTGGCGGTCCTGCTGGCGGAGGATGGGGTCGCGACCGTCGAGTTTCCCCACCTGCTCCGGCTCGTCGACGAGAACCAGTTCGACACGATCTACCACGAGCACTTCTCGTACTTCTCCTTTACCGCCGTCGAGCGCGTCTTCGCCCGCCATGGACTGACGCTCTTCGACGTGGAAGAGCTGCCCACGCACGGCGGCTCGCTCCGCATCTACGCCCGCCACGACGCCGACGCCAGCAAGCCCGTCACCGACCGGGCGACCGCCCTCGCGGCCCGCGAGCAGGCCTGGGGCGTCGACGACCTCGCCACGTATGCCGCCTTCGCGGAGCAGGTGCGCGAGACCAAGCGCGGCCTGCTCGACTTTCTGATCGCCGCCCGCCGCGAGGGCAAGACCGTCGTCGGCTACGGCGCCCCGGGCAAGGGCAACACGCTGCTCAACACCTGCGGCATCCGCACCGACTTGCTCGACTACACCGTCGACCGCAACCCGTACAAGCAGGGCACCTACACGCCGGGCGCCCGCATCCCGGTCTACGACCCGTCCCGGATCGCCGAGACGCGCCCCGACTACGTCCTCATCCTGCCCTGGAACCTGCGCGACGAGATCGCCGGCCAGATGGCTCACGTCCGCGAGTGGGGTGGCCAGTTCGTCGTCCCCATCCCCCGCGTCGAGGTGTTCTAAACGTTGGTTCGTGCGGTGTTGAATGTGGAATGTTGGCCTGCTGGCGGCGCTCCACCCATCTCCACCGCTGGTTCCGGCCACGCATTCCAACTTTCCACCGTTGAACCTTCAACCCACCCACATTCCCGGTTGCCACGTCGTCCGCCCCCAGCGCCACACCGACGACCGGGGCCACTTCGCCCGCACCTGGGACCCCGATGCCCTCGCCGCCGCCGGCCTCGACGCCCGCGTCGCCCAGTGCTCGACCTCGTTCAACGCGCGCGCCGGCACACTGCGCGGCATGCATTGGCAGGCCGCGCCGCACGGCGAGCAGAAGCTCGTCCGCTGCACGCGCGGCGCCGTCTACGACGTCTGCCTTGATCTCCGGCCAGACTCTGAGACCTATCGCCAGTGGCACGCCGAGGCCCTGAGCGTCGAGAATGGGCTGGCGCTCGTCGTGCCGCCCGGCTGCGCCCACGGCTTCCTCACGCTCGCTGACGACTCGGAGGTGTTCTACATGATGAGCACGCCCTACGCCCCCGACGCGGCTCGCGGCGTTCGCTACGACGATCCCGCCTTCGCCATCGCCTGGCCCCGCCCGGTCGCCGTCATCCACCCCCGCGACGCGGGCTACCCACTGGCGTCTTTCCTCGGACGCTGACGTGCGTGGCTATGGATTCGGGCGGGCCGGTGGCCTTGAGGAGTGCGGACCTCAAGCACCTGCAGTTTCTAGGAGAGGCCCGCGGGTGGCTATGGATTCGGGCGGGCCGGTGGCCTTGAGGAGTGCGGACCTCAAGCACCTGCAGTTTCTAGGAGAGGCCCGCGGGTGGCTGAGGATTGAAACGGCCTGGTCGCTCGCGCGTCTAGGGCGCCCCACCGACCCTCCCCGTCGAGACGTGAGCCCCGACACCACTCCATGAGTTGCATTGTCCTCGTGGGGTTGCGCCGTCCAGCCGTCGAAGCGGTCGGGCAACTCGGGCTGCGCGCCGTGCTCGTCGCAGAACGAACGCCCGGTCCGCGAATGGCGGCGCTCCTCTCCGACGTCGTCGAGACCACGTTCGAGGCCCCGGCGTCGCACTGGCGGTCGGTGGCCGAAGCGATCCGACGTTTCCGACCCGAAGCCGTCCTAGCGCTCACGGAGCGGTCGGTCCTGCCGGCGGCGTACCTCCGGGAGGCGCTCGGGCTCGATGGCGTGAGTGTCGAGACGGCCCGGCGATGCACGCACAAAGGCGCGATGAAGCAGGCCATTCGAGAGGCCGGGATCGCATGCGCCGACTTCGTGCTGGCCGAGGAGGGGTTGGGGCGCGACGCTCTCATTGAGCGGCTAGGGCTCCCGCTCGTCGTGAAGCCGTGCGCGGGGTCGGGGGGGCGCGGGACGGAGGTCGTGCGAGAGATCCAGGGGGTACCCGAGCGCCTTCCGGAGGGTTGGATGGCCGAGTCGTTCGTGACGGGGACCGAGATGAGCGCTGAGGGCATCGGGTGGGGGGGCGAGATGCGCTGGATGAGCGCGACGGACTACGTCGTCCCACGTGAGGCGAGCCTGGTGCCGGCCCCTCTCGACCCCGAGTCTGCGTCCGCGGTCCGTCGTCTCCACGGCGCGGTGTGGGAGGCACTCGGCATCGAGCGAGGCATGACGCATCTCGAAGTGTTTCTCGGACCTGAGGGGCTCGTCTTCGGAGAGGTGGCCGTGCGCCCGCCGGGCGGCCACCTGATGCGCCTCATCGGACTGGCGTACGGCGTCGATGCGTGGGAGGTGTGGGCCCGCGTCGAGCGCGGCGAGACGGTGGCGCTGCCCGAGCGCGCCCGCCAGTCGGCGGCGGTGTGGATCCTGCACCCCGGCGCAGGCGTGGTGCAACAGGTCGAGGGGATCGATACGGTTCAGGATCTGCCAGGCGTCGTTGAAGCCACGGTGCGCGTCGCGCCGGGCGACGCCGTCGGACCGCGCGAGGGCTCCGGCGAGGAGATCGGCCACGTCGTCGTCACAGGCGCAGAGACCGAGGAGGCGCGCGCCCGTCTGGACGCCGCCCGCGATGCGGTGCGCATCGACATCGAACCCGCCAGGGACTGACGCCAGCGGAAGCGCGGGGAGACCTCGGCGGGATCGAAGGGATCTGGAGAGGTCTCCGACCTACGCGCGCATCCCGGCGAGACCCTCGGCGCTCGCACAAGCCGTGTGCGGGAGGCGAGGGGGGAGTGGCTCGCGGTCAGATCGGGAGGCTGTGCGAACGGGCGGGCCCGGCCACACCCCGGAGTCCGCGCTAGTAGCCCGCGTCGTCCAGCATGCCCTGGGCCACGTACGCGTTCCAGCCCTCCATCGCCCGCAGGCCGACGGCCACCAGCGGGATCCCGCCCGTCCCGCCCCGCGCCGCGTACTCCCGCTGGCCCTCGGGGTCCTTCTCGATGTCCACGACCCGGTGCGGGATCTCGTTGGTGGCCATGTACTCCCGCGCCTGGGCGCAGTACGGGCACCACTCGGTGACGTAGAGCACCACCTCTGCCTTGCCGTCGACGGTCGCCGGGTTCGTTAGTGCGTCCGGCGGCGGAGACGGCTGCGTGCCGGGCGGCGGTGGGAGGACGGGTCGAGCGGCCGGCGCCTCGCCAGCCTCCTCCGCGACCGACGCGTCCATCGGCGCGCGGGACTCGAACCGGCAGCCGGAGACGGCGACGACGAACAACAGGGTGAACAGCGAGAACCGCATGGGTCGAGAGGGGAGACGACGAAAGGTATCGGCCGGGGAGACCCTCAGACGTAGCGGGCCCGCGCATTCGTACGCGGCGACCCGCGCCAGCCAGTCGGGTCGCCACGCGGCTCCGGCGCGGCGGGGAGGGAGGCACGGCCCTCCGTCACCCACTTCCCCTCCTCGACTCGTCCCCTCCTCTCCGCCCGGGGATCCGCGCCCGGCCGGGCCCGTACCCGCGCGCCCCCCTCCGCCCCGCATGACGCCCGACACGCTCGCCCTGGACACCGACGCGCTCGTCGACCACCCCGCTTTCGAGCCCGTCCGCGCGCTCGGCGGCGTCGAGGAATACCGGCACCGTGCCAACGGCCTGACCGTCCTCCTGGCACCCGGCGCCGCTGCGCCCGTGGTCGCCTTCCAGGTGACGTACCGCGTTGGCAGCCGCAACGAGGGCGCCGGGCTGACCGGCGCCACGCACTTGCTGGAGCACCTGATGTTCAAGGGGTCGGAGCGCTTCAACCGCGACCTCGGCACCTCCGTCTTCCAGGTCCTGCAGTCCGTCGGCGGCCAGATCAACGCGACGACGTGGTACGACCGGACCAACTACTACGCGCTGCTCCCGAGTGAGCACCTCGGGCTGGCGGTCGAGATCGAGGCCGACCGGATGCGCGGCGCGCGCGTCCGCGACGAAGACCTGCTCTCCGAGCGGACCGTCGTCCTCAACGAGCTTGACCGGGGCGAAAACGAGGCGCTCCGCAAGCTGATCCACGCCACGTACGCGACCGCCTTCCAGGCCCACCCCTACGGCCACCCCGTCATCGGCTGGCGCTCCGACGTCGAGACCGTCACCGCCGCGGGGCTCCGCCACTTCTACGACACCTACTACTGGCCGAGCCGCGCCACGGCGACGGTCGCTGGCCAGTTCGACCGGACTGAGGCCCTTGACCTTGTCGAGGCCCACTTTGGCCAGATCCCAGCCGACGCCAGCGGCGACCCCGACGCGCCCGCCCCGCTCGTCCACCGCGACCCCGACGCCGCGGTCACGCGCGAGCCCGAGCAGCGCGGCGAGCGCCGCGTGACGGTCCGCCAAGCCGGCGAGCTCGGCGCGGTCCTGCTCGCGTACAAGGCCCCCGCCGGCCTCGACGAGACCGCCGACGCGCTCGACGTGCTCGTCCAGGTCCTGGGCGCCGGCAAGTCC
Source organism: Rubrivirga aquatilis (assembly GCF_046845665.1). Taxonomy (GTDB): domain Bacteria; phylum Bacteroidota; class Rhodothermia; order Rhodothermales; family Rubricoccaceae; genus Rubrivirga. The sequence continues at coordinate 3,336,138 of NZ_CP177355.1, read as the reverse complement.
GGACGGCTCTACCGCGCGATGACTGACGCGGGGCTGGCGACCTCGTCGTCGGCCTACTTCCCCCGCCTGCGCGACCCCGGCCTGTTCATCGCCTACGCCACGCTCGCGCCCGACGTGACGCACGAGACCGCCGAGGCCGCCTTGGGCGCCGCGTTGCGAAAGGTCGCCGCCGACGGCGTCACCGACGAGGAGCTCGCCCGCGCCCGCCGCCAGGTCGTCGCCGACGAGGCCTTCGGCCGTGACGGGCCCTATGCCGTCGTGTCCCAGCTCAACGAGGCCATCGCCGTCGGCGACTGGACCCTGTTCGCCGAGTACCGCGACCGCATCGAGGCCGTCTCCGCCGCCGACGTGCAGGCCGCGGCCGTCGCCGTCCTCGACGACGACCGGCGGACGGTCGCCTGGTACGTCCCGGAGTAGTCCCCGCCCGTCGTCCTCTTCGCATTCGGGACCGCCCCCGAACCCTGCTCCCCGAACCTGTCCCCGGACCCCTGACCGTCTCCGCCCCCCTCGCCGACCGCGTCCACGACTCCGCCGCCGGCCCCGCCCGTCTCCTCGCCCTGCCGACCAACGTTCCCGACGTGGTCAGCTTCCGGGGCTCCTTCGAGGCCGCGCCCGACCTCGCCGACGCCGACGATGTCGTGCAGTCGCTCCTCGCCAACCTCTTGGACAAGGGGACCGAGTCGCGCGACCGCTTCGCCATTGCCGAGGCGCTCGAAGGCCGGGGCGCCCAGGTTTCGTTCTATGCCGACGGCCTGCGCCTCGGCTTCGCCGGCCGGGCCCTGCGCGACGACCTCGACTTCGTCATCGGCCTGGTCGCCGAGCAGCTGATGAGGCCAGCGCTCGACCCGGATGAAGTCGAGAAGGCCAAGGTCCGCGCCGTCGCAGGCGTGCGGCGCTCGCGCGAGTCGACCGGTGCCCAGGCCTCCGGGGCACTGTCGAGGTTGATCTACGGCCCCGCCCATCCCAACCACGTTCTCGACCCCGACGCCGAGATCGCCCGCGTCGACGCTGTCACCCCCGACGACCTGCGCGCCTACCACGGCACGCATGTCGGCTCGGAGGGCCTCACGGTCGCCGTCGTCGGCGATGTCGATCCGGCCGCCGTCTCCGCCGCGCTCGCCGCCGCCTTTGCCGACCTCGCCCCGCACGGCCGCCAGCCCGTCTTTGCAGCCGAGGCGGGCGCCGACGCGCCGGGCCGCGTCGTCGTCGAGATGGCAGACCGCCGCAACCTCGACGTGCGCCTGGGCCACGCTGTCGACCTGCGCCGCGACGCCGAGGACTTCCTCGCGGCGTACGCGGGCGTCTTCGCGTTGGGCGGCAACTTCTCGGGCCGCCTGATGCAGACGGTCCGGGACGAGCAGGGCCTGACGTACGGGATCGGCGCCGGGCTCGGCGCCCCCTCGGTTCGCTACGATGGCCACGTCAGCATCAACGTGACGCTGAGCCAGGAGAACCTCGACCGGGGCATCGCGGCGACGCGCGCCGAGGTCGAGGCGTTCGTCGCTGAGGGCGTCGCCCCGGACGTGCTGGCGGCCGTCCAGACCACGCTCGCCGGCCGCCACGTCGTCGGGCTGGCGACCACGGCCGGCGTGGCCGCCCGCTTGCTCGTCAACGCCGAGCGCGGCTTCGACGTGGGCTACCTCGACCGGTACTCCGCCCTCGTCGGGGCCCTCACCGCCGACGCAGTTACCGCCGCCGTCCGCCAGCACATCCGCCCGGCCGGTTTCCACGAGTCCGTCGCCGGCACGCTCCCTGAGGCCGAGTAGCGGACCGCCCTTCTCAGATTTTCAACGTCGGGCCCGGGGCGACGGCGGGCGCGCCGTGATAGCTTGGGGGGACCGTGCTCGCACGGCTACGGAGGCTATAGCTCAGTTGGTTAGAGCGCCAGGTTGTGACCCTGGAGGCCGTGGGTTCAATTCCCACTAGTCTCCCTCCGGCTCCGAATGGAGCCACCCGCCGCGTTCATCTAGGGGTTAGGATGCCACCCTTTCACGGTGGTCACACGGGTTCAAATCCCGTACGCGGTACGACCCCGGGGCGTGGGCCTCGGCCTCTGGCCGCTCGTGGGAGCGCTTAGGCCGCTTTCGGGAGCGTTTTGCGATCCCAGTCCCGTGCGAAGCCCAGGAAGCCGGGCAACGTCGCTGGAAGCTGGGACAAGCGGACGAGCCCCATCGCCCACCGCCCGAACAGGCGGCCGTCTGGCCGCACCACGCCGGACCTCCGGGCGACCTCCGCGATGGGCCCCCGCGCCAACGTTTCCACGTCGAAGTGGCGCGCGTCGGCCTTGATCCGCTCATACAGGTCTTCGACCGATGGCTCCGGGCCTTCCATCCACTGCACGAACTCGCCGGGCGCGCCAGCCACGGCGGGCAGATCGCCGTAGAGCAGGAGGCCGGTGACGCCGAGCGACGGGTTTCGCAGCTCCGCCGTCGCGATGATGGCGTTGAGATCGGAAGCGAGGAGGCCGGCGCGCGCGCGAGACCGGTAGAGGACAGTGTGCATGACCGATCTACGCCTCTGCGGTGGACAACGCCTCCCCAGTCTCAGAAATCGCGCCAGCCGGTGGGGGGGAGACGCCCCAGGCCCGGGCCCCGGCCCGGATCGAGACCAAGATCGCGAGCGGCAGCACGGCGGAGTGCATCGGCTCGGGCAGGCCCGCCCACACCACGACGACCCCGGCCGTCACGACCGCGTTCGCGATTGCGTATGGGCGCCAGCGGACCAACTCGGCTCGGCGCAGCGCCAACGCGAAGACGAGGTGCGTCGGCCACATCCAGAGCAGTTCGAGGTTCGCGCGCGTCACGTAGTGCTCGGTCGCCACCCACAGCAGGAGCAGGATCAGGCCCACGACCCCCACCACGGCGAACAGCGACTGGTCGAGCACGCGGGCGCCCCGGCTCGGCGGCTTGCGCCAGCCCCATACCGTGACGACGAGTCCCAGCGCCAACACCAGCCACCCGACGACGGTCGGCCACGGGAACGCGGGCTCGACGGTCCCGGCACCCTCGACCCAGAACAGGGTGTCGCGCTCGGCCACCAGGGGCCGGTCGCCGATCGTGGCGCCGTCGGCGGCGGCAAGCAGGGCGTCGGGCAGGAAGATGGCCTCGCGGGGCTCGGCCACCCGGTCCATCGGCAGGCCAAGGCCCAGGTTGGTGCTGAGGTCGATGATCGGTCGGCCCTTGGAATATGGCCCGACCAGATCACGGAACGTGGCGCCGCCAGCCGGTGCAGGAAGGTCGATCCGGGGCTGGCCCGTCGCGACGAGCGCGTCGTCGAGCACGTCGATCAGCCGCGTCGAGCAGTTGTCGCGCAGGAAGTCGTAGCGGTACGCCCGGTTGGCCGGGAGCGCGTTGATCTCGAGCCGGTCGTAGAGGGCGCGGACCGTCTCAGGCGGCAGGTCCAGCCGCTGCTCGATGATGGGGCGGCCGAGCGAGCGGTAGTGGGCGACTTCGAGGTCGAACGGCGCCGTGCCCAGGATGTAGTCGAGGCGGCCGGACAGGAACCGGAGCACGAAGTTGGGCTGCTCAAAGGTGAACGTGCCGTAGTTGTACGTCCGGTCGAGCCCTGCCGCCGGGTCGACGATGCGGAGGGCGTTGTGGCCCCACAGGCTGTAGACCTCGTCGCCGGGCACCATCGTCAGCAGCGACACGCGCGCCGAGTCGGACAGCCCGATCGGGGCGGGGGGGGAGGGCTGGGCCGAGGCTGGCGCGGCGGCGACGAGCAGCGCGAAGACGAAGAAACGCATGTCGCCAAGCTACCCGCCCCCCCGGGCCAGGCGCGGTGTCGCCCGTTCGCACCGGCCCGAGACGCGAGCCGCCGTCGCGAAGAGGCGGGCGAGGGGCCTCCTCCCAGTCGATCTGGAGTCGGCCGCCGGGCTTACCCCGCAGACTCGAAGCGGAGGGCCTCCAGTTCGTCGGGGTCGGTCACGGTCGCCACGAGCCCGCCGCAGTCCCGGCAGACGAAGGCGACGGTGGACGGCCGTGGGTGCGTGCCGGTGAGGAACCGGAGCCTGCGGAGCCCCGCGTAGGCCCGTACCGCCTGGACGCTGGGGTGGTCGCGGGTGTGCCCACAGACGCACGGGTCGCGCGGCGCTGCAAAGGCCGGTGGCCGCGCCGCCGCCCGCTCGGCCGAGCGGGGGCGTCCCCGCAACTCGCGGGCGTGCGCTTCGACGACCGCCGCCTCGTCGGCCGCCTCGCGGTCGGTCCACCGCTGGACGGCCTCGTCGAGCGACCACGGGCCGCTGCCCCACACGCTCAGGACCGCGAGCACCACCGCCACGAACGCGGCGAACGCGAACTCCTGGCTGAACAGCCCGTCGGTGGGCAGGTGCACCAGCAGCCCCGCCCCGACCAAGATCGGGAGTTGGGCCAGCGCCGCGATCCGCGTCAGCAGGCCGAGCGCGAGCAGGAGCCCGCCCGCCGCGTGCGACAGGCCGACGTAGTGCATCAGCGCAAGGGCGGCGAACGGGCTCTCCGCCCCGCCGGGAAGGAGCGACGTGTAGGTGGTGGGGTCGGAGAGGAAGAGGACCCCCCGGACGACCAGGCCGACCCCCAGGTACATACGGATCAGGTCGAGGGCGGCGGCGCGGTGGGCGTCCGTCCACGTGACGAGGATGTGGGCCATGGTTCGTCGAGGCCGTTGTGTTTGTTCAACGTGTGCGGGCGACGGTTCCGTTCCCCTCCACCCCTCTCCGCGAGAGTCCTCCCGGCCGGAGCCCCCGCCGGTACCTTCGATGCCCCCGCCCGAAGCTCCCCCGTGACCCGGAAAACGAAAGCGGCCGTCGTGCTCGACCGCCTGCGCGACGCCATCCCCGAGCCCGAGACCGAGCTCGACTTCCGGAACGAGTTCGAGCTCTTGGTCGCCGTGATCCTGTCGGCCCAGTGCACCGACAAGCGGGTCAACCTCGTCACCCCCGCGCTGTTCGAGGCGTACCCGACGGCGACGGCGATGGCGGACGCAAGCCCGGAGGAGATCTTTGAGCTCATCAAGTCCATCTCGTTCCCCAACAACAAGGCCAAGGCGCTGGCGAAGACGGCCCGGATGCTCCGAGACGAGCACGGCGGCGAGGTCCCCCGCGCGCACGCCGACCTGGTGAAGCTGGCGGGCGTCGGGCGCAAGACGGCCAACGTCGTCGTGCAGGTGGCCTTCGGGGAGGCGGCCATCGCCGTCGACACGCACGTCTTCCGGGTCGCCAACCGGATCGGACTGGTGGCCGACAAAACGACGCCGCTGGCCGTCGAGACCGGCCTGCGCCGCGTGCTCGACCGCGACGACTGGGGCGAGGCCCACCACCTGCTCATCCTGCACGGCCGTTATACCTGTCTGGCCCGCACGCCCGCTTGCGAACGCTGCCCGCTCACCGACGTCTGCAACTACTTCGCCGCCCTCCAGCGCCTGCCCAAGCCGATCCCTGGGCTTGCAAAGAGCAAGGGCCGCTACTATTCGAAGACGGCCGACCGCTACTTCGACGAGCCGGCCTCCAAGACCGACCGCAGCGGCGTCGAGCAAATCGCCGACCCGTGGACGGGCTCGATGAACGTCTACGACACGCGCACCGGCCGCACGACGAAGCGAGTCAAGGACTACCGGATCTGAGGGGAAAGGGGAAAGGGTGAAGCTGGCGAGGGTCCAGCCGCCAGCGACCCTGCATTCCGCTGGCGCCGCCCGTGATCTCAGGGCACCTTGCTCTCCTCTCTCGCTCTACCGCTCTCCCATGAGCCTCCTCTCCGAGTTCAAGGCCTTCGCCCTCCGGGGCAACCTCGTCGACCTCGCCATCGGCTTCACCGTCGGCGCTGCGTTCACCACAGTTGCGCGTTCGTTGGTGGACGACCTGTTGATGCCGCCGCTCGGGCTCATCCTGGGATCGACCGACTTTTCGGACTACTACTGGCTGCTGAAGGAAGGGGAGGGGGCGCCCGCGCCATACGAGACCAAGGAGGCCGCCGACGCGGCAGGCGCGGTGACGCTCGATTACGGCGAGTTCGCCACGAGCCTGCTGTCGTTCATCATCGTCGCGCTGGCGGTGTTCGTCGTCGTCCGGATCGTGACGCGGGCGACCCGAGCCGTGCAGGACGAGTTCGGCGAAGCCGACGAGGCGGCGGCGACGCCGGAGACCAAAAAGTGCGCGTACTGCCGCGAGTCCGTCCCCTTCAAGGCCAGCCGGTGCTCGCACTGCACCTCGTTCCTGGGCACCGGCGGCGGCCCGCTGGCGCCCGACGCCGCCATTACGCCCGGGCAACCGGCGTAGTCAGCAGGGGAGGCCGAGCCGTCGCCGAATCCCGTGGCTCGCGTCGCGGCGTCGTTTCCGGCGGCGGCGGGCCGCCGGAGCGGCCATCTTCCCGTACCCCGTACCCCGTACCCCGTACCCCGTACCCCGTACCCCGCTCGTGCCCCACCTCCTCCTCATCCTCGACGGCTACGGCATCGCCGACGACCCCTCGGTCTCCGCCATCGACGCCGCGCGCAAGCCGTTCCTCGACGCCTTCTTTGCCCTCACGCCGGGCTCGACGCTCGAGGCCTCCGGCCGCGCCGTCGGGCTGCCGACGGGGCAGATGGGCAACTCGGAGGTCGGCCACCTCAATCTGGGCGCGGGCCGCGTCGTGTACCAGGACATCACGCGCATCGACAAGGCCATCGAGGACGGGACGATGGCCGAGAACGCCGTGCTCCGAGCGGCCGTCCAGCACGCCCAGGCGAACGGGACGACGCTGCACCTGATGGGGCTCGTCAGCGACGGTGGCGTCCACGCGCACGTCCGCCACATCGCGGCGCTGCTGGAGCTGGCGGCGCACGAGGGGCTCGGTCGTGTCGTCGTCCACGCCTTTACCGACGGCCGCGACACGGCGCCCGACGGCGGCGCGGACTACGTGCGCCAGCTCGACACCGCAGCCCGGGCCGCGGGCGTCGGGATCGTTGGCTCGGTCGTCGGGCGCTACTGGGCGATGGACCGCGACCACCGCTGGGAGCGGACCGAGAAGGCGTACCGGCTGCTCACCGAGGGGGCGGGGGAGACGTACACCGATCCGGCCGCTTTCCTGGAGGCCAGCTACGCCGCCGGCGTCACCGACGAGTTCGCCGAGCCCGGCCTGCGCGCCGACGCGCCCCGCATCGCGGATGGCGACGCCGTCGTGTTCTTCAACTTCCGCTCCGACCGCGGGCGCCAGCTGACCGAGGCGTTCACGTCGCCGACCTTCGACGGCTTCGACCGGGGGGCCCTCCTCGACCTCCACTACGTCACGATGACGCGCTACGCCGACGCGTTCGACGTGCCCGTCGCCTTCGATAAGCCCGACCTGAGCGACACGTTGGGCGAGGTCGTCTCGCGCGCCGGGCTCACCCAGCTCCGTGCGGCGGAGACGGAAAAGTACCCGCACGTCACGTTCTTTTTTAACGGTGGGCGCGAGGTCCGCTTCGACGGCGAGGAGCGGATTCTGGAGCCCAGCCCCAAGGTGGCGACCTACGACCTGCAGCCCGAGATGAGCGCGCCCGCCCTTGCGGCGAAGGTGGCCGCGTCGATCCGCGACGACCGCCCGGACCTGGTGATCCTAAACTTCGCCAACCCCGACATGGTCGGCCACACGGGCGTTTTCGAGGCGGCTGTTGCGGCGGTCGAGGCCGTCGACGCGGCGGCGCGCGTCGTCGTGGAGGCAGCGACCGAGGCGGGCTACACAGTTGAGGTGCTGGCGGACCACGGGAATGCCGACAAGATGCGGAATCCGGACGGGAGCCCGCACACCGCACACACGACGGCGCTCGTGCCGCACCACATTCAGGCCCCGGGCGTCACGGTTGTCCGTCCCGGCGCGCTCGGCGACGTAGCCCCGACCGTGCTGGCGCTGATGGACCTCGACCAGCCCGCCGCCATGACCGGGCGCTCCCTTGTCGACTGACGCAACCCCGGCACCCGGCGACGGGTAGCCTGCGCGCTCACACCTGCCGCTCCGATGGACCTGATCGCCCAGTACGAGATCCCGTTCCTGCACCCCTTGCTGGTGCACTTCCCGCTCGTGCTGATCCTACTCGGAGCCGGGGCCGCGACGATGTACCTCGTCTTCGGGCGCGGGGTGTGGCGACAAGCGGCGCTCGTCTTTTTCGTGTTCGGCGCGGCCGGGGCGTGGGCGGCAGCCGAGACGGGGCACGATCTCGAACAAGCCGTCGAGGGCGACCCGATCGTCGAGCAGGTCGTCGAGCGCCACGAGCAGGGGGCCGACTGGACGATCTGGCTCTCGGTGGCGGCGGCGCTGGCATTCGGGGTGGCGAGTGTCGCGCGGATCCGGCGTCCGCAGAAGCCAGAGGAGGAGGGGGAGGAGACCCCGGTCAAGCCCCGATCTCGACGCGAGGCGCTGTGGGGGCGGTTGCTCGGCTTCGTGCTCGCGCTCGCCGCGGCCGGCGCGGTCGCCTGGACTGCCCACCTCGGGGGCATCATGGTCTGGGGCATCGCGCGGTGAGCACGGAGAGCGGCGCCCACACGTCCCCCACATGAACACTCGTTCAAGCGGACGACCGCGCCGCTAGATTCGTTCGTCCCCCCATGCCCGACCCCTCGACCCTCAACGACCGCCAGCAGGACGTGCTCCGGCGCGTCGTGCAGCACTTTATCGACACGGCCGCGCCGGTCGGGTCGAAGACGCTGGCGGAGGCGGTCGAACTGTCGAGCGCCTCGGTCCGCTCCACGATGCGGGACCTGGAGGCGGCCGGCTACCTCGGCCACCCCCACACCTCTGCCGGCCGCGTCCCGACCGAGCGCGGGTACCGCTTGTACGTCGACTCGCTGATGGACGTGGCCGGGCTCACCGACCGCGAGGCGGGGCTGCTCCGCGAGAGCGTCGCCCGGCGTCTGGGCGACCTCGAGGCCGTCGCCCGCGACACGTCCCGCGTGCTCGGGCGCCTCAGCCAACTCCTCGGGGTCGTCCTGACACCCCGGCTGGCGGCGGGCGTGCTCGAGCGCATCGAGGTCGTCCCCATCGCTGCGACGCGCGTCCTGTTCGTGCTGGCGCTGAGAGGTGGGATCGCTCGGACGCTGCAGGCCGAGGTCGACGTGGACGTGACGACGGCCGACCTCGACGCCGTCGTTCGCCGTCTCAACGAGCGGCTGGCGGGCCACACGCTCGACGAGATCCGCCGGACCGGGCGCGAGCGCGTCCGCGACTTGGCCGACGACGACCGGACGGGGATTGTCCGCGTGGTCCTGCGCGACGGGCCGCACCTGTTCCGCGAGGCCACGCCCGAGCGCCGCGCCCAGATCAGCGGGGCCCAGCACCTGGTGGCCCAGCCCGAGTTTGCGCGCCCCGAGTGGGTCCGCGACGTGGTCGAACTGGTCGAGAGCGAGGACGTCGTGGTGCACCTGTTGGAGCGCCCCCGGCTCGTGGCGGGCACCGAGGACGGCACGGCCGTGCTCATCGGGCGCGAGCTCGGCCGCCCGGACGGTGGGCCCTCGTACTCCGTCGTCACCGCGCCATACCGGATGGGCGACAGCGTCGGCGCGGTTGCGGTGCTGGGCCCGACGCGGATGGACTACGCCCGCGCCGTCGGGCTGGTCGAGTACGTCGCCTCGCTGTTGGGCGACGGCCCGGCCGACTGACGCTTTTCCCACCCCTTTCGTTCGACCCCGGCGCCCTCGCCACCGATACTGCGGGGCCCGGCAATCTTCCCCGCCGTATGTCTGACCGACCCGTTTCTCCTTCCGACGCCCACTTCGACGACGAAGCGGTCCTCGAAGCCGACGCCGAGATGGCCGAGGACACGCCTGCGCCCGACGGATCCGCCGAGGCCGAGACGTCGGCAGACGCCGAGATCGCCCGCCTCAACGAGCGGCTGCTCCGCGTCACGGCCGAGTACGACAACTACCGCCGTCGGTCGGTCGCCGACCGCCAGGAGGCGGTCCGTCAGGGCCGCCAGACGGCGCTCGTGCCCATGCTGGAGGTGTTCGACGACCTTACCCGGTCGCTCGAGGCCGCCCGCCGCGCGGCCCAGCAGGACGCGGGCTCGACCGCGTTCGAGGCGCTCTCCGAGGGCGTCGAACTGGTCCACCAGAAGTTTCAGGACGCCCTGTCCAAGGTCGGCGTCACGCCCATCGAGGCCGTCGGCGAGCCGTTCTCGGAGGACCTCCACGAGGCCATGATGCAGCAGCCGGCGCCCGAGGGCACCGCGAGCGGCACGGTCTTGGCCGAGATCCAGCCCGGGTACCGCCTGGGCGACCGCGTCTTGCGCCACGTCCGCGTCATCGTCGCCGAATAGCGCGACCCCTCTCCCCCCGGATCCTATGACTGCCGAACGCGACTTCTACGAGGTCCTCGGCGTCGCCCGCTCGGCGACGCCCGACGAGATCAAGAAGGCCTATCGCAAGCGGGCCCTGCAGTTCCACCCGGACCGCAACCCGGGCGACGCCGAGGCGGAGTCCAACTTCAAGGAGGCCGCCGAGGCCTACGAGGTGCTCTCCGACGCCGACAAACGGTCGCGCTACGACCGGTTCGGCCGCTCCGGCCTCAACGGCGGCGCCCAGGGCCCCGCCGGCGGCTTCGCAGACGTCTCCGACATCTTCGCCGCCTTCTCCGACATCTTCGGTGGCGGCGACAGCCGCTTCGAGGACGTCTTCGGGCGGCGCCCCGGCCAGCGCCGCCAGGGCCGCCCCGGCACCGACCTCCGCGTCCGGCTCGCGCTCTCGCTCGAGGAGATCGCCGAGGGCGTCGAGCGCCAGCTCAAGCTCCGCAAGTACATCGGCTGCGATCACTGCGACGGGACCGGCGCCGAGGACAAGCAGGAGGGCTACACGACCTGCACGACGTGCCAGGGCTCGGGCGAGGTCCGCCAGGTGTCGAGCTCGTTCTTCGGCCAGTTCGTCAACGTCCAGCCGTGCCCGACCTGTGAGGGTGAGGGGCGCACCATCGACCAGGCCTGCACGGTCTGCTCGGGCGAGGGCAGGGTCAAGGGCGAGGAGAGCGTGACCGTCGAGGTGCCGGCCGGCGTCTCGGGCGGGCACTACCTCCAGATTCGCGGCGCCGGCAACGCGGGCGTCCGAGGTGGCGCGCCCGGCGCGCTGCGTGTCGAGATCGACGAGCGGCCCCACGAACACTTTACCCGCGACGGCCTCGACGTCGTCCACGACCTGTTCCTCTCGTTCCCCGACGCCGCGCTCGGCGCCGAGGCGACGGTCCCGACCCTGCGCGGCCGGGCCAAGCTGCAGGTCGATCCCGGGATCCAGTCCGGCCGTGTGCTCCGGATGCGGGGCCGCGGCCTGCCCGAGGTGGGCGGCGGCCGTCGCGGCGACCAGCTCGTCCGTATCCACGTCTGGACGCCCGAGTCGATGTCGGAGTCGCTGCGGGAAGCGCTGGAGCAGCTTCGCCTGGAACCCGAGCTGCAGCCCGCGCCGGGCGAAAAGCAGAAGAAGGGCTTCTTCGGTCGCGTCAAGGACGCCTTCGTCGGCTAGATCGGTTGGTGGCAGGGGTGCGCCCGCCGTCTGTCCCTGGGACCCCCGACGTGCGCGCCGGGTTATCGGGGCCGCCTCCGACGATCCGTGACGACGCCCCCCACCGACCTTGCCCGCCCGGACGCCCTGCCCGCCTCGGGCGAGGCGCTGCGGTCCGTGCTGCGCGACGTGCCGAGTCCCGTCGTCGTCGTCACCGTGGAGGCGACCGACGGTCCGCGCGGGGCGACCATCGGGTCGTTCACCAGCGTCTCTCTCGACCCGCCCCTCGTGTCCTTCAACGTGACGCAGGGCACGCAGCTCCACGTCGCGCTGGCAGACGCCCCCGTCTTCGCCGTCCACCTCTTGGACGCCGGGCAGGCCGACCTCGCCGAGCACTTCGCCATCCCCGACCTGAGCGGCGAGGCGCAGCTGGCGCCCTTTGACCACGTGCGCGGCGGCGGTCCCCCCTTGCTCCGCGGATCTCTCGGCATCCTGCTGTGTGCGCCACACGCCCGGTTCGAGGCGGGCGACCACACCGTCTTCGTCGGCCACGTCACACACGTCGTCGACGGGGCCGGGCACGATCCGCTCCTCTACGTCCGTCAGTCGTACCGGGGAATTGGGGAGCGAGTGCGGTAGAGGCTGGCGCAATGGACATGGCGGCCGCTGGCGCCAGCACGTCGTCTCTGCTCTACCTGCCGGTGCTGCTCGCTGGGATCTCGTCACCGCCGTACGCGCCCAGCCCGAACAGCGCGTAGTCGTACCGGCAGGGGTCGTCGGGCGAGAGCGCACGGCACACGTCGGTCAGTTCCTGGACCGCACGCCAGTCGTCGTAGGTGCGCGAGAGCAACCCCAGCCGCCGCGCCTGTCGCCCCGTGTGCACGTCGAGCGGGATGACGAGCTGGCGGGTGTCGACGCCGGACCACAGGCCGAGGTCGACGGGCCCGGGGCGCGTCATCCACCGTGCGTACATCGCCAGTCGCTTGCAGGCGCTGCCCGTCGATGGTCGCGCCAGGTGCTTGGCCCGGACGCCGCCCGTCGCCAGCAAGGTCTCCGACAGCCGCTGGATCCCCGGGCCGATGTCATCGCTGGGTGAGAGCCCCGAGGCGACGAGCGCTCCCAGTGACCCGTGGGCCTCCAGTGCCGCCCGGACGCCGACTGCCAGCCCGAGTGCGTCCTGCGCGTTGAACGTCCGGTGCTTGAACCCGTCGAGCGCCGACGAGCCCGGCGTGACGGTCCGCACGAAGCGGTGCGGCTGCCCGTCCATCCGGTCGACGAGGTCCGCGAGCTTCGACAGGATCACCGAGCGGCGCCCCCACGCGATCACGGCCGCGAAGAGCCCGATCACCTCCTGATCTGCCGGGTCGTCGAAGGCATGGACGACGGAGATCGGGTCGTCGCCGATGAACGCCGTCCGCTCGTAGCGGACGACGAACGGGTCGAGAACGGCGCGGGCAGCGTCGACGGTCATGGCAACCACGACTGCGCCGTGCCCACCGGAGCGGGCACGGCGCAGATCGAGAGCAAAGACGGGCTATTTCCCGACGGTCTTGTCGGCGCCTGCGTCGTCGCCGTTCGCGTCCGCGTCGGGCGGGGTGCTGGCGGGCGGGGCGTCCTCGGTCCGCTCGATGACGAGCGTGATGTCTGAGACAAGCGCGGCAAGCGCGCTGACGGCGGCGATGCCCGGGTTCATCAGGATGGCCGCCGCGCCGGCGCCGACGCCGACCGTGAGCGGCATCTCGAAGACCACTCGGTCCTTGTGCTTGATTGCGACACGCTTAACGTTGCCGTCTTCGATCAGCTCGCGGAGCTTGTCGACAGCCTGGTTGGAGGCCACCTTCAGTTCCTCGGCGGCGTCGGAGGCGCGGGCGCGGGCGGCGCCAGCGAGGCGCTGGGCCTCGGACTGGAGGGTGGGTTCGGGCTTCGGCGTGGGATCGGGCATCGGGAGAGGGGAGAGGTGTGTTGTGCCCACGGCGGACGGGGCGAGAGGGTTCCGAGTTGCGCTCCGACCCGGGGCATTCCTCCCGCCTCGTTTCGATTCGGAACCTGTCACCGGTGAGCGTCCGCTGGGGCTGCCGGGCGTCGCTAGGCCGCGTAGAGGGCGTTAATCGCTGGAATCCGCGCAATGACGTGACCGTCGGGGGGAGGTGAAGGACGCGGGCGCGTCCGAGTCGCCACTCCGGCACGGGGCTGGCAAGAGACCGATCCGAATCCGAGCCGGTGACCCCCGCTGGCCGGTCAACCGCCCCGATAGGGGGCACTTAACCCACCCGGGGCGCCCCCGCCTCACACCAACACCACACCATGGGACAGCAGCAGCTCCTCCTCCTCGTTCTGGGCATCGTCATCGTCGGCCTCGCGGTCGTCGTCGGCATCCAGGCTTTCTCCGAGAACCAGCAGAAGGCGAACCTCGACGCGATGGTCAACGACGGCGTCCGCATCGCCTCCGACCTCCAGGCCTGGTCGCTGAAGCCGCAAGCCTTCGGTGGTCCGACCTCGGACGAGGGAATCTCAGACGGCCTCTTCGCGGACCTCGGTTACGACACGGCCGGCAATGACACGTGTACCGACGGCCAGTATGAGAACCTCAACGGGTGCTTCTCACTCCTCACCGGCGTGATCACAGCCCAGGGTTTGAGCGGCACGACACTCAATGACAACGGCGTCCAGATCACCGTCACAGGTGCCGCCCCTGATAGCATTGCAACGGTCACGGCCGCCGATGGCTCAATCACCGTGGGCAGCTAGCCCTCCGAACTATAGCCTCCTCCTGAGTAACTATAGCCTCCTCTGAGTGGCGAGGGCGGCCCTCCCTTTGGGAAGGGTCGCCCATTTTTCTGTATATCTTACATATTTGATTTTGTTCAATTATGCTGTGCAGGCCGCGAGGTGTCCTCGCGAATCGTGTCCTCGCACGTGACGTGCTCGTGAAAATGAGGGAGCGCTTCTTGAACACTGACTAAGAATGGGGGCCTAGTGATTGAGCAGCATCCGGGTCAGCGTGACATGAATGAATGCAACATCGGGCGGGATTGGCGCCAACAGGCTCCTCGTACGCGTGACCACTTTGACGTCGATCTCGTGCCTCGCCGCATGCTCCGCCATCGGTTCCAAGCTTCTCAAGCCTCAGGCTCCGCGCGGCAGCCGCGTCCAGCGGGTCGTACACCACCGCATTGACCTGTCCCGGCTTTCCCGGACACCCGGTATAGGTTACGCAGCCAGGCGGAGTCACTAGTGTGTGTGATGCCGGCGCTCGTGCTCGGCGGGGGATAGGTAGCCGAGCGCGGAGTGGCGCGGGAGGGTGTTGTAGAAGGCGGGGTAGTCGAAGAGTGCAGCCCGGGCCTCGGCGTGTGTCTCGAATCGATCGCCTCGGACGCACTCCGTCTTCAGCGAGCCGAAGAGGCTTTCGGTCGGCGCGTAGTCCTGGCGATTCTCCCGTCGGCCCATCGAGCCGACGAGTTCGTGGCGCCGCAGGAGCCCCCGGTAGTCCGACGACGTGTACTGCGTGCCCTGGTCTGAGTGGCGGATGAGGCTGGGACCGGACGACGGTCACGGAGCGTGGCTTCAAGTGCCGCCGTGGCTAGTTCGCGGCCGAGCGACGGCCGGACCGCCCAGCCGACGGCCCGGCGCGAGAAGAGATCGACGTCGGCGGCGAGGCTGCTAGAGCGCTCGGTGGCGCGGACGGCTTCGAGTTTGTACTCGGGAGACAACGATCGACGGATAGTCATGGCAGAGTTCAGTTTGGGGTGCTCTTAAACTGGGCGGACGCCTTCGCCTGGACAGGTCAGGCCAGGGATAGCGAAGCGGGATTTGGTCCGCGCTTTGCAAGGCGTTGAGTGAGACCGTCCCTAGGTCGCCTCTGCCCCGTTCTGACGTGGTCATGCTACCTGTGGAGGCGGATCGGAACCCTCCCAATACCTTTCGCCCTATGGGACAGCAGCAACTACTCCTCCTCGTCATCGGGGTCATCTTGGTCGCGCTGGCAGTCATGGCTGCTTTCCCGGCCCTCGAGAGGGGCTACCGTCAGGATGAAGCCGACGCACTTCTGGACCGGGGCCTCGCCATCACAGGGTACGCCGTCCAATGGAAGATCACGAATGACCCGTTTAATGGGGGTAACCAGTCCTACGAGCGGCTCGCCGGCGCTGGACTCCAAACTCTGGGGCTCGACTCTACGACGGTGCGCGGCCGATTCCGGATCACCGATGCTACCCCTAACACGCTAGAGGTTACCGGCGTCAGCGACCGCTATGAAGGGATTGCGGTCCGCGTGTTTATCAACCAATACGACGTGGTAGGGAGCGATGTCTCGTTCAATGGAGAGATCTCGCTCGACGATGAGCCCGAAGGCGACAACTGAGCGATACGTCTAACCCCGCACGTCAGGTGATAGGCAGGCCTGAAGGCACCCTTTCAATGACGCTCCCCGCGAGCTAAACCCGCCCTCCGATCCCGACGATACTGGGATCCCCTCCGAGACCCTCCATGCCCGAGTACCGATTCAATGGCGTCGCACAGGGCGGCCAGACCGTCCAGGGGACGGTCTACGCGCCGACCAAACAAGCCGCTCAGAAGAAGGTCATCGGCCTGTCCGAGAAGCATGCGTTTGCGCTCCGTGACATCGAGCAGCGGATGATCTACAAGTATAAGATCAAGCACCCCTCGGGCAAGATCGTCAAGGGTGAGCAGAAGGCGTACGGCGAAGACGAGATTCGCGGGGCGCTGGAGCGGATGGGGATGGAGGTGGTATCGATCCAGAGAAACCTCATCAACTACACCCCGAAGCCCCCGACGGGCGACGTCATCATGTTCGTTCGTCTGGCGGCGAACTTGCTGATGGAGAAAATGGCGTTCACCGAGGTGATGAACCTGCTGATGACGGACATCTCGTCGAAGTCGCTGAAGGGCGTGCTCCGTGACATCTCGTCGGACCTCAAGGGGGGCATGGAGGCCAAACAAGCCTTTATGAAACACCAGGACGCGCTCGGCCAGTTCACAGCTTACATGTTGGGCGTCGCGAGCCAGTCCGGCAACATGGCCGAGATTTACGAGGCGACCGCCCGCTTCCTCGAGCGCCGCGACGAGTTCAAGAAGAGCATCAAGAGCGCGCTGATCATGCCGTCAGTGACCATCATCGCCACTATCCTGGTATTCGTGTGGTACGTCTGGTACATCGTGCCGGAGACGGCCGGGCTGTTCGCGACCATGGAGGGCATCGAACTGCCCCCCTTGACGACGTTCTCGCTTGCGATGAGCGCCTTCCTCGACAAGTGGATGGGCGTCATTGGTGTGATCGCGCTCGTCGTGGTGGTCTTGGCTGTGGCCTGGGCACGCACCCCCAGAGGCCAGTACTACATCTCGCGGTACATGATCAAGATTCCCGTCGTCGGTGGGCTGCTCCACAAGCTGAACATCGAGGTGTTCTGCCGGGTGTTCGCCATCCTGTACTCGGGCTCCGGCGAGAACCTCGAGGTCATCAAGGTGGCCGCCGAGGCGTCGGGCAACAAGTACATGGAGCACCAGATCAAGACGATCACCATCCCGGCCATGATGGGCCGGGGCGCTGGCTTGGTGGAGTCGATGGAGGCGTCGGGCGTGTTTACCCAGATGACGCTCTCCCGCTTCAAGACGGGCGCCGAAACGGGCGCCGTCCGCAAGAGCGCCCAGCAGATGGCCGACTACTACGAGCGCGAGACGTCGCTCAAGCTGAAGACGGCCGTCGAGACCATCCAGACCTTCGTCGGCCTGTTCATCGGCGTCATGGTCGGGTTCCTGACCGTGCTCTCGGCCGAGACCGCCCTCATCCGCCCGTCCTCGAGCGACATCATGGGGCTCTAAGCCCCCCGGGGCGCCGCCCCGAATCCACCACCGCCATGCCGCCGCTCACCCCGCCGTTCCGCGCTCCTGCTGCTCCGCCTCCCGGCGGGGATGGTGACGGCCGCCAGACGGCCGCGCCGGTGGCCCGAGCCCCGGGGCCCCCTACGGCCCCGCCCCCACGTCCGGCCGCGACGGCCGTTGTCCGAGGCGCAGGCGCCGCCCCCGTCACCCAAGGGGGGGCCTATTCTCACGTCCAGGACCGCGTCGTCCAGGCGTTGCTCCGGCGCGGACTGGTGACCGTCGAGCAGGTCACCCAGGCCGAGGCCGACCGCAAGCAGCGCGGCGGGCGTGAGCCGTTGTGGCGGCTGCTCATCGGCGTCAAGAACGTCGACCGGAACCACGTCTTCGAGCAAGCCGCGGCCACCTATGCTTTCCGGCTGGCGCCGGTGAAAGACCGCGAGCCCGAGGCCGAGTTCGCCAAGACCGTCATCGAGTCGTTCGACGAAGCGCTCGGGGACAAGCTCGTCGAGCTCAAGGCCGTCCCCTACGCCTACGCCCAGGACCAGCCCTCGGGCATCCTCAAGCTCGTCTTCATCACCGAAGACCCGATGCGGCCCGAGCTGCAGAAGGTCATCAACGGCTTGGAGCTAGAGCGCTTCGAACTGTGCTACGCGCCCGGCGAGATCGTCGACCGTGTGCTCCACGAGGCGTTCCCGCGCAAGAACGAGTACCTCGAACGGCTCTCTCAGGACACCGGGGCGGACCTCGACTTCGGCGTCTCGTTCGAGAGCGGAGAGAAGGGGCTCGTCGACGAGGACCAGCTGGAGGCCGAGATCTCGCAGTCGGCGCTCCTCAACCTGACCGAGGCGATTCTGGTCGAGGGGGTCCGGATGGGCGCCTCCGACATCCACATCTGGCCGAACGCCAAGCGCCAGACCGAAGTGCACTTCCGCGTCGACGGCCGGCTGGCGCACTGGCACACCGAGGACCGAGGCCACCCTGAGGCCCTCCTCGCCGTGTTCAAGGACACGGCCATGAATGTCGACCGGTTCGAGCGCGACATGGCGCAGGACGGCTTTATCCAGCGCAAGGTGGACGGGACGCTCATCCGGTACCGCGTCAGCATCCTGCCGATCGCGAACGCCAACCCCGAGGTCCGCGCCGAGTCCGTCGTCATCCGAATCCTGGACGACCGCAAGGTCATCACCGACCTGGGCAAGCTGGGCCTGCTGGAGGGCGCGCTGGCCCAGTTCAACAAGGCCATCGCCCGGCCGCACGGGATGGTCATCCTGACTGGGCCGACGGGCTCGGGCAAGTCGACGACGCTCGTCGCGGCGCTCTCAAACGTGGTGACGCCGGAGGTCAACGTGCTCACCGTCGAGGACCCGGTCGAGTACATCATCCCGGGCGTCCGCCAGATCAAGCTCAGCCACAAGCTCTCGCTCGAACAAGCCCTGCGCGCCATCCTGCGGCACGACCCCGACATCGTGATGGTCGGCGAGATGCGCGACAAGGACACGGCCGAGCTGGCCATCAAGCTCGCCAACACGGGCCACCTCACGTTCTCGACGCTCCACACGAACGACGCGCCCTCAGCGGTCTCCCGGCTTTACAAGATGGGCCTGGAGCCCTTCCTGATCGCCTACGCCATCAACTTGGTCGTCGCCCAGCGCCTCATCCGGACGCTCTGCCCGGACTGCAAGCGGCCCGAGCAGGAGCACGATACGGTCTTGCTCGGCGAGCTCGGGTTCACGCCCGAGGAGGTCGCCGCCGGCGGGATCTACGAGGCGTCGCGCGGGACGTCGTGCCCGACCTGCAAGGGGAAGGGCTACAAGGGCCGCCGCGCCTGTGCCGAGGCCCTATACTTCTCGCCCGCCATCCAGGCGGCGATCGTGGGCGCCGGCGGCGAGATCAACGAGGAGGAGATCCGCCGGATCGGCGAGTCCGAGGGGATGCTGACGCTCCAGGCCTCGGCCCGCGTGCTCGTCCTGCGGGGCGAGGTGTCGGTCGAGGAGATGCTGCGCGTCACCGCCGGCGAGCACTGACCGCTCGGGCCGTTCGCCGAGCGGCCTGCGGCAGCGGGGCTTGCCGCGACGGCCGATGCGCTGGCAGCGGGTGCCCAAACTCCTCCTTGAGACTTCCGAAAGCAGCTATAGTAATGGGAATCGGCCATTTGGCGCCGTGTGGTTGAAAGGGCTTCAGGGGGTGTCGATATATCGATCCCCCGCATTGGCCCTCCATGCCTCAGACCCTCCTTGCCCTGTTCGCCCTCGTGCTGGCGTCATTCTTGACGTTCAACCAGCAGCGGCTGACGCTCCGGTCTCACCACAACATGGTGACGGACGAGATCGAACTGGCAGCGGCGGGCTTGGCCTCCGAGGTGATCGCCTTCATCGATGGCCGATCCTTTGACGAGGCGAGCACGCCGTCGGCGATCGGCGACGCGAACGGTCAGATACCCGACGACCCCTCAGACTTTCTGCTCGCCTCCACGTTCGGTGGCGATGACAACGGCAGTGACGGGTGCAACCTGGTTCGCCCGATCCTGACTCCGGACTGCGATGACGTGGACGACGTCCACTCTCAAGAGTGGCTGGAGGTGGACATCCAACTGGCGGCCGGCCGCTCGCTCGAGTTCCTCGTCCGCACCCAGGTTTATTACGTGGCCAGCCCGGAGAGCATGGACGAGGCCCCCTCGCCGACGCGTCACAAGCGGATCCTCGTAGACATCCGCTCGCCCTACCTGCCAGAGGCGACGGAGGGCGTGTATCGAGCCACCCGTGTGATCTCATACGACCCCGTGAAGGCGGAAATGGACTACGAGAACTCCGACTACTACGACCCGACCTACGGGGAGGGTGGCGAAGGAGGCGGCAGCGGCACCCACCAGCAGAACTGAGTCGGCTCTCACCACTACACAAAGGGCGTAGCTCATGCAATTCCTCCTCGACAACCTGATCGCGATCGTCGTTGCAGGCGTGCTGCTCATGGTGCTCCAGGTGACGCAGGTCCGTTCCCAGCACGCGGACATCGAGCAGGTGGCCTCCCACTCGGTGAAAGCAAAGACGCTGATCTTCGGTCACTGGGTCGAGCAAGACATTCTCGGGATCGGGGCCAACTTTGGGACGAACTCCTACCGCTTCGAAGAGCCGGACACCTCGGCCATCGGCAACACCACGCGCTGGGTCTTCTTCAGTGACTCGACCCGTGATAACGGGACCAGCCTGCGGATCTTCAAGCGCTACCGCCTCCTCGCAACCGAGGTCGTCGAGTTTCAGCAGGACACCGTCCAGATGTACCAGGTGCGCCGGGATTCGGTCGCCATCGACTATACGAGCGGCGCGGCCCCGTCGGTCAGCTCGATCCCCGAGTCCTCGTGGACCCGAGACACCCGGAGCATTGGGACGCTCTCCTTCTTTCGAATCGACCTGCTGGACCGCCAGGGCGAGACGCCCCGCTTCACGGAAGGGGCGCAGATCGGCGAGATCAACCCCAACAAGGCGGATTACATCCGTGTACGCTTTGGGGTGGTCCCCGAATACGTCCTGAAACCGGACAACTACATCCGCGAGCTCTACTGGTCGAAGACCCTCAAGGTCCGACCGTATTGGGTCCCGCCACCGTCGCTCGACACCTAGACCGGCCCGTTCGTCCGGCACCCCGCTCACCACACCCTCCAGACCCATGGGCAAGGCCCTACTCCTCATCGTACTCGGCTCAGGCCTAGTCCTGACGAAACAACTGTACAACACCACTCTAAGTGAGGAGCGCACGTCGAAGGATCAGCGCGCCTACCAGGAGGAGGTGATCGCTCGCGAGATCGCGGCCTCCGCCTTCAACGTGGGCATGGGCGAGATCCGCTCCTTCGGCGAGGACGTGCAAGCCGGGACGCGGGCCCTGAATGGGTCGAACAACGCCGGTCGTGCAGGGAGCTTCTCCTCGGGACGGTTCCAGGGGGGCACGTACACCGTCAAGGCCGAGCTCACATCGGCTCACAGCGTCCGCGTGATCGCGACAGGGGCCTTCGGGAACGCGGAATACACCATGCACGATGAATACCGGGTGTTCGTGCTGGTCGCCCGTGAGGGGGGCGTCGTCGACGTGTCGTTCCTCGAGTCCCAAGCGGGATACTGCTCGTCCGTGTATTACCAGGCGTACACGATGGACATGCCGGAGGGGCATGAACCGGAGGCCATCATGCTGTTTGCGCCCGACAACCGGGAGCGGAGCACGGCGCGTCCGGCGCGGATGATCTGGGTCGAGCCCGGGACGCAACTCAACTTCTACATCGCCGTCGACAAAAACTGCTCCACGCGGCCGTCGGGGAGCATGAACGAGTGCCAAGCCCGCGCCTTTGCCCGGGACAACACGCTCTCGATGGGCGACTTCGACTACACCCACCGCGCGCTGCTCGTCGAGTCGGGGAACCTCGACCAGGCCGTGGAGAACATCTGGGGCCTCGTCGAACAGAAGCCCGGTGTCCGAAACGTCTGGCGGATTGGCTGGGAGGACATCCACAACACCTCTTGGGATCGTCCGAACTCGAAGAACCCGAGCCAGAGCCTCCAGGCGCTGAAGTCGGAGGGCTACGACGGCAACGGCTGGCCCGACACCGACAGCTGGGGCTATCGGGCGCTTCGAGATTATGGCAGCCGGCCCGACTTCTCGGACCAAGTCATTGAGGTGTCTGTGATCTCGCCGAATGACGCCAACTACGCGTCCACGGTCGCGGCGTACCACGCCCAGCAATCGGCATGCGGTGAGACCGAGGACGACTTCCCACAGGAGGGCTCAGGCTCCACGCCAGATCCTGAGCCGGAGCCGGAGCCTATCGCGCCGAACCCCGATCCAGAGCCGGCTCCCGATCCGGAGCCGGAGGCACCCGATGACGGCGAGGCTGACAGTAACGATTCGTACAATGATTTTGCGTGCAGTTGCACAAGAAACAATACGAAAAACAACAAATATCCGGTGCTTCACCGTCCCCCGGGTAACGAGTCGAACGAGAAGCTCCACTGCCTCCCGAATGGGGCCAAGCGGGCTCATCTCCGCAACCACAATGACGTGGTGCTCTCGTGCCAACTCTAGCGGGGAAGACTGGCTAACGTCCTGCGGGGGCGGCTCTCCTGAGGGCCGCCCCCGCTCCGTTTTGGGGGCCTGCTGTCAGACTGAATGGGGGGGCGGACCGGCACGCCCGGGTTACCAATCGTGCCCTCGATGGGTCGAAAGCGCGCCGGTTCGGGGCGCTGGACGATACGGGCGGGGCCCAGAGCCTGCCCCACCCGCGTGGCCCGAGGCTTGCCCTCTTTGGACCGACCCGCCCTCTGCCCCGTGACTCCGACGTCCGCGTTCCCCCAGGCCACCGCCGCCCCCACCGCCCCTGCTGGCGCCCCGTCCTGGTCGACGCCCCTCGGCGCGCCGACGGCGCCGGGCACGGCGCCCAGCGGCACGCCGTCGTTCGGGTCTCCCTTCGGCGCCCCGGCGTTCGGGGCCCCTGCGCCCGCTCCCGAGCACTCGCTCGCGGACCCCAGCGTCGTCGACGTGGACAGCGACGGATTCCACCGCATCCCGCCGTTCGTCCGCCAACTCGCCAAGACGGCCCCGAAGCTGCTCGTCGGCGAGGACCGGCTGAAGTTCTACGCCGAGCAGATCGGCCGTTTGTCGGTCGCCCACCGCGACCAACTCCGCGCGTTCGTGGAGCAGTACGTGTCGCGGATGCACGGCATGGGCGCGAGTGACCTCGACATGGGCGGCCCGGCCACGCTCGGGCGCGTCTGGTACCGCGTCGACGGCGAGAAGACACCTCACTTCGAGCTGGGCATCGGCTCCAACGACGACGTCGACATCCTCATCCTGAACCTGCTCTCCGAGCGCCAGCTCGACGAGCTGTGGGAGGTCCAGTCGGCGGACTTCTCGTACCAGCTGACCGGCGATGGCGGCGGCCGCAAGCGGTTCCGCTGCACGACGTACTACGACAACCAGCACTTGGGCGTCTGTCTGCGCGCCATCAACGAGGAGGTCCGACCGCTCGACGGGCTGGGCTTCCACCCGATCATCCAGAAGGGCGTCCTGTTCTCGAACGTGCGCTCCGGGCTGATGTTGGTGACCGGCGTGACGGGCTCCGGCAAGTCGACCACGCTCGACTCGGTGATCGACGCGAACAACCAGGACTTCGACGGCCACATCGTCATCATCGCCAAGCCGCTCGAGTACGTCCACAACCCGCAGCGCTGCATCATCCGCCACCGCGAGGTGGGCCCGGACGTGCCGTCGTTCAAGATCGGCGTGAGCCAGGCGCTCCGCCAGGACCCCGACATCATCATGATCGGGGAGATGCGCGACCCCGAGACCATCGACGCCGCCATCGAGGCCGCCGACACGGGCCACAAGGTGTTCTCGACGCTGCACACGGCGTCGGCCGTCGAGTCGCTCGACCGCATCGTGGCCGAGTACCCGCCCTACGAGCAGGAGCGCATCCGATCGCGCCTGGCCGACGTGCTCAACTGCGTCGTGTCGCAGAAGCTGCCGCCCAAGATCGGCGGGGGCCGCGTGCTCGCCAAGGAGGTCCTGTGGGTCACGGCGTCGGTCAAGGCGGCCATCTACAACGACAACACCGGCGAGATCTACCAGATGATGTGGGAGAGCGGCCGGCAGGGCATGATCACCCTCGAGCAGGACCTCTTCCGGCTTGTCCGCGAGCGCAAGATCACGCCCGACATCGGCCTCCAGTACTCGAACAACAAGCGCCGTTTCCAGCAGCTGATGCAGACGGCCTAGGCCCGACGCGGACCCCCGCCCCCCTATGAGCGACTCCTTCATCTTCCCCGACGACCCGGACGGCTTCGGCCCCGAGTTCAACGACGACGACGCGCCCGACACCGCTGGCCCGTCGTCCGAGGGCCCCGTGTCCGAGGACACCTCATTCGGGGGCCCCGCGTTCGAGGACCCCTCGTTCGACAGCCCCGCGTACGAGGCCCCCGCGTTCGGCGACTCGACGCCCGAGGCGCCGGCACCCGCGTCCGATCTCGGCGCGCCGGCCTTCGGCGCGTTCGACGAGGCGGCGTTCGGGGCCCCGGGCTTCGGAGACGCCAACCCGTTTGACGCCGCGTCACCCGCGGCTGATGCTGAGGTCCCGAGCTTCGGGGGCGCGTCGGCGTCGGGGTTCGGGGGCGACGATGCCGACGGCTTCTCCGACGAGAACGTGTTCTTCGGAGGTGGCGCTTTCGATCTTCCCGAGACCTCGGTCGAGGGCTTCGACGACGCCCCGAGTGGCGACGGCGCGGCGGACGTGGCCTTCTCGGAGACCTTCTCCGACGGCGACATGGGCGACGAGGGCGGCGCCACGCCCACCCCCAAGTCCAAGAAGGCCGCTTCGAAGCGGAGCCGCACCAAAGATGCGCTCGTGCTCGGCGTCCATGTGACGCCGACGCAGGTATACGGCGTGCTCGTGCGGCCCTCCGGCGACGGCTCCTACGAGCCGCTCCGCCAGTTCGTCCGCAACCGCGCCGAGAGCCAGTTCGGGCAGACCGCCCTGAGCCCCGACGAGGTCGAGCTCGAAGAGGCCACCCTAGAGATCGGCGCGGACGACCCGTCGATCCAATTTGGCGGCGCTGGCGAGATCGACTTCTCGGCCGAGTTTGCTGGCATGGGCGTCGTCACCGACGCCGCGCTCGACACGACGGCGACGGCGGGCGCCATCGAGGACGCCGCGCAGCCCATCATTTTCGAGCTCCGCGACATCCTCGAGGAGTGCGCTAAGGCCGGCTTCGCCCGCCCGATGCTGGCGTTCGCCGTCGACGCGCCGGACGTGGCGTACGCCGAGATCACCGTCCCGCCGGAGAAGAAGACCAAGGCCAAGAAGCCGAAGAAGGCCAAGAAGACCAACGCCGACACCGAGGATGGCCTCAAGGAGAGCGCCGCCGCGCCCGTCAAGCGCGAGCGCCTGATGGAGCTCGTCCCAGACCTCGGGACGACCTACGACAAGGAGCGCACCCGGTTTATGCCGATGTCGCCCCGCGACGGGCTGCGCCGCTACCTCGCCGTCGCGCCGACGGGCAGCGAGCCGGTTGCCGAGTCCATCGGGATGTTGCGCGAGCAGTCGGCCCACCGAAAGACGGTTGTCAAGACGCTAGAGGCGGAGGTGCCGCTGCTGGTCGGGCTCGTCCGGCTGACCTCGTTGCCCGAAAGCCACGAGAACACGGCCGTCGTCCGGGTCGGCGCCGAGGACACCATCGTCCTCTTGCTGACCGGCGGCGAGCTGCACCACTACGAGCTGATGCAGTCGGTGACGGCCTTCGACGGGCCGGACACGATCTGCTCCCGCGTGCTGCTCCAGCAGGACGTGCAGGGCGTGGGCACGGTCCACAACGTGGTTGTGGTGTCGGAGGAGCGGGAGAAGGAGCTCGTGCAGGGCTTTGCGGCGTTCTACCCCGAGGCCCGCGTCGAGACGCTCCGCGAGGGGCTCGCGCGGCACGGCCTGGTGGGCCCGTACGGTCCGCTCGCGCCGGCGCTTGTCGAGGCCGCCGGTGCGGCGGTTGCCGGGCACCGCTCGAAAGACAAGCACAGCCCGTTCCCCGACGTCAACCTGCTGCCGGCGTCGCTGCTCAAGAAGCGGCGGAAGATCGAGTTCGCGTTCGGCTGGCACACGCTCGTGGTGGCGATGCTCCTGTTCCTGAGCGTGCTCTACTTCAGCTACCTCTACGTTTCCCAAGAGGGCGCCATCGCCCAGGCCGAGCAGACGCTGGCGGAGTTCCCGCCCGAGGCCCAGCTCTCCGTGCCGGTGCTCGAAGCCCGCATCGACAGCCTCCGCCTCCGCCAGGCCACGCTCGCGGCCACGCTCGGCGCCCTCGACTCGCTGCTGGTCGGCACCGACCGCTGGACCCAGACGCTCATCCGCACGACGCGCGCTGCGGCGCAGACGGGCGGCATCTGGATCGAGGAGTGGAGCCCCTCTGGCACCGAGATCGACCTCACCGGCTACGCCACGACGCGGCAGAACGTCGTCGGGCTGGCGCAGCGGCTCAACGGGACCATCGAAGAGGTCACGTTCCAGGCGGTCCGCGAGTACCCGGTGTACCAATACCAGATCTCGTTCAATCAGCCGCAAGAGCTGCCCCAGATCACGCGTGTGCTCCGCGAGCAGGCCGACGTCGCGCCGACCGTGGTCCCCGACGGGCCACTGGCCGACGTCGACGCCTCCGCCCTTTAATCCGCCGATCTCATGTCTACCGACATCCTCAACTCGCTCCTGCTCTCCGTCTTCCTCGCTGCCGCCGTCGGCAGCGGGTACTACGTGACGCAGAAGGTCCAACCCACCGAACTCGAACAGATCGAAGGGGAGATCGAGGCGCTCCAGAACCGGGAGGCCGAGGTCGAGACGCTGATCGCGCAGGAGGCCGCCGCCAGCGAGGGCGCCGCCGCCACGCTCGCTCAGTGGAACACCCGCTACAAGGTGCTCCCGCCGGAGCTGCCCTCGGCCGAGATCGTGGCCTATCTCAATGCGCTCTCGGCGCGCGGCTTCAACCGCTTCGACCTGTCGCTGACGGGCCTGACGCCCGGGCCGGTCGCCTCGTATTACACGTATCAGGTGACCGGGGAGGCCTACTTCGAGAGCCTCTACGCCTTCATGTGGCACATCGAGAATAGCCGGGGCCTCTACCGCGTCCGCGACCTGTCCATCAAGAAGCGCGTGACGACCGTCGGCGGCTCGGAGGGCGCGCCGGGCCGCCAGGTGATCCTGGCCGAATTCGCCTTTGCCGTGGACGCCTTCTTCAGCGCCAACAACGACATCTCGGCGCCCGACAGCGCCATTATGCCGCCGCCCGCTGCCTACCCGGCTCGCCGCGCGGCCATCAACCCGTTCTTCCCGTTCATCCTGGAGACGCTGCCGCCCAACACGGACGATCTGGTCGACCTCGAAACGGACCAGCTGGTCAGCGTCATCGGGCGGACGGCCGTCTTCGAGCGGCAGGGCGAACTCCGTGAGCTCCGCCCCGGCGACCGCGTCTACCTCGGCCGCATCGCGAACGTGGACCCGACGCGCGCCCTCGTGACCATCGACTTCAACCGAGGCGGCATCCGCGAGCGCGCGGAGATCGGCCTCGACACCGGCGAGCGCTACCGCCAGGCGCTCGGTGGACAGACCCTCTCCAGCTCGCGGGGCACTGTCCCCGCCGGGCCGACGCTCGACACGCCGCCGCCAGCTCCGGGCACGCCCGAAGCCATCCGCGCCGGGACGTACGAGTCCGCCGACATCGTCCCGCGCGTCCCCGCGAACTAGCGCCCGCTTTACTGCCGCCCCGACCGGCCGATCCCTTGAGAGACGCCCCGCGCGCTCACGACTCTCCCCCCGACCCATGACCTCGATCTCCCGCCTCCGTTTCGGTCCGATGCTCGCCCTGCTGGCCGCGCTCGCCGTGACTGCCCCCGCGACCCCGACTGCCCACGCCCAGGTCGTCCGCGGCTACGTCCCGGCCGACGAGCTCGTCTCGTTCCCGGCCTCGACGCCGATCAGCCAGTTCCTGCGGCTGGTCAACCCGACCTTCCAGCGGGTTACCGGCAAGAGCGTCGTCGACCCGCAGGACCGTGGCGACGCCATCGGGGTGGCGCTCAACGGGGTCCACTTCATTGACGCCTTCGAGCTCGTGCTCGACCGCCACGGCCTCGACTTCTCGGAGTCGAGCGGCTACTTCATCGTGACCGAGCCCCAGATCGTGGCGACCACGACGGACGGTGCCAGCAACGCGGCGATCGGGGCCGCCGCGGCCATCGCCCCGGCCGGCGACCTCGCCGAGCTCCCGGCGACGGCCGACACGCGCGAGATCCGGGTCGACGCGGTCATCTTCCAGCTCAACTCAACGCGGGCTCGCGAGGTCGGCACCAACTGGTCGGCGCTCTTCAGCCAGGCGTCGACGACGAGCGGGGGCACCCAGTTCTTCGTCAACGCGGGCTCGTTCTTCGACGCGCTCGACGGTTTCCTGGAGGCGTCCAGCGACCGCGTGGAGCTGACGACCATCTTGAACCTCTTCCGCTACTTCGAAGAGGAGGGCTACGGACAGACCATCGCGACGCCCTTCACGGTCGTCCAGAGCGGCTCGGAGGGGCGGATGCAGAGCGGCCAGGACTTCCCGGTGACGGTCCGCGACTTCCAGGGCAACGCCATCACCCAGTTCTTCTCGACCGGCACCATCATCGACGTCAAGCCGACGCTCGTGGTCGACGAGAGGGGGGGCGCGCCCGTCGAGTTCATCCACCTCGAAGTCAAGGTCGAAAAGTCGACGGGCGTCCCGACGGCGGGCGGCGTGGCCATCAACAAGGACGACATCCAGACGCAGCTCCCGATGCTCTCGGGCGAGATGCGCGCCATCGGCGGGCTGACCTCAACCGACGAGACGACCTCGCGCAAGGGCATCCCGATCCTGCGCAGCATCCCGATCCTCAAGTACCTCTTCTCGTACGAGCAGACGCAGGTCCAGCAGAATGAGATCATCATCGTGCTCCGCGCGCGCGTGGCCGACGACCTCCGCACGCGGATGGGCCGCGAGCTCCCACGCGGGATCTACGACGACGAGCGCCGCGACGCCGAGGAGCGCGTCCGCCAGTTCGGCGTCGAGCCGCTCGAGCGCCGTGAGACGGGCGCCGAGGTCGACGCGGACCGCCGCTAGCCGACGACCCCGGACCGACGACTCCGCCGAGGCGGGCACTCCGGTGTCCGCCTCGGCGCGTTTGTGGGGCTCAGCCCACGCGGCGGCCCTTCCAGGCGACGGCGCCGGAGCGGTGGACGCGGGCGGAGTCGAGCTGGAGCGCGGCGCCGAGCGCGAGCGTGACCGGCGCGAGGGCGCTGACCCAGAGCGGGAACCGCCCGGCCCGGTCGATCGCCAGCTTGATGCCGACCAGGCTCGCGAGCGCCCACAAGCCCGCCGCGCCGCCGAGCCAGAGTACGCTGGGCAGAACCCAGGCGAAGGCGTAGAGCGCGAAGAAGACGGCGAACCCGGCGGTGATCGGCTGTCCGGGCCGCCCGCCCGCCAGCAGGGCCGCGTTCTTCTGGAAGCCCGCCCAGGCCTCGCCGAACGTGCGGTACATGGTCACGGCGACCTCGCCGGACAGGTCCTCGAACCACAGCCGGACGCCGGAGCGCTTGAGGTACCGCCCGATCTGGACGTCCTCGAGCACCTCGGCGGCGACGGCCTCGTGCGGCGCGAGCCGGGCGTAGTCGGCGGCGCCGAGCACCCAGATCTGGCCGTTGAGCGCGCCCAGCGACGGCGCGGCCGTGCGGGGCACGAGGGGGACGGGGAGCGCCGCCAGCACAGCGAAGGGGACGAGCGAGGTCATCAGCGCGGCCGGGCCCCGGTCGAGGTAGCGGGGCAAGCCCGTCAGCGCTGTGCCGGTCCCGCCTCGGGCGGTGTAGCGGCCGACGAGCCGGGCGAGCGCGCCGTCGTCGGTCAGCTGGGCGTCGGCATCGAGGAAAACGTAGACCTCGCCGGTCGCGCGCTTGGCCGCCTGGTAGAGCGCGTGCGGCTTGCCGACCCAGCCGTCGGGCGGGCCGCTGCCCCGAACCGCGACGAGCCGGTCGTCGGCATGCGCCGCGAGCACGCCCCACGTCCCGTCCTCGCTGGCGTCGTCCACAACGACGATCTGAAGGTCGACGCCGCGCTGGGCGAGCAGGGTGGGGAGGAGGGTCGCGAGGTTGCCCTCCTCGTTTCGCACGGGGACGAGCACACTCACCGACGGCAGCGTCGCGGGCAACGCCAGCCGCCGCCCGTGCGAGAACGCGAGCAGGTTGACGACCACGACGACGGCCACGCCGAGGTGGATCGCCAGGACCGCGAGCAGGAGGACCTCCCAGAGCCCGGTCACGGAGGGTCGACCAGGAACTGGCGGAAGAGGCGGGGCGGGCGGCGCGCCAGCAGGGCGCTGCGCAGCCGGTCGCCGGCACCCGGGTCGAGGCGCCGGACGGCCATCCAGATCCAGACCTCGGCCTCGAACGGGTGGATGCCCGGCACACCGCGCCGACCGAGGCGGCCCCGGAGCTGCTCGAACGTCTCGCGCGCCGCGCGGACGTCGCCCCCGAAGACGCGGGGCTTGTAAAAGAGGCCCTGGCCCTTGACGAGGAGCGCGTACGGCTCGGCGGGGTCGCGCGCGAGCGCGAGGTCGAGGATGCGATCGGAGCGGCGGCCATACGTCGGGAGGTGCCACGCCGGCCCGGCGGCGGCGCGGTACGCCCACAGCGCCGAGATCAGCGCCAGCTCACGGGCGGACGTGACGCCAGCCTCCGCCGGGATGGCCTCGAGGTACCGCTCGTCGAGCGTCATCGGGTACAGCCGGTAGCGGCACATCAGCCGCTCCTCGCGCGTGCGTGCGGTCCGGTACAGCCGCTCGACGGCCGAGGTGTCCTGGCGGGCGTAGTAGATCGCCAGCGAGTCGCGGACGGGCGACGGCGGGGCGAGCACGGGGCTGGCGCTGGCGGTGAGGCCCAGCAGCAGCCCGAGAAGGAGGGCGGTCATCGCGGGAGGGGGGACGCGCGAGCGGAACGGCAAGCTAGGCGGCGGACGTGTGGGCTGTTGAGCGTGGATTGTGGAAGGTTGTGTGGGCGGGAGTCGTCGGAGGCGGCCTGCCTTCCTCTCTGCGGCTCAGCGTGGGAACGTCCAGCGCTCGAAGAGGGGGGCGAGACGGCTCAGGTCCCAGCGCTCGTCGGCGCCGGGGCGGCCGTCGAGCAGCACGCGGGCGGTGGTCCCGAGGTCGTCGGGGCGCGCCGCTCGCGCCCGGGCGAGCATCGCCGCCAGCCGGGCGGGCTCGTCGCCGTCGGGCTGGTGGGCGTCGCCGACGGCGAGCACGGCCGTCGGGCGGCTCTCGCCCCACCACGAGGTCGTGATCCCGACGGGCACGAACTGGGCCGAGGCGGGGAGCACGCGGGCCAGGCGCGGGAGGTCGGCGGCGAACGGGCCCAGCCCGTCCTCGGGGACGCGCATTTTGCCCTCGGGGTAGAGGTAGAGCGCCGTCTTCGGGTCGTCGGTCATCCGGCGCGCGGTTTCCCGGATGGTCCGCATCCGGCGGCGCGCGGCCTGCCCCGGACTCGATCCGGGGTCGTCGGGGAAGGGCAGGGCGCCGACGGGGCCGAACAGCGGCGCGCGGTCCCAGGCCTCCATCCAGACCACCATCGGGCGGCGCCAGCCCTGGGTCGTGAGGTGCCACAGCAAAAAGCTGTCGGGGTAGACGTGGTGGTTGGCGTACAGCACGAGCGGGCGCCCGGGCGCGGGGTCTGCCGCATCGACGCCGACGACGCGGCGCAGGGCCGCGAGCTCGCCGCGGATCGAGCGCTCGGCGAAGCGTCGCGCCAGCCGGGCGCCGAGTCCGTCGGGCCGGGCGCTCATGCCGTGAGCCCGTCGCGGCGGCGGGCGTAGCCGTCGCTTGTGAGGGCGCGGAGCTTGGAGGGGAGCGGGACGGCGGCGCGCTGAGAGAGGTTGTCGTACCCGTTGGCGCGGACGCCGTTGAGGAACTCGCGGTACATCCGCGAGGCGCTCCGGATGCCCCAGCGCGCCCGGCGGCGGAGCGCGCCGATGCCCCGCCCTCCTTGGTCGTAGAGCCGCTCGGCGTCCCCCATCAGCGACTCCACCAACTCGGCGTAGGCGTCGGGGATGGGCGGGGCGGCGGCCACCAGGGCGCCGATGTCGAGGCCTCGCGCGGCGAGGTCGTCGGCGGGGAGGTAGCAGCGCCCCAGGTCGCGCCAGTCTTCGCCCACGTCGCGGAGCACGTTCGTGATCTGCATGGCATTCCCCATGGCTCTCGCTGGGGCGTCGAGGCGGGCGCGGTCGGCGCCGTCGCGGACGAGGAACGGCAGCATCGCGGCACCGACGGACCCAGCCACCAGGTCGGCGTACGCCAGCAGGTCGGCGCGCGTCTCGACGGTCCGGCCGCGCAGGTCCCACCTGGCGCCGTCGAGGAGTTGGCGGAGCGGGTGGGGGTCGAGACTGTACCGGTCGTGGACATCCGCGAATCGGCGCCACAAGAGGGCGTGCTCGCCGCCGGGTGGGCGGCCTGAGAGTGCGCCGTCGAGCCCGGCCTCGAGGGCATCGACCTCGACGAGCGCGGCGTCGGCGCCGATCTCGGCTGAGCGCTCGTCCGCCAGCGTGTCGACGGTCCGGCAGTAGTGGTAGAGGACGGCGACCGGGAGCTGGACCGGCCGCGGCAGCAGCCGCGTCGCCAGCGAGAACGTCCGGCTGTGGTGGCGGAAGGACCGACGGAAAAAGCGGTCCTGCTCGCGCCGCGACACCCCGGCCGGCGGGGGGGGCGGGGCGACGAAGGCGGCGGAGGCGGGCGCGGTCACGACGCCGCCAGCGACCACGGCGTCCGGAGGCGGACCGTCGCCAGCACGGCACCGAGGGCCACCAGCCCGATCACACCCGCCAGCGGCAGGCCGTAGAGCAGGCAGATCGAGACAGGGAAGAGGACGTTGAGCGCGTAGGCGACCGGTGCCCATTGTCGTGTCAGCGAGGTCGCGGCAGGCTTGAGCCCACCGAGGGCCTCGAACGCGAACGCGATCGCGACCGAGGTGACGGCCCAGCCGATCCAGTTCACCCACGGCATCCCGAAAAAGGCGCCGCCGCCAGGGTACTCCCAGAACACGAACGTGCCGCCGCCCTGGTTCATCGCCGGGTCGAGCGACACGTCCCAGACGATCATCAGCGCGGCCGTCGCCAGCGCACGGCCGACGCGCGACGACGAGATCCGGCCACCGAGGTCGTAGCTCAGCAGCCCCAGCGCGTACCACGAGGTGGGGATGAAGTACGGCACGTCGCCCAGGATCTTGGCGCCGAGCCGGTCGGTGTAGAGGTACTCCCCGAACGGGATGCCCGTGTTGGTGCCGAGCAGCTCGGCCCCCGCCCCGATCACGCTGGCGGCGAGGACGAACAGGATCGAGCGGCGGGGCCCGAGCACGTCCCAGTACAGCGTCAGCGTGACGATGGGCAGCAGCGCCATGTACGTCCACGTCGGGGCCGCGACGAGCGTGTCGTAGTAGGGCAGGAAAAAGTCGCGGACGGGGCCGATGAACAGCGACAGCGTGCCCAAGATGGCGAACGCAATCGTCGCGGCGAAGACGCCGATGGCGAGATGGAAGGCGCGCGTGGAAGTCAAGGGCGGGCGGCAGGGGAGGGGCCTGCCGGACGGCGCTACCATCGACAGCGTTCCACAGAGTGCCCGTGATCGCCGTCCGCCCCCCCGAGTTCGCCCCCCGTCTCGACTACGCCGCGCTGCTGCTGGCGGCCGACCGCGTCGTCTTGGCCGACACGTTCGCGTTCAGCCGGCAGGGCGGCCACAACCGAACACGGATCGGGACCGGGCAGGGCCCGCAGTGGCTCACGATCCCCCGGCGACACGGTGGCGTCGGCGTTCCGATGGCGGAGGTGCCCGTCGTCGACGACGGCTGGCGACGGCGGCACCTCGCAGCGATCCGCGCGGCGTACGGTCGGGCATCGTTCTACGAGCACGTCGCACCCGAGTGGGCGGCGACGCTGGAGACACGGGGGTCCCTGGCGGAACTCGCCGTCGCGTCGGTCCGGTTCGCGGCGCGCTGGCTGCGGGCGGACGTCGAGATCGTCCGGGCGTCGGAGTTGCCGGGCGCACCCGACACGCTGGCGACCGTGCTCGCGCACGCCGGCGATCAGACGCTGCTGACGCTGCCCGAGTCGGCCGAGCGCGACGCAGAATCTGCACGCCGGCCGGTGGCCGTGCTGCGGTTCACCGAGCGCGAGCGCCGCCAGAGCCACGACGGGTGGACGCCCGGCCTCGGCGTGCTCGACCTGCTGATGGCGCATGGCCCGGCCGCCGCCGACGTGCTGCGGGCAGGGATCGACGGGGTGGACCCGGTCGATTGACCCGTTCGTGCAGGTCCGCGTTCGTGACGCCGTCACAGATGGCGCTAGAGGCAGGGCGGTCCCTTCCGCGCCAGCAGGGTGGTCGTGCGAGATCCGGCCGCTCGCGTCCGGGGTAGCTTCCGGCCCCCCCGACGCCCACCGTGCCCGACGTTTTTCCCGATCTCGGGGCCCTCCCGTTCCGCCGCCGCCGCGACGCGGGGGACGTGCTCCGCGAGACGGTCGTCTTCCTGCGGACGAACGCGCGCGAGCTGGGCCGGGCCTACCTCGCCGTCGTCGCGCCGGTCGCGCTGGCGTCCGGGCTGGCGGCGGGCCTCTACCTCGCCCAGGTCGGCGACGCGTTCCTCGATCCGGCCGCGCTCGACGCCGACCCGTCGGCAGTCCTCACGCCAGCCTACTGGGGCGTGGTGCTGTTCGGGCTGCTCGGGTCGGCCGTTAGCGTCGCGGCGGCCGCCGGGTACGTCCGCCTCTACCGCGCTGGCCACGCGGGCGACGTGACCGCGGCGGCGCTGTGGGACGAGACGCGAGCGCTCTTGCTCCCGATGTTGGCGCTGGCGCTGGCCTACTCGGTCGGCCTGGGCGCAACGACCGCGCTGTGGTCGATCCCCGTGCTAGGACCGTTGACGTGGCTGGGACTCGCGGCGTGGTCGGTGCCGTATGTCGCTGTGGCGATGGCCGCGCGGGCACTTGATACGGAGACCTTGGGGGAGGCGTGGCTCCGGGCGCGTGTGCTGCTCGCAGGGGCGTGGTGGGTCGCCTTCCGCTCGCTGCTGCTAGTGACGGTGATGTTCTATCTCGCGGTAATCGTCGCCGTCGTCCCCCTCATCGTCATCGCGTCGAGCCTCGGCGCGGGCCCGGTGGCGCTGGCGCCGCTTCAGGTCGTTGTCTACCTCGGATATCTCATCCCGTATATCGCCGCGTTTATGGTCCACGGATCGCTGCTGGCCTCTACAGGTGCTGGTCCCAGCGACTAGCGGTGGGGTGCCAGTGGATCACCGCCGGATGCACGGGTCCCGGGGCCTGTTGTGATGCGTGCACTAGTCAGTTGTGGAGGTGAGACGCCGCCTGGGCATTTGCCCTGGATTTCATTCGATTCATCGTTACTTCAAGAAAGGAAGTGGAAGCGGTCACATGGACGCTCGGCCGCCCTGTGGGGCCCTTTGCCGTGCCCCCGGACCTGAGGATCGGGTGAGGCTTTGTGTGAATGATCGGTTGTGGTTGTGTGAACACACGGTGTGCCTCTACCGTGGAGGTCCTGCCCTCGGCGACCCCCGCAGAGGACCCCACCACACCTCGTCTTCCATGACCATTCGATTCTCGCGCCACGCCGTGGCCTTCCTGCTCGCGCTCGTCGGGCTGGCCCCGTTGGCGGCGGCCCAGAGCACGGCGCTGACCGACGCCTTCGACGCGCTGGAGCGCGTCGAGATGGACCCGGCGACCGACGCGCCGATTTTCCTCGCCGGCGACCTCGGTATCGTGTCCCCGGCGACGGCCCCGCAGTTCTTCATCGCCCATGCCGCCGCCTTCGGCTTCTCGACCGCGCCGGACGTTCAGGTCACGCGCGTCGACACCGACGACCTCGGCCTCACACACGTCCGCGTGCATCAGATGGTGGATGGCACCCCTGTCTGGGGCGCCGAGAGCGCGCTCCACATCGGCCGCGACGGCCGGGCCTACGCCTGGGGCGGTACGCTCTTGCCCGACGCGGATGTGGCTCGCGGGGTGGACCTCGGTCGGTCCGCGGCGCTCGCCGCCGCTCGCGCCGACCTCGGCGCCGTCCGCTACCGCGAGTCGGCGCCCGCCGACGCCCTCGGCGAGCCCATCGACTGGACACCGACCGCCGAAGCCGTCGTCTTCCCGCACCTCGGCGACTTTGCCCGGGCCTACCACGTCCGCCTGTTCGTCGACGCGCCGACCCCGGCCAACTGGGAGGTCTTCGTGGACGCCGCCAGCGGCACCGTCTTGCACAAGTTCAACTCGCTGCACACCGCCGGCCTGGGCGCCGACGAGGCGACGGCTCGTGTCGCCAGCGGCGCACCGTTCGTGACCGCGGCCGGAGCGGCTGGACCCACGACCGGGACCGGCACCAGCCTGTACGAGGGGACCAAGACGATCCCGACGTATCTCTCGGGCTCGAACTATTACCTCTACGACACCACGCGCGGCCCGTCCTACATCCGGACGATGACCGGCAACAACGGGACTTCCCTCCCCGGGTCGTACGTGACGGACGCCGACAACAACTTCTCGGCGACGAACCAGCGGGCGGCCGTTAGCGCTCACTACGGTGCCGTCACGACGTTCGACTACTACAAGAACACCCACAACCGGAGCAGCTACAACGGCTCGAACGCGTCGATCACGAGCACGGTCAACCACCAGAGCAACTACAACAACGCGTTCTGGAACGGCGCGCAGATGGTCTACGGAGACGGTGACGGCGTCACGTTCAGCCCGCTCGTCGAACTGGACATCGTGGCGCACGAGCTGACGCACGCCGTGACGGGCTCGTCGGCCGGGCTGATCTACCAGAACGAGTCGGGTGCGCTCAACGAGGCCGTCTCCGACATCATGGCCGTCATGGTGGACCGGAATGACTACACGGTCGGTGAGCAGTCGTACACGCCCGGCACGTCCGGCGACGCGCTGCGCAACATCCAGAACCCGCCCGCGGGCGACCAGCCGGACAACTACGCCGACCGCTACACGGGCACCGGCGACAACGGCGGCGTCCACATCAACTCAGGCATCGCCAACAAGCAGGCCTACCTGATGATCGCCGGCGGCACCTTCCGCGGCGTCACCACCACGTCGATCGGGCGGAGTGCGACGGAGAAGATCTGGTACCGTGCCCTGACGGTCTACTTTACCCAGTCGACCAACTTTGCGGGCGCCCGCCAGGGCACGCTGTCGGCCGCAGCCGACCTCTATGGCAACGGCTCGACGCAGTACAACGCGGTCGCCGATGCCTGGGCCGCGGTCGGCGTCGGCACCGGGTCGGGCGGCGGCACCCCGCCCCCGACCGGTGGCACCCCGGAGTGGCGCTACGAGACGGCCAACATCCAGTCGCCCCACAACTACCCCAACAACTACAACAACACCCAGTCCTACTCGAAGCCGGGCGCCCAGCGCGTCGCGATGTACTTCGCGCAGTTCGACACGGAAGCGAACTACGACTACGTCTACATCAAGGACGAGAACGGGACGACGCAGGCGACCTACACCGGCAACAAGGCCGCGTTCTGGGCCGTCGTGGACGGGGCCTCGATCTCGGCCAACCTGGTGACGGACTACTCGGTCCAGCGCTACGGCTATCGGATTACCCAGGTGGCATACTTCTCGGATCAGGTGCTCCTCGCGCAGGACACGAATCCCGTCCTGGGCTACGTCCCCCAGGCCCCGGAGAGCGACGTGCTCAACCCGCTGGCGCTCGGCAAGGCCGAGGTCGCGGAACTGGCACTCGCCGTCGGGCCGAACCCGGCGCGATCGGAGGCGACCATCTTGGTCGACATGCCGGAAGCCGGCTCGGCACGCGTCGTCGTGCTCGACCTGCTCGGCCGTGAGGTCTCGGTGCCCCACAACGGGACGCTGGACGCCGGCCGCACGCCGGTCTCCATCGCCGTCGAGACGCTGCCAGCGGGCGTGTACGTGGTCGTCCTCGACACCGACGGCCGTCGCCTGACGGAGCGGTTCACGGTCGTCCGCTAGCCACCGGCTGCCGACCTGGGGTGTCCCACCACCGCCCCGAAACACGGGGCCCTCACCTTCGGGTGGGGGCCCCGTTCGTTTGCGAAGGGGGAGCCACGTCGTAGACCGGATGGGGCTGGCGCGAGCCGTTCCGCTGGCTCATGCCGACCTGTGACGTGCTGCCTGCAAGGAAGCCAGGGGGGGGCGGGCATTGTGCAAGCCTGTCTCCTTGGTCATCCTGAGCGCGGGCGATGGATCTGGCGTGACCGCCTCACCTGTTCGCGTTGGGAGCTTGGCTCAGAGCGCAGCGCTCGCCAGAGATCCTCGGCTCGCTTCGCGGCTGCGTTCGACTCCGGGCTGCGCCCTCCGCTGGCTGCCCCTTCCCTTCGGGGGCAGGTAGATGGGTCTGGGGCGGTAGAGTGCGCGAGCGGGGCCAGCGCAATCCTGCCCCCCCGCCTGCCGGCCGGCCCCGCTTCCGAGGAAGGGGCCCCATGGTGGGCAGCCGAAAGCGGGGGAGCGGTCAGGCTCCGGGGGGGGCGTCGAGGCGGGCGTGGCGGTGGAAGACGCCCAACGTGCGGAGGGAGTCGAGGGTGGCCGTGGCGGCGGGGTTGCCGGTCTGTGCCTGCTCGCGCAGGCTGGCAACGACGCGGCCGCCGTAGTCGAAGAGGGGGGCGCTCTCGGCGAACCCGGACGCGAGCGCTCGGGCGCGGCACGCTTCGGTGGCGTCGATCTCGTCCGCGACGGTGACGGCGGCGCCGGGCGGGGTGTCGCGGGACCCGGCCCAGAACCGGAAGACGCACGCTTGGGGGTCGCCGGCGTCGGCGGCGGCGTCGAGGTGGGCGTGGTAGGCGTCGTCGTCGTCCAGGCGCCTGGCGAGGAAGGCCAGCCGCAGGCGCTGGTCGTCGTCGACGCGGGCGTCGAGGCGGTGGTAGATGGCGCGGGCGGAGTCGAGGTCGGCGGGGGGGTGTGTCCACTCGCCGTCGACGAACACCCGATTGAGGAGGGCGTCGGCGGCCATGAAGAGGGCCTCGGGGTCACCGGATTCGGCGCGCTGGCGGAGTTCACGGTCGAAGCGTCGCTGAACGAGCGGGGCGGTCCAGGGGAGCGTCCAGATGGCGAGGTGCGTGGACGCCCCGTCGACCATGCCTGCTGAGAGGTAGCCTCGGTCGTAGGCCTGCGACAGGGTCGCGAGCGCGACGAGGTCGCCGGCGTCGGCGGCGTCGCGCAGGAGGGCGAGGGCCGTCTCGGTGTCGCCCGCCTCGACGGCCTGGGCGTACCCCTCCACGCTGTGGCCGGTCGAGAGATGTCGTGGCGCGGACGGCGACGAGCAGCCGGCGAGCAGGGCGGCCAGGAGGAGAACGCGAGACATGACGTGTGATGGGGGGACAGATCCGGTATCGGGATGGGCGCCCGCAAGTGGCGGCCGGGCGGTTTGGGCGACGGAGGTGTCTCGGATCCGTCACTCCAGCGCGGTGTGCCGGGCACTCGGCACGCGCGCGGTCGTCTAGCGAGCCCCGCCTTCCGCGCCCCGACGTTCCAGCCCATGAACCGCCTCGCCGACACGAACAGCCCGTACCTCCTGCAGCACGCGACGAACCCGGTCGACTGGTGGCCGTGGACGGACGCGGCCTTCGAGGAGGCCCGGCGCCGCAACGTGCCCGTCTTCCTGTCGATCGGGTATGCGACGTGCCACTGGTGCCACGTGATGGAACACGAGTCGTTCGAGGACCTCGAAACGGCGCGCGGGTTGAATGAGGCGTTCGTGCCGATCAAGGTGGACCGCGAGGAGCGGCCCGACGTGGACGGCGTCTACATGGCGGCGGCGCTCGCGGCGACGGGGCGCGGCGGGTGGCCTCTGACGGCGCTCATCACACCGGACACGCGCGAGCCGTTCTGGGTGGGCACGTACCTCCCGCGCGAGAGCCGGGGCGGGCGGATGGGCGTCCGCGAGCTGGCGGCGACGGTCTCGCGGTTCTGGGCTGAGAACGCGGACGGCGTGCGCGACTCGGCCAAGAGCCTGACGGCGGCGGTGCGCCAGCTGGCGACGGCCGAGCCGGGCGACGCCCTTGGCGAGGCGGACGTGGCGGCGACCGCCGAGGCGCTGCTGTCGCGGTTCGACGCCGGGTTCGGCGGGTTCGGGGCCGCGCCCAAGTTTCCGACGCCGCACCACGCGCTGTTCCTGACGCGGCGGGCTGCCGTCACGGGCGACCGGGACCTGCTGGCGGTTGCGGTCGCGACGCTCCGCGCGATCCGGCGGGGCGGCGTCTACGACCAGGTCGGCGGCGGGCTCCACCGCTACGCGACCGACCGGGCGTGGCTGTTGCCCCACTTCGAGAAGATGCTCTACGACCAGGCCGGCTACGCGCTCGCCTGCACCGAGGCGTGGGCGGCGACCGGCGCCGACGACCTACGCGAGGCGGCCGAGACGACGCTGGCGTACGTGCTGCGCGACCTGCGAGGCGCCCATGGCGCCTTCCACGCCGCCGAGGACGCCGACTCGCTCGACGCCGACGGCGAGCGCGAGGAGGGCGCCTTCTACGTTTGGACGACGGCCGAGCTGGAGGCCGTGCTGGGCGCCGAGGACGCGGGGGTCGCCGAGGCGCTCTGGGGCGCCACGTCTGCCGGCAACTACCTAGACGAGGCGACGCGGCAGCGGACCGGGGCCAACGTCCTGCACCTCCCGGCCCCCGACTTGTCTGCCGACGACCCGCTGGTGGACCCCGCCGCCGCGCTCGGCCTCGCCCCCGACGCCCTGCGCGACCGGCTGGCGGGCATCCGCGAGCGCCTGCTGGCGGTCCGGTCCGAGCGCTCGCGACCGTTGCTCGACGACAAGGTGCTGACCGACTGGAACGGCTTCGCGATCGCGGCCTTCGCCGTCGCCGCTCGCACGTTCGGCCGCGACGACTATGCCGAGGTGGCGACCGAGGCGGCCGAGGTCGTGCTCCGCGAGTTGCGCGCCGAGTCGGGCGACCTGCTCCACCGCTGGCGCGACGGGCAGGCGGGCATCGACGGGCTGCTCGACGACTACGCCTACCTGGTGTGGGGGCTCGTCGAGTTGTATCAGACCACGTACGACGAGCGGTGGCTGGCGACCGCGCTCGACCTGCACGGCCGGATGCGCGACCGCTTCGAGGACCCGGACGGCGGCTACTTCGTCTCGCCCGCCGACGCGCCCGACCTCCTCGTTCGCCAGCGGTCGCCGGACGATGGGGCGATGCCGGCGGGCGCGAGTGTGGCCGCGCTCAACGGCTTACGGCTGGCGGCGCTGACCGGAGACGAGGCGCTTCGCGAGGCAGCGCTCCGCGCGCTGCGGGCGCCCGAGATGGTCCGCCAGCATCCGTCGGGGTTCACGCACCTGATGACGGCGGCGGCGTTTGCGGCGGGCCCCTCCCAAGAGGTGGTGATCGCCGGGGAGCACGGGGCCGCCGACACCGCCGCGATGATCGACGCCGTGCGGGCCGTCTACGCGCCGCACGCCGTCGTCGCGGTGCGGTCGCCGGGGACCGGAGAGGCGCCGCTCGCCGGGCTGGCGCCGTTCGTCGTTGAGCAGACCGCGATCGCCGGGGCGGCGACGGCCTACGTCTGCGAACGCCACGCCTGCCAGGCGCCAGCGACGGACCCGAGGGCGGCAGCGGAGACGCTGAGGTCGAGCGTGGCTCGCTAGTCGACCTGGACCATCACCTCGACGTTGCGCTCGATCTCACGCGTGGCGTTGCGGTGGCGGTGGCGGAGCTCGCGGCGGGTCTCGTGCTCGTGCCGGTGCGCGTGGTGCCCGTGGTGGACGCGCTCGATGCGGTGCTCGTGGCCGTGGCGAAACACCTTCCGGAGCTGGCGGACGGCGACCGTCACGAACAAGATGATCAGGAGCGGGATCGCGACGCGTTCGAACGTCCGGTTGCGGGACAGTGGGCTGCGGGCCATGGCGACGGGGGAGGGGCGCGATCGGAACGGGCGACCGGCGCGCTACGTCTGCCCGCCTCTCAGGTTGCGCCGTGCCCGATCCTCTCCCCGCCTCGTTCTTCGCCCGCCCCACGCTCGAGGTCGCCCGCGACCTGCTCGGCGCGCACCTCGTCTACGCCTCGCCCGACGACGGTCCGCTCGTGGGGCGCATCGTCGAGACAGAGGCGTACCTCGAGGACGACCCGGCAATGCACGGGTGGGCCGCCGTCTTCGGGGCCGGCGGGCGGGTCCAGGAGAAGGGGAGGGCCGCTGGGCTGTTCGCGCGTCCCGGCACGGCGTACGTCTACAAGATCTACGGCGCCCACTGGCTGCTCAACGTGGTGACGGAGTCCGAGGGAACGGCGGGCGCGGTGCTCATCCGGGGCGTCGAGCCGGTCGAGGGCGAGTCTGCGATGTCGGCGAACCGGCCCGCCTCGGTGCGCCGCCGCCGGGACCTGACGAACGGGCCAGGCAAGCTGACGCAAGCGTTCGGCCTCAACGAGGGGCCGGACGCGATGCGGAGCCGGTTCCACCAGACCGACCTGACGGCGCCTCCGCTCTACTTCGCTCGCGGCGAGCCGGTCGCGGAGGCGAAGGTCGCGCGGACCTCGCGCATCGGCATCTCGCGCGGGATCGACCTCGACTACCGGTTCGTCGTCGCGGACAGTCCGTTCGTGTCGCCGGGTGTGCCGAGCGACCTCCGCGTCGCTCGTAAGACACACCGGCGCTAACGGAGGCGTCCGCGCGCGGCGCGCGATCAGATCACTGTCCCGTCGGGCAGGATGGCGTTTTTCGGGAGCACGATCACGCCGTCGCGGATGTGCCAGCCGTCGCCGTCCGCCTCTTGCACGCCCTCGGCGTTTGTGATGCGGCAGTCGGCGCCGATCTGGACGTTCTTGTCGATGATGGCGCCCTCGACGACGCTGTTCGGCCCGATGCCGGGGTGCGGAGGCGGATTGACGCCGGGCCGCTTGGCCGCGTCGCGCCAGGGGTGGTAGTCCGCGCCCAACATGACGACGCGGCGCAGCACGGCTCCGCCTGAGACGAACGACCGGATGCCCACGACGGAGTCCTCGATCGTCGCCTCGGTGATGACGGAAGCCTCGGCGATCATCGAGTTGCGGATCGTCGCGTTCTGGAGCTTTGCCGGCGGCAGCATCCGCGCGTTCGAGTAGATCGGCGCCTCCTCGTCGTAGAGGTCGAACTCGGGGTCGGGCTGCGCCAGCGCCAGCGTCGCCTCGTAGAACGACCGGACGGTCCCGATGTCGGACCAGTAGCCGGTGAACGGGTAGCTCGCCACGCGGCGGGACGCGATGGCGGCGGGGATGATCTCCTTGCCGAAGTCCCTCTGGGTGGGGTCCTCCGTGAGCACGTCGCGCAGCACGTCGCGCTCGAACATGTAGATGCCCATCGAGGCGAGGTAGACCCGGCCCTCCGCCTTCATCTTGGCCGAGACCGGGCTCTCCAGGCCGTCGAGCTGGTCGCGGGGCGGCTTCTCGTGGAACTCGGTGATGATGCCGTTGGCGTCCGTCTTCAGGATGCCGAACGCAGGCGCGTCATCGGCCGTCACCGGGATCGTTGCGACGGTCAGGTCAGCCCGGGTGGAGAGGTGGTGCTGCGAGAACGTGTTGAAGTCCATCCGGTAGAGCTGGTCTCCGGAGAGGACCAGCACGCGCCGGTGGGGGTGCGGGTTGATGTGCGGGAGGCATTGGCGGACAGCGTCGGCGGTGCCCTGAAACCACTCGTTCGAGTCCGGGGTCTGCTCGGCCGCCAGCACGGTCACGAAGCCGCGCCCGAACCGGTCGAAGCGGTAGGCCCGGGCGACGTGGCGGTTGAGGCTGGCCGAGTTGTACTGGGTCACCACGAACATGCGCATCAGCTCGCTGTTGACGCAGTTCGAGATCGGGATGTCGATGAGCCGATACTTACCTGCGAGCGGGACGGCGGGCTTCGAGCGGTGGTGGGTCAGGGGGAAGAGCCGTGTTCCGGCGCCGCCTCCGAGGATGACGGCCAGCGTGTCGGTCATGGGGGCGTGGATCGGAGGGGGGCAAGAGGCAAGGCTACAAAAGACGGGCGGCGGGATTGATCCCGCTGGCGAGTGGTCCGTCGACGTATCCCCTCCGAGCTACCGCAGCGCGTCGTAGAGTGCCGCGTAGGCGAGCGCCGAGGACGCCCACGAGTGGTCGGCGCGCATCCCAGTCCGCTGCACCCGGCCGAGCGCGTCCGCGTCGAGCGCCAGCGCGCGGGCGACGGCGTCTGCAAAGGCGTCGCCGGTGAAGGCCTCGAACCACACGCCCGTTCCCTCCGCGCCGTCCCACGGCACGACGGTGTCGCGCAAGCCGCCGACGGCATGGACGATGGGCACGGTCCCGTAGCGCATCGCGTAGAGCTGGCCGAGCCCGCACGGCTCCTGCTTCGAGGGCATCAGGAAAAAGTCGCCCGCGCCGTACAGGCGGTGCGCGAGCGCCTCGTCGAAGGCGAGCGTGAGCGAGAACCGGTCGGCGGGGACGGCCCCCCCCAGCTGGCGCAGGGCGTCCTCGTGCTCGTCGTAGCCCGAGCCCAGCACGGCGATCGCCGCGTCGGTCTGGTCGAGAATCTGAGCCAGCCCCTCCGCCAGCACGGCCGCGCCCTTCTCGGGGGTGAGGCGCCCGACGAAGACGAGCAACGGGCGCGCGGCGTCGAGCCCGAGGTCGGCGCAGACGGCGCGCTTGGTGGCGGCCTTGCCCCCCAGGTCATCCGCCGAGAACCCTGCGGGCAGGTGCGGGTCGGTCGCGGGGTCCCACAGCGCCTGGTCGACGCCGTTGACGATGCCGCTGAGCCGG
The DNA here is from genome assembly GCF_046845665.1 of Rubrivirga aquatilis. Lineage (GTDB taxonomy): Bacteria > Bacteroidota > Rhodothermia > Rhodothermales > Rubricoccaceae > Rubrivirga. The sequence goes on along the minus strand of NZ_CP177355.1, from coordinate 3,291,601 downwards.
TCGTGCGCGAGCCGGAACGCGTAGTCGAGACCGTGTGAGGGCTCGGGCGAGGCTGCCAGCTCGCGCGCGTACGTGGGGCTGACGGTCGTCACGCGGTCAGCGTGTTCGACGCCCGCCTTTAAGCTGTTGACGCGGCCGAGGTGGTCGAGCGACGCGTGGTTCGGCACGGCGACGCCGACATTCGCCCAGCGCGTCCATGCGATCTCGCCGTGGTGGTCGGCGCTGTGGACCGTGAACACGGTCGGCACGTCGCGAATGGGCGCGTTCGCGGGGTCGTTCGCCAGCAAGGCGGGGATCAGCCCGCCGTGGTGGTCGTGGAGGTGGAGCACGTCGGCCCCATCGAGCGGCGTGTGCTCCGAGCGGAGCCAGTCCAGCACCATCAGCTGGAAGACGAGGTAGCGCACGTCGCCGCGCTCGAACCACGCCTTGTCGACGTCGCGGAAGTAGACGCCGTCGTCGCCGAAGTGCTCGGGCTCGTGGACGAGGTAGAGCGGCACCTCGGCGCCGTCGCCGGACATCGCTTGGGAGCGGAACACCTCGAACGGAAACCACTCGCCCTCGAAATGCACGACGCCGGTGTGGACCGACGCCAGCACCCCCGCCTTTTGGGCCAGTCGCCCCTCGGGCCCGCCGTAGAACGGCATCACGACCGCCGCCGCGACGCCGCCGCGGCTCAGCGCGTGGGGCAGCGCACCGACCACGTCGGCCAGCCCGCCGACCTTGGCGAACGGGGTACACTCGGCGGAGACGTGGAGGACAGGCATCGCGAGCGCCGGGGAGCGGGGGGATGGGGGAGGGGCAAGGTCGCCTGCGGCGCGACGGGGTGCCCAGAAGGGTCGGGCCGCCGCCAGGGCCGCTGCCTCGGTAGTGGTCGAGACGGTGATGGGCGATCCTGACATCCGCTCTCGGAATCCGCTCACCCTCGCCCGAGCCACTTGCGCACCGAGTACGCGACCGCAGGCCCGACCATGCGCACAAGCGTCCCAACGCCGACCGGCGGCGCGGGGGGCACCATCGCCGCGTTCGTCTCGTGGACCAGCACGAAGTCTCCGGGCAGGAAGTCGGGCTCGGTCGAGGCGACGAGCGCCGGTTCGCGGGTGTACACGAGCAGGTTTTGGCGATACCAGAACGGCACCTCGTCTTCCTGGATGAGCCGTCCGCGCAGCACATCGCGTCGGACAAAGCCACGTGCGGCGAACAGGCCGGCCCAGTAGCCGGGTGGCTGGAGGTGGACGTGCCCCTTGCCGTGCTGACCCGGGAGAGCCGCAGAGAAAACGACGCGGTCGGCGGTCGACGTCAGCCACTCCACGAGGGGCTCGGCGCGCTCTGCCTGTAAGTGCTCAGCGACCTCCACGCAGACCGCGAGGTCAAAGCGCGGAACTTCAGGGAAGCCACGCTCTAGGTTGGCGGCTAGAAAGTTTGATGTGTCGACGAGCAAATCGGGCTCCACCTCCGGTGTGTCGATGAGCAGCACGGTCTCGACGCCATGGCGCTGCATGGTGCGGAGCCACGCACCCGTACCGCCCCCAAGGTCTACGACGGACTGGACGGCCCCGACGGCTTCCAGGATCAGCGGGACGACGTGCCGGGCAGCAAGCACCGCGCCCGGTACTTCGTCGGCATGGAGGTACACAGCAGGAGCGGGCACAACAGAACGGGTTGAGCCGGGGGGCGCGCTCGAGAAGGTACACCACTCATAGACAGACCTTTGAGGCCTGAGCCCGACGGTGAATGGGCCGCAATGTGGTTGTAGGATGACTCCCATCGACGGACAATCGTCCTGCGGGCTCAGTGACCTGAGGCCTGTGGGCCGTGTACCGATTCGCTGAGGCGCCAGAGTGCTGCGAGCTGGTCATTGCCCTCATCACGTTGGCTCGGCTTGCCCGCGCGATCGAGCCCAGCGAGCAGGCGACCCGGGCGTGGGTCGCAGTCGCCGCGGGATGTTGACTCCGCGCGTCGCGAGCACCCTGGGGAAGGCCTCCCCGGTGAGCCCTGTCCCACTCACCCCGCCTTCCCACTCACCCTGCCTCGGCGCCCCAGCGTCGGACGAGCGCGTGTGTGTAGGCGAGTGCCCGCTCCAGGTTCTGGACCGAGTTCCACTCGGCGCAGCTGTGGAAGTCGTGCCCGCCCGTGAACACATTCGGCGTCGGGACCCCGAGCTGAGTCAGCCGGGCACCGTCGGTGCCGCCGCGGATGGGCTCCAGCGCCAGCGTCGCGCCCATCGCCTCGCCCGCCGCCAGCGCGACGGAGATCGTGCGCGGGTCGGCCGCCTCGATGGCCTCACGCATGTTGCGGTAGCTGTCGGTCACCGTCACGGACACGTGGGCGGTCGGGTGCCGGTCGCCGACCTCGGCCGCGAGCGCCTCGACGCGGGCGCGCTTGGCGTCGAGCCCGTCGGCGTCGAAGTCGCGGAGCAGGACGCGGATCGTGGCCTCCTCGGTCGTGGCCTCGACGGTGTGGGGGTGGAGATAGCCCTCCCGGCCCGAGGTCGTTTCCGGGGCCGGGTCGGCCGCCAGCGCTGTCACGATTTCGGCCGCGAGTTTGGCCGCGTTCACGAGCACTCCCTGGGCGTAGCCGGGGTGCACGCCGACGCCCTCGATCTCGAACACGGCCTCGGCCGCGTGGAAGGTCTCGACGTTGAGGGTGTCCGTCCCGCTGCCGTCGAGCGTGTAGGCGAGGTCGGCGCCCCAGCGGTCGAGGTCGACGTGGTCGGTGCCGCGCGCGATCTCCTCGTCGGGCGTGAACAGCAGCCGCAGGTGGGGGCGCGGGGCCGGGCGCTCGCCCCGTTCGACGGCGTCGGCCTCGTCGCGCACCAGGTCCTCCGCCAGCTGCATGAGGATGGCGACGCCTGCCTTGTCGTCGGAGCCGAGCAGCGTCGTCCCGTCGCTGGTGATGAGGTCGTGGCCGGTGTGCGCCGCGAGCGCCGGCTGGCGGGCGGGGTCGAGCACGAGGGCCGGGGCACCCGGGAAGGCGACGGGCCCGCCGTCGTAGTCGGGGTGGATCATCGGGCGGACGTTCTCGCCCGGCGCGTCCGGCGACGTGTCGACGTGGGCGCACAGCCCGACGACGGGCAGGCCCTCGACGGGCGTCGGCGCGGGGAGGTCGGCGTAGACGTAGCCGTGCGCGTCCAGCTCGGCGGCCACGTTGAGTGCGGTCAGCTCCTCGACGAGCATCCGCGACAGCGCCAGCTGGCAGTCGGTCGAGGGGACGGTGTCGGAGGCGGGGTTGGAGGTCGTCCACACCTCGGCGTAGCGGCAGAAGCGGGCGACGACGGGGGGGAGGGCGGCGACGTCGCGCCAGGGGAGAGGCATGGGTCGAGGAGAAGAGGACCAGGGGAGAAGAGGATAGCGGAGAGCTGGCGGTCGGCGACAGGTGTCGCTCGGCGTGGCTGGGGATGGGGCCCCGGCGCGTCGACTCCTCGTCTCTTCCGCTCCTCCATCCTCTTCCCTTTCCTGCCCTGCCGCTAGCTTCACGGCTCGCCCCACCGCCCCCCGTGCCCGACGCCCCGCCCGCCCCGCCCGCCCGCGCCGAGACCACCGGCGACCTCCGGCGGCTCATCCTCGACCACGCGCGGCACCTGCTGGTGGTCAGCGGCTACGAGGCCCTGTCGATGCGCAAGATCGCGAGCTCCGTGGGGTGCAGCGCGACGAGCATCTACCTCCACTTCGACAACAAGGACGCCCTCACGCACGCGCTGATCTCGGAGGGGATGGACCGGCTCCACGCCGCGCTCGAAGCCGCCGAGGCGGGCCACGCCGCGCCCGCCGACCGGCTCGACGCGCTCTCCCGTGCCTACGTCCGTTTCGGGCTCGACAACCCGGAGTACTACGAGGTCATGTTCCAACTCCACCCCGAGCGGATGGCGCGGTACCCGGCCGAGGACTACCGCCGTGCGCGGCGCAACGTCTTGCGTTTCGGCACGGCGCTCGCGGATGGCGTCGCCGACGGCTCGCTGCGGTCGCCCTCCGACCCCGATGTCGCCTCCGCCGTGCTCTGGACAGCCCTGCACGGTCTCGTGTCGCTCCACCTCGCGCGGCGCGTCGACGTGCGGATCGCCGGCGAGGAGCTGGTGGACGCGGGTGTGCGCCAGGCGCTGCGGCCGTTCGGGGCGGAGGAGTAGGGGGGGGGCTGCTGGCGGGAGGGGCGGTGCTCGGCAGACCCCCGTACGCGCGACGCTCTCGACGATCGGCTGGCGCCAGCCGAAAGGCGTCCCTGCACGTGAGGCACGAGGCCGCGCGGACTGTCCCCCTTGCCAAGGGGGACCGCATGGACGCGCAACGCCTGCCGCCAGGATTGCGGTCAGTGCGCGCGTCCGAGCTGGGGGATGACGAGCGGGGCACCCGGCGCCAGCAGGAGGCGGTCAGCAGGTCCCAGCAGGGGGATTTCTCTCCCGCCCTCAGGGATCACCGGAACCGGACGCTTCCGTTTAGCTTCACACAGCTTCCCCGGACCACCCCGCTCTTTAGCCCACGCCCATGGCCCTCCAGATTCATTCCGCCGCGCCCACCACGAAGGGCGAGGTCGTCCTCGGAAAAACGCTTCCCCAGCTCCTCGACGACGCCGTCGAGAAGTACCCGAACGCGAAGGCCTTCAACCAGCCGACCGACTCCGGCTGGCAGACGATGTCGAACAGCGAGCTCCGGACGGCCGCCGACGAGCTGGCACTGGGGTTGCTGGAGAACGGGCTGAGCCGCCGGGACCACGTCGCCTTCTTTATGAACAGCGACCTCCACTTCGTCCTCGCCGACTTCGCGACCCAGATCGCGGGGATCGTCAACGCGCCGCTGTACACGACCTACGCGCCGGACAACTTGGTCTACGTCACGCAGCACGCCGAGGCCAAGGCCATGTTTGTGACGAACGAGGAGATGCTGGCCAACTTCGCCGGGTGGGCGGCGCAGGTGCCGGACGTCAAACTGGTGGTCCTCTTCGAGGGCACGGGCGCCGGGGCCGGGCTCCCCGACGGCGTCACGCTCAAGACCGCCGACGCCTTGCGCGCCGAGGGCCGCCAGGCGCTCAAGGCCGCGCCGAACCGGCCCGACGAGCTCCGGGACCAGAGTGAGGCGACCGAGCTCGCGACGCTCATCTACACCTCGGGCACGACGGGCATGCCCAAGGGCGTGATGCTCTCGCACCAGAACATCTCGTCGAACGTGCTCGCGGGGCTCCCGACGCTCGGGGCGCTCGGCAACCAGGAGGAGACCATCCTGACGTTCCTGCCGATGACCCACATCTTCGCGCGGACGCTGACGATCGGCCACGTCGCGTGGGGCCAGTCGCTGTACTTCTCCAACCCCGACCAGCTCGTCGCCCACCTCGCCGAGGTCCGCCCGACGATGTTCTCGACCGTCCCGCGCGTGCTCGAGAAGGTCTACGACAAGGTCTCGCTCGGCGTCTCCGAGGCGACCGGCCTCAAGCACAAGATCGGCAGCTGGGCGCTCGGGCTGGCCCGCGACTACGACCTGGCCAAGCCCGACGGCGGCGTCCCCGGTTGGAAGCACGGCTTGGCCGACAAGCTGGTCTACTCCAAGCTCCGTGAGAAGCTGGGGCTCACGCGCGTCAAGACGGTCGCGACGGGCGGTGCCGCGCTCCGCGCCGACCTCGCGCAGTCGTTCACGGCCTTTGGCATCCCGATCGTCCAGGGCTATGGGCTGACCGAGACGAGCCCGATCATCACCATGAACACGCCGACCGAGAACCGGGCCGGCACGGTCGGCCAGCCCATTGCGGGCGTGGACGTCGCGATTGCCGAGGACGGCGAAATCCTCTCGCGCGGGCCGAATACGATGATGGGCTACTACAAGGAGCCCGACAAGACGGCCGAGGTGATGGACGAGGACGGCTGGTTCCACACCGGCGACATCGGCGAGTTCACGCCCGACGGCTTCCTCAAGATCACCGACCGTAAAAAGGCCCTCTTCAAGCTGTCGACGGGCAAGTACGTCATCCCGCAGCCGATCGAGAACACGCTCACCGAGAGCGCGCTCATCGAGCAGGCCGTCGTCGTCGGCAACTCCCAGAAGTTCTGCACGGCGCTGATCTTCCCGAACATGGAGGCGCTGCCGGTCTGGGCCAAGCAGAACGGCATCACGGCGACGGGCGAGGCGCTCCTGAAGGACCCGGCGGTCCACGCCGAGTTCGAGCGCCTGGTGGCCGAGGCGAACGAGGGGATGGACAAGTGGAGCCAGGTCCAGCGCTTCCGGCTCGTGCCGGAGACGATGACGGTCGAGAACGAGATGCTGACGCCGACGATGAAGGTCAAGCGCGGCGCCGTCAACAAGGTCTACACCGACTCTATCGACTCGATGTACACGGCCTCGGTCGACAAGAACAAGCCGGTGGCCGTGGTGGCCTAGCGGCCGCCCCGCAGATCGGAGCCGCGAACGGCCCAGGCGACCGCGCCCGGGCCGTTCGCGCGTTTGGGAGGGGCGGTCGGCCCCGGGGCAGGCCGGGCCGGCGGGCTTCACGGAACGCCGCCAGCGTGGCGGCATCCAACAGGCGGCGGGCGAACCTGTCCCGCTTAACGGTGTTAACCGACACCCCCGCCGCCGCGACCGCCATGGAGACCCCGACCCCCGACACCGCCCACGACGCCCCGGCCGGCGGCGACGGCGCCGCGCCCGACGCGCTCTCCACCTTGCGCGCCCGCGGCGTCGACCTCGACCAGCTGGCGGCCGCGTACTCCGGGCTCGACGAAGCCGCCGTCGCCGCGTCCTATGGGGCCGTCGCCAGGTCCACGCCCCGCCCGCCGCGCCCGCCGCGCCCGGCGTACGACCCGCCCGCGCCGAACGGCGACTTTTTCGACATCGACGGCCTGATCTCGGACGAGCAGCGCCAGAAGATGGCCGAGCTCCGCACGTTCATGGAGGCCGAGGTCGAGCCCGTCATCAACGAGGCCTGGCTCGGCGACCGGACGCCGCTCGACGTGCTCGTGCCCGGCTTCCGCAAGCTCGACCTGCTGACGCCGATCTACGGCGAGGACCTCGAGACGCGCGAGCCGAACGGCTCCGTCATGGAGGGGCTGTTGACGATGGAGATCGCCCGCATCGACGTGTCGACGGCGACCTTTTTCGGCGTCCACTCCGGGCTGGCGATGCAGTCGCTCTTGGTGTGCGGGAGCGACGAGCAGAAGGCCGAGTGGCTGCCTCAGATGCGCGCCTGGGACAAGATCGGCGCCTTCGGGCTGACCGAACCGCATGTGGGCAGCGCCATCAGCCGGGGCGTCCAGACGACCGCCCGGCGTGACGGCGACGGCTGGATCCTCAACGGCCAGAAAAAGTGGATTGGGAATGCCACCTTCGCCGACCTAGTCGTGATCTGGGCGCGCGACGAGGCCGACGGCGCCGTCAAAGGGTTCATCGTCCGCCCGAAGGAGAACCCCGGCTACAGCGTCGAGAAGATCCGGGGCAAGATCGCCCTCCGCGCCGTCGAGAACGGGCTCATCACGCTGAGCGACTGCCGCGTGCCGGAGTCCGACCGCCTGCAAAAGTGCGACGGGTTCGCGGACGTGGCCGAGGTCCTCAAGCTGACGCGGGCGGGCGTCGCGTGGCAGGCCGTCGGCTGCGCGATGGGCGCCTACGAGAAGAGCCAGCAGTACGCCACGACGCGCCTGCAGTTTGGCCGCCCGATCGCCGAGTTCCAGCTCATCCAGGACAAGCTGGTCCACATGCTGGGGAATGTGACCGCGATGCAGACGATGTGCCTGCGCCTGAGCCAGCTCCAGGACGCCGGCGAGATGACCGACGCCCAGGCCTCGTTGGCGAAGGTCTTCACGGCCGCCCGGTGCCGCGAGGTCGTGGCGCTGGCGCGCGACCTCCACGGCGGCAACGGCATCCTGATCGAGAACCACGTCGCCCGCGCCTTCGCCGACACCGAGGCCATCTACTCGTACGAGGGCACGAACGAGATCAACTCCCTGATCGTCGGCCGCCACGTCACCGGCCTCAGCGCCTTCGTCTAGTCGTGGACGGCTGCCGGAGCCGCGCCGACCGTCCGGTCGGCCGCCCCAGCCCTCCACCTTCCATTTTCCACCCTTCCACCCCTCCGATGGAAACCCCGACTCTCGAATCCAACGCCGCCGCGCAAGCCCCCGCGTGGGCCTACCGCCCCTTCCGCACTGCCGCCGTCGTCGGCGCGGGCGTGATGGGCAGCCAGATCGCCGCCCACCTCGCGAACGCCGGGCTGGAGGTGCTCCTGCTCGACGTGACGCCCGAGAGCATCGGCCGCGAGGGTGGGAAGAACGACCTCGTCGAGGGCGCCTTCAAGGCGGCCACCAAGATGAAGCCGGCGCCGTTCATGACGCCGGCCGCCCAGAAGCGGATCACGCTCGGCAACTTCGACGACGACTTCGACAAGATCGGCGACGCCGAGTGGGTGATCGAGGTGGTCATCGAGCGGATGGACATCAAGAAGGACGTGCTCGCGCGGATCGAGAAGGCCGCCAGCAACACGGCCGTGATCTCGTCGAACACCTCGGGCCTGCCCATCGCCGAGATGTCGGAGGACCTGGGCGACGGCTTCAAGGCGCGCTTCCTGGGGACCCACTTTTTCAACCCGCCGCGCTACCTCAAGCTCTTCGAGGTCATCCCGACGCCGGACACCGACCCCGAGGTCGTGGCCCGCGTCACCAGCTTCGCCCGCGTCCACCTCGGCAAGGGGATCGTGATGGCGAAGGACACGCCCAACTTTATCGGCAACCGGATCGGGACGTACGCCATGCTCGGGGCCGTCGAGCAGTACGAGAAGAACGGGTACTCCATCGAGGAGATCGACGCGCTGACGGGCACGCTGATCGGCCACGCCAAGAGCGCCACCTTCCGCACCGCCGACGTCGTCGGGCTCGACACGCTCCGCCACGTGACGGCCAACCTCTACCAAGCGATCCCGGACGACGAGTCCCGCGACCGCTTCCAGGTCCCGGACGTCCTCCAGCGGCTCGTCGACCTCAAGCACCTCGGCGCCAAGTCGAAGGCCGGGTTCTACAAGAAGGAGGGCAAGACGATCAAGAGCTTCAACGCGGTGACGGGCGAGTACGAGGACGCCGCCGAGCTCGGGTTCGACCCGAAGTCGTTCCGCGGCGGCTCGCTCGCCGAGACCCTACGCAACCTGTGGGCCGACACCGGCCGCGCGGGCCAGTTTTTCCGCGACACCACGCTCGACCTCATCGGCTACACGGCCCGACGCACGCCGGAGATCTCGGACAGCCCCGCTAACCTCGACCGCGCCCTGCAGTGGGGCTTCGGCTGGGAGATGGGCCCGTACCAGATGTGGGACGCGCTCGGGATCGACGCCGTCCGCGACGCGCTCGACGACGCCGAGATCCCCGTCCCGGCCTGGGTCGCCGACATCCCGGTCCAGGGCTTCTACCGCGACACCGAGTCGGGCGTCCCCGAGGTGTGGACCCCGGGCACCGGCCGCTACGTCCCCGACCCCCGCCCGGCCGACGAATGGGGGCTGACCTACCTCAAGGAAGACGCGAACAACACGTTGTGGGAAAACAGCGACGCGGCCCTTCTCGACGTGGGGGATGGCGTCGCCCTCTTCGAGTTCCGCTCGAAGTCGAACAGCCTGGGGTCCGAGGTCATCACGGGCGTGATGGAGGCGATCCAGAAGGTCGAGGACGACCGCGACCTGCGCGGGATGATCATCGGCAACGAGGGGTCCAACTTCTCCGTCGGCGCCAACCTCGGCGAGGTCGCGATGGCCCTGATGATGGGCGAGGTGAGCGACCTGGAGCCGTTCATCGCCAAATTCCAGGAGGCCGTCTTCAAGATCCGCTACGCGACGAAGCCGGTCGTCGTCACGACGCACCAGCGCGTGCTCGGCGGCGGGTGCGAGATGACGATGGCGTGCCCGCACCCCGTCCTCGCGGCCGAGACCTACATCGGGCTCGTCGAGCTCGGCGTCGGGCTCATCCCGGCCGGCGGCGGCACGACGATGATGGCGGCCCGCGCCGCCGAGCTGGCGGCCGACGCCGACCGGCCGAGCGAGATCCAGCCGTTCCTGCGCCAGCACTTCGAAACCATCGCCATGGCGAACGTGGCGACCTCGGCGTTCGAGGCGCGCGACAAGAACTTTATCGACGACAACGCGACCATCGTGATGAACGACGCGCGGCGCTTCCACGTGGCCAAGGCGCAGGTGACCCGGCTCAGCGAGCAGGGCTACCGCCCGCCGGCGGTCCGCTCGGCGATCCCCGTGCTCGGCGCGCCGGGCCGGGCCCAGTTCGAGATCGCGCTCCACCAGTTCGAGGAGGGCGGCTACGTCTCCGAGTACGACCACTACCTCGGCAGCCGCCTGGCCTGGGTGATGACCGGCGGCGACCTCACCGCCCCGGCCGAGGTCCACGAGGACTACCTCCTGGAGCTCGAGCGCGAGGTCTTCCTGTCGCTCCTGGGCGAGGAGAAGACGATGGCCCGCATCCAGAGCATCCTGACCACCAACAAGCCGCTTCGGAACTAGGGACTTGGGACTGTGGGGACCGGGGACTTGAGCCCCGACCCCCAGTCCCTCCATTCCCCGTAGTCCCTCAGTCCCCAACTCTCATGCAAATCAACGAAGCCTACATCGTCGCCTCCGTCCGCACGCCGGTCGGGAAGGCGAACCGCGGGGCGCTCCGCAACGTCCGCCCCGAGCACCTCGGCGCGGTCGCCATCAACGGCGCGCTCGCGCGCGTCCCCGGCCTGGAGCACGACCTGATCGACGACGTCGTGCTCGGGTGCGCCTTCCCCGAAGGGCCCCAGGGCATGAACATGGCCCGCGCCATCGTCCAGAAGGCCAAGCTGCCCGACTCCGTGCCGGGCGTGACCGTCAACCGCTTCTGCTCGTCGGGCGTCCAGACGATCGCGCAGGGCTACAACTCGGTCGCCATGGGGCAGGCCGACTGCATCATCGCCGGCGGCGTCGAGTCGATGTCGAGCGTACCGATGGGCGGGTTCTACTTCGCGCCCGACCCCCAGCTCGCCGTCGACGACCCCGAGTTCTACGCCTCGATGGGCATCACGGCCGAGAACGTGGCCGACCAGTTCGACGTGAGCCGCGAGGACCAGGACGCCTTCGCCGTCGAGAGCCACCGGCGCGCGCTCGACGCCATCGAGTCCGGCCGGTTCGACGCCGAGACGGTCCCCGTGCCGGTCGAGGAGACCACGTACGACCCCGAGACCCGGACCGCGACGACGCGCACGTTCGAGCACACGACCGACGAGGGCCCGCGCGCCGACACCTCCGCCGAGGCGCTCGCGCGCTTGCGCCCGGCCTTCAAGGTCGGCGGGTCGGTCACGGCCGGCAACTCGTCGCAGATGAACGACGGCGCCGCGGCGACCATCATCCTGTCGCGCAAGCTGGTCGACGACCTCGGGGTCACGCCGCGCGCCAAGATGCTCGGGTTCGCCGTGGCCGGCGTGCCGCCGGAGATCATGGGCATCGGGCCGATGAAGTCGATCCCGAAGGTCTTGAAGCAGGTCGGGATGGACCTCAAGGACATCGACCTCATCGAGCTCAACGAGGCGTTCGCCAGCCAGTCGCTCGCGATCGTCCGCGAGCTGGGCATCGACCGCGACAAGGTCAACGTCAACGGCGGCGCCATCGCGCTCGGCCACCCGCTCGGCTGCACCGGCGCCAAGCTGACGGCGACGTTGCTGCACGAGATGGAGCGTCGCGGCTCGCGCTACGGCATCGTGACGATGTGCATCGGCGGCGGGATGGGCGCCTCGGCGGTCTTCGAGAACCTGCTGGTCTAGCGGCTCGCGCTCCGCCTCCGGTAGTGAGCAAGCTGGGTGACGTGGGTCGACACGAGACTGGCCATAGACTCCGGATGCCTAGCTGCTCCTCAGCCAGACGGATCCCCTGCTCCGATGTGGGGCATCTGGATCACCCGGCGACGGACCGCCAGGACCCACGCAACGTGGCCGCCCCAACCTAGGCTGGGGCGGCCACCTTAGGCACACGGAACCGACGGGGTTAGTCGACAGAGAACGTGTGGGTGTTGGACTGTCCGTACTGGACCGTCTCTTCCCAGACTTCGACCACGTTCCCGCCCCGACGGAGCGTCGCCGTGTATTCCACCGGCCCCTCGTCGCACGCAGTGTAGTAGTTGACCTTTACGCCGAACTCGCCAGAGGGCGGTGTGCCAGACCAGAGGATGTTCTCGACGGTCTCGGGCGTTTCGGCGCAGGACCGCCTCGCGTCGACGTCGAGTTCGCCCCCGGAGGCGACGCTGGTGTTCCGGAACGAGACCTCATCGCCGGCCGGATCCGTCACGTGCAGGTCGAGGTCGACGGGCTTGTTCCACTGGAGCGTGACCTGGACGTTGCCGGTCCGGATCTCCGTGCCGTCGACGGTGATGGTCCCGTCGTCGCCGGTCTCGATGACCTGGCCGTCAAGGACCACGCGGGCCACGTCGAGCTTATTGCCGTTGCGGCAGTTGTCGACCTGGGTCACGACGATCCGGTTGCGCTCCCCGGCCCGGACGACATCGGCGAGGTTCGAGGTGCCGCTCCCATTCAGCCGGACGTAGCTCCCGTCGACGAGGTGCCCGTCGGGGTACTCCGAGTTGAAGACGGTCACGCGGGACGCGTCGTCCATGCCCTCGAACTGGATCTCGAACGTGGCCATCCGCATGTTCGAGGGGATGTCGACATGGGTCTGGAAGTAGGTGTAGTCGACCTCGTTGTTGCAGCCCGAGAGCTCCGAGGCGTTGTCGCTGCCGAAGCCGATGACCTCGGGGTTGGGGGCCGAGCCCCAGCCCGCGTCCCCGTCGGCCGGGATCGAGGCGAGCTCGAACAGCCCAGCGATGGGAGTGGAGGCGCTGGTGCGGAGCGCAAGCGCGCCCTGGCCGCGGTGCATCTCCCAGGGGGTCCGGGCGAGGGTGGCGGGGCCGGGGTCGGTTGCGACGGCCTCGACGGCGGGCTCGTCGATCTCGACGGCCTCCGAGGTCGGGTCCGCGGGTTCGGTGCACGCGGAGAGCGAAAAGAGAGCGCCCAGGAACAGGGCGGTGTGGAGTGAGCGCATGGGTTAGGTGCGGTGAGGGTGAGAGAGCGTCGAGGCGACGGGGCGGCTCGACAGGAGGTGGCCGGGGTGGCCCGGCACGGGACGCGACCACGAGAGGCGCGGGGCGCTGGACGGGGCCGTGTCTGACCCGTAAGCGTGACGCGACCCGGCCAGATGCCACGCGCCGCAATTTTTTGGCGGACGGCGTAGGAGCCATGCCCGCATGTGTCAGACAGAGACAATCCGGCGCCGTCCGCGTCTGGAGTCTGGTCTGCGGACGTAGCCCCGGGCGTCTCGGACAATCGAAGCGGCGCGCACGGTAGCCCTCGAGGACGTAGCGGGTGTCGAAGGGGGCTAGCGATGCAGGTGCCTGAGGCCGCGCGAACGTTAGGGCGACGAGAACCTGGCGCTGTTATCCTCCGGGCCGGGTGTCCCACCACTGCACCGCATTGCCCTCCGCCAAGACCACCATTCTGCTCCGCGCCTCGCGCGACGGCGACGCCCGCGCCAGCGACGCCCTGTTCGAGCGGGTCTACGGCGAGCTCCGGCGCCTGGCGCAGTCCCGGATCGACGCCGAGCCCGGCGTGGTCACGATCTCGGCGACCGGGCTTGTCCACGACGCGTACCTCAAGCTGGTCGACGGGGGAGACTGGGCCGACCGGTCGCACTTCACGGCCGTCGCTGCCCGGGCTATGCGACAAATTCTGACCGACCGGGCGCGGGCACGGAACGCCGCCAAGCGCGGCGGATCGGCGCGGCCGGTCACCCTCGAGGTCGATCTCGTCGTACTCCCCGTATCGCCGGCCGACCAGGTCCTCGCCATCGACGCCGCGCTCGGCACGCTCGCTCGCCGCGACGCCCGGCTTGCCCAACTCGTCGAGCTCCGCTTTTTCGGGGGGCTCGACGCCGCCGAGGCGGCCCGGACGCTAGGGGTCTCGGTGCGAACGGCCGCCCGAGACTGGGGCCGGGCCAAGGCCCACCTCCACACCCTCCTCAACGAATGACTCCAACCGACTGGACCGCCGTCGACGCCGAACTCGGCCGTCTCCTCGACCTCGGGCCCGACGCCCGTGCGGCCCGCCTCGCGTCGCTGAGTGAGGCCGACCGCGCCGCGGTGGAGCCGCTCCTCGCCGTGGCCCTTGCCGACGATCCCCTCCTGGACCGGACCGGCGGGGCCGCCGAGGCCGTCGGCACCGGAGACCTCCCGGGCATCGAGCCCGGCCAGCGCCTCGGGCCGTACCGGCTCGGCGCACTCATCGGCGAGGGGGGGATGGGCCGCGTCTACCAGGCCCGGCGGGCCGACGGGGCGTTCGACAAGACCGTCGCCGTCAAGGTGGTTCGCCGGTCGCTCACCCTCGCTGGCGGCGACGTGCTCGCGCGGCTCCGCCGCGAGCGGGCGCTCCTCGCCACGCTCGACCACCCCGGCATCGCCCGGCTCGTCGACGGGGGCGAGACCGACGATGGCGTGCCGTATCTGGTGACGGATTTCGTCGATGGCGAGCCGATCACGACGTGGGCCGCCGCCCGCGAGCTCGGCCTTCACGGGCGTATTCGCCTGCTCATCGAGGTGGCGAGAGCCGTCGACCACGCCCACCGGCGGTTCGTGGTCCACCGCGACCTCAAGCCCTCGAACGTCCTGGTGACCGACGCTGACGGGCCACCGCGGCCGGTCGTCCTCGACTTTGGGATCGCCAAGCTCGTTGAGGGGGCCGAGAGCGAGGCCACCGAGGCGTTCCCCCTGACGCAGACGGGGATGCGCTTGCTCACGCCGGCCTATGCCGCCCCCGAGCTCTATGACCCGACCGCAACCGTGACGACGGCCGTCGACGTATACGGCTTGGGCGCGTTGCTCTACGAACTCCTCACCGGTCGCCGGCCGCATGACGACGCCCCGACGGCCGGCCCCCCGACGGTCGAGCCGACGCGGCCCTCGCGCGTGGCGGCGACGGCGAACGACGGCGCCGTGGCCCCGACGCGCGCCCAGGCGCTCCGCGGCGACCTCGACGTGATTTGCCTCAAGGCGCTCCACCCCGACCCGGCGCGGCGCTACGCGACCGCAGCGGACCTAGCGGACGACCTGGAGCGGCACCTCGCCGGCCTGCCGGTCGAGGCGCGTCCGGACTCTCGCGCGTACGTGGTCGGCCGGTTCGTCCGCCGGAATCGCGGGGTCGTGGCTGCGGCCGCCGTCGCGGTTTTCGCGCTCGTCGGTGGGCTGAGCGCCACCCTGGTGTCCCTGAGCAACGAGCGGGCCGCGCTCGCCGAAGCGACCGCGTCGGGCGACCGCGCGGGCGAGGCGGCACGGCTCCTCGGCGACCTCTTCAAGAGCGCCGAGCCTGGAGCCTCCGGCGACGGTGACATGACGGTTCGCGAGGCGCTCGATCGCGGGCTGACCCGCATCTCAACTGTCGAGCCGGCCTCGCTCCGCGGCTATCTCTACACGGTTCTCGGGGCGTCCTACCTCGAGATCGGCGACTTTGAGCGGAGCGACTCGCTGCTCACCGCCTCGGTCGCATTGCTCGACGGCTCGGACGCGTCCCCCGCCGTCCGGGCCCTCAGCCTCAAAAACCTGGCGCAGAACTACACGATGCGAGGGGACGCTCGGCGCGGGTTGCCCCTCCTCCTCCAGGCGGACTCCCTCGCGCGGCAGGGCGCGCGGCCCGACTCGGCCCTGTTGCTCGACATCGCGACGAGCGTCTCGTGGACGTACCGGGACATGGGCCAGCTTCAGGACGCCATTGAGTGGGCCGAGCGGAGCGTCGAGCTGTCGCAGTCGTCCTCGCGGCCGGCGGAGCGCGCAGCGGCTCTGAGCTCGCTGAGCCGGACGTATTTCTACGAGGGCCGCCTGGACGAGGCCATCGAGACCACGCGTGAGGCGATCCGGCTGTACGAGACAGAGGAGGGCCCGGACGGAGCTTCCGTGGGCGTCCTCTCGTCGCAAATGGCCCACAACCTGATGGCGTCCGGCCGGCTCGACGACGCCATGCCCTATGCCCGCCGGGCCGTCCGCATCGCGCGGCTCGTCTACGACGCCGACCACGTGCGCCGCTTCGAGTCGATGGGGCTTCTGGGCCAACTTCTGGAAGTCGCTGGCGAGCTGCGCGAGGCGGAGGCGTACTACGACTCGACCGTGACCATCGGCCGGGGCCTCCCTGCAGCCCGGACGGCCACCGGGATGTCGATGGCCACGTCCCTGGCCCAGGTGCGTGTGGACCTGGGCCGCTACCGCGCCGCAGAGCGCGCGGGCCTGGAGGCGATCCAGATCGGCGAGTCCCTGCCGCCGGACGCGACGCGCCTCGACGAGCTCGTGGCGATGGCCCGGCTCCAAACCGGATTGGCGATGCACCACCAAGGCAAGCGGGCCTCTCGCGCCATGCTGGCCGGTGCGTTGGACCGGATCGAGGCGTTCCCCCCTCAGGTACGGAGCGCATGGGCGGAGGACTCGGACGTGCGGGAGGCGGAGCAGGTCGTCGGTCGGCTGCGCCGAGGCGGCTGACGCGCAGTCGAGGGGGGGCGCCGGTCTTCGGCGGAGCCCCGACTCCGCCCCCGTCGTCGTGCACCGGTTGGCGTCGCGGACTGCGCTCTCACCCGTCGCCGGAGGTTCCTCCCTCGCTGTGCTGGGCGGGGCCGGCCGTCGCGCCGACAACCTTGTCATACTAAACGGACACGCAGGATCTCGCCGCCAGCCTTGCATGGCTTAGGTGTCGGTTTAGGGCTCGGCATTGAGATTCTTCGCAAGCTCAGGTCGACGGTCTCGGGGAGCTGGCAGCTAGCATCTTGCTGCCTTGCAGCTAGGGAAGGGCTGTCGGGGGAGGCATCCCACTCGGGGTCTGGCTCCCGGCCTGTTCCTCCAGGACACGGCCCGTCCGTGGGGACGGAGGACGTGCGAAATGAGGGCGAACCCACAGGGCGAACCTCGTCGGGCGCGAGACGGGTAAGGTCAGCTCAAGGCCGTCGGGCCCCGTGCGGGGAGGTCGCCGACGGCGGCGCGGAGCGTGACCAAGGTCAGCTCCGGCCGGCAACGGATCCGGACCGGGACCGTGGAGAAGCCGATGCCTCGGTTGACATAGAGCCGGTTGCCGGCCGCGCCGATCGAGTCGGCCGCCCAGCCGTCGGCGACCACCTCGCCCGGGCGGACGACGTCGAGCCAACTCCACGTCCCGGTCCCGGGCAGGCGGATCTGGCCGCCGTGCGAGTGGGCCGCCAGCGCCAGCGGCGCCTCGTCCGCCGCGACCTCGCGGAACGCCTCGGCGTTGTGCATCAGCCACACGCGCGGGGCGCCGTCGGGGACCGCCGCGAGGGCGGCCGCCGGCTCGGCATTCTCGGCCCAGACCGATCCGACCCCGGCCACCCACAGCGTATCGCCGCTCGCAGACGCGACGGCGACGGCGTCGTTTTCCAGCACCGTCACGCCGGCCTCCCGGAGCTGAGCCGCGAGGTACTCGGCCATCGGCGGGCGCTCGGCACTGTCCTTTTTCATCAGCGAGTAGTCGTGGTTGCCAAGCACGGCGACCGTCGGGATGCCGGCGGCGATGAGGGGGCGGACGTACGAGACGGCCTCGCGGACGGTCGCCGAGTCGGGCTGGTACACGAAGTCGCCGCCGATCAACGCCAGCGCGGGGCCTTCCTCGATCGCCCGGCCGACGGCGTCCTCTACCATTCCGCTGTTGTCGAGCCACATCCCGGTCTGGAAGTCGGCGACGAGCGCGATGGTCTGGCCGTCCCACCCCGCGGGCAGGCCGGGAATCTCGGCCTCAATGGCCTGCTCGTCGAGCATCAACCGTGGCTCGATGGCCACGCCGTAGACGACGAGGAAGAGTAAGAAGAGGGCGACGACGCTAAGAGTGCGGGCCATGGACGAGTGGGGAGGGGGGCTCAGCAACGGTGGGGAGGGCACTGCGGGATCCCCTGAGTCTGGATTGGGGCAGGGCCTCCAACGCAACATGTCCGGACCCTCCCGGCCTCCAATCCATTCAATCCTCGCCCATCCCTTGGGCCCTCTCTCATCCACCCACTCCGTCTCATGGCCAATATTCCTGTCGAACGCTCCGCCGGTACGCCCTGGTGGCTCTGGCTCCTCGGCGCCCTCCTCCTCGGCGCCCTCCTCTGGTTTCTCATCGGCGCCTTCGGTGACGACGACGTCGACGACGCCTACGTCGACGACGCCGAAATGGTCGAAGACGTGGACCCCGTCGTCGTCGCTGGCGACATGGACGCCGACGTCGACATGGCCCTCGACATGAGCAACCTCTACGTCACCCGGGTCACCGGCGACCGGACGTTCTTCGTCGCCGCGAGCGACGATCCGAATGCGGCGGAGACGCTCGTCATCCTCGACCAGGAGGCCTCGGCCGCGCCCGGCATCGAAGGGCAGGTCGACATCAACCCCGGCCAGCGCGTGTCGCTCACCGGCGCCGACTACGGCCCGCTCGGCGACATGGACCTCCTGAACATGGGCATCCCGGACGCCGACCTCAACGCCATGACGGCTGACACGGACGTGATCCGCGCCGACGGCGATGAGGTCGAGATCCTGGAGGCCGACATGGAGAACGTGGAGGTCGGCGAGTAATCCGACCGCCCCGCTCGGCCCGGCGCCCGCCGGACGAGTGGGGACTCTGATCTCTTTCCCTTCGCCTCACCCCTGATATTCATGGCCAACATTCCTGTAGAAAAGACGTCCGGCTCGCCCTGGTGGCTCTGGCTCCTCGGCCTCCTCCTGCTCGGCGGCCTCATCTGGTTTA
This sequence comes from Rubrivirga aquatilis, assembly GCF_046845665.1. Lineage (GTDB taxonomy): Bacteria > Bacteroidota > Rhodothermia > Rhodothermales > Rubricoccaceae > Rubrivirga. The sequence continues at coordinate 3,272,873 of NZ_CP177355.1, read as the reverse complement.
TCGCTGAGGCCTTCGACAACGAGCCCGACGCCGACGAGATCGCCGGCACCGACGACAACGTCGGCGTGCTCGACGACTTCGAGATCGAGCCCGGCGCGGACGAGGTCGACGGCGACGTCGTCACCTCCGCCGAGCAGCTCTACGCCGACGACGACGGCCTGTTCGAGACCGACGCTGAAATGGCGGACGGCCCCGGTGGCCGCGACGACGCCAGCGACCCGCTCCCCGACGCCGGCACTCTCGAAGGCGTCACTGTGACGCGCTTCCAGCCCGGCACGCGTGTCGACGTCGACGACGCCCGCGTCCTCCGCGTGGTCGGCGACTCGACGTTCTGGATCGGCACCGACGAGCTCCGCAAGACGCTCGTCGTGCTGGTCGGCCTCGGCGAGTCCGAGACCGGCGCTGGCGGCACCGACGGTGTGTTCGACGTCGACGAGGGCGACACCGTCTCCATCGACGGTGCCTTTGCCCGATACGCCGACGGCGAGCGCGGCCTGTCCGAGCTCACCGACGATGACACGGCGGCGCTCCGCAGCCGCAGCGTCTTTATCCGCGTCAACTCGCGCGACGACATCACCGTCGTCGAGTAGCGCCCCGCTCGCGGCGACGCCGCGGCACCCCCCTTTCTCCACTCAGACCCCTCTTTTCATGGACCGCATCAAACTCTCCGAGACCTCCGACTGGGACCTCGAATTCCCCGACGACCAGGACGTGCGCGGCTACCGCGTGCTCGACAAGGACGGTGGCGACACCGGCTTGACCGTCGTCGACATGATCGTCAACACCGACCAGAAGATGGTCGACGCCGTGACGCTGTCGGACGGCACCGAGTACCCCGCTCGCGACCTCTCGATCGGCGACGGCGTGATCTACGCGACCGACGGCACGTACGACGGCACCCGTCGTGCGGCCGACATCGAGCGCTACGGCGCCGTCGTCCCGCGCTCGCGCGTCTAGCGCGTCGGCGCGGACCTCGACCCGGCGTGGGGGCTTCGGCCTCCACGCCTTTTTTCTGCCCACGCCATGGACTTCGACCACGTCTTTCTCGCGCCCGTCCTCCTCACGAAGGGCGGGATGACGCCCCACAAGCTGCCGCTCCCCGACTCGGTCGCCGAGCCGCTCCGGGCCGCCAAGGTGCGCCGCTTGGTCGGGACGATCGCCGACGCGCCGTTCCGGCTGGCGCTCCACCGCCACGGCGACCTGTCGTTTATCGCTCTCAGCCGCGACCGGATGAAGACGCTGGGGCTGGCGGCGGGCGATCTGGTGGGTGTCGAGCTGAGCGCCGACCCGGACCCGGATCACGTCGAGCCGGGCGCGGAGCTGGCGGCGGCGCTGGCGGACGACGCGCAGGCGCGCGCGACGTGGGACGACATCTCGCCGGGGATGCGCCGCGCGCTCGCCCACCGCGTGACGAGCGCCAAACGCGAGGCCACCCGAACGAGCCGCGCCGCCGAGGTGGCCGCGCGCCTGCGCGACGGGACGCACGAGACGCTCAAGCGCCGGTGGTGAGGCCGGTCAGTCCTTGCCGTTGGCGCCCAGCACCGACCCGATGATCCCCGCCAGCAGGCCGTAGCCGAGCGCGCCGATGATCGCCGCGAACGCGCCGTCGACGGTGAACCCGTCGAGGAACGAGGCCGCGAGCCAGAACATGACGGCGTTGATGAGCACCGTCAGCAGGCCGAGCGTCAGCCAGCGGAGCGGCGTCGTGATCAGCTTGACGACCGCACCGATGGTGGCGTTGACGAGGCCGACGACGAGCGCGGCGAGAAAGGCCGTGCCGATGCTGGCGATGCCGACGCCGGGCACGAGGTAGGCGACGATCAGGAGGGCGGCGGCGCTGGCGGCCCAGCGGAGGAGGAGCTTCATCGGAGTCGGGGGGACGGGCGCCCACCTACGGGCAGGCGGGCGGTCGGGTTCAGGCGCGGACGAGGCGGCCGCCGGGCTCGCGTCGGTAGGGCACCCACGCCAGCGCCAACTCCGTGACGTGCATGTCGGTCTGCCGAGCCTTGATCTCGACGGTCTCCAGCGCCGCCGCGTCAGGGGCGGCCCGGAGGTCGATGTCGTCCATCTCGCGTTGGAGGTCGGCCTCGAGCTCCGCGTAGTCGTCGCGGTAGCCGTCGAGCTTTTGCTGAGCCCGCCGCACGTCAGCCGACTCCTTCGACGCCCGGCTGGCGGACCGCGCGGTCACGCCGATGCTGCTCATCGACGTGCGGCCCCGGCCGAGGAAGGCGCCGAGGAGGGTGGTCCCGACGCGGACGACGGTGTCCATCTTGCGCTGGCTGGCCTGCGCCGCCTCGCGGTCGACGGCGGCCTCGGCGCTGTCCATCCGCTTTTCGAGCGCGTCCAGCTTTTTCTGGTACCGCTCGCGCAGGTCGTCCTTCTGCGCGTCGCGGGCTTCGCGGGCAACTTGGGCCAACCGGATCCGGAACGCGCGCTCGTCCTCGCCGGGCGCGCTCGTCAGCTTGGTCTCGGGGGAGCGGAAGAGGCGGAGCGGGCGCTCGGTCTGGAGCCACTTTTTGAGGGCCGACTCCCAGCGCGGATAGCTGGCGGGGTCCGCGAGCGCGGCGGGCACGTCGGCGAACGTCGCGCCGTCGACGGGTTGGCCGGTCTCAGGGCGCGCGTCGAGCGCGTCGGCGGTGTGCCAGTCCGGCGCGTCGGCCACCTCGGCGAGCAGCGTGATGTGCTGCGTGTGCTCGACCGGCGGGCGCGAGCGCGAAACCGGGACTTCGGCGCGCGCCAGCAGCATCGGGTGGTACACGTCGGCCGCGCCCGCGAGCACCACCTGGGGCACGTCGAGCGCCGGGCGCTCGCCGCTGGCGGCTGCCGGATCGAGTGCCGCGGCGGGCGGGGTGGCGGATGAGCCGATGGTCTTCTCCGGCGGAAGGGTGTCCTTGTGCTCCGCCATCAGCGTCCCGATCTGCCGACGGGTGAGGGGCCCGGCGAGGTAGCTCATGGCCCACCGCGTCGCGAGCACGCGCGGCTCCGACTCGTGGACGTTGTGGAGCAAAAACCGCCGCTTGCCGATGCTCGACAGCAACCGGTCCATGTCGGCGCGGTCGATGCCGCCCGCCGCGCCTTCCAATCCGTCGAGGAGGCGCGCCTTGTCGCGCTCGGTCTGGAGCCGCCCGACGAGCCACGTCCCGCAGTTCGCGAGCGCCTTGTAGTCGAGGTCGACGGGGTTCTGCGTCGCGAGCACGACGCCGAGCCCGAAGGCGCGGGCCTGCTTCATGAGCGTCAGCAGGAGCGTCTTCGTGGGCGGGTTCGCGCTCGGCGGGAGGTAGCCGTAGATCTCGTCCATGTACAGGATCGCGCGGAGCGAGCCCGTGCCCGGCTGGCGGCGCATCCACGCGAGCACCTCGGAGAGCAGCTTGGTGACGAAGAACAGCCGCTCGGCGTCGTCGAGGTGGGCGATCGACATCACCGACACCTGCGGCTTGCCCGATGCGCCATAGAACAGCTTGCCCGCGTCGAGGGGCGCGCCCTTCGTCCACGCGGCGAAGGCGGGGCTGGCGACGAGCCCGTTGAGCGTCATCGCGAGCGCCTTGCGCTGGCGCTCGGGGAAAAAGTCGTCGACCGACATCACGCCGAGGGTCTCGAACGGCGGGTCGAGCAAGGCGTGGATAAGGTCCTCGACGACGAGCGTCCGGCCGGCCGCCCAGGCGTCCGTCACCACTTTGGAGAGGAACACGTTCTCGCCGCTGGCGGCGTCGGCGTCGACCTGCATCAGCGTCAGCAGTCCGCCGACCGTGCCCTCGACGCGGTCGCGGAAGGCCTCGGAGCCGGGGGCGTCGGGCGGCGGCGCGAGCGAGCCGAGCACGGAGACGGGCAGGCCGGCGTCGGAGCCGGGCGTGTAGATCCGGACGTCGGCGGCGTCGCGCAAGCGGGCGATCCGCTCCGGGCCCTGGCCCGACTTGGCGAGACCCTTTTTCCACAGTTCGGCTTTCTGGTCGGCGAGCGCATCGGGCGTCGTCCCGTCACGCGTGGCCTCGGCGGGGTCGATCCACGGGCGGAAGTCGGCGGGCGCGAGGTCGGGGAACTGGAGCGCGAGGTTGCCGAGGTCGCCCTTGGGGTCGATGGCGATCACCGGGATCCCGTCGAGCGCGGCCTCTTCGATCAGCCCGACGCCGAGCCCGGTCTTGCCGGAGCCGGTCATGCCCACGATGAAGGCGTGCGTGGTGAGGTCAGCGGCGTCGTACAAGACGGGCGCTTCGGACACGTCGCCGGTCGCGGGGTCCGCGTCGCGGCCGAGGTAGAACACGCCGAGGCCTTCGAAGGGTGCGGACATCCGGGCAGGGGAGGGGAACCGGAGTCTAGCGCCGCGCCCCGGCGGTGCGGAGATTGACCCCTGCGCCCCTCCCCGCCCACCCTCTCCTCCATGCGGACCGCCCTCGTCCTCCTCGCCCTCGCCCTCGCCTCCTGCGCCGGCTCCGCGCCCACGTCCGTCAACCGCGTCGGGCTCCCGGCCGACCTCGCTTACGTCCCCCGTGCCGAGTGGGGCGCTCTCGCCCCGACGGGCCCGATGCGGCCCCACGCGCCGGCCACCATCACCGTCCACCACACGGGCACGCCCGCCCAGCCGGACCGCCCGAACGCCGAGAAGCTCCGGGCGCTCCAGGCGTTCTCCCAGAGCGACGCCCCGCTCGGCGACGGCAGCCCGAAGGTCGCGTGGCCGGACGTCCCCTACCACTACTACATCGCGACCGACGGCGTGGTGCTGGAGGGGCGCGATGTGCGGTACGAGGGCGAGACCAACACCGACTACCCGCTGGCGGGCCACGTCCAGGTCGTGGTCGAGGGCAACTTCGAGGAGACCGAGCCGACCCCGCAGCAGCTCGCGTCGCTGACGCAACTGGTCGTGGCGATCGCCCGGCAGTGGGACGTGCCGGCCGAGGCCGTCGCCGGCCACGGCGACCGGGCGCCGGGGCAGACCGTCTGCCCCGGCGAGGCGCTCCTCCCGTTCCTCCCGACGCTCCGCCAGGCGGTCGCCGCAGGCGGCTGAGCGGGCGCGGCGCCTCAGCGCCCAAGCGCTAGGCGGCGAGGGCGAGCGGCATCGTCTCGCTGGCGAGCCGCTCGCAGGCCTCGAAGAGCGCCGCCGCCGTGGCGCGGTCGGTCGCTTGCGAGGCCACGTCGGCCGGGCCCGGGTCGCCGCGCATGTCGCGGAAGCCCTGGGGCCCGACGTAGGCGCTGCCCGCCACGTCGGGCGAGGCGGCCGCCACGAGCGACGGCAGCGCGCCGCGCCACGCGGGCATCGCGATCAGCGGCATCACGGCGTTTGCCGCGAACGCCATCAGCCGTGAGCCGCCGACCATGTCGTCCATCAGCTCGGTCGACGACACGCCCGGGTGCGCCGCGAGTGAGATCGCCGACGTCCCGTCGAGCCGGCGGTCGAACTCGAACGCCAGCATGAGGTCGGCCAGCTTGCTCTGCTGGTAGGCCCGCCACGGGTCGTAGCGCCGCTCGCTGTTGAGGTCGTCGAGCCGGATCTTGCCGTCCTTGTGGGCGATGCTCGACAGCCACACCACGCGCCCGGCGTCCGCCGCCAGCACCTGGGGAAGGAGCCGGACGGTGAGCGCGAAGTGGCCGAGCACGTTGACGCCGAACTGGGTCTCGAAGCCGTCCTGCGTCTCGGTCCGCTGCGGGACGGCCATCACGCCGGCGTTGTTGACGAGCACGTCGACCGGCCCGTCGATCCCGTCTGCGAAGGCGCGGACGGAGCGCAAGTCCGCGAGGTCGAGCGCGCGGACGTCGAGGTCGGCGCCGGGGACGCTCGTGCGGATGTCGGCTGCGGCGGCGGCCCCACGGCCCGTGTCGCGGCAGGCCATCACCACGCGCGCGCCCAGGACGGCGAGCCCCCGGGTCGTTTCGAGGCCGATCCCCGAGTTGGCGCCGGTCACCACGGCGGTGCGGCCGTGCTGGCGGGGGAGGTGTTGGAGGGCCCAGGAGGCGGCGTCGGACATCGGATTGGAATCGTGAGAGGTAGAGAGACCCCTACAGGGCAGGTGGGGTTCTCCGGACTTGCCGCACCGCGTCGAAAGGTTTACACTGTTAACCACCCCTTCCCGCCACGGTCATGGACCTTCTCGACTCTCTTCACGGCGCGCTCGCCGCCGTCACGCCCGGCTGGGCCGCCGTGGTCGGCGTGCTGCTGGTGCTGTTCGCGCTCGGCTTCACGGGTGCCCCGCTCGCGGTCTGGGCGATCGCCGGCTTGGTCGCGCTCATCGGGTTCGGCGCCCCGTGGGCGCTGACGGCCGTTTTCGTGGTGCTCGCGGCCATCTTCCTGATCACGCCCATCCGCCGGCTGCTGTCGGCGGGCGTGATGAAGGCGATGGAGGCGATGCAGTTCCTGCCCGTCATCTCGTCGACCGAGCAGGAGGCCATCGACGCCGGGACGGTCTGGGTCGAGGGCGAGCTGTTCTCGGGCAAGCCCGACCGCGCGCGCCTGCTGGCGCAGGGCTACCCCGGCCTGAGCGAGGCCGAGCAGGCGTTCATGGACGGCCCCGTCGAGGAGCTGTGCAAGATGGTGGACGACTGGGAGGTGTGGCAGCGCCGCGACCTCCCTGAGGCCGTGTGGCAGAAGCTCAAGGACGACCGCTTTTTCGGCCTCATCGTGCCCGAGGCGTACGGAGGCCACGGCTTCAGCCCAAGCGCGAATAGCGCGATCGTCGCCAAGGCGTCGTCGGTCTCGTCGACGCTTGGGATCACCGTCATGGTGCCGAACTCGCTCGGCCCGGCCGAGCTGCTGGCGCACTTCGGGACCGACGCGCAGAAGGACCACTGGCTGCCCCGGCTGGCGTCCGGCGAGGTCATCCCGTCGTTCGCGCTGACGGAGCCCGGCGCGGGCTCCGACGCCGGCGCCATCTCGTCGAAGGGCGTCGTCTTCCGCGGCGACGACGGCGAGCTCTACGTCCGCCTCGACTGGCGCAAGCGCTACATCACGCTCGCCGCCATCTCCGACGTGCTCGGGCTGGCGTTCAAGCTGGAGGACCCCGAGGAGCTGCTCGGGAAGGGGACGGACTTGGGCATCACGTGCGCGCTCGTCCCGGCCGACACCGAGGGCGTCGTCCTCGGGCAGCGCCACGACCCGCTCGGCGTCCCGTTCTGGAACTGCCCGACCGAGGGCCACGGCGTCGTCGTCAAGCTGGAGGACGCCATCATCGGCGGCGCGGCCGGTGCCGGTCGTGGCTGGCGGATGCTGATGCAGTCGCTGGCGGCGGGCCGTGGGATCTCGCTGCCCGCGAGCGCCACGGCGGGCGTGCTGCAGTCGGCGCGGATCGCCGGCGCGCACGCGCTCATCCGCAAGCAGTTCGGGCTGTCGATCGGCAAGTTCGAGGGCATCGAGGAGCCGCTCGCGCGGATCGGCGGCTGGGCGTACACGCTCGACGCCGCGCGCCGCTACACGAACGGCGCGCTCGACCAGGGCGCCGCCCCGGCCGTCGTGACGGCCATGATGAAGTACAACGCGACCGAGCTCTTCCGGAAGGCGGTCAACGACGCGATGGACATCCTGGGCGGGAATGCGATCTCGCGCGGCCCGCGCAACCCGATCGCCCACGCCTACATCGGCCTGCCCGTCTCGATCACCGTCGAGGGAGCCAACATCCTGACGCGGACGCTGATGATCTTCGGGCAGGGCGCGATCCGTTGCCACCCGTACGCGTTGCGCGAGATGCAGGCGCTGATGGCCGGCGACGCCAAGGCGTTCGACGCGGCGTTCTGGCCCCACATCGGCCACGTCGTCCGCAACGCCTTCCGCGGGATCGGCCTCTCGCTGAGCCGCGGCTGGCTGGCGGGCTCGCCGGTGAGCGGCCCGGCCGCGACCTACTGGCGCAAGATGTCGTGGGCGTCCGCGACGTTCGCCTTCCTGGCCGACCTCGCGATGGGCACCCTCGGTGGCGACCTCAAGCGCAAGGAGAAGCTGACGGGCCGGTTCGCCGACATCTTCTCGTGGATGTACCTCGGCACCGCCACGCTCCGCCGCTTCGAGGCCGAGGGCCAGCGCCCCGAAGACCGCCCGTTCCTCGACTACTCGATGCAGTACGCGTTCGCCCAGATGCAGGACGCGTTCGACGGCCTGTTCGCCAACCTCCAGCTGCCCGGCGCGACGTGGCTCTTCCGCGGCCCGCTCGCGGCGTGGTCCCGCTTTAACCGCCTCTCGTCGCTGCCCTCCGACGCCGTCGGCGGCCGGGTGGCCGCGGCGCTCCAGGTGCCCGGCGCCCAGCGCGACCGCCTCACGGGCCTGGTCTTCGAGTCGGACGACCCGACGCACGCGCTCGGCCGGTTCGAGACCACGATGAAGCTGTGTTACGAAGCGGAGGGCGTCGTCAAAAAGGTCAAGGACGCCATCAAGCGCCGCGAGCTGCCCCGCCGGCACCCGGCCACGCTGATCCCGCAAGCCGTCGAAGCGGGCATCCTGACGGCCGTGGAGGCAGACCTGCTCCGCCGCGCCGAGGAGGCCCGCAACGACGCCATCCAGGTCGACAGCTTCGACAACGAGGACTACTTCGCCAGCGCTATCGAGCCCGCGTCCGTGACGTCGGAGACCGGCGGCGACGGCGTCGCGCTCGGCACGGTCGGCTTCGGCGGCCCGGCCGAGACCGACGCGGGCGCCACAACCTGGACGGGGGCGACCGTGTCCGAGGACCCGGCCGCAGAGGAGACGAGGTAGCCCGCCGACCGGTCGGTCCAATCCCTTGGGGCGGCTCCGCGTGTCGGAGGCGCCCCGGTGCGTTCAGACCGCTTCGTGCGTAGGATCCCCGCCAGCCACCGCGCCCTGGCGCCCGCCCGCCGAATCCCCGCTCCTCTGATTTACCTCGACCACGCCGCCACGACGCCGCTCCACCCGGAGGCGCTCGCGGCCATGCTGCCCCACCTCGGCGCCGTCGGCAACCCGTCGTCGCTGCACACCGCCGGTCGCCGCGCGCGTGTCGCCGTCGACCGCGCGCGCGGCACGGTCGCCGACGTGCTCGGCTGCGAGCCCGGCGAGGTCGTGTTTACCTCCGGCGGCACCGAATCCGACAATGCCGCGATCCGTGGCGCGCTGGCAGCCCAGCCAGACCGCCCCGGGCTCGTGACCGGGTCGACCGAGCACAAGGCCGTCCTCGCGACCGCCAAGGCGCTGGCAGCGGCCGGCCACCCGGTCGCCATTCTTCCCCCCGGCTCCGACGGGCGACTGGCGCCCGACGCGGTCGCCCAGGCCTGCGACGCCACGACCGGGCTCGTGTCTGCGATGTGGGTCAACAACGAGACCGGCGCCGTGAACCCCGTCGCCGAGATCGCGAGCGTCGCCCACGAGTCGGGCGCCCTCGCGCACACCGACGCGGTCCAGGCCGCGGGCCATTTCTCGCTCGACGTCGACGCGCTCGGCGTGGATCTGCTGTCGCTGTCGGCCCATAAGCTCGGCGGGCCCCAAGGCGTCGGGGCGCTGTACGTCCGCGCGGGGACGCCGTTCGCGGGGCCGCAGACGGGCGGGGCGCAGGAGCGCGGCCGGAGAGGGGGGACGGAGAACGTCGCCGGCATCGTCGGCTTCGCGACGGCGCTCGCGCTCGCGGAGGCCGAGCGCGAGGCGACCGCCGCCCGCATCGACGGCTTGCGGCGCGATCTGCTGGCGCGGCTCCGTGAGGCGCTCGGCGACCGGCTCCACCCGAACACGCCCGACGCCTGCGCGCCCCACATCCTGAGCGTCTCCATCGCGGGCGGGCTCGACGGCGAGATGCTGCTCGCCGCACTCGACCTCGACGGCGTGGCGGTCTCGGCCGGGAGCGCCTGCACGTCGGGTGCGCTGGAGCCGAGCCACGTGCTGCTGGCGCTCGGCGTCCCTCGGGAGCTCGCCGCCGCCACCCTGCGGTTCTCGCTCGGCCGCACGACGACGACCGCCGAGGTCGCCCGGGCCGCCGACACCGTCGGCCGCGTTGTGTCGCGGCTCCTCGCGCTCACCGCTTGATGCCCGCGCCCGGCCCCATCGTCTGGAGCGGACCGCTCACGCCCTTTGCGGATGCGCTCGGCGACCGGCGCGCCGTCGACGCGCCGTCGGCTCTCGGCTACGGCGACGCCGAGTTGGTCGTGCTCGCGAGCGGCACCGGAGACCTGGCCGATTGGCTCCGGCGCCCGCGTTCGCGCCCGCCCGTTCTGGTGATCGCGGCGACGCCGGAGGCCGAGGACGCCGCCCTCGCAAGGGGGGCCGAGGGAGTGGTTGGCCCGGGCGCCGGGGAGCGGGAGGCGGCGAGGGCGGCGCGGCACGCCCGTGCCCGTCACGCCTACGCGCAGACCGACGCGGAGCTGTATCGGTTGATGGTCGAGTCCGTCGCCGACCTCGTCACCGTTGTCGACGCGTCCGGACGGACCGAGTACGCCAGCCCGTCCGCTCTCGAACAGACCGGCCGGACGCCCGAGCAGATCGTCACCGAGCCGACGTTCGAGGCCATCCACCCCGACGACCTCGATCGGGTGCTGACGGCGTTCACCGAGGGCTTCCTCACGGGAGAGCGGAGCACGATGCGCTACCGCGTGATCGATCCGGACGGGCGGACCCGGGTGCTGGAGAGCCGGGGCCGGGCGGCCGTCGGGCCCGGCGGCGTGCCCTACGGGATCGTCACCTCGCGCGACGTGACGGCCCGCGCCGAGACCGAGCGCCGGCTCGTCGAGTCCGAGTCGCGGTACCGGACGGTCGTGCGGGCGCTCCCCGATGTCGTCTCCCGTTTGCGGACGGACGGGATGGTCCTCGACTTTCACGTCCCGGCGCAGTTCGAGACCGAGTTCGCGGCCGACGCCCTGATCGGGAAGCGACTCCAGGACGTGATCCCCGACGACCTCGCGGCAAAGTTCGAGGCCGCCGCCGCCCAGATCGTTTCGAGCGGGCAGCCCGTGGCCTACGACTACGAGACGGCGTCGGACGGCCGGCGGCTCTTCCGGGAAGTCCGGATGGCCCCGGTCGGCAACGGCGAGGTGCTGTCGATGCTCCGCGACGTGACGCCCTTGCGCGAGCACGAGGAGGCCCTGGAGCGCTCCCGGGCCGAGCTCCGGGCGCTTGCGACCCACCTCCAAGACATCCGCGAGGAGGAGCGGACGCGCCTCTCGCGAGAAGTCCACGACGTGCTCGGCCAGCAGCTCACGGCCATCCGCTTGGGCATCGGGTGGTTCGGCCGCCACTACGCCGACGACGCCCCCGCGCTGGCGCGGCTCGAGAGCGTCCGGGAGACCATCGACGAGACCATCCGCCACGTCCGCGAGATCGCCTCCGGCCTCCGCCCGGGCGTGCTCGACGACTTCGGGCTCGCCAGTGCCGCGACGTGGCAGGCCAAGCGCTTCGAGGAACGCACCGGCACGACGTGCCGCGTCGACGTACAGGGCGCGTTCGAGCCCCCGACGGACGTGGCCACGGCGGCCTTCCGCGTGCTCCAGGAGGCGCTCACGAACGTCGCCCGCCACGCCGGCGCCAGCCGCGTCGCCGTGACGCTGGTGATGGCCCCGACCACGCTCCGACTCGTCGTCGCCGACGACGGCCGGGGGTTCGACCCGGCGCGGACGCGACGGCGGAGCCTCGGGCTCGTCGGCATGCGCGAGCGGGCGGGTGCCCTCGGCGGGACCCTCGACGTCGACGGGACGCCGGGCCAGGGCACCCGAGTCGAGTGTACGTTCCCCCTTCCCTCCGCCGACGTCTCATGACTCGCATCGTCATCGCCGACGACCACGCCCTCGTCCGTCGCGGGCTGGTGGAACTGCTCACCGAGCTCGACGACGTCCGCGTCGTCGCCGAGGCGGACTCCGGGGACGCGCTGCTGGTGGCCGTCCGCGACCAGCGCGTCGACGTGGTCGTGATGGACATGAGCATGCCGGGGCCGAGCGGCCTCGACTTGGTCAAGTCGCTGAAGGCGGAGCACCCGCGCCTGCCAATCCTGGTGCTCTCGGCGCACCCCGAGGACCAGTACGCCGTCCGCGTCGTCCGGGCGGGCGCGATGGGCTACCTGACCAAGGAGAGCGCCGAGGCCGATCTCGTGGAGGCCGTCCGACGCGTTGCGGCCGGAAAGCGCTACCTCACGCAGGCGCTCGCGGCGTCGCTCCTGGACGCGCTCGACCTCGACCCGGACCAGGACCCCCACGCCGCACTCTCCGACCGCGAGTACCAAGTCCTCCGGCTGATCGCTTCGGGGATGACGGTGGGCGCCATCGGGGAGCACCTCTCGCTCAGCGTGAAAACGGTCTCGACCTATCGAAGCCGGCTGCTCCAGAAGATGGGGATGTCCAACAACGCCGAGATCACGCGCTACGCGCTGGAGAACGGGCTGATCGAGTAGTGCCTCCGACTGGCCTCGACCCTCGGGGCAACCGGCTGAAGGGCGTGGTGGTGGTCCCATGGGTCGATTGGGATGGGGCGTAGGACGATGCCTACGACAGCGGACGCCGCCGTCCCACGCGTGTTGGCGCGCTCTGAGCCCGGCTCCGGCAGACGATGTGCCCGGTTCTCCCGTACGCTACCGGCCACCCCTGCCGCACCCATGCCCACGCCCCCCGTCCGAGTCCTGCTGGCCGACGACTCCGACCTGCTCCGCTCGCTCCTGCGCGACGCCATCGACGAGGTCGAGGGGGTCGAGGTGGTCGCCGAGGCGGCCGACGGGGCGCAAGCCGTGGTAGGCGTCGGGCAGCACCGGCCCGGCGTGGTCGTGCTCGACCTCCAGATGCCGGTGATGAACGGGCTCGCGGCCCTCAAGGCGCTGCGCCAGGCGCGAGCGGCGGCCCGAGTGATCATGCTGACGAACCACGCCGACGACCTGTACCGGGAGGCCTGCCTCCAAGCCGGAGCGGACCACTTCCTCGACAAGTCGGCCGGCGTCGAGCACGTGCTGGACATCTTGCGCGAGTGGGCGCAGACGGGAGATGCTTAGGGCCTGTCAGGCTGCCCTGTTCCCCATCCCACAGCGCGGTCCGGTGCATCCGATCGAAACGCCTGAACGTACCGGACCCCAGCTCTAATTCAGCCGGGGGTCGTCCGGGAAGGTCGAGAGGAGCGCGTACTCCCCGCCGAGCTGACGCAAGATCTGTCGCCACAGCGCGTCGTCGCCGTCCGCGAACACCAAGTCGGACGACCCGGGGACGACGATCCAGGCGCCCTCGTCGACCTCGGCGTCGAGCTGCCCGGCCCCCCAGCCCGAGTACCCGACGAGGAACCGGACCTGTGTCGGGTCGGCCCAGCCGTCGGCGATGGCGGCCTGGAGGGCTTCGAAGTCGCCGCCCCAGAACACCTCGTCGAGCACGGGGAGCGCGCCGTCGAGGTCGCCGTAGGGGTGGAGGAAGTGCAACGTGTCGGGCTGCACCGGCCCGCCCACGCCGAGCTCTGCGTCGAAACCCAGCGCCTCGTCGGCAGCTTGGGCCAGCGACAAGCCGGTGGGGCGGTTGAGGACGAGCCCAAACGAGCCCCCGGTCGTGTGCTCGCAGAGCAGCACGACGGTGCGACGGAAGTTGGGGTCCGCCATGGGCGGCTCGGCGACGAGAACGTCACCGGGGACAGGGGCAGGCATAGGGGGGGGAACGAGCCGGCCTGCCAACGACGCCCGCCGTGCCAGGGTTCGGGGGCGGGCCGGTGGATCGCGTGGGCCTCTCCCCGGCGTCGCCCCACGCTCCGCCCGCGTCACCAGCTCCGGCCCCACCGCCCGTTCCTCGTCAGAGCCCGCGAGCCCGGAGCGCGTCGCAGTGCGCCACGAAGAACGCCAGCGAGTCGAAGGTGGGGGAGGGGCCGAGCCCGATCTGCCGGGCGTGGTCGGCCGCCAGCGTGCCCAGCCGCTCGCCCCAGTGCATCGAGGCCGTCGGGACGATGCCGTCGTTGAGGCCCGCGAGCCCATGCAGGATGCGGTTGGGGACCACCAGCGGCGGGTACATGGGGATGTCGGTGCCCTTGCCGGCGTGCGCGGCCCACGAGGCGCACCACATGCCGGGGATCGTCTCGTCGGGGGAGAAGAGGGCTTCGACCGCCCGCTCCGTCAGCTCGGCCAGGGCGGCCTCGGCGTGGGGAGGGGCCGATTCGTACGCCGCTCGCCCGACGAACTCCATGACCCCGACCGCCCACGTGCGCAGCCACTCCGGGCGGCCGAGCACGAAGTCGGCGAGGGGCGACCCACGGTGGGGCGTGGACACGGTCACCAAGCTGGCGATGCGGTCGGCCCAGCCGTCGCGCGCGAGCTGGCGCGCGTCGAGCCCGCCGGTCGAGAAGCCCACCAAGTTGACGCGCTCGGCGCCGGTCTCATCGAGGACGACCGCCAGCCGCTCCGCCCAAGCCGCGGCCCGCACCGCGACCGTGTCGTACGGGTTGACGTGGGGGGCATATGCCCAGACGCCGCGCGCCCGCAGGTGCATCGCCTCGGCATGGAGCACGCCGCCCTGCATCAGGTTGGCCAGCGCCCCGAAGCCGTGGAGCAACACGACGGGGTGGCGCGTCGGGCGGAGCGGTGGCTGGGGCAGCGGCTCCAGCTCCACCGCCCGCCGCGCGACGGCCTGGGCGGCGCTCGTCAGCCGGCCCATCCCACCGCGAGCATCGCCAGCCCCGACAGGAGCGGCACCCGGAAGTTGTCGTTGACCGGGATCGGCAGGGCCTCGACGGCCGCCCCGACACCCGCGCCGACCGCGCACGCGAGCAGGCTGAGGCCGGCGCCGGGCCACGTCACCACGACGAGCCCCATCGCGAAGGCCGCCACCCCATACGCGACGCTGCCCTCGACCGACTTCGGCGAGCGGGGCCACTTGGTCCGCCCAAACCGTCGTCCGAACACGGCCGCCGCGCCGTCGCCCACCATCAGCATCGCGAGGGCCGCTGCGCCGATGCCAGGCGGGAACAGCCAGACGCAGGCGGCCGCCGACAGGCACATCCAGACGGCGCCGTTCAGCACGATCGGCCCGCCGACGCCGGTGAGCTCCTCCGGGCGCATCATCCAGCCGAACCCGCGGTCCACGACGAGGTGGTGGACCGCCGGGACCCGCTGGCGCGCCACGTCGAGCGCGACGGCGAACGCCGCCAGCAGGGTCAGCGCAGCCCGGGCCGGCGGCGTGGGCAGGAGCAGCATCGCCGCCGGGAGCACCAGCGCGCCGAGGTGGATCGCCTTGCGCTGAAGCTCGGCGCGGTAGGGGATGGCGGGGGCGGTGTCGCTCACGGGATGAACATACCCCGTCGCCGCCCCGATGGTCGGCCCGTCAGGCGCTACGGTTGGCCGCCCAGCCGTCGACTTCCGCACGGAAGGCCCGTGCGGCGAGCTCTGGATCCGGCGCGGTGCTCACGGCCGTCATCACCGCAACCCCGTGGGCCCCGGCCTCGAGGCACGGGCGGACGCGGACGGGCGTGATTCCTGCGATGGCAATCACCGGGATCGACACGGCCGCGCTCGCCTCGGCCACCCCCCGCACGCCTTTCACCGACGCAGGGGCCGCTTTCGAGCGGGTCGGGAAGACGGGTCCGAAGCCGATGTAGTCCGCGCCATCGGACTCGGCCGCGCGAGCAGCCGCGGCCGTGGTGGCCGTCGCCCCCACGATGAAGGGGCGGGCCAATTCGGTGGCCACCCGCCGCGCGGTGGCGACGGGCAGGTCGAGCGCGCCGAGGTGGACCCCGTCGGCCCCGGCCGCGAGCGCGAGGTCGAGCGCGTCGTCGACCAGGCACGCGACGCCCGCGGCCCGGCACGCCGCGACGGTCTCGACCAGATTGGCGAACCGGTCACGCACCGTGCCCCCTTTCTGCCGGAACTGGATCGTGTCGGCCCCGCCCGCTACCGCGGCCGCCGCGAGCGCCGCGTGGGACATGCGCTGTTGAAAGTGGAAGTCGGTGAGGACGTGGAGACGTCCGATGGGCGGCGGCACAGGAATCGGTGGGGCGGAGGCAGAAGATCGCGAGCCCGGTGCAACGTGAGGAGCGTTGACGCGTTGGATCGGTCAGCCCCTCACGTCCGAATGCCCGATCATCCCACCCGCGTCCTCGTCGTCGACGATGAGGCCGACGTCCAATTCTTGTTCACCCAGAAGTTTCGTCGCGAGGTCCGCAGCGGATTGATCGAGTTCGTGTTCGCGGAGAGTGGCGAGGAGGCCCTGAGCAAGCTCCGCTCCGGCGAGGCCGCCGACGTGGTCGTGGTGCTGTCCGACATCAACATGCCCGGCATGAGCGGGCTCGACCTGCTGGCCGCGATCACGGCCGAGTTTTCTACCCTCCAGGTCTACATGGTAACGGCCTACGACGACGGGCAACTCGAAAGCACGGCCCTCAATGGCGGCGCCCGGGGCTACCTCACAAAGCCGATCGACTTCGGGACGCTCAAGGGAGAAGTGTTCGGCATCGAAACGGCCTGACTCTGGGCCGATTTGTTGGCCGGACCGCCGGTCCCACCTTTCGGGGTACGCTGGCGGTCGGTGTGCGCGGGGCTTCGACAATCAATAGGTTAGGGCCTCGTCTTTTCCTCTGAGCATGGCCCACCGAGTCCTCCTCGTCGATGACCACCCCATCATTCGGGAAGGGTACGCGAGCCTCATCCGTGGGGAAAGGGGAATGGAGGTGTGTGGGGAAGCCTCCTCAGCGGAGGAGGGGTTCGACCTGGCGGCTCAGACGGAGTTTTCGGTGGCCGTCGTTGATCTGACGCTTCCCGGTGTGAACGGGATCGAGTTCATCAAGCGGCTCAGGTCGTTGAACCCGGATGCCCTCATCCTGGTGGTCTCCGGCCACGAAGAGACGCTCTACGCCGAGCGGTCCCTCCGTGCAGGCGCCCGGGGCTATCTGATGAAGCGCGAGGCGAAGCACGAGTTCATCCCGGCTCTTCGCACGGTCATCGCCGGCCAGACGTACCTGAGCCGCGCACTTCGCAGTCGGACGGCCGACCCGACGAGCAGCGACGACCGCGTTCCGTTGAGCGGCCAACTCACCGACCGCGAGATCGAGGTGTTCGAACACTTCGGGCACGGCCGCTCGACGCGGGAGGTATCTGAAGCGATGGGCCTGAGCTTGAAGACCATCGAGTCGCATCGGGCCAACATCCGGCAGAAGCTGGGGCTCGGCGGATCGGCCGAGTTCGTGCGCCGGGCCGTACTCTGGGTCGAGGACCCCATGCGGGACCAGTGACCCGGGGCGCCGCCAGCGGCGCTCGGAGTGACTTCACCGAGTCTCGGTGGAGGGGGGCCGTCGGCAGGCCTGTATATTGGTCGACCGGCCGTTCGCGGTCGGTGATGGTCGAGTAGCTCAGTTGGTAGAGCAACGGACTGAAAATCCGTGTGTCGGCGGTTCAAGTCCGCCCTCGACCACCCTGCTGGGGACGCAACCGCTCGCGGTTGAAGATCCAGCGGAGCGCGCCCTCGCGCTCGACGGGTCCCATCCCCGTCGGTAGATTGGGCGCACCGACTCGGCCCGGTAGTTCAGTTGGTTAGAACGCCTGCCTGTCACGCAGGAGGTCGCGAGTTCAAGTCTCGTCCGGGTCGCCAGAGTCAACGCCCCCGCTTCTTCGGAAGCGGGGGCGTTTTTTTGTGCGGCGTCACCGGCGCCCGGGTCCCCGCGCCAGCCGGCCGGGCCGACTAAAAGACGCCGCCCTGGCCCCAGGAGAGCTTGTCGCGGATCGTCCCGAAGTAGTCGCGGCCGGGCAAGGTGACGAGCCGGACCACGTGCTCGCCCCGGCAGATCCGCACGACGGCGCCGCCGTCGAGGACTGCTGAGACCCCGTCGCAGGCGAAGGCGAACGGGTGGTCGCGCGTCTCGACATGGAGCACGAGCTCGGCGTCGCAGGGCAGCACGATCGGCCGAGCCGTCAGCGTGTGCGGGGCGATCGGGGCCACGACGATCGTCTCGGTGCCGGGTGTCAGGATGGGGCCGCCGACCGACAGCGCGTACGCCGTCGAGCCCGTCGGCGTCGCCACGACCAGCCCGTCGGCCCAGTAGGTGTTGAGCCAGTCGCCATCGACCATCGCCTCGACCTGGATCATGCTCGTGGTCCCCGACTTGTCTACGACGACGTCGTTGAGCGCCCAGCCCGGCACGCCCGACGTGTCGCCGCCCTCGACGGCCACGTCGAGCGTCATCCGCTCCTCGATGCCCGTCTCACCCGCCTCGACGGCCCGGAGCGCGTCCTGCACATCCGCGACCTCCACCTTCGTCAGGAAGCCCAGCCGGCCCACGTTGACGCCCAGGATCGGCACGTCGCCGACGGCGTGGGCGGTGCGCAAGAGCGTGCCGTCGCCGCCGAAGGAGAGCACGAGGTCGGCGCCGTCGGCAAAGGCGTCCGTGGCCCGGTCGCCGACGTCGGTCCCCCGCTGGCGCAGGCCGTTGGCGAGCGCGGGGTCGAGGCGGAAGGGGAGGGCTCGCTCGTCCAGCCAGGCGACGAGCGTGGCAAGCGGCTCCCAGAGCCGATCTTTCGTGGGGTTGCCGGTAATGCCGTAGGTCATGAGCGCGTCGGGGGACGGGCGTACGTCCCGGACCGGGCGGCGTTCTGCGCGCCGCACACGACGCCCGCGTCTGCTATCCTCCGGGCCTAATCCCTCCGTCCCATGCATGTCGTCGTCGTCGGAAACGGGATCGCGGGCGTGACGGCGGCGCGGCACGTCCGCAAGGCCGACCCGGACGCCCGGATCACGATGGTGTCGGGCGAGACGCGCGAGCCGTTCGCACGGACGGCGCTGATGTACATCTACATGGGCGTCCTGACGCGCGCCCACACCCGGCTCTACGACGAGCGCTTTTGGGACGAGTCCCGCATCGACCGCGTGCTTGGCACCGCTCGCGCGCTCGACACCGCCCGCCAGCGGCTCGCGCTCGACGCCGGCGACCTGGGCTACGACCGGCTGTTGGTTGCGACGGGCTCCACGTCCGTCCTCCCCGACTGGCCCGGCGTCGACCTCGACGGGGTGCAGGGCTTGTACCACTTGTCGGATCTCGACCGGCTGGAGGCGTCGTCCGCTGGCGCGAGCCGCGCCGTCGTCGTGGGGGGCGGGCTGATCGGTGTCGAGCTGGCGGAGATGCTGGCGACGCGCGGCGTGGCCGTCACGTTTTTGGTGCGTGAGCCCCGCTACCTCGCGCCGGCGCTGTCGGAGGCCGAGAGCGCCCTGGTGGCCGCCGCCATCCGGTCGCACGGCGTCGACCTGCGGCTGGGGACGGAGGTCGCCCACATCGAAGGCGAGACGCGAGCCGAAGCGGTCGTGACGACCGACGGCGAGCGGATGGGGGCCGACGTGGTGGGCGTCGGGATTGGCGTCCGCCCGAACGTGGACTGGCTCGACGGGGCGCTGGCGACCGACCGGGGCGTGCTCGTCGACGACGCGCTGCGGGCGTCGGCGGAGAATGTGTGGGCCGCCGGCGACTGCGCCCAACTCCGGACGCCGCCCGCGGGCGTGCGCGCCGTCGAGCCGATCTGGTACACGGCCCGGCTCCAGGGCGCGACAGCGGGGCTCGGGATGGCGGGGCGGCCCCGTCCCTACGCGCCGCCGGTTTTTTTCAACTCGGCCAAGTTTTTCGACCTCGAATGGCAGCTCTACGGCGACCTCGCCGGGCCTGCGCACGAGTGGGAGCGGTCCGACGGCGCGCGCTCCGTCCGCCTCCGCCACCGCGACGGCGCCGTGGTCGGGGTGAGCGGGCTGGGCGTCCGGCTCCGCCAGGCCGTCTGCTCGCGGTGGATCGGGGAGCGCTGGCCCCTCGAGCGCGCCGTCGCCGACCTCCCCACCGCGCGCTTCGACGCCGAGTTCACGCCGGCGCTGGCGGGCTGACCGGCACCCGAATCCCCTGCCGACCGACCTCCGACTCACCGATCCCGATGTCCGTCTCCAACCTCCCGCTCTACAACCCCGAGGCCGACATGGCGCTCCTGGGCAACCCGTCGTTCCGGGCGACGGCGACCGAGCGGGCGGGGCTGGCGCTGGCGGCGCTCGGCGGCGTCGCGTTCGTCGTCGCGCTCGCGAGCGGGTGGGGCGCCCGCTACCCGGTGGAGATGGGGCTCCTGGTGCTGGCGGGGCTGGGCGGCGGCGGCGTGCTCTACGCCTTGGGCGGGCTGGCGCGGCCCGCGGGCGTGCGCCTGGAGGGCACGATGACCTCGTCGCACCGCGCCCGTGGCGCCGTCGGCTGGGCGCTCGGGCTGGCGCTGACCGGCCTGTACATCGTCCTCTATTTCTGGCCCGCCGGGCTCGCGGGGCTGATTCCCCTGGGGAGCCCGCTGTCCGTGGCGCTGCGGGGCGTCCCGGCGACGCTCGACAACGGCGGCCAGTGGTGGCTGTACACGACGCTCTACACGCTCGCGGTCGGCGTGATGGGTGCGCGGGCGCTTGTCCGCTACCGCCACAGCCGCTACCACACGATCCGGACGGTGAGCGTCGTCTTTTTCCAGACGATCATCGCCTTCGCCCTCCCCGCCGTCCTCGTCCGGCTCCAGCAGCCCGAGCTGTTCCTGCACTACACGTGGCCGCTCGACTACGACCTGTTCTTCCCCTGGAAGATCGCCGAGCTGCGCGCCGAGGGGATGCTGGGCATCGCGATGGTAATCTGGGGCGTCGGGATGATCGCGCTGGTGACGCCGGTGCTGACGTTTTACTTCGGCAAGCGGTGGTACTGCTCGTGGGTGTGCGGCTGCGGCGGGCTCGCGGAGACCGCCGGCGACCCGTACCGGCACCTGTCCGACACGTCGGTCGGCGCGTGGCAGGTCGAGCGCTGGATGGTCCACGGCGTGCTCGCGCTGATCGTGGCCGCGACGGCGCTGCTCTGGGTGGCCGCGGCCGTCGACGCGGCATGGCTGGACGCGGTCGCGGGGACGGTGAGCTGGCTTTACGGATTGGTCATCGGCGCCGTGTTTGCGGGCGTCGTCGGCGTCGGCTTCTATCCCATCTTCGGGACCCGGATGTGGTGCCGGTTCGGTTGCCCGATGGCGGCGGTCCTGGGACTTCAGCAGCGATTCTTCTCGCGATTCCGGATCACGACGAACGGCGGGCAGTGCATCTCGTGCGGGCAGTGCTCGGCGTACTGTGAGATGGGGATCGATGTCAAGTGGTACGCCCAGCGCGGCCAGAATGTGGTCCGCGCCAGCTGCGTCGGCTGCGGCGTCTGCGCGACGGTCTGTCCGCGCGGCGTGCTGCGGCTGGAGAACGGCAAGGACACGGGAGCCAGCCGGGCGGGGATCGACATGAACAACCTCATCACGGACCTCGACATCCTCGGGTAAGGCGGCCGTGGCAACCCGGCCATGCCTCGTGTCGCCGCGGCGGTCCTGAGGCCGCGTGCGGTGCCGCCGGGGTGGGGGGATGGACCCGCGACGGGAAGGGGTCTATGTTTCGCGAACACAACCGCTCCCGCCATGCGCCTCGTCGTCCCGCTCGCCCTGTTCGCCGCGATCGTGCTCGCGGCCTACGCCCCGACGCCGGCACCCACGCCAGCCGCCGCCGCCAGCCCAGCCGACACGACGTGGTCGTGGCCGTCGCCCGCGCAGAACCTGCAGGTGCTCCCGGCCGACACGCCGCCCGAGCAGCTCCGCGACGTGATGCGTGGCTTTACGCGAGCGCTCGGCGTCCGCTGCGAGTTCTGCCACGTCGGCGAGCCGGGCACGGACTTTCTGGAGTGGGACTTCGCCTCGGACGCCAAGCCGCGCAAGGCGGTGGCGAGAGAGATGATGCGGATGACGTGGGCGATCAACACCGAGACGCTGCCGGCCATCGAGGGGCTGCGCCACCCCGGCGGGATGCGCGTGACGTGCTGGACGTGCCACCGGGGCGAGACCACGCCCGCGACCGCGCGGCCCGAGGAGTAGCGAACCGCTCGCGCGCCGCCTCGTCCCATCCGCCCCCACCGACCCCGGCTCATGTCCACCGAACCCGCTCCTCGTCCCGTCACCGCCGGCCGCGCCGTCGGCCTGTTCGTTCTCTACACCGTCGTCTTCGCTGTCGGCGGCGGGCTGGCGGCAGGGATCATGGCGTTTGTGTTCGAAGCGGTCAGCCCGCAGGCCTACGACCCGACGGTGTACGCGATCACGTTCGGTGTGACCGGCTTTATCGCCTACCGCCTGGCCCAGCGCGTCGCCGAGGGGTAGCACCAGCGGGGCGCCACCGGGCCCCGCCGGCGAGAAAGTCGGCGGCCAGAGGTTACGTCTCGCACGCTCGCGGGTCTATGTGGGCTCTGCCTCGCACCCCCATGCTGTCCCGCGTCTGGAGCAGCGCCGTTGTCGGCGTCGATGCGCTGCCCATCGAGATCGAAACGCACACCGAGACCAACATCCCACGGTGGACCGTGGTGGGGCTGCCCGACGGGGCCGTCCGCGAGAGCCGCGACCGGGTGTGGGCGGCGCTCAAGACCTCCGGCCTTCCCGTCCCGCGAGGCGCCGTGACGGTCAACATGGCGCCGGCGGACGTGCGCAAGGAGGGCTCGGCCTACGACCTGCCGATCGCGCTCGGCCTGCTGGCGGCGATCGGGGAGGGGCTCATCCCGCAAGCCGTCCTCGACGAGGTCGTAATCGTGGGCGAGCTGGGGCTCGACGGCGCGGTCCGGCCGGTGCGCGGCGTGCTCCCGATGACGGTCGGCGCTCGCGACGATGGGCGGCGGGCGATCCTGGTCCCGCCCGAGAACGCGGCCGAGGCGGCCGTCGTGGAGGGGATCGAGGTGTACCCGGTGACCACGCTGGCCGAGGCGTTCGGCCTGCTGGCGGAGCGAGAAGGGCGAGGCACACCCGAGCCGCCTCGGCCCTTAGTGGGGCAGGTGCCCGTCGAGGGCGGGCCGGACTTTTCCGACGTGCGCGGTCAACAGGGCGTCAAGCGCGCGCTGGAAGTGGCCGCCGCCGGGGGACACAACGCGCTGATGGTGGGGCCGCCGGGCTCGGGCAAGACGATGCTCGCGCGGCGGCTCCCGACCATCCTCCCGCCGCTGACGCCAGCCGAGGCGCTGGAGACGACCAAGATCCTGAGCGTCGGTGGGCGGCTGAACGGCGCCGCGCGGGGCGGGCTGGTCGCCGAGCGGCCGTTCCGGTCGCCGCACCACACGATCTCGAACGCCGGGCTGGTCGGCGGCGGGTCGAACCCGGTGCCAGGCGAGATCTCGCTCGCCCACAACGGCGTGCTGTTTCTGGACGAGCTCCCCGAGTTCGACCGGCCGGTGCTGGAGGTCTTGCGCCAGCCGCTTGAGGAGGGCGAAGTGACGATCGCCCGGGCCCGAGCGACCGTCCGGTACCCCGCCCGGTTCATGCTCATCGCCAGCATGAACCCCTGCCCGTGCGGGCATGCCGGCGACCCCACGCGTCGGTGCGTCTGTGCGGCCGGGCAGGTGCAGCGCTACCTCGCAAAGGTGAGCGGCCCGCTCCTGGACCGGATCGACCTCCACGTTGAGGTCACGCCCGTCCCGTTCGACGACCTCAGCCGCCGCGCCGACGCCGAGCCCTCGGCGGCCGTGCGACGCCGGGTCGAGCGGGCGCGCGAGCGGCAGGCAACCCGGTTCGCCGGACGCGAAGGGAGATTCTGCAACGCGCAGATGACGTCGCCCGAGGTTCGCCGCTGGTGCGAACTGGACGCCGCCAGCCGGGGCCTCCTCAAGTCGGCCCTCACGCGCCTAGGCCTCAGCGCCCGAGCCCACGACCGGATCCTCAAGGTGGCCCGGACGATCGCCGACCTGGCGGGCGACGCCGGCCTCGCCCCGGCACACCTCGCGGAGGCCATCCAGTACCGCTCGCTCGACCGAGCAGCCTGGGGCTAGTCCTACTCGGCGCCGCC
Source organism: Rubrivirga aquatilis (assembly GCF_046845665.1). Classification (GTDB taxonomy): domain Bacteria; phylum Bacteroidota; class Rhodothermia; order Rhodothermales; family Rubricoccaceae; genus Rubrivirga. Next base: position 3,249,203 of record NZ_CP177355.1, on the reverse strand, counting down.
TGGCGCACGGCCCTCCGTGGCGATGGAGACGCGCATGTCCAGCGAGGCGCCGGCCGAGGCCACGGCGGCGAGCCCGCCCACGGACGCGCTGCTGTCGGCGTAGACCGCCAGCGAGCGGCGCCCCTCACGGACGGCCTCAATGGCGGCCGTCAGGCTATCCGCCGTCACCTGGCGCTCTTCGACGAAGAACGAGCCGTAGCGGTCGATGGTGACGGCCACGTGGACCTGCTCCATCGGCGCGGCGGAGGCCACGTCGGGCAGCGCCACGCGGATCGCGTTCTGCGTCACGAACGAGGACGTGAGCAGGAAGAAGATGAGCAGCAGGAGGACGATGTCCGTCAGCGACGCCAGGCTGAATGCCGTGAGCGCCTTGCGGCCGGTCCCGAAGTCGAAGGAGGCCATGCTAGCGGCGGTCGCCGGGCGTCTGAAGAAAGTCGATAAAGTCCGACGAGGCCCGTTCGAGCCCGTTCACCAGCCGGGCGATCCGGCTGATGAGCAGGTTGTACGCGAACAGCGCCAGCAGGCCGACGGCGAGCCCGGCGGCCGTCGTGACGAGCGCCTCCCAGATGCCGCCCGCGAGCTGGGACGGGTTCGCCAGCCCCTCGTAGCGCTGGATCTGGCGGAACGCCCCGATCATGCCGGTGACGGTGCCGAGAAAGCCGAGCATCGGGGCGATGGCGGCGACGGACGCGAGCAGGTCCATCCGCTTCTCCAGGTCGAACGCCTCCCGCCGGCCGGCCTCATGGACGGCGCCCTGGATTTCATCGATGGGACGGCCCAGGCGCTCCAGGCCCCGCTGCAGGATGCGAGAGGCCGGCGTGTCTCGGTCGCGGCAATACGCGACAGCGCCCGGGACGTCGCCCGAGCCCACGAAGTCGGCCACGTTGCGCGAGAGTGCTTCGGGGTCACCGGCGGCGCGGCGTAAGGCCCGGGCACGTTCCCAGATGATGGCCACCATCAAGATCGAGAGGAGCACGATCGGATACATCGACCAGCCTCCGAGGAACAGGAGGTCGAGGCCGCCCTGGAGCTTTTCGGTGAAGGTCGGGTCGGCCTCCACCGGTTGGAGGGCGGGGGCCGCGGCGGCAGCCGTGTCGGCGAGGGTCTGAAGGAGAGGCATTTAGAGCGTGCGAAGGTCGAGGAGCCAGGTGTCGGCCGGGGCCTGGGGGCCGATCCGGTCGCGCAGGCGAAGGGCTTGGTCGCGGGAGGAGAACTGGCCGATCACGACTCGGTACATGGACCGGCCGCCGATGGCGGCGGTCAGGACGGAGGCGCGGTAGCCGGCGCGGCGCCAGCGGGTGGCGAGGGGCTCGGCTTCGGCGAGGGCGGGCGTCGACAAGACCACGAACGAGAAGCCGCCCGTGCGGGGGGCGATCGCTTCTGGACCGGAGAGGGCATTGGCGTCTCGGCTGTCGAGCCCGGCCAGGCGCGGCGGGAGCATCGCGATGCCCGCCGCGGGCGCCCGCCCCATCGCGGGCTGCGTCGACGCGACCTCGTTGTCGTCGGACCTCCGCGCGGTGCGCGCACCCTGGCTGGACCGCTCGCGCGACGGGCTCGTCGTGGACGCCGCCGCCGGCTCCGTTTCTGCCGGGGCAGCTGTGCCGCCGGGCAGGGACTCCCTGGAACGGAAGAGGCTGTCGGGACTCGCGGAGGCGGGCAGAGCGGCGGCACCGAGCGAGTCGGCGACGTCCATCCCCTCCGGCACGGTGTACGAGGGCGTGGTCGGGGCGTCGGCACGCGCAGCGCCCTCCGCCGAGGCCGTGTACGTCTGGCCAGGCACGGGGCGGTCGATGAGTGTGGCGATCTGATCCCAGAACACGACGGCGGCCACAGCGGCGAGCACCAGAAGGAGCAGCAACACCCAGGGCCACACCCGCCGCGTGCGCGGCTCGGGGGCCGGGGCCTTGGCCGGGGGCGGCTCGACGGACGTGGCGTGCGGCGGGCCGACCGTCTCGATGGGGACGGCCGGCGCGAAGACCGCCGGTTCGCCGGGCGCTCGCGGCGTCGCCGGGGCGTCGTCCAGCGAGCCGACGAGGCCGACCGGATCGGCCTGTGGCGCCGGGGCGTCAGCGACGGGGTCGCCCCCGAACGTGTGCGTGAAGGCATCGACGCCGGGCGCCAGGTCCTCCGGCTCGTCGAGGCCGGGCACGACCACTTCGAAGTCGGCGTCCTCAATGGGGGGCTCCGCCCCCAGATCGGAGGCGCCGCCGCCCGGGATAGAAGGCGCCGCCCAGGTCTCGTCGCCCCAGTCTTCCGCAGCGTCGGGCTCGGATGGGGTCGGCGGGAGCACGTCGGGAAGCGGCGGGGCCTCAGGCCCTCCAAACGGGACCGCGAGAGGAGTCTCCTCCACGTCTTCCTCCATCCTGTCGTCCGTGGGCGCCGGGGGATCGGCCGCTACAGCAGGCTCGGGCGCCTCGGGCATCTCGTCGGGCGCCGGGACGGCTGGCGGCACGCTGAAGGGGACTGCCAGCGGTTCGTCGGCCACCGACGGCGGGGGGTACGGCTGGGGCGGTGTGGTCGCCTCCGGGACGGGCGGGGCGACGGGCAGTCCGAGGCCGCGGTCGTGGAGCAACGCGTCGATCTCCTCGTCACTTTCGGCGCCTCCCTCGAACGTCGCGTCGAGCGGCGACGCGGCGGCAGCGATCGCCGTCGGGTCGGAGGCTTGCGGGACGTCCGGCTCGGGGTCAGGGATCGGCTCCGGGGCAGGGGCGGCGACCGGCTCGTCGACGGGTGTGGGTTCTACGGTCGTCGGGGCCGAGGGCGGCATCGTAGGCGGTGCGGCCGCCCCGGTCGCGACGGGCGTGAGACCTTCGTAGCGCCGGTTCACCGCCGCCAGCAGGTCCGCCTCGACGCCCAGGACCACGCCGCCACTCGTTCGGCGGAGCAAGCCGACACCTATCAAGCGCACCTCGCCGGTGGCCGCGAGCACGGCCTCGATCTGATCCATCGCCTGGGCATAGGCCGCGTCCGCGCGGTCGGCGGGGACCCCGCTGTAGGCGGCGAAGGGCTGGGCCAGCGAGTCGGCATCGGCCGTGGCAGGGCCGAGCCCGATGGTCTCGCCGGGTGGGAGCAGCACGCGCGTGCCGTCGGGCCGCTCCTCGACGCGAGACGGGACGTGTTGGCGGACGAGCGTGCCCAAGCCGGGGAGCGGGGCGGGGCGCCCGGCCAGCAGGCGCTCGCGGAGGGCGGCGGCGACGGCGTCGAGTGGGGTCACGGCAGCGAGGGGAAGACGCGGGAAGGTAGCGGGATCATCGCTGCAGCCGCAGGCCGAGCAGGAACGTTCGGGGGCGGTAGTCCATGACGGGCCAGATCTGCGCCTGGCCCGCCAGCCGCTCTGCCCGGGCGACGAGCGCCAGGGGGCCGAGCACGGCGTAGCTGGCCTCGGCGCTGACGAGCGCGAACGCGGGCGCATCGTCCGTCGCCGAGCGGTCCGTCGGTCGGGTGCCCTCCACGTGAGCCGCCGCGCCGAACCGGCCGCGCCCGTTCGCGAACGGGACCTGGACGCCGGCCGTCGCGACGAGGGGCGACCAGTACGGGATGTCGCCACCGTCGTCCGTCTGTCCGGCGCGGACGGTCAGGCTGGCGGTAGCGGAGAGCCCGTTCTCGGCGACGAGCGCGACATCGGCGCCCAGGCCGAACGCCGACACGTCGAGGTAGACCTCGCGGACGTCGACCGCACTGGTCGTCGAGAACGCGCCCGTGGATTCGAAGGCCAGGAAGGTGGGCGCCCGGAAGGCCAGCGCGTAGACGCGGGCACGCGACCGACCAAAGGCGCTCGACAACCCGGCGCGGGCGTCGACGGGCACCACGTCTGGGGCGACGATCGGGCCGAGCGAGACGTAGGGGTTTTGCGCGGTGAGGTCCGACAGCGACCGCGGCGTTACGTGCGGGTCGTTGATGGCGAATAGCGACACCGTCGGTCCGAGGGGGAACGCCAGGTCGACAATCGGGCCGACGCTGGTCGCCGCGCCGTCGCCCGCCGTGGCGGCGGCGTCGTAGCCCAGCACGCGCGCGCCAATGCGGGCGCGTGCACCGTCCTCGCGCCCGACCGTGACCGCCAGCCCGGCGGCCCCGTAGCGGAGATCGCTGCCGACGGACCCGGCCCCGGCGACGCCTCCGGCGGCGTCGGCGGCCAGCCACCCGCGCGCGATCCGGGCGGCCGCGTCGAGACGGGTCTCGGTGGACTCCGGCTGGCCCGGTGCTTCCAGCCGGCCCGATTCGAAACCGAGCGTGGCCCGGTAGGCCGTCGCCCCGAGCCCCTCAATGCCGGCCTCCGCCCCCACCGTCTGCCGCGTTCGTTCCCCGGACAGCACGGGGTACGTCTCGCGCTCGAAGGCGCCCTCGATTCCGATCCGTCCAGGTCCGAACGAGCGCCCCCCCGCGCGGAGCGCGATCGTCTCGAACCGGACCGCCTCGCCGATGACGGTCGGGTTGGACCCGTCGTCGTCGTAGTCGGCGTCGACGAAGAACTCGCCGCCGGCCCCGCTCGCGGCGAGGTCAAGGCGGCCGTAGAGCGTGGACTCGGTCCCGCCGCCGGCCTCGGCCCGCAAGCGGCGCACCACGAGGTCGGAGGGCGCGGGCGGCTGCGGCGGCGCCAGCGCGAGCGTCGGGAGTGCGTCGGGGTCCGGCGCGAACGGGAGCGTGTTCGGCTCGCGGTCGGCGGCCACCTGGAAACGGCGCGGGAGCGGGCCGAAGCCCGAGAGCGGCTGGCGGTCGACTTGGGGGAGCGTCACGGCGACCGTGCCCCGGCTTTCGAAGACGGCCGGGGTCAGGCTCGGCAACTGCGAGCGGTCGACCGGCTGCGCGATCGCGCACGGCGCGGCGAGGAACGCCAACCCAGCCAGGGTCGACGCAGTCAGCAGGGCGGGGTGGAGGGCACGCATGGCTTAGCGGGGCTGGCCGTCGGACGAGCCGCGGGGGGTGTCGCCCGAGGCGGGCGCGAGGTCGGGGCGGTCGCGGAGGGCGGCCTGGGCCGCAGGCGAGTCGGGGTAGGTCCGGACCAGTCGGCGGAGCGCGGCGTCGGCCTCGTCGGTCCGGCCGAGGTCCTGGAGCGCGAGCGCTTCCAGGGCGAGCCCATCGGCGGCGCGGCCCGCATCGGCGTTCGCGAGCTGTCGAGCGGCGTCGAGCGCACCGGCGGCGTCGCCGCTCGCGAGCAGCGCCTCAGCAAGCCGGAGCCGGGCCTCGTCGGCGAGGGGGCCGGAGGCGTCGCGCGCCAGCAGGCGACGCAGCGCGCGCACGGCGTCGGGAGATCGGCCCGTGGACGTGTACGCGCCGGACAGCGCCAGCAGCGCCTCGCTTTCGAGATCGGTCGGGAGCGGGCCGGCAAGCGCCTCTTCGAGGTAGACGACGGCCACGGAGTCCTGCCCGGCGGACAGCGCGTAGCGGGCGCGGGCGTACCGCAAGCGGGCTCGCCCGTCCAGGCCTGCAATCGATTGGTCGATCTCGCGGAAGACACGGTCGATCTCGTCGGCCCGGCCCTGCGCGTCGAGGGCGTCGGCCAGGCCCGAGAAGGCGTCGTCGGTCAGGGCGCTGGCGGCGTAGCGCTCGAAGACGCGGCGGTAGGCCTGCTCCGCGAGCTGCGGGCGGTCGGTGTTGAGGAGCACGTCGCCGATGCCCACGAGGGCCGCCGCGCCCTGGTCGGGGCGCTCGTTCAGCACTCGCTCGTAGGCGGCGACCGCCAGGCTGTCGTCGCCGCGCGCCGAGTAGAGGTCGCCGCGTGCGAGGAGGGCCTGTGCGTAGCGTTCCGAGCGCGGGTACTCCGTGAGCAGGCGGGCATAGGCTGCGAGCGCGTCGTCGGTGCGGCCCTCGCGGCCGAAGGCCTGCGCCGTCTGGAAGAGCGCGTAGTCGCCGCCGCTGCGCTCGGGCGTGGCGCCGGCGACGCGTCCGTAGACCTGACGGGCCTCAGAGTAGCGGCCCAGGACCGTGTACAAGTCGCCGAGGCGGAGGAGGGCGTCGGCGTAGTACGGCACCAGCTCGCCGGAGCGCGAGTAGGCCGAGAGGAAGCGCTCGAAGGCGTCGGCGGCCGCCCGCGTCTGGCCGCGCTGGTACAGCGTCCACGCGATCACGTAGCGGGCGGCGTCGGCGCGCGCGTGGTCGGGGTGCTCGCGGATCAGTCGCTCGAGCAGGGCTTGCGCCCGCACGAAGTCGCGAGCCTGAAACGCGGCCTCGCCCGCCCAGAAGAGCGCCTCGCCTGCACGCGGCCCCCCGCCGTCGGCGACGGCCACGAGGGCGGGCACGGCGCGGTCGAAGCGGCCCTCGCGGAACTCGGCGTAGGCGTCCTGGAACGCCACCTCGGCACGCGTCTCGGCCGTCGCGGTCCCGAGAGACTCCGCCAGCCCAAAGGCCTCGCGAGCGCGGCGCGTGTCTCCGGCGGCGGCGTAAGCCTCGCCCAGCATCCGGGCGGCCTCGCCCGCATACGGCCCGCGCGGGCTCTGCTCGAGGAGCGTCGAGAGCGCCTGGGCGGCCTCGGCGTAGAGGCGCCGCTCGTAGCGGAGCACGCCGAGTTCGAGGAGCGCCGCCTCGGCGTAGGCACCGTCAGGACGGCGCTGGGCCGTGGCCTGGAACGCGGCCTCCGCGTCGCCGAGCTGGCCGAGTTCGCGGAGCGCGAGCGCCCGGTAGTACCGCGCCTCGTGGGCGACCGCGTCGTCGGACGACCCGGCGCCCGCGCTGGCGATCGCGAAGAAGGCGGCGGCGGCCGCCCAGTCGCCCGCGGCGCTCGCGATGCGGCCCCGGCCGAGCGCGGCGCGGCTGGCGTACCGGCTGTCCGGCGAGACGACCGCGAGCGCGGCGTCGGCCGGTACGCGCTGGTCGAGCAGGAGGCGGGCCTCGCCCTCAGTCAGCGCGGCGCGGTCCGCGTCGTCGCCCGCGAGCGAGGGGCGGCGGCGTCCGGCTTCGTCGGCCGCGTCCGCGAGCCGCCCGGTGCGGAACAGGGCGTCGGCGAGGGCCAGCCCGGAAACCGCGTCCTCCGGCGATCCGGGGTAGCGCGCCCGGAGCCGGCCGAGGGCGTCGGCGGCGGCGGGCCAGTCGCGGGCGTCGGTGGCCAGCGAGCCGATCGCGTAGAGGGCCTTGGGAGCCCACGGCGTGTCGTCGACGGCGCCGCGCTCGTAGGCCGCGGCCGCGGCGGCCAGTCGGTTCTGGCGGCTGTAGACCAGCCCGAGCAAGTAGTGAGCCTCGGCGCGCGACGCGGCCGGACCGCGGTCGGTCGCCGCCAGCAGGGCGTCCTCGGCGAGAGCGTCGTCGCCGGCGGCCACGTAGTAGCGGCCCAGCGCTAGGCGCGCGCGGGGTGCCAGCGGGCTCGTGGGGTAGCGCGTGGCGAAGGCGTCGAAAAGCTCTGCCGCCGCGCGGTCGTCACGTGTTGCGAGGGCGGACTCGGCCTGCCGGAACAGCGCCTCGGGAGCCCGTACGTCGCGGGGGTGCCGCTCCTGGAACTCGGCGAAGGCGCGTTCGGCGGCGCCATAGTGGCCGCCGTCGAACAAGACGCGGGCGGCCTCGAAGTCCTGGGCGGGACGCTCGGGCCGGGCCTCGGCGGTGGCGCCGGGGGTCTGGGCCGCCAGCGGGGCGGCGAGCAAGAGGCACGCGAACAGCGCGCCGAGGCGCGGCAAAGACCGGACAGGCATTGGGGGGACGGGATCCGGCGGAGAGGGGGAATCTACGGGCCGGACGCCGTACGCCCTAGCCTTCGCGTGCGGGAGTGGGGAGCGGCCCGACGCGCGGACGCATGGAGTCCCCACACGATCCCAGAAACAAAGGGGGGGCGCCGGATCGTATCTGCCTCTCCAGATCCCGTCCTTCCCCTCTCCCCATGGCCGACTCCAAGAAGACCGCTCCTGACACCGCCCCCGCCCCGGGCGTCCCCGATCCGAACCCGACCGTCCCCGACGCCTCGATCGAGCCGGCGGCCCAGGTCGCCGCCGACGCCGCCGCGTCCGTAGCCCCGCCGCCGAGCCTCGACGAGATGCCCGACGACTACGCCACCGACGACCCCGTCGCGACGGCCAAGGCCTGGATCGACGCCAACCCCGGCCTGGCCGTGCTCGCCGCAGCTGGCGTCGGCCTGCTCGCGGGGCGTCTGCTGACCTCGCTCTTCCCGTCGCCCGAGCCGCCGTCTCTGGCGGACCGCGTCGAGAAGCGCGCGCGCCAGCTCTCGAAGACCGCCAAGCAGCAGGGCAAGACGCTCCGCTCGGACGCGAAGGTCTACGTCGGCGAGTCCGGCGATGCGCTCCAGGACAGCCTGCACCGCGCCGCCGAGGCGCTCCGCGAGGCCGCGTCCAACGCGGGGGAGGCGGCTGGCGACGGCTACGAGCGGACGAAGGACTTCGCCGAGACCATGGCCGACGCGGCCAAGGTGGCCATCACGGGCGTGATGGCGACGAAGATCGATGACTGGGTCAAGAAGGTTCGCGACTAGCTCGCGGCGCTAGCTTCCCCAAGGCCGGGGCGTCTCCGCGTGAGGCGCCCCGGCCGTCGTTTTGTCCGCCCCCCGCGTCAGCCATGAGCATCCTCGTCGTCGGAACCGTCGCCTTCGACACGGTCGAGACCCCGTTCGGCCGCGCCGAGCGGATCCTGGGCGGGTCCGCCACCTACGCCGCGCTAGCGGCTCGCGTCGTCGGGGCCCCGGTCCAGCTCAACGCCGTCGTCGGGAAGGACTTTCCCGAGGCTCACGTCGACGCGTTCATCGCGCGCGGTGTCGACGTGGAAGGGCTCGTGCGCGACCCCGACGGCGAGACGTTCTTCTGGGCCGGCCGGTACCACTACGACCTGGGCACGCGCGAGACGCTGGCGACCCACCTCAATGTGCTCGCGACGTTCGAACCGGATCTGCCGGCCTCGTACCGCTCGCCGTCGGTGGTCTGCCTCGGCAACCTCGACCCGACCGTCCAGGGCTCGGTGATCGATCAGGCCGGGGCGAACGCGCTCGTCGTGGCGGACACGATGAACTTCTGGATCGACAACGCCCCGGACGCGCTCGCGGAGACGCTGCGCCGCGTCGACGTGCTGGTGGTCAACGATGAGGAGGCGCGCCAGCTGGCGGACGAGTCGAACTTGGTCCGCGCCGCGCGCAAGATCCGTGCACTCGGCCCAGAGACGCTGATCGTGAAGAAGGGCGAGCACGGGGCGCTGCTGTTTTGCGGAGGCGACGTGTTCTCCGCCCCGGCCTACCCACTCGAAGACGTGGTCGACCCGACGGGCGCGGGCGACACCTTTCTCGGCGGCTTGTGCGGCCACATCGCACGGACGGGCGCCACGGACCCGGAGACCATGCGGCAGGCGGTCGTGGTGGGCAGCGCGCTCGCCAGCTTTGCCGTCGAGGCCTTCGGCCCGGAGCGCATGCTGAGCGTCACGCCCGCCGACCTCGACGACCGCATCGCGTCGTTTCGTCGCTTGTCGGCCGTCCCGCACATCGTGACGGCCGCGTAGCCCGCGGCCCCTTTACGCGCCGACGGGGCCGAACGAGCCCGGCCCGACCGCCCCCGTTGGCGCTGGTTGTCGTAGAGGGGGGCGCTAGCCGGTGGCCTGCTTCGCGTAGCGCGAGAACATGGCGGCTTGCGCCTCAAAGACCCATTGGTTCATGATGGTCTCTTCGGAGACCTCGACGCGGGTGCTGATGCGGCGGGCCTGGCCGCGCCCCCACTGCGCGATCTCTTCGAGCGTGAGTACGCCCTCCAGGTAGAGAAGGCGCTGCACGTCCTCGTCGATGGTCGAGATGACCGTGAGGTCTTCGGCGCCTTCGGGGGTCGGGGCCACCTCGGGCGCCTCCATCGGCTCCGCGTCGCCGGACGGGGCGAGAGTGACCGGCTCGGGAGTGGCGTCAGCCGGGGGAGGGGCGATCGGCTCGGGGGCGACCGGCTCGGGCGCGGCGTCGGCGGGGATGGCTGTCGGCGCAGGGGGGGCCATCAGGTCGTCCATGTCGATCAGCCCGGTCTTCGGGGCCTCGACCGCCGTGCGGGCGGGTTCTGGAGTCGGCGCGGGCGTGGCGAACACGAAATCGTCGGTGGAGGCCGCCGTCGGAATGGGGTCGGCGCCGTCTGGCCGGCCGGGCCTTGCGACCCATGCGGCGGCCGTGTCGGGCAGGGCCTGGGCGGGGGGGGGGCTCGTGGGCGGCTCGGTGACGAGGGCGTCCGTCATCGGGGAGATTGGGGCCACGGCGGGCTCTGCGATGATCTCTGCGACGGGCGCCACGGCCTCGGGCGTCCATTCGTCGAACGCGTCCCCGGCCGGCGCGCTGTCGCCGCCGATGTGCAGAGAGGCGGCTGCGAACGCATCCTCTGCCTCCGTGGGGGTAGCAGAGCGCGCGTCGAACCGGGCCTCCTCGAACGAGGTCGCCGGAGGGGTCGAGTCCATCTCGGGGTCGTCGTCGAACGAGGCCTCTTCAAACGGGGACTCCTCGAACGAAGCGTCTTCGAAGAGCGACTCCTCGAAGGTGGGGACCTCCGGCTCTGGGGCCTCGAATGTGAGGTCGGCGAAGGGGTCGGTGGGGGGCGGTGGGGCCGGAGCGACCTCGCTCGCGGCGGGCTCGAAGCCGGGCTCCTCGAAGGTGGCCTCTCCAAAGGTCGACTCCTCGAAGGTGGGCGCCGCAACGGCAGGCACCGGCTCTGTCGGGGCCTCGTCGGCGGCCGCTTCCTCGGCCAGAGATGCGTCGGCACCCGTCTCCTCGACCGCAGGCGCTTCGACTACGACCTCTTCGACGCTCGCTTCCGCAAAGGTCTCTTCGGAGAAGGACGGCTCCGGATTGGCTGGAGGTGGGGCGGTCGGGGCCCCGAGCACCTCGGCCGGCGCGGACGGCGCGAACGTCATTTCCTCCATCATCGGGGCCGTGGCGGTCTCGCGAGCAGGCTCCGGGGCGGGAGCGAGGGCCGGCATGGCGGCCGGGGGGAGCGCCGCGCCTCGCGCGATGGACCCGAGCTGTTGGCGGATCTCCTCGAGCTCCGCGTCGCGACGCTGGACCTCGTGGCGGAGCTCGCTGCGGAGCCCGTCGACCTGGGTGCGCTGGCCGTCGACCGACTGGCGGACGCTGTCCAGCTTCTGGGTCAGGAGCTGGCGCTGCGTCTCGCCCTGGATGCGCTGCTCGGCCATGGCGCGCTCGATCTGCTCGCCGATGGCGCGGACCTCGTCGGCCACGGCCACCGGGGCGCTCTGCGAGGCGATGTGGGCGCGCGCCGGCGGCGGCGTGGCCTCGCGGGACCGCGCACGCAGGTAGGTGATCGTCGTCAGCCCGACGGTCAGGACGGCGATGGCGATCAGGATGATCGAAAGGAGAGGCGACATGGGATTAGTCGGTAGCGGACGGCTCAGCGACGAGCGTCAGAGCGTGAGGGCCGACGCCGGTGCCGACGGCGAGTCGGCCAGCGGCGACGGCATCCTCGAAGAGGCGCTCCAAGAGCGCCCCGCGTGCGGCGGCGAGGTCGGGGTCGGGGGCGGTGACGGCGATCCGGAACGAGTCCGGGTTCCACTCGAACCGCGAGGCCATGCGGTAGACGTACGACCGGAGGGTCGGTTCGAGGACGGCGCCGCGGCGGCCGAACCCGTGCTGGATGGCATCGAGGAGCCGTGACAGCTCGACATCGAGCGGCTCCTCGCTCGCGGCTTCCAGCCGCGTGATCAGTTCGACCGGGATCGAGGTGGCCTCCGCCGAGAAGGTGGCGGGCGAGCGGACGGGTTCGGGCTCGGGGGCCGTCTCGGCAGCCGGCCGGTCGGCGCTCGCCACCGACGGTTGCTCGGCGGTCGCTGGCGGTGCGGCTTGGAGGGCCATCGCCAGGGCGATGGCCAGGACCGCACAAAGCAGGGAGAGCCCGCCGACGAGCACGATGCCCCAACTGGGCATCGGGGGGGCATTCGTCGTAGGCGGGAGCATCTCGACGCTGGGGGTGGGCGCGGGGGGGGGCGGGAAACCTGGAGCGGTACCGTCGCCTTCCAGGGCCTCGACGTGGAAGGCGCGCTCCGCCGGAGCAGGCGCAGCGGGCTCCGCGTCTCGCGTGGGCGAGAACGGAATGCGGTCGAGTAGATCGGTAATCGGCACGGTATGGAGGGGGGCGTCCGGGAATGGCCGCGTGTCATGAGAGGCGATTGCAAGGGCCGTGCCGGGGTTCGGTCGCCGGTCCGCTCGGCACGGCCCGCCCGGTATCTTCGGGCCTCGCCCCCCCGAAGCCGTGCGCGTCCGCACCGTCGCCCTGCTGGCCCCCGCCGTCCTCGCGCTGGCGTACGCGCTCGCCGCCTGCGGCGGGCCCGGGGCCGATCCCGTCGCGGCCGCCGACGACGGCTGGACATACGTCGGCGACGGCGCTTGCCAGCAGTGCCACGCCGACCTCGCGGCGTCGTACGCGCGGACCGGGATGGGCCGCTCGCTCAGCCGTTTCGACCCGGCGACCGCCCCCGAGCGGTTCGGGCCCGACGGCACCGGCCCGGTCGTCTGCTCCGACGACGGGTGGTGCTACCAGCCCTTCGTCCGCGGCGACTCGCTCTTTCAACGGGAGACGCGGACGGATACGCCGGAGTACGCCCGCGTCGAAGCCGTCGACTACGTGGTCGGCTCGGGCAACGCGACGCGCTCGTACCTGATGGCGGCCGGCGGGGCGCCCGGGTCCGACACGCACGGCGCGTACCTCACCGAGATGCCGCTGACGTGGTACGTCGAGCGCGAGCTGTGGGACCTCAGCCCGGGCTACGACCAACGGAGCCTGCGATTCGACCGGCCGATCACGCTCGACTGCCTGACGTGCCACGATGCGAGGCCGGGCCACGAGCCCAGCCAGAACTACTTCACCGACGTGCCCCTCGGGATCTCGTGCGAGCGGTGCCACGGGCCCGGCTCCGCCCACGTCGCGGCCTTCGAGGCTGGCGGGTCGCCCTCCGACTCGCGCATCGTCAACCCGGCGGCGCTCGATCCCGGACGCCAGCTCGACGTGTGCCAGCAGTGCCACCTCACCGGGGAGACCGTCTACGCGCCGGGGGAGGACGCGACGACGTACCGCCCGGGCCGGCCCCTCGCGGCGCACCGCTCGGTGTTCGTCTCGCAGGCCTCGCTCGACGACCCGGTCCAGTTCGGGATCGCCAGCCACGCCGAGCGGATGATGCGCAGCGCGTGCTTCACGGAGAGCGCTGGGACCGCCCGCCCGATGACGTGCACGACGTGCCACGACCCGCACGTCCCGACCGCAGAGTTGGCCGCCGATTATTTCAACGTGACCTGCGCCAGTTGCCATGGGCCCTCAGCGCACCTCGACGCCTGCTCACGCCCCGAGGCGACGACCGCCGAACTGGCGACGGCCGGCGATTGCGTGAGCTGCCATATGCGGTCGGCCGGCACCTCCGACATCCCGCACGTCGCGTTCACCGACCACTGGATCCGGCGCGACCCGCCGCCATCGGAGCGGGCCCCGGCGGGCCGGACCGACACGCGCGGCACGACGCCCTACACCCTGGTCGACCTCGCAGGCGAGCGCCGAACCGGACCTGACGCTGACGCCGACCTCGCCGTCGCGACGTTCGCACTCTACGAGACCGGCCACCCGCTGCCCGCCTACCTCCCCCGGATCACCCGATTGGCACGCGGCGCGCTCGCGGCCGGCGTCGAGCGGACGGACGTGCGCGTGGCGCTGGGCCGGGCGCTCGCCGAGCGCGACTCTCTGGCGGCCGCGCGCGAGGTGCTGGCGGAAGCCGTCGACCGGGATCCGGCGTCGGCGTCGGCGGCGCTGTGGTTGGGCGTGGTCGAGAGCCGACGCGGGCGGCACGTCGAGGCGGCCGAGGCGTTGCGGGAGGCCGTCCGGCTGGCGCCGCGGCTGACCGAGGCCCGCGTTCGGCTGGGCACCGCGCTGTTCGACGCCGGGCGCGCTCGCGAGGCGGCGGACGTGCTGGCGGAGGCGGTCGCCCAAGACCCGCTCCGCCATCCCGACGCGTGGAACGCGCTGGGGCTGGCGCACCTCGGGCTCGGAGCGACGGGCCCCGCTGTGTCGGCGCTGCGCCGCGCCGTCGCGCTGGACCCTCGTCTGGCGGTCGCCCGGGCCAACCTGGGCGCGGCGCTGCTGGCGGCCGGCGACCCGGCGGCGGCCCGCGCGCAGTTGGAGGCGGCACTGCGGATCGACCCCGACGAACGCTCGGCGCTCGGCAACCTGGGCGTCGCCCTCGGCCAACTTGGTCGGACCGCCGAGGCCCGCGACGCGCTGGAGCGCCTGCTCCGGCTCGACCCCACCGACGCCCGCGCCCGCGCCGCCCTCGCGGGGTTGGAGTAGCGCGGGGATCGGGAGCGGGTCTGAAGGATTGCGGATCTTCCCCCAGCCGCTTCTGCTCGGTTCTCCCAGTCCGGCCGCCCCCCGACGCTGTCTCGATGCTCCGACTCTTGCTCCCAGCCTTCGCGCTCGCGCTCTCCGCGTGCGGCGGCGGCGGCCCCATCGATGTGGCGACCGCCGACGCGGCCCCGCTCCGGCTCGACCGCGACGCCCCCGAGAAGCTTCTCCGCTCGGTGCTGGGCCCCTATGCGGGCGGCGACCCGTTCGCGTCCGGGCTGGTCACCGACGAGGGAGACGACCTGACGCTTGCACTCGACCAACTCCCCGCCGACGCCCGCGCCGCCCTCGTCGACGTCAACGGCGACGGCGCCATCGACTGGGATGAGCTCGCGGCGATGCTGGAGGCGACGTATGGCGCGGCGACAGGCGTCCCGGCCACGCTCGCGGGCGTCCGCCAGCAGGCCGACTACCTCGGCGGCGAGCCGGGCTGGTTCACCGTCGACACCGACGGCGTGATGACGGCGGCGCGGCGGCGCATCCACGTGCCCGTCGAGGCGCTGCGCCACGCGATGGGGACGCTGCCAGGTGGGGGAGACCTCGTCTACCCGGCCGGGACCTGGATCGTCGGCGAGCACCTCGTCGACGGCGCCGTCGTGGAGACGACGGCCAAGCGCAAGCGGGCCGACGGGTTCTGGGACTTCGCCGTCTACGACGCCAACGGCCGGCTGGCGCCCGCGACCCAGACCGAGCCGCGCGCCCTGCGCGTGCCGACGCAGTGCACGGGGTGCCATTTGGGCGAGCGCCGCTTCGAGCCCGAAAAGAGCTTCCCCGGCGAGGCGACCGACGGGCCGTTCGGCCCCCGCGCCATCCACGTTCCTCCGGGCTGGCGGAGCGCCGAGGCGACGCGGCGCTTTGACGAGCACGCCAGCCGCGACGACGGCGTGCTCGGCTTGTACGCGACGCTCTACGCAGGTCGCCTGATGGCCCAGCGCGAGCGCGGCACGATCGCCCCGGATGACGCCGCGCTCCTCGACCGACTGGGGCTCTGACCCGGCGCGCGGCCGGCGTTGGGGGCGATCTTCCCCGACCCGCTCGCCCGGCGACGACGCTTCCAACCCCCCGCCCGATGCCCGCCCTCTCGACGGTCCGCCTGGTCAACGCCGTGTTTTACGCGCACCACGGGGTGATGGAGGAGGAGCACCGGATCGGCGGGCGCTACGAGGTCGACGTCGCGATGTCGCTCGACGTGCGGGAGGCCGCGGCGACAGACGACCTCACGAAGACGGTCGACTACGAACGCGTCTACGCGCTCGTCCGCGAGGTCGTCACCGGCACGTCGGCGTTCCTGATCGAGCGCGTGGCGTGGCGGATCGCGGAGGCGGTGGGCGAGGCGTACCCGGCCGTCGCCGAAGTGGAGGTGACCGTCCGCAAGCCGAACCCGCCGGTCGGGGGGCCCTGCGACCGGGCCGAGGTCGTCGTCCGCCACGCGCCGTGAGGCGGGCCTTCGTGGGGCTCGGCGCCAACGTCGGCGACCGGCTGGCGGCGCTACGTGAGGCCGTCGCCACGCTCGACGCGCGGCCCGACACCACGGTGGTCGCCCGGAGCGCGGTCTACGAGACCGAGGCGCTCGTGCGGCCCGGCGCCGCGCCCCAGCCCGACCACCTCAACGCGGCCGTCGCCCTCGACACGACCCTCGGCCCGAGCGCCCTGCTCCGCGTGCTGCACGCCGCCGAGCGCGCGGCCGGGCGCCGGCCGGACGCCCCGCGCTGGGCGCCGCGGCCGCTCGACCTCGACCTCCTCCTCTACGGCGACTGCCGCCTCGACCTCCCGGACCTCCACCTCCCGCACCCCGGGCTCGCGTCGCGCCGCTTCGTGCTCGCGCCGCTCGCCGACATCGCGGCCGACCGCGTCGTCCCCGGAACGGACCGCGCCGTCGCCGACCTGCTGGCGGCGTGCGAGGACGCGTTGCGTCTGGAACGGACGGATTTCCTGCTGTGACAGACCGGCGTCCCTCGAAGACGCCTACCCTGTCCCCGGGCGGCGCGATCTTTCGGCCCCCCATCTGAGCCCATGCCTGCCCCGACGATCCCCGCCCACTTCGCCTACGTCGCCGTCGAGGGCGTCATCGGCGCCGGAAAGACGACGCTCGCCCGCATGCTCGCCGAGCGTGTCGGCGGCAAGCTGGTGCAGGAGGAGTTCGAGGAGAACCCGTTCCTGGGCTCGTTCTACCAGGACCGCGACCGCTGGGCGCTCCAGACGCAGCTCGCGTTCTTGGCCAGCCGCTTCAAGCAGCAAAAGGCGCTCGCGGCGCGCGACCTGTTCGTCGACCACGTCGTCTCGGACTACACGTTCGACAAGGACCGCATCTTCGCGCACGTGACGCTCGACGGCGACGAGGTCCGCCTGTACGAGACGCTGTACGGCATCATGGAGCCGTCGGCGCCGATCCCGGACTTGGTCGTCTACCTCCGCTCGTCGGTCGACCGGCTGCTCCACAACGTCGCGCTGCGGGGCCGGAGCTACGAGTCGGGCATGGAGCGGGCGTACCTCGCGGAGCTTGCCGAGGCCTACGACCGCTACTTTTTCCACTACTCGAAGAGCCCGCTGCTGATCGTCGACGCCTCCCGGATCGACTTCGTGAATCAGCCCGGCACGTTCGACGAACTCGTCCGCCAGATCGCCAGCGTCAAGGGCGGCACGGCGTACTTCAACCCGCCCCAGACGATGCAGCTGGCATTTTAGCTCGCTGCGCTCGCGGGCATGGGGAAAGAGGGGACGGGGGACGGGCGGACGATGCGGGACCGAGATCTGCCGCTTCCGTCGAACTGGAGTGCTCTCCTGGGGCCTTGCGCAAAGAGTGGGTCGGTCGGCCCCTACGGGTCGTTCGGTGATCTGCCCATTCCCCGTTCCCCCGTGCCTACTCCGGCGGATCCAGGGAAACGGTGATGAAGGCGAAGGCGCGGACGCGCTCACCGCCGTCGCGAGCTGGGCGGAAGACGTGGCGCCGGGCGGCGTCCAAGATGGCGGCCTCGAAGAGGTCCGGGAACGCGGCGACCGACTCCTCTCGGCCCCGGCGGAAGGCCGTCCGCTCGACGATCTCGGCGTCGGTGACGCGCCCGCCCTGGCTGACGAGGACTTTGACGCGGGCGCGGCCTCGGAAATCGGAGTCGGCGCCGCGCGGGTAAACGGGCAGGGCCTGCCCGCTCAGCGTCGGGCTCCGGTCCGGGCGCTCGACGATGCGGTCGGACGACGGGGCGGGCCCGGACGGCGCGGGCGGCGGCGGCGCGGGCGGGGCGGGCGGTCCGGGAGGAGCGGGCACCGACGGGCGGCGCGTGGGCGTCGGGGTCGGCGGCGGGGCGATGTCGAGGTCGCGGACGATCTCCTCGACCACGCGCTCGTCGGGCACCTCGACCGGCGGCAGGCGCGACTCGACCGGGAGCGGCGGCGGGGCGGGGGGGAGGTTGTCGGGCGGCGGCGGCTGGCGCGTCGGCTCGATCATCTCCATCACCACCATCTCGCGCTCGGGGAGCTCGCTGGGCAGCTCGGGCCCGAGGTCGACGGACGGCCACCACAGCAGCGCCGCGTTGACGAGCGCCAGGCTGACCGCGAGCGCGCCCAGCGCCCGCGTGGGGGCGTGGCGGTCGCGGGCGGAGGGGGGGCGCGGGGCGGGCATGGGGGAGGAACGGGCGCTACGGGCGGTCCGTGCGCGAGGATACGCGTCTCGCGCCCGGGTCCCGGTCCCAATCCGGACGGACTCGGCGCGACGGCTTCGGCAAACGCGCTGTGAAACCGGGCCACCGTCCGGATGTGCGGCGGAACCGTCCGTAGGTTGGGCGGAGCCTTCGGACGCCATGCCTCACGCCTGCATCCCGCCCGTTTCGCCTTTGCAAGAGCGGCCCCCGCGCCGTTGAGCCTTCCGTTTTTCGGGAGGCTTTTTTTATACCCCGCACGATGACCGAGACCCCTGCCAAGCTGGCCCTCGAAGACGGCACCGTCGTCACCGGCGTCGCCGTCGGCGCGCCCGGCGAGACCGCCGGCGAGCTCTGCTTCAACACCTCGATGACGGGGTACCAGGAGATCCTGACCGACCCGAGCTACGCCGGGCAGGTGATGCTGATGACGTACCCCCACATCGGCAACTACGGCGCCTTCGAGGCGGCGACGGAGGCCGACCGCCCGCACGTCGCGGGCTTGGTCGTCCGGAGCTTCTCGCGCGACCCTTCGAACCACGCCGCCGAGGAGACGCTCGACGCCTACATGGCGCGGCACGGGCTCGTCGGCATCTCGGGCGTCGACACGCGCCGGCTGGTCCGCCACATCCGCCAGGCGGGTGTGATGAACTGCGTGATCTCGTCGGTCGACCTCGACGACGCCTCGCTCGTGGCCAAGGCGCAGGCCGTGCCCAGCATGGCCGGGCTGGAGCTGGCGAGCGGCGTCACGACGAGCGAGGCCTACGACTTCAGCGAGACCGGCGACCGGCGCGTGGCCGTCTACGACTACGGCGTCAAGCGCAACATCCTGCGGTCGTTCGCGCACCTCGGCTGCCGCGTCCGCGTCTTCCCCGGCGACACGCCGTTCGCGGACGTGCTCGGGTGGGAGCCCGACGGCGTGTTCTTCTCGAACGGGCCGGGCGACCCCCGCGCGATGCCCGAGGCGGTCGCGACGGCGCGCGCGGCCATCGACTCCGGGGTCCCGCTGTTCGGGATCTGCCTCGGCCACCAGCTGCTGGCGCTCGCGGAGGGGCTCGAGGTCTACAAGATGAAGGTGGGCCACCGGGGCGCCAACCACCCCGTCCTCAACCTGACGACGGGCCACGTCGAGATCTCGACCCAGAACCACGGGTTCGCGGTCCGCGAGCAGGGGCTGGCGGGCGTCGCCCGCGTCGACCACCGCAACCTCAACGACCAGACGGTCGAGGGCCTGCAGTACGACCGCTTCCGGGGGTTCTCCGTCCAGTACCACCCCGAGGCCTGCCCCGGGCCGCACGACAGCCGCTACCTCTTCGACCAGTTTCTCGGCCTCATGGACGAGGCGACCGCCGAGGCGGCGTGATGCACCTCGCCCAGATCAACGTGGCCCGGCCGCTCGGCCCGCTCGACGGCGCCAAGCTGGCGGAGTTCGCGCGTGCGCTCGATCCGATGAACCTGCTCGCGGAGCGGTCGCCCGGCTTTGTGTGGCGGTTCCAGGACGAGGACGCCGAGGGGACGGCCCTGCGCGTGTTCGAGGACGGCCAAATGCTGGTCAACTTGTCGGTTTGGCGCTCCGTCGACGCCCTGCGCGACTACACCTACAACACCGGCCACGCCCACTACGTCAAGCGGCGCAAGGAGTGGTTCTCGGCCTTCGGCCGCCCGCACTACGCGCTGTGGTGGGTGGAGGAGGGCCACCGGCCCTCGGCCGACGAAGGCCGCGAGCGGCTCGACCACCTCCATGAAGCGGGGCCCTCGCCCCGCGCCTTCACCTTTACGCATCTCTATCCCGCTCCCTGATATGGCCATCCAACGCCGCGCCCTCGTCGTCCACTATGCGCCCGGCCACCCGGCCGAGACGGTCGACGAGCTGACCGCCCTCCTGAACGACGACTGGCGGCTCGTCTCGACGGCCGCGATGGGCGGGACCGGCGGCGCCACAGCGCCCGCCCAGTTCGCCTGCCTCGTCGTCGTCGAGCGCGACCCCCAAAAGACCGTCGGCGGATTCGCCGCCGGCTGACGCCAGCCGGGACTCGGCACTGCCGGGCCCATCGCTCTCCCCACCCCGAACCCGGTACCCCGTACCAAGGAATGCCCAAGCGCACCGACATCGAGACGATCCTGCTCATCGGCTCCGGCCCCATCGTGATCGGGCAGGCCTGTGAGTTCGACTACTCCGGCACCCAGGCCGCCAAGGCGCTCCGCCAGGAGGGCTACCGCGTCGTCCTCGTCAACTCGAACCCGGCCACCATCATGACCGACCCGATGACGGCGGACGTGGTGTACCTGCAAGAGCTGACGCCCGCCAGCATCAAGGAGATCGTCGCCAAGGAGCGGCCCGACGCCGTGCTCCCGACCATGGGCGGCCAGACGGCGCTCAACCTCGCCGACACGCTCCACCAAGAGGGCTACTGGGAGGCCGAGGGCATCGACGTGATCGGCGTCGACATCGACGCCATCCACATCACCGAGGACCGCCAGGCGTTCCGCGACCTGATGGAGTCGATCGGGCTCGACCAGGCGCGCTCGCGGGCGGCGAAGTCGCTGCTGGAGGCCAAGGAGATCGCCCAGGAGCTGTCGGGCGGGCACGGCTTCCAACCGATCGTCATCCGGCCGAGCTTCACGATGGGCGGCGCCGGCGGCGGCATCGTCTGGGAGGCGGCCGACTTCGACCACAAGGTGCAGCGCGGGCTCGAACTCAGCCCGGTCCACGAGGTCCTGATCGAGGAGTGCCTGTTCGGGTGGAAGGAGTTCGAGCTGGAGCTGTTGCGCGACGCGAACGACAACGTCGTCATCGTGTGCTCGATCGAGAACGTGGATCCGATGGGCGTCCACACCGGCGACTCGGTGACGGTCGCGCCGCAGCAGACGCTGTCCGACCCGCAGTACCAGGGCCTGCGCGACGCGGCCATCAAGGCGATGCGCTCGATCGGCACGTTCGCGGGCGGGTGCAACATCCAGTTCGCCGTCGACCCGGCGACCGGGCGGCTCGTCGTCATCGAGATCAACCCGCGCGTGTCGCGGTCGTCGGCGCTCGCGAGCAAGGCGACGGGGTACCCGATCGCGAAGGTGGCCGCCCGCCTTGCGGTCGGCTACACGCTCGACGAGCTGCCGAACGAGGTGACGGGGACGACCTCGGCCTGCTTCGAGCCCGCGCTCGACTACGTGGTGACGAAAATCCCGCGCTGGAATTTTGACAAGTTCGAGGGCGTCGACGAGGAGCTGACGACCCAGATGAAGGCGGTCGGCGAGGTGATGGCGATCGGGCGGACGTTCGCGGAGTCGCTCCAGAAGGCGTTCCAGAGCCTGGAGCAAGGGTTTTCGGGATTGGGTGCGGACGGGCCGCTGCCCGACCGGAGCGTGGTCCGCGAGCGGCTGGCGAAGCCGTACTGGGACCGTCTCCTCCACGTCCGCAACGCCTTCCGCCTGGGCGCGAGCGTCGCCGAGGTCCACGACGTGACGAAGGTCGACCCGTGGTTCTTGAACCAGGTCCACGACATCGTGGCGCTGGAGCGGGCGACCGAGGGGCGCGTGCTGGCGGAGATCGACGCGGCCGACATGCTCGACCTCAAGCAGGCGGGCTTCTCGGACGTCCAGATCGCGTACCTGACGGAGACCGAGGAGGACGACGTGCGCGAGCACCGGCAGTCGCTGGGCCTGCGGCCGACGTTCCGCGTGGTCGACACGTGCGCGGGCGAGTTCGAGGCGCTGACGCCGTACTTCTACTCGACGTACGACCAGGGCGAGACGGAGTCGACCAAGAGCGACCGCGAGAAGGTGCTCATCCTGGGGTCCGGGCCGAACCGGATCGGGCAGGGCATCGAGTTCGACTACTCGTGCGTCCACGGCGTGCTCGCGGCCAAGGAGATGGGCTACGAGGCCATCATGATCAACTGCAACCCGGAGACGGTCTCGACCGACTTCGACATCGCGGACAAGCTGTACTTCGAGCCCGTCTTCTGGGAGCGCGTCAAGGACGTGATCGACCTGGAGCAGCCAGCGGGCGTGATGGTGCAGCTGGGCGGCCAGACGGCGCTGAAGCTGGCGCGCAACCTGCTGGCGGCCGACGTGCCCCTGTTCGGGACGCCGTTCGAGAACATGGACCTCGCGGAGGACCGGGGCAAGTTTTCCCAGGTGCTGGAAGAGCTCGAGATACCGTTCCCGCCGTACGGGATGGCGCACACGGTCGAGGGCGCGGTCGAGGTGGCCGAGTCGATCGGGTACCCGATCCTGGTGCGGCCGAGCTACGTGCTGGGCGGGCAGGGCATGCGGATCGCGATCAACAAGGACGAGGTGGCGGACTACGTGGCCAACATCCTGAAGCTGTTTCCGCACAACGAGATCCTGCTCGATCGCTTTCTGGAGGACGCCATCGAGGTCGACGTGGACTGCCTGTCGGACGGCGACGAGGTGTGGATCGCCGGGGTGATGCAGCACATCGAGCCGGCGGGCGTCCACTCGGGCGACTCGACGGCCGTGATCCCGCCGTTCTCGCTCTCGGACGAGACGGTCGAGGTGCTCAAGGACACCGTCGTCCGGATCGCCAAGCGCCTGGGCGTGGTCGGGCTGATGAACACGCAGCTGGCGGTGCAGACGGTCGACGGCGTGGACCGGGTGTACGTGATCGAGGCGAACCCGCGCGCCAGCCGGACCGTCCCGTTCGTGGCCAAGGCGACCGGCGTGCCCGTCGCGGCGATCGGCGCGAAGCTGATGCTGGGGGCGAAGCTCGCGGAGTTCCGCGCGTCAGGCGTGTTGGAGTCGTCGCTCGTGGGCTACGCAGTAAAGGAGCCGGTCTTTTCGTGGGACAAGTTCCCCGAGGTGACCAAGGAGCTCGGCCCCGAGATGAAGTCGACCGGAGAGGCGATCGCGTTCGTGGACGACATCACGGACGCGCACATCTCGAAGCCGTTCGAGATGCGGAACCTGTACCTGTCGCGCTAGCGCTCGCAACTGCTGGCCTACTCAAGGGCGTCCGGTCCGGGCCAGCTAGCGAACGATTCGGGCGCTGGGCCGTTGACGGCCGACAGCCCCCCACACCGATGACCGACCCGACCGACGACCGCCCCGCCGACCGTGACCCGCTCGCGGATGACCCCGAGCTGTCCAAAAACGAGGCGCCGCAGGCGATGCACCTCTTCACCGAGCCGACGGAGCCTGACGAGCGTCTGGACCCGAACCTGGCGGCGTTCGACCGGGTGCAGAGCGGGAAAAAGGTCGATGAGGAATACCAAGCCGAGTACAACCGCCGCTACGTCAAGGAGCACGGCGACCACCACGGGAACGAGCCGGGGGTCGGCGAGGACGTATAGCGGATACGAGAGGGAGGGGCGTCGCGGTTGTGGCGTCATGCATCTCGCCTACCTCGTCGTCCTGCTCGCGCTCCCGGTTGGGGCGTCGGCCCAGCTTCGGATCCATGCCGCCGCGAGCGAGGCGCCGGCCGAGGGTAGAGGATGGGTGGCCGAGGCGCTGCCCTCGGGCGAGCCGGTCTGGGTCGGCCCCCTCGTGCTCGACGTGCAGGGCGCGGTCGAGACGGTCGGGCTGGAGGTGATCGGCGACCGGGCGGACGTGTCGCTGTGGCTCTCGCGCGCCGTGGCACCCGCGCTGTTCCGGGTGACGGCCGCGGCGGTGGGCGGCCGGCTGGCGGTCATGGTCGACGGCCGGGTGGTGGCTGCGCCCGTCGTGCGGTCGGCGGTGCCGAATGGGCTGGTGCTGGTGACCGGCTTGCGCGTGGCCGAGGCGGAGCGGCTGGCGGCAGCGCTCCGCGAGGCGGACCGTGTGACGATGGGGGCGCCGTATGGCGACCCGCCGGTCCGACCCGTGGGCGCAAGCGGGCCGGACCGTTCTGGTGAGCCGCCAGCTCCGATCGAGGCTGACCGCGCGGCGCTGGCGTTCGCCGACGCCATCGCCCGCCGAGACTGGCCGTCCGCTGCCGACGGGCTCCACCCCGAATCGGCCGCGGCGCTGCGGCCCGCCGCACTCGGGCTCGTTCGTCTCGATGGGTCGAGGGCCTACGCCCGCGATGGCTTGCGTGAGGCGACGTTCGACGTGTCGGGCATCGCGCCGGCAGGGGCAGCCGACAGGTTAAGCGACCGCGACCTCGCGGCGTTGTACTTCGCCGCGCTCGACGCGCTGGGCGACTGGGGCCCGTCGTGGGATGGCCGGACGGCCGTCGGCCGCATCGCCGACGGCGACCGGGTGCACGTCGTGCTCCGGCCGAGCGGGGGGGCAGGGGGGAGCGCTGCCGTGGCGATCGTCACCGTTCTCCGTGACGCCGAAGGGCGCTGGCGGGCGCTGCTGACCGAGGTGCGCGGCTACTGAGCCCGCTTCGCTACTCGTCGTCGTTGCGGTCGTGGAGCTGGAGATCGATCTCGAACGGGTCGAGGTCGAGGGCGACCTGCTGGGCGTAGCGGCCACGCAGCAAGAGCGCGCCGAGGGTGAGCGGGAGGGTGGCGAGGGTCAAGGCCGTCGCGGCAAGCTTGCGAGGGGTCATCAGGGTCGAGAGAAGGAGGAGGCGAGGTGTATGACGCGGCGCGGCAACGGTTCGCCGCCGTGCGGCATTCGGGGGTTCCCCGATGCCCGGTGTGGCGGATGCCTGAGACTTCACCCGTCGTCCCCAACTCGGTGGCGTTGCGGCCGTTTGTGGGACACCTTCCGAGACTGCGATGAACGCCTTTGGACTCCCGCCTGGCACCCGTCCCCACGTCGTCGTCGTGGGCGCCGGCCACGGGGGGCTGGCGTGCGTTGAGGCGCTCGCGTCGGCCGCCGTCGACGTGACGGTCGTCGATCGGAACAACTACCACAAGTTCCAGCCCCTGCTCTACCAGGTGGCCACGGCCGGGCTCGGGGCCGACGACATCACGCAGTCGATCCGCCACATCGTGCGGCGACAGGAGAATGCAGACGTCTTGATGGGGCTCGTCGTGGGCGCTGACCTCGACGCTCGCGAGTTGACGCTGGACACAGGCGACACCGTCGCCTTCGACGCGCTCGTTCTCGCGGCGGGGGCGTCGACGGCCTACTTCGGGGTCGAGGGCGCCCAGGAGCACGGCTTCCCGCTGAAGAACGTGCCCGACGCGCTGGCGCTGCGGTCTCACGTGCTCTCGCAGTTCGAGGCCGCCGCCCGAGAGCCGTCGCTCGTGGGCGAGGGCGTGCTGACAGTCGTGGTGGTCGGCGGCGGGCCGACGGGGGTTGAGATGGCGGGGGCGCTCCGCGAGCTGTCGCGCGTGCTCGCGAAAGACTTCCCCCGCCTCGACGTGACGGCCGCCCGCGTGGTCCTTGTGGACGGCGAGGCGCTGCCGTTGGGCGGCTACGACCCGAGTCTGCGGGGGTACACGGCCGACGTGCTGGAGGAGAAGGGCGTGGAGTTGCGGATGGGACAGAACGTCGAGCGCGTCGACAAGCGGGGCGTGACGCTGGCGGACGGGTCCCGCGTCGAGGCGCAGACGGTCGTGTGGGCGGCGGGCGTCCGGGCGGTGCCGCTGGCGGACGCCGTGGGCGTGGAGCAGACCCGGGCCGGGCGGATCGCCGTCGACGCGACGCTGCGGGTGCCGGGGCACGACCGCGTGTTCGTGATCGGGGACCTGGCGGGCGCGCGCGACGCCGACGGCGAGCTGTACCCGCAGGTCGCGCAGGTCGCCATCCAGCAGGGCCGGCACGCGGCGGCGCTGATCGAGGCGATGGACACGGGCGCCCGCGCGGATGCGCCGTTCGAGTACCGAGACCTGGGGCAGATGGCGACGATCGGGCGGAGCGCGGCCGTGCTCCAGACGCCCGGCGGGTTGACGATGACCGGTCTCCTCGCGTGGCTCGGCTGGCTGGCGGTCCACCTCATCGCGCTCGTCGGCTTCCGGAACCGCATCTCCGTGCTGTGGAGCTGGTTCTACAACTACCTCACGTACGACCGCGGGCCGCGCCTCATCCTGACCGACGACGGCGGGCCGCGCCCGGCGCTCGCGACGGCCCCGACGACCGGCGACACGCGGGGAGGCTCGCACGACCCGGCGCTCGCCGACGAACCCGGCGAGGAGTACGACGGCGCAGGGAACGCCTAGCGCTCCCCACCGTCACCCGGCCCATGACGACCGTCCACGACACCCCCGACCTCGCCGCCGTCCGCGACGCCCTCGTGGCCGCCGACCGCGTGGTGATCACCTGCCACCTCCGGCCCGACGGCGACGCCATCGGCACCGAGGTCGCGATTGCCCGCGCGCTCCAGTCGCTGGGCAAGACGGTCACCATCTTGAACGCCGACCGCGTCCCGCGCAACCTCGACTGGCTCGCCGACGAGCAGCCCACGGGGCTCATGCAGGTCTACGAGTCGGGCGACTTTGGCCAAGCCGAGGCCGTCTCGCAAGCGGATGTGCTCCTGGTCTGCGACGCCAACGCCGAGCACCGACTCGGCGACGTGGGCGGCGTCTTCCGCAAGGCCGGCAAGCCCGTGCTGTTGCTGGATCACCACCCCGAGCCGGAGACGTGGTTCGACGTGTCGTGCGTCCGCACCGACGCCTCGGCGGCGGCCGAGATCGCCTACGACCTGATCGCCGGGATCGACCCCGGCCTCATCGACCGCGCCGTCGCGACGGCCTTGTATGTCGGCATCATGACCGATACCGGCTCGTTCCGCTACGGCGCCACGACGCCCCGCACGCACGCCATCGTGGCCGATGTCCTGGAGCGTGGCGACCTCAAGTCCGAACCTATCCACGTGGCGCTGTTCGACGGCCGCAGCCGGGAGGGGCTCGCGCTGCTGAGCCTGGCGCTGACGACGATCCGCACGCACTACGGCGGCCGGCTGGCGACGCTGTTCGTGACGCAGGACATGATCCGCCAGTCGGGCGCCTTTTTCGACGAGACCGAGGGGCTGATCAACTACGGGCTGTCGCTCGACGGTGTGCTAGCGGCGGTGATCGCGCTCGAACTGCCGTCCGGCGTCAAGCTGTCGTTCCGCTCCAAGGGCGACTGCCCGATCAACAAGTGGGCAGGTCAGTTTGGCGGCGGCGGCCACCCGAATGCCTCGGGCGCCTTCGTCAAGGGCGGGCAGCTGGCGCGGACCATCAAGGACGTGGTCGACGCGGCGCCCCCGCACGTCGCCGCCGACCCCGACGCGGTCGCCGAGTCGGAGGGCTCGCTGTCCGACGCCGACCTCGCGCTGCTGGCCCAGTTCAAGGGCGGGCTCGATTAGGGGGGAGGGACGAGGATTGAGGCACGAGGGATCTCCCGGCCGGAGCGCTTCGATGACGTGGGCCGGCCGCTCGAATCGACCGTGTCCTTTGCCTTGCCCCCTCATTCCTGATTCCTCTTTCCTCACTCCTCGCCTCTCATGACTGACGTGTTTTCCGGCGACCCGCTCGCGCGCGGCGCCGACCTGGTGGCCTTCGTCCTCGATGCCGACGCGGCGCCCGACGACCCGGCGCTCGCGACGGCGCTGGCAGACGCCAAGACGTGCAAGGGCGCCGCGCTCGTCGTCCGCGCCGACGGCTCGCGCACCGCCGTCGTGGTGCCCGGCGACCAGCCCGGGCTGGAGCGCTGGCGGTGGGCGGGCGCGAGCGCCGCCAAGGCAGCCGCGAGCGTCGAGGCGGGGTCCGTCGTGATTGTCGCGCCCGACGGCGCCGACGCCGACACGGTCGGCGCGCTCGTCGAGGGCTTCCGCCTCGGCGCGTACCGCTACGACGACTTCCGGACGGGCGACCGGCCCCCGACGGCCTCGCTTGCGGTCCGCGCGAGCGACGAGCACGCCGACACCGTCCGTGCCGCCGACCTCCGCGCCGAGGCCACCAACTGGGCGCGCGACCTGGTCAACACGCCGCCCGACGCCAAGATGCCGGCGGCGCTCGCGGACCGGATCGCGGCCCGGTTGAAGGGCACCGGCCTGACGTGCCGGATCTGGGACGAGGACGAGATCGCCGAGCACCAGATGGGCGGGCTCCTGGGCGTCAACCGGGGCAGCTTGGACCCGGCGCGGTTCGTCATCCTGGAGTGGGCGCCGGAGGGGCACGCGACCGATGCGCCGGTCGTGCTCGTCGGAAAAACGGTGACGTACGACACGGGCGGGCTGTCGCTGAAGCCGACCAAGAACTCGATGGACAAGATGAAGGCCGACATGGGCGGCGGCGCGGCCGTGGCGGGCGCGATGCTGGGCGCGGCAACGCTGGGTCTGCCCGTGCGCGTGATCGCCCTGTTGCCGATGTCCGACAACCGCCCTGGCGGCCGGGCCTACGCCCCGGGCGACGTGCTGACGATGCACTCGGGCGCGACCGTCGAGGTCATGAACACCGACGCCGAGGGCCGGCTCCTGCTGGCGGACGCGCTCAGCTACGCCCGCGAGTTGTCGCCGGCGTGGGTGCTCGACGCCGCGACGCTGACCGGCGCCCAGGGCGTCGCCCTCGGCGAGCGCGTCGCCGCCGTCATCGCCCGCCCCGACGACCGCGCCTTGGCCGACCGCGTCCACGCTGCGGGCGAGGCGACGGGCGACCTCGCGTGGCCGCTCCCGCTGTACCCTCACTACCGCGAGCAGCTCAAGAGCGACACCGCCGACCTGAGCAACGTCGGCGGCGCGATGGCCGGGACGATCACCGCCGCCGCCTTTTTGGAGGCGTTCACGCGCACCGACGACGAACCGGCGTACCCGTGGGTCCACGTCGACCTCGCGCGCCCCGCGTTTTTGGACGCGGCCTACGGCTACCGGCCGAAGGGCGGCACCGGCTTCGGCGTGCGCCTGTTGCTGGACCTGCTGGCGGACGGGTGAGGCGGGTCCGCACGTGGATTCCCGGACGGCTGGCCCTTCCAGACGTGTCATCCCGAGCTTGCGAGGGATCTCAGCGCAAGCACCCCCTTCGCGACTGACGGAAGGAAGGGCTGGACGGCCGGCTGAGATCCCTCACATACGTTCGGGATGTCGTTGTAGGGGAGGGTGTGCCCTCTCCGCCCCACACCCCCCCGAGCCCGCCACCCCGCAGCCCTCTACCCCCATGCGCCCCCTGCTCGCGCTGACCCTCGGCGACCCCAACGGCATCGGCCCAGAGGTCACTCTCAAAGCCGCCCAAGGCCCCATTGACGCCGACCTGGTGGCCGTCGGGAGCGCTGCCGTGCTCGCGGCGCAAGCCGCGGCGCTCGGGCTGGGGCCCGTCGTCGGCGTGGCGGACGTGGGCGCGGCGCGGGCGGTGCGAGAGGGGCTCGCCGTCCTCGATACCGGCGGCGGGGCGGCCGAGCCCGGCGAGCTTACGGCCGAGGGCGGGCGGCAAGCGATGGAGGCCGTCGCCACGGCCGTCGACCTGGCCGTCGCGGGGGCCGTCGACGGGATCGTGACGGCGCCGATCTCGAAGGAGGCCATTCATCTGGCGGGCTATCGCGTGCCCGGGCACACCGAGTTTCTCCAGGAGCGGACCGGCGCCGCGTCGGTCGTGATGGTGCTGGCGGCCGACCTCGCGGCGGGCCCGCTCCGCGTGGCGCTCGTCACGATCCACGTGCCCGTCTCGGCCGTCGCCGGGCTCGTTACGTGCGAGCGGATCGGGGCCGTCTGCCGGACGCTGGAGGACGGGCTGGCCGAGATGGGCGTCGAGGCGCCTCGCCTCGCGGTCCTCGGCCTCAACCCGCACGCGGGCGACGGCGGCGTGATCGGCCGCGAGGAGATCGACGTCATCGGCCCGGCCCTCGCCGAACTCCGCGCCGACGGCGTGCGCGTGGCGGGCCCGTTCCCGGCCGACGCCTTTTTCGGCCGCGCCGGGTGGCACCGCTACGACGCCGTCGTGGCGATGTACCACGACCAGGGGCTGGCGCCGTTCAAGGCGCTCGCCCAGGGCGCCGGCGTCAACGTCACGCTCGGGCTGCCCATCGTGCGGACGAGCCCCGACCACGGGACGGCGTTCGACGTGGCCGGACACGGCGTCGCGGACGCGTCGTCAATGGCGGCGGCGATCCGGATGGCGGCCCGCATGGCCGCCCGGCGCGCGCCTCGGTGAGGAACCCGTCAGGCCTCGCGCCCGCCGTGCTGCACCCAGGCGACGTTGCGATCTTGCCCGCATGACCGACGCTTCGCCTTACGACGCCCTCGCCGCCGGCTACGACGCCGTGATGGCGCACGTCGACTACCCCGCGTGGGCGGCCTACGTCCAGAGCTTGGTCCGCAAGCACCACCCGGAGGCGGAGACGCTCGTCGAGCTCGGGTGCGGGACGGGGTCGCTGGCGGTCGCCCTCCAGCCACAGGGCCCGCCGCCGAGCGGCTATGACTACCGCGCCTTCGACGGGTCGGAGCCGATGCTGGTCGTCGCCCGGGAGGCGGCGCGCCTGTCGGGCCGCCGCGTCGCGTTCGCGCCGCTCCGCTTTGGCGAGCCGGTCCCCGGCGCCCCGGCGGACGTCGTCGTGCTGGTCTACGACGGGCTCAACTACCTGTTGTCGATCGTGGAGGTCGAGGCGTTGCTTGTGTCGATCCGGGACGCGCTCGCGCCCGGCGGCATCGCCATCCTCGACCAGTCGACGCCCGCGAACTCGGTCAACCACGCCGACGGCTTCCACGATGAGGGCGAGACGGATGCCTTCGCCTACGTCCGCACGAGCAGCTACGACGAGGACACGCGGCTCCACACGACGGGCTTCGAACTGACGCTCGCCGACGGGACGGTCGCCAGCGAGACGCACGTCCAGCGCGCCTACACCCTCGACGAGGTCGCCGACGCCATCGAGGCGGTCGGGCTGGCGGTCGTCGCCGCATACGACGGCTTCGGCTCCGACGCGGCAGACGAGACCGCCGACCGCGTCCACTGGGTGTTGCGGCGCGCGATGCCCGGCTGACAGGCCGCCCTTCGCCCCGGGCACGGCACGCCGCCCGATGGGGGCCTGCGATCGCGCGTTCCAGCGCCAACGCTCCGCCGCCGCGCCTACCTTCCCGTTCCCCCCGCCCCCCGCCCGTGGACCCCGTCGTCGAACGCGTCTCTGATTCCGCCCCCTCGCCGCCGCGCGAGCGGCCGCTGGTCGAGCTGAAGAACGTCGCAGCGGGCTACACCGACCCGTCGGGCGCGCGCGTCGATGTGGCCTCGGACCTCAACTTGACGCTGAACCGGGGCGAGATGGCCTACCTCATCGGGCCGACGGGCAGCGGCAAGTCGACGCTGCTGAAGCTGCTCTACATGGACGTGATGCCCGAGTACGGGCTCGTCCGCGTGGGGCCGTACCAGTCCGACACGACGAAGGCGCGGGACATCCCGCTGCTGCGCCGGATGCTGGGCATCGTCTTCCAGGACTTCCAGTTGCTCCCCGACCGGAGCGCCTACGAGAACGTGGCCTTCGCCTTGTACGCGACCGGCGTGCGGGGCAAAGAGGTCCGCGAGCGGGCGCTCCAGGCACTCGCACAGGTCGGCATCGGGCACCGCGCCAAGGCGCTGCCACACGAGATGTCGGGCGGCGAGCAGCAGCGTGCGTGCATCGCGCGGGCGCTCGTCAACCACCCGCGCCTGTTGCTGGCGGACGAGCCGACGGGCAACCTCGACCCCCGCGTGGCCGACGAGATCCAGAAGCTGCTCGTCAAGGTGAACCGCCAGGGCACGGCGTTGCTGATGGCGACGCACGACTACCGACTCGTCAAGGCGTTCCCGGCGCGCACGCTGGCGCTCGTGCGCGGGCGGCTCGTCGAGGTCGACCCCGACTCCCTCTAGCGATGGCCCGGGCGGGACACCTGGCGGCGCTCGCGCTGCTCCTCACGGCGTGCGGACAGGAGTCCCCGCCGACCGATGCACCGCCCGCCGACGCGGCGGCGCTCGACCAAGCCTTCGACGACTGCTCCTCGGGCGACCCGGCGACGGGCATCGCCGTGCTCGACGCCGCCCTCACCCAGACACCCGGCGATGCCGACGCGCTCGTGGCGCGTGGCCTGTGCCACTGGGCCGCCTGGGCCGAGACAGAAGATGCCGAGGCCGCCAGTCGCGCGTACGACGACCTCACCGAGGCGATCGACGCCATCGAGGCCGGCGCCGACGCTCAGACCCCGCTCGACGTGGTGTACAGCCACCGCGCCTTCGTCGCCCACGCCCTCGACGGCGTCTGGGTCCGCACGCTCGAAGACCTCGACCGTGCCGCCGCGCTCGACCCCACCGAGCCACGCCACGCGCTCGACCGGGGCGTCGTCCGCTCCTACGCCGGCGACACCGTCTTGGCGCGGGCGGCGCTCCGCGAGTACCTCGCCCTCGCCGACTCCGCCGGGATCGCCGCCAGCGACTCCCGCCGCGACGTGGTGGAGGCCCTGCTCGACGACCTGACCCCCGTCGTCGTGACGGAGGAGTAGCGGGCCCTGCTGGCGGCCGCGAGCCGAGTCTGAGGCGGTGGGGCGTCCTCCGAAAGCCCAGAGCCTGGATGGGAGAAGAGTCTCCTCCCCCCAGCGGAGGGAGGTTGGGAGGGGGGCGAGCCGTCGGGCGCGCAGAGGTCGGTCCGCTCACCCTTCCTCCCGCGGGCCGCGGGGAGCAGGGCCGCTACGTGACGAGCGTGAACCGCTCAACCTCGTCATCCTGAGCGAACGCGCGCCCGTAGGGAAGGCGCAGCCAAGGATCTCGACCCAAGCGTCTGGGGCCATCGGAATGGGATGTCTGGGCTCGGAGGCCCGCATTGAGATCCTTCGCAAGCTCAGGAGGACGGTGCTGAGAGGAGTGAAGAGCTAGAACTTTGCAGCCCGGCTCCCGCCGAAAGGGGGAGACTCCTCAAAGCCTTTCGGTTTCCCCGAGCAGCCACTCGGATGGACGGGGCATCGAGCCCTCGGCCTGCGGGCGTGGCTGGCGAGCCGCCCCGAGAACGTGACGGCGCCGCCGTGGGGAGCGGCCCTATCTTCAACGCCTTCACACGCCCACGCCCGACGCCGCCCCATGGAGCTTCTCTCCGTCGTAATCGACGCCATCAACAACGTGCTCCGGTACCCGCTGGTCATCGGGCTGCTCGGGACCGGCCTGTTCCTGACTATCAAGCTTGGGTTCGTCCAGTTCCGCCGCCTGGGGCACGGGTTCAAGGTCGCCACCGGCCGCTACGACGACCCCGACGAGCCCGGCGACGTGAGCCACTTCCAGGCGCTGACGACGGCCCTGAGCGCGACCGTCGGCGTCGGCAACATCGCCGGCGTGGCGCTGGCGATCCACATCGGCGGGCCCGGCGCGCTGTTCTGGATGTGGGTCACGGCCCTGCTCGGCATGGCCACCAAGTACTCCGAGGTCACGCTCGCCCAGCAGTTCCGCGACGTCCACGTCGACCAGGACGGCAAGGCCTGGGAGGGCTCCGTCTCCGGCGGCCCGATGTACTACATCGAGCGCGGGCTCGGCCGCAACTGGAAGCCCGTCGCCATGTTCTTCGCGTTCGCGCTGATGCTGACGTCGTTCATGACGGGCAACGCGGTGCAGGCCAACACGGTCGCCACGCAGGTCTTCGACTCGTTCGGCACGCCGGTCTGGATCACCGGCCTCATCACGGCCACGATTGTCGGCATCGTGATTCTGGGCGGGATCCAGCGCATCGGCAAGGTGACCTCGATCGTCGCCCCGATCATGGCGGCCATCTACGTGGCCGGCGCGCTCCTCATTCTGGTCCTCAACGTCGGCGACATCCCCGCCGCCTTCGGCCGCATCTTCTCCGAGGCCTTCAACCCCACCTCCGGCGTCGCCGGCACCGGCGCGGGTGTCTTTTTGCTGACGATGCTCTACGGCGTCCAGCGAGGGCTCTTCTCAAACGAGGCCGGCCAGGGCTCGGCCCCGATCGCGCACTCGGCCGCCAAGACCGATGAGCCCGTCTCCGAGGGCGCCGTCGCCCTGCTGGAGCCGTTTATCGACACCATCATCATCTGCACGATGACGGGCCTAGTGCTCATCACCACGGGCGCCTTCGAGGCGACCGCCCCGGCCTCGTTCGACCTCACGAACAGCAACATCTCGGTGGTCGAGGGCGACCGCGAGGCCGGCTACACGACGGTCCTCGGCGCCGAGCCGCTGGTGTATAACGAGGGCATGCCGGCGACCGCCGACGGCCCGCGCATCGGCCGGTTCAGCGTCGGCATCGACACGCTCTTCGTCGACGAGGCCCAGACGATCCCGTTCACGGGCACGATCGACGCCGACACGCGCGCGGCGCTCGACGCCGACGGCAACGTCCTGTCGACCTTCTACGGCAACACGGTCCGTACCTCGGCGCCGCTGACGACACTCGCGTTCGAACGCGGGCTCGCGCCGATCGGCTGGGGGGGGCTCGGGCGCTACATCGTGCTGCTCTCGGTCATCCTGTTCGCCATCTCGACGTCGATCTCGTGGAGCTACTACGGCGACCGCTGCGCGAACTACCTCTTCGGCACGCGCGCCATCCTGCCCTACAAGGCCGTCTTCGTGGTGATGCACTTCGTGGGCGCCGTGCTCGCCGTGACGACGATCTGGGACCTGGGCGACGTGGCGCTGTCGCTGGTGACCATCCCGAACGTGATCGCGCTCGTCCTGCTCTCGGGCACGCTCAAGAAGCTGACCGATAGCTACTTCGAGCGCGAGCCGTGGATCGAGAACGAGGAGGCCCACAAGAAGGCAAAGGCCGAAGGCCGCCTCTAGGGTGACCGGCACCGGGGACGAGGCGTGAGGCCTTCCCCCGGTGCGGTCCGTTCGCCCTGTGCCCCCTGCCGACTCCCCCGTGCCTGTGCTGACCGTCGTCGATCACCCGCTCCTCCGCCGGGCCCTCTCCACGCTCCGAACCGCGTCGACGCCGTACGGCGACTTCCGCCGGACGTTGACCGATGTCTCGTCCATCCTGGCCTACGAGGCGCTCCGGACGCTGCCCGTCGAGGAGACCCGGATCCGGACGCCGTTGGAGGAGACGACCGGGTACCGGCTGGCGCGCGAGGTCGTGGTGATCCCCGTGCTCCGCGCCGGGCTCGGGCTCGTCGACGGGTTCGTGCGCTACGTCCCGGAGGCCCGCGTGGGCCACCTCGGGATGTACCGCGACGAGCAGAGCCACGAGCCGGTCGACTACTACTCGAACGTCCCGCCCCAGGTCAGGGACGCTCGGGTGTTCGTGGTCGACCCCATGCTGGCGACGGGCGGGAGCGCCTCGGGCGCCATCAACCACCTCAAGAGCCGGGGCGCACGCGACATCACGTTCGTCTGCTTGGTCGCTGCGCCCGAGGGCGTGGCGCGGCTGGAGGAGTATCACCCCGACGTCCAGATCGTCACGGCCGCCCTGGACCGCGAGTTGGACGAGAACGCCTACATCCGGCCCGGCCTCGGGGATGCCGGCGACCGCATCTTTGGGACGGTATGAGGCTCGCTACGATCGCAGGAATCAGGCATGGGGACCGAGGAGTGAGAGCTACGGCCCGTTCCGGCGGTGATCGGCCTCGCCGTATTGGCGGGCTGTGGTCCGTGGTCCTCGCGACTCTGCTGCTGGCGGTCGGCGCCGGCGGGGTGCAGGCGCAGGACACGGTCGCCGAGCCGAACGCCTCCGCCGCGACGACGCTCGCGCAAGACGTGGTGACGTCGCCCGAGGCCGACTCGTCGGCCGCCGACGCGCCCGTGCTGCTCGACGCGCCCGCCGATGCGTACGCGGAGCCGTCTGTCGTGGAGGCTGCGCCGGCGGAGGCGGCCCCGCCCGACGTCGGCTGGCTCTCGATCCTGCCGGCCCTGCTGGCGATCGCGGCGGCGCTCTTTTTCCGGCAGGTCATCGTGGCGCTGTTCCTGGGCGTCTGGCTGGGCGCCTGGATCGTCACCGGCGACCCGCTGCTGGGCTGGGCGACCGGCCTGTTCGCCACCATCGAGACCTACATCCTGGCGGCGCTCGCCGACGACGACCACGCGGCCATCATCCTGTTCTCGATGATGATCGGCGGGACGGTCGGGCTCATCCAGAAAAACGGCGGCACGGCCGCCATCGTCGAGACCGTCACCAAGTGGGCGCGAACGGCCGGGCGCGGCCAGTTCGCCACGGCCCTGCTCGGCGTGCTCGTCTTCTTCGACGACTACGCCAACACGCTCATCGTCGGCGGGACCATGCGGCCCATCACCGACCGCTTGCGCATCAGTCGAGAGAAGCTGGCGTACCTCGTCGACTCGACGGCCGCGCCCGTCGCCTGCCTCGCCTTCGTGACGACCTGGATCGGCTACGAGGTCGGGCTCATCGGCGACGCCGTGGACAAGCTGCCGGGTTACAACGAGGCCGCGTACTCGGTCTTCCTCGGGTCCATCCCGTACTCGTTCTACCCCATCCTGGCGCTCTTCTTCGTGTTCACGATCGCGCTCACCAAGCGCGACTTCGGGCCGATGCTCCAGGCCGAGCGCCGCGCCCGCCAGACGGGCCAGCTGTTCCGCCCGGGCTCGACGGCAGAGGCCGCCGAGGCCGAGAACGAGCTGCTGGAGCCGCCGGCCGACGCGCCCAAGCGGCTGGTCAACGCGCTCCTGCCCATCGCCGTGCTCGTGGTCGGCGTCCTCGTCGGGCTCTGGATTACCGGCCGCGCGTCGGTGCTGGAGGGCGGCGGCGAGATGACGATCAAGAACGTGATCGGCGAGGCCAACTCGTACACGGCCATGATGTGGGCGTCGCTGGCGTCGGTCGTCGTCGCGGTCGCGCTGTCGGTCGGGCAGCGGATCCTGACGGTGGAGCAGGCCATGGAGGCGTGGTTCGCGGGGATGCGCTCGATGCTGCTGGCCATCATCATCCTGATCCTGGCGTGGTCGCTCTCGAATGTCAACGACGCGCTCGGCACCTCGCAGTGGCTCATCGACCGGCTGTCGGGCACGCTGTCGCCCGGCATCGTGCCGGCGCTGGTGTTCCTGCTGGCCGCCGCGACGGCCTTCGCGACGGGCTCGTCGTGGGGGACGATGGGCATCCTGATGCCGCTCGTGATCCCGCTGGCGTGGGGCGTGCTCGCCGCCGACGGCCTCCACACGACGGGCGACTACACGCACATCATCTACTCGACCGTCAGCGCCGTGCTCGCGGGCTCGGTCTGGGGCGACCATTGCTCGCCGATCTCCGACACGACCATCCTGTCGTCGCTGGCGTCCCAGTGCGACCACATCGACCACGTCCGGACCCAGCTCCCGTACGCGATGACGGTCGGCGTCGTGGCCCTTCTGCTCGGGACGTTGCCGACGGGCTACAACGTGCCGTGGTGGGTGATGATGCCGATCTGCGCGGCCGTCCTCTTCGCCGTGGTCCGCTTTGTCGGCGAGCCCGTCGACGACCCCGAGGCGGTGGCGGAGGCGCCCGAAGGGACGCTCGCGGGGTGAGGACACTCCGCCGGCGAGTCCGGCGGTGGAGACCCTGACACAGGACTACAGCGGGATTTCCCAGGCACGCAGCGCCACGTTGCAGGCATGCAGCGCCTCCGGGTAGGCCTGCAACGGCTTGGTCCAGGCCTGCAATGACGTTTTGTAGGCCTGCGGAGGCATTTTGCAGGCTTGCACAAGCCGTTTGTAGGCGCGCAGTGGCCCCGTTCCAGGGATTTGCCCCCACTTTGCGTGCAGGAGGTACTCGCGGCTGGGAGGGCGCGTTGAAGGCGGCCGCGAGTAGGAGGTCCAGCGAGGCGCCCTCCATCACCGGGCCCCAGTACCTTCCCGACGGGGGAGGCGGAACCGGCCGCCGGCCGTCGCCGTCGCCCGGCGGTGACCCCGCTCTACCTCGACAACCACCTGCTCGTCGTCTCGAAGCCGCCCGGGATGCTGGCGCAGGGCGACATCACCGGCGACACCGACGTGGTGACGTGGGCCAAGGCATTCCTGAAAGAGCGCTTCGACAAGCCGGGCAACGTGTTCGTCGGGCTCGTCCACCGGCTCGACCGGCCGACCTCGGGCGTGCTCGCGCTGGCCCGGACCTCGAAGGCGGCGGGGCGGCTCAGCGAGCAGTTCCGCCAGCGGACCCCCCAGAAGCGCTACCTCGCCGTCGTGACGGGCCGGCTGCCCGACGCGGGCGAGGCCGTCGACGGGCTCGACGACTCGGGCACGAGCGTGCGCGTCGTACCCGAAGGAAGGGGCAAGCGCGCCGTGCTCCGCTGGCGGACGCTCGCCCGAGCGGACGGCCGCGCGCTCGTGGAGGTGACGCTGGAGACGGGCCGCAAGCACCAGATCCGCGCCCAGCTCGCGGCCCGCGGCGCGCCCGTCGTGGGCGACCTCCGGTACGGCGACGGCCCGCCGTTCGCCGACGGCCGGGGCATCGCGCTCCACGGGTGGTCGCTGGCCATCGACCACCCGACGCGCCGCGAGGGTATGACGTTCACGGCGCCCCCACCGGACGCCTGGCGCGGCCTGTTCGACCGCGAGATCGCCGGGCTCGTCGCGAGTGCCCCCGCGATGCCGCAGATGGGGTAGGCTGACCGAGGACCGAGGTCCAAGAACTGAGGACCGAGAACCGACCACCGACGACCGACGCCAGCGACGACCGATTCGACTTGCGCTCGCGAGCGGGTGCCGCCAGCTTCCGTCCCCCGTCCCCCGTCCCCCGTCCCCCGTCCCCCGTCCCCCCCCCATGTCCCGTCCCACGCTCGACGCCGTCGAGGCCCGCGTCGCGGGCGCCCTCGTCGAAAAGGCGCTCGCCACGCCCGACCACTACCCGCTGAGCACGAACGCGCTCGTCGCCGCGTGCAACCAGAAGTCGTCGCGCGAGCCGGTGACGGACTACTCGGAGCGCGAGGTGAAGGACGCCGCCGAGCGGCTGATGCGGCGCGGGCTGGCGGGGACGACGGCCGGGGCCGGCCACCGGGTCGCCAAGTTCCGGCACAACCTCGACCGCTCGCTCGACCTCTCGAAGCGCGAGCTGGCGGCGCTGTGCGTGTTGTTGCTGCGCGGCCCCCAGACGCCCGGCGAGATCCGCACGCGGACGGCCCGGCTCGCCGACTTCGCGAGCGTGTCGGACGCCGAGGAGGCGCTGTGGATGCTGGGCGACCGCGACGACCCGCTCGTGGTGAAGCTCCCCCGCGCGCCCGGCCAGGCCGCCGACCGCTACGCGCACACGCTGTCGGGTGACGTGGAGGCCGCGGCGCCAGCAGAGGACGGGGACGACGACGAGCACACCGTCCCGGTCGCGGGCGGGCCGACGCTGGCGGAGCGCGTGACGGAGTTGGAGGCCGAGGTCGAGCGGCTGCGGGCCGAGATGGAGGCGTTCCGGGCGCAGTTCGAGTAGGGGAGAGGCGCCCCGCCGAGGCCCTTCGGAAGGGCTTAGACGGCGGCGTCATCGGGTCCGTCGGGGTCGGCGCAAGCGACTGTCCCACAGGGATGTTCGTGTGACAGACAGGTGGCACTGCGTCGTCGCATCTTGGGCCACATTGACCTGAGATCCCATGCTCCCGATCGGACCGACCAACATCGAACTCGCCGACGCCCTGGACCAGATGGGCGAGGTGCTCGTGCGCCAGGGCGAGCCGAACCCGTACCGCATCCAGGCCTACCTCCAGGCGGCCGCCATGGTGCGTGACCTCGACGAGCCCGTGGCCCGGCTCTACGGCGAGGGCGGACGCGAGGCGCTGACCGAGCTGCCCGGCATCGGCGTGAGCCTGGCCCACCACCTCGCGCAGTACATCGAGACCGGCCGGATCGGCCTGCGCGACCGGCTCCTCCGCACGAGCGACCCGGCGGCCCTGCTGGCGACCGTCCCCGGCGTCAGCGACCGACTCGCGCAGCGGCTCGTCGACGAGCTCGGCGTGCGGTCGCTGGCGGACCTCGAGCGCGCGGCGCACGACGGGCGGCTGATGTCGCTCGACGGCGTCGGGCCCCGGCGGACCGAGGCGATCCGGCTCCAGCTCAACTCGATCCTGAACCGCTCGGCGCGTCGCCGCGCCCGTCGCCTGCGCCGCCA
Source organism: Rubrivirga aquatilis (assembly GCF_046845665.1). Classification (GTDB taxonomy): domain Bacteria; phylum Bacteroidota; class Rhodothermia; order Rhodothermales; family Rubricoccaceae; genus Rubrivirga. The sequence continues at coordinate 3,209,509 of NZ_CP177355.1, read as the reverse complement.
GGTGGCGCAGCTGGCGGCGGTTCAGCGCCGGGCCGAGATCGCGTCCGAGCGCGCGGCCGAGGCGGTCGCCGAGGTGTCCGAGCCCCAGGCGCCGGTCGCCGAGGAGCGTCCGATCGCGACGATCTACTCGCTCTTCCCGCCCGCGGCCGCGTAGCGAGCGGACGACGGACCGCAGACGATGCGATGGGGCCCGCCTTGGCTAGATGCTAGGGCGGGCCCTGTCGTTTGGCGCCCTCACGCGCCGCGGCGCTCGGCGAAGTCCAAGAACCGGTGCGCGAGCGTGCGGGCGAGGTCGGGCGTGTTGCCCCACGCGCGGTTGTTGCCGATGACGTTGAGGACGACGCCGGCCTCGGCGGCCTGGTGCATCAGCGCCGTCGTCTCGTCGATCATGCGGCGGGCGGCGGCCGTGTCGCTCAGCCCGGCGGCGGGGCCGTCGAAGGGGTACGCCAGCCGCCACGAGGTCGCGTAGTCCATGTCGCGCGGCTGGACGAGCCGGACGATGGCCTCGCCAGACGCGGACGTGAACCGCTTGCCGGCGAGGGCCCACTGGTCGATGAGCGGGGGGAGCCACTGCCACTGCGAAAAGCAGAACCCGAGGTCGCGGTTCGCCAGCCACTCGAGGTAGGCGGGCGAGAGCTGATGCGCGGACCGCACTTCGAGGTGGTACGGGGCCTCAGGGACCTCGGAGATGAAGCGGTCCCACTCGGCCACGAACGCTTCGGGCGGCGGGCTCTCGGCCGCCCGCTCGTACGCCTGTTCCAGGATGATCCCCGCCAGCTTGACGCCGAGCTTGCGCTGGGCCGGAATCAGAAACCGCGTCGTGAACGCCTCGGCGTCCAGAAAGTCCGGGTTCTCGACGTATTGGAACCGGCCGTCGACCTTGCGGCGGAGCTTGCGGGCCAAGAACTGCTGGGGTGCCTTGAGGACGAACCGCGCGTTCGCGGGTGCGGCGTCGGCGTAGTGTTCCAGCGTGAACAGGTTCGAGGACGGTTTCCCGTCGGCCTCCAGGAGGGGCCGGTAGAAGGTGAAGTCGATCTCCAACACCCCGAAGTGCTGGAAGTAGTCCTCGACGGACGCGACGGGCAGCAGGCGCTCTTCGAACGGCTGGCCGCCGATGGACTTCTTGCGCGTCGTCACCTCGCCGGCCCACACGTCGCGGGGGTAGATCTGGTCGATCCACGCCGCGTAGCGGTCCGAGGCGGACCCGAAGCGGAGCACGGGGTGGATGCGCCGGAGGTCGAAGCGGTCGGCCTCGGCGCGGCGGTCGGCGACGGGGCGGGGCGTCACGGCGCGTCGTCGGTGGGGAGAGTGGGAGCCACGGGCTCAGCGGGCGGCGTCTCGCCCGCGAGTAGGGAGCGGACGGCGCCGCCGGCCACGAACAGGCCGAGCGTCAGCACGCCGTAGTAGGCGACCGCGCGCCACGCGAGCAGCGCCGGGCCGCCGTAGCCGGACGGGAGGAGCGGCGCGAGGTAGAGCATGTAGAGCGCCTCGATGCCGCCCGAGCCGCCCGGTGTCGGCATCGCGAGCCCCGCCAGCCACAGCCCCGCCGTTCGCATCACGAACAGGACGTGCCGGAACTCGCGCCAGAAGCTGAGGGCGACCAAAAAGACGATCCCGTAGCGACCGGTCCAGTAGAGAATCGTGTAGCCGGCGCCCTGGAGGTAGAACGAGAACGGCTGGCCCCGAAGGACGGTCGCCTGCTGGCGGAGCTTGCGGGTCTCGCGCCGGACGGTGTCCTCGAAGCGGCGGAGCCACCTGAACTGAACGACGCGGTTGGCGACGCGCTCCAACACGTCGGGCCGGAAGAGCGTCGCGTAGGCGAAGAACCCGATGTAGATCAGCATCCCGCCGAGGTAGGCGGCGACCGTCCCGATGCCCGCCGCGCCGAGGGCCGTGGGGAAGACGGGGAGCCAGATGGCCGAGACGTACAGCGTCACGATCAGGATCGCGAACCACAGCTGGTCCATCAGCATCGTGAACAGCATGACGGCCGTGATCTGGCCATACGCGACGCCGTTCTCCTTGGCGATGAAGAAGGCCGCGAACGGCGCCCCGCCCATCGCGGACGGCGTGACGGCGCTCATAAAGTCCCACGTGAGCTGGGCCCGCAAGCCGCCGACCGCCGTCAGCGTGCCCCGGCTGACGTGCCGCAGGCGCAGGCCGCCGGCGGTGATCTGCAGCGCGAGCGCCCCGATCGCGAGCGCGAAGATGTCGGGGCGGAACGTGCTCCGGACGGTCGCGAAGGCGCCGGGCTCGTAGGTCAACCACAGGATCACGCCGACGGCGCCCAGGCTCAAGGCGACCGGCACCAGCAGGTCCCGCTTGCGCAACCGCCGGGGGGGCGGGGCCGAGGCCGACGGAGAGGGGAGGGGAGCCGGGACGTCCATGCGGTCGCGAAGATAGACGGCCGCTACGAGGCGCCCCGTCCCGGAGGTGCGCGGATCGGCGAATCGCTAGTGGATCTGGCGGGGCGGGCACGCTGGAGACGAAGAGAGTGCGAGAACCCGACCCCTGGTGGAGCGCCAGACCGCCCGCGTGGCACTGCGGATCCGATCCGGCCGGGCGGCATCGGAGGGGCGCGGCCCTCGGGGGCAGCCCGGTTGTCCGTTGCGTGTGGGGGCCGGTATCTTGGCGGTCCCTCTGCGGGCGACGACGCCCGGCCTCGGCCTCCCTCACCCGACCCCTCGTGGACGCCTTTCTCTTTTTCGTGTTCGCCGTGTTCGCGGTGGCCGGCGCCGTCGGCATGCTCGTCTCGCGGAGCCCCGTCGCCAGCGCCCTGTGGATGGTCACGACGATGATCTCCATCGCGTGCCTCTACCTGTCGCTCAACGCCGCGTTTATCGGCGTCGTGCAGGTGCTGGTCTACGCCGGGGCCATCATGGTCCTGTTCCTGTTCGTGATCATGCTCCTCAACCTGGAGCAGACGCCCCGGATGAGCGCGATCACGTGGTCCCGAGCGGGCGCCTTCGTCGCCGCCGTCGGCGTGCTGGCGCTGCTTCTGACGGCCGTCGCGGGCCGTGTGGCCCCGCCCGCCACCGAGGCCGCCGTCGTCGCGCCGGACCCGATCTCGGTCGAGCAGCTCGGCATCGCCCTGCTGACGCGCCACGCCTTCACCCTCGAGATCATCGGGGCCCTGCTGCTGGCGGCCACCATCGGCGCCGTCCTCCTCGCCAAAAAGCGCTTCGTGTAGAGGTTGTCGGCCGCGGCCCCCGGGGCCACGCCGAACACCGATCCCCGACAACCGACACCCGAATGGACCTCACCTGGTACCTCTCGCTGAGCGCCGTGCTCTTTACGATCGGCGTGCTCGGCGTGCTGCTCCGGCGCAACGTGATCGTCGTGTTCTTGAGCATCGAGCTGATGCTGAACGCGGTCAACCTGACGCTCGTCGCCTTCAGCCAGGCCTTCGGCGATGTCGACGGCCAGATCCTGGTCTTCTTCGTGATGAGCGTGGCCGCCGCCGAGGCCGCCGTCGGGCTCGCGATCGTGATCGCCATGTTCCGCAACAAGCTGACCGTCAACATCGACGAGCTGCGCCTGTTTAGGGGCTAGCGCCCCGGGACTGGCGACTGGGGACTAGGGACCCCGGCCGCTGCGCCTTCCCAGTCCCTAGTCCCCTCAGTCCCAAGTCCCCTCCCGATGGAACTCCTCGTCCGGCTCATCCTGCTCCCGCCGCTGCTCGTGGCCGCGTTCAACGGGATGATGGGCCTGTTCGCCCCGGCCTACCGCCAGCGCGAGATGCTCATCGGCGTGCTGGGCACGCTGGCCGTCGCCGTTCCCTTTGCCGTCACGGTCGTCCTGTTCCTGGGGTTCGAGAACGCCGAGGTCGCCCGGTACTTCACCTGGATGGCCGCCGGCGACTTGCGCGTCGACTTCGCGTACCGCATCGACGAGCTGTCGCTGCTGATGACGCTGATCGTGACGGGCGTGGGCTCGCTGATCCACATCTACTCGATCGGCTACATGCACGGGGACTCGGGGTACTGGCGGTTTTTCGCCTACCTCAACCTGTTCATCTTCGCGATGCTCAACCTGGTGCTGGCCGACAACCTGCCCGTGTTGTTCCTCGGGTGGGAGGGCGTCGGGCTGTGCAGCTACCTGCTGATCGGGTTCTGGTACACCGACCTCAAGAACACCGCCGCCGCCAACAAGGCCTTCATCGTCAACCGCGTCGGCGACTTCGCCTTCCTGCTGGCGATGTTCCTCATCTACCAGACGGTGACCGGGGCGCCGGGCTTCGTCGGCCCCTTCGGGCTCGACTTCGCGACCATCCTCAGCCCCGACACGCTCGCGCTCTTCGGCGCGCCCGCCCTCTTCGGGTGGTCGATCGGCACCTGGGTGGTCCTCTTCCTCTTTATCGGCGCGACGGGCAAGAGCGCCCAGATCCCGCTCTTCGTCTGGCTCCCGGACGCCATGGCCGGCCCGACGCCGGTCTCGGCGCTGATCCACGCCGCGACGATGGTGACCTCGGGGCTGTACCTGCTGGCCCGTCTTTCGAGCATGGTGATCGCCGTGCCGGGCGTCATGGCGGTGATCGCCATCGTCGGCGCCCTCACCGCCATCATGGCGGCGACCGTCGCGATCACGCAGAACGACATCAAGAAGGTGCTGGCCTACTCGACGGTCAGCCAGCTCGGCTACATGTTCCTGGCCGTCGGCGTGGGGGCCTGGTGGGTCGCCATCTTCCACGTGATGACGCACGCCTTCTTCAAGGCCTGCTTGTTCCTCGGCTCGGGCTCCGTCATCCACGCGATGCACCACGTCGAGCACGAGCTGGAGCACAAGGGGGTGATCCCCAAGAGCCACGGCCACGCCGACACGCCGCACGACTCGGAGGCGTCGCAGAACACGCTGCGCCACAACCCGCTCCCGTACGACGGGCCGTTCGACGCCCAGGACATGCGCACGATGGGCGGGCTCAAGAAGTACATGCCGTCGACGCGCATGACCTTCCTCATCGCCACGCTCGCGATCGCCGGCCTGCCGGGCCTGTCGGGCTTCTTCTCCAAGGACGAGATCCTCTTCAAGGCCTTCGAGTACGGCTACGACGGCCATTTAGTGGGCTACCTCGTGTGGGCCGTCGGCCTGGTGACGGCGCTGTTGACGGCGATCTACATGACGCGCGCCTACCTGCTCACGTTCGAGGGCGAGCCGCGCTGGCCCGCTGCCCTCGACGTCGAGGCGCACGAGAGCCCGCGGACGATGACGTTCCCGCTCTGGGTGCTCGCCGGCCTGTCCGTCGTGGGCGGGTGGATCGGGCTGCCGCCCGTGATGGCGAAGGCGCTGGGCGAGGAGAGCGCGCTCTACAAGGTGGGCGGCTGGCTCCACCATTGGCTCGGCGCCGACTACGGCGGCCCGGTCGCCGAGCTCCACCACGAGATCCTTCCTCCGGCCGGCGCTGCCTGGGGCCTGCTCGCGCTCGGCGCGGCCATCGCCATCGGCGGCGTCGCCTTCGCGTGGCTCGGGCTCCGGTTCGGCAAGCGCGGCCCCGAGGCCGACCGCAAGGTCCGCAAGGGCATGGGCTGGGTCTACGCCGGCGCCAGCCGCGTCTGGTTCTGGGACGACGTCTACAACGCGACGGTCGTCCGCGCGACGGTCGAGGGCGCCCGCAAGGTGTTCGCCCCGTTCGACGAGAACGTCGTCGACGGCGGCGTGATGGGGCTGGCGAAGGGCGTCCGCACGATCGCGAGCCGCCTGCGCCTGGTCCAGACCGGCGCCGTGCAGACGTATGCGCTCGCGATCGTGATCGGCGTCGTCGGCGTCGTCGCCCTCATTCTGTTCGTCTAAAGCCCGCTCTGGCGCCTCTCCGGCTCACACTCAATGGCTGACTTCCCCGGGCTGCTCTCGCTCGTCATCTTCCTACCCGCGCTCGGCGCACTCGCGCTGCTGCTCGCGCCGTCGGTCAACGCCGTCCGCTGGGCCGCGCTGGCGACGACCGTCGTCACGTTCGTGGTCTCGATCGGGCTCTGGCTCGGGTTCGACGCGTCCGTCTCGACCGCGCTCGCGCCCCAGCTCGCGACGCGGCTCCCGTGGTTCGGCGCCGTCGACATCACCTACTTCGTGGGCGTCGACGGGCTCAACCTGCTGCTGATCCTGCTGACGACGCTGCTCGGGCCCATCGTCGTGCTGTCGTCGTGGACCTACATCGGCAAGGCGCACAAGGGCTACTACGCGCTGCTGCTGCTGCTCGAGACCGGCGTGCTCGGCGTGTTCGCCGCCTTCGACGTCTTCCTGTTCTACGTCTTCTTCGAGCTGACCCTGATCCCGATGGTGTTCATCATCGGCATCTGGGGCGGGGAGGACCGCGTGTTCGCCGCCGTCAAGTTTGTCCTCTACACGCTCGTCGGCTCGCTGCTGATGCTGGTTGGCGTGCTGTGGCTCGGGTTCGCGGCCGGCGACGCCGTCAACGGCGGCGTGTTCACGACCGACTGGTACAAGCTGGCCAGCTTCGGCGTCCCGATCGGGACCCAGATGTGGCTGTTCGGGCTCTTCGGGCTGGCGTTCGCCATCAAGGTGCCGCTCTTCCCGCTCCACACCTGGCTGCCCGACGCGCACACGCAGGCGCCGACCGGCGGCTCGGTCGTCCTCGCGGGCGTGTTGCTGAAGATGGGCACCTACGGCCTGCTCCGGTTCGTCATCCCGTTCTTCCCGAACGCGAGCGCCGAGCTCGCGATGCCGGTCGCGATCCTGGCCGTCGTCGGCATCGTCTACGGGGCGCTCGTCGCGTTCGCCCAGACCGACGTCAAAAAGCTGGTCGCCTACTCGTCCGTCTCTCACCTCGGGTTCGTCGTCTTGGGCCTATTCGCCTTTGACGTCGTCGCGCTCCAGGGCTCGCTGATCCAGATGGTCAACCACGGCATCTCGACCGGCGCGCTGTTCCTCATCATCGGGATGCTCTACGAGCGGCGCCACACGCGCGCAATGGCCGACTACGGCGGGATCGCCAAATCGGTCCCGATCCTGACCTTCGCGATGCTCTTCAGCGTGTTCGCGTCGGCGGGCCTCCCGGGCCTCAACGGCTTCGTGGGCGAGTTCATGATCCTGATCGGCTCGTGGAACTCCCCGACCGTCGGCAACCCGCTCCTGATCGCCGTCGCCACGACGGGCGTCATCTTCGCGGCGGTCTACCTGCTGTGGATGGTCTACCGGACGTTCTTCGGCGAGATCACCGACGAGGCGAACGCGACGATGAAGGACCTCAACGGTCGCGAGATCGGGCTGCTCGTGCCGCTTCTCGGCCTGATGCTCCTGCTCGGCTTCTGGCCCGCCCCGTTCCTCGAGAAGTCCGAGCGCGCCGTCCAGTCGCTGCTCGACACGTCGATCGCGAAGGCCCAGGCCGTCGAGGCCGCCGACGGCGAGGTCGTCGTCGTGCCCGTCTCGTGGCCCGCCGAGGTCGCGACCGTCCCGACGCCCGCGCCTGTGGCGGATCCGGCCCCCTAATCCCACCCCACCGATATGTCCCGGATCGCTCCGCTGCTCGCGCTCGCCCTGGCCCTGCTGGCGTCGCCGCTAGCACACGCGCAGGACGCCGTTGACGGGCCGACGCCCGCCTCTGAGGCGCCCGCGGCGGCCGTCGAGGCGGCCGAGGAGATTCAAGAGACGCCGCCGAGCGTCGAGGCGCTCGGCATCGGCGACGACGCGGCGGCGATCGGCGCGGCCGGCGAGATCGCGGACGAAGAGCACGGAGACGGCGAAGGCCACGGCGACGACGGCGGGGACCACGGCCCGATGCCGCCGGTCTGGCTCGTGATCCCGTTCGCGCTCCTGCTGGGGATGATCGCGACCGGCCCGCTGTTCTACCCGCACTTCTGGCACCACCACTACCCGAAGGTGGCCGGCGGGCTCGGCCTGCTCGTGGCCCTCTACTACCTCGCGGTCCTGCGCAACGGGACGCCCATCCTGCACGCGGCCGAAGAGTACTTCGCCTTTATCGCGCTCCTGGGCTCGCTCTACGTCGCGTCGGGCTGCATCCTGATCAAGACCGACTTCGCCGGGACGCCCAAGGCGAACGTGGTCCTGCTGCTGGTCGGCGCCGTGCTGAGCAACTTCATCGGGACGACGGGCGCCTCGATGCTGCTCATCCGCCCCTACATGCGGCTCAACGCGGGACGGTTGAAGGCGTACCACATCATCTTCTTCATCTTTATCGTCTCGAACGTCGGCGGGGCGCTGACGCCGATCGGTGACCCGCCGCTGTTCCTGGGCTTCCTGCGCGGCGTCCCGTTCTTCTGGACGGTCGTCAACATCTGGTACATCTGGCTTCCGACCGTCCTGCTGCTGGCGGCCGTCTTCTTCGTCATCGACAGCCGCAACAAGGCGACGAGCGTGCGCGGCGCCGCCGAGGCGGGCGGGGCGGACGTCGCCCCTGGCGACCTCCCTGGTGTGGACGCCGTCCCGGAGGCCCCGGGCGTCCAGGACGTCGACGACATCCACGCCGACGAGGCGTCGATCCAGCTGAGTCGGTCCGGGGTGAACCCCAAAAAGCTGGAGATCGAGGGCAAGGTGGGCTTCGCGTGGCTGGCGGTCGTCATCGCCGCCGTGTTTATCGACCCCAAGGTGATCCCCGCGCTCGCAGGCACGCCGCTCGACCTGGTCGGCACCTTCCACCTCCCGTTCGGCATCCGCGAGGTGATCATGGGGGCCGTGGCCTTCCTGGCCTACAAGACGGCCGACCACGCCATTCTCAAGGGCAACGACTTCAACTTCGAGCCCATCAAGGAGGTCGGCTTCCTCTTTATCGGCATCTTCCTGACCATGCAGCCGGCGCTGACGCTCATCGGCGCCTTTGCCGCCGAGAACGCCGACGCGCTCGGCGTCAGCAGCTTCTACTTCGGGACGGGCGTCCTGTCCGGCGTGCTCGACAACGCGCCGACGTACGTCAGCTTCCTCTCGGCGGCGATGGGCAAGTTCGGGATGGACGTGAACGTGCCAGAGATGGTGGCCGCCTTCTCGGCGACCTCGACCGAGGGGTTCTACCTCCAGGCCATCTCGGTCGCGTCGGTGTTCTGGGGCGCGCTGACCTACATCGGCAACGGGCCCAACTTCATGGTCAAGGCCATCGCCGAGTCGAGCGGCGTCGACACGCCGTCGTTCGTGGCCTACATGGTGAAGTACTCGATCCCGATCCTCGTCCCGATCTACATCGTCGTCTGGTTCGTGTTCTTCTCGGGCTACGTCCTCCCGCACCCGGTGGACGCCGAGGCCGCTGCCGCCGTCATCGAGTCCGCCGGCGTCCTCCTCCGCTTCTAGCCGATGCCCGCTCGCACGCCGCTCTCCGACGCCGCCATCGACGCCGCCCTCCCCCCGGGCTGGCGCCGCGAGGGCGACGCGTCTGGCAACCGGATCGCCCGCGACTTGAGCTTCCCCGACTTCCGGGCCGCCTTCGCCTTCCTGACGCGCGTTGCGTTCGAGGCCGAGGCCATGGATCACCACCCTGAGATCCGCAACGTCTACGGCGACGTCTCGCTCGCGCTCGCGACGCACGACGCGGGCAACCGCGTGACCGACACCGACCTCCAGTTTGCCTCCCGCGTGAACGAGTGGGCCCCCGCCGACCGCTAGCCGGCGCCCGCTCCACCACCCGCCCCATCGGACTCCCGTCCACTCTCGATGTACGACTCTTTCCCCGCTGACCTCGCCGCGACCGGCCCCATCCTGCTGGTGGCCCTGCTCGGCGTGATCGTCGTCGTCCTCGACGCGTTCCGCAACGACGACGCGATGATCCCCTGGATCGCCGGCCTCGGCATGGCGGCGGCGGCGCTGTGGACCGGGTTCCAGGTCGGCGCCAGCGGGACCGCGTTCGAGGGCGAGGTGTACGTCGGCGGCGCGGCGGCGGTCGCCAACATCGTCGTGCTGATCGGCGCCGTCGGCAGCTTGGTGCTCACCGTGCCCTACCTGTCGCGCCTGGGCCGCAACTACGGCGAGGTCCACGCCCTCATCCTGTTTGCCACGGCCGGGATGATGACGCTCGCCTCAGCGGGCAGCCTGGTCACGCTGTTCGTCGGTCTGGAGACAATGTCGGTCTGCCTTTACGTCCTCACCGGCCTGGTCCGCGAGGAGTCGACGGCGAACGAGAGCGCGCTGAAGTACTTCCTGCTGGGCGCCTTCTCGACGGGCTTCTTCCTCTACGGCCTCGCCCTCCTCTACGGCGCGACGGGCACGATGCAGCTCGCGGAGCTCGCCCCCGGCGTCGCCGCGAGTGGCCAGACGGGGCTCTTCCTGGCGGGCGTCGGCCTGCTCCTCGTCGGGTTCTTTTTCAAGGTGTCCGCCGTCCCGTTCCACATGTGGACGCCCGACGTGTACCAGGGCGCCCCGACCTCGCTGACCGCCTTCATGTCGACGGCCTCGAAGGCCGCTACGTTCGCCGCGCTCGCCGTCGTGCTCGCGCGCGCGCTCCCGCCCGACCTGGTCGACGGGACCGTGCAGCTCACGCTCGCGATCGTCGCCGCCATCACGATGGTGGTCGGCAACGTCGTGGCGCTCGTCCAGTCGAACGTCAAGCGGATGCTGGCGTACTCGTCGGTGGCCCACGCGGGCTACATCCTGGCCGGGCTGGCGGCCGGCGTGGTCGGGTACGGCGCCGCGCTGTTCTACCTGCTGGCGTACACGCTGATGAACGTCGGCGCCTTCGGCGTGATGGGCGCGCTCGAGTGGGACTCGGAGCAGGGCGCCGACCAGGACCTCGACAGCCTGGCGGGCGTCGGCTACCGCAAGCCGTTCCTGGGCGTCATGATGGGCGTGTTCATGTTCGCGCTGACGGGCTTCCCGCCGCTCGCCGGCTTTATCGGCAAGTACCTCGTCTTCGCCGCCGCCGTCGACGCCGGGCTGACGTGGCTGGCGATCGTCGGCGTGCTCGCCTCCGTCGTCTCGGGCTACTACTACCTCCGCGTACTCGTCGTGATGTGGATGAAGAGCCCCGACGAGGCCCCCGCAAACGCGCAGCAGCCGTTCCCGGTCGGCCGCGCGACGGCCGCCGTCGTCGCCGTGTGCGCGCTCGCGCTCCTCGTGCTCGGCATCCTGCCCGGCCACGTCATCGACGTCACGACGGCCACCTACGCCGTCGACGCCGTCGCGACGACGCTCCCGTAGCGCGGGACCCGCGCCCGGCGGTCCGCGTCCCACGGGCATGACCGACCTGTTGCGCGAGTACCTCCCGACGGCCCCCGACCTCGGGCTCTACGTCACCCCGGACATCCCGCCGGCCAAGCTCCGCGCGGCCCTCGCCGACTACGCGCCCGACGTGGACCCCGCCGACGTAGTAGCGCTGTTCGACGCGACACGCCTGGGCTCCGCCAAGGACGGCGCCGTGTTTCTGGCCGACCGGTTCGTCTTCCAGAACAACGACCTCCAGGCCGCGCGGACGGTCCGTTACGGCGACATCGTCGGCGTCCGCGCCAAGCGCAAGCTGCTGGGGGGGAAGGAGGTCCTCGTGGACCTCAACCGCGCGCGAGCGACGGTGACCGAGACGCTCGACTTTTCCGCGCAGGCGGGCGCCGCCGAGTACGTCGAGCGGTTCTTGCAGCAGGTGCTCGTCGCCGCCCCACGTCCTGCACCGGATCCGACCGCCGACGGCGCAACCGACCGCCGCGCCGTGGAGGACGCCCTTGACCGCCTGGTGGCCCTGGGGCGCCTCTCGGGCGGCGACCGCCAGCGGATGCTCGACGCACTGGCCTAGTCCGCTCCGTCTGCTGGGAGGCCTCAAACGAGCGACGCCCGGCACCGCGAGGGCGCCGGGCGTCGACAGTACCGTCCCTGCGGGAGCTAGCGGACGACAGAGACCGTCCGCGTCGTGTCGAACGACTCGCCGACCACGCGGACGACGTAGATGCCCGTGGGCAGCCCGTCCGAGGCGAAGGCGATCTCCTTGTCCTGGCCGCCAGCAAGCGCGCCGTCGTGGAGCGTCCGGACCGTGCGGCCGAGGGCGTCGACGACGTCGATCTTGACCTGCTCCGTACGGGCGACCGTGACCTCGAAGGTCGAGCGGCCCGTGACCGGGTTCGGGGCGACCGGCGTGAAGGCGTAGCCCTCCGCGAGCGCGTCCGGCTCGGTGGCCGTCGGCGGCGGCGGGGGCGCCGTGCCGACGTCACCCGCGTTGATCGGGAAGTTCGGGGTCTGCTCGAAGCCGAACCCCTTCAGGCGCGCCTGCGTGGAGTTGGCGACGTCCAGCTTGATCCAGGCGAAGTGCGTCGTCTCGCTCGTGCTGCCGGCGTTGGCGCGGAAGCGGACGCCGAGGAACTTGTCGGTGGCGCCGCCCTGCCAGCTTCCGTACGGGGATCCGCCGAACGAACTGGTGAGCAAAAAGTCGTTGCGCGACTCGTTCGTGTTCTGGATCGTGTTGGTCCCCGAAATCGGGTCGCCCATGTTGAGCTTCGCCGCGTAGAAGTAGTTGTAGTTGGTGGTCACGGGGCCCATGCCCACCACGCCCCCTCCGTTCGCCTCATCCGTCGAGATGAGGGCGCGGGTGAACCCGGCCTGCGGCGAGTCGAGCACAAGTGTGGCGTCGACCTTCCCGTCGCTGTCGAAGTCGAAGTCGCGGGTCGCACCCGTCGTCAGGGGCTCGTCGACCTGCGTGCTGATGATCTGGGCATCGGCCGTCACAGGTGCGAACGCGAGAAGCGCGCCGGCCGCAGCGGCGGAGTAGGCGGCGAGCCGGTCGCCGGACGGCGAGTCCGGAGTGGAGTAGCGAGTATTCATGCTGGAGGGGGAGGGAGTTAGGGCTCCGTAGGGTACACCGCACGACGGCTTCATGGCAACCCGTGATTTGACAGGTCTCAAGCTCCCGTTGGTTAGCCTCGCTCGGCCTTGACCACCTCCCGGTCTTCCGGCCGCTGGGGGACCGAGCGGGCCTCGGCCTCGGAGGGGGCACCCGCCAGCAGACGCGCGGCGTCGATCGGCCGGTCAAGATGGTCGCGATAGATTTGAGCGAGCAGGAACCGAGCGGAGGCGAGCGTGGGGCGCTGCGCAAAGGCCAGTTCCAACGCCTGAGCGGCAGCTTCGTGCTGCCCCGTGGCCATGAGCGCCTGTCCAAGCAAGTAGTGACCTGCCGGGTCGAAAAAGCGGAGCGCGAGCGCGTTCAGCATCAGGTCCCGAGCGTCCTCGGCCCGGTCCGTCAACAGGAACACGTGGGCGAGCAGCCGGAGGGTAGCGGGTTGCTCCGGGTCGGCCTCGGCCGCCCGGTGAAGTACGGCCTCGGCCTCGTCCAGCCGCCCAACGGCCAGGTAGGCCTCGCCCAACGTGCGGAGGAAGGGGCCGGCCGTCCCGGCCACCGAGGCCGCTCGTTCCAGCATCGCCACGGCGGCATCGCCTTCACCGTTCGCGAGATAGAGCCGGCCGCGCACAAGGTCCAGCCCGGGGGCCGGCCGGTCAGGTGCACGGCCCTCCTCCCGGACCAGCTCCTCGAGCTCGTCGCAGAGGGAGAAAGCGTCGTCGACGCGGCCGAGTTGTTCGTACGACTGCAGGAGCGTGAACCCATAGCGCTCGGCCCGCACCTCTTCCCAGACAGGCTCCACAAGCCCGACGGCCTCGCCGGGCATCCCCTTGGACAGATACACCCGGGCGAGGTAGTACGCGGACTCCTGCCGGCTCACGGCCGCCGTCACGGTCCCGTCGTCGTCGGGAGCATCGACGTAGCCCAGGGCGATGAGCTGGTCCATCGCGGCCTGGTCGGCCCACGGGTCGCTCGCGTCGGCGTCCAGGCGGGCGGCGTCGCCCGCGATGTCCTCCCAGGACGGGATTCGTTCGACGATGTCCTCGTGCTTGAAGACGGGCGTGAGCACCCGGCCGTCCATGTCGTCCCCGACGGGGAGCCCGAGGATCGTTAACAATGTCGGGGTGACGTCGAGGAGGCTCGCGCCGTAGACCTGCTCGCCCGAGCAGATGCCCGGGCCGGCCGCCACGAACACCCCGAAGTCGCGGTGCTCGGCCGCGGGGCCCGCCGGCTCGTCTGGGATCTCGGGGATCCGCCGCGGCCCCGACTCGAAGCCGTGGTCGGAGACGAGCACGACCGCCGTGTCGTCGTCGACGAGCGCGAGCAGCCGGCCGAGCATCATGTCGTGGAACCGGTAGATCCCCTCGATGACCTCGCGGTACCGCGCGAACAGGTCGTCCGGGACGAACGACTGCTGCGGCGGGTGGTAGGCCATGAACGAATGGCTGAAGTGGTCGATCCCGTCGAGGTACAGCGCGGTCAGGTCCCACTCGGTCTCTTCGATGGCCCACGTCGCGACCGCGTGCACCGTGGCGGTCTCCGCCAGCATCCGCGCGATGGCGTCGGCGGCCCGTTGCTCGCCGTCGTTCTGGGGCGGCGCCTCCGCGAACGACGGCACGAATGGGATGACCATCTCGGGCGTGATCTCGTCGGGGTGGACACGGAGCGCCTCCAGAAATGGCGCCAATTCCGGAGGGTGCACGGCCCCCTGCGTCGGCGGGTCCGGCGCCCAGACCGGCCCGCGCATGCGGTGGAAAAAGTTCGAGACCATCACCCCGTCGACCGGCTCGGCCGGGTGGCTCGGCCACCACCCGATGACGTTCGACCGCAGGCCCGACTGGTGGGCGATGTTCCAGAACGCCTTCGCCGTGCGCGACGTCCCGAGCACGGGCTGCACGCCGTCCCCGTCGGCCTTGGGCTGCGTAAACCCGACGACCCCATGCTTCTCCGCCGTCTTTCCGGTGGCGATGCTCGTCCAGAGCATCGGAGAGAAGGGTGGGTCGAGCGTCGCGATGTTGCCGTGGACGCCTCGGTCGACGAGGCCGGCGAGGGCCGGCATCCTCCCCGCGGCCATGAGTGGGCGGATGACGTCCCAGTCTGCGGCGTCCCAGCCGATGACGAGGACGCGGTTGGCGAGACGAGGCATGGTCAGGAGCGCTGGCGATGGAGGGAGCCGTCGACCGCCGCGGCCATGGGGCCCGGGTCCAGGCCGCCGACGAAGTCCGCGACGCGCCGGGCCACGCCGGCCGGATCGGCGACGGCCTCGGGATAGGAAACGGTAAGGAGCTCGGCGCGGGGCGTCTCGTCGGCCCAGGCGTGGGCCGCGGCAAGGCGCTGCTCGAAGACGGTACGGAGGACGTCGGCGGGCGCGGGGGCGTGTCCGCTCTCGGCGAGCATGGCCGCCTGCGACGCCAGCACTTCGTCGAGGTCCCGGTCCATGAGGACCACGCGGTAGGCCGCGCCCGGGGGAAGGAAGGGGAGGAGGGGGGCCACCACCTTGACGACGTGGCCGTCGGCCTCTGGCACCCAGGCCCGGTCCCGGGCGAGGCCCTTCACCCTGGCGTGCTCGTAGTAGCCTCGTGGGTTGCTGGGGTCGGCCTCCCTGGCGCCGTCGGTGTAAGCCGGGAGCCCGCCCGCCGTCAGCATCTGCATCATCATCGAGGTCCCCGTGCGGGGGAGCCCGGAGACCACGACGACGGTGGCCGCGGCCAACGCGTCGGGGTCCGGCTCGTGGGTCGGGCCGTCGTCGGCCTGGCCGCCGCCGAACTCGCGGCGCAGGTCCTCGCGCCACACCGTCCCTCGCGCGGAGCGCCACGCGACCACGCCCCGCCAGCCGTACGCGAGCAGTCCGAGCGACCCGGCGGACGGGATGTTCGAGAGGGGAGTGTCGGGTGTGGGCACGGCGGAAACGGGAGCGGGGGGACTCCGTTGAAGCTAGTCCACTCCCCACCCCGACCATGGCTTTCGAGCTCCCGCCCCTCCCGTACGCCTACGACGCCCTGGAGCCCCACATCGACGAGCAGACGATGCGGATCCACCACGGCAAGCACCACGCCGGCTACACGGCCAAGCTCAACGCCGCCCTCGAAGGCACCGAGTGGGCCGACCAGCCCATCACCCAGACGCTGGCGACCCTCGACGCGCTGCCCGTCGACAAGCAGACCGCCGTCCGAAACAACGGCGGCGGCTTCCTCAACCACGGCATCTTCTGGACGACGATGTCGCCCAACGGTGGCGGCGCCCCGACCGGCGAGCTGGCGACGGCCATCACCGACGCGTTCGGCTCGTTCGACGCCTTCAAGGAGCAGTTCGAGACGGTCGCCAAGACGCAGTTCGGGTCAGGCTGGGCGTGGCTCGGCTACGGCGCCGAGGACGGACTCCACCTCCACGGGATGCCCAACCAGGACAGCCCCGCGCTCCACGGCCACGTCGGCATCCTGGGCCTCGACGTCTGGGAGCACGCCTACTACCTCAAGTACCAGAACCGGCGCCCCGACTACGTGAGCGCCTTTTGGAACGTCGTGAACTGGGACGAGTGCGACCGCCGATACCGCGAGGCGAAGGCCCAGCTCGGCTAGGCCGCTCGCCCCTCCGGCTCGGCGCGCCCCGCCCGGTCTGTCCGGGCGGGGCGCGCGTCGTTCGGGCGGGGCATGAGCGGGCGGTACGAGACGGGGCCGCGTGTGGAAGCGCTTAGCTTTCGGCCCCTCTCCGCCCCCCCGGATGCTGCCCCTCTCGTTTGATTCCGACGTCGAAACCGTCGTCGGCAACGGCCGCGTGATCGCGCGCGTGACGGCCTCCGAAGGCCGGTTCGTCTTTGCCGGCCCGGCCCAGGCCTACCGGCTGACGCTCGACGGCGAGCCGCTGGCGGAGCCGCGCACGATTGTCCAGCCAGGGCGCGTCCGCTACGAGACCGACCGGGGGGCTGTGACGCTGGCGGCCCAACCCGACGCGGTCGTCTTCGCGGTGCTGGTAGAGGGCGCGGGGACGTGGTCGCTGGCGCTCGACGGCGACGGCGACGGGGTGGCAGTCGTGTGGGTCCCCGACGACGCGACGCGTTCTGCCGGCGACCCTGCCGAGGTCGATGCCGACCACCAGCGGACGCTGACGCTCGCCGATGGCGGGCGCGGCGCGTTTCTGCTCGGCGACCCCGACGCCATCGCGGCCATCGCCGACCCGTTCGTCGCCGTCGAGGCGTGGGCCGAGCGGACGGCCGAGCGCGGCTTGCGCCTGCGGACGCCTGCCCCGGACCTCGACCGCGCCGTCGAGTTCGCCAAGGCCCACCTCGTCCTGGGCTACGACTGGACGCCCGACGCGACGGGGGCGCCGGGCGGCGAGGGCTCGAAGCTGGTCTGCGACGTGTTCCGCTGGCGCGACGTCTGGAGCCGCGACTTTGGCTCCGGCTTCGGGCCGGGGGGCATCGCGGCCGGGCTCATCGACCCCGTGCTGGCGACGCTCGACTACGAGGCCGAGCGTTACGGCACGCACCCACCGTCGGGCCTCAAGGTCTCCGACGACACGAGCCAGGGCGGCTCGGCCGAAGCGCTCGGCTGGGTGCTCAAGCTCGTCTGGCGCGTCTTCAAGCACACCGGCGACCGCGACTGGCTCGCCCGCATCGTGCCCGCCTTCGAGCCCTGGGTCGAGGAGTGGATCGCCCGCGACGCCGACGACGACGGGCTCGTCGCCGACGTGACGGAGTGGATGGACCACAGCCGCTTCCTGCGCCTGCCCGAGGGGCAGCGGACGCTGTACTCGAACGTCTTGTACTTCGCGGCCCTGCGCCGGATGGCCTTCGTCTGCGACGCCTTGGGCCGGGAGGACGACGCCGAGCGCTTTCTCGACCTCTCGAACCGCTCGCGCCAGTCGATCCACGACGCCTTCTGGAACGAGGCGGGCTACTTCGACAACGCCGTGATGTGGGGCGTGCCGGACACCGCGCTGATGCTGGCCGACAACGCCCTCGCGGTCGTCGAAAAGGTCGCCAGCGGGAACGAGCGTTACCAGACCTTGCGCACCATCCGCGAGCGGCTGTGGCGGGCCTACGGAACGATCACCGTCGACCCGCCGATGCGCTACCTCCAGGCCGACAACGACCACAACGGAAAGGTGTGGCCGTGGTGGATGGCGTTGGAAGCCAAGGCCCGTTTTCAGGCCTTCGATGCCGAGGGCGGTCTCCACGTGCTGTCGAAGATCGTCGACACCTACGCCCGGCCCACCCTCCCCGGCCTGTGCGAGGAGTACCTCGAGCCCGACACCGGCGAGCAGGACGACGTGGTCGGCCACGCCTTTATCACCGGCTCCGGCGCGCTCTTGGACGCCGTGCAGTACGGGATGCTCGGCCTCAGCGTCCGCGAGCCCGGCGAGCGCACCCTCCGCCTGGCGCCGGCCGTCCCCCGCACGTGGGAGACGTGGGGCGCCGACATCGACCTGGTCGCCGGGCGCCTCACCCTCGATCAAACCGAAGCCGGGCTGGCGGTCACGCTCGACGCAACGGCCGTCGAAACCCTCGAACTCCGCGTCCCCCCGCGCGAGGCCGTCGACCGGGTCGTCGTCGACGGCACCGAGGTGGAGCCAGAGCGCGTCGAGGACGGCGCCAGCTTGATCTTGCGGATCGCCGTTGCCCCTCGCCTGCGGCACACCGTCGAGGTCGCCTACGCGCCGCAGCGCGTGTGGAGCGGGGAGCTCGCGATGCCGCCCCTCCCGCCCCCTGCCGTCGTCGCCCGGCCCCACCTCATGGACGACCCGCGCCTGTTCGCACCCGTCCTGCAGGACTTCGTCCGCTCCACGGCCAAGTACTTCGGCGCCGTCCACCACGTGGCCGTCGACGAGATCGACGGGCTGACGGGTCCGGGCGACTGGCTGGTCCTGGTCGGCAACGAACTGCCGCACCGGACGAAGGGCGGCGCTTCCGTGCCCGACGCCATCGACGGCCTGCTCGCGCGCGGCGGCTCGATGCTCCTCCTGGGCCCCCGCTTCCCGCGCATCGACATCACGGCGCACTACCACCGGGGCGCCCAGATGGGCGAGCAGGCGGGGATGTTCTGGTGGAAGCTGTGGGAGGATGGCGCCTGGCGCGACTACAGCCCGCGCCTCGACGAGACGATGGACGCGCCCGCCCCGACCGGCACGGTCTACTGGGGCGACGGCCCGCTTTTCCGGCCGTGGGAGCACGGGCTCGGGCTGTTCGGCTTCGAGACCGACGCGCGCGGCGTCTTCGACGTCGACGGCGAGGTCGTCGTCGATGCCGAGCACCCCGTGGGCGTGGTCTACACCGACTGGACCGTCCGCAAGCCGTGGGCCTTCACCCCGCTCGCGTTCACCCAGCGCACGACGCCGCTGGTGACGGGGCCGCGCACGGAGCGCTACCCGTGTGCGGCGCTGCTGGCGAACGCCGACACGGGCGCGCGGATCGTCGTCGTGGCGCCGTCTGTGTGCTCGCGCCCGGATCTGCTCCACGAAGTGCTGGGCCACGTCGCCGTGCCGGCGTAGCGCGCCTCAATTCCTGGCCCCGGGCCGGATGGGCGGACGGGGCGCGTACGTTGGCGCATCGTTCCGACTGTTCGTCCACGTTACCGAGGATCCATCATGGGTGACAAGTCTCCCAAGTCCGCTCAGAAGAAGGCTGGCCAAAAACAGCACAAGGCCGACGACGCCCGCGCCAAGAAGAAGGCCGCCGAGGACGCCAAGCACGTTCCGGGTAAGAAGTAGCGTCGACCGGGCAAGTGGATTCGAAAGGGGACCGGTGAGAGCTTGCGCGCTCCACCTCGTGTGCCCATGTCCACGCTTCGCGCCGCCACGCCCGATGATGTCACCGCTCTCGCCGCCCTCATCGAGCGGTCGGGGCGCGAGTTGCGCGACGGCTACACCGAGGCCCAAGCGGCCGCGCTGACGGTCCACGTCTTCGGCGTCGACTCCCAACTTGTCACCGACGGGACATACTTCGTGATCGAGGATGGCGGCGTGCTCATCGCGTGCGGCGGGTGGAGCCGGCGGCGCACGCTGTTCGGAGGGGACCAAGCGAAGGCCGGGCCGGACCCGCTCCTCGATCCGCTCAGGGAGCCCGCCCGCATCCGAGCCTTCTTCGTCGACCCAACGCAGGCCCGCCGGGGCCTGGGCCGCCGCCTGCTGGCGGCGTGCGAGGACGCCGCGCGAGCGCACGGCTTCGCGGTGCTGGAGTTGGTGTCGACGGCGCCTGGCGAGCCGCTCTATCGTGCGGGTGGGTTCGAAGTGGTCGAGCGGTTCGTACTGCGCCTGCCCGGCAGGGTGGAGGCACCGGTCGCCCGGATGCGCAAGCCTCTGGCGTAGCGGGGACGCGGCGTGCCGTACGCTGGCGACGCACCCTCCCCCATGCCATGGCCAAGCCACTGACCCACCTCACCGCCGTCCACGTCTACGACGCCCCGCCCGAGACCGTCTGGGCGGCCGTTGCGGGCGGCTTCGGTGACGTCGCCAGCTACAACCCGGCCATCGAACGCTCCGAGTGGGTCGGCGACCAACGCCAGGGCGTCGGCACGACGCGGCGCTGCCACGTGGCTCCAAAGGGCACCCTCACCGAACGCATCACCGACTGGGAGGCCGGCCGCTCATTCGCCCTCGAGGTCATCGCCACAACCCTGCCGATGCACGCGGTCGAGAGCCGGTTCACCTTCGTGGCCGACGGCGACGGGACGCGGCTCACGCAAGACTTCGGGTACCGGATGAAAGGCTTGCTGGGCCCCTTCAGCGGCTTGATGCGCGGCCGGATGCAGCGCACCCTCGACACCGGCCTCGACGGGCTCGCGGCGTCGCTGGCGGATCGCTAGCGGCCCGGCCCCACCTACCGGGCGTGCTCTGGGAAGAGTTCGGCGAAGCGGGCGGCCATGCGCTCGGCCTCCTCGGCATCCGCATCCGTCTCGGAGGCGTACGTGCTCGGGTCGCCGCCGTCGCGCGCCAGCGACCAATAGTCGTCGGCACGGGCGAGAGCGCTCTCAAAGGCCTCGGCATCGAGGAGCACCTCGGGGTCGTCCAGGAGCGGCTGGGCGAAGAGCGCGCGGGCCTCCGTTTCGGACAGCCCGTCGGGGCCGTAGCCGGCGTGCGTCGCGTCCTCTGCCTCGATCCCCACGCGGAACGCGGGGTGGTGCAGCAGGTCCTCGAACCCTACGACCGGATGGCCGGTCTGCTGCGCCATCTCGATCTCCTCGGGGAGCATGGCCTGCCAGTGGATCTCGGCCGTTTCGAGGAGCCCGTCGAGCCCCATCATCTCGTCGTCGCCGACCTCTTCGCCGACGAGTTGGGCCGCGAGCGCCGTGCGCTGGTGCGCGCGCTGCGCGGGCGGCAGCGAGAAAAAGGCCCACAGCACGCGGGCCGTCTCCAGCAGCGCGACGGTGTCGTCGCCCACGGCGTCGGGCTCGGCCCTGAGGCGGAAGGCGTCGCTGGCGTCGAGGTCGTAGAGCCCGAACAGGGGCTCGGCGAAGAGCGCCAGCGACTCGTAGAGCACCCCGGTCTCGCCACCGACGAGCACGCGGCTGAGTCGAGCCTTGCGGGTGGCGAAGGCCTCGGCGGCAGCCCCGTCGAAGGCGGCAACGGTGTCGGGGTCGAGGGGGGCCTGGTCTGCGTCGGACACGGAAGAGGGGTCGTCGGGAAGGGGGCGGACTAGACGCTAGAGGCGCGTCCGGGGGTTCCGAGCGCCCTGAGAACCTCCGGCGAGGTCGCCCGCCACGCGGGCCAGCGCGGCCTCAGGGTCGTCGGTCAAGCCCGTCCGGACGGGCAGCGTCTGGAGGGCCGTCGACCGGGTGGCCGTGAGAAAGTGGAACCGCTCCGACGGGGGCAGCCGCCCGATGGGCCCGGCCGCGGGCCCTCCCCGGGCGACCGTCTCGAAGGCGGCGACGGCCCGTGCAAGCAGGTCGCGGTCGAGGCCCAGGCGAGTCGCGGCGTCGGCCGTGTCCCCAAGGGCGCAGCCCAAAAAGCCAGCTTGACGGCAGCTCAGCACGGCGCCCAGCGTCACCGCGTCGCCGG
This sequence comes from Rubrivirga aquatilis, assembly GCF_046845665.1. Classification (GTDB taxonomy): domain Bacteria; phylum Bacteroidota; class Rhodothermia; order Rhodothermales; family Rubricoccaceae; genus Rubrivirga. The sequence continues at coordinate 3,187,812 of NZ_CP177355.1, read as the reverse complement.
TCGGGACGCTCACCGCACGGACCAGGGCGTAGTCGAACGCTCGGCGCGCGCTCATCGCCGGTACGCGAGTGCCGACGTGTCGGGCGCTTGGGCCTGAGCACGCGCGGCCTCCTCGGCGAACGCGCGGGGCCCGGCGAGCCGCTGGCGGAAGTAGTCGGCGTAGGCGGTGCGGCCCGCCTCGGCGGTCTCGAACGGGGCCTCACGGCCCGGCGGTGCGTCCATGAGCAGTGCGTCCGGCACGGCCGCCAGTGCGTCGGCCACGACCGCCTCGGTCACCAGCGGCGCCAGGCGGCCGTCGGCCGCCAGCAGCGACGCCGCGACCGGCAGCAGCACGTGGTCGCGGATGGCCGGGAACGGCGTCGCGGCGCGCGCGCCGTCGACGGTCGCCCAGTCGTGGTGGAAGTACAGCGCCGCGCCGTGGTCGATGAGCCACAGCGCCGGGCCGTCGTCGCCCCGGGCGACGAGCAGGTTCGGGTTCCGCGCCGTCCGATCGATGTTGGTCGTCAGCGCGTCGAGCCAGACGACGCCCGCCGCCACCTCCGGGTCGACCAAGTCGGCGTGGGCGACGGGGTCGTAGGCGAAGGCGCCCGGCACGAACGCGAGCCCAACGTTAGGGCCCCCGCTGGCGCGCAGGATGTCCTGGATCTCGGGGTCCGGCTCGGCGCGGCCGAACCCCTCCTCCAGCGTCACGACCGAGAGGGCGGGAAGGGGGAGGCCCAGCGCTTCAGCCAGCCGCCCGACGATGACCTCGGCGATCAGCGCCTTCGCGCCCTGCCCCGCGCCCCGGAACTTGACCACGAACAGCCCGCCGTCCGTCTCGACGAGCGCAGGCAGCGAGCCCCCCTCGCGGAGCGGCGTGACGTAGCGGAGGGCGGAGTAGGTCTCGATCACCGGCGGCTCACGGCGCGGCGGCCGTCGGGTTCCGGTGGACTTCCGCTATTGCAGGAACGGCTTGCCCGCCTCGTGCCCGAGGCGCAAAAGGTGGAGCGCCTCGCTCGGCGGATCCCCTCGTCCGCGCGGCACTTTGCGTGTGGCGTTGGGGACCTCACCGAAACGCTCCCGCTCGAATGCCCACGACGCTGTGCGGATCGTCCCCTTAGCTCAGAGACTGTTTGGCGAGGTCCGTCTCCCATCGTTGAGTTATTGCCGCGAAGGCGGGGACCCATCCGTCGGTACTCGGATGGCGCCTCAGCGGCCCACGCCGTCCCTCTCCCAGTAGGAGAGGGGACGCACCGAGGAGGCTGAGTTCTTTCTCAAACGATATCTCAATGAGGGACGGCTTGGATGCCCAGCGCAAGCCGTTTGCGCGTCTGGGCGTGCGGATGCCGGGGGTACGCCCCACCTCGCGCCCGAGGAGGAACGAGTGAGGCGGGCTCCTGCGCCTTACGCCAGCCCGCCCCCGAACCGCCGCAGCAGTGCGAGGAAAAACGGCACTCCGCAGATCGCCGTCAGCACCCCGACCGGCACCTCCTGACCGGGCAGCACGACGCGCGCGGCGAGGTCCGCCAGTAGCAGGAACACCGCCCCGCCCACAAACGCCAGCGGCACCAGCCGCCGGTGCGTGGCCCCCGCCACCAGCCGGACCGCGTGCGGCACGATCAGCCCCACGAACCCGATCACGCCCGCCGACGCCACCAGCACCCCCGTGACCACGGCCGCGAGCGCCACGAGGGCGCGCTTCAGCCCCTCGACGGGCACGCCCAGCGACGCAGCCGCCTCCTCGCCCGTCGTCAACAGGTCGAGCGGCCGCGCCAGCAGCCACAGCCCGCCGCCCGCCGCCAGCGCCACGACGGCTGGCAGCATCGCCCGGTCCCACCGCGCCCCCGCGAGGGATCCGAGCAGCCAGAACAGGACGGCCCGCAGCTTGTCGGGCTCGGGGCTCGCGTAGGTGATGAATGCGGTCACCGAGCCGAGCAGCGCCGACATCGCGACGCCCGCCAGCAACAGCCGCGTCGTCGACAACGTCGGGCCCCGCTTCGCAGCCGCGAACACGGCGAGCACCGCCAGCCACGCCCCGGCCGTCGCCGCGACCGGCATCGACACAGCCCGCGAGACGACGGCCGGCACGAACCCGAGGTAGAACAGCGCCGCCCCCGCGCTCGCGCCCGACGACGCACCCAAGATGTACGGCTCCGCGAGCGGGTTGCGGACGAGGGCCTGCATCGCCACGCCCACGACGGCCAGCCCGCCGCCAACCGACAGCGCCAGGATCGTCCGCGGCACCCGCAGGCTCCACACGATGGTCCGGTCGATGTCCGACCCGCCGCCGGTGAGCGCGGCCCAGACTCTGGCGGGCCCGAGGTCCGCGCTCCCCCAGATCAGGCTCGCGGCCACCGCCAGCCCCGTCGCAGCCAGCAGCAGCGCCCCGATCGCCATCGGCCCCAGCCGCATCGGGCGGGTCGCGGGCAGGGTCGGGGAGGGAGGCACGGTCAGGGGAGGGGCGGGCGGGGACGGAGACTACGCGCCCGTCGGCGGGCGCATCGCGTCAGTCCGGCGTCCGCCCCATTCCTCGCTCCTCTTTTCCCGTTCCCGCGCTCAGGGCACCCGGCGACGAGTCCCCGAACCCACTCTGCGCGCTACGCTGCGCCCGCTGCAAACGCTTCGGGGTGGAGAAGCCGCGCCAGCCGCTCTAGGCCATCCACGAGCCGCGGCCCGGGGCGGCTGATGACGTCCGGGTCGATGCCGTAGACCCGGCGGTTCTGCACGGCGGGCAGCGACAGGAACGCCGGGTGGCGCTCGACCAGGCGGCGTGGGTCGTAGTCGGCGCCCGCGAGCACGAAGATGACCTCGGGCGCCATCTCCAGCACCGCCTCGTCGCTGGGCTGGGCCGCCGCGCCGGGGTAGAGGTCCGTCAGGTTGTCGCCGCCCGCCAGCCGGACCAACTCGCTCGCGTACGAGTCGCGGCCGAAGGCGTACAGCGTCTCGTCGCCGACGACGAGCAGCACGCGGGGCTTGGTGTACGGGCCGACCGCGTCGGCCACGGCGGCGACGCGGCGCTCGAAGGCGGCCGCCACGGCCGCCCCGCCCGACACTGCCAGCAGCGTGTCCAGCGTCCGAAGCGCGCGCGGCACGTCCGCGACCTGGTCGAAGCGGAACAGGTACGTCGGCACCCCGACCGCCGTGAGCGCGTCGGCCGTCTCGCCCGGGTTGACACTCTCGGCCCCGATGGCGAGGGCCGGCGCCAGCGCCACGACGGCCTCCAGGTCGAGCGGGTACGACTGGTAGCGGGGCCGCTCGGCCACGCCCGCCGGGAAGTCGTCGCTGATGGCGACGCCTGCGAGCCGGTCGACCCCCGCCGCGGCGGCCACCAGCTCCGTGATATTGGGCGCCAGCGGCAGGACGGTCCGGGGCGTGGCGTCGAGCGCCACCGTCCGACCCGTGTCGTCGACCACGTCGCCGGGCGCGGGCGGGGCGCAGGCGGCGAGGACTGCCAGCGCGAGGAGGAGAAAGCGGGGCATGGCAGGGGGGCGGGCGCGGCTAAGTTACCCGGGCATGACGGCCCACGTCCTCCTCAACCCCGCGGCGCGCGGCGGCCGCACGCGGTCGTTGGCTGCGCGTATTGGGCGGGCCCTCGTCGAGGCCGGCATCGAGGCCACCATCCGCACGACCGCCGTGCCCGGGGACGCCGAGCGGTGGGCCCGCGAGCTGGGTGCCGAGGGCGCCACCGTCGTCGTCGCGGGCGGCGACGGGACCGTCCACGAGGTGGCCAATGGGCTCGCGGGGACCGCAGGGACGATGGGCGTGATCCCTGTCGGTACCGGGAACGACTACGCGAACGCGCTCGGCATGGCGACGTCGCCCGAGGCGGCCGCCCGCCAACTCGTGACGGCCCGCCCGCGGCCTATCGACGTGGGGCGGCTGGCGTGGACCGATGCCCGCGGGGAGCACCGGCGCGTCGTGGCGAACGCCGTCGGCGCCGGGTTCGACGGCCACGCCGCGGGCATCGCGGGCGAGACGAAGTGGCTCGGCGGCCGGGCCGCCTACCTCGCCGCCGTCTTCCGTACGCTGCGCCAGTGGCCGGCCCTCGCGCCCCACGTCCGCACCGAGGCGGAGGGGGCCGACATCGCCTACGACGGACGCCTGTTCTTGGTCGAGGTCGGTGTCGGCCACTCGGTCGGTGGGGGCTTCCTGCTCACCCCGGACGCCGTCCCCGACGACGGCCTGCTCGACGTCTGCCTCGTCCGCCAGCTCCCGACCGCGCGCGCGCTCCGGCTGCTGCCCTTGACGTTCTCCGGGGGGCACGTCTCGGCGCCGGAGGTCTCGATGGCGCGGACCGTCCGGTTCTCGCTCGCCTCCGACGGCCCCCTCGCGATCCAGGCCGACGGCGAGGTGCTCACCACCGACGCCCGAGCCTTTTCCGTCACCATCGACCCCGACGCGCTGTCCGTGTTCGCGCCCCGCCTCGACACCCGCGACGCGGGGTCGCACTCCAGTGGGCCGTCGTCCCTCGCCGGCTCGGTTCGGCGTCTGTAGGCGGGGCCCAGGTCCCGGCGCCCCTCCGGGCGAAACTCTGGCGGCGCAAGCGTTACGATTCGTACCATCTAGCCCGCCCTGGACGCCTCCTTTCCCCCGGATATGAGCCAGAAACGTATTTATGTCGTCGACGACGACCCCAAGATCGGCGAGCTCTTCGCCAAGGTCCTCACCCGAGACGGGTACGCGACGCAGGGGTTCACCTCCGCCGAGCCCCTGCTCCAGGCCATCGACGACGGAAAGGCCCCGGACCTCGTCCTCACGGACCTGATGATGCCCGACGTGTCGGGGATGGAGTTGATCGAGGCGCTCCGCGAGCGCGGCCTGACGATCCCCGTGATCGTGATGACCGCCCACTCGTCGGTGCAGACGGCCGTAGAGGCGATGCGGCTGGGCGCGTTCCACTACCTCCAGAAGCCCGTCAACCTGGAGGAGATGCGAGCCCTCCTGGCGAAGGCGCTCGACCTCTACGAGGACAAAAAGGAGTTGCAGGAGATCAAGAAGACCCGCAAGAAGAAGCACGACGTAGGCAAGATCCTGGGGACGAGCGACGAGGTCCAGGTCGTCCGCGACACGATCCAGACGCTGGCGGACATCCCGAACACGACCGTCCTCGTGCGTGGCGAGACCGGGACGGGCAAGAACCTGGTGGCCCAGACGCTCCACTACGCCTCGAAGTGGTCGGGCGGGCGGTTCATGGAGATCAACTGCGCCGCGCTCCCGGACAACCTGCTGGAGTCGGAGCTCTTCGGCTACGAGAAGGGGGCCTTTACCGACGCCCGCGCCGCCAAGCCGGGCCTGCTCGAGGTCTCCGACGGCGGGACGCTCTTCCTCGACGAGATCGACTCGATGTCGCTCCCGTTGCAGTCGAAGCTGCTGAGCTTCCTCGAAAGCCGCCAGTTCCGCCGGTTGGGCGGGACGGACGAGATCAAGGTGACGACGCGGATCGTCTGCGCGACGAACGCCAACCTGCAGGAGAAGGTGGCCGAGAAGGCGTTCCGCAAGGACCTGCTCTTCCGGATCAACGTGGTGTCGATCGAGTTGCCCCCGCTCCGCCGGATGGGCCGCGACGCCCTCGCGATCGCCCAGAAGGTGGCGGCGGGCTTCGCCGAGGAGTTCGCCAAGTCGTTCGACGGGTTCACCGAGGGCGCTGAGGAGAAGATGGTCGGGCACTCGTGGCCGGGCAACGTGCGCGAGCTCCGCAACGTCCTGGAGCGGGCCATGATTTTCGCCAAGTCCGCGACGCTCGACGCCTCCGATCTCGTTCTCTTGCAGACCGACGCCTTTGACGGCGCGGCCTCCGACGCGGACACGTTCCGCTACCGCGCGGGCGCCAGCCTCGAAGACCTCGAGTACGAGTACATCAAGCACACGCTCGCCAACAACCGCAACTCGTCGTACTCCGACGTCGCCAAGCTCCTGGGCATCTCGAAGAAGACGCTCTGGGAAAAGCGCAAGCGCTACAACCTCGACGCCGAGATCGAAGAGATGACGGCGTAAGTCGAGGGGCGAACGGGCGGCGTTGACCGTTCCTCGCCGCACTTTCCACGCCGCACACTCCCCATGACCGACCAGCAGAAAGCCGCGCTCGCCGACCGCCTCGCTGGGGCCTCCGGGGCCCCCGCCGCCCCCGCCACGGGCGACCTATCGGCCGCGCTGGAGCGGATGGTCGGCGCCGGCGCCGCCCGCTTCGGCCTGCGCGCCGACGCCACGGGCCCCGCCGACGCCTGCGCCCTGGCCCCGCCGCTGGCGCGGCTGATCGACCACACGGTCTTGAAGCCGGACACGACGGAGGCCGCCATCCGCGAACTCTGCGCCGAAGCTCGGGAGTACTGCTTCGCGTCGGTGTGCGTGAGCCCCGTCTGGGTGCCCGTCGCCGCCGCCGAATTGGCCGGCACGACCCCGATGGTGTGTACCGTCATTGGCTTCCCGCACGGGGCCAACCGGACAGCCGTGAAGGCGTTCGAGACCGAGCAGGCCGTGCGAGACGGGGCCGAGGAGATCGACATGGTGATCGCGATCGCGCTCCTCAAGAGCGAGCGCTACGCCGACGTTGAGGCCGACATCCGCGCAGTCGTGGAGGCCGCTCAGGGCCGCACCGTCAAGGTCATTCTCGAAACGGCGCTGCTGACGGACGAGGAGAAAGTGATCGCGTGTGTGCTGTCGCAGAACGCGGGCGCCGACTTCGTCAAGACCTCGACCGGCTTCGCCTCGTCGGGCGCCAGTCCCCAAGACGTGGCGCTCATGCGGCGGGTCGTGGGCCCGACGATGGGCGTCAAGGCGTCGGGCGGCGTGCGCTCGGCGGAGGACGCCTACGCGATGGTCGAGGCGGGCGCGACGCGGCTCGGCGCCAGCGCGGGCGTTGCTATTTTGAAGGGCCTCACGTCGGACGCCTCGTACTAACGAGCGAGGGGTGGCCCCTCTTCTCGCACCGCTCCCTTCCATGCGCACCGCTCTCCTCGTCGCCCTCAGCCTGTCGTTCGCAGCGTGCTCCGCCGTCGGCCCCGCCGCGCCGGAGGCGCCGCCCGAGACGGGCGAGACCCCGGCGTCGGGCTACCCGGCCTACGAGACCTTCGACCCGGCCGGCTACGATGCGGAGCCGGAGCCGGTCACCGAGGTGGTCCACGATGTGCCGCCGGGCGTGATGGCGGGCCGTGTGGTCGTGCCGACGGAGGCCGGGCCGCCCGCCCCGCAGGACCCGCAGCCGCGCCAGGTGGAGGGCTTCCGCGTCCAGATCTTCTCCGGCTCGACGCGCGCCGCCGCCGAACGCGTTCGCGACGATGCCGTCTCGTGGTGGACCGAGCAGGGCGGCAACCCGCGTGAGCTGGGCGCGATGGTGGCCTACCTCCAGCCGTACTACCGCGTCCGCCTCGGGGCCTTCGCCACGCGCGAGCAGGCGGAGTCGGCGCTGGCGGTGGTCCGCCGCCAGTTCCCCGAGGCGTTCCTCGTGCCGGACTTGGTCACGATCGACGGCTAAGCTCTGGGCGGAAACGCCATGTCGTGATCCTGAGAGGGTCCGAGTCGCCGGCCCGGTCGGGGAGGACGGGCTCCGCGTCGAGGTGGCCGAGCAGCCCATCCGGAGCCAGCGCATCGCCTGCGGAGCGCTTGGTCCGGCGCCTAGCTCCGCTTCATCGCGAAGCCGGCCGCGAGCACGAACAGCGGGCCCCACAAAAACCACGGCCCGCCCGTCGACGCCGCCAGCGTCCCGGCCACCAGGCTGGCGCCCGAGAGCAGGGCCGTCCGTAGGCCGGCCAGCGGCGAGGCTTGGGGGTGGCGCACGCGGGTCTCGATAAACCGGATGCCCTCCGCCAGCAGCGTCGGGCTCTTGACGATCAGGTCCACCAACTCGGGAGCGCCGCGGAAGCTCTCTTTCAACAGCGCGACGGGGTTGAACTGGCTCAAAAAGAGCTTGTTGACGTGCGAGCGGCTGACCTCGGCCACGTCGAAGCCGGGCAACAGCGTCTGCCCGACGCCCTCGAAGGTCACCAGCGCCTTCGTCATCAGCACCATCTCGACGGGGAAGTACATCCGGTACTGCCCCGCCAGCCCGACCGACTCCATGATGAGCTGTCCGACGTTGACCTCGCCGTACTGCTGGGCCCGGTAGAACCGCCGGCACAGTTCGGCGACGGCCCGTTGGAAGCCGCGCGGGTCGGCGTTCTTGCCGGGCTGCGACACGCTCGCGAGGTACCGCGCCGCGTTCTCTGCGTCGCCTGTGACGAGCGAGAAGAAGTAGTACAGCAACGTGCGGCGGAGGTCCCCGTCGAAGAAGCCGACCATGCCGAGGTCGATAAAGCCCACCTTTGGGTGGATCCGGCCGTGGTCGTCGGGCTCGGTGTCGAGCACGAACATGTTGCCCGGGTGCAGGTCCGCGTGGAAGAACCCGTCCTGATAGAGCATCCGGATGATTGCCAGCGCGCCGAGGTCCACGAGCCGCTCTCGGGCGTCGAGGGGGAGGGCGCGGCTCGCCTCGGTGTCCGGCCGGATGCCCCGGAAGCGGCCCATCGTCAGCACGAGCCGCGACGAGTACGCGCGGTAGACCGTCGGGAAGAGGATGTCGGGCTGGTCGGCGAAGTTGAGCGTCATCTGCTCGAGGTTCTCCGCCTCGCGCCGGAGGTCGACCTCCCGGAGCGTGTACTCGGCGAACTCGTCGAGCACTTTCTTGGGCTGGTACCGCGCGAAGAAGACCTGCAGGAAGGAGCCGAAGAAGCCCAGCAGCCGCGCGTCCCGCTTGAGGATGACGTAGATGTGCGGCTTGACGACCTTCAGGATCACGTCGTCGCCCTCGACGGTCGTGGCCGCGTGGATCTGGCCGATCGACGCGCTGCCGAGCGGCTTCGGGTCGATCTCGGTAAACATCTCGTCGACCGGGCGGCCGAGCCCCTTGGCGATCCGGTCGAGGTACTCGGGGAAGGGCATCACCGGGAGCCGGTCGAGCAGGTTCTTGAGCTCCTCGGTGATCGACGGTGGGAGGAGGTCTTCGCGGAGCGCGAGCACCTGGCCGAGCTTGATGTACGTCGGCCCCAGCATCTCTAGCCGCCGCCGCAGCTGCTGCTCGATGGGCAGGCCCCGGATGTCGCGCCGCACGAACGGCTTGACAAAGAACGCCGCCAGCTTGATCAGGAACAGCGGGAAGCCTTTCACCCAGGCAAACTGATCGCGGTCGCGGGCGACGGCGACGGCCGTCCCGTAGACCAGCCCGACGGCGTGGCGTAGCGTCGTGAAGTAGCGTTTGACGAGCGACGGGGGCTCGCCCACGTCCATCACTTCGAAGCCGGCCGCCCGCGCCGCCTCGGTCCCGGGGTCGAGGGCCGGCACGTCCAAGGTCCCGGAGCGGCGGCGCATTCGCGCCAGCCGGCGGAGGTCGGCGGCGACGGCCTGCTCGGTCTCGGCGCGGGGGGTGCGGGGCGAGGGGAGGAGGGACGAGGCCTTGACCGGGCCGGGCGCAGCGCTGGCGTGGACGGTCGCCGTCGGGTTGTTGCCTGCCGGCCCGGGCGGGCGCTCGTCGCCGGCCTCGGGGGTCGCGGCCGTCGCCTGGCCGTCGCCGCCGACCGGCCCGTCCCTTTCTAACGCGGCGCCGGGACCCTCGTCGGCCGTCGGCGCTGAGGCCCCCGCTTCGTCCACGATCTCCGACACGGGCACCGGCTCGCGCGGCCCGGTTCTCGGGTCGAGCGGTGCGTCGTCGGGGGACGGGAGGGGAGAGTCGGCCATGGCCGAGTGTACCGCCGAGGAGGTCGAAGGCTCCGCCTAGACAGCGGCGGTGGGCGCGCGTCGCCAGCGACGGGTGGGACAGGAAAGCCTCGTGCCCCACCGCCCGTGCCGGCCTCAGGCATCCGTAGGGGCCCTAGCGGTTGCGGCCGAACTTCTCGTGGCTCGACACCCAGTCGTTCGACGAGATCGCCGAGGCCAGGCTGATCTCGCCCGCCAGCACCACGCCGGCGATGATCTCGGCCAGCTTGTGGACACGATCCTTCCCGTAACAGTCCATCATCTCCAGGCACTCGCGCTGGGTCGCCAGCCCCACGCCGCCGCCGTAGGTGGCGACGATCAGCGACGGGATCGTGATCGACATGTAGAGGTCGTCGTCGTCGGTGTGCTCGGCGTACAGGATCGCCGCGCTCGACTCGGAGACGTTGGCCACGTCCTGGCCCGTCGCGATGAACATGGCCGTGATGCCGTTCGGCGAGTGCAGCCCGTTGTTGTTGGCGCCCGAGAGCACGGACCCGATGCCGGCGGCGACGCCCCAGTGGTACGCCAGCCCCTTCGGCTCGACCCGCATCACTTCGCGCAGCACGTCCCCGGAGATCTTGCACTCGGCCGTGACCCGCTTGCCGCGCGTCTTCATGATGTTGACCATCGACGCCTTCTTGTCCGTCGCAAAGTTGGACTCGAGGTAGAAGCGCCGGATCGTGTCGTTGTTCTCCAAGATCCACGAGCAGGCCGCGAAGGTGGCCCGGCCGACCATGTTCTGCCCGGCCGCGTCGCCCGTCGTAAAGTTGAAGCGGCTGAACGCGAAGTGGTTCGAGAGGTACGTGTCGATGTTCTTGAGCTTGCCGACGGAGGTGGTCGACTCGGCCTGGCGGGCGATCTCGTCGAAGTTCTCGGCCAGCCACACCTTGAAGTCGCGCGCGCCGCGCGCGTCCTCGAAGATGAAGACCGGGGCCCGCTGCATGCAGTCGTCGGACACGGTGCACTTTACGCCGCCGGACAGGTTGAGCACCTTCATCCCCCGGTTGTAGCTGGCCACGAGCGTGCCCTCGGCGGTCGCCATCGGGATCAGGAACTCGCCCTGGGCGTGCTCCCCGTTGACCAGGAGCGGCCCCGCCACCCCCAGCGGGACCTGCGCGACCCCGATGAAGCTCTCGATGTTGCCCGTCAGGATGTGCGGGTCGAACGAGTGCTTCTTGATGTGCTCGAAGCTGGCACCGGTGTACGCCTCGACGAACGCCTGGCGCTCGGCGATGGCGGCGTCGGAGTAGTCGTCCTGCCGGTCGCGGGGGACCGTCACCCGGTCCGGCCGGGGGGGGGCGATCGAGTCCTTGACCTTGAACTTCAGCGACCCCATGCCCTCGATGGCGAACGCCAGCCGGATCTCGTGGACCCCCTCCTCGCCCGAGACCCCCGGCACGTGGACCGTCACGATCCGGCGGAGCGGGAAGTCGACCGGGTTCGCGGTGGAGATGGAGGTTGCCGGCCGGGTGCTCGCGTCGTCGAGCATGAGCGTGAGCTTCTCGGCCGGAACGGTGATGCCGTCGTAGGTCACACTCTCCAGACCCGTCAGCTTGGCGTCGGTGAGCCGGTTCTTTAGAGTGAAGGCGATCCCCGCATCCGTCGGGGTCAGGCTCCCGTTCGTGTAGAGCTGGCGGAGGACGAGGGACGGGATCTTCATCGGAGGCAGGGGAGGGAGGTGGTGTGAAGCTAGCGTGATCCGTGTGCAGGCGCCGCCGCGAGCGCCGCTGCCACGGCGCGCGTGCGTGGGACGGGAGGGCATGGGGCGCGGACAGCCAGGGAGTCGCCTGGCGCCGACGTCGGCAGGTCACTGCACTGCTCGGCCTGCTCACCCCACCTCGGTCCACATCACGAAGTGCGGGCCGATCTCCGGGATGTCGAACTCCGGCCCGACCGTCGCCAGCCCCAGCCGCTCGTAGAAGGGGACGGCTCCGAGCCGCGCGTTGCACCACAGAAAGCGGCCGCCGCTGTCGCGGATCGCATCGAAGCAGCCTTCGAGCACGAGCCGGCCCAGGCCGCTGCTCCGCGTCGCCGCCGAGGTGGCCATGCCGCGCAAGCGCCACGCCGCGCCGTCGGCGTACGCCGCCTCCGGCAACTCGCCCCAGTGCTCGGCGGGCGGGGCCTCCGCGTAGATCGTGCCCACCCCGTCGGGCTCGGTCGCCCCGTCGCGGAACGCGGCGATGTGGACGGCGACGGTGTCGTCCTGGTCGTAGGTCGCCAGCCGGTCCGTCCAGCCGGGGCGCAAGACGGCGGTGCGCAGGGGACGGACGACGGCGGCGGGGACGCGGCGGACGGACGGCATGGCGGGGTCGGGAGGGCCCGGAAAAGCTAGCGGCGCCAAACCGCTCGCGGCGCCGGGCGTGGGCCGGCGATGGACCTGTTCTCACCCCCGGCCGACCCAGCCGACCTCCGCCAGAAGGCTCTCGCGGCGCACGACGCGCTGTGTGACGCCTACGGCTGCCCCGTTCCGTTCTTCTCTACCAAGGACCCGCTCAGCGAACTCGTCTCGGCGCTGCTGTCGCACCGGACCAAAAACGCCGACAGCGCCCGCGCCTACCGCCGGCTCCGCGAGTGCTTTCCGACGTGGGAGGCCGTCCGCGACGCGTCGACGGACGATGTAGAGGCGGCCATCGCGCCGTGCACGTGGCCTGAACAAAAGGCGCCGCGACTCCAGTCCGTTCTCGAGGCCGTCACCGCCGCCTCCGAGACGGATGGGCTGTCACTCGACGCGCTCGCCGGCTGGCCCGCCGACCGCGCGCGGCGATGGCTCCAGCAGATCAGGGGTATCGGCCCCAAGACGAGCGCGGCCGTCCTGCTCTTTAGCCGCTTGCGCGTGCCGGCCCTCCCGGTCGACAGCCACCACCACCGGGTGGCACAGCGGCTTGGGCTGATCCCGGAGGCCATGCCGGTCGGCCCGTCCCACGACGCGCTCGCGGCGCTCGTGCCCGCCGACTGGGACGCCCAGCAGATCTACGACCACCACGAGGTGTTCATGCTCCATGGGCAGCGGTGCTGCCGCTGGCGGGCGCCCGCGTGCGGCCGGTGCCCGGTCTACGACCTGTGCGTGTGGGAGGGGAAGGGGGCCGGCGGGAACAATGCTTGTTCAAACAAATAACAGGCCGACACCACCCCCCGCACTCTCATGTCAGAGCTCCGCTCCAAGGTCGACGACCTCAACACCCGCATCCTCAACGGCGACATCCTAGGCGCCTTCGAGGACTACTACGCCGACGACATCGTGATGATCGACGCCGGCCAGCCGCCCCGCGAGGGCAAAGAGATCAACCGTCAGTACGAGGAGGTCTTCGTCAATGGCCTCACCGAGTTCCGTGGCGCCAAGGTCAAGGCGGTCGCCGTCGACGAGGACAAGGGCAAGGCGCTCGTCGAATGGCACTTCGACTTTACGCACGCCGACTTCGGCTCGCAGACGTACGACCAGGTCGCCGTGCAGACTTGGGAGGACGGCCAGATCGTCGAGGAGCGCTTCTACAAGCTGTAAGCAAGGCCACCAGGGATGGGGAACGGGCAGACCTCGAGTTCGCCTTCGCCCTCCACGTCCTCGTCGCGGCTCCGACATAGATACCGCCCGCTTCGGCACCTCGCCGGGGCGGGCGGTCAGTTTGCGGCGAGCCTCCTCGGCTCGGCCCCCATTCATCGTCTCCACCTCCCGGCGCAGGTGGCACCCCAACTGGCTAGCGCCGAGAGCGCCTAGTAGGGCGGGTTGAGCGTCTCCGGATCGGCGGGCGTGTTCTGAAGCTCCCAGTCCTCGAACCGGGCCAGGTCGTCGCGGACGGCCTTCATGATGTAGGCCACGACCACGGCATCGTCCAAGAATCCGGTGCCCAGGATGAAGTCCGGGATCAGGTCCGCGGGCGTCACGAAGTAGAGGAGCCCGGCCGCGATGAACATGATGCTCTTCCAGGGGAGGTGTCGGTAGTCGCCCCGGGCGACGGCCGAGCCGAGCCGCGTCAGCCGGGGGACGTCGTCCCGCAAGGTGCCCAAGCGCGAGCGGTCGTCGCGGAGCTGGGCCTGGGCGCGGCGGATGACCGCGCGGAGCCGGCTGGGGTTGTCGGCGAGGTCTTCGGCGTCTTCACTGACGAGGCGGAGGCCACGCTTGGCGGTCGTACGGTCGGACTTGGACACAGCGACGGTGGGAGAGAGAGGGCAACGTACGGCGAGCCTCGAACGGGGTTGCCGGACGGCTCGTGTCCGAGCCACGTCCGGGACGGCTCCCCGCTACCTTCACGGCTCACTCCTCCGCTCCGATGCGCGCTCTCGTTCTCGCCCTCGTCCTCGCCGCCCCCGTGCTGGCGCAGAATGTCGACCCCGTCGTTCACCTCCCGAACACCGTCGCCCCGACGCCCGCCGCCGAGCGGCTCGTCGTCCCCGACGCCGTCAGCCCGCTGGCGGAGATCCCGTTCCGCTCCGTCGGCCCGACCGTGATGAGCGGCCGCGTGGCCGCCGTCGAGGGCAAGCCCGGCGACCCGTCGACGATGATCGTCGCCTACGCCTCCGGCGGCGTGTGGAAAACGACGACGGGCGGCGCCAGCTTCGAGCCGCTCTTCGACGACATGCCCACCATCACCGTCGGCGCGCTCGCGGTCGACTGGGCCGACGCCGAGGGAGACGGGCCCACGATCTGGGTCGGGACCGGCGAGGCGAATTCGTCGCGGTCGTCGTACGCCGGGACGGGCGTCTACCGGAGCACCGACGGCGGCGACACTTGGGCCCACCTCGGGCTGGCGGAGACCCACCACATCGGCAAGATCGTGCTCGGCGAGGCCCCCGGTCACGCCGTCGTCGCGGCCGTCGGCCACCTGTACTCCCCGAACCCCGAGCGCGGCGTCTACCGCACGACGGACGGCGGCGCCAGCTGGTCGCATACCCTCTCCCTCGACGGCGACACGGGCGCCATCGACCTCGCCCAGGACGCCAGCGGACGGCTCTACGCGGCCACGTGGACGCGCTCGCGCCGGGCGTGGGACTTCCGCGAGGGCGGCCCCGGCTCGGCGATCTGGGCGTCCGACGACGACGGCGCCTCATGGAGCCGCCTGACGACCGAAGGCTCGGGCTTCCCGACCGGAGCGACGGTCGGCCGCATCGGCGTCGCCACGCACGGGACGACGGTCTGGGCCGTCGTCGACAACCAGGCGCGGCGGCCGGACGAGGACGACCCCGACGCCCCGGCCGTCACCCGCGACGTGCTGCGGACCATCTCGCGCGACGCCTTCCTCGCGCTCGCCGAGGAGGACCTCAACGCCTTCCTCGACGCCAACAACGTCCCCTACAGCTACACCGCCGAGAGCATCCTCGAGGACGTCCGCGAAGGCCGCATCACCCCGGCCGACCTCGTCGCCTTTTTGGAAGACGCCAACGCCCAGCTCTTCGACACGCCCGTCGTCGGCGCCGAGGTATACCGCTCCGACGACGGCGGCGCCTCGTGGACGCGCACGCACGACGGCCCGATCGACGACTTGTTCTACTCGTACGGCTACTACTTCTCCGTCCTGCGCGTCGACCCGCACGACGCCGACCGCCTCTACGTGATGGGCGTCCCACTCGTCGGCTCCGTCGACGGCGGCGCGACGTGGCAGCGCGCCGACGAGGACCACGTCCACGTCGACCACCACGACCTGTGGCTCGACCCCACGCGTCCCGGCTACGCCATCTCGGGCAACGACGGCGGCCTCAACGTGACGTATGACGGCGGCGCCTCGTGGACCAAGCTCAACCGCCCGGCCGTCGGCCAGTTCTACACCGTCGCCGTCGACAACGCCGAGCCGTACAACGTCTACGGCGGGCTCCAGGACAACGGCGTCTGGGTCGGCCCGAGCGACTACGACGCCGGGGAGGGCTGGCGGGCGGAGGGCGAGTACCCGTATCGGCGCCTGCTCGGCGGCGACGGGATGCAGATCCAGGTCGACGACCGCGACGGGACGGTGTACACCGGCTTCCAGTTCGGCAACTACTTCCGCACGAACCGGAGTGGGGAGGGCCGGGCCGAGCGGATCGTGCCCCAGCACGAGCTCGGCGAGCGCCCCTATCGGTGGAACTGGCAGGCGCCGATCTGGCTCTCGCGCCACGCCCCGGACGTGCTGTACTTCGGGTCCAACAAGGTCCACCGCTCGCTCGACCGGGGCGAGACGTGGGAGACCATGTCCGACGACCTGACCGGGGGCGGCCGCCCCGGCGACGTGCCCTACGGGACGCTGACCACGCTCCACGAGTCGCCGCTCGAGTTCGGCCTGCTGGCGGCCGGCACCGACGACGGCCGGGTGTGGACGAGCCGCGACGGGGGCAAGAGCTGGCAGGACCGCTCGGCCGGCCTCCCCGCCGACCTGTGGGTGAGCCGCGTCGAACTCTCCGGCCACGACCGGGACCGGCTCGTCGTCGCCCTCAACGGCTACCGCTGGGACCACTTCGACAGCCACGTCTTCGCCTCCGACGACCTGGGGCGCACGTGGGCGCGGCTCGGCACCGACCTGCCCGCCGAGCCGGTCAACGTGGCCAAGGAGGACCCGCACAACCCCGACGTGCTCTACGTCGGGACCGACGGCGGGCTCTACGTCTCGCTCGACCGGGGCGCGAGCTTCGCGCCCTTCCACGGCCAGCGCGCGCGCGAGCCGGAGGCGCCCGGCCCGTTCGACGCGGTGGGGGAGGGCTCCACGCTTCCCCGCGTCCCCGTCCACGACCTCGTCGTCCAGGCCCGCGACCGCGACCTCGTCGTCGGCACGCACGGCCGCTCGATCTGGATCGCCGACACCGGGCCCATCGCCGACCTCACCGCCGAGGTCCGCGCGAGCGCCGTCCACGTCTTCGCGCCCGACACGACGCGCCACCGCGACGACTGGGGGACGATCGGCTACACGTGGTCCGATCCCCGCGAGCCCGGGGTCGACATCGCGTACTGGTCCGCCGCCAGCGGGTCCGCGACGGTCCGCATCCTCGACGCCGACGGCGACGCCGTCCACACGTTCGCCGACGCCGCCGACCCCGGCCTCAACCTGACGACGTACGCCCTGCTGGCGGACCGCGCGCTTTCGGACGACGCCGAGGCCGGCGAGGACACGGGCGCGTTCTACCTCGTCCCCGGCGAGTACGTCGTCGAGGTCCGCGTGGGCCGGGCGACGGCGACCGCGCCGCTCGTCGTCGAGGCCGCCCCGCCGCCGCGCAGCCGCGCTCGCAAGAAGGCGCCCTGAGTTTGGACGCCAGGGGAGCAGGAGCCAGGAGCGCGGGGTGCGGTGCCAAGGGCACGGGCACCCGGTTTTCCTGGGATGTCCCCCCCCGACCCGCCCGGGGACAATCCCCGGCGCGCCGAGTAGGACGCCAGCCCCGCCCCCACGACATGTCCCCCTCCGTCCGCCTCCGCGTCCTCTGGGAGCGCTATGTCGCTCCATCGCGGGCTGAGCGCGACCCCGGCTTCCGCGCCGTGCTCGACGGGGCGACGGTCATCGGCTTGCGGGTGGCCGGGCTGTTCGGGATCGTGGCGCTCGTCGGCGTCGGGCTGGCGGTCGTGGTGACGAGCGTGCTCGGCGGGGGCGGCGTCGGCGACATGGGCGAGTCGGCGACCCAGATCGGGGAGGCGCTCTCCGACAAGCTGTTTGTGTACGCCGCGGCGGCCGTGTTCTTTGTCGTCGCTCGGTTTCGGCCGGGGCTCGTGCTCGGCCGCTGGCTCGTGGCCATGTTCGTGCTCGTCGGCTCGCTGGTGATCACGTGGGAAGAGCTCGTCCGGGGGGACCTCGAGTTCATGGCCGCGTGGCTGTCGCTGCTGCTGCTATTCACCGTCGGGACGGTCCCGTTCCAGCCGATCCAGACGATGCTGCTCGGCGGCCTGATCACCGTGCTCCACACCGGCGCGCTGGCGCTGGCGGGTACGACGGGCTCGCTGGTCGACGCCGGAGAAGCCGTCCGCCGACTGTCGTTCCTGCTGCTCGTCACGTTCTTGTCGACCGCGATGAGCGCGGCGTTGTACGCGGGACGCCGGGGGCAGTATCGGGGCACGCTGCGGCTGGCGCGACTGCGCGACCGGTTGGCGGCACGCGGCGAGTTGCTGGAAGCGCGCGGTGCGGAACTCGAAAACCAGCAGGCCGAGCTGACGGCCTCGCTGGCCCGGCTGGAGGCCGCGCAGACACGCTTGGTGCAGCAGGAGAAGATGGCCTCGCTGGGGCAGCTCACGGCCGGCGTCGCCCACGAGCTGAAGAACCCGCTCAACTTCGTCAACAACTTCGCCCAGCTCCTGGTGGAACTGCTGGACGACTTCGAGGAGGAGGTCCGCGAGATCCCCGAGCGCCCGGTAGCCGAGGCCCTCGACGGCTCGGCCGACCTGCTCGACGACATGCGGTCGAACGCGCTCAAGATCCGCGAGCACGGCCGCCGCGCCGACGGCATCATCCGGTCGATGCTGGCGCACAGCCGGGCGCAGCCGGGCCCCAGCCGGGAGGCGCCGCTAAACAGCCTGCTCAAGGAGTACGTCGGGCTGGCGTATCACGGGATGCGCGCCGAGCACTCCGGCTTCAACGTCGAGCTGGACCTCGACCTCGACGAGGCCGTCGGGACGGTCGTGATGGTGCCCGAGGAGATGGGCCGCGTCTTCCTCAACCTGCTCGACAACGCGCTCCAGGCCCTCCGCCAGAAGGCGGGCGAGGTGCCCGGGTTCGCGCCCGTGCTCCGCGTGGAGTCGCGGCCGTGGGGCAAGGGCGCGCGCGTCCGCATCACCGACAACGGCCCGGGCATCCCTGAGGCCGCCCGGACCAAGATCTTCGAGCCGTTCTTCACCACCAAGCCGACCGGTGAGGGCACCGGGCTCGGCCTGTCGCTGGCGTATGAGATCGTCGTCCACGGGCACGGAGGAGAGCTGTCCGTGGAGACGGTGGAAGGGGAGGGGACCACGTTCACCGTCGGGCTGACCGGGCAGGCCCCGGCCCAGACGGCCCACACAGCCGTGCGCGAGACGATCTCGTGAGGCCACGGTACGGACCTCGTCGCCAGCACGTCCACGCTCTCGGGTCCGGCACTGCTGGGTGTTCACCCTCACGCTGAGACTCTCCCGCCCACTCAGGATGGCGGTCCGGTGAGTGTTCGCATCAGGCCTAGTCGCAGGCCGTGGCCCAGCCTGATGCTGCCCTTCACGCCCGCCCGAAGCCGGCTGCTCGTCAACCGAGACATTGGACGACGGTCCGCTCTCGCAGGCTCCAGACGCGCGGACGAGTCGGCGAACGTGGTCGGTGCGCCAGGCGCAGCGACGTTGCCCTGCGTCTATTGCGATATGTAAGGAGACCGGCGCGACTCAAAAAAAGCGGCCGTCGCAGCGATGCAACGGCCGCTTCCGCGTTCCGATAAAGTGCCCGGGACTGGACTCGAACCAGCACGGATTTTACTCCACACGCCCCTCAAGCGTGCGTGTCTACCAATTTCACCACCCGGGCAGGGTGCGCGCAAGGCGCCAAAAAGAACGCGGTCGAGGTGTGACTCCGGTAGGGCTCGAACCTACGACCCGCTGGTTAAAAGCCAGCTGCTCTGCCAACTGAGCTACGGAGCCAGAGGAGGGGCTCGCGCCTCTCCGGCGGGCAGACGACCAAACTAGGCACCCGCCGGGCCCGTGGGCAACGGGCCCGTGTGGAGCGGCGGCAAAGACGATCACTATTGGTCCGACTCGCCCGCGACGTCTCGCGGCCTTGATGGCCAGGCGTTCCGGGCCCCGGGGCGTCCGCGTCGAATCGTGCCAGCGCTTGCGAACGCCGGCCTCGCGCGTCGTGATACCCGGTTGCTCTCCTGAGCACCGCTCTCGATGGGCTCGGCCGCGAGAAATTGGTGGAGGGGTGAACCCGTCGCGGCGCGCTCCGATACCTTGGCGCCCCCCCCACCCCCCGGACTCCCCCATGAACCTCGCCGTCGTCGGAACTGGATACGTAGGGCTCGTCTCGGGCGTCTGCTTCGCCGAGATGGGCAACGACGTCGTGTGCGTCGACATCGACGCCGGCAAGGTCGAG
This sequence comes from Rubrivirga aquatilis, assembly GCF_046845665.1. GTDB lineage: Bacteria > Bacteroidota > Rhodothermia > Rhodothermales > Rubricoccaceae > Rubrivirga. Next base: position 3,168,121 of record NZ_CP177355.1, on the reverse strand, counting down.
TCCCTCCGCGACGGCCGGCTCACCATCTACGAGCCCGGGCTCGAGGTCTACTTCGACCGGGGCCGCCGCGAGGACCGGCTCCGCTTCACGACCGACCTGGCCGACGCGGTCCGCCACGCCGAGACGGTCTTCCTGGCCCTCCCGACCCCCCCGGGCGAGGGCGGCGCGGCCGACTTGCGCTACGTCTTGGGCGTGGCCGACGACCTCGGCCGGATGCTCGCCGGCGCCAAGGCGGCCGACGGGACCGGCTGGGGGTACAAGGTCGTCGTGGACAAGAGCACCGTCCCGGTCGGGACGGCCGGCCGGGTCACGGCGGCCATCGCCGCGCACGGGCTCGAGGAGGGGGCCGACTTCGACGTGGTCTCGAACCCCGAGTTCTTGCGCGAGGGCGTGGCCGTCGAGGACTTCATGAAGCCCGAGCGCGTCGTGGTCGGGACCGGGTCCGACCGGGCGGCCGACGTGATGCGCCGGCTCTACGAGCCGTTCGTCCGGTCGGGCAACCCGATCCTCGTCATGGACGAGCCGTCGGCCGAGATGACGAAGTACGCGGCCAACGCCATGCTCGCCACCAAGATCACGTTCATGAACGAGATCGCCAACCTGTGCGAGCGGGTCGGGGCCGACGTCGACAAGGTCCGGCGGGGGATCGGGACCGACTCGCGGATCGGGCCGAAGTTCTTGTACGCCGGGATCGGGTTCGGGGGGAGCTGCTTCCCGAAGGACGTCCAGGCCCTCCACCGGACGGCCCGGGAGGCGGGGTACGAGTTCGAGATCTTGGACGCCGTGCTCCGGGTCAACGACGCGCAGCGGAAGTCGATGGTGCCCCGCGTGGTCGGGGCCATCGGGACCGGCGGGTCGCTGGCCGGCAAGACGGTCGCGGTGTGGGGCCTGGCGTTCAAGCCGCACACCGACGACGTCCGGGAGGCCCCGGCCCACGTGATCATCCGGGAGCTGGTCCGGTTGGGGGCGGACGTGGTGGCGTTCGACCCCGAGGCGCGGGGGACGACCGAGGCGGCGTTCGGGCGGGACCCGGTGGCGGGCCCGGGCACGCTGGCGTACGCGGACCGGGCGTACGGGGCGGTCGAGGGGGCCGACGCGCTGGTCATCGCGACGGAGTGGCCGGAGTTCCGGCGGCCCGACCTCGCCCGGGTCCGGGCCCTGATGAACGCGGGCCCGGACGGGTACCCGGTCGTGTTCGACGGCCGGAACGTGTACGAGCCGGGGCGGATGGCGGGGGCCGGGTTCGCGTACCACTCCGTGGGCCGACCGTTCATCGAGCCCACCCCGGACGATAGCTAGGACACCTGCTCGCGGGGGCGTCTGCCTCCCGTTCTCTCACGCCCGCTCCCGACGCTCGCCAACATGCCCCGCACCCTCATCACCGGCGGCGCCGGATTCCTCGGCTCCCACCTGTGCGACCGCTTTGTCGCCGAAGGCCACGACGTGGTGTGCCTCGACAACTTTATTACGGGCAATCCGGAGAACGTCGCGCATTTGGTCGGCCACCCGGGCTTCGAGATCTTGCGCCACGACATCTCGACGTTCACGTACGTCGCCGGGCCGGTCGACAACGTGCTCCACTTTGCGAGCCCCGCCAGCCCCATCGACTACCTGAGGCTGCCGATCCAGACGTTGAAGGTGGGCAGCCTCGGGACGCACAACGCACTCGGGCTGGCGAAGGCCAAGGGTGCCCGGTTCTTGCTGGCGTCGACGAGCGAGGTCTACGGCGACCCCCAGATCCACCCGCAGCCCGAAACGTACTGGGGCCACGTCAACCCGGTCGGCAGCCGGGGCGTGTACGACGAGGCCAAGCGGTTCGCCGAGGCCATCACGATGGCGTACCACCGCTACCACGGCGTCGAGACGCGCATCGTCCGCATCTTCAACACCTACGGCGAGCGGATGCGGCTCGACGACGGCCGCGCCCTCCCCGCGTTCATGGGGCAGGCGCTCCGGGGCGAGCCGATCACCGTCTTCGGCGACGGCTCCCAGACCCGCAGCTTCCAGTACGTCGACGACCTGATCGAGGGGCTCTGGCGGCTGCTCCACTCCGACGAGTCCGACCCGGTCAACATCGGCAACCCGGACGAGGTCTCGATCCGAGAGTTCGCCGAGGAAGTGGTTGCGCTCACGGGCTCGGACTCCACGATCACCTTCCATGACCTGCCCGCCGACGACCCGCAGGTCCGCCAGCCGGACATCACGCGGGCGCGCGAGATCTTGGGCTGGACGCCCCAGGTGGACCGTGCCGACGGGCTCGCGAGGACGCTCGACTACTTCCGCCAGCGGGTCGCCGAGGAAGCGTAGCGGGCTGGCTCGCATCGACCGGCTACATCGTCTTCATCTCGGCGATGCGGATCGTGCCGTCGTCGAGGTGCGGGTGCCCGGCGATCAGCGCGAGCGCATCGTCCAGGCTGGCGGCCGTCAGCATGTTGAAGCCGGTCATCGGGTCGGCGTCTGCGGTCGCCGTCGTCCCGCCATCGGTGACGGTGTGCAGGGCCCCGAGGGGCGCTCCGTTCGGGTCCAGCGCGGGCCCGACCTCGGCCATCCAGGCGCCCCAGCGGGCCATGAGGGCGTCGCGCGCCTCTTGAGTCTCCGGCATCGTTCCGCCGTGGTAGGCGAGGAAAAACTGGGGCATGAGTGTGCGGGGCGGGGGGAAGGTGCGGGTCGCAACCCTCTAGAACGCAAAGTAGTCGGGCGCGAGGCGTGCAAGGGGAGGGGCGGCGCCCTGCGCTCACGCGGAGTGTGTGCGTCGTGCGGTCCGCCCGGGCGATCTTGGCGGCCCGATCCCCGCTCACTGTGACCGATCTCCTCGCCCTCGCCCTCGACGCCACCCGTGCGGGCGGCGACGCCATCCTGGGCTACTACGGCCAGCCGCTCACCGTCGACGCCAAGGCCGACGACTCTCCGCTGACACAAGCGGACCTGGCCGCGCACCGCACGATCACCGCCGCGCTCCGCGCCGGGTCCGACGTGCCCGTGCTGTCCGAGGAGTCGCCCGAGGCGGAGGTGGCCGAGCGGAAGAGCTGGCGCCGATTCTGGTGCGTCGACCCGCTCGACGGGACCAAGGAATTTATCAAGGGCTCGCCGGTCGCCGGCTCGGACCGGCCGCCGGTGACCTCGGGCGAGTTCACGGTCAACATCGCGCTCATCGAGGCTGGGGTGCCCGTCCTGGGCGTCGTCCACGTGCCCGTCCACGGCGTGACGTACTTCGCGGCCGAGGGCCACGCGTGGAAGCAGGCCGGCGCCGCCGACCCGGTCCGCATCGCGACGCGGCAGGCGGCGGAGGGCTCCCTGACAATCGTCGCCAGCCGCGACCACGCGGGTGCCGAGGTGGCCGCCATCATCGACAACGCCGAGGAGTCGGGCCGGGCCGTCGCGAGCGCCTCGATGGGCTCGTCGCTGAAGTTCTGTCTGGTCGCCGAGGGCGCGGCCGATTTCTACCCCCGCACCGTCCCGACGTTCGAGTGGGACACCGCCGCAGCGCAAGCGGTGGTCGAGGCGGCGGGCGGCGGGATCTCGACCCGAGACGGCCGGCGGCTGGCGTACAACAAGGACGACCTGCGCAACCCGTCGGTCTTCGCCTGGGGCGACGCCGGGCTGGCGTGGCGCGAGTGGCTGGAGGTTTGAGGGCAAGCGGGATGAGTCCAGAGGCAAGCGGCCTCTCGTTGGAGGGGCTTCCGGTGACCCATGGGCCCCGCCTCTTCCCCCATCACCCTTTCCTCTTGCCCCTCCCATGAGCTGGCAGGCTTGGTACACACTCGGCGCGCTCGCGCTGATGGTGGCGGCCCTCGTTCGCGGGGTCGCCCGGGTCGACATGGTGCTGCTGGGGACGCTAGGGCTGCTGCTGCTGGCGGGCATCGTCGGGCCGGCCGAGGCGTTCGCCGGGTTCGCAAACCCCGCCGTCGTCGCGATCGCGTCGCTCTTCGTCGTCGCCGCGGGCGTCGACCGGACGGGCGCGCTGGGCTTTCTGGATGGGCTGCTCCGCCCCCGCTCGACCCAGCCCGGCCCGGCTGTCGCGCGGATCATGGGGCCGACGGCGCTGCTCTCGGGCGTGCTCAACAACACGCCGATCGTGGCCATGCTCATCCCGCGCGTCCAGGCGTGGCACCGCACCGGTGGCACGCCGCCCGCCTCGAAGCTGCTGATCCCGCTGTCGACCGCCGCGATCGTCGGCGGCTGGCTGACGCTCATCGGGACGAGCACGAACGTCGTCGTGCACGGGCTGCTCCAAGCGGAGGGGTTGCCCGGGTTCGGGTTCTTTACGCTGGCCTGGGTCGGCGTCCCGGCCGTCGTGGCGGTCGTGCTCTACTACGCCCTCATCGGCCACCGGCTGCTCCCGGCGAACGAGGCGGTCTCCGACGCCGACGCGCGGCGGGGCTATCACTTCGAGCTGGCGGTTGCCGACGACGCCCCGTTTGCGGGCGCGACGGTCGAGGCCTCCGGCTTCCGGACGCTCGGGGACGCCTACCTCGCCCGGATCTTGCGCGACGGCCGGGCCCAAGATGCCGCGCCGGAGTCGACCGTGCTCCCCGGCGATGTGCTGGCGTTCGTGGGCGACACCGCGGCGTTGGACGAGCTGCTGGCGCGGCCCGGTCTGGTCCGCACCACGCCGACGCCGGAGGCGGAGGACCTGCCCCTCTTCGAGGTCGTCGTCGCGGCCGGTTCGCGGCTGGAGGGGCGGACGCTACGCGAGGTCGGCTTCCGCGAGCGGTACGGCGGCGTGGTGCTGGCGCTGCGGCGGAGGGCCCACGACGTGACCGGCGGGCTGGGCCGGGTGCCGCTGCGCGCGGGCGACCTCCTACTCGTCGAGGGCCGGAACACGCTGGCGGCCCGCCTCGGCGCGCTCGCCGACGACTTCGCGCTCGTCTCGCCCGTCGGCGCCGCGCGCGTCGTCTCCCGGCGGGCGCCGGTCGCGCTCGCGCTGCTGGCCGGGGCCATCGGGCTGACGGCGTTCGGCGTGCTGCCGCTGGCGACGGCCGCGTTCTGCGCCGCGCTCGGGATGGTGGCCACCGGCTGCCTGCGCGGCCAGGGCCTGCGCCGCGCCATCGACGTGCCGGTGCTGCTGGTGATCGGGGCCGCGCTTGGCATCGGCGCGGCCGTCGAGGTGACCGGGCTGTCGCAGCTGGCGGCGGCCGGCATCGAGCGCGTCTCGCCCTTCGGTCCCGTCGCCACGCTCGCGGTCGTGTACCTGCTGTCGAACGGGCTGGCGGAGCTGATCACCAACAAGGCCTCGGCGGTGCTGATGCTGCCGGTCGCGCTCGCGGTTGCGGCCGACCTCGGCGTGTCGTGGCTCCCGTTCGCCGTCGCCGTCACCATCGCCAGCGCCGCCAGCTTTCTGACGCCCATCGGGTACCAGACGAACCTGATGGTGATGGCCGCCGGCCGCTACCGGTACACCGACTTCGCGCGCGCGGGCCTGCCGGTCAGCCTGATCGTGTTCGCAGTCACGATGACGGTCTGCGTGGTCGCCTGGCTGTAGTTCATCGCGTGACTCCCGGCGACGCAACGGGGCTGCGAGCACTCGTCGGCCGCAACGTGTAGCTCAGGCTCAGCAGGGCGAATCGGCCCAGCGTCGCCGTCTCGCTCTCTTCGACGTAGAGGTCGGTCACGTGTCGCCGAACGGTCTGCCGCTGGTCGAGTACGTCGGTCACCGTCAGCCGGAGCTGCGCGTCGTCATGGGCGAGGAAGGTGAACCCGAGGCCGAGGTCGAGGCGCGTCGCCAGCGGGTCGCGCACGCGGTCGGGGTCGTACCCAGCGGAGACGACGGCGCGCAGGACGAGGCCGGAGCCAGGGCGCCAGTCGGCCGTCATCCCAGCGTGGTGCGCGAGCGAGAGGGGGGCGGCGTCGTCGGACAGCACGGCGCGCCCATTGAATCCGTACGAGACGGTCGCGTCGAGCCGCTCGCTGTCCGTCGTCGCGAGCACGGTCGTCGCGCTGGCGCGCAGCGTCTCGCCCGTCGAGCGGACGTCGTCGAGCAGGCGCGGCGTCCGGGTGTAGGAGACAAACGCTCGCGTGTTGAGGTTGCTGCCGAGCGCCGCGACCGGCCGGCCGTGCGAGGCGGACACGTAGCTGCTGAGCGACCCGTCGAGGTTGACCGGCGCGCTGAACTGGGCGCCCGGCTGGAGCGTGAGGCCCCGGACGACCCGGGGCTCGGCGCCGGCCGCGACGATCGCCTGCCGGAACGCGTCTTCGGTGAGGCGAAGGACCGCCGACACCGCCAGCGAGGTGCCTGCCGCCGGGTCCGCCGTCCGCACGCGGACGGTTGCGGCGTGCGTCCGGGAGGGCCGGAGGTCGGGGTTGCCGCTGCTCAGGCGAAACGGGTTGGAGTCGTCGACGATGTCCCGCAGCTGGCGGGCGCTCGGGGTCGAGGTCGACGCCGAATACCGGAGGTTGACCGACGACCGCTCGCTCACGGTCCATTCGACACGCGCAGTCGGCAGCAGCGACGTCGCGGACTGATCGACGCGATACGGCAGCGGCCCTGTCTCCTCAAACGCCAGCCGCTCGTGTTCCACCTCGACCCCGACCGTGGCCGTGAGCCGCTCCGACCGGCGCTGGACGCCGGCGAACGCGGAGTGCGTGGTCCGCCGCCGATCCGCGAACGACGTGACTGACGCGTCGGGCGCCGACTCGCCGAACGCGCCCTCCCGGAGCCCGACTTGGTCGTCGGCCCGGACCGCCAGCGAGGGGCGGTAGCCGATGTGGAGTTGGTAGTCGTCGCCCAGGGGCTCGGAAAAGGCCACTTCCCCCCGGAGCTCGCGGTCCGACTCGTTGCCCTCGAGAAGGCGGGCGAACGCGTCGCTGGAGTCGGCGTCCGTCGCGTCGAGCCGGCGGAACACCCGCTCGATGACCTGCTCGCTGTCGTCGGCGTCGCGGCCCGACACCGCGCGCATCTCGAACGAGACGGCCCGGCCCTCGGTCTGGAACTTGTGGCCGAGCGTCGCGCGGAGCGAGGCGTCGCGCTCGGATCCGGCGCTGGTGCTCGCCGTCGAGGAGCGGCTCAAGAGCGTGCCGCCAGCGAGGTCGGTGCGGGCGTTGAGCAGCCGGTCCGCCTCCGTGGCCGCGAACCGGAGGCTGGGGGACACGCGGAGCTCGGTTCGGTCGGACAGCGTGATCTCGGCGCGCCCCGAGAGCCGGTGGCGGAGCGACGCGTTTTCGGCGTCGACGGCCTCGGTGTAGCGCTGGCCAGCGGCGTCCGCGAAGAGGTAGTCGCGGGCCAGATCGGTGTCGGTGACGGCGTCACGGGCGTTGAGTTGGTACGTCGCGCTGACGTCTGCCCAGTCGCCCCACGAGTCGTTGAGGTTGAACGAGGCCGAGGCCGTCTGGGAGATGGCGTCCCCTCCGATCTCGACGAAGGCCGGCGGCCCGTCCTCGCCTCGGATGGCCATGGCCGAGAGGTAATCGACGTTGTCGCTCTTGAGGGTCAGCGTCGCGCGCCGGTCGCCGTCGAAGCGGTTGGCGGTCAGGTCGGACACGTAGCGGCCGTCGCTCCCGGCGCCGGCGCGGGCCGTGCCGAACAAGCTCCGCCGCCGCTCGGGCTTGGTCACCACGTTGATGGTCGTCTCTTCCTGGCCGTCGTCGAACCCGGTCAGCTCCTCCTGGTCGCTGGCTTTGTCGTACACCTGGACCTCTTTGACGGCGTCGGCGGGGAGCGCCCTCAGCGCCTGGTCCGGGTCGTCGCCGAAGAATTCTTTGCCGTCGACCAACACGCGCTGGACGGTCTCGCCGTTCGCCTCGATGGCCCCGTTCGCCCGCGTCATCCCGGGCAAGCGGCGGACCAAGTCGGCCGCCGTCGCGTCGGCGTTGACCCCGTAGGCGCTGGCGTTGAAGGCCGTCGTGTCGCCCCGGATCTCCACGCGCGTCTCGACCGCCTCGACGACGGTGTCCGCGAGCCGGGTGGTGTCGGGCCGGAGCGCGAGCGGGCCGAGGTCGAGCGGCTGGCGGCCCACGTCGAGCTCGCGTTCGAGCGTCTGGTAGCCCACGAACGACGCGCGGAGCCGGTACGCGCCGGGCGGGAGGTCGAGCGAGAAGGCGCCGTCGGCGCCGGTCGCGACGCCGACGCGCAGGCTGTCGCTGGCGCGGACCAGCAGCACCGACACGGCGGGCATCGGGGCCTTCGTGACCATGTCGACGGTTTCTCCGCGCACCAACACTTGCCCAGACGCGGAAGAGGAACACAGGACGGCGACCAAGACCGTCAGACAAACGCGAAGCATGGGGCAAGACGTGGGAAAGGTGCGGGGCGGTCGCAAGAAACTGGGCACACCGAGCGGCGTCCCGCGGACGGGCGGCTTCGCGGGTTCATTGCCTCGTCAATATGCGAACGCGTCGGGCGGTGCGAGCCCTCCCCGGAGCAGGGCGCATCAAGTCTCTAGGGAGGCCCCGGTGAGCGAGCGGTCCTCCGCTAGCTTGACGCCCCCCGCGAACGGACAGGACCGATGGCCAGAGATCGCGCCCCGCGCACGTCGCACCTCCGCACACTCGAAGCCGAGGCCATCCATGTCATGCGGGAGGTCGCGGCCCAGTTCGAGCGCCCGGTGCTGCTCTTCTCGGGCGGCAAGGACTCGATCCTGATGGTGCACCTTGCCCGCAAGGCGTTCCACCCGGCCCCGATCCCTTTCCCTCTCCTGCACGTCGACACGGGGCACAACTTCCCGGAGACGATCGCCTTCCGCGACAAGATGGTCGCCGAGCTGGGTGTCCGGCTGGAGGTCGCGTCGGTACAGGACGCCATCGACCGGGGCCGCGTGGTGGAGGAGACCGGACCCGAGGCCAGCCGCAATGGGCTGCAGATCGTGCCCCTCCTCGACGCGCTGGCGGAGCACCGCTACGACGCGGCCTTCGGCGGCGGCCGCCGCGACGAGGAAAAGGCGCGCGCCAAGGAGCGCTTCTTCTCCCATCGCGATCGGTTCGGCCAGTGGGACCCGAAGAACCAGCGCCCGGAGCTCTGGGACTTGTACAACGGCCACAAGAACGTGGGCGAGACCTTCCGGGTGTTCCCGCTGAGCAACTGGACGGAGATGGACGTCTGGCAGTACATCGCCCTTGAGGAGGTCGAGATCCCGCACCTCTACTTCGCGCATGACCGCGAGGTCTTCGACCGCCACGGCACGCTGCTCGCAGTCACCGACTTCGTGATCCCCCAAGCCCACGAGACCGTCGGGCGCCGGACGGTCCGGTTCCGCACCATCGGCGACGCGACGTGCACGGGCGCCGTCGAGAGCACCGCGAGCACGCTCCCCGAGATCATCGGCGAGGTGGCCGCTGCACGGCAGACCGAGCGCGGCGGGCGCCACGACGACAAGCGATCCGAGGCGGCCATGGAGGACCGCAAAAAGCAGGGCTACTTCTAAGCGGAGGGCTGGGGGTTGGGGTGTGGGGAACGCTATCCGCCTCTGACCGAGTGCCCCCAGTCCCTAGCCCCCCCATCCCCTTCACGATGACGACCCCCGACGGCATGGCCTCGCAGAACGACTCCCCCGGCCACGATCTCGCAAGCCAGGAGGCCTACCTCGACATGGACCTCCTGCGGTTCACGACGGCCGGGTCCGTCGACGACGGCAAGAGCACCCTGATCGGGCGGCTGCTCTACGACTCGAAGTCGATCTTCGAGGACCAACTCGAAGCCGTCGCCGAGGCCTCGAAGGACCGCGGAATGGACGACGATGGGGTCCCGAACCTGGCGCTCCTGACCGACGGCCTGCGCGCCGAGCGCGAGCAGGGGATCACCATCGACGTGGCGTACCGCTACTTCGCGACGCCCCGGCGCAAGTTCATCATCGCCGACACGCCGGGCCACGTCCAGTACACCCGCAACATGGTGACGGGCGCCAGCACGGCAAACTTGGCGGTGATCCTGATCGACGCCAAGCGGGGCGTCCAGACCCAGTCCAAGCGCCACGCGTTTATCGCGTCGCTGCTTGGCATCCCGCACGTGGTGGTGGCCGTCAACAAGATGGACCTGGTCGGCTACGACGAGTCGGTCTTTGACGCCATCCGGGCCGAGTTCGAGGCGTTCGCGGCCAAGCTCGCCCTGGGCGACATCGAGTTCATCCCGGTCTCCGCGCTCAAGGGCGACAACGTGGTCGACCGGAGCGAGGTCATGGAGTGGTACCAGGGCCCGACGATGCTCCACCACCTCGAGCGCGTCTCCGTCGTCGGCGACCGCAACCTGCGCGACTTCCGGTTCCCGGTCCAGACCGTCATCCGGCCCGATCAGAGCTTCCGAGGGTTCGCGGGCACCGTCGCGTCCGGCACGATTCGGCCCGGCGAGGAAGTGCTGGCGCTGCCCGCCGGCACGCGCTCGACGGTCGAGACCGTGACGACGTTCGACGGCGACCTCGACGAGGCCCGTGCGGGCGAGGCCGTGGTGATCACGCTCGCCGACGAGATCGACGTGAGCCGCGGCGACATGCTGGTGCGCCCCAAGAACCTGCCGACGGTCTCGACCGAGATTGAGGCCATGGTGTGCTGGATGGCCGACGAGCCGCTCCAGGCGGACCGCCACTACCTCCTGCGGCACACGACGCGCGAGGTCAAGGCCTTCGTCGACCACGTGGTCTACCGCGTCGACGTGGACACGCTGCACCGGGAGGACGCGACGACACTCGGCCTCAACGACATCGGCCGCATCCGCGTCACGACGGCCGCGCCGCTCTTTTTCGACCCGTACCGCCAGACGAAGCCGACCGGCGCGTTCGTCCTGATCGACCCGTATTCGAACGCGACGGTCGCGGCGGGGATGATCCGGAGCGAGGCGCGGCGGGCCGACGACGTGGGCGCGCGGGCGGAGGCAGACGGGGGCCCGATCTCGCCGGATGTCGTTTGGGAACCGCTCAACATCCCGCGCGCGGACCGCGAGGCGGCGCAGGGCCATCGGGGCGCCGTCGTCTGGCTGACCGGGCTCTCGGGCGCGGGCAAGACGACGGTCGCGAGGGCGGTCGAGCGCCGGCTGTTCGAGCGCGGCGTCAAGACGATGCTGCTCGACGGGGATCAGGTGCGCCACGGGCTCAACGGCGACCTCGGGTTCAGCCCGGCCGACCGCCGCGAGAACGTCCGCCGCGTGGGCCACGTCGCCCGGCTGTTCATGGAGAGCGGCGCCGTGACGCTGTGCACGTTCGTCTCGCCGTACCGCGTTGACCGGGACGCCGTCCGGTCGCTCGTCGGCGACGGCCGGTTCGTGGAAGTGCACGTGGACGTGGACGTGGCGACGGCGCGCGCGCGCGACCCGAAGGGGATCTACGCGAAAGCGGACGCGGGCGAGATCACGAACTTGACCGGCGTCTCCGCGCCCTACGAGGCGCCCGAGTCCCCGGAGTTGCGCGTCGACACGGCGTCGATGACGGTTGAGGAGGCTGCGGAGGCGGTGATCGCGACGCTTGCCGACGCCGGGATCCTCTGAGCCGCCCCGTTCGGATCTCCGCCAGCCCATCGATCTGACCCCATGACCGTCCACGACACCTCGCTCCCCGGCGTTCTGCTCGTCGAGCCTCGCGCGTTCGAGGACGAGCGAGGCTTCTTCCTGGAGCGCTTCCACGCCGACCGCTACGCCCAGGCCGGGATGCCGGGGCCGTGGGTGCAGGACAACCACAGCCGCTCGCGCCAGGGCGTCGTCCGCGGGCTCCACTTTCAGCGGCGCCAGCCTCAGGGCAAGCTGGTCGAGGTCGTGCGCGGCGCCATCTACGACGTCGTGCTGGATCTGCGCGCCGGGTCGCCCACGTTTGGGCAGTGGGAGGGCGTCGAGCTGACGGGCGAGAACCGCCGCCAGCTCTGGGTGCCTCCCGGATTCGCCCACGGCTTCGCCGTGGCCTCCGAGTCCGCCGACGTGCTCTACCGCTGCACCGCGGGCTACCGGCCGGGCGATGAGGGCGGCGTCCACTGGGACGACCCGGCGCTGGGCGTCGACTGGCCGGTGGACCCCGCTCAGGCCATCGTCTCCGAGAAAGACCGCGCGCTGCCGATGCTGGCCTCGCTGGCGGCGGGCGACCTGCCCGACGCCCCGTTCCGATGACCGTCCTCGTCACCGGTGCAGGGGGACAGGTGGGCCGCGAGATCCTGCGGCTCGCGCCGCCCGACGTGACCGTGATCGGGCTCGACCGCCGGCACCTCGACGTGACCGACGCGAAGGCCGTCCGCGCCGCCGTCCGCGAGCACGCGCCGGATACGGTCATCCACGCGGCCGCTTACACGGCCGTCGATCGCGCCCAGGCCGAGCCCGAGCGGGCGATGGCGGTCAACGGCACGGGGACCGCGAACCTGGCGGAGGCCTGCGCCGAGTGCGGCGTGGGGCTGGTGGCGCTGTCCACGGACTACGTGTTCGACGGGGCGCGCGAGGCGGCGTACCGCCCGGGCGATTCGGTCTCGCCGGTGAACGTCTATGGCGCCAGCAAGGCCCGAGGGGAGGCGGCGGCGCTTGCGGCCGGCGGTCCGGCCGTCGTGCTCCGCACGGCCTGGGTGTTCAGCGCCGCCCCGGGCAACTTCGCCTCCACGATCCTGCGCCTGGCCGGGACCGCGCCTCGCTTGCGTGTCGTCGCCGATCAGTGGGGCCACCCGACGCCCGCCGGGTACGTGGCGCAGGCCGCCCTCGCCGCCGCTTCGCGCGTGGACGCCCTCCCGGACATCCTGCAGGTGGCCGGCGCCCCGCTCGTGACGTGGCACGACCTCGCGACAGAACTGGTCGAGGCCGCGAGCGCGGCCGGGCTGTGTCCGCAGGTCCCCGTCGATCCGGTCACGACCGAGGCGTACGGCGCCGTCGCCCCTCGCCCTCGGCGCGTGGAGCTCGACATGACCGCCTCGCTCGAGGCGCTGGGCATGGCGCCGGTCGACTGGCGAGATGCGATCCCACCGCTCCTCCAGCGATGGTCGTCGCCTCCACTGAAGGGGACGGCGTCATGAGCCTGTGAGAGCGCTCAGCTACGAGCGGTATGCGGCCACGACGTCGGTCTCTCCGACACGGCCAGTCTAAGCCGTCGACTCGGGGCTTGCGCCCCCACGCGTGCCGCAGGATCGGTTCGAACGGGCGGCTGGGCCGGGGCGGAGGGGTGGCAGGAGGACCGGCCGCTGGTGCAGAGCGGGACTCCTCGGTCTCCGACGCGTAGGCGATGGGGGGCAACGCCCTGCGCACCTACATTTTCACCCCTGGTCAACGCCCCCGAGGGCGGGCTCGGATAGCTTCGGAAACGCTTCCAACCGACCTGCTCCATGGCCTCCGTTATCCTTTCCGCCGCCCGCACGCCCGTCGGGTCCTTCGGCGGCGCGCTCTCGACCGTCTCTGCCCCTCAGCTGGGCGCCACCGCCATCTCCGGCGCGCTGGACCGCGCCGGTGTCGCCAAGGACCAAGTGGACGAAGTCATCCTGGGCAACGTGGTGACGGCCGGCGAGGGGCAGGCGCCCGCCCGCCAGGCCGCGCTTGCCGCCGACCTCCCGCAGAGCGTCGCGTGCATGACCATCAACAAGGTCTGCGGCAGCGGCATGAAGGCCGTGATGCTGGCGGACCAGGCCATCCGTGCCGGCGACGCTGAGGTGATCGTGGCCGGCGGCATGGAGAACATGTCGCAAGCGCCGTTCTACCTCCCGAAGGCCCGCTACGGCTACGGCTACGGCAACGGCGAGGTCATCGACGGCCTGTTCCACGACGGCCTGCGCGACGCGTACGACGGCGTGGCGATGGGCGTCGCCGCCGACGCCTGCGGGGTGACCTGCAACGTCCCGCGCGATCGGCAGGACGCGTTCTCGATCGAGAGCTACACGCGCGCCCAGGCCTCGGTCGAGAACGGCGCCTTCGCCCAGGAGATCGTCCCGGTGACCGTCCCGGGCCGCCGGGGCGACACCATCGTCGACACCGACGAGGAGCCGGCCAAGACCAACTTCGACAAGATCCCGACGCTCCGCGCCGTCTTCACCAAGGAGGGCACCGTCACGGCCGCGAATGCCAGCTCGATCAACGACGGCGCGGCGGCGCTCGTCGTCGCCTCCGAGGCGTGGGCCGAGGCGAACGGCAAGACGCCGATGGCGCGGATCGTGGCCTCGGCGCAGCACAGCCAGGCGCCGATGGAGTTCACGACGGCGCCCATCGAGGCGGTCAACAAGGTGCTCGCGAAGGCCGGGCTCGGGCTCGACGACATCGACCTGTTCGAGGTCAACGAGGCCTTCGCCGTCGTGGCGCTGGCGGCGCAGGACGCGCTCGGCATCCCGACGGAGAAGCTCAACGTGCGCGGCGGCTCGGTCGCCGTCGGCCACCCCATCGGCGCGAGCGGTGCCCGCATCCTGACGACCCTCCTCCACGCGATGGTCGAGACCGACGCCAAGCGGGGCCTCGCGGCCATCTGCATCGGCGGTGGCGAGGCCACGGCGATCATTTTGGAACGGGGATAGGCCAAGGGGGGATGGGCCAAGCGGCAAGGGGCTGGCTCTTCCTGCATCGTTGAGACTCCCTTTGCCCCTTCCCTCATCACCCTTCCCCTCAGACATGAACGTCACCGTCATCGGCGCCGGCACCATGGGCAACGGCATCGCCCACGTGTTCGCCCAGTCCGGCCACGCCGTCACGCTCGTCGACCTCGACCAGTCCCGTCTCGACGCGGCGCTGGGCACCATCGACAAAAACCTCGGCCGCCAGGTCGCCAAGGAGCGGATCACCGCCGACGATCAGGCGGCGACGCTGGGCCGGATCGCCACCCAGACCGACCTCGCCCACGGCGTCGCTCAAGCGGACTTGGTCGTGGAGGCCGCGACGGAAGACGCGACGCTGAAGGCCAAGATCTTCGAGCAGATCGACGACCACGCCCCGGAGTCGGCGATCCTGGCGTCCAACACGTCGTCGATCTCGATCACCCAGATCGCCGGGGCCACGCAGCGCCCGGAGCAAGTCGTCGGGATGCATTTTTTCAACCCGGTCCCGGTGATGAAGCTGGTCGAGGTTGTCCGCGGGCTGGCGACAAGCGACGCGACGTACGAGACCATCCGCGAGCTGTCCGAGGGGCTGGGCAAGGTGCCCGTCGAGGTCAACGACGCGGCCGGGTTCGTGTCGAACCGTGTGCTGATGCCGATGATCAACGAGGCCATCTTCTGCGTCCACGAGGGCGTGGCGACCGCCGAGGCCGTCGACACGGTGATGAAGCTGGGCATGGCGCACCCGATGGGCCCGCTCACCCTGGCGGACTTTATTGGCCTCGACGTCTGCCTCGCCATCCTGGAGGTGCTCCACCGCGAGCTGGGCGAGGACAAGTATCGCCCGTGCCCGCTGCTCCGGATGATGGTGGCCGCCGGGCGGCTCGGCCGCAAGTCGGGCCTGGGCTTCTACGACTACAGCTCGTGACCGCGAGCCCGCTCCCACTTGTGCTCGCGCTGGCGGGAGCGGTCGCGTATCACCTCGCGCAGAAGGCCGTGCCGGAGACGGCTGCGCCGTTCGTGGTGATCGGGCTGGCGTACGCGGTCGGTCTGTTGGCGTGCCTAGGCGCCGTGGTGGCCCTGGGCTCGCCCGTCGCGGAGACCCTCCGCGACTCGTGGCGTCCGGGGCTGGGCATTGGTCTCGGCGCGCTCGTCATCGAGGCGGGCTTCCTGCTTGCGTACCGCGCCGGGTGGCCGTTGTCGACCGCCAGCCTGGGCGTCAACGTGGCGGTGGCCGTCGTGCTGCTGGTCGTGGGCGTTCTGGCCTACGGCGAGGCGCTGACGCCGCGCCAGTGGACGGGCCTCGTGGCCTGCGGGGTGGGTCTGCTGCTGCTCGCAGGACGGTAGGGCCGTACGGTGCGTCCTCAGAAGCTGATCTGGGTGCTCGCCCCATCGGTCGAGGGCGAGCCGGTCCACTGGTCCTCGACGCGCTCGGTGCAGACGCATGTCCACGGATTGTAGAGGCCATGGCAGTCTGCGGCCCCCCAGCAGCCTTGGTCTTGGTCGTCATCGTCGCCGCCGGTGTCCTCCCCGGGATCGGGTTCCTTCGGTTTCGGGTCCTCGCTGTCGTCGTCGGCTTCCTCTGTGGACGGGTTGTAGGTCGTGTCGGAATGCGGATCGACGATGCCGTTGCGCAGCCCCCCGTCCTCCGGGTCCCGGGGCTCGGGTTCGGGGGCATCCGGCTCCGGCTGGTCCGGCTTCGGCTGATCGGGGTCGGGCAGGTCGGGGACGGGCCCCTTTGGTGTGTCCTCGTCGTCGGTGCCTTGGCTCACCTGCGAGCATTGCTCCCCCCACATGCGAGGCGAGCGGTCCTCGGTCAGCAGCCCAGCGGACCGGGCTCGGGGAGATGAGCGGTGGCCTCGTACACCCCGTCCTCCATCTGCGAAAACTGGGACGTCGTCCAGCGGGCAGCCTCGCACGAGTAGGGGGCGCCCTCCTTTACGTCGCCGCGCCAGGGGGCCCGGGCCCCACGCCTCGGCTCCAGGCGGATGGTTGCGCTCCGCGAGCTGTAGGTGATGGTGACGGTGTGGGTCGCCGACATCATCGGCACGGGGGCAGACTAGGCCCGGCGGCAGGGACGCCGGACGACGCGGCCAGCGCGAGCAGCGTGGCGACGGAGACCAGCAGGAGAGGTCGGGGCATGGCGAGTAGGCGTGGGCAGGGCAGGAGAACAGGGGCCCGACGAGCAGCCGGCGGCGGGCTCGAAGGCGGGCACCCTCACCTCCGCGAATGGTGCGGATCGGGGTCACGACGGCCGGTGGGATCTTGGACGGCGGGGCCCGGGTTGCTCGCGGACGCTCCCTCGCCCCCATGTCCCACACCGTCTTTATCACCGGCGCCTCGAACGGAATCGGCGCCGCGTGCGCCCGCGCCTTCGCCGCCAAGGGCGACCGTGTCATCCTCGCCGCCCGTTCCGCCGACGCCCTCCAGAGCCTGGCCGCCGACCTCAACGACGCGCTCGGTGCGGGGACCGCGCTCCCGCTCGTCCTCGATGTGACGGACCCCGACGCCCACCAGCGCGCCGTCCGCGACCTGCCCGACGACTGGGCCGCCATCGACGTGGCCGTCCTCAACGCCGGGCTGGCCAAGGGCTTCGGGCCCCTCTGGGAAAACCCGCCGGCCGAGGTCGACGCGATGATCGACACGAACGTCAAGGGGGTCGTCAACGGGATCCGCGCGATCGTGCCGGGGATGCTGGCGCGTGGCCGTGGCCACGTTATCCCGATCGGGTCGACGGCCGGCCACACCGTCTACGCCAACGGCGTGGTGTACTGCGCCACGAAGCATGCCGTCCTCGCGCTGAGCGACGGGCTCAAAGTGGACCTCCACGGGACGCCGCTCCGCGTCTCGGCCGTCTCGCCCGGGATCGTCGAGACCGACTTTTCGCTGGTCCGCTTCGACGGCGACACTGCTCGCGCCGACGCCGTCTACTCGGACACCGTCGCACTGACGGCGGAGGACGTGGCCGACGCGGTCGTGTACTGCGCGCACGCCCCGGAGCGGGTCAACGTGCAAGAGCTCCTGCTGACGCCGCGCGTGCAGTCGGGCTACACGATGATCGCACGGGGTGACGACGCGCATCGGGCGTAGTCCGCACTGGGCGCGCAGGGTTCGGGGCAGCAGGCCATCCGAGGGGGAGCCAGGTGGCACCCGACGAGCGGTGACTCCTGCGGGGTCCTTTTTCCGGAGGGAGGACACTCCATCCTCCTCCCGCCATGCGCTCGCTGTCCAGCCTGTTCCTCCTGACCGCCGTTTTGGTGGCCTCCGCGCCCATTCCGGACGCCCAGGTCGGCCGTCTGCTCAACCGCGCCCGTGAGGCCGTCTCCGACGTCCGCGACGGGGCCGAGGGCACGGCTCCGAACCCGTCGCGCACCGGCCCGGCCCCCGCGCTCGACTTCGGCTCCCTGCTCGACACCTACATCCTGGCCGAGCGCTCCGAGATCCGCCTCGGAGATCCCAAGGACTACTTCCTGCTCTTCCCCAACGCCGGCCTCGATCCGTCAGATGTCGGCGGGCGCTACCAACTGCTCGACGCGACAGGGGACGTGATCTGGAGCGCGAACCTTCGCTACGCCCGCGAGACCGGCACGCCCGCGATCGTTCGGCTCAAGGGGACCGGCGCCACCGCGCCGATCCCCGCCAGCGGGGCCTACACGCTAGAGGTCGTCTACGGCGGCGGAATCGTGGGCGCCCTCCCCTTTACGGCGACCCGTCAGGACAGCGGCGACCCCTTTGCGCCGGGCACGGCCACGCGCGTCGAGGGGCCGTGGCGCACGCACGCCTATTTCGAGCACGAGATCGAAGAGCCGGACGGCTCCCTGACGTTCAACGCCTGGCTGCATCGCGACGAGCCGCAAGGGCAGCGCACCACCGAGGTCTCGATCCGCCGCGACGGCCGCGAGGTCGCCTGGGGCGCCGGCTCCGCGGACGGCTCCTCCGACGGGTGGGCCCGGGCCGAGTACTGGCTCTACACGCCTGAGGCGCGCGCCGACGAGTTCGGGCAGCACACGGCGACCGCCCCGAACTGGACGGTCCAAGACGTGACGCCCGGGCCCTACGAGATCGTGCTCTCGACCCCGGACGGCGTCTTTCGGACGATGACCGTGGAGGGGGGCGACGGCGCCTTCGTTCCGCATCCGCGTAGCGCTGTCGACGTGGAGCCTCGCTCGCACTACCTCACCCCGCGCCGGATTGCCGGGCAGTTGCTGAGACGGGCCCATCGCTTGGACTGGGTCGGGCCGGAGTCGCTCTAACTCCCCGAAGGCATGTCGGCATGTGGCTCCCGGCGGACGGTGACCGTCGGGGCGCCGCGTCGAGCCGGGCGATGTCCCAGGCGGCCTTGCAGCCAGGTCCGGCACACGCCTGCTCCGGCCGTGCACCGATGGGAGTGTGAACGGGCGTCGTGGGCGGGGCGGACGCCGCGTGCCCCGACGTGCCGTAGCCACCGGTTAGGCCGCACGCCGTACTTATCAGGCGCCCTTGCCCCGGTTGCCATGCGCGCCCTCTCCGCCGTTCTCCTCCTCCTGCTTGCCACGGCGACCGCCGCCCAGCCGGCCATCGACTACGCCCGGCTGCTCAACACCCGGTTCTTCCCCGAGACCGGACAGTTCCTGTTCGGGCAGTCCAACTGGAGCCCCGAGGGCGACGACGTCTTGATCTTTCCGCCCGACGACATCGACGGGGTCTCGGGCTACTACCTCGTCAACGATGCCGAGGGCGTGTTCATCGGCGGCCACCGGCTCGGCACCGTCACGCTCACCGAGTCGTCCGTGTTTGCGACGATGGGCACGTTCGCCAGCTCGCGCTGGGACGGCGCGCTCGAAGACGGGGGCACGTACCAACTCAGCGTCGTCGTCAACGACCTGGTCGTCGGGCTCGTCCCGTTTACCGTCGCCGTCGCCGAGAGCGGCGACCCCTTCGAGCCCGGGACGACGCACACGCTGGAAGGTCCGTGGCGCACACACGCGTACTTCCAGCACAAGACGGATCGGCCGGACTACCACATGCACCTCAACGCCTGGGTGGGGCCCGGCGAACTGCCGGAGGACGGGCCGATCGAGGTGTCGATCCAGCGGGGCGGGGATGAGGTCGCTTTCGGGCATGGCCGGGCGAACACCTCGTATGGCTGGGGCCCGGTCGAGATGCGCCTGCTCAAAGCCGAGAGCCGCGACCCGGAGCGGCGCTTTGGCCGGTCAGCGGTCAACCCGTTCAACTGGACCATCGAGGACGTGACGCCGGGGCCCTACCAGGTCGTGTTCTCTGGCGAGACGGGCCCGTTTCGGACGATGACCATCGACGGCGCTGCCGGGGCGTTCGTGCCGCACGCGCGGAGCGCGCTCGATTACCAGCCGCGCGGTCTCTACCTCACGCCGCGTCGGATGCGGGGCGACCACTTCGACGACGCGTACTCCGTCTACTGGATCGCACCTGAGGAGTAGTTGGCGGGGGCCCGCGAGCCACAACCTGCAACCGGTCGCGAGACCGTGACCCCGGGCGCGGTGGAATCTCGGAGGGAGACCCACACTCCCCTCCGAGCCATGCGCATCTCGCCCGGCCGACTCGCCTCTCTCGCTTTGCTCGTCGCGCTCCTGCTCGCGAGCGCCCCCACGGCCGACGCCCAACTCCGAGGCTTGGCCAACCGCGCCCGCGCCGCCATCTCGGACGCCGTCCCGACCCCGACCGCCACGTTGAACGCGCGGGTAGACTACGCGCGGCTCTTGTCCACGCGCTTCTACCCGGCTCGGGGGACGTTCTACTTTAACTCGTCGAGCGCGACCGGCGGCGGGCCCCGTGGCGACGACCAGATCATCTTCCCGCCCTCCAGCATCTCCGCCTACGACGAGATCGGACACTACGTCGTCCGGCGCCAGGGGGGAGGCACCGTCGCGCGGCAGACGATCACGCATGGCGGGTTCGCCGGCTCCGACGCCTTCATCGTCGTCAACACATCGGGAGGGCCGGAGTGGCGAGGCGCTCTCGAAGACGGCGGCAGCTACTCGTTCGACATCGAACTGCGCGGCGAGGTGATCGGGACGGTCCCCTTCTCCGCACGGGTCATCCAGAGCGGCGACCCGTTCGACCCGGCCCCGACGATGGTGCTCGACGGTCCGTGGCGCACGCACGCGTACTTCGAGCACGAGACGGAGCGCCCGGAGTACCTCATGCACTTCCACGCCTGGGTCGGCCCGGACGAGGTGGAGGGGGTGACGGCGAACAGCGAGATCTCGATCCGTCGCGGCGGCCAGGAGGTCGCCTGGGGCCATGGCTTTATCAACACGACGCACGGGTGGGGTCCCATCGAGTACGACCTCTTCGACGCGGGGACGCGCGACACCAGACACGGGTTTGGGCGCGCCGTCGTGAACGCGGCGCGGTGGGAGATCGGCGACGTCATGCCTGGCGACTACGAGATCGTGTTCTCGACCGAGGCCGGGCCGTTCCGGACCATGCACATCGAAGGGGCGGACGGCGCCTTCGTGCCGCACCCGCGGAGCGCCATGGGTCACCAACCGCGCAGCACCTACCTGTCGCCCCGGCGCATGGCTGGCCGGAACAGCAGCTATGACCCGATGTCGGTGTACTGGATCGCGCCCGCAGAGTAGCGGGAGCACCGCCCGCCAGCGGGGCGTTGGGGCCCCATGCGATATGACGTCTTGCTCGCGCCGCTGGCGTCCCGCTTGCGGCAGCCGCTCCCCGGCCACGCCGCGCACGCCGAGATGGCGCCCTTCCTGGCGCGGGCGACCGTCGAGACGCTCTCCGTCGAGCGCAACGAGGGGGCACCGGCGGCCACGCTCGTGCTGCTCTACCCCGGCGACGCTGGCGAGGCGCGCTTCGTGCTCACGGTCCGCCACGGCGGCATGCGAACGCACGCGGGCCAGGTGTCGCTGCCCGGGGGGCGGATCGAAGCGGGCGAGACGCCGGAAGACGCGGCCCGGCGCGAGGCCTTCGAGGAGGTCGGCGTCGCCCCCGACGCGGTAACGGTGCTGGGGCGGCTGACGCCGCTGTTCATTCCGCCCTCCCGGTTCTCGGTGTGGCCCATCGTCGCGGCCGTCGACACCCGGCCGCCGTTCGTGGCGCAGGAGACCGAGGTGACGGCCGTGCTCGACGTGGCGCTGGCGGACTTGTTCACGCCGGGCGCGCGTCGGCAGGCGATGCGCGACGCCCCGCTCGGCCGGTTCGACGTGCCCTACTTCGCGCTCGCGGGCCACGAGGTCTGGGGCGCCACAGCGATGATGCTGGCTGAAGTCGCCGCCGTCGTCGCGTCGATCAACCCTCGATGATCTCGCCGTCGGGGCCGATGGTGATGGTGGCCCGGATGTCGACGGCCCCGTTCGCGTCGCCGACCGAGGTCACCTGCGTGGTGCCGACCAGGAGCCCGTCGCGGAACGCTCGGACGCGGGCCGTGACACCTCCCGACTGGATGAACCCAAAGACGCGGACCGAGTAGGGCCCGCGAACTTCAACTGGCAGCGGGTCGAGGATCTCGACGAACGGGAACGCGAACGGCGGCGCCGTGGGGACGACCACCTCCTCGCCGTCCTCGCCCGTGTACCGAATCCCAAAGTCTGAGATGTCCTGCGGCGCGTCCACGCGGTACTCAAACACGACGGGGACCAGTTCCTCTGGCGGCGGCGGCGGCGGCTCCTCGGTGGGGTCGGAGTCGCAAGCGCCGAGTGCCATTATTGAGACGAACAGGGCGGAGAGCAAGAGCGGGCGCATGGCGATCGTCAGAGGGGTGAGGAAATCTAGGGGCGCGACGAACGCGCGGGCAGGGCCATTCTGCTCGCCTAGAGCTGGACCGGCTCCACGCGCCGCTCGCCCCGCGCTCCGAGATCGACGAACGCGGCCGGCGCGTCGGTGGAGTGGTAGAACAGCAGCAGGTGGCCCTCGTCGGCCGCCTCGGTCGCCAGCCGGTCGCGCCACGCTTGCGACGCGGCGCCGTCGACGTCGTACTTCGCCTGGAAGCGCCGCGTGACCTGGCTCGGCGTCCCCAGCACGTCGCCCCCGAACAAGGCCTGGAGCGCGCCGGACCGGACCCGGACCGCCTGGTGCGCGCCCGTGTGGCCACCGGTCACCGTCAGCGCGACGCGGCCGACCTCGGCGTCGCCGTCGACGAGGGCGAGCTGGCCCTCGCGGTCGAGCGTCTCGGCCACGATGTCGCGCGCCCGGCCCGACTCGCCCGCATACCCGTCAGCGGTCAACTCGGCCCGCTGGACGACGTAGTCGGCGTTCGGGAACGTCGGCCGCCAGTCGCCGCCGACGGGCGAGACGGCGCCGCCCGAGTGATCGAAGTGGAGGTGCGACAGAATCACCCGGTCGACGGCCTCGGGCGTGACGCCGCGCGAAGCCAGCCCGTCGAGCAGGAACTCCGTCCCCCGGCCCTCTGCCCACGTCCCGAGGCCGGTGTCGATCAAGAGCGTCGCTTCCGGCGTGCGGACGAGGAAGGGCGTCACCGAGATGAACAGCGTCCCCGGCCGCGCCGGGCCGCCCTCAGCGTGCGGCACGAACCGCTTGTCGAGGCCGACCGTGAAGCGCCCTTCGGGCAGCGCGTGGATGTCGAGGTCGCCGTAGGTCAAAGGGGGATCCGAGAGGGGGTGAGGGGGGCGATGGAGCGGGGTGAGGACGGGCGCCGTACCCGTCCACATCGGCCCATCACTCGCCGGTGGCCCGCTCGTAGGCCGCGATGATGTCCTTGACCAGCTTGTGGCGGACCACGTCCTCCTTGCCGAAGTCGATGAACGAGATGCCGTCGACGCCTTCCAAGATGTCGCGCGCCTGCACGAGCCCCGACATCACCCGCGACGGCAGGTCGGTCTGGCTGGCGTCCCCGGTGACGATGGCGCGGCTGCCGGCGCCGAGCCGCGTCAAGAACATCTTCATCTGGCCCGTCGTCGCGTTCTGCGCCTCGTCCAGGATGACGAACGACGTGTTGAGCGTCCGGCCGCGCATGTACGCCAGCGGCACGATCTCGACGATGTTGCGCTCGAGGTAGCTCCTCAGCTTGTCGCCCTCGATCATGTCCTCCAAGGCGTCGTAGAGCGGGCGGAGGTACGGGTCGACCTTGTCGCGCAGGCCCCCGGGCAGGAAGCCCAGGCTCTCGCCCGCCTCGACCGCGGGCCGCGCCAGCACGATCTTTTTGACCTGCCGGCTCTTGAGCGCGCTCACGGCGAGCGCGACCGCCGTGTACGTCTTGCCCGTGCCCGCCGGGCCGACCGCGAACGCGATGTCCGACTGGCGGGCCGCCTCCACGAGCCGCGCTTGGCCAGGCGTCTTGGCCTGGATCGTCCCGCCCTGGGGCGTGAACAGGATGGCGTCCGACGCGGCCGACCGTGTCTGGCCGGTGCCCACCCGGGCGAGGTCGAGCACGGTGTCGACGTCGTTCTCGGTGAGGTTGCCGTTCCGGTTGAGGATGACGATCAGCTCTGAGACGACACGTTCGATGCGGTCGACCTGCGCCTCGGGACCCCGAAGCTTGAGCTGATCGCCGCGAGCGACCACGCGCGTGTCGGCGAAGGCGGCCTCGATCTTGCGGAGATAGATGTCGTTGAAGCCGAAGAGCATCAGGGGCTCTGCGCCCTGGACGGTCACGGTGCGGTCGACGGGAGAGCTGGCAGCCAAGCGGTCGGGGGGAGGGAGGAGCGAAAAGCTAGCGGAGATGTGCGACAACGGTGTGTCAAGGAACGGCAACGATCCCGAGAGGGCGTGGTTCGGGGCGGAGGCGCCTTCGTCGAGGATCCGCGCGCGCGGGTGGCGTCGGCCGCCGAGACGCGCCACCTTGCCCCACGCCAGCCGCCGACCGCATGCTCGACCGCCCCGCTCTGATCGTGCCGTTCACCAAGATGAACGGGGCCGGCAACGACTTCGTGGTCGTCGACAACCGGTTCATGCACTTCTCGGACGGCGAGCTGGCGGCGTTCGCGCGCCGGCTGTGCCCACGCCGCACCGGCGTCGGCGCCGACGGCCTGCTGGCGCTCGCCGAGGGCGGCGAGGGCTTCGACTTCCGAATGCGGTACCGCAACGCCGACGGATCGCTCGGCACGATGTGCGGGAATGGGGCCCGCTGTCTCGCCCGGTTCGCTGCTCGCGCCGGGCTCGGCCGGGGAGAGGTGACGGTCGAGTTGGCGTTCGAGACCGATGGCGGCCCGTACCGCGCGACCGTCGAGGGCCGCGCCGCCAGCGGGCCCGTCTCGCTCAACGTGCCGGCCCACCGAGATGTCGCTCTGGCATCGATCGAGGCCGACCCGGCCTGCGGCGTCGAGCCGGCCGTGCTCGGGATCTGGACCGGGACGGAGCACGCCGTCGTGTTCACCGCGGACGTCGACGCGGCGGACGTGGCGACCGAGGGGGCCCGGCTGCGAAACGCTCCGGCCTTCGCACCCACAGGCACGAACGTCGACTTTGTCGAGGTGACGGGCGCGGACCGGATCCGCGTGCGGACCTTCGAGAAAGGCGTCGAGGCGGAGACGCTGGCGTGCGGGACCGGCGCTATCGCCTCGGCGCTCGCGGCCCACCTCGACGGGCGGCTGGCGGGCGACGGGCCGCGGTCGGTCGCCGTCGAGATGCCGGGCGGGACGCTGACGGTCGGGTTCGTCGCGGACGGCGACTCGGTGACGGACCTCACGCTTGCAGGGCCGGCGGAGACGGTCTACGAGGGGACCGTCGAGTGGCGCGGCTAAAACGCCTTGACGGGTCACGGATCCGGGTGCAAACTGCAGGTGCCCTGTGACCCACCGTCCACGCGGCGCGGCCGTTCTGGACCCCTTGCCACCCGACCCATGAAAGCGCTCGTCTTCGCCCTCGCGTTTGCGGCGGCCGCCTCCGCCCAGATCGTCCCCGACGAGTTCCCGTCGGACGAGCCGATGATCGACCGGACCAAGCGGGAGCTGATCGACCGGCACCGGCCGTTGCTCTCCGGGTTGTTTGCAACCAGCACGCTGTCGGCGGGCCCCCGGCTGGCGCAGCCCGAGTTGTTCGCGGCCGTCGGCGGCGAGGCCGGCTACCGGTTCGGCAGCGGCCACGCGGTCGCGCTCGCCGTCGCCGTGCAGGCCCCGCTCCAGTCGGCGCCGGGCGCAGAGATCGGCGACGTGGACGACACGGCCGGGTCGCTCGGGTTCGAGTACCTCCACAGCCTGCGGCGCGTCGGGACCCGGACGGTCGGCCGCGAGCTGGCCGTCGGCGCGGGCGCCAGTTTTTACGGCAACGGGACGGTCGCCCGGCTGGCCGTCTCGCCCCGGTTCGTGCTCCCGCTCTCGCCCGTCCTCTCCGCGCCTGTCGGGATCACGCTCGCGCAGGAGATCGGCGACGCCGCCCGGCCGGGTCCGTTCGTCGGCGTGACGGTCGGGCTCCGCCGGATCTGGGCCGACCGCGCCCGGATGGTGCTGGAGTAGTGCAGTGACGGACCTGCGGCGACATCGGGACGCCGCGAATGCGTAGGGCACAGCCCCGTCGTCCGTGGTCCGAGGCCGCCCCCGGCGCCGTCCGGCCCGTGCTACGCCTGCCCCCGGTACAGGCTCGCGACGCCAAACGTCTGCGGCTTGGCGATGCACTCCGAAAAGCCCGCCGCCGTCAGTTCGCGGATGAACGCGTCGCCGTACGGGAACTCCCTCGCCGACTCGGGGAGGTACTCGTACGCCTCGGTGTTGCCGCTCAGCGCCTTGCCCACGCGGGGCATGATGTGGCGGGCGTACAGCTGGTAGCCCTGCTTGAAGGGGAAGGCCGTCGGCTGGCTCGTCTCCAGCACGACGAGCGGAGCGCCCGGCCGCAGCACGCGGCGGATGTCGCGGAGCCCGGCCTGCAGGTCCTCGAAGTTGCGGACGCCGAACGCCACGAACGCGCCGTCGAACGAGGCGTCGTCGAACGGGAGGTCGGCGGCATCGGCCTGCACCAGCTCCAGGCGGTCCGCCAGCCCCTGCTCGCGGACCTTGACCCGGCCGCCCTCCAGCATCCCGTCCGAGATGTCGATGCCGACGACCGTGCCGCCGAGCGACAGCGCCTCGATGGCGAGGTCGGCCGTCCCGGTCGCCACGTCCAGGAGGCGGCCGGGCGGCCCCGCGAGCCCGTCGCGCAGCATCCGGACGGCCCGCTTGCGCCACAGGATGTCGGTCCCGAACGACAGGACGCGGTTGAGCACGTCGTAGCGCGGGGCGATGTCGTCGAACATGGCCTCGACGTGCTGGCGCTTGCCGGGGGCCTGGCCGATGGGCGGCTTGGTCATCTCGATGCGAAAGGGGACGGCGACTACCCGCCAGCGACGCCGCGGTGCCCGGGGGGTGCAGAGTCAGCGGGCTTTCACTAATTTCTGAAACCTGCTGAACGGGGTCGGGTAGACCCTGACCTACCTTCCCGCCGTCCCCCCGTCTGCCGTGCCCCTCGCACCGCTCGCGCCGACCTCCGCGCCGGCCGCCCGACTCGCCTCCGCCCTCGACCGGGCCGCCCGCTCGTGGGACGGCCAGGGCGTGTTGCGCGTCGAGGTCCCCGCCGCCCCGGCCGATGCGCTGGCGTGGGCCGCCGCCCAGTCCGCCCCGACCGCCTACTGGCGGGGCCGCGGCGACGCCGAGGCTCGGGCCAGCACCGGCGCCGCGCTCGCCATCGACGCCGCGTCGCTCGACGCCGTCGACCCCGGGGTTCTCGACTCGCTGCCCCCGGACGCCCGGCTGACGGCGACGGCCCGGTTCGACGTGGCGGCCGAGGTGGGGGAGGAGTGGCGTCCGTTCGGCGCAGTCCGGCTGGTGTTGCCGCGCATCGAGTTCCGCTCCGACGGCGCGACCGCCGCGCTGGCGCTCCATCTCGCGCCCGGCGAGTCGCCGAGCGCCGCCGCCGCCGCGCTCGCGGCCGTCCGCACGCCGGCGCCCAACGCCGCCGGGCTGGCGCTGCCGTTTATGCGGCGCGACGACCCCGACCGCGCCGAGTGGGACCGGATGCTCCGCCGCGCGCTCGCCGCCATCGGGGCGGGCCGGCTCGACAAGGTGGTGCTCGCACGGCGCGCCCGCTACCTGTTCGACGAGCCCGTCGACGCGATCGCCCTCCTGCGCCAGCTCGAAGCCGCGACGCCGCGCTGCTACCACGCCCTCGTGGCGCCCCGGGGCACCGACGGCCCGACGTTTCTGACGGCCACGCCCGAGCGCCTGCTCCGCATCGACGGCCGCCAGCTCTCGACTGAGGCCGTCGCCGGGACGCGCCCGCGCGCCGAGGCCGACGCGGCCGACGACCGCTTGCGCGCCGAACTCCTCGACTCCGAGAAAGACCAGCGCGAGCACGCCTTCGTCGTCCGCGCGATCGTCGACGCGCTCGCGCCGCTGGCGGAGACGGTCGAGGCCGACGACCGCGCGGGGGCCATGACGCTGGCCCGGGGCCGCCACCTCCGGACGGGCATCCGCGCGACGCTGGCCGGCGGCGTCGGGCCGCTCGACGTGCTCCGCGCGTTGCACCCGACGCCCGCCGTCGGCGGAACGCCCGCGCCGGGCGCGCTCGACGCCATCGACCGCTTGGAGCCGTTCGACCGCGGCCTGTACGCCGGCCCCATCGGCTGGATCGGCCGCGACGCGGCCGGCGCGCTCGCCGCTGATCTCGCGGTCGGCATCCGCTCCGGCCTCGCCGACGGCCGCTCGCTGTCGCTGTACTCCGGCGCGGGCATCGTCGCCGGGTCGGACCCCGACGCCGAGTGGGCGGAGATCGAGCACAAGATCGGCGACTTCGCGCGTGTGCTCGGGCTCGACGCGCGGGCGGCGGCCTAGCCCGCCGCCGATCTTGCGACCGTGACGCACCTCACCGACGCTGCCAACACGAACCACCTCTGGGCGGCGCTGCTCGTCGAGGAGCTGATCCGGCAGGGCACGACGCTGTTCGTGGTCTGCCCGGGGAGCCGGAGCACGCCGCTTGCGGTCGCCGTCGCGAACAATCCGCGCGCCGAGGGGCTGGTGCATTGGGACGAGCGCGCCGCCGGGTTCGTCGCGCTGGGGTGGGGCCGGGCGACTGGACGGCCCGCGGCGGTCATCACGACGAGCGGGACGGCCGTCGCGAACCTGCTCCCCGCCGCCGTCGAGGCGGATGCGGACGGCGTGCCGCTGCTGCTGCTCACGGCCGACCGCCCGCCGGAGCTGCGCGAGACGGGCGCGAACCAGACCATCCGCCAGCCGCCCATCTTTCAGGACGTCGCCCGGTGGGCGCTCGACTGGCCCGTCCCGACGGCCGCCGTGCCCGCGCGCTGGGTGCTCTCGACGGCCGCGCACGCGGCCCAGCGCGCCCGCCTCGGACGTGGGCCGGTGCACCTCAACCTCCCGTTTCGCGAGCCGCTCGCGGCGGCGCCCGACGGCACCGACGCCGAGGCCTATCTCGCGGATGTGGGCCCGTGGGTTCGGTCCGGGGCGCCCTTCGCCCGCCCGCACGGTCCGGTCTGGAGGGCGCGGGTCGCGGGCGACGAACCGGGCGACACGCTCGTGGCCGGGTTGTGGAGCGCGGAGCGAGGGCTGGTCGTCCTGGGCCCGGGGGCCGACGGCACGGCGGCGGCGGCGCTCGCGGCCCGGCTCGGCTGGCCTCTCGTCGCCGACGTGCGGGCAGAGCGGCCCCTCGACGCCGAGTCGCTCGTCGCCCACGCCGACCTGTTGCTGGCGTCCCCGGCCGCGCTCGACGCGCTCCGACCGGACGCCATCGTGCATGTCGGCGACGGGCGGCTGACCTCGAAGCGACTCGCGCGCCTGCTGGCGACCGCGAAGCCCCAGGTCTACGTCCATCTCTCGCCGACGGTGGACCGGCGCGACCCCGACGGCCTCGTCACCGACCGCTTTGTCGGTCCCCCGACCGACCTTCTGGCCGCGCTCCAGGCGGCCGTCGAGGGCGGAGAGCCGTCGGGGCGGGGGAGCGGCTGGCGCGAGCGGTGGGCGGCGGCCGACCGGGCGGCGGGCGCCGTGCTCGCGGGTCTGCCCGACGACCTGTCCGAGATCGCCGTCGCCCGCGCCGCGACGGCGACGCGCTGGCGCACCGTCGTCGCCGCCTCGATGCCGATCCGGGACGTCGAGGCGTTCGTGGCGGCCGGGGAGGGGGTGGTCGCCAACCGGGGCGCGAGCGGGATCGACGGGACGGTCGCCACGGCGCACGGGCTCGCGCGTGGGCTCGGCGAGCCGGTCGTGCTGCTGATCGGCGACCTCGCCCTCCTGCACGACCAGACGAGCCTGGCGCTGCTCCGCGAGGGGCCGCCCGTCACGGTCGTCGTCGTCAACAACGACGGCGGCGGCATCTTCCACCGCTTGCCCGTCGCCGGCGGGCCGGGGGCGATCGAGCCCGACACGTTCGAGCGGATGTTCGGGACGCCGCACGGGCTGATGTTCCGAAACGCGGCCGCCCAGGTTGGGCTCGCGTACCACGCGCCCGAGACGCTGGCAGCCTTCCGCGAGGCGCTCGCGCACGCCACGGCCTCCCCGACCTCGACGCTCATCGAGGTCCGCACCGACCGCGCCGAGCAGACCGCCCTCCGCGCCCGGGTCGAGGCGGATGTCGCCGCCGCCGTCGACGCGGCGCTGGCGTGAGGGCCCCGCTCGTCCTGCTCCACGGGTTCCTGGGCCGGGGGGCCGACTGGGACGCCGTCCGCGAGCACCTGCCCGTGAGGGGAGACGTGCTTGCGCCGGACCTCCCCGGACACGGTGCCCGCGCGGACGCCAGCCCCGATGACACCACGATGGACGCCGAGGCCGACCGGCTCGTCGCCGGCCTCGACGGCCCCGCCGACTGGGTGGGCTATTCGCTCGGCGGCCGGCTGGCGCTACACCTCGCGGTCCGCCACCCCAAGGCCGTGCGCCGGCTCGTGCTCGTGTCCGCCTCCCCCGGTTTGCGCTCCGAGACCGAGCGCGCCGCGCGCCGCGCGACCGACGCGAGCCGGGCCGCCAGCCTCCTCCGCGACTTCCCGGCCTTCGTCGACGCGTGGTACCGGATGCCGCTGTTCGCGCTCCCCGAGCCCCTGCGCCGGCGGCTCACCGCCGACCGGCTCGCGCACAACGACCCGGCCGGGCTGGCGCGGTCGCTGGAGGGGATGGGGACGGGCGCGCAGCCCTCGCACTGGGCCGCGCTCGACGGAATCTCTGCCCCCACGCTCGCCGTAGCAGGCGCCCGCGACGCCAAGTTCGTCGCGCTCGCCGCGGCGATGGCGGCCGCCCCGGCCATCCGCGCCGCGACGGTCCCCGAGTCCGCCCACCTCCTTCCCGCAGAGCGGCCCGCCGCGCTCGCCTCGCTCCTCCGAACCCACCTCGATTGATGGCCGACCCGCAGACGCACCACACCACCGACCGCCCCACCGTCTCCGGCCCCTTCGAGTGGGTCTCCGTCGGCGACTTCGAGGACATCGTCTACGAGAAGGGCGCCCCGGGCACCGACACCGCCGGCATCGCGCGCGTGACGATCAACCGCCCCGAGGTCCGCAACGCGTTCCGCCCGACGACGGTGACCGAGATGATCGCCGCCATCGACGACGCCCGCGACGACCCGTCCATCGGCGTGTTCGTGATCACCGGCGCCGGCGACAAGGCGTTCTGCTCGGGCGGCGACCAGCGGATCCGCGGCGACCACGGCTACCGCGAGATCACCGACGGCAAGGAGACCGGCACGCAGCGGCTCAACGTCTTGGACTTCCAGACGCGCATCCGCAAGATGCCCAAGCCGGTCATCGCGGCCGTCAACGGCTGGGCCGTCGGCGGCGGCCATGTGCTCCACGTCGTCTGCGACCTGACCATCGCCAGCGACAACGCGCGGTTTATGCAGACCGGCCCGAAGGTCGGGAGCTTCGACGCGGGCTACGGCACGACGCACCTGGCGCGGATGGTGGGCCAGAAAAAGGCGCGCGAGATCTGGTTCCTGTGCCGCCCGTACTCGGCCGCCGAGGCGCTCGACATGGGGCTCGTCAACACCGTCGTGCCCCTCGCGGAGCTGGAGCGCGAGACCGTCCAGTGGTGCCGCGAGATCCTGGCCAACTCGAACCTCGCCATCCGCATGATCAAGGCCGCCGCGAACGCCGACGAGGACGGCGGCGCCGGGCTCCAGGAGCTGGCGGGCCACGCGACGATGCTCTTCTACATGACCGAGGAGGGCCAAGAGGGCAAGAACGCCTACCTCGACCGCCGCGCCCCCGACTTCGACGCCGACGGCTACCGGCCGTAGCGCTCGGCGCCGGGAGCGTGCCTACGTTCCGGGCCCTCCGCCCCACGATATGCTATCCGTTCCTTTCGCGACCGGCGACGTCCACGGCGGCTTGTCCGAGGGCCGGGGCTCGATCCACGTCGAGGGCGACGAGGTCGTGATCGAGGTGCAGGTCAAGGTCCTCGGCATGTTCGACCGCGGCGCCCAGTCGTTCCGATTCGAGCTGACCGACCTCGAGGAGGTCCGCCACAAGCGCGGCTGGTTCGGCGACACGCTGACGCTGCGCACGCGGCCGATGGACCTGGTGAGCCGCGTGCCCGGCGCGAGTGAGGGCTGCCTGGCCCTCAAGGTCAAGCGCCGCAACCGCGACGCCCTCGACGCGCTCCTCGACCGGTTCGACCTGTGGATGACATAGCGACGGCGCCGCCCCGCTGGCGGCTGTGGCTCGAGGCCGCCCGGCCCAAGACGCTGACCGCCGCCGCGGCGCCCGTGATCGTCGGTGTCGCGCTCGCGGCCGAGGCCGGGCAGTTCCACGCTGGGGCGGCGCTGTGTGCGCTCGCGGGCGCGCTATTTATTCAGATCGGGACGAACTACGCCAACGACGCCGAGGACTTCGTGCGCGGCGCCGACACCGCCGACCGCAAGGGCCCGCGCCGAGCGACGGCCGCCGGGCTCGTGTCGCCGGGCCAGATGCGCGCTGCCGCCGCCGTCGCCTTCGGGCTGGCGTTCGCCTCGGGCGCCTACCTCATCGTCCGGGGCGGGTGGCCGATCCTGGCGCTCGGGCTGGTCTCCATCGCGAGCGGCTACGCGTACACGAAGGGCCGCTACGCGCTCGCGTACACCGGCCTCGCGGACCTCTTCGTGCTCGTCTTTTTCGGGCCGGTCGCCGTCGCGGGGACGTACTACGTGCAGGCGCTGAGCCTGCCCGGCTGGGTGCCCGTCGCCGGGCTCGGGCCGGGCTTTCTGGCGACGGCCATCCTGCTGGCGAACAACGTCCGCGACGTCGAGGAGGACCGCGTCGCCAACAAGCGAACGTTGGTGGTCCGGTTCGGGCGCGCGTTCGGGGTCCGGCTCTACACACACGCCATCTCCGGCGCCGTCGTTGTGCCGGCCGCGCTGGCGCTCGTCGCTCGCGACCACCTCGGCATCCTGGCCGCCTCGGCGCTGGCGGCGCTCGCGGGGCGCCGCTACGCGAGCACGCTGGCGACGACGACGGACCCCGCCGTGCTCAACCCGCTGCTCGGGAAAACCGCCCGGCTGCTCTTCGCCTACTCCGTCGTCTTCGCCCTTGGCTGGCTCCTGACCTAGCGCCGCCGATGACGATCGCCGACTTCCGCCTCGTCCCCTACGCGCTCCCGCTGAGGGAGCCGGTCGCGTGGGGCGGGCAGACGCACGCGCAGCGGCTTGGGGTGCTCGTCCGGCTGGAGGGCGCCGACGGGGCCGTGGGCTGGGGCGAGGCGGCGCCCCTGCCCGGGTTCAGCGATGAGTCGCTCGACGAGGTTCGGACCGAGCTTGCGTCCTTGGCGGAGGTGCTGCGGGGCCGCGTGCTGTCGCCTGCCGAGGCGCTTTTGGGCGGGTCCGTGGCGACGGCGCTCGACGCCTCCGGGCTCTCGCCCTCCGCCCGGTTCGGCCTCGACCTGGCGCTGGCGGAGCTTGCCGCTCAAGAACTCGGCCGCACGCTCCCGCAAGCGCTCCACCCGGACCCGGCCGTCGTGCTGCCCCTCAACGGACTCGTGATGGGAACGGGGGGCAATGCGGTCGCCTCCGCGCGGCGGCTGGGCGAATGGGGCTACGCCGCCGTCAAGCTCAAGGTCGGCCGCCAGCCCGTCGATGCCGACCTCGCGCTTGTCGTGGCCGTGCGAGAGGTCCTCCCTGGGAAGGTGGCCCTGCGGCTCGACGCGAACCGCGCGTGGGGCTGGGACGACGCGGTCCGCTTTGCCGACGGCGTTCGCGGCCTCGCGCTCGACTACGTCGAAGAGCCGCTGGCGGACGCGAGCCGCCTCCCCGAGCTGTGGCACGACACCGGCCTCTCCGTCGCCGTCGACGAGTCGGTGCAGGAGGGCGTCCCGATCCGGGGCTGGGCGACGGCGGCGGTCCTCAAGCCAACGCTGGTCGGCGGCATCGGGGCGGCAATCCGGCTGGCGACCGAGGCCCGGCTCGTCGGCGTGCGCCCGGTGCTGAGCGCGGCGTTCGAGAGCGGGGTCGGCCTGCGCGGCATCGCGGCGCTGGCGGCGGCGACGGGCGCCGAGCCCGCCGGCCTCGACACGTACCGTTGGCTCGCCGCCGACGTGCTCGGCCCGCTGCCCTTCGACCGGCCCCGCGTCGACGTGGCGGCCCTCTTTTCGACTCCGCCGGAGGTCGCGCTCCCGTGACGCTCCCGGACCCGGTTCGTCAGCAGGCCGACGCCCGGCCGGGGGCGCCTGCGCTGCTCACGCCGTCCACGACGTGGACGTGGGCCGACCTCGACCGGCGTGTGGTCGCCGCGGCCCGCGCACTCGTCGGGCGCGAGCGGGTCGCCGTGCGGGCGGAGACCTCGCCCGAGCTTGTCGTCCTCGTGCTGGCGGCGCTCCGCGCCGGGACGCTTCTCGCTCCGCTGTCGACCCGGTGGGCCGCGCCAACCGTCGCCGAGGCGCTGGCACGCTTGGGGCTGGACCTTCTCTATACCGATGCCTCCGTCGACGGCGTCACGCAAGCCCCGCTGGCGGACCTGCTGGCGACCGCTTGGCCCGATGGGGAACGGGTGGCCGACATTCCCTTCGACCGGCCGTTCACCGTCGTCCACACCTCCGGCTCGACGGGGGCGCCGAAGGCGGTGCTGCACACGATCGGCAATCACGTGTGGAGCGCGCGCGGCGTGATCGAACGGATGGGCGTCGATGAGGATTGCCGGTGGCTGCTCGACCTGCCGCTGTACCACGTCGGCGGCCTGGGCGTGGTCGTCCGGTGCGCGCTCGCGGGCGCGGCCCTCGTGCTCCCCGACGGCGCGTCGACGCCCGACGCGATCGGGACTCTCCGCCCCACGCACGCCTCGTTCGTGGCCACACAGCTCGACCGGCTCCTCGATGCGGACGCGGATCTGTCCTCGCTCCGCGCCGTGCTGCTCGGCGGGAGCGCCATCCCGGCCCGCCTGCTCGACCGTGCAGTCGCGTCGGGCGTCCCGGTCACCACGTCGTACGGGATGACGGAGGCGACGGCGACCATCACCGCGACCGTTCCGGGCACCGACCGCCCAGCGCTCGCGACGTCCGGCCCGCCGCTTGCGCACCGCCGCGTCCGGGTCGCCAGCGACGGTGAGATCAGAGTTGCTGGTCCGACCGTCGCAGGGACGTGGGGACCCGACGGCCCCGAGCCGCCGCCGGAGTGGCTCGCGACGGGCGACCTCGGCTACCTAGACGCTGCCGGGCGACTTGTCGTCACCGGGCGGGCGGACTTGCAGTTCGTGTCGGGCGGGGAGAACGTGCGTCCCGAGCGAATCGAGGCCGCGCTCGCGGCGCTGCCCGGTGTGGCGCAAGCGGTCGTGGTCCCGGTCCCCGACCGCACCTTCGGGGCGCGGCCGGTCGCGTTCGTGCGCACCGCAGACGGCGCGGCGCCCGACGGTCCCTCGCTTGCGACGGCGCTCCGCGAGCGGCTGGCGGGCTTCGAGGTACCCGTCGCGTTCCACGCCTGGCGCGGCGCCGAGGGCCTAAAGCCGAACCGCCCGGCGCTCACGCGGGAAGCGGAGCGCCGGGCGGCGGAGTCGCAGAGCAAGGGCTGAGCCCCGCGTCCGCTAGAGGACGTCGTTGCGGTAGTCTTCGACCGTGGCCGTGTCGCGCAAGCCCTGGAGCCAAGACTGGAGCACGCGCTGGCGCTTGCGCTGGAGGAGCGAGGCCGCGAGCTGCTGGCGGGCCTGGGCGGTCAGCTCGCCGTCGGTGCCACCGCGCAGGGCCGTCGTGCGGACCACGAAGGCCGCCTGGTCGCCTTCGATGACGCCGCTCCGCTGGCCCGGGCGTAGCCCGAACGCGGCGCCGACGGCGCGCGGCTCGACGCCGTAGCCGGGGATGACGGCCGACTGCATCGACAGGTCGGCGACGGTCTCGACCGTCGCGCTGACGGCGGAGGCGATGGACTGGAGCGACGCGCCGCCCTGGACGGCCGCGCGAAGCGCGGCGGCCTGGACCTCACGCTTGCGCTCGGTCAGCACGGCCGCCTCGACCTGGCCACGGACGTCCTCGAAGGGCGCCGGGCCGGCCTCGTTGCGGTCGACCAGACGGGCCACGATAAAGCGGTCGCCGGCGTCGAACGGGTCCGACACTTGGCCCTCGTCGGCACCACGGAGGAAGCGGAAAAAGTCGCGGCCCAGGTCGAGGCCGGGGATGGCGCCCTGGCCTTCCTGTACCTGAACGGGCGTCGGGGCGATGCCGCGCTCGGAGGCTTCCTCGGCGAAGTCGCGGCCTTCCAGCTCGATGAACGCGGCGAAATCCTCGGCCTCGCCGAGCACGCGCGCAAAGTCAGCCTCAACCGGCCGCGCGATCTGGACGAGCTCGACCTCCGAGCTGGCCCGGCCCTCGACGCGGACGAGGTGATGGCCAAACTGCGTCTCGATCGGCCCGATTACCTGACCTTGGGGCGCGGCGAAGGCGGCCTCCTCGAACTCGGTGACCATGGCGCCGCGGCCGAAGTACCCGAGGTCGCCGCCCACGTCCTTGTTGCTCGGGTCGGTCGAGTACTGACGTGCGGCGGCGGCAAACGAGACGTCGCCCGCGACGATCCGGTCGCGGACCTCGAGGGCGCGGGCCCGGTCGGTCGGTGCGAACAGGATGTGGCGGGCCCGGATCGCCTCGGAGTCTCCAGCGCGGACGCCGGTGATCTTGGCGAGGTACGCCTGCCCGTCGGCGACGATCGGCCCGACGACGCGGCCCTCGGTGAGGTCCGAGTAGACGGCGGTCGCGAGGTTGGCGGCGAGGTCGCCCGCCCCGACGAAGGCGGGGTCGACGGCGGCGCCGAACGAGTTGCGGCGGGCAAAGGCGATCGGGTCCGGGGCCGATCGGAAGCCACGCACGAGCGCGGCCAGCTCCTCCGTCGCCCGGGTCGAGTCGGTGCCCGTGGGGGCCTTCTCGAAGCCGACGTACTCGATGGAGTAGCTCGCCTCGCGCTCGTAGTCGTCGCGGTTGGCGCGGTAGTAGGCCTGGAGGTCCCGGTCGGACACCTGGACCTGAGCGTCGGGCACGGCGGCATAGCGCAGGGCGACGATCTCGGCGGAGGCGCGCCGCGTCTGGCGCACGAACTCGGCCTGGATCTCGGCCGGCGTCACGCGTGTCGTGGCCGTGATGAGGGCGGAGAGCTTGGCCTGGCGCCGGTTGCGGCGGACCTGCTCCTCGATGGCCTGGAGTTGCTCCGCGAACTGCGGGTCCTCCACGACCTGCTGGAGCGCGACGCGGTCGACGCCGCCGTTGCCGTCAGGGAAGACCTGCGCGATCAGCGCGTCCGGGTTCGGACCGGTGATCAGGTCGAACACCTCGTCGTCGGTGACCTCGACGCCAAGCCGGTCCATTTCGCGCTCGATGAGCGCGTTGTCGACCAGGCTCTCGAAGACCTGGTCCTCGACCTGCCGCTGGAGGGCGCCGGACACGTCGAGGCCTTGGGCCTGGTACGCGTCCAGCTGTTGTTCGACGGCGCGGCTGTAGAGCTCGCCTTCGAGGTCGATGCCGTCGACCTCGCCGATGGTGCGGCCGTCGCGGCCCATGCCGACCGAGTCGAAGGCGCCGGAATCCTGGAGCGCCCAGAGGCCGCCGAAGGCGACCACCAAGATGCCGACCAAAAGGCCGCCAGCTCGCTCTCGAATGCTGTTCATCACTCCTGCCATGTCGCTCCGCCTCCGCGGGGTCTTTCGTGCAAGTC
Organism: Rubrivirga aquatilis; assembly: GCF_046845665.1. Taxonomy (GTDB): domain Bacteria; phylum Bacteroidota; class Rhodothermia; order Rhodothermales; family Rubricoccaceae; genus Rubrivirga. The sequence continues at coordinate 3,130,732 of NZ_CP177355.1, read as the reverse complement.
GGCCGGGCGCCGTGCCCGAACCACGACGGGCCGGCAGCGATGCCGGCCCGGTGGAGCGCGAAGATACGGGGACGCCCCGGTGGGGCCGTGGGGAAAATCAGCGGAGTCTGCGGAGACAGGTCCACAGATGGAGGCCTCCAACCCCGCATCCGTCGGAGATCCAAGGCGGGAGGGCTGGCCGTGACGCCTGCCAACGGCTCGCGTACTGCGAACGCCTTCGCGAGTGGAGCGCAAACAAACAGTGGGCCGGAGCGGGGGTTACGGCCCCCGGCTCCAGCCCACCGCTCTCTCTCTCCCTCGCGGGAGTCGGGTGCCGGGCCTAGGCGGCCACGGCGTGATCGGCCATGCGGCCCCGCAGCGTGCGGAGCGTCTTGGACAGGATCTGGGAGATGCGCGCCTCGGTCAGGTGGAACTCGACCGCGATCTCGCGCAGCGTGAGCCCCTCGAAGAAGTAGAGGTGGACGATCCGCTGCTCGCGCTCCGGAAGCCGCTCCACGAGCGCACCGACGAAGTCGTACATCGAGCGGCGCTCCGTGTGGGCGTCCGCGTGCTCCACGTCGAGGGCCGGGATCGTGTCGATGGGCGACGGCCGGTCGGTGCCCTGGCCGTCGAAGAGCGAGAGCGCGAAGCGCTGCTGGGCGTCGCCCAGGAGGCGGTTGTAGGAACGGACCGAGACGCCGAGACGGTCGGCGACCTGGGCGGCGCGGGGCTCGTCGCCGAGCTCTTGCTGCAGGGTCTGCGCGGTCCGGTTGGCCTCGGCGACGCGGCGGCGCCGGTCCCGGCTCAGGCAGTCGATGGTGCGCAGGAAGTCGACGAGGGAGCCGCGGATGCGGCCGTAGGCGAACGAGGCGAACGGCGTGCCTCGCGAGGGGTCGTAGCTGCCCAGGGCCTGAAGCATCCCGAGCATCCCGGCGTTCTCGAGGTCGGAGTACGACGCGAGCGGGTGGTCGGGGAGAGTCACGCGGCGAGCGAGCGAACGGACGAGCGGGAGCGCGGCGACCGCGACGGCCCGGGCGTAGTCGTCGGCGCGGGGCCCGTTGGCATCGCGCTCGGCGACGTAGCGCTCGACGGCCGGCTGTAGGGGAGAGGTCATAGAGGTACCGAGAGGTCGGCGTCAGGCGGGGCGCCGGGCGGCTCCGAACACGGCGACTGCGGCCACGGCGAGCCCGGCCGCAGCCAGGGCGAGCGCCTCGGCGCCGGGCGTTCTCGCGGCGAGCGCGAGCAGGCCCAGGGCGGCAGCGGAGCGGAGTGGGTCGGTGAGCACGGGACGGGTGGTGGGGCGACGTCGAGCCCTTCCGCAAGCCGGGTGCCACTCTCCGCGCCCTCGGCCCGCGCGCCAGCCGCGCCGGCCCCAATCCTTGCACAACGCCTCCAGATGGAACGCCTGCGCCCCTCTGGCGCCGGTGTGATGCCTCTCGGGTCGTGCCCGTCGCCCGTATCGTCCTCCACGGCCCCGGCCGTAATCAACCGCGTCCCGGGGTACGGAAACGTAACGGGGCCGGTAGAATCCCAGCCGCGCGTCACGATTCCACCCGGTCGCGAGCAGACTCCGCGCGGAGCACAGAGGCGTGTTCAGGCGCCCGTGCCCCGGTCCCGGCTCAGGTGACGGGTCCGCCCTCGTCGGCCGCCGCGATGTCCAGATACGCGCCCGTCTGCAGCCCTTCGCCGAGCACCTCCATGAGCCGGTCCACGTCCTCCAGGGTGTTCCAAACGAACGGTGCGACGCGGAGGACCTCGTTCCGCCGGGCGTCGGCGTAGACGTCGTGGGCCTTTAGGTAGCGGACCATCCGGTCGGCCTCGGGCACCGCCAGCACGATCATCGCGCCCCGCCGCTCGGGCGCCAGCGGCGACCGCACGGTCAGGCCTAGCGCGGCGGCCCGGTCGAGCGCGCGCTGCCCCTTCGCGAGTGTGTCGGCGCGGACGGCGGCGATGCCGGCGTCGAGCAGTACGCGCAGGCCCTCGACGGCGTGGTACATCGAGGCCACAGCGGTCGTGCCCGCCAGAAAGCGGCGGCGCACGTCGGGGTGATCGGCGGGGGCGGGGCGGAAACCGAACGGGTCGGCATCGGCGAACCACCCCGCCAGCCGGGGCCGGAGATCGACGCCGGGACGCACCCAGAGATACGCGTTGCCCGTCGAGCCGCAGGCCTCCTTCAACAGGCCGCCGACGTACACGTCCGCGCCGATGGCGTCCACGTCGACCGGGAGCGAGGCCGTGGCGTGGTAGCCGTCGATGGCGACGTGGGCGCCGTGCCGGTGGGCGGCGTCGGCGATGGCGCGGAGGGACTCGGTCGCGAGCACTTCGCCCGTCGCGAACCCGACGTGCGAGATCATCACCCAGGCCGTGCGGTCGGTGATCGCGCCGAGGACCGCCTCCACGTCGACCGACCCGCTGGCACCGAGGGGCACCTCGACCGGGCGGAACGCCCGCAAGCCGGCCCAGCGCTGGACCGAGTGGCGAACGGACGGGAATTCCCCCTCGGTGAGCACGACCTCGTCGCGGTCCCCGGCGAACGGCTCGTCGCACGAGAGCAGGCACTGGATGGACCAGTGCACATTCGGCTGCAGGATGCAGGTGCCCGGCGCGGCGGACAGGAGCGGCGCGACGTACGCATCGGCCAAGTCCACGGGGAGCGCCCACCAGCCGGTCTCGTGGCCGAGCCCCCATCGGTCCGGGACTCGGTTCCAGGCGTCGACGCCGCGCTCAGCCCAGTCGGTGCAGAACCCGGCCATCAGGTCCGGGACCGTCCGGGGCATCAGCCCGTGCGTGAAGGCCCGCAGCTCGACGGCCGGGGCGGGGGGGACGACGAAGTGGTCGCGGAGGTCGAGCACGATCGGTTGGGGCAGGCCGGGGGGTGGGAGCCCTCTACCCGCGATCCGCGCCCCCCGATCCGTCACGCGGAAGTCCGAGGGTACAAGATCCTCGGCACCCGCTGGCGCTAATCCCCTTCGCCCACAAGCCGGCCGATGATGTCGACGCCCGAGATGCCCTCGGCTTCGGCGTTGAAATTGGTCACGATGCGGTGGCGCAAGACGGGCACGGCGATCCGGTCGACGTCGGCCGCGAGCGGGGTCAGGCGTCCGTCCAGGAGCGCGAGTGCCTTCGCGCCGAGCACGAGGTACTGGCTGGCGCGGGGGCCGGCGCCGTACGAGAGGTACTGCGAGACGTAGGCCGGCGTGCCGTCGCGGTCGGGCCGGGTGCGCGCCACGAGCCGGACCGCGTGCTCGACGACGTGGTCGGCCACGGGCGCGTTGCGGACGAGCGCCTGGAATGCGGCCAAGTCCTCCGACGACAGCACGGGCGAGATCGTCTGCGTCGCGCCCGACGTGGTCGCCTTGACGACGGCGACCTCGTCGGCGAAAGGCGGGTAGTCCAGCCACAGGTTGAGCATGAACCGGTCGAGCTGGGCCTCGGGCAAGGGGTAGGTGCCCTCCTGCTCGATCGGGTTCTGGGTCGCCAGCACGAAAAAGGGCTTGGGCAACTCGAACGTGTCGCCGGCCGCGGTGACGTGCCCCTCCTGCATGGCCTCCAGCAGCGCGGCCTGCGTCTTGGGCGGCGTCCGGTTGATCTCGTCCGCCAGCACTACGTTCGCGAACACGGGGCCCTGCACAAAGCGGAACGCGCGGCGCCCCGTCGCCGGGTCCTCCTCGACGATCTCCGTGCCGGTGATGTCGCTCGGCATCAGGTCCGGCGTGAACTGGATCCGGCGGAACGACAGGTCGAGCGCCTCGGCGAGCGTGTGGACGAGCAGCGTCTTGGCCAGGCCAGGGACGCCGACCAGGAGGGCGTGGCCCCGCGCCAGCAGGGCCACGACGAGCCCCTCGACAGCCTCCTCCTGGCCGACGACGACCCGGCCCACCTCGGCCTTGAGCCGCCGGTACGCCTCGTCGAGGGCGGAGACAGCGGACGGGTCGGTCGGGTCGATGGGCATCGGCGCAAGCAGGGGACGGGAGGGCGAGTCTACGAGCGGTCGACGGGAGGCACGGGCGCCACTCGCGCCCGCTCGGCCGGACCCGTGCGCGCTACCCGCCCGCTTGCAGCGGCTGGTACTCGTCGGCGCGGATGTCGACGTAGACCTTGCGGCGCAAGTCGCCGATCCAGTCCTGCAGCACGGCCTGCTGCTTCTCCTGGAGCGCGTACTGGCTCAGCAGCTGGTAGTCGTCGGCGACCGCGAGCGGGTGGGGCGGCGTCTTCTTCTGGAGCAGCACGATGTGGTAGGCGCGCGTGCCCGTCGCGTCGGCGAGCTGGACCTCGGCGGGCATCGAGACCTCACCGACGTCGAGCGTGTCGAGCGTCGCCTGCCACAGCGGGCCGAGCCCTTCGGTCGACAGATCGCGTTGGCGGGTGTTCGGGACCGAGACGTAGCCGCCGCGCGGGGCGCTGGCGGGGTCCTGGGAGTGGCGCCGGGCGAGCGCCTCGAACGGCGTGCCCGCCTGGATCGAGTCGCGCAGGACGGTGAGCAACTCCTTGGCGGCCTCGGCCTCCGCCTCGCCCGCCTCGATCTGCAGGAGCACGTGGTTGAACGAGATCTGGTTGCCCTCGCGCGCGTTGACGCGCATAAAGTGGTACCCAAAGGGCGTCTCGAAGACCGGCGTGATGGTGCCGATCTCGGACGACGACGCGGCGGCCTGGAAGCGCGGCTCGAGGTCGCTCAGGCGGAGGGTCGTGTAGAGCCCGCCGTTCTGCGTCGAGTCGCGGTTCGTGTTGCCGGGGTCGGTGCTCCAGCGGTCAGCGATCTCTTCGAAGGTGGCCTGTCCCGCAAGCACCGAGTCGCGCAAGGCGTCGGCCGTCGCGCGGATGGCCAGCCGCCCGGCCTCATCGGTCTGCGGCAGGCGCACGATGTGGGCCACGCGGACCAGCTCTGGCACCTCGGGCCGCTCGGCGACCGGGATCTTTTCGAACCACGCCCGGACCTCGCCGGGCGTGATCGTGACCTCACGGACGCGGCGGCCCTGGTAGCGCTGGAGCAAGATCTCGTCGCGCACGTCGTCGCGGACCGAGACCCGGATCTCCTCCATGCCCCGGCCATACGCGGCCTCCAGCGCGGCCTCGCCGCCGACCTGCGCCGCCAGCTGCGCGAGCCGGGCGTTCACCTGCTGCGCCACCTGGTCGTCGGTGACGTTGAGCGTCGTGTCCTGCCGAGCGCGGGCGATGACGATGCGCTGGTCGACGAGGCGGTCGAGCGCGCGGCTCCACAGGTCCGGCGGGGCTTGCTGGCCCTGGGTCGTCTGGGCGACGAGCGCGTCGACCTCCGAGTACAGGATGATCTGCTCGCCGACCACGGCGGCGATGCCGTCGAGGCGCTGGCCGGGGGAGACGGGCTGGGCCGCCGCGGCGACGGCGAGGAGCGGGACGAGGAACAGCAGTCGACGCATGGGGAGGGGATCGGGTCGGGCGAAAGGACGGACGCGATGGCGTCGTATTGCCCGCAGACGAGGGGAAGAAGCGGTGACGAGCGCGCGCTAGCCGTCGAGGTCGCCGCGTGCGCGGGCCTCCGAGCGCAGGCGCTGGATGAGGCGCGAGTGGGCGTCGCGGCGGGCCTGGACGGCGAGCCGCTCGGCCAGCTCGGCCCGGATGAGGCGGAACGGCGGGATGGTCCCGGCCGGCTCGCGGTCGACGACCTGCACGAGGTGGATGGCGCCGCCGGTCTGGACCACGGCGACCGCGGGACCCGGGGGCATCGCGGAGACCCGGTCGCCGAGCGTCTCGTCGAGCGCGCGCAGGCGGCCCTCGGGGACGTACTCGGCCGCGAACGCGGCGGCGCGGACAGGGTCGAGGGCGTACTCGCGGGCGGCGAGGGCGAACAGCGAGTCGGGGACAGAGGACGTGACGGCGCGGGCGACCGACGCCTGCGCTTCGTCGACGCGGGTCGGGTCCGCCAGCCGCAGGTGCCGGAGGCGGACGTAGGGCTCGCGCAGGGCGAGGGCCTCGCGGTGGGCCTGGTAGTAGGCGTCGAGCTCGGCCTCGGACGGCTCGGCGCTGGCCGAGACGAACAACGCCTCGATGGCGGCCGCTTCGAGGGCCGCCCGCTCCGCCTCGGCCACGCGGCGCCGGACGACAGGGTCGCGGTCGAGCCCCTGCCGCCGCGCTTCCTGTACCAGCAGCTCGCGCCGAGTCCACTGGGCCGCCGCCAGCTCGACTGCGCGGACACTGTCGGGGCCGGTCGCGCCAGCGATGGCATCGCCGAGGTCGCCCGTCGTGAGCGTCGCGTCACCAATGCGGGCGACGACCGGGCCCTCCCCCGGGGCGGGCGCGGCCGAGCGGTCCCCACAGCCCACGGCGACGGCCGCGACGAGGGCGACCGCCAATACGGAGCGGAGTGGGGACGCGGGCCTCATTCGTCGGCGCCGACGAGGGCCGGCTGGCCGGTCCGCCGAGCCTCCCGGGGGACCGACGACTCGGCCGGGACGCGCTCGGGGTAGACGTGGGCATTGTAGCGGGCACGCAAGCGGGTCTCCCAGGCGTCCTCGACCACGTCCTGGTAGCCCGTGATGACCTCGGCTCGCGACTCGTCGAACGTCTTGGTGCGGGGCGGCTCGATGGCGTCGAGCCGGTAGAGGACCCGCTGGGAGCGGTCGAGGGAGACCTCGCTGCGCTCGCCGACCTCGAGCGCCAGCACGGCGTCGAGGGGGGAGCCCGAGGAGTCGGCGACGAAGACCGTGTCGAGGCGGAGGACGCTGCGCGACATGAACTCGGCCCGGGCTTCGAGCGCCTCCGACGGCGTCATGCCCGCGTCGAGGTCGACGGCGACGCGGCGGAGGAGCGAGTCGGAGGTGGACCGGAAGGCGAGCACGCGGCGGCGCTCGGGCCACCGGAAGGCCCCCGGGCGCGAGTCGTAGTAGGCGCGGAGCCCGGCGTTGTCGTTGCGAGCGGGCGTCCAGACGCTGTCCTCGGCCACGCGGAAGAGCAGCACGCCATCGGCGTAGCTCCGGAAGACGCGGGCGAATTCGGGGTCGCGCTCCTCGAGCCGCGCGACGGCCTGCTCGACGGCCCGCTCGTCGACGAACGCGCGCGCGGCCTCGATCATCTCGCCCGCCGGGTGCGGCCCGTAGCGCATCCGCGCCAGCAGCGGCGCCAGCTCCGAGAGCGTGAACGTGGAGTCGCCGACCGTTGCGAACGTCTCCTCGCCAAGCCGGCCGAACCCGTCGCGGGCGACGTAAAGGAGCAGCGAGTCCGCCGGGTACTGCTCGACGGCCCGGCGAACCAGGGCCTCGTCGTAGCTCCCGCCCTCCTCCTCGATGTACTCGCGGCCGACGGCCTGGCGGCGGACGGCGGTGCGCGGGAGGCGCAGCGCCAGCTCACGGAGCTCGTCGTAGGCCTCGTCGAAGCTGGGCCGGTCGGCGACCTCGGTGAGCTGGATCAGGTGGATGCCGAACCGGGTCTCGACGGGGCCGGACAGGTCGCCGGCGTTCTCCAGCGCGAAGGCGGCTTCCTCGAACGGGGGCACCATCTGGCGGCGGCCGAAGACGCCCAGGTCGCCGCCCTTGGCGCCGGAGCCGGGGTCATCGGAGAACTCCCGCGCCAGCGCGGCAAAGTCCTCGCCGGCCTCGATCCGGTCCCTAAGGCCCAGGATGACCGTGCGGGCCGAGTCGACGGACACCGTCTCGTCGGTGCGGATCAGGATGTGGCGCGCGCGGATCTCCTCCTTGGCCGGCTGGCGGTCGGTCGGCTTCACGAGGTGGACGCCGAACCGGGTGCGGACGGGCTCGGAGACCTCGCCGATGGGCGTCGCGTAAACGGCGTTCTCGAAGTCGAGCACCGTGCGGCCGCCGGTGATAAAGCCGAGTGCGCCTCGGTTCTGCGGCGCCGTCGGGTCTTCAGAGTAGCGGAAGGCGGCCTCGTCGAAGGCGATGAGCCCGGCGTTGATGGAGTCGCGGAGGGCGCTGGCGCGGGCGAAGGTGGCCGCCGTGTCCGGCGCGGCCGGGCTCAGCAGGAACAGGATGTGGGAGACCTCGACGCGCTCGGCCTGTTTGTCGTAGATGTCGCGGACGATGCCCGTCAGCACGCGGCGGTCGGTGAAGTAGGGGCCGGCGAGTTGGTCGCGGTAGTCGGCCACTTCGGCCACGTAGGCGGAGTCGTCGGCGTAGCCGGCCTCGCGGGCGGCGAGCACCTTGAGGCGGAAGTCGACGTAGCGGTCGAGGAAGTCGAGGCGGCGCTCGATCGGCGTCCGGACCGAGTCCTCGACGGTGCCGTCGGCGGCCGTGTAGGCGCGGTCGAACTCGAGGAGCGACAGGGTGTCGGCGGTCCAGGTCGCGACGATCGGCGTGCCGTCGGGCCCGATCATCGGGGCCTCGGTGGCCGGGCGGGACCCGCCGCACGCGGCGAGCGTGGCGGCGACGAGCGTGAGCAGGGCGAGACGGATCGGGGACATCGCGAGGGCGGGGGGGAAAGCGTCAGAGCCGCCGAAGCTAACCGGGGCCGGGTGCGGGACCGTCCAAGGCAGCGCGAAATGCGCGGGATAGGGAAGAGGGAAGGGGCAAGGGGGACTGGGGGAGGATGGAGGAGCGGCCGGCCGGCTCGCGGCCCCCGGCCCGCTTTCGAGAGACGCCAGCAGGTCGCTTGGATCTGTCCCTTCCCCCTTCCCCTCGAGAAAGTGCGAACGTCGAGCAACGATCCGTTGGCTGGCGTGTCTCGTCCTGTGAGACCCCGCCACGACCTGCCATGCCTCCTGACGACCCGGCCCTGATCGACGCGTTCCGCCAGGGCGACGAGTTCGCGTTCGTCGCGCTCTACGACCGCTACAAGGGCGCCGTCTACGGGTACTGCGCCAAGATGCTGCTCGACAAGACGGCGGCGGAGGACCTGTTGCAGGAGACGTTCGCTCGCGCCTACGAGCACCGGGGCCGCCTGCTCAACACGACCTCGTTCAAGGCGTGGCTGTTCACGATTGCGCGCAACCAATGCCTCAACGCGCTCCGCAAGCGGGGGCGAGAGGTCGGGTTCGAGCCCGACGCGCCGGAGCCGACCTCGCCCGGGGTCACGCCGTTCGGGCACCTGCTCCGGAGCGAGCAGGCCGCACTCGTCTCGCGCACCCTCGACGCGCTCTCCCCGTCGTATCGCGAGGTGGTGGTGCTCCGCGAGTACCAGAACCTGAGCTACGCCGAGATCGCGGCCGTCACCAAGTCGACCGTGTCGGCCGTCAAGAGCCGTCTGTTCAAGGCGCGGCGCGAGATCGGCGCCACGCTCCGCCCGCTCCTCCACCCCGACGAGGCGCCGGGACCTGCGGTGGTCCCCGTCCCAAGCGCCTCCCTCTCGTGATGACGACTGCGATTCCCTGCTCCGACGACGCGGAGGTCCTTCTCAACGAGTACGTCGACGGCGAGCTCGACCGGGCGCTGCAGCCCGCGCTGTTCTCGCACCTGGCCGACTGCGCGGGGTGCCGGGCCCAGTTCGACGCCCTGCTGGCGTTCCGGCTGGCGGCCCGCCAAGAGCCCCTCGCGGTCCCGGCCTCGGCCGACACGGCCCTCTTCGCGCGGCTCGACCAGATGCGCCGGCAGTCGCGGCGAGCGCCGGACCGCGCCGCCGAGCGCGCACCTCTCGGCGGCGCGCTGCGCCGCCGCGTGTCCGTCGGCGCGTTGCTCGCGGTCGCCGGCCTGGCGGTCGCCATCGGCACCGTGTTGTCGCCGTCGCCGGCCGTCGCTGAGGCGCCGGAACGCGTGGTGGAGGCGGTGCTGGCAGACGGGACGCTGTACGTGATCGACCCGGGCGTGACCGTCGAGGCCGAACGGGAGTAGGGCGGCGGGGTCGGCAGCGGGGCCCGATCAGCCGAACTGGCCCGTGACGTAGGCCTCCGTCCGCGCCTCCGTCGGCGACAGGAACACGTGCTCCGTCGGCCCGACCTCGACCACGCGGCCGGCGTCCATGAACGCCGTCCGGTCGCTCACGCGGCGGGCCTGCTGCATGTTGTGCGTCACGATCACGACCGTGTAGCGGTCGGCGAGGGCCCGGACGGTCTCCTCGATGAGCGCCGACGCCCGGGGGTCGAGCGCGCTCGTCGGCTCGTCCATCAGGAGCACGGCCGGCTCGACGGCGAGCGCCCGCGCGATGCAGAGCCGCTGCTGCTGGCCGCCCGAGAGCCCGTACGCCGACGTGTGGAGCCGGTCCTTGACCTCGTCGAACAGGGCCGCCTGCCGGAGCGCCTCCTCGACGCGGTCGTCGAGGTCGCCGTCGAGCCCGTTGACCCGCGCGCCCCACGCCACGTTCTCGAAGATGCTCTTGGGGAACGGGTTCGGCGCCTGGAACACCATCCCGATGTGGCGCCGGACGAGCGCCGGGTCGGCCGCGCCGTAGACCGACTGGCCGTCGACGCGGACGTCGCCCTCCGTCCGCGTGCCGGGCGTGAGCTCGTGGATCCGGTTCATCGCCCGGAGGAGCGTGCTCTTGCCCGAGCCCGACGCCCCGATCATCGCGAGGACGGTCCGCTCGGGGACGTCGAGCGAGACGGCGTGGAGCGCCTGGGTGGCGCCGTACCACACCGAGAGGTCGCGGACCTCCAGCGCGGAACGGGCCTCGACCGCCTCGGCGCGAACGGCGGCGGGGCGGGGGAGGACGGTGGGGGGCATGGGACGGGGCGGGAGGGCGGTGGTCGTGGACATGGGGGGAGAGGTCAGCGGGCCGTCCGGCGCTCGGCGCGGTCGCGGAGCCAGAGGGCGAGCCCGTTCATCACGAGGAGGACGGCGAGGAGCACGAGGATGCCGGCCGCGGCGAGGCCGCGGAACTCGTCCTGCGGCCGCGACGCCCAGTTGTAGATCTGGACCGGGAGCGCGGAGAAGGCGTCGAGCGGCGTCGCCGGGAGGAAGGCCAGGAACGTGGCCGCGCCGACGACGAGGATCGGGGCCGTCTCGCCGATGGCGCGGCTGAGCGCCAGGATCACGCCCGTCAGCGCGCCGGGCGCCGCGAGGGGCAGCAGGTGCGCACGGACGACCTGCCAGCGCGTGGCGCCGAGCGCGTAGGCACTCTCGCGGACGCCCTTGGGGATCGACCGGAGCGCCTCCTGGGTCGCGATCACGATGACGGGGAGGACGAGGAGCGCAAGCGTGATCCCACCGGCCAAGAAGCTGGCCCCGAGCCCGAGCACGCGCACGAACACGGCCAGCCCGAGGACCCCGTAGATCACGCTCGGCACGCCGGCGAGGTTGGCGATGTTGACCGAGACGAGATCCAGACCCCGTCCCGGGCGGGCGTACTCCTCGAGGTAGACGGCCGCCCCGACGCCGATCGGCACGGCGACGGTGGCCGTCACGAGCATCAGCCAGAACGTCCCGACGAGCGCCGCCTTCAGCCCGGCCCGCTCGGCGATCCGCGACGGGTACTCGGTCAGCAGGTCGGCGCTGAGCCACGGGAGCCCGTCGACCAAGACCTGCCCGAGGAGCGCCGCCAGCGTCCCGAGGCCGACGGCCACGGCCGCCAGCGACAGTCCGCGCAACACGCGCCCCCGGCGCTGCCGACGGGCGAGCGCGGGCGACGGCGCGGTGAGATCGAACGAGAGAGCGGTCACAGTCGTGGTGCGTGGTGGGTAGGTCGGCGTGCCGTGGGCCTCGGGCGGGACTAGGCCCGCTCGGCGAAGCGGCGGACGACCCGTTGGGCGCCGACGTTCATCGCGAGCGTGATCAGGAACAGCAAGAGGCCGACGGCGAACAGGCTCTGGAAGACGGCCGAGCCCTGGGCCGCGTCGCCCAGCGTCGCGTTGACGATGAACGAGGTCATGGTGAGGACGCTCTCGCGGGGGTCGAGCGTGAGCGCGGGCGTGGCGCCGGCCGCCAGCACCACGATCATGGTCTCGCCGACGGCCCGGCCCAGCGACAGGATGAACGAGGCGACGATGCCACTGAGCGCCGCCGGGATCGTGACCTGCCAGACGACCTCGCCCTCGGTCGCGCCCAGCGCGTAGGCGCCCTCGGCGAGCCGCCGCGGGACGGCCCGGAGCGCGTCCTCGGACAGCGACGCCACGAGCGGCAGGATCATCACGCCGACGACGAGCCCGGCCGAGAGCGCGTTGTAGACGCCCAGCCCGGGGATGACGGCCTGGAGGAGGGGCGTCACGAAGGTCAGCGCGAAGTAGCCGTAGACGACCGTCGGGATGCCGGCCAGCAGCTCGAGCGCGGGCTTGACGACGCGTCGGACCCCGGCGCTCGCGAACTGGCTCACGTAGACGGCCGCCAGCAGCCCGAGCGGGAGCGCCACGACGGCCGCGATGACGGTGATGAGGACAGTCCCGGCCACGAGCGGCCAGACCCCGAACTGGCCGCCGACGAAGAGCGGCGTCCACTCGGTCGCGGTGAGGAACTCGACGGGCGAGACCTGCCGGAAGAACCCGACGGTCTCCCAGACGAGGACGGCCACGATGCCGAGCGTCGTCGCGACGGTGACGAGGGCGCAGGCGGCGAGGAGCCCGCCGACGGTCCGCTCGCGAGCGCTCTTCGAGACGGTCCCTTCAAAGGAGGGCGCGCGCGGGGCCGACGGGGCGGCGGCGCGCGAGGGGAGGGTGCTCATCGAGCGGCGACGCGGACGGGCGCTGCGGCCTCCCGGAGCACCTCCACCACCTGCGTGCCGACGCGGCCGGCGAACACGCTCCCCGTCGACCGGGTGCGGTAGCGCTCGGTGGTGAGCCGGTAGCCCTCGTCGCTCAGCGGCACGGCCCCGACCTCGGTCGCGAGCGGCCCCGCCATGGCGAGGAAGAACCGGACGTAGGCGTCGAGCGCCGGATTCCGGTCGGCCTCGGCGGCATTGACGTAGACGAACTCGATGCGGGCCAGCGGCGCGTACGCGCCGGACTGGACGGTCTCGGGCGTCGGGACCACGCACCCGTCGCCGCTGTCGACGCCGAGGAGCTTGAGGCGGTCCGGGTTCTCCGACACGTAGGCGAGCCCGAAGAAGGCGAGCGAGCCCTCCTCGCCCGCGACGCCCTGGACCAGGACGTTGTCGGCCTCGGACGCCGTGTAGTCGGTCCGGCTGGCGCCCTCCTCGCCCGTGATCGCCTCGGTGAAGTAGTCGTAGGTGCCCGAGTCGGTGCCCGGCCCGTAGAGCGCGATCGGGACGGCGGGGAAGCCGGCGCGGACGTCGGCCCAGGTCTCGACCGCGGAGGTCGGCTCCCAGATCCGTCGGAGCTCGTCGGTGGTCAGGCACTCCACCCAGTCGCTGGCGGGGTGCGTCACGACGGCGATGCCGTCGTAGGCCACGGGGAGCTCGATGAACCGGACGCCCGCGGCGCCGAGCGCCTCGAGCTCCTCGCCCTTGACGACGCGGCTGGCGTTGGAGGCGTGGGTCTCGCCGCGCGCGAACTTGTCGAACCCACCGCCGGTCCCGCTCGCGCCGACCGTGATGCGGACGCCGCCATGGTCGCGCATGAACTCCTCGGCGACGGCTTCGGCGAGGGGGAAGACCGTCGAGGAGCCGTCGACGGTAACGGCGCCGGCGAGGCCGGTGGGGTCGGCGTCCTCGCAGCCGGCGCAGCCGGCGATCACGAGGAGCGGGAAGAGGGCGAGGTGTCGCATGGCCCTCAAACTCCTCGTGTGCCCCGTGCGGTTCGCCTCCGGATGTTACCAATGCGTAACATTGAGGCGGGGCCTCGTGGGATTCTGAACGGGCACTTTTGCGGCCCCGAGTGGCCCGCGCTTCGTGCTCTCTTCTCGGGGCTCGGGGCGTGCAGCAGCCCCCGCGCCCTCTCGCGGGCGCGCCGCCGCCCGCCGCTCGGCCGCCGGCCCCCGCTTTTCCGCAAGCCTCACCGTCGGCCGGGGCGGGGCGGGATAGGTTGGGATCCCCCCTCCGACCGTCCGCATGTCCGCCCCCGCCCGCGTCCGTTTCGCCCCCTCGCCCACCGGCCTGCTCCACATCGGCGGGCTCCGCACGGCGCTCTACAACTGGCTGCTCGCGCGGCAGACCGGCGGGACGTTCGTGCTCCGCATCGAGGACACCGACCGCTCGCGGTTCGTGCCCGAGGCCGAGCAGGACATTCTCGACGGGCTTGCGTGGGCCGGCCTGACCGTCGACGAGGGCCCGACGCAGGGCGGCGACGCCGGCCCGTACCGGCAGTCGGAGCGGCGGGCGCTGTATGACGAGGCCGCGCAGCGGCTGCTCGACGAGGGGCACGCCTACATCGCCTTCGACACGCCGGACGAGATCGAGGCGATGAAGGAGCGCCACCGCTCGGACGCGAATCCGAGCCCGCGATACGACCTCGCGACCCGGGGCGAGATGGTCAACTCCCTGACGCTCGACGCCGACGAGACCGCGCGGCGGCTAGCGGCGGGCGACGAGCACGTCGTGCGGCTGTTGGTGCCCGAGGGCGAGACGATCACGTTCGAGGACGCCGTCCGCGGCGAGGTCGCTTTCGACACCACGGAGGTGGACGACCAGGTGCTCGTCAAGAGCGACGGGATGCCGACGTACCACCTCGCCAACGTCGTCGACGACCACGCGATGGGGATCACCGACGTGATCCGCGGCGAGGAGTGGCTGTCGTCGGTGCCCAAGCACCTCCTGATGTACGCCGCGCTCGGGTGGGAGGCGCCCCGGCTGGCGCACCTCCCGCTGATCCTGTCGCCCACGGGCGGCAAGCTCTCGAAGCGCTCGGCGGACCGGCTGGGGATTCCGGTCTCGGTGTCGCAGTACCGCGAGGCGGGCTACGAGCCCGAGGCCGTCGTCAACTTCCTGGCGCTGCTGGGCTGGAACCCGGGCGACGACCGCGAGCTGTTCGACCTCGCCGGGCTGGCGCAGGCGTTCGACGTGGCGCGGATCGGGCGGAGCGGCGTCCAGTTCTCGATCGACAAGCTGGACTGGTTCAACGGCCAGCACGTGCGCGCGCTGGCGCCGGAAGAGATCGCTGCGCGCGCGCGCCCGGCGGTTGAGGCGGCCGTGGGGCCAGTCGACGAGGGCACGCTGGTTGCGGCGGCGGCGCTGCTGCGGGAGCGGCTGGCGAAGGTGGGCGACCTCGCCGAGGCGACGTACCTGTTCCAGGACCCGGTGACGTACGACGCGGGGGGCCTCAAAAAGCGGTGGAAGGAGGACAGCGCGGCGCTCGTCGCGGCGTACGCGGACCGGCTCGCGGCGGCCGACACCTTTACCGTCGAGAGCACCGAGGCGGCGATGCGCCAGCTGGCCGAGGACGAGGGCGTCGGCTTCGGGCGGATCGTGCACCCCGTGCGGCTGGCGGCGACCGGCACGTCGGTCGGGGCCGGGCTGTTCGAGACGCTGGTGCTCATCGGGCGCGACGCCGTCGTGCGGCGCCTGCGGCGGGCGGCGGCCGAGGCGGACGGGCAAAAATCGGAGCAGGCGGGGTAGGAGAGGGTGGTCCGTCGCGCGGCGGCGGGCGGGCGCCAGCGGGGCGGACTGTAGGGGGCGCCGTACTGTTGGGCTCCCCAACTCCCGCAGCCATGGACTCGAAGTCGTACACGTACGAAGGCGCCGACGCCACCGTCACCTGGGACAAGGCACGGTGCATCCACTTCGCGGCGTGCGTCCACGGGCTGCCCAAGGCGTTCGACACATCGCGACGGCGGTGGATCGATCCGGACGCCGCGGACCCCGACGCCCTGCTGGCGGTCGTCCGCCGGTGCCCGACGGGGGCGCTCCACCTGCAGGCGCCGGACGGGACGGATCCGGAGCCGACCCTGGAGACGGCCCAGATCGTGGTGGGGGCGGACGGCCCGCTCTACGTGTCGGGCGACGTGACGGTGCAGACCGTCGACGGGGAGGTGCTGCTGCGCGACACGCGCGTGGCGCTGTGCCGGTGCGGGCTCTCGGCCAACAAACCGCTCTGCGACAACAGCCACCTCGACTCATTTGCGGACCCTGGCCACCTCGAAGACACGGGGACCTTGCTTGACACGGCGGAGGTCGACGCGGTGCTCACCCTCACGCCCCGGCCGGACGGCCCGCTGCTGGTGGCCGGGCCGGTGACGATCGTGGCGTCGGACGGGACGGCGGTGACGAAGGCGAAGGCGGCGCTGTGCCGGTGTGGGCACTCGCAGAACAAGCCGTTCTGCGACGGCAGCCACCGCGAGGCGGGCTTCGTGGCGGCGTGAACAGTTTGCGCTTCAGCCGCCGGGAGGTGACGCACAGCGGTGGGACGAAGCTATGGCTGGCGGCGCCGTTGGGACGAGTCGGGGACGCTGCCCCTCTCGGTCGGCCTGCAAGCGCGGGTTAGCCCGCCCGAGCACGGCGTATCTCAGAGAGTGCCGCGAGGGCACGCTCTCCCATCTCGCCCGCCCTCTCTTGTCCCGACCTCGAGGCAAAGCGTTCTACAGCCGCCAGGGCTTCCGTCTCTGAAAGAGAGAGGGCTGTCGGGTGCTGAGATATGGCCCCGGCGGCCCGCGCATCGGCCGCCCTCACTTTCCAACTTGGCCAACTTGAGCGAACCCTCTCAAGGGCTCGATACTCCGGGACGTCTTGCCAGAGGGCGAGGGTCTGGGAATGATGGGCGACCTCGATTACGGCATGGAGCTTCTGTCCTAGCCCTATGGCGGCGGCCGGCGCCGCTTCGAGTAGCACGGTCATCCGTGGACCGTACGCGAGCAAGGCGGTCGCGGCGTGCTCGCTGAGGTAGGACGACGTGCGGTCCGGCCCCGCCACTATGACTTCAGTACGTGCCGAGCCCCTGTTCTGCGGGTACTTCGGATCAACGACGTCCTCCTCGTCGACGTTGTGGTAAAGCGGCCCGTCGCTCCCGAGCCGTCTCATGGTGTCCGCGTCGAGGGCGAGATGTTCTCCGACGTCTAAGATGCCGCGCTGGGCGTGACGAAGGGCCCACCCTGGCCAATCCTGTCGGAGAGCCGCGATCGCGATCTGCCTCAAGGGGCTCTCCTCTAGCAACTCCGATATCCCGTCGAAGAGGACGACCCGCTCATCAGCGTCAACGAGGACACACCCCTCACAGTCGGTGTTGTCGTAGAGCCGGTCGGCGCCTTCGACCTGCGAGGACCTCACGTAATCGGCGACGCGCTCGAACCCGCCGAACAAAAGATCAGGGATGCCGAGGGCGCCCCACCGGTTCTTTCCGAAAGTGACATCGCCTCCCTGCCGAAGCGCATAGTTCGCTCTGTGTCCCATGCAAGCTGATTACAGTTGGAGGCGGGCTAACAGATTGCGGCTTGCTCTGTTGAGAAGCTCGACGAGGCTGCTCAGCTCCGATGTCGGCAAGCGGCTCGAGATGGGGACTGACGGGAGTGCGACCGACGCCTAACCGGAGTGTCGCGTGGTTATCAACAGAGCAGCTGGCCGCTTAGCCGCCGGGGGTGACGGCACGGCGGGTAGACGAGCGAAGGTAGGCGCCGACGTTCGGACGAGCCAAGAACGCTCGCGCCCCCGGTCGGCCTACAGCGGCGGGTTCTACCGCCCTCGCTCATGGGGCCTCGGTGTCGGTCCTCTCCGCCGGGAGCGAGTACGGCCTTCCGTAGAGGATGTCGAACAGTTCCGGGTACAGTGGTGGCGGCGCGCCCGCGTTGTTCATCACGGCGATGGTGACCCCGTCCTCGGGGACCCGGTACCACATGGCCGTCCACGCGGGCGGCATGCCCCCGCCCATCGCGTACGCCGTCACGCTGTCGGCCCCGGCGCCCGGCCGGCGGTGGACCGACTCGACCCCGTACGCCTCGGAGTGGATGAGACCTAACCCCATGTCGTCGCCGACGTGGTCCGTCAGGACGCGCGGCTCCGCCATCACCGCCTGCATCGCGGGTGAGAGGACCCGGCCCTCGCGCAGCGCCGCGTCGAGGCGGACGAGGTCGCGGGGCGTCGCGTACAGCACGCCCTCGGCGTAGGTGCTCGGCTCGAACGGGGCGTGGGTGAGCCGGCCGTCGTCGCCGAGGCGGTACCCCGTCGCCATCCCCTCCACGACCGGCTCGAACAGCGCGCACCCGGTCCCCGTCATGCCGGCCGGCTCGGTCACCCGCTCGCGGACGAGGTCGCAGTACGGCGTCCCCGAAGTGGCCTCCAGGATCAGGCCGATCAGGACGTACCCCGTGTTGCTGTAGTCGTGGGCCGTCCCGGGCTCGAACTCCAGGGGCCGGCGGACCATCGCGGCCACGACCGAGTCGGCCGGCACGCGCCGGTAGAGGTAGCGCGCGGCGTACTCGTCGTCGCTGAGGTCGTTGGCGTAGTCCACGATCCCCGAGGCGTGGATGAGGAGGTCGGCGACGGTGATCCGGGGGTCGATGGGCGCTGGGAAGTCGGGGAGGTATCCGGCGGCCGGGGCGTCGAGGCTCAGCGCGCCGCGCTCGATCTCCTGGAAGACGAGGAGCGCGGTGATCGGCTTCGTGACCGACGCGATCCGGTAGCTCACGTCGGGCCCGTTCGGGACACCCCAGGTGGCATCGGCGAGGCCGAACCCGCCCTCGTAGACCACGTCCCCGTCCCGAGCGACTACGACGGCCCCGTGGAAGAGCCCGAGCGCGTGGTAGCGGGCCATGAGCGCGTCGATCCGCTCCGCCTCCGTCTGCGCAGAGGCCGCTTGCGTCGAGCACGCAGCAAGCAGCGCGAGTACGCAGGCGAACGTGGGCCATGCCATCATTCGGGCACCGGGCGGTATAACAGGTGACCGCTCAGCCGCAGCACGCTGACGACTGGCGGGCGGGACGAGGCAACGTAGACACCGGCGCATGGACGAGGCAAGAACGCTCGCGCGTGCTGTCGGCCAGTAGCGGTGGGTTCTGCGGCTTGATCCTCACCTTTGTCGAGAGGTGAGCCGCTTGGGGACAGAGCTATTCCACCATGCTGGCGTCAACGATCTCCCGAAGCTCAATGAGGTACCGCCGAAGCGCCTTTCTGTTGTTGCGTTGGTCCCGGCGGGCGTCAAGGAGGGTTACAGCTTGAGCGTAGAGTTGGTCGTCGCTTAGGATCCCCTCTACCACGACAGGGAACGGGCGCCGAATCTCCCCGGCTGGGAAGAACGACATCGGGTCCGCGCGGGCAACCGAGTCCCGATCCGCGTCGGAGTACTTCGACAGTTCGGCCTCCACCTTGTCCATCCCCTCGTTGAGCCCGTGCACAGCGCGGCGGATCTCGCTGTTCTGGAAGTCCGCCGCAACCACAAACCCTTGCACCTCGGACGGGAGCATCGCGAGGACGGACCGGAGCGAGTCGTCACGGATGAGCGCGAGGTCGCCCGTCGCGGCGAGCCCGTCCGCCGTTGCGGTCACGACCCTCGGAAACCTGTAGTACCCGGCCCACTGCCGCCAGTGGAGGAGCGAGTCGAGTTCCGGTCGCTCGGGCGTGCGGAAGGCCTGAACGAGGAGGGCCGCGTCGCGGTCCGTCTCCGCGAAGAACGGCTGCTCACGATCGAGTCTCGCCACGGACATGTCGAGGTCGGCGACGATCTGGCGGAGGTAGGCCTGCTCCTTGGCCACGTTGGCACGGGCCTGCCCCCAGGCCGTCACCTGGAAGCCGATCACCACGCCGGCGATCACGATGACGAGTTCGAGCGCGACTGCGAACCAGTTCTGCTCTCGCACAGCCTGCGACAGGCGACCGAGGATGGTGTGCGCCCGCCTCGGGCGCTCTGTCGACGGCTCGGGATAAGACGCGGGTGATTGTTCTTCGGTCTCAGCCATTTACCAAGCTACGGGAGCCGCAGAACAGATGGCGGCTCAGCCCCACAGGGCTGAGGGCACGGTGGACCGGCGGAAGCTATGGAAGCAGCGGCGGTCGGAGCGGCTGAGAACGCTGGAGCCCGGTGTCGGCCTGCAGCTGCGGGTTCTACGGCGGCGGCGGGCACCCGCTCAGTTGAAGGACCCGGCGTAGACGAGTTGCCCGTCCTCGACGGCGTATCCGCCCCCCGAGCACGTCGCGGCTGACAAGCCGCTATCCGTCGGCTCTGACAGGTCGCACGACTCGACCCACACGTATACGCTCGGGCCAAGTGGGGGGGCTCCCGCGTCCCAGAGCTTGACTCGGAGGCCGTCAAACGCGCCCGCCTCGAACGTCGCCACCCCGCACTCCGGCTCGGCTTGTTCTGAGAGGCAGGCGATCAGGACCGCGGCGTCCTCCCGTGCCCCGACTGCCACCGCGTCGGCCTCGCCGTCGCCGTTTACGTCAGCCATGTGGGCGTAGGGGTCGGCCCCCTCGTGCGCACTGAAGTCCCACGCTCGGTCCGACCCCGTAGGGTAGGAGAGGTCGTAAGCGGCCAGCATTCGAGTGACCGCCTCGACGGCCTCACCAGCGGGGAGGACCTGCCCGCTCGCCGGCGCGGCGTGAAGCACCGCGAGCACAAGGGAGAGGGCTGTAATCGTCGGGCGCATAGGTCGGGAGCCGCCGTAGAACAGTTAGACGCTCAGCCGCCCGTAGTTGGAGGTGTAGCGGTGGGTCGAAGCTATGACTGGCGGTAGCGGTCGGCGAGACTGAAAGAGTTGGCGCGTAGGGTCGGCCTGCAGCGGCGAGTTAGGCGGCGCCAGGCACATACTCTACTCCTCTCGCTCTTGAGCGAATGTCACGGACGAGCCCGGGAGCGACAATGCTAACTCAGCCAGTCGACCGAAAGCATACGTGTAGGGTCGGTCAGTGGTGCTCCATTGAGCCTTTTCGACTGACTCGTCACCTGATTCAATGAATCGGACGAGTTGGCCTCGTGCCCCACCTGGCCTCCAGTAGCCCCGCATCTCGACAATGCTCCCAGTGCGATCGGGTTGAACTCGGGCGCGAACGGCGAGGAGGACGCTAGATCCGACAGTATGGAGCGAGGTCTGCAGGATCCCAGCGGCGTCAGCATCAACGCTGTAGCCTGCCCGGCGAAGCGAGCGTTCAACGGTGGCGCGAGCGGAGTCCGGGGCGAGCGGGACGCGGACGACGGCGACGTTCGAGCCGGTCGGGATTGCGAGGTCCTCGAACTGAGCAGTCCGGGTTGAGGCGCAGCCCGTGAGGCAGGCGACAATAAGACAGGCGGTGGCGAGGCGCATCGGAGAGTAAGGAAAGGAGCGCCGAGTTACGATGGCTTTCAAGCCAGGTTGCGCTGTTCAAGCGCCGCCTAACAGTTTGCGGGTCAGCCGCACAGGGCTGAGGGCGCCGTGGACTGGCGGAAGCTATGGATGCGGTGGATTTCGGAGCGGCTGAGATCGCCGGAGCCCTGGGTCGGCCTGCAGCCGCGGGTTACACCGCGCGGGGTCACGAGTACTCGACGAACACCGCGTGGCCCCTCTCCGCCTCCGTCTCGTAGAAGGCCCGCATGGTGTCGAACCGCCCCCGGAGGTACCGCCGGTCCTGTTCTACGAGCGGCCGGCTCAACGGCGTGTGGACGTACGCCCCCGCGAGCGCAGGCTCGTGCGCCGACAGCACGGCGTTGAACTCCACCAGACCGAGCGCCCGCGCCGTCTCGGCCACCTCCTCAGCCGTGCTGTAGCGGGGGAGGTAGTCATGCTCGGCGAGGTAGAACTCCGGCATCGGGTGCCACCCGACCGCGCCGGCGCCGGCCGGCGTGGATGCCACCCGCGTCTCGTCCGTCGCCCCGTCTTTCGCACGCCGGACAGGGTCAAGCAGGAAGAGAAGGGCGTCGGCCGCCTTGTCCAGGCTGGCGTAGTCGCGGCTCTCCGTCGCAAGCTCCCGCTCGCGTTCCAGTTCGAGCCAAGCGTCGATGCTGCCCCGCAGGACGTTGAGCCTGGGCTCCGGGAGCGGGGTGAGGTACGTGCGACGGCCCACAGTTGAGCAAGGAGCGCGGTGTAACAGAGGGCCGCTCAACCGCGAAGGGCTTACGGCACAGTGACAGAACGAAGCGAAAGTAGCGTCGAGGTTCGGACGAACTGAGAACGCTGAAGCCCTTCGTCGGCTTGCAGCGGCGGGTTATGCCGCCCGAATGTGATCTATTGAGGTTCGATGGCTTGCATGAGTTGATCAACGACATGATCGAGCCCACGCGCGGACGACACTGCCAGTCTATCTGCTAACAGTGGCGAGTGGCGACGCACGTGGGCTTGGTCAACCCCATGCCACACGGGCAGAACCACTTTAGTGCCTTCGGATTCGCGTGCTACCAATCCGTCCAGTTCAAGCTGGGGCCAATGTTTTTCGAAGAATGCCTTGCTCAAAACGACAATTCCGAACCTGGACTGGGCGAGCCCTCGGTCGATAGAGCGTCGCAAGCTGTCTCCTACCGTTAACGTAAAGGCATCAAACCAAACCTTTAGGCCACGGTCGCGCAGGGCTTCCGCTAACGGTTGAGCAAAGGCTGCTTTGTCCTCAGAAGCGTGGGAGACAAACACGTCCCACCGTTGAGGGCGGCTTTGTTGCAACGACATTCTCTGGAATGGAGACGCTGCAGAACTCTTCGGGTTGCTTCGGGACTGCGACTGTATCCAACTCAAAAGGAAGTCTTGGTCCTCCTGGGAAGGCGCGCTGTATTTCCCGTAGTTGCCAGGGTCCATCATGTCGGTCAAGATCCTCAACTGCCGAGCCTTCGGAAAACGAGCAAGACAGTCACGAAGGATCTGCTTCCGGCTCGGCATCCCGCCCGACCATGCGTACTGCTCAATGTTGGGGTCGAGCCGAGAGAAATACTCAACCATCTCAGGACCTGAGAATCCAGTCGAACCAGCAAACATCGCATCCACTCGCTTCTGAATCGCGTGCGGGAGAGCCAGATTTTGCTGTGGATCAGAGAATGACACGGCGTATCAGAGGCGGCATAACCAGTACTTCACCCGACGGCCAGTCGGCAGAACAGGCGGATTCGGTAAATATAGACCCCGCTAGTCGGCATAAAGTGTGGGATACGTCTATATGTATGCCGCTCCCGCTCGTGCGGGCTACCCCGCCAGCCGCTGGCGCAGGAGGGCCTGCACGGCCTTGGGGTCGGCGCCCTTGCCGGCGCGGCGCATGGCCTGGCCGACGAAGAACCCGAACAGCCGCTGCTCGCCGGCGCGGTAGCGGGCGACCTCGTCGGGGTGTTCCGCGAGGGCGGCGTCGATGGCGGGCGCGAGCGCGTCCTCGGAGCGGACGGCCGCCAGCCCCAGGGCCTCGACGACGCCGGCCGCCGTCCCGCCACGCTCCACGAGCCCGGCGACGGCCTCGCCTGCCGCGTTCCGCGTTAGCGTCCCAGCCTCCACCATCGCCAGCACGGCCGCGAGGGCGGGGCCGTCGGCCTTCGAGTCGGACAGCTCGCGGTGGCCCAGGGCGCGGCGCAAGTCGTGGACCACGAGGGCGCCCGCGGCCTTGGGGTCGGCGCCGGAAGCGATCGTGTCGTCGGTCAGCTTGCGGAGCCCGGGGTCGGTCGCCAGCACGGCGGCCTCCTCCTCGCCGACGCCCCGGACGACGAGGGCGCTATACGTTTCGCGCTGGGCGTCGTCGAGGGAGCTGGCGGGGTCGCGGGGACCGACGGGTGCTTGCGGAGTCGGGGTGGCCTTTGGCTCGTCGCGAGCGGGGGCGGCTGTCGGGGTGGCCCAGTTGTCCTTGAGGGCGACGATCTGGTTGAACGCGAGCGCGCCCGGCAGGCTGTCGGCGGGGTCGCGCCAGAAGTAGCCGACGCGCTCGAACTGGTAGCGCGTGTCGGCGGGGTCGTCGGCCACGGACGGCTCGACGACCCCCTCGGTCTCGACGAGCGAGTCGGGGTTGAGGAGGGAGAGGAAGTCGTCGGCGGCGCCGGGGTTGGGGTCCGAAAAGAGGCGGTCGTACAGGCGGAACGCGGCGGGCAGGCCGGTGCTCGCGTCGACCCAGTGGATGACGCCGGTCGGCTTGGCGTCGGGCGCGAGGCGGGCGCGGATGGCGGTGACGGTCCCATCGGCGTCGTGGTCGGCGCCGGTGCACTCGATGACGGGCCCGTGGCGCAGGCGCACGACAGCTCCGGGCGCGAGCCGCTTCCAGCGCTTGGGCGCCACGTCGGCGTAGTCGGCCCGCTCGACGACGAGCGACGACGAGATGGGGAGCGGGCGCGAGGTCGGGGCGTCCGCCGGGGGCGTCACGTCGTGCGGCCAGTACGGGGCGTCGAGCGTGGCGGTCGCCAGCCCCTCGACGGTGAGCGGGACGGGGTCGGTGACCGCCAGCACGCGGCGGGCCGTCCCGTTGAGGTCGTCGCGGACGGCGTAGTCGAGCTGCTGGATCTCGACGGAGCCGTTGACCTTGGTGACGCCGAGGTCCGCGAAGAAGCGCCGCAACGCCTGGGGGCGGACGCCGCGGCGACGCAAGCCGGCGATGGTCGGCATCCGGGGGTCGTCCCACCCGGCGACGTGGCCGCCCTCGACGAGCTGGCGGAGCCGACGCTTGCTCATCACCGTGTAGTCGAGGTTGAACCGCGCGAACTCGTGCTGGTGGTTTCGGGGCTCGGGGATGCCGATGGCGTCGAGGTACCAGTCGTAAAGCGGGCGGTTGACGTCAAACTCCAGCGTGCAGACCGAGTGCGTGACGCCCTCGATCGCGTCGCCCTGGCCGTGCGCCCAGTCGTAGAGCGGGTAGATGGCCCACTCGGTCCCACGCCGGTAGTGCTCGGCGTCGCGGCGGATCCGGTACATCACCGGGTCGCGGAGCTTCATGTTGGGGTGCGCCATGGGCCCGTGCTCGGTGTCGATTTTGGCGCGGAGCACGTGGGAGCCGTCGGGGTGCTTCCCGTCCTTCATCTCCTCCAAGAGCCGCAAGCTTTCTTCGACGGGGCGGTCGCGGTAAGGCGACGGCATCCCGGCCTCCGTCACCGTCCCCCGAGTCGCGCGGATCTCGTCGCCGGACTGGCTGTCGACGTACGCGAGCCCTTTTCGGACGAGGTCCTGGGCCCACTCGTAGAGCTGCTCGAAGTAGTCGCTGGCGTAGCGGACCTCGGCGGGCGCGAAGCCGAGCCACTCGACGGCGTCGAGGAGCGCGTCGGCGAACTCCTGGCTCTCGGCCTCGGGGTTCGTGTCGTCGTAGCGCAGATTCGTGCGGCCGCCAAACTCCTGCGCGAGCCCGAAATTGAGGCAGATCGACTGGGCGTGCCCGATGTGCGGGTAGCCGTTGGGCTCCGGCGGGAAGCGGGTGACGACCCGGCCGCCATACGTGCCCGCCTCGATGTCGGCGGCGACGATGTCGCGGAGGAAGTTGGACTTGGGCGCGCGGTCGTCGGACACGAGGACGGGGGAGGGGGAGAGGGCAGGCTAACGCCAGCGGCGGGGCCGGGATGCCGCGAGACGGTGAATCGGAGGGGCAGAGGCCATCGTCGGATCGCCGGTGCCGGCCCCCTCCGTACCCTGTACCGCGTACCCCATACCCTTCCCGCTTATGCACGGACGCGGCCCCGAGGTCAAGCACCCCGACCCCTTTGGCGACGCCCTGCCAACGCTCGCTGGCGCCCGCGTCCGCTTGCGCCACGTCCGGGAGGCCGACCTCCCGGACCTGCTGGCGATGCTGGGCGACGCGAGCCACTTGCGGTTCTGGAGCCACGGTCCGCTGGCGGATCTCGACGCGGCGCGAACCTACTTCGAGGGGATGAACCGGGGATTCCGCGAGCGGTCGCTGTTTCAGTGGGTCGCCGCCGACCCCGACACGGACCGGCTCGTCGGGACGGTCACGCTCGTCGACTGGGACCGGCAAAACCGGCGGTGCGAGCTGGGCTTCATCCTGCACCCGGGCCACATCGGCAAAGGGCTGGCGTCCGACGCCGTCCGCACCGCGCTGGCGTTCGCGGTCGACACGATGGGGCTGCACCGCGTCGAGGCGGATGTGGACCCGGAGAACGTCGGGTCGGCGCGGCTCTTGGAGCGGCTCGGCTTCCAGCTCGAAGGCCATTTCCGCGACCGCTGGTTCACGTGGTTTGAGGAGTGGAAGGGCTCGGCGATGTACGGCCTGCTGGCGGAGGACCTGGTGCGGTGACTCGGTGGTCGGTCCTCGGTTTTCGGTTGTCGGATCCGAGACCCCGACGTCAATGGCGAAGTCATCATCGACTGACCACTGACCACTGACCACTGACCACCGACCTACTGCTCCGGCGCCTCCGTCCCGCAGGACCAGCAGACGGCAAACTGGCCGCCCACCATCTCGCCGCACGTCGGGCACTCCCACGGCTCGACGTCGGACGCCTCGGCCATCACGTCCTTGACCGTCCCGGCCGCGCTCGGGGCGTCCTCATCCGACACCCAAACCTCGATCCAGGTCTCGAGGGGCGGGATCTCGCCGACGAACGCCGCGCGCGTCTCGCCGCGGATCTCGGCCACGATGCCGTCCGCTTCAAGCGCGTGGCGGACGAGGTGGGCGACAGGAGCGTTGGGGGTGCTGTAGACGCGGATCATCGCTGGGGCGGCTGGTGAGGGCCCCGATACGCTGGCGCGGGGTCAGAGATGCGCGGCTTCGACCAGCATGATGGAGTGGTCGAACAGCGCCAACGTTCCTGGTGGGCCGTGCCCGGGCACGACGATCTCTGCGTCGGGAAAGCGGTCGCGCGCCAGCCGGAGCGCGCCCGGCCACGAGTCGAGGTCCGCGTCGGCCGTGTTGCCCGCGGTCGTACGGTTGGCCTCGGAGACGGCGCACCCGCCCGCGAGCACCCCAGCGCCCGGGACGTACACCATCACGTTGTCGCGCGTGTGGCCGGCGCCGGGGTACAGCACCTCGAAGGGCCCCAGCCGTGTACTCGCGCCCGGCACCGTCAGCCCCGCCAGCGAGTCCGACGGGACCGCGTTGCCCTCGGCTGCTGCCAGCCGCTGGGTCATCGACGACGCATAGACCGGAATGCCCCGCTGCCGAAGGACGTCCGCGCCCCCGACGCGGTCGTCGTGGAAGTGCGTCGATACAGCGCCCTGGACGGGCAGCCCGATCTCGGCGTCGACGGCCGCCAGCAGGGCCTCCGTCGCCGCCTCGCCCCAGGCCGTGTCGACGAGCCAGACGTCGTCGCCGTCGCGGACGACGAGCCCGTTGGAGGGGTAGACGGTGCCGCCGTCGAGCTCGAAGGTGGAGACGTGGGCCCAGACGCCGGGCGCCAGCGCGTGGAGGGCGATCTCGCCCGGAGCCACGTCGGCGGCGGTCGGGTACGGCGCGGGGTCGGCGGGCGGGGCGCTGGCGCAGCCCGCAAGCAGAGCGACGAGGACGAGGAGGCGAGGCATGGCGGTCGGGGGGAGAGGCGTGCCTACCGCTCGGGTGGCCGCGGGTTCGCCTGCTGGCGCCGGACCCGTCGTCGTGCGGGCCGACCTCAGAACGCGAGCGTCGCCGTCACGGCGTGGTGGTCGGAGGGGAGGCGTGGGTTGTCGGTCCCGAGGATCTCGCCGATGGTCCGGTCCAGCGTCGCCGCCACGCGCACGCGGACGCCCTCCGACACGAATACGTAGTCGATGCGGCCTCCGTCGGCGTCGCGCCCGAAGCCATTCCAGGTCGCGTTCCCGCCAGCCGGGGGCGACTCTGAAACGAGGCGGGCATCGCGAAGGGCTGCCGCGAACGTTTGGACCACGTCCGAGCCGTCGGGCGCGTTGAGGTCGCCCGTGACCACGAGCGGGTCGCCGTCGGCGATCGCGAGGGCGCGGTCGGCGACGAGGCGGGCGCTCGCGCGCCGGGCCGTCGCGCCTCGGTGGTCGAAGTGGGTGTTGACGACGACGAAGGCGGCCCCCGTCGTCCGGTCGCGGAACCGGGCCCACGTCGCGATGCGGGGGAGCGCTGCGTCCCACCCGACGCTGCCGGGGGCGTCGGGCGTGGGCGAGAGCCAAAAGGTGCCGCCACCGAGGCGTTCGAAGCGGTCGGTCCGGAAGAGGAGCGCGCTCTGCTCGCCGCCGCCGTCGGCGTCGCGGCCTAGCCCGAAGCGGGTATAAGCGCTCAGCCGGGCGTCGAGCGTGTCAAGCATCGCCGCCGTCGCCTCCTGCACGCCGACCACGTCGGCCTCCCGGATGGTCGCCGCGACGGCCTCCACGCGATGGGGCCACGCGTCCTCGCCGTCCGAGGCCACGTCCACGCGGATGTTGAAGCTCATCACCCGGACGGGCGTGTCTGGAGCGCCGGGTTGTGCCGAGGCACAGGCGCCGAGCCCGGTGGCCATTGCGAGCAGCGCCGTGAGCGTCCGCAGGGCGTTAGGGCCCGTCAGCGGCCTCGCGTAGCCCAGATCCGGATGAACGTGACGGGCCCTAGCCCCGGACATCGTTGACCTCGATCCAGTAGCCATCGGGGTCCTGCACGTAAATCTGTCGGATGCCGTCGCCCCGAACGCTGATCGTCGCCGGAGCGCCGGGCCAGTCGGAGTACGCGATGCCCAGCGCCTCGGCCCGCGCCACGATGGCGTCGAAGTCGCGGACGCGGAACGCGAAGTGGACGGCCTTGTCGGTCGTCGGTACGTCGCCGTCGTAGGCGATCAGATGGAGCTCCGCCGTCCCCAGGTCGAGCCACCGGATCACGGCCGGGTCGCCGGGCGTGGGCTTCTCCGCGAGCCCGAACAGCGACTGGTAGAACGCGACGCTCGCGTCGAGGTCGGCCACGTGCACGGCCGAGTGGTCGAGGGCGACCGGTGCAGAAGGCGCAGTGCTGGCGCAGCCGGCGGCGAGGACGGCGAGGGCAAAGACGAGCGATCGCATCGAGAGCGGGGAGAGGGGCCAAAATCTACGCCCCGACCTGTTGGCAGAGGGCCCTCCACGGCTCGCGTAGCCGGTGTCCGCCCGTCGCCCGGTGGCCTGATGAGACGCTCCCACGGCGTCCTCATGAGAAACGGCGCGGCTTCCCATCGCACGTCCCACTCACAGGGGGCAGGACGGCGTTGCTGACTGCTCAGGGGCCGCACGAACCACGCCGACCCGTCACCCGTCCGGTTGCAGCGGGGCTCGACGTTGGGTGTGGTGGACCGGCAAACAGGCCGGATGCGCTCGCGAGCCGGTCCGGCTACGCGGCGCGCGCCGCCGTCTCGGTGTGGCGCTGGAGCCAGAACACCAGCACGTCGTCGTCGAAGTGCGGCTGCTCGCTGCGGCGCAAGAGCCACGACATGAGCGAGTGCGCGGGCTGGTCGGCGCGGAGCGCGGCCTGGGCGCCGAGCGCGACGCCGGACTCCCCGAACATCGTCCCGGCCTTGGTCACCTGCTCGTTGAGCCCGTCGGTGTAGCAGAGCAGCGCGCTGTCGGGCGGCAGCTCTAGCTGGCGGTCCTCGTAGACCGTGTTCGGATCGAGGCCGAGGATCAGGTCCGAGTACTCGACCATGCCCGTGCCCTCCGGCGTCACCAGAATGGGGCGGCAGTGGCCGGCGTTCGAGTAGATGATGCGGTTCTTGTCCGGCTCCCAGCGCATCAGCAGCAGCGACGCGAAGGTCTCCTCGAGCACGGCGTCCGTGATCAGCATCTCGTTGACGCGCGCCATCAGCTTGGCCGGGCTCACCGTCTCGCGCAGCATCGCGTGGATGGTGCTGCGGATGTACGACAGGAAGCTGAAGGCGTAGAACTTGGCCTGGAGCCCCTTGCCCATAATGTCGCCGACCGTGAACAGGTACGACCCGTCCTCGGCGCGCGTCCAGTCGAAGAGGTCGCCGCCGCCGTCCTCCTTGGGGCGCGAGAAGAAGACGGTCCGGTAGCCCGGCTCGTTGGGCATCGCCTTGGGCAGGAGCCGGTCCGAGAAGTCCTTCCCGATCTTCGAGTTGAGCCGGGTCTGGTAGACCTGGCTGCGCTGGCAGATCTGGCCGATCCGCGTGATGAGCCGGTCCACGTCGAACGGCTTCGTCAGGTAGTCGTCGAC
This sequence comes from Rubrivirga aquatilis, assembly GCF_046845665.1. Lineage (GTDB taxonomy): Bacteria > Bacteroidota > Rhodothermia > Rhodothermales > Rubricoccaceae > Rubrivirga. Next base: position 3,101,170 of record NZ_CP177355.1, on the reverse strand, counting down.
GCCCTTCTTGAGCCCCTTCTGGCGGCTCAGGTCGTCGGTCTTCGCGGTCAGAAAGATGAACGGGATGGCCGACGTCGCGGGGTCCGCGCGCAACGCCGCCAGCAGGGCGAACCCGTCCATGACCGGCATCATGATGTCGCTCACGATGAGGTCCGGCATCCGGTTCTCGACGGCCTCCAGCCCGCGCTCGCCGTTCTCGGCGACCGTCACGTCGTAGACCTTGCCGAGGCGGTACTCGAGCAGGCGCCGAAGCGTCTTGTTGTCCTCGACCACGAGGACGTGGGGGCGCGTGCTCATCGGTCCGTACGGGGAGAGGGGATGGGGCGCCCGGCCTGGCCGTCGCCCATCGAATGGACGAGCGCCGGGTCGGACTGGAGGTCGGCCGCACGAAAGAGCGTGCCGAGGTCGCCGCCAGCCGGGTCCCGGAGCGCGAACGCCAGCCGCTGGCGGGCGGTCTCGGTGGCGGGCTGGAATTCCAACTCCTCGGCGCACGTGACCAGCATCAGCAGGCCGCGACCGCGCTCCGAGGGGGCCGGGGCGTTCAGCATTTCCTGCTGGTGCTCGAGTTGCCGCGCGAAGTCGAAGCCGTTCGAGGTGTCCTCGACCACGCACCGGACGGCGTCGCCGTCGACCCCGATGGTGAGCACGATCTCCTTCTCCCCGTCGTAGTCCGCGTGCTGCACCAAGTTGGCGATCCACTCGTGGATCGTCAGCCGGAGCACGTGGAGCCCGTCGTCGCCCAGGAGGTCGACGTACGGCCCCCCGGCGGCCCAGCCGTCGCAGACGGCATGGAGCCGGTCCACGGCGTGGTCGAAGTCGGTGAAGGCGTACGTCGGCATATCGACTACGGCCGGTGGGGGAGGGAGCGGCGTCGGCGCGGACTAGGCCGTGCCGGTCGGGCGCTGAGGGACGGCCGGGGCCGCCGCGCCGGCGTGCGCTTCGAGCGCCGCCTCGACGGTCGGGAACTGCCGGAACACCTTGTAGGTGCGCGTCAGCTGGACGACGACCTGGACGGGGCGGCTCACCGACGCGAACACCACCTGCCCGCCGGCCGGCGTGAGCTGGCGGTAGAGCGAGAAGATGACGCCGAGGCCGGTCGAGTCCAGGATGCCGGTGCCCGAGAAGTCGAGGACGTAGTAGCGGACGCCTTGGCGGGCGTGCTCCTGACAGGCCGCTTTGAACTCGGCGGCGTTGCGGAAGTCGAGCGCCTTGCCGATGCGGACGACGGCCGCCGTGGAGGACGCTTTTTGGAAGGTGAAGCTCATGGGTGCGCCGATGGGCGAGAGGGAGGTCACGGGGGCCAGCGTGGCCCGGGGCCCGCCTCTCGGACAGATATCATACCACCGGGTCGGACGGCTGCTGCCCGGGTGTCACGAATCCGCGACGCGACGCGAAATCAAAGCCCCGCGCCGTTCCCGGCCATCTGCGCCGGCTTCCGTGCCCGTTGCGGCCCGGTCTGGAGGTGTCACCTTTCGACACCCGGCGGGGCGAATCGACCTCCCGGCCGCCCGTAGTCTTGCACTCCCCCCGTCGCCCCGCCGTGCTCCGCTCCGTTCTCGTGCTCGCGCTCGCCGTCGCCGTCCTCGGCGGCTGTGCCCGGCGTGGGGGCAACGCGCTGCCGCCGGGCGTCGAGCTGAACGACCTGCCGGACAGCGAGAGCTGGGACGCCGCCCTGCGGACCAGCCGCGACGGCGCGCCGCTCCTGGAGGTCTCGGCCCCGTACCTCGCCCGGTACACGCGCGACTCGGCCTACGTCTACCTCGGGCCGGTCCCCGGCGACACCGCCCGCGGCGGCGTCTCGATCCAGCTCTACGCCTCGGGCGACGCGCCGGGCGGGGCCGTCCGCTCGCGCGAGGCGTGGCTGTGGGAGGACCCGGTCCGCGTGGTCGCCGAGGGCGGCGTCCGGGCCGACGTCGACGGGGCGCAGGTGCAGGCGCCGCGCATCGAGATCGACGCCGACGGCGCGTTCCGGGCGTCGGGCGGGGCGTCCGTCGAGCTGGCCGAGGCGCGCGCGAGCGTCCGGGCCCAGCGGGTCAGCGGGGCCGGCGGGCGGTACGAGGCGAGCGGCGCCGTCCGCGTCCTCACGTCCGGCGGGCGGACGCTGGAGGCGGGCCGGGTGATCTACGACCAGGGCTCGGGCCGGTTCTCGGCGCCGGGCGCCTTCGCCTTCGATGGGCCCGGCGAGCGCGTCCGCGGCGTCGGCCTGTCCGCCACCGCCGACCTGTCGCGCTACTCCTTCCGCCGGGCGACCGGCCAGATCGAGGTGCGGGAATGAAGCTCGCCGCGCTCGCCCCGCAAGGGGCATGGGGGAAGTGGGAAGGGGCTCCTGTCCTATCGGTTCGCGCCCTGACGAGGCGAGGGCTGTGGCTCGCGATGCGCCTTCTGACCCTTGCCGCCTGCCTCCTGCCCCTTGCCGCCGCGTCCCAGACGCGGCTGGTCGAGATCCTGAACGCGGACTTCGTGGAGGTCTCGTCGGACTCCGTCGCGGGGACGGTTCGGCGGCTGGAGGGGAACGTCCGGCTCCGGCAGGACACCACGTTCCTGCGCTCGCGCCGCGCCGTCTACTACGAGTCGCGCGGGGAGGTCGTCCTCGACGGCGCCGTCCGCGTGGTCTCGGGGCGCGACACGCTCACCTCGGACCGGCTCACCTACGACTCGACCACCAAGCGGTCCGTCGCCAACGGCACCGTCCGCCTCGGGGACGGGGAGTCCATCCTGCTCGCGCCGACGGCGACGTACGACGCGAGGGCCGAGGTGTCGACGTTCACAGGCGGCGGACGCATCCTGCACCGGGGCGCCGTGCTGACCTCGCCCGAGGGCACCTATTCCTCGGCCCGACGATTTGCGACGTTGAGTGGGCCGGTGACCCTCGACGACTCGACGGGCCGCCTCACCGCCGACCGGGGCACGTACGACGCCCGCGTCCGCCGCGCCGACTTCGTGGGGGGCGTCCGCCTACGGCGGCCCACCGACGCGCTCGACGCCGACTCGGTCGTCTACTTCCGCCGCACCGAGCGGGCCCGCGCCTTCGGCCGCACCGTTCTCCAGCGATTCGGGGACGAGGATGCCGCCGAGCCGGACTCCACGAGCCGCACGCTCCTGTTCGGCGACGCGCTCGTCTTCGACGGCCAGGCCGACACCGCCTCTGCGCGGGGCGGCGCCGACGGTGACCCGCTGGCGATCGTGATCCGCACCGACGACGAGGGCCGCCCCGACACCACGCTGGCGCGAGCGCCGCGCATCGACGCCGCCCGGCAGGTGGTCGGCGCCGACACGACCGACGTGGTGACGGCGGCCGGTGGCGTCCGCGTGTGGAGCGCCCGGCTGGCGGCGCGTGCCGACTCTGCCCGCTTCGTCCGCCTGCCCGACTCGCTGGGCCTGAGCCGCGACCGGCTGGCGCTGTTCGGCTCGCGCCCGTCCGTTTGGGCCGACGGCGCTCAACTCACCGGCGACAGCTTGTTTTTGGATTTGGTCGACGGCGCGCCGCAGTCGATCCGCGTCCTTGGCAGTGCGTTCGCCGCTCGCCTCGACTCCACGCTCGGGCGGCTCGCGCAGATCGCGGGCGTCCGGATGCGGGGCCGGTTCGAGGGCGACACCCTGCGGTCGCTGGGCGTGGGCCCGAACGCGCAGGCGGTCTACTACCGCGCCTCGGCCGACGGCCTGCTGGCCGGCGCCGACGAACTGTCCGCCGACACGCTTGTCTTTCGCTTTGCCGACGGCGACCTCCGCGAGCTGGCCGGCGACGGCGGCATCGTCGGGACCACGTATGGCGCCTCGGTCGTCCCCGACGACCCCCGCCTCCCGGGCTTCGCGTACGATGCCAGCGGGCCGACGCGCGCCGACGTGCTCGGGTCCGACTGGGAGGCGGAGTGGCTCGCTCGCGATGGCGCCCCGCCCCCCGACGCGACGCCCGAGTCGGAGGACCCCGCGCTCTCGACACCCGCATCCGACGACGACACCGGCCCGCCAGCCACCGACGGGACTCTCGAATGACTGACACCCCAGCCGACGACCCCCGACCCCCGAGCCCTGAACGCGGAGCCGAGCCGCCGCTCGTCTTGCGCGCCGAGGGCTTGGTCAAGCGTTACCGCCGCCGCACCGTCGTCGACGGCGTCTCGCTGCGCGTCGAGCAGGGAATGTGCGTCGGGCTGCTCGGCCCAAACGGCGCCGGCAAGACGACGACCTTTTACATGACCGTCGGGATGGTGCGGCCCGACGCCGGGGAGGTCTACCTCGGGCAGAAGGGCGGCCCCGAAAAACGGATCACGCGGATGCCGATGTACAAGCGGGCGCGCTTGGGGATCGGCTACCTCGCCCAAGAGGCGTCCGTCTTCGGCGCGATGACGGTCGAGGACAACATCCGCGCCGTCCTTGACTTCCAGACCATGTCGAAGCCCGACAAGGAGGCCCGCGTCGACGAGTTGGTCGACGAGTTCGGGCTGCAGACGGTCCGCCGGTCGAAGGGCCACCAACTCTCCGGCGGAGAGCGGCGGCGTACCGAGATCGCTCGCGCCCTCGCCACACGCCCCGGCTTCATCCTGCTCGACGAGCCGTTCGCGGGCGTCGACCCGATCGCCGTCGAGGACATCATGCGCATCGTGGCCGCGCTCCGCGACCGGGGCATCGGCGTGCTCATCACCGACCACAACGTGCACGAGACGCTGGCGATCACCGACCGCGCATACCTGCTCTACGATGGCAAGATCTTCGTCGAGGGCACGGCGCAGGAGCTGGCGGACAACCCGGAGGTCCGGCGCCGCTACCTCGGGGAGAGCTTCACGCTGGAGCGGTACGGGGGCTAAGCGTGCTCCGCAAGCCAGGCTGCGAGATCCTCTGAGGTCGATATGACCTGCTCGTGGGCTTCAAGGTCGGCGTGCATGGCGTCGTCGGGGTAGCCGCTTGGACGCCCGTTCTTCGCGCTGACGACCCACGAGTGGAGTGGGTCTTTAGGGCGGCCTCTCATCACAAACCGGGGGACGGCGTTGAGGACTCCCGCGACCGCGCCGTACGTCGCTCGTTGGCGACTCTTTTGGAGCGCGTAAAGAATGCCTGTGAGAGAGTCGGACATGTCGGTGCAGACGAGGAGCCCGAGTGTACACCCCGCCGGCTCGAACCGTCCGGAGTAGGACTCGGCGTGAAGGGCGAACCGGCGGGCGCGGCTCCCGTACGTTTCAGTCCCCGCTGAAACCTCTGCCCATGGCCGGCCTCGTCGTCATCCCCGCCCTCTCCGCCGACGCCGCGCGCGTCGAGGCCATCGCCGAGGCCCTGCGCGGGTTCGGGTTCGACGTCCACCGGACGGGCGAGCCCGTCGTGCTGGCGGCGACCGGCGTCGACGCCGAGTTCGACGTGCGCCACATCGCCGTGCTGCCCGACGTCAAGGACGTCGTCCGGATCACGAGCCCCTACAAGTTCGCGAGCCGGACGTGGCACCCCGACGACACGATCGTCGACGTGAACGGGCTGGCGGTCGGCGGGCCGGAGCTCGTCGTTATGGCCGGGCCGTGCTCGGTCGAGAGCGTCGAGCAGATCGAGGCGTCGGCGTCGGCGGTCGCGGCGGCGGGCGCGCGGATCCTGCGCGGCGGGGCCTTCAAGCCACGGTCGAGCCCGTACTCGTTCCAGGGGATGGGGGAGGAGGGCCTGCGCATCATGCGGACGGCCGCCGACCGCCACGACTTGCGCGTCGTCACCGAGGTGATGACCGAGAGCCAGCTCGCGGTCGTCTGCGAGTACGCCGACGTGCTCCAGATCGGCGCGCGCAACATGCAGAACTTCCCGCTCCTCAAGGAGGTCGGCCGCGCCGGGCTGCCCGTCTTGCTCAAGCGCGGCATGAGCGCGACGATCGAGGAGTGGCTGATGTCGGCCGAGTACGTGCTCGCCGAGGGCAACCCCGACGTGATCCTGTGCGAGCGCGGGATCCGGACGTTCGAGACGGCGACCCGCAACACGCTCGACCTCAGCGCGGTCCCCGTCGTCAAGCAGCTCTCGCACCTGCCCATCATCGTCGACCCCAGCCACGGCGTCGGGATCCGCGACAAGGTGGCGCCGATGGCGATGGCGGCCGTCGCGTGCGGGGCCGACGGGCTGATGATCGAGACGCACCCGAACCCGCCCGAGGCGCTCTCCGACGGCCCGCAGTCGCTGTACCTCGACGCCTTCGCGGCGCTGATGGACCGCGCCCGCCGCGTCGCCGACGTCGTCGACCGCACCATCCCCGAGGCGACGCCCGCGCTGGCGGCGTAGCCCGGCGGACCGCCCGTTCCAGACCGTCGGACGACGCCCCCAGGCCTTTCCGGGCACGGAGGGATGCGCGGCCGAACGGGCGTGCGCCGGCAACGAGGCCAGCCTGCAGACCCCGGTCCTCCGTCTCCGGTCCTCCGTCCCCATCGCGTGAGGTGTGCGGGAAACCGGGCGGACCGGGGACCGTGGGGCGTACGGTTGGCGTCTCACGCCGCAATCCCCCCAGCAGACCAGCCCCCCCTCTCTATGTGCGGAATCGTCGGATACATCGGCACCCGTGAAGCCAGCCCGTTGCTCGTCAAGGGCTTGCGCCGGCTCGAATACCGCGGGTACGACTCCGCCGGCGTCGCTGTCTTGAACGGCGACCTCAACGTCCGCAAGAAAGAGGGGAAGGTCGACGAGCTCGCCAAGCTGCTCGCGGCCCAGCCGCTGACCGGCACGATCGGCGTCGGCCACACGCGGTGGGCCACGCACGGGCCGCCGAACGACCTCAACGCGCACCCGCACACGGCCTCCGACGGGTCGTTCGCGCTGATCCACAACGGGATCATCGAGAACTACGCCTCCATCAAGAAGCGGCTCATCGACAAGGGCTACGCGTTCACCAGCGACACCGACACCGAGGTGCTGGCGTTCTTCGTCGAAGAGATCCTGCGCGAGACCGGCCTGGGCTTCGCCGAGGCCATCCGCCAGGCGCTCACCCAGGTCGACGGCGCGTACGGCATCGTGGCCGTCCACCGCGACGAGCCCGACCAGCTCGTCGTCGCCCGCAACGGGAGCCCGCTGCTGCTCGGCATCGGCGAGGGCGAGCACTTCGTGGGCTCCGACGCGAGCCCGTTCATCGAGTTCACCAAGAACGTCGTCTACCTGTCCGACGGCGAGATGGCGGTCGTCCGCCGCGACGGCTACGACGTGTTCGAGATCGACGGGGCGCCGGTCTCGAAGGAGGTCCACAAGCTGGAGTGGGACCTGGAGGAGATCGAGAAGGGCGGCTACGAGCACTTCATGCTCAAGGAGATCATGGAGCAGCCGGAGTCGCTGGAGAACGCGATGCGCGGGCGCGTCCGGCCCGGCGAGGGGCGGATCAAGCTGGGCGGGCTGGAGCCGGTGATGGACCGGCTGCGCAAGGCGGAGCGGATCGTGATCTGCGCGTGCGGGACGTCGTGGCACGCCGGGCTCGTCGGCGAGTACCTCATCGAGCGGCTCGCGCGCGTCAACGTCGAGGTCGAGTACGCCTCGGAGTTCCGCTACCGCGACCCCGTGCTCGACCCCGAGCGCGACGTGATCATCGTCATCAGCCAGTCCGGCGAGACCGCCGACACGCTCGCGGCCGTCCGCCAGGCGCAAGACGCAGGCGTCCTGGCGATCGGGCTCGTCAACGCCGTCGGCAGCACGATCGCGCGCGAGACGGACGCGGGCGTCTACCTCCACGCGGGGCCCGAGATCGGCGTCGCCAGCACCAAGGCGTTCACGGCCCAGGTCGCCGTGCTCGCCCAGCTCGCGCTCTTGCTCGGCGACGAGCGCGGCGTGCTCACCGACGACGAGCTCCGCACCCACACCGAGGCGCTGGCGGCCATCCCGGACCAGATCCGGACCGTCCTCGAGGGCGACGACCTGATCCGGAAGATGGCGCGCGACTACCGCTTCGCCAGCAACTTCCTCTACCTCGGGCGCGGCGTCAACTTCCCCGTCGCGCTGGAAGGCGCGCTGAAGCTCAAGGAGATCAGCTACATCCACGCCGAGGGCTACCCGGCGGCCGAGATGAAGCACGGGCCCATCGCGCTCATCGACCCGTTCATGCCGGTCGTCTTTATCGCGACGCGCGAGGCGACGTACGACAAGGTGGTCTCCAACATCGAGGAGACGGCCGCGCGCGGCGGCACCATCATCGCCATCACCGACGAGGGCAACGAGGGGCTGGGAGAGCTGGCCGAGTACGTGATCGAGGTGCCCAAAACCCTCGACGCCTTCGAGCCACTTCTCACCGTCGTCCCGCTCCAGCTGCTCAGCTACCACATCGCCGTGATGCGCGGGTGCAACGTGGACCAGCCGCGCAACCTCGCCAAGAGCGTGACGGTCGAGTAGCGACGGCGGAATGCATTGAGGGGAGATTTCGGGCGGCGTATCTCACGTCGCCGTCCCTCGATTCCCATGCGCCTTCTGCTCGCTCTCTTGAGTCTGGCCGTCGCCGGCTGCGACACCGTTCGCCCCGATGTCGTCCCGCTTGACGACGTGCTGGTGGTGGACGTGGTCGCCGCCGACCCGGCCGTCCCGCCGGCCCTCACGTTCGTGACGGAGGGCACGCCGGGCTGCGCGACGCCCGTCGCCTATCGGACCCGCGTGTCCCGAGACGTGCTGACGGTCGAGGTGAACGGGTTGGAGGTGCCGACCGGCCCGACCTGCCGGGCGTTGATCCCGTCGAGCTTCGCGGTGGCGGTTCCGACCACGACCGCGAGCGCTCTCGGCGTGGAGGTCCGGCACCGAGGCGTGACGGACCGCTACGAGGTGCGGCATGGAGAGGACGGGCTCGTGCTGGTGCCCGTCCGCACGTCGGCCACGCGCCCCGGCCCCCGCTGACGTGGTCCGCCCGACGCTCCTGCTCGCGCTGCTCACGCTCGCCGCCTGCGACTCGACAGACGACCTCCGCCCGATCCCGGAGGACATGCTGGTGGACCTCACCGACGACAGCCGCTTGCGCGTGACGACGGACAGCCACCACTACTGCGGGATCCCGATCTTTGTCGACAGCAAGGCGAGGCCGGCGGCTCTCACCGTCTTCGTGCGCGGCGCGGCCGTCGTGAGCGCCTCGTGCGATGCCCTGGTGCCCGGGGTGTGGACCGTCCAGATCCCCGCCGGGGACCCCGTCCAGGTCTCGATCCACCACCGGGGCGCCGTCGACCTCTACGAGATCGACCGGACAGACGACGGCCTGGTCCTCTCGGCGGTCCGCACTTCGACGACGCGGCTGGCGGACTAGGCGCGGTCCGGGCCGGCGGTAGCTTGCAGCAGACGCTCTCGCACCGATGATCAACCCCGACGCCCTCGACGCCCTCTACGCCCGCTATCAGGAGGTGCTCACCGCGATGTCCCAGCCGGACGTCGCCAGCGACCCGAAACAGCTGGCATCGCTCGGCCGCGAGATGTCGACGCTGGAGCCGGCCGTCAAGGCGGCGCGGACGTGGCAGGAGTTGGAGGCCGAGGCGAACGGGCTGCGCGAGATGATCGAGGCCGAGTCGGGCGAGATGGCGGAGCTGGCGGAGCTGGAGCTCGAAGAGGTCGAGGCGCGGCTGGCGTCGGCGCAGAAGGCGCTGGAAGAGGAGCTGGTGCCGAAGGACCCCGAGGACGCGCGCGACTCGATCGTCGAGATCCGGGCGGGGACCGGCGGCGACGAGGCGGCCCTCTTCGCGGGCGACCTGTTCGAGCTCTACCAGAAGTACGCCGCCGACAAGGGGTGGAAGATCGAGGTGATGGACACCTCGGAGGGCGCCATGGGCGGGTACCGCGACATCACGTTCGCGCTCAAGGGCAAGGACGTGTTCGGGCGGATGAAGTACGAGTCGGGCGTCCACCGCGTCCAGCGCGTGCCGGCGACCGAGAGCCAGGGCCGCGTCCACACCTCGGCGGCGACGGTCGCCGTGCTGCCCGAGGCCGAAGAGGTCGACGTCGAGATCCGGGCGCAGGACGTCCGCGTCGACGTGTACCGCTCGTCGGGGCCCGGCGGGCAGTCGGTCAACACGACGGACTCGGCGGTGCGCCTGACGCACGAGCCGACCGGGCTCGTGGTCTCGATCCAGGACGAGAAGAGCCAGATCAAGAACAAGGAGAAGGCCTACCGGGTGCTCCGCAGCCGGCTCTACCAGCTGGAGCTCGACCGCGTCCACAACGAGCGCGCGGCGGCCCGCAAGGAGATGGTCGGCTCGGGCGACCGCTCGGGCAAGATCCGGACCTACAACTGGCCCCAGGGCCGCGTGACGGACCACCGCCTGGAGGGCGACGACAAGAACCACCCCCTCCAGAACGTGCTCGACGGCCACCTCGACGACATCGTCCGGGCGCTCGCGCTGGCCGACCGCGAGGCGCGGATGGAAGCGGCAGCCTCGGGAGGGGAGTAGCCCCTCCGGGAACGCAGGACCGACAGAACGCGAGCACGCAGGCGGCACGCATCGCTTCGAGAGTCCGCTTGCGCACAGGCCCACTCTTCGCCCTCGCTTCGCCGCTGGCGGGCCCCTGGCCGGGTAGTTTCGTTGTTCGCCCTGCCCCGGGGCGTCCGGGGAGACATCCCGGCGCACCGCGGGCATACGACACTCACCGTATCCCACAGGGACACTATGGCAGACGCCACCGAAGCCACTGCGGCTTCCGGGTCGAACGACCCGATGTACGAGATGATGTACATCATCAACCCGGTCCTCAACGAGGACCAGACCAAGGACATCGTCCAGCGCGTGACCGCGTACCTCTCCGACAACGGCGCCCGCGTCGAGAACGTCGAGGAGAAGGGGAGCCAGCGGCTGGCCTACCCGATCGAGAAGAAGCGCAACGGCTACTACGTGGTCGTCAACTTCCGGCTGCCCGTCAGCGTCAACGGCGGGCTCGTCAAGATCGAGCGCGCGCTGACCATCAACGACGACATCATGCGCCACCTCGTCTTGCGCTACGACGCCAAGATGATGCGGCACTACGAGGCCCAGCGCGCCGGCAAGGACCTTCCCAAGATCGCGCCGCCCGTTCAGCGCGCCTAAACCGACTACCTACCATGGCTGAAGTCCAGAACTCCAACGGCGACGCCGTTGAGACCCCCCCCGACGCCGACGGCGTCGAGGTGACCAAGATCGAGGAGACCCAGGTCGGCGCCGCGCTCGAGAGCGCGTCCGTGCCCACCACGTCCGACGCGCCGACGGCCGTCGAGCAGGCCGCCGAGCAGATGGGCTCCGAGCCCGCCCCGCGCGCCGTCTCGCCCGAGGTCGCCAAGCGGCTCATCGCCGCCTCCAACCCGGAGGACCTCCAGCGGATCGCCGCGCCGGGCGCCCTGAGCGCGACGATGAAGTGCCCCTTCAAGGAGGCCGGCGTCGCCTACATCGACTACAAGGACGTCGAGACGCTCAAGCGGTTCGTCAACGAGCAGGGCAAGATGCTGCCGCGCCGGATGACCGGCGTGTCGGCCAAGTTCCAGCGCCAGCTCACGTCCGCCATCAAGCGGGCCCGGCAGGTCGCCCTGCTCCCCTTCGCCGCCGACAACGTCAAGTAAGTCGCTGGGGATCGGCTCGGGGCTCCGGCCCCGATGGTCCCCGACGACTGCATCACCGAGAACACCATGCAAGTCATCCTTACGCAGGATCACGACACGCTCGGCCTCAAGGGCGACGTCGTCGACGTGAAGAACGGCTACGGCCAGAACTTCCTCATCCCGCGCCAGCTCGCCGTCGTCGCCACGCCGTCGACGCGCAAGCGCTACGCCGAGGAGAAGCGGCAGGCCGCGCACAAGGTCGAGGCCGCTCGCGGCAACGCCGAGAAGCTGGCCGCCAAGCTCAACGGCATCGAGGTGCTCCTCCCCGTCCGCACCGGCGAGGAGGGCAAGATCTTCGGCACCGTCACGACGCAGCAAGTGGCCGACGAGCTCGCCACGCTGGGCTACGAGATCGACCGCCGCAAGATCTCGATGTCCGACGACGTCCGCACCACGGGCGAGTACACGGCGACCGTCCGGATCCACCCCGAGATCACGGCCGACGTGACCGTCAAGGTGGTCGCCGAGGAGGCGTCGGTCTAACCGACTCCGTCCGCAGGTCTCGCGCGGGGCGTCCTCTTCGGGGGGCGCCCCGCGCTCTGTTCTACACTATCGTTCGGGCCCGTCCCGTTGGCCGCCCATGCCCCGACTCCTCTTCCTGCTCGCGGCGCTCGTCGCCGTCCCCGCCTTCGCGCAAGCCCCCCGCACCGACGAGGTCGTGAGCTGGCGGGCCCGCGCCGAGACCGCGACGCCGGGCGGCCAGGCCCGCGTCGTGCTCGACGCCACCATCGCGCCCGGCTGGCGGCTCTACGCGCTGGGCTCGACGGTCGGCATCCCGCTCGTCGTCTCGCTCGACGCGCTCCCCGCCGGCGTCCGTGCTGTCCGGCTGGCGCAGTCCGAGCCCCGCGAGGGCTACGACCTAGCGTTCGAGGCGGCGTATCCGTACTTCGCCGAGTCGGCGCGTGTGGTGCAAGTGCTCGGGGTCGGTCGGAGCGTCCGGCCGGGGCGCCGCGAGGTCAGCGGGGCCGTGCGGTTCGCGGTCTGCGACGACCGGATCTGCCTGCCGCCCGCCAGCGTCCCGTTCCGCGTCCCCCTGGTGATCGAGTGATCCGCGGTTTGATCCTGGCCCTCGCCGCGCTCGCGGCCTGCGCCAGCCCCCCGTCGCCGTCGGCCCCGGCGCCCACCCCGGTCGCGCTCCTGGTCGACCCCGTCGGCCTGATGGCGGATGTGACGGCGCTCGCGGACGACGCGTTCGAGGGCCGCCGCGCCGGGACGCCCGGCGGCGACCGTGCCGCTGACGCCGTCGAGACCCGCTTGCGCCGGACGGGCGCGCGCCCCGCCTTCGCCGACGGCTACCGCCAGCCGGTCGTGCTCCCCCAGAGTGGGGTCGGGACCAACATCGTCGCGCGCGTCGAGGGCACCGTCTTCCCCCAGCAGGCGATCCTGGTGACCGCCCACTTCGACCATCTGGGCGTGGCCTCCGGGCGCGTCTACAACGGCGCCGATGACAACGCGTCCGGCGTGGCCACGCTCGCGGCGCTGGCGGATCACTTCCGCCGGAATCCGCCGCAGCACACGGTCTACATCGCCGCACTTGACGCCGAGGAACAGGGGCTGATCGGCGCGCAGGTGCTGGCGGCCGACCCGCCGGTCCCGCTCGGGTCGATTCTGGCCGTCGTCAACCTCGACATGGTCTCGCGCGGCGAGCTGTGGGCTGCCGGTGCCGCTCACTACCCGCACCTCGGGCAGCTGTTGCGCGACGCGCGCCTGCCGCTTCGGTTTGGCCACGACACCGGGGGCGGTGCCGAGAACTGGACCAGCGCCTCGGACCACGCGGCCTTCCATCAGCGCGGCGTCCCGTTCGTCTACTTCGGCGTCGAGGACCACGCCGACTACCACCAGCCGACCGACGACGCCGGCCGGATCGACCCCGAGACCTTCGCTCGCGCCGCCGACACCATTGTCCGCGCGGTCAAGGTCTTGGACGCCAGCCACGCGGCGCTCGTCGAGGGGCGGTAGGGAGACACGACAGGTAGGGGAATCGCTGCACGGGCATTCCGTACTGGGCAGGAGTTCTCGTTTTGGGACGCCCACGCGCGAGGTTGCCGCTCTTCCCCCCCGCGCGCATGTTCCGGATCGTCCTCCTCGCTGCCCTGGCCCTCGCCGCCTGCGACACGACGTACGCCATCGACGATGCGCTGGTCGCCGACGCCCCGGCCTGGGATGCGATGCTGGCGGCCGTTAACGACGCCCGCGCGAGCGGGGCCGTGTGCGGGAATGAGGCGATGGGCCCGGCCGCGCCGCTCGTGTGGGACGCCCGGCTCGAAGCCGCGGCCGAGCGGCACTCGCGCGACATGGCGGAGAACGGGCACTTCGACCACACCGGTACCGACGGGTTGAGTACCGGCGCCCGCGTCCGCCGCGCCGGCTACGACTGGCGCGCCGTCGGCGAGAACATCGCACGCTATCATCAGAACGTCGACGAGGTCGTCTCCGATTGGCTCGCCAGCCCGGACCACTGCCGGCAAATGCTGAGCCCTCGATTCGTCGAACTCGGGGCCGCCGAAGAGGACGGCTACTGGACCCAGGTCTTCGGCGTCCCCCGCTGATCCCGCCCGGGGTGCCCGGGGCCGCGGGAGGACGGAGCATCCTGCCCGATTCGACCCGCCGTCCCGGGCGATCCCGGGCTTGCGTGCCAGGCTACAGCCGGTGGAGCGAGCGGACCGCGCTGAGCAGTGGGCTGAGATCCTGGCGGGGGAGAGCCGGGAAGTCGAACGGGTCGGCCACCAGGGCGGTCGGGTCGATCATCCGGTGGAGCACGCCTGCTACGGCCGCCGCCAGCGCGCCGGTGTGGTAGCCGCCTTCGAGGGTCGCTACCACCCGGCCGCCGCACTCGGCATCGGCCACCTCCAGCACGGCCGTCGCCGCGTCCGCAATCCCGTCCACGCTCAGGCCGAGCCCTGCCAACGCGTCCAGGCGGTGCGCGTCGGCCCCGAACGAGAGCAAGACGAGGTCGGGCTGGTGGCGTGCCGCAAGCGGGGGGAGGATGGCGCGCAGGAGGTCGACAAGCTCGTCGCCCGTCCCGCCGGGAACGGGCACGTTCACCGTCGCCCCGTCGCCCGCTCCGACGCCGGCGTCGCCCACGTGGCCGCTCCCCGGGTAGAGGTCGGCCTGGTGCGTCGAGACGAAGAGGACGCTGGGGTCGTCATAGAACGCTTCCTGCGTGCCGTTGCCGTGGTGCACGTCGAGGTCGACGATCAGCACGCGCTCGGCACCGTGCGCCACCTGGGCGTGGCGGGCGGCAACGGCCGCGTTCGAGACCAGACAAAAGCCCATCGCTTGCGCCGGCCGCGCGTGGTGGCCTGGCGGCCGACCGAGCGCGAACCCGCTGGCGAACTCGCCACCCATCACCCTGTCGACAAGCGTCAGGAGGCCGCCGCACGCCTTGGTCGCCAGGCGGTACGAGGCGGATGTCGCGTACGTGTCGAAGTCGAGGTCGCCCCCGCCGGTCGCGCAGAAGGTCTCGAGGAGGTCGAGGTAGGCCGGGGCGTGGACCCGTTCGAGCGCCGCCCGGCTCGCGGGAGCGTTCGGTACCCGGGGGAGCGCCGCCAGCACGGGGTCGGCCGCGATCGTGGAACGGATGGCCGCCAGCCGCTCCGGCCGTTCCGGGTGCCCGGGCCGGGCGTGCCCAGCGTCGCCGTCCAGGATCGCGAGGCCCGTCACGGGTCGATGGCCTTGGGCAGGCACACGTAGGCCCGGTCGCGCCGGGCCGCGAGGGAATACGCCGTCGGCGCGTCGGCCGCCTCGCTCAGCTCGCGGACGGTCCCGTCACGCTCGAGGATGCAGATCGCTTCGCCGTCGGCGCGGTACGCCGCCACTCGCGCGGTGTCGGCGGCGACGTAGAGCCCGGCGTCGCGTGCGGCGTCGTGCGGCGACGAGAGCCCATCGGCGACCAGCCACCGTGCGGTCCGCTCGCGCCAGTCGGCCAGTTGCTCCGGCGTCGCGGGCGCGTCGAGTGGGGTCGTGCGAAAGAGGCGGCGGTCGACGAAGCGGTGCGCGAGGTCGGCCAGGATGCGGTCGTCGGAGGTCGCCCAGCGCTTGAGGCTGTAGAGCACGTCGGTGTCGTCGAGCGCAGTGAAGGCATCGAGCAGGGCGTCGTGGCCGTCGCTGGCGGGGTCGAGGTCGTCGGCCGTGGCCGATCCGCCCAGGAAGTAGGCCAGGCTGGGCGCCGTCGCGTCGAGGGCGGGGTCGGTCCCCCAGCGGTCCCGGGCGCGCTCGAACGCCGCGCGCAACACGTGGTCGGCCGCCAGCACGGTCTTGTGGAGGTAGACCTGCCAGTACATCAGCCGCCGGCTCAGCAGCACGTTCTCGACCGCGTACGCGCCCTTCGACTCGACGACGAGCCGCCCGCCGTGCACGCGCATGGTTTTGATCACGCGGTCGACGCCGACCACGCCCTCGGCCACGCCCGTGTAGAACGAGTCGCGGCGGAGGTAGTCCAGCCGGTCCATGTCGAGCTGGCTGGCAACCAGGCTGTGGAAGAACGGCCGGTCGTAGGTCCCGTCGAAGATGGCGAGGGCCGCCGCCAGCGCGCCGCCCATCCGCCGGTCGATCCGCGCCATCAACGCCCGGCTGAGTTGCTCGTGGCGGAACGGCTGGGCGCCAGGCGCCAGCAACTGGTGCTCTAAGGTGTGAGAGAACGGCCCGTGGCCGACGTCGTGGAGCAGCGCCGCCGCGAGCGCGCCCTCCACCTCGTCGGTCGCCATCACCGTTCCCTTCTCGCGCAGCGTGTCCAGCGCCTCGTCCATCAGCGCCATCGCGCCGATCCCGTGCTCGAACCGGGTGTGGACGGCGCCGGGGAAGACGAGGAAGCCCAGCCCCAGCTGGCGGATCCGCCGCAAGCGCTGCACCTCGGGCGTCTCGACGAGCGACAGAATCAGTCCCTTGGGGACCGTTACGAACCCGTGGACGGGGTCGTTGAACAAGGTAAACCGGCTCGGCACGGGCGCTCGGGTGGGGGAGGGGTGCACCCGCCCCGGCGCGCCGGGATCCCCGCGGCCAGCGCGGGGGCGTCGGTGGTTCCGTATGCCGAGTCTCTCTGGGTGTGCGTTGGGGAGATCCGCACGGTCAACGGCCTGGGGTGGAGCCGTTCGTTGTGTCTGCGGCTGTCGCTCTGCCCGATCCTCATTTCCGGTTCCCCGTTCGCCCAACCTGTGCCGGTAGCTTCCGGCCCCTCCCTGCGCCTCCGCCCATGATCGAGCCGTTCACCCGCGTCCACGCCCTGCCCGACCACGTCGGCGAGACCGTCACCGTCAACGGGTGGCTCTACAACGGCCGCGGCTCAAAGGGGCTGCGGTTCCTGGAGCTCCGCGACGGGTCCGGGATCGTCCAGGTCGTCGTCAACGAGGGGGCCGTCGATGCCGAGTCGTGGGAGGCCGCCGCGTCGCTGACGCAGGAGAGCGCGTTCCGCGTCGTCGGCACCGCCAAGGCCGACGACCGCCAGACGGGTGGCGTGGAGATCCAGGCCGACTCCGTCGAGGTGATCGCGCTCGCCGAGCCGTACCCGATCACGCCCAAGGACCACGGCGTCGAGTTCTTGATGGACCGGCGCCACCTCTGGATCCGGAGCCGCCGCCAGTGGGCCATCATGCGGGTCCGCAACCGGATCATCACGGCCATCCATGCCTACTTCCAGTCCGAGGGCTACCTCCTGGCGGACCCGCCGATCCTGACCGGGAACGCCGTCGAGGGCACGTCCACGCTGTTCGAGCTCGACTACTTCGGCGAGCCGGCCTACCTCACCCAAAGCGGGCAGCTCCACGGCGAGGCCATGGCGATGGCGCACGGGAAGATCTACACCTTTGGGCCGACGTTCCGCGCCGAGAAGTCCAAGACCCGTCGGCACCTGACCGAGTTCTGGATGATCGAGCCCGAGATGGCGTTCTACGACCTCGACATGAACATGGAGGTCGTCGAAGAACTGCTGGCGGCCATCTTGGACGCCGTGCTGGCGGACTGCCGCGAGGAACTGGCGGTCCTGGAGCGCGACACCGGTAAGCTGGAGGCCGCCCGGGCCACGCCGTTCCCCCGCCTCAGCTACTCCGACGCCGTCGAGCTGCTGACCGGCGACGCCACGCAGAACGTGCTTGACGCCGAGCAGGCCGGGCTCGAAGACGAGCAGCGCGGGCTGGAGGAGGAGAAGGCGGCGAACCGCGCCAGCTATGGCCAGGCCAAGAAGGGCGAGAAGCGTCGAATCGACGCCCGCGAGATCGAAATCAACGTCCGCCTGGAGGAGATCGCCGAGGGCCTGCGCAACATCCCGTCGTGGAAGCAGAGCGCCCGCGACTTTGAGTGGGGCGCCGACTTCGGCGCGTCCGACGAGACCGTGCTCACGCGTCACTTCGACACGCCCGTCATCGTCCACCGCTACCCAGCGGCCGTGAAGGCGTTCTACATGAAGCGTGACCCCGACGACGACCGGCTGGCGCTCGGCATGGACGTGCTGGCGCCCGAGGGCTACGGCGAGATCGTCGGCGGCGGCGAACGGGCGACGGACCTCGCGTTCCTCCAGGCGCAGGTCGAGGCGCACGGGCTGCCCGAGTCCGCGTTCGACTGGTACTTTGACTTGCGACGGTTTGGGAGCGTGCCCCACGCCGGGTTCGGGCTGGGACTGGAGCGCACCGTCGCCTACATCTGTGGCCTCCCGCACGTCCGCGAGACCGGGTTCTTCCCGCGCTTGCTGGGCCGCCTCCACCCGTAGCCGAGGAGGAAGGGAGCGAGATGGGGACTGAGATCGGTTGGCAAAAAACGCAGCCTGCCGTACGCTTGCCGCCTGCGGGGGCAGCGGCCCTCGCCTCACCTTCTCCCAGTCCCATGACACCTCGTCTGCTCCGGGCCGCCGCAAGCTGCGCCCTCGCCTTGGCCCTCGTCGCTGGCTGCGACACCGCGCTCGACTCCGCTCAAGCGCCGACGGCCGCCTCCTCCCACGGCACAGTCGAGGTCGTCACGGAGGCCGACATCGCGAGGCAGCCCGAGAGCACGCCGCCAACCAACAACTGGGTGCTTTACACCCGGACGCCCGCCAGCGTCGGCACGTTCGTCTCCGGCCCGGCCTCGCCGCCCGCGGGCATCGGCAGCTTCCACATGGAGACGCCTACCGGCGGCGACAAGCTCTACCTGTTCAACTACGACCACATCGGCCTGCGGACGGCCGACATCGATGGCGTCTCGTACTCGACGTATCGGTCGAGCGCGTCCGGCGGGAGCGGCATCGTCGTCCCGTCGATCAACCTCGAAATCGACCGGGGCCGGACCGGCGAGGGCTACGCCGTCTTGGTCTATGAGCCCTACTACAACGCCTCGACACAGGGCCCCGTCGCCGACGACGTCTGGCAGGACTGGGACGCCTACGACGGCGGCGCGGGCCGCTGGTGGGCCACGCGCGACCTCGACCTCGACAACAACGGCACGTTCGAGTGCCCGCGTCAGAGCTGCTTTTTCGAGTGGGGTGACTTTGCTGCCGGCTACCCCGACGCCACGGTGCTCGGCGCGTTCGGCGTCAACCAGGGCTCCGGCAACCCGGTCACCGACGCGTTCGCCGACGCGCTCGCGCTATCGTGGACGGGCGGCGCGGTCACCTACGACTTCGAGCCGTACCGCGTGGCCACGGACAAGGACGCCTGCAAGAGCGGTGGGTGGGAGGACCTCCGCCGTGCGGACGGCAGCACGTTCCGCAACCAGGGGCAGTGCATCCGCTACGTGAACACAGGACGCTAGCCGCGTGAGCCGGAGGAGCGGCGAGCAGTCCGCTCCTCCCGGCGCGGCGTAGGTTGACGACCCGCACGGCGCGCTGGCGCCTCCCGACCGTCGCCTCCGCCGCCTGTGTCCGACTTTCCCCACGTACCCTACGCTGGCGTCGAGCGCTCCGACGACGAGATCGTCGCTCGCGCCCAGGCGTTTTACGAAGAGGTCGACGATCGGCGCTCGGTACGCTTCTTTACGGACCGGCCGGTTCCCCGCGCGGCCATCGAGGCGGCCATCGCCGCCGCGAGCACGGCGCCCAGCGGTGCGCATATGCAGCCGTGGACGTTCGTCGCCATCTCGGACCCCGAGATGAAGCGACAGATCCGCGAGGCCGCCGAGGCCGAGGAGCGAGCCAGCTACGACGGCCGAATGTCGGAGGAGTGGCTGGAGGCGCTGGCGCCCATCGGCACCGACTGGCGCAAGCCGTTCTTGGAGACCGTCCCGTGGATCGTGGTCATGTTCGCCCAGCGCTCCGGGGTCCGCGCCGACGGGACGAAGCGCAAGCACTACTACGTGCAGGAAAGCTGCGGCATCGCCGCCGGCCTCTTCATCGCCGCGCTCCATCATGCCGGGCTGGCGACGCTGACGCACACCCCGTCGCCGATGCGCTTCCTGCGCGACCTGCTCGGCCGCCCCGACAACGAGGCGCCCTACATCCTGTTTCCCGTCGGCCACGTCGCCGCCGACGCGACCGTCCCGGACCTTGCGCGCAAGCCGCTCGACGAGGTCAGCGTCTGGATCGAGGAGGGATGATGGGGGACATGAACCTGTCGTAGCGTGGGAGTCCACCACACGGGGCCCACGTCCCGAGACGACATGCGCCTCGCCGTCCTCGCCCTCGGGCTCGTTCTCGCCATCCCTGCCTCGGCCCAGCCCAGCAGCCAACAGCTCCGGGGTGCCCCGCCGCCCGAGGTGCTGACGCTAGCGGTCGCCGGCAACGACGCGCTCGCAGCGAATGCGGTCGCCGCTCGCACCGGGGGGGCGGCGCCGGTCCGGTTCGCCGAGCCGGTCGACGTGGCCGTCACGCCTGCCACGCACGGGACGTGGAGCGAGGGGCCCGACGGCACGCGCGTCTGGCGGCTCGTCGTGGAGTCCCCAACGGCGTACTCGCTGAGCTTCGGGTTCTCCCGCTTCCGGCTTCCCGAGGGCGCCGCGCTGTGGCTCTACGCCCCAGGCCAGGCCCCGGAGTACCGTCCGTTCACGGCCGACGACAACGAGGCGCACGGCCAGCTGTGGACGCCCCTCGTCGTAGGGGACCGGGCCGTGATCGAACTGAACGTGCCCCCGAGCAAGACGCCCCTCGCGGTCGACCTCGAACTGTCCCAGGCCAATCACGCCTTCATCCCCACGTTGCTGTCTCGGGAGGAGAAAGAGGCCCTCGGCGCCCGGCGCTCAGGCTCGTGCAACGTCGACGTGGCCTGCCCCGAGGGCGACGCCTACCCCGACATCATCCGCTCCGTCGGGGCGTACACCGTCCGGGGCATCGACTTCTGCTCAGGCGCCGCCATCAACACGACGGCGGGGGACGGCCGGCCCATCTTCCTGACGGCCGAGCACTGCGGGATCGGCGCCGGCAACGGCCCCGACGTCGTCGTTTACTGGAACTATCAGAACTCGACGTGCCGCACCCCGGGCTCGCCCGCCAGCGGGCAGCCTGGCGACGGGCCGCGGTCGATGTTTAACTCGGGCGTCGCCGAGATCGGCGACGGGGTCGCGGCCGACTGGTCCGTCCTCGAGTTCGACGACCCGATCCCGACAAACGCGGGCGTCTTTCTCGCAGGTTGGGACCGCCGCGACCTCGCGCCCCTGTCGGCCGTCGCCATTCATCACCCGAGCGTCGAAGAAAAACGGATCTCGTTCGAGAATGACCCGCTCACCGTCACCAACTACAGCAGCCCCACGGCCAACGCCAGCGGCACACACCTACAGGTCGCCGACTGGGATTTGGGCACGACCGAGGGCGGATCCTCCGGGTCGCCGCTGTTCAGCCCCGAGGGCCGGATCATCGGACAGCTCACGGGCGGCGCTGCCGCGTGCGGCAACGACGCGCCGGACTGGTACGGCCGGACGTTCCGGGCGATGAACGACGGGCTGGCGGCCATCCTCGACCCGCTCGGGACGGGCGCCCAAACGCTCGATGGCCGCGACTACACCGCGTCCCCGTCGGCCGGCGCCCAAGCCTCTGCCGAGAGCGCCCAGCCGGGCGAGAGCGTGACGTTCACGTTCACCGTCGTCAACCCCACCCCGAGCGACGTCACACCGCAGTTCACGAACGTCCTGCCCGTCGGGCTCCTGTTCGCGGGCGACCTCCAGGCCTCCATCGGCAGCGCCGCCTTTACCAGCGATGCCGTGACGTGGAGCGATCGGATCCCGGCGGGCGGCTCGGTCACGATCGAGTACCGCACCACTCTCGCAGACGACGCCGTCGGAACGATCGAGAACTCGGCGACGACCACCATCGCAGGGTTCGCGGACGCCGTCGCGTCGGCGAGTGTGGCCGTCGTCCGTGGCCTGCCGACACCCGACACCGTCGTGGAGGCGGTCGTCGGGACGGACATCCCGGACAACGGCTGCCCGGCGTTCACCGGCTCGACGCTCGACGTGACAGGCCCGCTCGTGATCGAGCACCTCGCGGTCGGGGTCGGGATCACGCACACCTACCGCGGCGACCTCCGGGTCCGGCTGACGAGCCCCGCGGGCACGACGGTCTCGCTGATCGAGCGCGTCGGGCCCGGCGACTTCGGCTCGAGCGCCGACAACCTCGACATCCTGATCGGCGATGAGGCCGCTCCCGGCTCGTTCGCGAGTGGGAATCACAACGTCGGGGCGCCGTTCTACGACGTGGTCGGCCGCCCGGAGAGCGGGGACCAGGGCGGCCCGGTCGGGATGTTGGCGTCGTTCATCGGCGAAGACGCCGCCGGGACGTGGACGCTGGGCGTCTGTGACTCCGCGGGGGACGACACCGGGCGTCTGGAGCGCTGGAGCCTGCAGGTCGTCTCGTCCGGCTCGGTCGCAGGCGAGGACGGGCCGCTAGGTGCGTTCTCGGCTCGGCTCGCGGGCCCCAACCCCACCAACTCGCGGACGGCGCTTGCGGTGACGGTGCCCGGCATGCAGCGCGTCCGGGCGACGCTCGTCGACGCGACGGGCCGGACGGTCGCCGAGGTGTTCGACGGGCCGGTCGCCGACGCGGCCGAGATCGCGGTCGACGTGTCGGCGCTCGCCGCGGGCGTCTACCTCGTGCGCGTCGAGGCCGGCGCCAGCGTCCGCACCCAGCGGCTGACGGTCGTCCGCTGACCGGGTCGCCGGACTCAAGAAAGCCGGGGCCGGTCGCATCGCGCGACCGGCCCCGGCTCGGGTTCGGGTGGGGCCCGTCTAGCTCGTCGCGCGGACGCGGCGGACGTTGTGAGCGGCGACGCCGGCCTTGCCACCGCGAACGGTGAACTCGACGGGGTCCCCGTCGGTGAACGAGCGGTCGGCCGCGTTCCGGACGGAGAACGGGATGCCGTTCTCGCCGTGGCGGACGAAGCCGACGCCGCGGCGGGCGTTGAACTGCGTGATGGTACCCTTGATCATGGTCGTGACCGGTTGAGGTTCGGTTTTCGTGGCCCGGAGGGTACGGGTCAAACGGCCGGGTGGTGTCTGGGCCTCGGCAGAGGCTCGGCGAAGCCTTTGCGAGGGCGGGTCGAAGGGGGGATGCCCTTACGGTGAGGGCGTGGGGGCCGATACCCGAGTCGCCCCCCCGACGCCCTGTGCCCACTCTCGCGCCGCCCCCCGACCGCCCCGAGACCGCCGCCGACCCCGGCGCGGCCCTGCACGCGTTCGTCGCCGATCTCCTCCCGCTCCGACGCTGTATCACGGGCGACGGGCTTCGCCAGACCTTGCTCGCGATCGGCGAGCGCGTGCCGCTGCGGATCAGCGAGGTCCCGACGGGCACACCGATCCTGGACTGGACCGTCCCCAAGGAGTGGCGCGTCCGCGAGGCCTACGTCGAGCACCAGGGGCGGCGGATCGTGGACTGGGCCGACAGCCCGCTCGCGCTCGTCCAATACAGCGTCGCCGCTCGCGACCGGATGCCCCTGTGGGCGCTCCGCGCTCGGCTGCACACCCTCCCCGACCAGCCGGCGCTCGTCCCGTACCGGACCTCGTACTACGCGCCGACGTGGGGCTTCTGCCTGTCTCAGGACCGCCTCGACGCGCTGGCCGCCGAGGTCGGCGAGGGCGCGGAGCTGGACGTGGTGATCGACGCCGAGCACATCGATGGGAGCCTGACGTATGGCGAGGTGGTCGTGCCGGGCGAGACGAGCGACGAGATCCTGCTCTCCGCTCACGCCTGTCACCCGGCGCTGGCGAACGACAACGCCTCGTCGCTGGCGGTCGCCACGATGCTGGCGCGGCGCCTGCTCGATGGGCCGACCCCTCACCACACGATCCGATTCGTCTTCGCGCCCGGGACCGTCGGTGCCATCGCCTGGCTCGACCGCAACCACGCCACCGTCTCGCGCATCCGCCATGGACTCGTACTGGCAAACCTCGGCGATCGGGGCGGCTTCACCTACAAACGGACGCGCGCTGCCCTCGTGGGCCCGCCTGCGCCCGTCGACCGCGCCGTCCCGCTCGCGCTCCGGGATCTGGGATTCGACGTCGACGTCCGCCCGTTCGAGCCGACGGGCTACGACGAGCGCCAGTACAACAGCCCCGGCTTCGCCTTGCCCGTCGGCCGCCTGACGCGCACGGCGCACGGCGAGTACCCCGAGTACCACACCTCCGGCGACGACCTCAACCTCGTCACTCCGGAGTCGCTGGTGGAGTCGCTCGACGCGCTCGACGCCATCGTGCGAACGCTCGACCGCGTCGCCGTCTACCGCAACACGCAGCCCTACGGGGAGCCACAGCTTGGTCGGCGGGGGCTGTACGAGAGCCTCGGAGGCCTGCCGAATGGCCCCGAAGCCCAGCAGGCTGCGTTGTGGGTCCTCAACCTCTCCGACGGGGCGCACTCGCTGGTCGACATCGCCGAGCGGTCCGGCCTTCCGTTCGCCGCTGTCTGTGGCGCTGCCGACCGGCTGGCGGAGGCAGGCCTCCTCACCGAAGCATGACCGATCCCGACTCCAACCGCTTCGTCGCCAGCCGCGCCCACCAGCGGCGCGCGCACCGCCTGATCCCGGGCGGGGCGCACACGTATGCCAAGGGCGACGACCAGATGCCCGAGTGGATGCCGGTCGTCGTCGAGAGGGGAGAGGGCGCGCATGTCTGGGACCTCGACGGCAACCGCTTTATCGAGTACGGCCAGGGCCTGCGCGCCGTCACGCTGGGGCACGCTGAGCCTAGGGTGACGGCCGCCGCGACGCGCTGGCTGGCGCGCGGCGCCAACTTTTCCCGCCCCGCAAGCATCGAGTTGGAGGTCGCTGAGGCGTTCCTCGCCCTCGTTGGCGCCGACTGCGTCAAGTTCACCAAGGACGGCTCCTCGGCGACGACCGCCGCCGTCAAGCTGGCGCGTGCGGCGACCGGGCGGGACCCGGTCGCGATCTGCGCCGACCACCCGTTTCTGTCGCAAGACGACTGGTTCATCGGCACGACGCCGATGGCCGCGGGCATCCCTGCCGCCGTTCGCGACCTCACCGTGTCGTTCCCCTACGGCGACCTCGACGCGCTCGTCGACGTGCTCGACCGCGAGCGCCCGGCGTGCGTGGTGATGGAGGCCGTCCGCGACGAGTCCGACCCCGGCGACTATCTCCGCGCCGCCATTGCGGCCTGCCGCGAGCGCGGTGTCGTGTTCGTGCTCGACGAGATGATCACCGGCTTCCGCTGGTCGGAGCGCGGCGCCCAGGGCCTGTTCGGGCTCGACCCCGACCTGTCGACGTTCGGGAAGGCGTTGGCGAACGGCCACTCGGTCTCGGCGCTGGCGGGACGCCGCCAGCTGATGGAGGCGGGCGGGCTTGACACGGCGAAGGACCGCGTCTTCCTCCTTTCGGCCACACACGGCGCCGAGACGCACGGGCTCGCGGCGGCCATCGAGACGATGCGCATCGCCGCCAGTGAGGACGTGGCGGGCCAGCTCATGCGACAGGGCGCCCGGCTCCGCCGGCAGGTCGCCCAGGTCGTCGCGGCCTCCGGGGTCGGCGATGCCGTCGGTACGGCGGGGCGCGACTGCAACCTGGTGTTCTGGACGCGCGACGCCAACGGGCTCGCCTCCCAGCCCTTCCGCACCCTCTTCCTGCAAGAGCTCACCCGGCGTGGCGTGCTCGCGCCCTCCTTCGTCGTCACGACGGCCCACACCGACGAGGTGATCGACCAGACGACGGAGGCCGTGGCGGGCGCGCTGGCGGTCTACGCCCGGGCGCTCGACGCCGGCTCAGTCGACGGGTTCCTGCTCGGCCGCCCGGTCCAGCCCGTCTTCCGTCAAAAGGCCGGGACGGTCTGGACCTCTATCACTCGGCCCGGTGGCGACGGCGCCCTTTCTGCGGCGACGGCCGCGACTCCGACCTCGACAACTCCATGAAAGTCGTTCTCTTCTGCGGTGGCGAGGGCATGCGCCTCAAGGAGCACTCCGGCCCGATCCCAAAGCCGATGGTCTGCGTCGGCTACCGACCGGTCCTGTGGCACCTGATGAAGTACTACGCCCACTACGGACACAAGGACTTCATCCTGTGCTTGGGCCACGGCGCCGACCACGTCAAGCGCTACTTCGTCGACTACGATGAGACCGTCTCTAACGACTTCGTGCTGACCGGCGGGAAGGATGTGGAGTTGCTTCGGAGCGACATCCACGACTGGCGCATCACCTTCGTCGATACCGGGCTTGCTGCCAGCGTCGGCGAGCGGCTGGTCGCCGTCCGAGATTTCCTCGACGGCGATGAGTGGTTTCTGGCCAACTACGCCGATGGATTGACCGACGCCCCGCTCGACACGATGGTCGACTTCGCGCAGGCGTCCGGCCGCGCGGCCACGTTCCTCGGGGTCCAGCCCAACTACACGAGCCACGTGATCCGCTCCGACGACTCGGGCGCGGTCACCGACGTGCAACACGTCACCGAGATCGGGCTCCGCATCAACGGCGGGTTCTTTGTGATGAACCAGCACTTCTTCGACTACATCCGCCCCGGCGAGGACATTCTCGGGCCGCCGGCGCACCGCATGGCCGCCGCCCGCCAACTCGGGTCGTTCGACTACCAGGGTTTTTGGGCGTGCATGGACACGTTCAAGGAAAAGAAGCTGCTGGAGGACATCTACCAGAACGGGCAGGCCCCGTGGGAGGTCTGGAGCGACCGCCGCGCCTCGGGCGACGGCGACCCCCGCATCGCGGGCGACGGCTCCTTCGCCCCACCCGTCCTCAGCTAGCCTGTGTTCGCCCTTCCCCCGTCGCTCGGCCGGGACGAGCCTCTCCGGCTCGTCTGCCTGGGCGCGCACGCCGACGACATCGAGATCGGGGCAGGGGGGACCCTCTTTCGTCTGCTCGCGGAGCGCCCCCAGACGACGGTTCACTCGGTCGTCGCCTCCGCCCGCGGCCCCCGTGCCGCCGAGGCCCGCGCCGCTGCCGCTGCCCTGCTGGCAGACGCCGAGCACGTCGAGATGCACGTCCTCGACACCCCCGACGGCTTCTTCCCACAGCACGTCGAGGACCTGAAGCGCTGGATGAAAGCAACGCTCGAACCCGTTCGTCCGCACCTCGTCCTGACGCACCGCCGCGACGACGCGCACCAGGACCACCGCACGGTCGGCGACCTCGCGTGGCAGACGTTCCGGGGCGCGACCATCGCTAGCTACGAGATCCCGAAGTGGGACGGCGACCTCGACCGCCCGAACGCCTACGTCGCCCTCGACGCGACCACGCTCGACCGCAAGCTGGCGATCCTCGACACCCATTTTCCAAGCCAGCGCGAGAAGGGTTGGTACGACGCCGAGACGTTCCGGGGGCTGGCGCGTATCCGAGGCGTCGAAGCGGGGACGCACTACGCCGAGGCGTTCCACTGCGCGAAGCTGGTTTGGTGACGCCCGCCGCCCCGCTCTTCCTCCTCGCCGCGCTCGCCCTCACGGCCTGCGGCGACCCGGCCGAGGCCGCACGTCCGTCCACGTGGTCCGAGCCCGTGCCACCGGCGTGTCCGCCAGGGGAGTGGGACGCGGGGGAGGGCTGCGGGCCCGCCGCGACGGTGTTCAGCCCGACCGGCGCGACGCTCTTCGTGGACCGCGCTAGTCCTGCCGCCAGCGACCGCGGTCCGGGGACGGAGGCCCGACCGTTCCGCACGATCTCGCGAGCCGCCGAAGCGGTCCGGCCTGGCGACGCCGTGGTGATCCGTGCGGGCGTCTACCGCGAGTCGATCCGTCCCCGCATCGGAGGGAGCAGTTCCCGTTCGCGCGTCACGTTCGCCGCCTACCCGGGCGAGACCGTGGTGGTCAGCGGCGCGGACGTGGCGGACTCCGGGTGGACGCGGACGGCTGGCGGCGACTGGCGGCTGCCCTGGGCCTACGGCCCGCTACGGACGTATTCCGACGACCCGGCCTTCCGACGCGAGATGCTCGTGGTGGGTGGCCGCGTTCAGCGACCCGTGGCGGGCCGGGCTGAGCTGGCGCCCGGTCGGTTCCTGCGGGAGGGCTCCGACAATGCGCCGACGGCTCTGGTGGCACGGCTGCCCCTCGCACGGTCGGGCGATGGGGGGATCGAGGTGGGCGTTCGCACGCGTCTCTTCTGGCCCTCCGGACCGGACGACTCCGCCGACTGCGGCGACCCCTCCACACCGGGCTGGTTCCGCGTCGTCGGGCTCACCTTCCGCTACGCGACGAACCGGGCGCAGTGGGGCGCGGTGTGTGCTGGGAGCGTGGGGGGCCTGTTCGAGGACGTGACGGTCGAGTGGACCAACGGCCGGGGCATCGACGTGTCGGGCCGTGAGCACACGTTCCGGCGGACGCGCGCCGACCTGAACGGGCAAATCGGCTGGGGCGGGGCGTGCGCCTCCTGCCTGTTCGACGAGACGGCCGCCGTGGGCAACAACTGGAAGGGTCACGACCCGTACTGGGAGGCCGGCGGCGGCAAGTGGCATCACACCACCGACACCGTCTTCCGCCGCCACTACTCGGCCCACAACGACGGCCCCGGCATCTGGCTCGACGGCGACAACACGAGCAACACCATCGAGGGTGCGCTCTCGGTTTCCGATCAGGTCGCCGGGATCATGCTGGAGCTCCGCACGACGGGGACGCTGGTCCAGCACTCGGTCGTGGCGAGAACCCGCTGGCGGGCGTGGAGTGGATCGGGTGTGCTGTCGCAAGCGGCCAGTCGCAACGTGTTCTCGCACAACACGTTCACTGAGAACGGCGGCACCGGCCTGTGGCTCCGCCGCGACCCCGACCGGCGGGCCTCGGACGGCGACAACCTCGTCGCCAACAACTGGATCGTTGACAACGCGGCGTCCGGCGAGGAGGCCCGCGAGGTGCAGGTCGAGGCCGATACGCCAGCCATGATCCGGTCGACGCGGTTCGTCAGCAACGTCTACGGGCGGCTTGGCGACGGCCTGTATCGATCTACGTTCTTCGCCCGCCCGGTCCCCGCGCTGGCGGCCGACTTCCGCAGCGAGGACGTCCTCGAGTGGGCGCGCATCACCGGCGCCGAGCAGGACCGCCTCGTGGGCCGGGCACGACTGGTCGCCACCCGCATCGACGGAGCCGGGGCGGGCGCCCGAGCGGCTGGCCTCGTTCCATCCGACCGGGTCGGGGCGGATCCCGCTCGCGTGCGGGCGCGGGGGGACTGGAACCAGGCCCCTCCGCGTCCCGCCTGGCCCCGATAGCACGGGCTCACGGCACGCCTGCGGTCCGCCGTCTCAGTGTATTGGTCGCCCAGTCGAGAGCGGACACGGCTTTGCGGGGACCGGGATGCGCTCATCCCTCCCTCATGGAAACCGTCCTCGTCGGCTCCGACCGTCCGTTTTCGCACCAGCGCGAACTGGCTCTCACGAACGCCGCCGCACACGCTCGCCGTCGCTTCGCGAACGCGGCCTCGCTGGCGGGCGCCGAGATGCTAGCGCTGACGGTGACGCTGTTTGTGGCCGGGCTCGTCCGCCAGGCCGTCACCGGGGAGGCGGGCGCCGTGGTCGGGATCTCGTGGATCGTCTTGCCGATTTACCTCGGCGCCGCCACGTTCGTCGGCCTGCTCCCCGGGTGGGGATTGGGCGCCGTTGAGGAACTGCGCCGCGTGGTGTTGACGCTGGCAGGGGTGTTCGCGACCGCGGCCGTCGGGCTGTACCTCACGAACGCGAATGTTGCGGGCGGGGCCTCCGCCAGCCGCCTGACGCTCGTCGCGGCTGGAATCCTGTCGGTCGGGCTCGTCCCGCTGGCGCGGTGGAGCGTCAAGTCGCAGCTGGTGCAACACGATCGCTGGGGCGTCGGCGCGGTCGTCTATGGGGCGGGCTTGGCGGGGGCGCGCATCGTGCGTCAGCTGCAGGAGGAGCGGGGCATCGGCTACACGCCGCTCGCGGTCTTCAGCGACGACCTCGACGCCTGGGGCGGCTTCCTCGACACCGTCCCGATCGTCGGCGACACGGCCCAGGTGGCCCCGCAGGCGGCCGTGGCGTTCCTCGCGCTGCCCGAGGCCGAG
The DNA here is from genome assembly GCF_046845665.1 of Rubrivirga aquatilis. Classification (GTDB taxonomy): domain Bacteria; phylum Bacteroidota; class Rhodothermia; order Rhodothermales; family Rubricoccaceae; genus Rubrivirga. Next base: position 3,071,321 of record NZ_CP177355.1, on the reverse strand, counting down.
CGGGGGCGTCAGATCGAGCTGCTCGAAGGGCCGCTCTCGTGCTACCGCACCGTCGTTCTCGTCCCCGACCTGTTCGAGGCGCCCAGCCTGTGGGTCACGCCGCGCGACTTCGCGGGCATCCTCGGTCTCGAACTCTCCTCGACGCTCACTCGCACGACGCCCCGCCTGGTCAAGCGGACGGTCGACCTCGCCGCCGTGCTGCTGCTTGCGCCTTTCTGGGTCCCCGTCGTGGCGCTGATGGCCGCCTGGGTGTGGGCCGCCGACCGCGCCTTCCCGTTCTACTGCCAGGAGCGCATCGGTCTCGACGGTGCCACGTTCTGTGCGTGGAAGCTCCGCACGATGGTCCCCCACGCCGACCGCGTGTTGGAGGAGGCGCTCGACGCCGACCCGGCCTTGCGCGCCGAGTGGGAGGAGCACTTCAAGTTGGAGAACGACCCTCGGATTACGGCACCCGGACGCCTCTTGCGTCGCACGAGCCTGGACGAGCTCCCGCAGCTCTACAACGTCCTGAAGGGTGAGATGAGCGTCGTCGGGCCCCGCCCCCTGCCCGACTACCATCACCAAGAGTTGAGCGAGCGCGTGCGGGCGTTGCGGGAGCGGGTCCGCCCAGGCATCACCGGTCTGTGGCAGGTCTCCGGCCGGAGCCACGCGGGCAACCTCGGCATGGAGCGGTGGGACCCGTACTACGTTCGCAACTGGTCGCCGTGGCTCGACGCCGTGATCTTGGTGCGGACCGTACGCGTCGTGCTCCAGGGCTCCGGCGCGTACTAGGCGCCGTCTGGCCGACTGATTTCCCGCCTGCGCACGGCGTCGGTCGCCGATGGCCCACGCCCTTGCTCGGGCGCGGTCGTACGCAAGCCCGGCGGATCTTGGGAGGCCGCCCCTCAGCGCCAGCCCGTGAGGGCCGCGGCGGCGCGACGGAGCGAGGCGTCGGCCGCGGGGAGCCACGGCGTCCAGAGCTGCCACATGTGGAAGGCGTCCGCCGTGAGGTGGAGCGAGAGGTCGGCGCCCGCCGCGCAAGCCCGCTCGGCGAGCCTGAGCGCGTCGCCGAGCAGGACCTCGCGGCCGCCCACCTCGACGTGCGTCCGGGGGAGGCGGCCGGGGTCAGCCAGCAGGGGCGAGACCCCGGGGTCGTCGTCGGGCCGGTCCCGGAACGTCATCTCCGCGAGCCGGCGGTCGTCGTCGTCCGCGTTCATGGCGTCGCGCGGCGTGTTGGGCTGCCGGGTGCCGCTGAGGCCCGTCCGGTCGGTGTTGGGCGAGAACAGGGCGAGCGCCCCGGCCGGGCGGCCCGCGTCGGCCAGGGCGAGGGCGGTGACCAGGGCGAGGTGGCCGCCAGCGCTGTCGCCCGCGAGCGCGACGCGGCGGCCGGCGTCCTGGAGCGCCCGGACGGCCGCGAGCGCGTCGTCGCGCTGGGCGGGCCACGCGCGCTCGGGCGCCAGCCGGTAGCGCGGGAGCACGACAGGCACGCCGAGCGCGTCGGCGAACGCGGCGGCGGGACGCGCGTGCGTTTCCGGCGCGCCGAACACGTAGCCGCCGCCGTGGAACCACACCGCGACGGCGTCGCCCTCGCCCGTGCCGAGGCGGAGCGTCTCGACGCCGCCCCACGTCTCGGGCTCAGCTTCGGGGACCGGCTCGCCCGCGTCGTCGCCGCGCATCAGCCGTGCGAAGGCGCCACGCATCGCCTCGGGCGTCCCCTCGACGGGGTGGGCCCTGATCCGGGCCGCGACGTCGTCGAACGAGACCGGGCCGTCGAACGGGCCCGGCATCAGAGGTCGATGGACGCGACCGAGCCGCCGTCGACGCGGTAGTTCGAGCCGACGACGAACGAGGCCCGCTCCGAACACAGGAACGCGATCACGGCGGCGACTTCCTCGGGCCGCCCGCGGCGGTCGAGCACGAGGTGGGGCCGGTCCTCTTCGAGAAACTCGTCGATCGCCTCGTCCATCGTCTCGTCGTTCTTCTCGGCCTTCTTCTCCATCATTCCGTCGGTCATGTCGGTCGCGATAAACGCCGGGGCGACCGAGTTGACGAGCACGCCCCGTGCCGCGTAGCGCTGGGCGAGCGCCTTGGCGAAGGTGAGCAGCGACGCCTTGGCCCCGTTGTAGACCACCTCGTCGTCGTACGGCTGCGCCACGTTCTCGCTCGTCACGAAGACGACGCGGCCCCAGCCCCGGTCCAGCATCGCGGGCATCACGGCCTTCGCCATCCGGACGGCCGACATCATGTCGACCTGCCACGCCTCGTGCCAGTCGTCCTCGGTGATGTCGGTGAGCGGGTCGCCCTTGGCGCCGGTGACGCCGGCGGTGTGGACCAGGATGTCGAGGTCCCAGTCGACGGCGCTCGCGACGGCGTCGGCGCCGGCCTGACTGCGCAAGTCGGCCACGACGGAGCGCAGGCCGTCGCCGCCGAGCCCGTCGGACTCGAGGATCCGGACCGAGAGCGCGAGCTGGCTCTCGTCGAGGTCGGTCATAAGCACGCGGGCGCCCTCCTGGCGCAGGATGCGGGCCGTTTCGAGGCCCATGCCGCCGGCGGCGCCGGTGATGACCGCCGCGCGGTCTTGAATCTGGAGGTCCATGGTGGATGAGAGTAGGAGGAGACAGGGGAGAGGCCCCGGCGTTACGCGGAGGCGTTGAGGTCGTCGAGCAGCGTGTTGACGGCGTCGGCGACGCGGCCCGGGTGGTCCTCCGGGACGAAGTGGAGCCCGCCCTCGATCCGGTCGAGCGGCGCGCCGAGCTCGGTCGCCAGCCGGTAGCCGTAGGCGATCTCCTGGAACGGGTCGGCGGCGCCCCAGACGAGCCGGGCCGGGAGGTTGAGCGTCGGGAGGGCGTCGGCGATGGCGAGCGTGTCGTCGACGTCGAGCGACTCCGTCTGGCGGATAAAGGCCGCCGCGGCGCCGTCGGACCCGGCGTAGTACGGCCAGTGCGCCTCGACGGACTCGTCGGCCCGGCCGGGCGCGTCGTGGCCCTGGTGGAGAAACGCGCTGTACATGGGCCGGAACGCGGCGTCCGGGAGGTGCGCCACGACCGGGCCGAGCGCGCGCATCGCCTTGACCATCGGGATCGGCCACGAGTCGTAGGCGATGCAGTTGGTGAGCACGAGGCCGCGGACGCGTTCGGGGTGCCGCACGGCCAGGATCTGGGCGACGCCGCCGCCCAGGTCGTGCCCGACCACGACGGCGTCGTCTAGCCCGACGGCCTCCATCCACTCGGCGAGATGGTCGGCCTGCCGCGCGACCGAGATGTCGCGGCCCTCGCCCTCGGCGATCGACGCCCCGTAGCCGACCATCTCCCAGGCGAGGCACCGCGCGCCGGGCACGAGCGGGACGACGTGGCGCCACAGGCGGGGGCTCGTCGGAATGCCGTGGACGAAGACGACAGCCGGGCCGTCGCCGGCCTCCTCCCATCGCATGGTGAGGTCTCCGACGTGCGTGCGGTTCGATTCCATGGGGGGCGGACGGGGGATGCGCGTCCGGAACGAGCCCGGGGCCGGCGAGGTCCCACACGTGCTGGTCCGAGAGGGGCCCGCCCCGCACCCGTTCGATCCCGTGCGAGGTCGACGCGACGCTCCCCGCCCCACCCCCCATGCCCACCTTCCGCTGCGACCTCCGTCAGACCGGCGAGCCGCTCCCCCACGTCTGGAGCCACACCATCGGCAGCGGCCACGCCACGCTCGCGCTCCGCGCCGACTGGCAGGCCCAGCTCCGGCGCTGCCGCGACGAACTCGGCGTCCGCCACGTCCGCTTCCACGGCTTGCTGAACGACGACATGGGCACATTTGTCGACCAGGCCGGCGAGCGCATCGACTCGTTCTTCAACGCCGATCAGGTCATGGACTTCCTGGTCGAGATCGGGATGCGCCCGTTCGTCGAACTCAGCCTGATGCCCCAGGTCCTGGCCTCCGGCCCGGACACCGTGTTCCACTACCGCGGCAACATCACGCCGCCCGAGGACGTCGAGGCGTGGGGCGGCCTCATCGAGCGGCTGGCGCACCACTGGGTCGAGCGCTACGGCGCCGACGAGGTGCGGCAGTGGTTTTTCGAGGTTTGGAACGAGCCCAACCTCGACCACTTCTGGACCGGCACCCAGGCCGACTACTTCGAGCTCTACCGCGTGACGGCCCAGGCCCTCAAGCGCGCCGATTCTGGGCTCCGGGTGGGCGGCCCGGCGACGGCCAAGAACGAGTGGATCGCCGACCTGGTCGCCTTCTGCGAGGGCGAGGGTCTCCCGCTCGACTTCGTCACGACGCACCACTATCCGACCGACGCCTTTGGCGCGCCCGATGACGACACGCGCGAGCAGCTCGCGGCCGGGACCCGCGGCATCCTGCGCCAGCAGGCGCTCGATGCGGCCCGAGAGGCCGGCGACCGGCCCCTGTACTACACCGAGTGGAACGCGTCGAGCAACCCGTTCTACGCCCCGCACGACCGACCGTATGCGGCGGCCTTCGTGGCCAAGAGCTTTCTCGACGTGGCCGGCGTCGTCGAGGGCTACAGCTTCTGGACGTTCACGGACCTGTTCGAGGAGGTCTACTTCGACTCGACGCCCTTCAACGGCAAGTTCGGGCTCCTCACCATCCACGGCATCGCCAAGCCGACGTACCGGGCCGTCGAGCTCCTGCACCGCGCCGGGACCGAGCGCCTCCTCGTCGACGGGATGCACGCGACGGTCGACCGCTGGGTGACGCGCCACGACGACGGCCGCGTCGTGGTGATCCTGACGAACCACGCGCTCCCGGACCACGCCATCGAGGCGGCGACGGTCCGCCTGACGCTCGTCGGCGCGGGCGATCCGGCGTCGGTGACGGTCGAGCGGATCGACGAGGAGCACGCCAACGCGCGCAAGCTGTGGGAGCAGATGGGCGAGCCGGCGTACCTCGGCGCGGACCAGGTCGAGGCGCTCCACGCCGCGAGCGCGCTCGTGGCCGAGCCGCTGGCGTGGACCCGCGACGGCGACGATCTCGTCCTCGAGCTCGCGCTCCCGCCCCACGCCGTGGCCTCGGTCACGCTCGCCTTTGCCCCCTGACATGTCCGACGACGCGCTCCTCGCCGACCTCCAGCGGCACACGTTTGACTACTTCCTCTACGAGGCCAACCCCGAGAACGGGCTCGTCAAGGACAACACACGCGAGGACGCGCACGCGAGCATCGCGGCCGTCGGGCTGGGGCTGGCGTGCTTTCCGGTCGCCGTCGAGCGAGGGTATGTACCCCGCGCCCAGGCCGTCGAACGGGTGCTCGCCACCCTCCGCTTTTTCTGGGCGAGCGAGCAGAGTGAGGCGCCGGACGCGACGGGGCACCGGGGCTTCTACTACCACTTTCTCCACATGGACAGCGGGCGACGGGCGTGGGCGTCCGAGCTCTCAACCATCGACACCACGTTGTTGATCGCCGGGGCGCTGCTCGCGGCCGAGTACTTCGACGGGGACGGCGACGAGGCCGAGATCAGGCAGCTCGCCGACGCGCTCTACCGCCGCGTCGAGTGGGACTGGGCCTTCAACGGCGGCCCGACCGTGGGGCACGGGTGGACGCCCGAGGACGGGTTCATCACGCACCGCTGGGAGGGGTACAGCGAGGCGCTCCTGCTCTACGCCCTGGCCCTGGGCTCGCCGACCCACCCCATCCCCAAGGCGGGCTACGCCGCCTGGCTGGCGACCTACGACTGGCGCTCGCTCTACGGCATCGAGTACGCCTACGCCGGGCCGCTCTTTATCCACCAGCTCTCGCACGCCTGGATCGACTTCCGGGGCATCGCGGACGACTTCGTGCGCGAGCGCGGCATCGACTACGTCGAGAACAGCCGCCGGGCGACCTACGTCCAGCGCGAGTACGCCATCCGCAACCCGCGCGGGTTCGCGGGCTACGGTGAGAACGCCTGGGGCGTGACGGCGAGCGACGGCCCCGGCCCCGCCGACTACACGGTCGACGGCGAGGACCGGCACTTCTGGGCCTACCGCGCGCGCGGCGTGCCGTTCGGGCCGGACGACGGGACGCTGTCGCCGTGGGCCGTGGTCGCGAGCCTGCCCTTCGCGCCCGAGATCGTGCTCCCGGCGCTCGCCCACACCAACCGCGAGCACCCCGAGATCACGAGCACCTATGGCTTCAAGTGCTCCTTCAACCCGACGTTCCCCGGCGGCGAGACGGCCGAGTGCGGGTGGATCTCGCAGGGCTACTACGGGCTCGACCAGGGGCCCATCGTGCTCATGATCGAGAACTACCGGAGCGGCCTGCCGTGGCGGCTCATGCGCGGCTGCGCGCCGCTCGTGCGGGGCCTGCGCCGCGCTGGGTTCACCGGCGGCTGGCTCGACGGCGCGCCCTGACCCCTCCGGCGTCGCCCTCGCGGCGGCCGGACCTGAAGGCCCGTCGGGCCGGGGCGAAAGACAGGGAGCGCCCGAACCGGCTACGCTGGGTCGGCTCGGTCGAGCCCCGCGGGGTCGGTGGCATCCCCGTCGTCTTCGGTCGGAGGTCCGTCGTCCTCGACCGGGTCGAGGCCGGCGTTCGGGTCCCCGTCCTCGTCGAGGTCGTCGGGGAAGGGCGCGCCGTCGAGGTCCGGGTGATCCCCAGCCTCGGGGACAGGCTGCGCCAGCACTTCCACCACGGCCGCTTCCAGGCCCTGCACCTCGTCCATGTCGATGTTCCCGTCGCCGCGCCACGCGATCCGGCCGTCGCGGGCGACGAGCAGGGCCGTCACGTCGCCGGTCTTTAGCTTGAGCGCCTTGCGGAACGCTTTCACGTCCGTGTAAACCGGGACCGTCCGCTCGCGCTCCTCGTCGGTCTCGATCTGGCCTCGGATCCCCATCGTCCCGAGGTCGCCGAGCAGCTTCATCTTGGTGCTCACGACCGGCAACTCCAGCACTGCGAAGCGGTCGCCGTGCGTCTCCGCGACCCGGTCACCGAGGCGGGCCCACTGGTCCGCGAGCGGATCGAGGTCGTCCTGGAAGACGAGGATGAGCAACGTGGCATCCGCGGGAAGGTCCTGCGGGAAGCGGACGTCCGTGCCGTCGAGCCGGCGCCCCTTGAGGAGCGGCACGTGCGAGGTGGGGGAGGCGGAGAAGAGACCCATGGCCAAGAAGAAGGGCCGGCAAACTACACGCCGGTCCACCTCTTAGGCGGGCCCTACCCTAGGCACGCAGCGGGGCGCGCTTGAGGAAGCCCGACGGGTCGATCACGTCGCGTCGCCGGAAAAAGGGCGAGCGGTTCGTGTGCCGCGCGCTCGTCCCGATGGCCCGCGTCAGCGCCCCGGTCTGGGTCTTGTCATACATCTCGAAGTGGAGCATCATCGACGGGACGCCGAGGCGCCTCCCGTTCGCCGTTTTCAGGATGCCGATGCGGCCGACCTTCTGGCCCTTGGCGACCGTGTCGCCGGCCTTCACCGGCCAGCTGCTCTCAGGCGCCAGCTCGCCGTAGCGGGCGACGAACGCCCCGTGGTCGATCTCGATGGCGAACGTCTGGAGATAGAACGGGTACGGTCCCCGGGTTACCGTGCCGTCGGCGACGGCGTGGATGTCGGTGAAGTCTGGGAAGTAGAGGTCCACGCCAGCGTGGGCGCGCGTGCCGCCGGACCGCCGCGCGCCGAACGCCCGCATTCCGGCGCCGGGCCCGACGTACAGGTGGCCCGACGACTCCGAAAACGGGAAGCTCATGTCGGCCTCGCCGATCGCCAGCAGGGCGTTGAGTCGCCGAAGCGTGTTGCCTCCCGGGTCGATACGAGCGTCAGGCCTGGCGTAGCCCAGGCGGCGCTGGAAGCGGGCGATGGCGCCCTCGGTGCCGTCCCCGCTGGCGCCGTCGGCCGGGCCGGGATGGACACGCGGGTCGAGCGTGAGGTCGGAGGCGCGCTGGAGCGCCTTTTGCAGCGCCGTCACATCGGTCTTCTTGTTGGACCCGTTGGCGCCGACGGAGGCGGAAAGGTTGAGGGCCATTTGAGCAGGGAGCTGATGGGCAGGAGGTGTCCCCTATACAGACCCGCCACGCTCCGACTGCATACCCTCGACCGACCGATTTCACATACGGCCCGACACGACACCGCCCCGCCGGCGACGAGCACCAGCGGGGCGGAGGTAGGTCGGCGTGGTCTGCGGTCCGTCGTCCGCAGTCCCGACGCTAGTCGTCGTAGTTGTCGATCTGGGCGCGCTGGAGCCCGCCCGAGTAGTCGATGTAGCACGTCTTGGTCTCGGTGTAGAAGTCGTAGACCTCCCAGCCGCCCTCGCGGTGGCCGTTGCCGGTCGCCTTGACGCCGCCGAAGCTCATGTGCGCCTCGGCTCCGATCGTCGGGCCGTTGATGTAGGTGATGCCCGCGTCGATGTCGCGCAGCGCCCGGAAGGCGCGGCTGATGTCGGCCGTGTACAGCGCCGACGACAGCCCGTAGATCACGTCGTTGGCGATGTCGATGGCCTCGTCGAAGCTCTTGATCTTGATGACCGACAGGACGGGCCCGAAGATCTCCTCGCGCGCCACGCGCATGTCGCGGGTGACGCCCGTGAGCACGGTCGGCTGAAAGAAGAAGCCGTCGTCCAGGCCCTCGCCCGTCGCCGCCTCGCCGCCCGTCGCGATCGTCGCGCCGTCTTGGCGCGCCACGTCCATGTAGCCCGAGACCTTGTCGAGCGCCTTCTGGTTGATGAGCGGGCCCATCTCGGTGTCGTCGTCGTTGCCGTAGCCGATCGTCAGCGCCTCGCCGGCGGCGACCACGCGGCGGACCAACTCGTCGTGCACGTCCTCGTGGACGATCAGGCGAGAGGTCGCTGTGCAGCGCTGGCCCGTCGTGCCGAAGGCGCCCCAGACCAGGCCCTCCATCGCGAGGTCGAGGTCGGCGTCCTCCATCACGATGGCCGGGTTCTTCCCGCCCATCTCCAGCGACACGCGAGCGTGTCGCTTGGCCGCCAGCGCCGCGATGTTGGCGCCCGTCTCCGAGGAGCCCGTGAACGAGATCGCGGCCACGTCGGGGTGCTCGACGATGGCCTGCCCGGCCTCACCGGCGCCCTGGATCAGGTTGACGACGCCGGGGGGCACGCCCGCGGCCTCCATGATCTCGACAAGGAGCATCCCGGAGTGGGGCGCGTCCTCTGAGGGCTTGAAGACGACCGTGTTGCCGCTCAGGATGGCGGGGAACATCTTCCACGTCGGGACGGCGACGGGGAAGTTCCAGGCGGTGATCAGGCCGCACACGCCGATGGGGCGGCGGACGGTCATGTTGAACTTGTTGTTCATCTCCGACGGGACCGTGTGGCCGAAGAGCTGGCGGCCCATCGTCATGGCGTAGTAGGCCGTGTCGATGGCCTCCTGCACGTCGCCCTTGGTCTCGAAGAACGGCTTGCCCATCTCGCGCGTCATCGCCCGCGCCATCTCGGACTTGCGCTCCGTCATGAGGTCGCCGACGCGCTTCAGGATCTCGCCGCGCTTCGGGGCCGGCATCAGGCGCCAGGCGTCGAACGCCTCCGTGGCCGCGGCCACGGCGGCGGCCACGTCCTCGGCGCCGCTCTTCGGGAAGTGGCCGATGAGGTCGGACTTCCGAGCCGGGTTGCGACTCTCGAAGGTCTCGCCGCTGGCGGCGTCGACCCACTGGCCGTTGATGTAGTTCTTGAACGTGGGCGTGTCGGGCATCGAGCGGTCTCAGGTTGGGGGACCGCAAGGTAGGGAGGCGCATGTGGCGCTTCGGTCAAGTCCGCCCGTCCCGCCGCCCGGTATTGGGCTCGCCACCGGGCACGGGACACCTGCCACACCACCCGGGATCGCGCCGAGCGGGCGCGTTACCCCTTCGAGGGCGTAGACGTGCGGGGGGGCGCCAGGGCCTCGCCGCCCGCCGCTGCCGCTCGCGCCGCCCGCCGGCGCTCGGCGGCCCCGAGCATCGGAAACGTGACGGCGGCGACCAGCGCCGGCACGTAGAACATCAGCAGCCGCCACGCCGCCGTGACCACGACCAGCCGCTCGGCTGACACGAACGGTGTGTGCAGAACGTAGAAGGTGGCCTCGGCGGCGCCCGCCGCGCCTGGCGTCGGCACGGCCGAGGAGACGGCGTACGTGGCCCACGACAGCACCCAGAACAGGTACGGCCGCAGCGGCCCGCCGAGCAGCACGATCACAATCGTCGCCAGCGAGTAGCGCGTGATCCACTGCACGGCGGTCAGCGACAGCGATAGCGCGAACCAGCGCTTCCCACTCGTCGCGACCAGCCCTAGCACCAACCGGACATCAGCCAGCAGGGCCCGGAACGGGCGTCGGACGCGGGCGGCGAGCCGCACCCCGCGCCGACGCCAGCCGGGGCCGAACCGGCCCCGCAACGCCAGCCGCGCCACCACGCCCAATAGGACCCCGACCGCGACCACGCCCGCCGCCGTCGCCCACACCGGGTCGTCCAGCCCCCGCGCGGGCGACGTCGCCAGCCGCCGGATGGCGGCCGACTCGTCGGCGTGCGAGAGCAGGATCGCGGCCGGGAGCGCGAGCGCGAAAAAGGTCAGATCCTCGACGGCCTCGACCGCCAGCAGGGACGCGGCCTTGCCCGGCGGCACCCCGTAGCGCGTCGCCAGGGCCCACCGGATGGTCCCGCCGCCGACGGCCGTCGGCGTGACCGCCGAGCCGAGCACGCCGCCCGCCGCGATCCGCACGCCCGACCGGAAGCCGACCGGGTGGCCCACGAACCGCGTCCAGATCCCGATCCGCAGGCTCTGCGTGGCCCACGGCAGCAGCGCCAGCCCGACGGCCACGCACACCGCGAGGGGCGTCACCCGCCCGATGTCCTCCAGGAAGTGCGCGTCCGTCGTCAACAGCGCCACGCCGACGTTGATCAGCACGCCGGCCGGAATCAGCCAGGCGGCGGCATGCAGCAGCCGCCGGGTGGGGGGGAGTGGAGACGCGTCCATAGGCGCAAGCGGGCGGGCCGGGCCCGGCGGGTGCTGGGACGCGACTCGGGGCGGTCGGGTTACTCGCCCGGGATGCCCGGCTCCGTCATGTCGCGGACGTTGAGGACCTCGTCGATCCGGTCGGCGGGCAAGAGCCCCTTCTCGAGGATCACGTCGCGGACCGAGCGGCCCTCGGCCGCCGACTGCTTGGCGACCTTCGAGGCGGCGTCGTAGCCGATCTCGCCGTTGAGCGCCGTCGCGATGGACGGGTTGAGTTCGAGGAGCTCGCGGGCGCGCTCGCGGTTCGCCGTGATGCCCTCGAGGCACCGCTCGCGGAAGGCGTCGAGCACGCCGGCGAGCGCGCCGATCGACTCGAGCATGGCGTGCGCCATGACGGGCATCATCACGTTGAGCTCGAAGTTGCCGTGCTGGCCGCCGACGGTGATGGTGACCGTGTTGCCCATGACACGCGCGCAGACCATCATCATGGCCTCCGACATCACCGGGTTCACCTTGCCCGGCATGATCGACGAGCCCGGCTGAATGGCCGGGAGTTGGATCTCGCTCAAGCCCGACGTGGGGCCCGACGACAGGTGCCGGATGTCGTTGGCGATCTTCATCAGCGAGACGGCGAGCGTGTTGAGCGCGCCGGCTGCCGACACGTAGCCGTCCTTCGCGGCCTGCGCCTCGAAGTGGTTCGACGCCTCATGGAACGTCAGCCCGCTGATCTCGGAGATCTGGGCGATCGCGGCCTTGGGGAACGCTTCGGGCCGGTTGATGCCCGTGCCGGTCGCCGTCCCGCCGAGCGCCACCTCCGCCATCTCCTCGCTCGCGTCCTCGATCCGGTCGATGCCCTTGCGGATCTGGGCGGCGTACCCGCCGAACTCCTGGCCCAAGCGCACCGGCGTCGCGTCCATCAGGTGCGTCCGTCCCGACTTGATCACGTCGTCGAACTCGTCGGCCTTGGCTTCGAGCGCGACGGCGAACCGCTCCAACGCCGGCAGCAGGTCGTGCTCCAGCGCCACGCGCGCGGCCACGTGCATGGCCGTCGGGATCACGTCGTTCGACGACTGCCCCATGTTGACGTCGTCGTTGGGGTGGACGCCCTTCGACCCGAGGTCGCCACCGAGGGTGCGCGTCGCGACGTTCGCGATCACCTCGTTCGCGTTCATGTTGGTCGACGTGCCCGAGCCGGTTTGGAAAATGTCCAGCACGAACTCGCCGTCCAGGCTCCCGTCGCGGACCCGGAGGGCGGCGGCCTCGATGGCGCCAGCGGTGTCGGCGTCGAGCAAGCCGAGCTCGCGGTTGGCGCGCGCGGCGCCCGCCTTGACCGTCCCCAGCGCCTCGATAAAGCGGCGCGGGAAACGGAGGTCGGAGATCGGGAAGTTTTCTTTGGCGCGCTGGGTCTGGGCCCCGTAGAGGGCCTCGGCGGGGACGCGGACCTCGCCGAGCGAGTCGGTTTCGATGCGGACGGACATGGGGGACATGGGAGAGGAAGGGGGGCGGGCCGCCGGTGGGCGCGAGCGGGGGCGAATGAAAGGGTACAGGAAGCGAGGCCGGTCGGTTCGGCGAGTCTCGGCGAACTTGCGCGGCCGTCCGGGGTGTCCGGCCTCTCTCACACTCTCGTCCCCGTGCCCCGTCCCCCCGTCCACGCCACGCTCGCGGCCATGCAGGCCGAGGCCGAGGCTGCCCGCGCTGCCGGCCGTCGGCTCGCGCTCGTCCCGACGATGGGCGCGCTGCACGACGGCCACCTCGCCCTCGTCGAGGCCGCCCGACGCCACGTCGGGCCCGACGGTCACGTCGCGGTCTCCGTGTTCGTCAACCCGACCCAGTTCGCGCCCGGCGAGGACTTCGACGCCTACCCCCGCACTCTCGACGCCGACCTCGACGCGCTCGCGCCGCTCGGCGTCGACGCCGTCTTCGCGCCGTCGGCGGCCGAGATGTACCCGTTCGGCCTCCCGCCGTTCGTGACCGTCTCGGTGCGCGACCTCGGGCGCCATCTGTGCGGCGCGAGCCGCCCGGGCCACTTTGATGGCGTCACGTCGGTCGTGTCCAAGCTCTTCCTGGCGTGCCGCCCGCACGCCGCCGTGTTCGGTGAGAAGGACGCCCAGCAGCTCGCGATCGTGCGCCGGATGACGGCCGAGCAGGGGTTCGGGATCGAGGTTGTCGGACACCCCATCGTGCGCGAGCCCGACGGGCTGGCGCTGTCCTCGCGCAACCGCTACCTCTCGGCCCAGGAGCGGGCGCAAGCCCTGGTGCTCTGCCGCGCCCTGCGTGCGGCCGAGGCCGCCGCCGCCCTGGGCGAGCGCGACGCGCGCGTGCTCCAGGCCACCATGGAGGCCCAGGTCGCGACGGCACCCCTCACCCGCCTCGACTACGCCGAGGTCGTCGACGCCGACACGCTTCAGCCGGTCGACGTGCTGGCGCACGACGGGCCGTCGTCGGGCCGGTACCTTGTCGCCATCGCCGCCTTCGTCGGCGCCACGAGACTCATCGACAACACCACGCTCCGCGTGGGGGACGGCGCATAGCCGGGGGACACGCCCCTTGCCGCATGCCCCTTGCCCCCTGCCTCCGCTCATGACGATCACGCTGTTCAAGGGGAAGCTGCACCGCCTCACCGTCACCGAGGCGGCCCTCCACTATGAGGGCTCGATTACGCTCGACCGCGAGCTGATGGAGCTGGCGGGGCTGCTGCCCTACGAGCGGGTCCAGGTCGTCAACGTCAACAACGGCGCGCGGCTGGAGACGTACACCATCCCCGACAAGGCCGGGAGCCGGACGGTGTGCCTCAACGGCCCCGCGGCCCGCCTCTGCGCCCCGGGCGACCTGGTCGTGGTGATGGCGTACGCCGACATGACGCCGGAGGAGGCCGAGACCCACAAGCCGAGGGTCGTCCTCGTGGATGACGAGAACAACCCGACCCAGATCTTTGACCTCGACGGCGCAGACGTGACGGACCCGACCATGCCGGCGGTCACGAACGCCGTCGAGGCGTCGGACATCTGGGCCCCGAAGCTGGGCCGGACCGTCTCGTCGCGGAGCCGGAGCGGCCGCCGCTAGGGCAAAAAAAACCGGGGCCCCTGTGCGAGACCCCGGCATCCAGTGGTGCAACCGGCCCTACGCGTCGATCACGTCGGCGCCATTCTGGACCATCTCGCTCTCGGCGAAAAAGTACCGGCCCTCCTTGACGCCGTTCTCGGCGGAGTCGGAGCCGTGGGCGGCGTTCTCGCCCATCGACGTCGCGAACTGCTGGCGGATGGTGCCCTCAGCCGCCTCGGCTGGGTTTGTGGCGCCGATGACCTCGCGCCACTTCGCCACGGCGTCGTCGCGCTCGAGCACGAGCGGGATGCATGGTCCCGACGACATGAACTCGGTGAGCTCGCCGAAGAACGGGCGCTCGGCGTGGACGGCGTAGAAGCCCTGAGCCTGCGCCAGCGTCAGCGTGGTCAGCTTCATCGCGCGGACGGCGAAGCCCTCGGCGAGGATGCGGTCGAGGATCTTGCCGGAGTGGCCAGCCGCGACGGCGTCGGGCTTGATGATGGCGAGCGTGCGCTCCATGTCGGTCGGGGGAGTGGTGTCCCGAAATCAACCGCCAGACCGCCGCCGGGACCGCGAAACGCGGGGGAAGAGGGCTGGGGAACGGCGGCCCTGGCGAAGGTGCTCGTCGCCAGCGACCCCCGGCTTGCGGACGGTCAGCTACCACGTGCCCTCTCCTCTCGGGAGAGCCCCGCCGGTCGCCCTCCCCCTCCCGTCCGGGGGGGAGGGCGGGCCCGATCCGTCGTGCGGTTCCGCGAGCAGGGCTGGCGTTCCCGACGCGCCCGCTTGCGTGGACCCAGGACTCGGGCCACCTTCCGCTCCCCGCTCTTGCCTTCCCCGCCGCGCCATCGTCGCCCGCCTGCACTACGTCTGGACGCTCACCTGGTGCGCCGTCGTGTCGCTCGCGCTGGTCGGGCCCGGACTGCTCTACCACCGGCGTCGGCCGACGACGCGCCGCTTCTCGCGCTGGATGCAGGCGTGGTCGGCCCTCGTGCTGGGCGGGATCGGCGTCCGCGTCGACCGGAGCGGGGCGGCACCCTCCGGGCCGGCGGTCATCGTCGCCAACCACCAGGCCATGCTCGACATCCCCGCGCTGTTTCTGGGCGTCGGCCGCCCGTTCGTGTTCGTGGCCCGGTCCGAGCTGCGGGGGATCCCCCTGGTCGGGCGCGTGCTCGCGGCCTCGCGGTGCGTGTTTCTCGATCTCAACGACCCCAGCCCCGGGCTCGCCGAGATTGCGAGCCGGTTGGCCGAGGGCGACGCCGTGCTCATGTTCCCCGAGGGGAGCCGGAGCTATGGGGCGGTGCCCCGCGCCTTCCGGTCGGGCGCGTTCCGGCTGGCGCACGCCGCCGGCGTCCCGGTCGTCCCCGTCGCCATCGACGGTGCGCACCGGGTGCTCAACGAACGCCGCAAGCAGGGCCGCCCGGGGCGCGTCTCCGTCACGGTGCTTCCCGCGCTGGCGCCGGGCGGACGGGCGGGCCCGCGCGAGCTGGCGCGCGTCGCCCGCGAGCGGATCGTGCGGTCGCTCGCGGGCGAGACCCCGCTCGCCGCCGCGGCCTAGTTTCCGGCCCCCCCGAACGCCCGCCGTGTCTGTCGTCGCCTCCCGCCTGTGGTTTGTCTGGACGATGTCCTGGACCGGCCTGTTCTCGATCCTGATGATCCTGCCGGGCTGGGGACACTACCTGCTCAACCCGACCACGCGCCGGTACTGGCGGTGGATGCGGGCGTGGTCGTGGCTGGGGCTCGGCGTGGGCGGAATCCGGGTCCGGAGCACGGGCACGCCGCCGGACGGGCCCGTCGTCTACGTCGCCAACCACCAGTCGATGGGCGACATCCCGGCGCTGTTGCTCGGGATCCCGAAGCCGTTCCTCTTCGTGGCTCGCGCCAGCCTCAAAGGGCGGCCCTTGGTGTCGACCGTCTTGACGCACTCGAAGTGCGTCTACCTCGACCTGAAGGCCCCTGAGGGCGGGCTCGCCGAGGCTGCCGCCCGGGTCGCCGAGGGCGAGTCCGTGTTGTTCTATCCCGAGGGCACGCGGAGCTTCGACGGGGTCCCCGGCCGGTTCCTGACCGGCGCATTCCGCTTGGCTATTCAGGCGGGCGTGCCGATCGTGCCGGTTGCCGTCCAGGGCTCTCACGAGGTCCTCCACGAGAGCGCGTTCGAAGCCCGACCGGGTGTGATCACCGTCCGGATTCTGGAGCCGCTCCCCTCCGACGCCCCGCCGCGCGTGCTCGCCGACACCGCTCGCGAGGCCGTCACCGCGTCCCTCCTCGCCACCGCCCCCGCCTGATGCGCATCGCCCTCGTCCAGCAGCCGGCCACCGCCGACCTCGCCGACAACCTCGCCCGCGGGCTCGCCGCGTTCGACCGCGCCGCCCAAGCGGGCGCCGACCTTGTCGCCTACGCCGAACTCGCGTTCACGCCGTTCTACCCTCAGCGGCACGCGTCCCCAGGGTCGCAAGCGTTGGCCGAGCCCATCCCGGGGCCGACCGTGGAGGCGTTCCAAGAGCGCTCCGCCCGGCACGGCGTCGTGGCCGTCCTCAACCTGTTTGAGCGGGAGGGCGACCGGACGTTCGACACGTCGCCGGTGATCGACGCCGACGGCTCCTTGTTGGGACGGACCCGGATGCTCCACATCACCGACTACGAGGCCTTCCACGAGCAGGGCTACTACGCGCCCGGCGACCGTGGCATGCCGGTCTACGACACCGCCGCCGGGAAGGTCGGCGTCGCAATCTGCTACGACCGCCACTACCCGGAGGTGATGCGAGCGCTGGCGGTAGCCGGGGCCGAGGTCGTCGTCGTCCCGCAAGCAGGCGCGGTGGGGGAGTGGCCGGATGGGTTGTACCAGGCCGAGATGCAGGTGGCCGCTTTCCAGAACGGCTACTTCACGGCGCTCGCTAACCGCGTCGGGCCCGAGGAGCGGCTGACGTTCGGGGGTGAGAGCTTCGTCTGCGCGCCCGACGGTCGGGTGCTCGCGCAGGCCAACGAGGGCACCGAGGAGATCCTGTATGCCGACCTCGACCTCGACCTTGTGGCCCAGTCCCACGCCCGCCGCCTGTTCCTGCGCGACCGCCGCCCAGAGCTCTACGCCGACTGGATCGGGGCCTGAGGCGTCGCTAGCGCCACGTGCTTCCGGCGAGCGGTCCCCGGCCCGCCCCTCGGTCACCACCCCCAGGTGCCCGGCTCGCCCTTGAAGGGGCCGACGACGGCCGAGGTGACCCACCCGCCGTAGAACCCGCCGGGTTGCGGCGTCACCCGCTCGCCGCCGATCCAGCACGCGTCCATCGGGCCGGCATAGACGGCGACGTGGTCCTTGAGCGCGCGGAAGGCTGGCGTCGGGTCGGGATACGCCCAGGCGACCTTCTCGGCGCGCCGGCCGCCGGCCACCACGTCGAAGTAGACGGCGCGGCCCTTCCACTCGCACGCGGACGAGCCAGGGTGCGGCTGGAGAACACCTGGAATGAAGGCGTCAGGAGGGAGGTAGACCGACGGCGGGTGGCTCGTTTCGAGCACCTGGAGCGCGTGCTCGGTGCGGGCGATTTCGAGGCCGCCGAACGCGATGCGGACCGTCACGCCGACGGGCTCAAGCGCAGGCGGGCGGGGAAAGTCCCAGACGGAGCGCTGGCCGACACCGGGGCGGATGGGGGCGACGGGTGGCATGGTGACGGTCAGGTGTAGGGAACGCCCATGGCCCGCTTCTCACGGAGCGCTTCGGCGACCCAGGCCAGCTCACCCGCGAACCGACCGAACCGCTTCTGCAACCCGGGCGCCTGCTCCTCGACGGGTGAGCCGTCGGCCTCGAAGCTCGCGCCCACGCGGGGGTACGCCAGTGCTGTCGAGATCGTCAGCATCCCGAGCTCCGCGAGCATGTCGCGGAGATGGACGGCGGACCGGACGCCGCCGAAGCTGCCCCGCGAGTACGTCACGATGCCCGCAGGGCGCCAGTAGTACACGTTGAGGAAGTGGTCGAGGAGGTTGACCAGGGCGGGGGGCGGGAGGTGGTTGTACTCGCCCGCGACGATCACGAACGCGTCGGCCTCGCGGAAGAGCGTCGCCAGCCGTTCCAGCGGCTCAGGCGCAGCGCCGGCTTCGTACTCCTTGTACATCCGGTCGAGCATCGGGAGCGCAAACTCGGCGGGGTCGACCAGAGTCGAGGCGTGGCCGGCGGTGCGGAGCTGCTCGCACACGAACCGCGCCGCGCGGATGCCGACACGGTCGGTCCGGACAGACCCATAGATGACGGGGATCGCGAGGGCCATGGAGCGTCGAGCGATGGACAGCATCTACGCCCGCCCGCCGGCCGGGATCTGGCACGCGGCGGTAGACTCCCGTCTCCCTCAAACGCCCGTCGATGCCCACGCCCCTCCGTATCGCCATCTGGAGCGGCCCCCGCTGCCGCTCGACGGCCCTGCTGCGCGCGTGGGAGAATCGCGCCGACACCGTCGTCTCCGACGAGCCGCTCTACGCTGTGTACCTCGCGTCCACCGGGCTCGACCACCCCGGCCGCAGCGAGATCCTGGCCGCGCTCTCGACGGACTGGCGCGAGGTCGCCGCGGCCCTCACAGGACCCATCCCCGGGGGCGCCGACCTGTGGGTGCAGAAGCACATGGCGCACCACCTGCTGCCCCAGGTCGGGCGCGAGTGGCTGGACGCGCCGGGCTGGCAGCACGCCTTCCTCATTCGCGACCCCGCGGCCTTGGTCGTTTCGCTCGACAAGGTGTGGCCCGGCCCGTCGTTGCCCGACACGGGCCTGCCGCAGCAAGTCGAGCTCTTCAATCGGACCCGCCAGCAAACCGGCGCCGTCCCGCCCGTCGTCGACGCGGACGACCTGCTGGCGGACCCGCCCGGCGTGCTGGCGGCGCTCTGCGCGAGGCTGGGCGTGCCCTTCGACCCGGCGATGCTGGCGTGGACGGCTGGCCCCCGCGCCAGCGACGGGGTCTGGGCGCCGCACTGGTACGACTCCGTGTGGCGCTCGACCGGATGGGGCACGCCCCGCGCCGAGGCGACCGTCGTGCCGGAGCGGCTCCGACCCCTGGTCGAGGCCGCCCAGCCGCTCTACGATGCGCTCGCCGCACATCGGATCACGGCGCCGAACCGCTAGCGTCCGACCCACCTCCCGTTTCCCACACGCGCCACTCGCCCCCGTGCTCCAGACCGCCGATCCCCGAAACGCCGACCTCATCGTCAACATCGGCGGGACCCTCTCGCACCGCGACGACGCAGGCATCTCGCCGTTCGACTCGCTCGTCCAGGGTGGCGACGGCGTGTGGGAGGGCCTACGCCTCTACGACGGCCGCATCTTCCGGCTCGACGAGCACCTCGACCGGCTCGTGGACTCCGCCAAGGCCATCGCCATCGCGGGCGTGCCGAGCAAGGATGAGGTGGTGGCCGAGATCCGCAAGACGCTGGCAGCCAACGACATGCGCGACGGCGTGCACATTCGGCTGACGCTCTCGCGTGGCACCAAGATCACGTCCGGCATGGACCCGCGGCTCAACCAGTCGGGCCCGACGCTGATCGTGCTGGCCGAGTGGAAGGCGCCGGTCTATGGCAAGGATGGTTTGACGCTCCACACCTCGTCGGTGCGCCGCTTCCCGCCGGACTGCCTCGACCCGAAGATCCACTCAAACAACCTGCTCCAGTCGATCCTTGCCAAGATCGAGGCGAACGCCGCCGGGGCCGACTCGGCGCTGCTGCTCGACCGCGACGGGTTCATCGCCGAGTGCAACGGGACGCACGTTTTCCTGGTCCGCCGGGGACAGGTGCTGACCTCGTACGCCGACGCTTGCCCCGAGGGCATCACGCGGCAGACCGTCCTCGACCTGTGCGCCGCCCACGACATCCCGCACCGCGAGGGCCGGTTCACGTTGGCCGAGGCGTACCGCGCCGACGAGATGTTCTGCACCGGCACGATGGGTGAGCTGGCGGCCGTCACCCACCTCGACGGGCGGACCATCGGGGACGGCGCGGTCGGCCCGATGACGACGCGGCTGACGGAGCTCTTTACTGCCGAGGTGGCAGCAACGGGCGTCCGAGTGGTCGACTAGCGGTCAGGCTTCGGGCTCGCCAGCCATCTCCTCTTCGACCAAGATGTGAGGGTCGTGGCCGTCGGCCTCGGTCGGGGGCTCCCAGCTGTCGGGGTCCGTCACCACGTCGAGGAGCGCCTTGAGCAGGCCGATGGTGAGCGGGCCGAGCACGATGCCGGGGATCCCGAACGTGTAGACCCCCGCGATCAGGCCGACGAACATCCAGTAGAAGTTGAGGACCTGGGAGCGGTCGGCCGCCAGCTTCGGCCGGAGGTAGAGCGACAGCAGCGGGGTGCTCACCACGAACGCGACCACAACGAGCACGAGCGCTTTTAGAGGCGCGTCCTGGAAGACCAAGACATAGCCGGCGGCTGGGAGGTAGACCGTCCACGAGCCGACCACGGGGAAAAAGCCGATCACGAACGCGATGAGCGCCAGCGTGAACGGCAGCGGCACGCCGAAGACGAGCATCAGCGCCAGGATCCAGACGCCCTTGATGGACTGGGTGACGACGGTCGCGTAGATCGACCCGTAGAGCACGCCCCGGGCGTTGCTCTCCAGCCGCTCCGTCAGCCCGGCATAGCGCGCGGGCACCTTGGCCCGGAGCCATCCCACGATCTCGTCGGCGTCGGTGAGCACGTAGACGGCGGTGAACAAGAAGACGGCCGCCGCCACCCCAAAGTCGCCGATCGCGTCCTGCACCCCGGCCGGAAGGCTGGTGGCCTGCTCGGCGATGGACTCCAGCAAGGCTTGCGTCGAGGCCTGAATGTCGCCGCTCGCGAACGGCAAGCTGGCGACGGCGTCCTGAATCTGGCCCGCGACCGACGCCGCGTTCGCCTGCAAGTATTCGGCAGCCCCGCGCACCTCGAGGTAGCCGTACGCCAGCACAGCGACGGCAGGGACGAACAGCAGGACCTGGGTGAGCACGGCGGCCAGCGTCGGTCGCCCGGTGCGCGCCGCCAGCCACACGTACACGGGGCGGAGGTAGATGGCGACGACCGTGCCCAAGAGCGCCGCCAGAAGCACCTTGGCGACCATCACCCAGAACAGCACGAGCACAAGCACCACGAGCGCGCCGGTCAGCAGCGCCCGCCGCGCCGACCGGAGCGTGAGGTCGGAGAGGGGCGTAGTGGCGGCCATGGGCGTGGGCAATGGGCCCAGGCCTACGCGGCGCCTCGCCCGGGGTGCCATCGCGGCCATGGGGCGCGGCCTGAGAAGCGGGCCCGTAGACTCCAGCACCCGTCCCCGTCCCCGATGCGTCCGCTCGCCCTCGTCCTCGCCCTGTTGACTTCGTCGACCCTGATCGGGTTCGCGTGCGCCGTCCCCGCCCGGGCGCAGTCTGCCGCCACCGTCGCCGACGACGCGCTCGCGTCCTTGGTCGACGACTGGTGGGGCTGGCGGCTGGCCGAGGACCCGTTGTTCGCCAGCTACGTCGGCGAACGGGCGCACGCCGACCGGTTGCCGGATGTCGCACCACAAGCGGTGGCCGCGCGAGCGCAAGCCGCCGATGCCTATCTCCGACGTCTCGACGCGATCGACGCCGACGCGCTGGTGGGGGAGGACCGGATCACGGCGCGCATCCTGCGGACGCTGCTCGCGGACGTGCGGGACGCCGCGCGCTTTCGGGCGGAGCGGACCCCGATCACCGCCAGCGACGGCTTCCACGTCGCGTTCACCCGACTTCCGAACCAGATGCCGGCGACCACGGTCGCCGAGGTGGAGAACTACCTGGCCCGCTTGCTCGCGTGGCCGGGGTACGTCGACGCGCAGATCGCGAACCTGAGGGCGGGGCTAGCGTCGGGGCATACCGTCCCGGCCGTCGCGATTTCCGGATTGCCCGCGACCGCCAGCGCGCACGTGGTTGACGCCCCCGAGGCGAGCGTCTTTTGGGCGCCCTTCGCCGCCCTCCCGGCGACGATCCCGGAGCCAGAGCGCGAGCGGCTGGCGCAGGCGGGGAGGGAGGCGATCTCGCAAGCCGTCGTGCCGGGCTACCGGACGCTGGCGGCGTTCCTGCAAGACGAGTACCTGCCGGGCGCTCGTGAGACGATCGGGCTGTCCGACACGCCCGACGGAGAGGCCGCTTATGCGTGGCGCGTCCGCCAGTTCACGACGCTCGACACGACGCCCCAGGCCGTCCACGCGGTGGGGCTGGCGGAAGTGGAGAGGGTCCGCGCCGAGATGGACGCTGTGATCGCCGAGGTCGGCTTCGAGGGGTCGTTCGACGACTTCCTTACGTTCCTCCGCACCGACCCGCAGTTCGTGGCCGAGTCGCCCGAGGCACTGCTCCGAGAGGGGGCCTGGATCGCGATGCAGATGAACGCCCGGCTGCCCCAGCTCTTTGGCCGCCTGCCGCGCCTGCCGTACACCGTGGCCCCCGTCCCCGACTTCCTGGCCCCGACGTTCACGGCCGGGTTCTACGTCGAGCCGCCTGCGGGCGGGCGCGTGCCGGGCGTGTACTGGATCAACACCTACGACCTCGCCAGCCGACCCACGTGGGCGCTGGAGGCGCTCACGTTCCACGAGGCCGTGCCAGGCCACCATCTCCAGATCGCGCTGGCGCAGGAGCTGGACCACCTGCCCGCGTTCCGCCGCGCCCTCGTGCTGACGGCGTATGAGGAAGGCTGGGGCCTGTACGCCGAGTCGCTCGGGGCGGAAGCCGGGTTCTACACGGACCCGTATCGCCGCTTCGGGCGGCTCACGTATGAGATGTGGCGGGCGTGCCGCTTGGTCGTCGACACCGGGATGCACGCGTTCGGGTGGAGCCGCCAGCAGGCGCGCGACTACCTCGCGGACCGGACGGCGCTCTCGGAGCTGGAGGTGCGCACCGAAGTGGACCGCTACATCGCGTGGCCGGGGCAGGCGCTGGGCTACAAGATGGGCGAGCTCACCATCCGCCGCGTGCGGACCGAAGCCGAGGCGGCGCTGGGCCCCCGTTTCGACGTCCGAGCCTTCCACGACGAGGTGCTCGGCCACGGCGAGCTCCCGATGGGCGTGCTCGAGGCGGTCGTCCGGGACTGGATCGCTCGCCAGTAAGTCCGTCGGCCTCGGCGACGAGGCGGAAGGAGGGATCCGACGTTGGCTCGCGCGCCGTACCCTCCGGCACGCATCAGAGCTCGACGATGGCAGGCCCCGCCCGACGACGGTCTCCGAGTACATCGAGTCGGCACCCGAGGCGGGCCGTCCCCACCTGCGACGGACCTACGAGATTCTGAGGCGCGCTGCGCCGGACGCAGACGAGGCGATCAAGTGGGGCGCGCCGTTTTTTGTGGAGCCCCGATTCCTGTTCTCGTTCTCCTCGCACAAGGCCCACCTCAGCCTCGCACTGACTCCAGCGACCCTGGAGGCCTTCCGCGAAGACATTGGGGACTACCATAACGACGACGAACTTCCTGAAGGTGCGGTACGCCGAGCCGCTGCTGGAGGACCTGATCCGCAGGATGGCCGTGTCCCGTCTCCGGGCCGTGAGCCAACGGAACGACGACGGGTTTTGGTAGCGCCCGCCGTGTCCGCCTAGACGGACGACGGCCCATCGAACCGAGGCCGCTGGGAAGGAGTGCGGGAGTCGTGGCGTCCGGGAACTCTACGCCCGCTGCTCCCTGCTCCCCTCCGCCCATGTCCCAGCCGCCCGCCTCCTACGACGACCTCCGCGCCGTCATCGTCAACACGACGCTGAAGCCGTCGCCGCAGGACTCGCACACGGACACGCTGCTCGACGTGGTCCGCCACATCTTCGACACCAACGGCGTCTCCGTCGATTCGATTCGTCTGGTCGACCACGACGTGGCGCCGGGCGTCTACCCAGACATGACCGAGCACGGGTTCGCCGCCGACGCCTGGCCCGAGTTGTGGCCGCGCATCCGCGACGCCGACATCCTGGTGATCGGCACGCCGATCTGGCTCGGGCAGAACTCGTCCGTCTGTCAGAGGCTCATCGAGCGGCTCTACGGCATGTCGAGCCAGCTCAACGACGCCGGGCAGTACGCCTTCTACGGCGGCGTCGGCGGGTGCATCGTCACCGGCAACGAGGACGGCATCAAGCACGTCGGGATGGGCGTGCTGTACAGCTTGCAGCACCTCGGCTACACGATCCCGCCGCAGGCCGACGCCGGCTGGATCGGGGAGGCGGGCCCAGGCGCCAGCTACGGTGATGTGGTCGACGGCGATGTCGTTGGGGTCGACAACGAGTTCACCCAGCGCAACACGACGTTCATGGCCTGGAATCTGATGCACCTCGCCCGGATGCTCACGGACGCCGGAGGCATCCCGGCGTACGGCAATCAGCGCTCGGCCTGGGACGCGGGCGCGCGGTTCGACTACGAGAACCCGGAGTACCGGTAGGTCAGCGGGTCGGGGAGTCCGTGGCCGGTCGTCGGCCCCCCAGTGAGGAGTCACGCACCACGCAGAATTGCTTCGATCCGCTGCTGGCGGTACCGGAAGATCCGCGCGAGCTGGGCGCGGACGAGCGGGTACGCCAACTCGCCGAGGGGGGCGATAGGCAGCTCCCACCGCACCTCGTCGTCCATCCGCGTGCCCGGGTGGCCGTCGATGTCGGGCGCCTCGGTAAAGGTGTGGGTGTGGTGCCACCGGCGATACGGCCCGGCGACCTGCTGATCAACGAAGCGATACGGCGGCTCCCACCTCACGATCTCGGTCCGCCAGCCAAAGCGGACGCCGAACAGGCCCAGCTTGTAGTCGATGAGCGCGCCCTCGCCGATCTCGATGGGCAGGGGCGTGACGATCTCGAAGGCGAGCTCGGGCGGCGTGATCCGTTCCAGGTTTGCAGCGTCGGCGAAAAAAGCGAAGACCTCAGCGCGGGGCTGCGGCAGCCAAGTCGTTGTGTGCAAGCGGTGCGTCAAGGCCACGGGCAGGCGGGCGGGGCGGGGGGCTGTCACGGGCCAGCGAAACCGAGGATCCCCCCAGGTCTCCGCCCGCTACCTTCAGAATCACCCTGGCCCCTTTTTGATGTTCGACCCTACTGTGTTCGCCGCCCGGCGCTCGTCCCTCACCGACGCCCTCGACGGCGGCCTCGTCGTCCTGCTGGGCAACGGCCCGTCGCCGATGAACTACGCGGCAAACCTCTACCCCTTCCGGCAGGACGGCTCGTTCCGCTACTACACCGGCTTGGACGAGCCCGAGCTGGCGCTGACCATCGACCTGGACTCGGGCGAATCGACGCTCTACGGCCGCGAGGCGACGATGGAGGACCGCGTGTGGGATGGCGAGCGGCCGTCGATGGGCCAGCGCGCCGACGCGGCGGGCATCCCGACCGTCGCCCCGCCCGCCGCGCTCGCCGAGACGATCGCGGCCGCGCGGTCGACCGGCCGGACCGTCCACACGCTACCCGCGTACCGCGCGGAGCACCGGCTGTGGCTGGCGGGCCTGCTCGGCGTCGCCCCGTCCGAGGTCGAGGCCTCGCCGTCGCTCGTCGATGCCGTGATCGCGCAGCGGCTCGTCAAGACGGACGCCGAGGTGGCCGAGATCGAGGTGGCCCTCGACATCCTGTCCGAGATGCACCTCGCGGCGATGTTCATGGCCCAGCCAGGCCGCTCGGAGCACGAGGTCGCGGCGGCCATCACCGGCGTCGCCCACTCGTACGGCTCGCACCTGTCGTTCCCCGCCATCGTGACGACGCGCGGCGAGGTGCCGCACCACCACGCCTCCGGCCACGTGCTGGCGCCCGGCGACCTGCTCCTCCACGACGCCGGCTGCGTCGCGCCCGACTCGGGCTATGCGGCGGACGTGACGCGCTGTTCGCCGGTCGGCGGCACGTTCACCGGCCGCCAGCGCGACATCTACTCGCTGGTGCTCAAGGCGCAGACGGCCTGCATCGAGGCGTGCGCCCCGGGCGTCCGCTTCCGCGAGGTCCACGACTTGGCCAGCCGCACGCTGGCGGCCGGGCTCGTGGACCTCGGGCTGCTCAAGGGCGACGTCGGCGAGATCGTGGAGGCCGGCGCGCACGGGCTGTTCTTCCACCACGGCCTGGGCCACGCAATGGGCCTGGACGTGCACGACCTGGAAGGGCTCGGCGAGGACCGCGTCGGCTACGGAGACGAGGCGACCCGGAGCACGCAGTTCGGGACCAAGTACCTCCGCTTTGCTCGCGCCCTCGCGCCCGGCCACGTGATGACGGTCGAGCCGGGCCTCTACTTTAACGCCGCACTCATCGGCCTGTGGAAGTCCGAGAACCGCCACGCCGACCTGATCGATTACGCCGAGGCGGAGCGGTGGGTCGGCTTCGGCGGCGTCCGCATCGAGGACGACATCGTGATTACCGACGATGGCTACCGCGTGCTCGGCCCCGGCATCCCCAAGGAGATCGCGGACGTGGAGGAGATCGTGCAGGCGGGAATGGACGAGGAGTAGAGGGGATGAGAAGAGGATTGGCGGTGCCCATCAAACGGTCGATCCTCTTCTCTTCCACCCCTCGCCCCCTCTTCGCTCCGGTCTCAGCGTCGGCGCTTCGCTCGCGCCGTGGGCGTAGCCTCCAGCGGGTTCTCCGGCCAGTGGTGCTTGGGGTACCGGCCGCGCATGTCCTTGCGCACGTCGAAGTAGGCGTCGCGCCAGAACGAGCGCAAGTCGGCGGTCACCTGAACCGGGCGCTGGGCGGGGCTCAGCAGGTGCATCAGCACGGGCAGGCGACCGTCGAGCACGCGCGGCGTCTCTTCGAGGCCGAACACCTCTTGGAGCCTCACTGCGAGCACCGGCGCTTCGGGGTCCGAATAGTCGAGCGGGCGGACCGATCCGCTGGGGACCGTGACGTGCGCGGGCGCCAGCCGGTCGAGGTCGGTGCGTGCCGACGGCGGGCCGAGCTGGCGGAGCAGCATCCCGAGGTCGAGGCGGCTAAGGTCGGTGAGGCGCGTCATGCCCGCGAGGTAGGGGCCGAGCCACTCGGGCAGCGTCGCCAGCAGCGCGTCGTCGGACACGTCGGGCCACGGGTCGCCGAGGTGGTGCGCCAAAAACGCCAGCCGCTCGCGCAGGCGCGCCGTGTCCTTCGACCACGGCAGCACGCCCAGCCCGGACTGGCGGACGCCCTCGACCAGTCCGGCGGTGACGAGGTGCGGTGCCGGCTTTCGGATGGGGGCTTCGGACAGCACGACGGCGCCCAACCGGCGGACCCGGCGCGCGACGACGCGGCCCGCGCTCGCGTCCCACGCCACGTCGTCTTCGTCCACGATCTGGTCGGCGAAGAGCGCCTCGATGTCGGCGGCGTCGAGTGGGGCGGCGGTAAAGACACGCGCGCCGCCGCGCCGGTCGTCGAGGTCGCCGACGGCGAGGAAGGGGGCGTCCGCGAGCGGCTGGGCGCGGTCGAGGATCGCCGCACGGCCTTCGCGCAAGCGGTACCGCGCGCCCTCGGCCGACTCGCCCACGCGCTGGGCGACGCGGTCGGGGTAAGCCAGCGCGAGCAGGGGGCCGGCGGAGTCTAGGTCGGCCGGGGTGTCGGTCGCCTCCCAGGCGCGGCGCCAGCGCATCCCCTCGCGCCGCGCGCGGTCGAGGGCGCCCCGGTCGAGGCGGACGCCGTTCCCGCCCCGGGCATCGCCGCGCAGGGCCTCGACGCGCAACCGGAGGTCGACGTCGGGCAGGCGGCCGTCCCAGCGGAACACGTCGCGCTCGGACAGCAGGCCGACGAGGTCGGCGCCGAGGGCGGGGTGACCGAGGGCACGGGCGCGCTCGCCGAGGTGCGCGAGCCGGGGGTGCATCGGGAGCGCCGCCATCGCGCGGCCGTGTGGGGTAAGGGCGCCGTTCGCGTCGAGCGCGTCGAGCTCGCGCAACAGCTCGCGGGCGGTCTCGAAAGCGGCGGCGGGGGGCGGGTCGATCCAGCCGAGGTCGACGGGCGCGGCGCCCCAGGCGGCAAGCGCGAGCGCCAGCGGGGCGAGGTCGGCCTGCGTCATCTCGGCGGGCGCGTGCGTGCGGAGCGCGGCGTGCTCGACCTCGCTCCACAGCCGGTACCCGACGCCGGGCTCGGTCCGCCCGGCGCGCCCCATGCGTTGGTCGGCCTCGGCGCGGCTCACGCGGACCGTCTCCAGCCGCGACATCCCGCTGGCGGCGTCGAACCGGGGCCGCCGCGCCAGCCCGGCGTCGACGACCACGCGGACGCCCTCGATGGTCAGGCTCGTCTCGGCGATGCTGGTCGCCAGCACCACCTTGCGGGTTCCGGGCGGCGCGGGCTCGATGGCCGCATCTTGCTGGCGCGCTCCGAGGTCGCCGTACAAGGGCGCAAGTGTCACGTCGCGTGGCAGGCCCGCCAGCCGCTCGGCGGTCCGGCGGACCTCGCCCGAGCCGGGCAGGAACGCGAGCACGCTGCCGGTCTCCTCCGCCAAGGCCCGTCGCACGGCCGCCGCCACGGCGTCTTCGATCCGAGGGGGGCGACCGCCCGCGTCTGCTTGCGGCGAACCGAGGTAGCGGGGCTCGACCGGGTACGTCCGCCCTTCACTCGTGACGACGGGCGCGCCGCCGAGCAGGTCCGAGAACCGGTCGCCGTCGAGCGTCGCGCTCATCGCCAGCAGGCGGAGGTCGGGCCGCAACAGCTCGCGCGCCTGGAGCGCGAGCGCCAGCCCGAGGTCGGTCTGCAGACTCCGCTCGTGGACCTCGTCGAACACCAGCGCCGAGACGGGCCGCCCAGCGGTGAGGTCGGGGTCGTTGAGCAAGCGCCGCGTCAGCACGCCCTCGGTGACGACTTCGATGCGCGTGCTCCGCCCGACCCGCGTCTCGCCGCGCACGCGCAGGCCGACGGTCTCGCCGACGCGCTCGCCGAGTTGGGCCGCCAGCCGCCGCGCGGCCGCGCGAGCCGCGATCCGCCGGGGTTCGAGCATCACAATCGTCCCGTCGAGCCAGTCTGCGTGGAGTAGCGCAAGCGGGACTCGCGTGGTTTTGCCCGCGCCGGTCGGCGCCTGGAGCACGGCGACGCCCGCCGCGCCCAGCGCCGCGACCACGCGGGGCAAGACGGCGTCGACGGGGAGGGGCGGGCCAGGGAGTCGCATCGGGCAGAGAGCCCGGAGCGACCGGAAACGTTCCGCCAGCGAGTCAGCAGCGCGTCCCCGCCGCCGAATCGGCTTGCGCTGGCGGGCGCGAGCGGCCACCTTCCGGTCCCCATCCGCCGTACCGATGTCTCAAGCCCGGGTCCTCCAAGTCAACGTGTCGCCCGGTGGCGTGCCCAAGCGCGCCGTCGCGCAAGCCGAAGTCCGCGTCGACGGCATCACGACGGACGACGTCAACTATCCCAAGGTCCACGGTGGGCCCGAGCGGGCCGTGTCGCTGTTCTCGCTCGAAGTGATCCGGCGGCTGCAGGACGAGGGCCACCCGATCTACCCGGGCGCGACGGGCGAGAACCTGACCGTCGCCGGGCTCGACTGGGCGACGCTGGCGGCGGGCTCCCGCTTGCGGATCGGCGACGAGGTGCGGCTGGAGCTGGCGAAGCCGGCCGAGCCGTGCAAGACGATCGCGGGCGCGTTCGCGGACGGCAACTCGAAGCGGATCAAGGCCGAGCGGTACCCCGGGGAGGCTCGGTGGTACGCCCGTGTGCTCGCCGAGGGGACCGTTCGACCGGGTGACGTGGTGGCGGTCGAGGGCTAGCTCGGTGTGTTCTGCCCCGTCGGGTCGAAGGCCTGCCCGTCCTGGCCGGGCGGCGGCGTGGGGTCGAGCCGGCCGATCAGGCGCGTCTCGCGGACGACAGAGACCGTCCACATCAGCGCGAGCAGGCCGACGCCGACCATCCCCAGCAGGTCGAGGACCGTCCACTCGACGCCACGCCAGAGGACAGTCATCGGGCCGACGGCCCACACGATGGTGTTGAACGCGATAGCGATGACGCGGAGCTCCGTGGGCCCCAGCCCGCCGAACGAGATCTTGAACACGTCGCGCGCGATCGTCACCATGTTGACGAGCAGCATCATCATCAGCACGCCGACGCAGATCAGCATGGCGATGTCGAACCGCATCAGCGACCCGGCGCCGAGCCCGACGGTCAGCATCACGGCTGCGATGGCGTCGGCCTGGTGGTCGACGAAGAACCCGTAGCGCTCGCGGCGGATCTGGCGGACGCGGGCCAGCGTGCCGTCGAGCGAGTCGCCCCACCAGTGGACGACCAACCCGAACGAGGCGACGTGCAGCCAGGCCAGGTCCTCGCCGCTGAGGGCGTAGGCGACCGACGAGAGCAGGGCGCCGCCGAGCGCGAGCGCGGTCAGCCCGTCGGGCGTGACCCAGCCGGGGAGCCGGGCCGCCATGCGCGGCAGGGCCCACCGCTCGAATCGGCCGAGCAAGATGTCGTTGACACGGCGCTTGGCAATCTTCGGGCGCGCCACGTTGGGCACGGGGCGGGCCGAGTCGACGGAGGGGGGTACAGGGGCAGACACAGCACGTCGGAAGCGGGGCCAGAAGGTACCGGCCCCGCCGTTTCAGTGCGGCGGAGCTATGCCGCGACGGCCGCCTCGGCGCGCTGGGCCGGTGCCGCGAGCGCGTCGAGAGCGCGGTCGAGGTCGGCCAGGAGGTCGGCCTCGTTTTCGACCCCTACGCTCAGCCGGACGAGCCCGTCGGGCAGGCCCGCCGCGTGGCGGACCTCGGCGGGGATCGAGCCGTGCGTCATTGTCGCGGGGTGTGACACCAAGCTCTCGACGCCGCCCAGGCTCTCGGCGAGCTGGAATAGCCGGGTGTTCTGCATAAAGCGCGTGGCCGTCTCGATCGAGTCGTCGGCGAGCACGATCGAGACCATCCCGCCGAACCCGTCCATCTGGCGCGCCGCAACGTCGTGGCCGGGGTGATCCTCAAACCCGGGGTAGATCACGCGAGCCACCTTCTCGTGGCCGCGGAGGTGCTCGGCGACGGCGCGAGCATTCGCGCAGTGCCGCTCCATCCGCAGGTGCAGCGTCTTCGTGGACCGGAGCAGCAGGAAGCAGTCCTGCGGCGCGGGCGCGGCGCCGACCGACTTGATCTGGAACCGGAGGTGCTCCATCCAGCCGTCGTCGCTCGTCATCACGGCGCCACCGACCACGTCGGAGTGGCCGCCGATGTACTTCGTCGTGGAGTGGATGACGAGGTCGGCGCCCAGTTCAAGGGGCCGCTGGAGGTAGGGGCTCGCGAACGTGTTGTCGACGGCGACGGCGACGCCCCGGTCGTGGGCGATCTCGGCGAGCGCGGCGATGTCGGTAATCCGAAGGAGCGGGTTGGTCGGGGTCTCGACCCAGATCAGCTTGGTGGCGTCGGTGATGGCGTCGGCGGCGGCGCCTTCGCGGCTGAGATCCACGAACGAGAACTCGACGCCCATGGGCTCGATGATCTGGCGCATGAGCCGGTACGTCCCGCCGTACAGGTCGTCGCCCGCCACGACGTGGTCCCCGGGGCGGAGCCGCCGGAGCACCGAGTCGATGGCGGCGACGCCGGACGAGAAGGCGATCCCGTAGGCCGCGCCTTCCAACGAGGCGAGGTTGCCCTCGAGCGCCGTCCGGGTCGGGTTGCCGACACGCGCGTAGTCGTAGCCCTGGTGCACGTCCGGGGCCTCCTGGACGTAGGTGCTGGTCTGGTAGACGGGCGTCATGATGGCGCCGGTCGAGGGGTCGGGCTGCTGGCCGGCGTGGATGGCACGCGTGCCGAAGCCGAGGTCGGGGGAGGGGTCGAGCATGGGATCAGAAGGGGGCGTGGGGTGAGACGCGGCGCGGGCCCGATGCCTTCCCCGTTCGCGGGAGACTCAAAAAAAAGCGGGGACGCGGACCGGCCGCGCCCCCGCCAGGGAGTGAGGCGCGGGCCCCTTAGTCCATCGAGATGCCGGCGCACTCGGCGACGCCCTCGGCGTCGTCGACACGGCCGAGCTGCGTGTACACGCGGAAGAGCGCGTCGCAGACGCCGGCCTCGTCGACGTCCTCGGTGTTGTTGGCGCGCTCGTTGAGCGCGGCGGCGAGGTTCTGATACGCGGCGCCCAGGTTGTAGAAGGCGTCCGAGTTGGTCGGGTCGAGCTCGGTCGCACGCTGGAGCTGGACGATGGCGTCGTCGTAGCGCTCGGCCTGAAGGAGGAGCGCGCCGTAGTTGTAGCGGAACGCCGGGTTGTCCGGCTGGCGCTGGATGGCCTCGTCGTAGCGCTCGATGGCGCGGTCGGTCTCGCCCGACAAGGTGTACGCGTTGAGGAGCATCGTCTGGATGTCCTCGTCCTCCGGGAAGCGGGCCTGGGCCGTCTCGAGGTAGGCGACGGCGTCCGTGGCCCGGTCGGCGAGCACGAGCGTGCGGCCGTAGTAGTAGGCGAGCACGGGGTCGGCGTCGTTGATCTCGGTGCCGCGCTGGAAGGGCGCGAGCGCCTGCGTGGCCTCGCCGTCGCGGAGGTACGCCAGCCCGAGGCCGAGGTAGCCCTGCGTCGAGTCGGGCATCAGCGCGGTCGACTGCTCAAAAAAGTTGACGGCGTCGGCGACGTCGGCGTCGGGGTTGCGGATCACGTCGTTGCCGGCGTTGACCGCCAGCGCCCACAGGGCCAGCTTGGCCTGGTCGACGCCGGGGTCGGCCGGTGCGAGCTGCTCGGCGCGCAGCAGCGACTCGACCATCCGGTCGTAATTGGCGGCCAGGAAGGCAGCCTTGGGCTCGAGGCCAGGCGTGTTCTCGTACTGCTGGCGGAGCACCTCGACGCGGAGCAGGAGCGCCTCCGTGTTGTCGGGGTTGGTCTCGAGCGCCGTGTCAATGTTGGAGAGCGCCTGCTCGTAGTCCCCGTTGCGGAGATCGAGCTTGGCGCCCTCGACGTTCGGATCGGAAGAGCACCCATCGGCGCCGCCCACGAGGAGCGCGACGACGAGCGAGAGGGCGAGGGTCAGGAAACGAGACGGCATGTGCAGTTGGGACTGGCGAGGAGGTGGCGGGGGGCGCCGGCGGGGATCACCGGGCGCTCGCGGAGGGTCGTACCCTTCCACGCCGAAACTAGCGCCGGGGTCCGCCACCTCGCCGACCTCCACGCTTCCGCCCCCCATGACACCCGCCGCGAACGCCCTCCTCGATGGCCTGATCGACTATGCCGGTCTCTTTCCGCCGGCCGACCTCGACCTCGGCGCCGCCGTCGAGGCCTACGCCCGGCACCGCGTCAGCCCACACGCCGAGATGCTCGGCCGGTTCATCGTGCCCGCCGCCCGCCTCGGCGCGTTGGACGAGCACGCCGAGGCGCTTGGGAGCGGGGCCCCGTGGCGGTTCTCCGTCCTCGGGCTCGCGCCCGCCGACGGCGAGGCCTGGACGGACACGGCCGCCCGAACGGTCGAGGCCGCTCGCGCCTTCCAGGCGCGCCACGGTGGCGCCGCCGTGTGCGACCGGTTCGAGATCCGGCTGCCCGCCGACCTCGCTCGTGACCACGACGCTTTGGCGGGCGCCCTCCTCGACCTCGACGCTGAGATGCGCGCGGGCGCCAGCTCCGGTCCCCGCGCCGCTGTCGAGGTCCCGTTCCTCGACGCGCCGGACGCCGTCGAGCCCGCCGCGGCGGCAGTGGCCGAGACGAATGCGCGAGCCGGGCGGCCAGCGGTCGCCCTCAAGTTCCGGTGCGGCGGCGTGACTCCGGACCTCGTGCCAAAGGTCGAGACGCTGGCGACCGCGCTGGCGGCGGCGGTCCGCGCCGATGCCCCCTTTAAGGCCACGGCTGGGCTCCACCATCCGCTCCCGAACCACGACGACGCGGTCGGCGCCCGGATGTACGGCTTTTTGGGCGTCTTCGGCGGCGCGGCGCTCGCGCGCGTCCACGGGCTGGGCGCCGACGACCTCGCCGAGATGCTCGATGACGCCGACGCCTCGTCGTGGGCCGTCGGCGACGCGTTGCGCTGGCGCTCGCTCTCCGCCAGCGCCGCCGAGGTCGCCGACGCTCGCGAGCAACTCGCGCTGTCGTTCGGCTCCTGCTCGTTCGACGAGCCCGTCGATGACCTCCAGTCGCTCGGCTGGCTCGCGCCAGGGGCGTAGCGCTTCTCTGTCCTGATCTCTCTGACTTCCGACGACTCGTGACCCCCTTTCTCGACTGCGACCCCGCCGACGGCTTCGGCCTCGACAACCTGCCCTACGGCGTCTTCTCCACCGACGGCGGCCCCACCCGCGTTGGGGTTCGGCTTGGCCACTACGTCATCGACCTCGCCGAACTCGAACGGGCGGGGCTGATCGCCGCAGCGGGCGCGGGCCGGCACCCGATCTTCGCGGCCGACGCACTCAACGGCTTCATGGCCCTCGGCGCCGACGCCTGGGAGGCCGTCCGAGGCCGGCTCCAAGATCTGCTGAGCACCGACGGCCCGGCCGACCTGCGCGATGACGGGTCGCTGCGCCAGCGCGCGATCGTCCCCCTAAAGGACGTCACCATGCACCTGCCGGCCCACGTCGGCGATTACACCGACTTCTACTCGTCGCGCCAGCACGCCACGAATGTCGGCACCATGTTCCGCGACCCGGACAACGCGCTGCTGCCCAACTGGCTGCACCTGCCGGTCGGTTACCACGGCCGGGCCTCGTCGGTCGTGGTCAGCGGCACCGACGTCGTGCGGCCGAGCGGGCAGCAGAAGCCGGACGACGCGCCGCCCGTCTTCGGGCCCTCGAAGCTTCTCGACATCGAACTGGAGCTCGGCTTCTTCGTCGGGCCCGGCAACGACCTCGGCACGCCGATCCCGATCGAGGAGGCCCCGACACAGATCTTCGGCTTCGTCCTCGTCAACGACTGGAGCGCCCGCGACATCCAGAAGTGGGAGTACGTGCCGCTGGGCCCGTTCCTGGGCAAGAACTTTGCGACCTCCGTGTCCCCGTGGGTGGTCCCGTACGCCGCTCTCGCCCCGTTCCGCATCGATGGGGAGGCGCAGGACGCGAGCGCGGGCAACCCGGAGCCGCTCCCGTACCTCCGCCAGACCGAGCCGCGGTCGCTCGACGTGGACCTCGCGGTCGCGTTGCAGACGCCGGCCATGCGCGAGGCCGACGAGGAGGCCCAAACGATCGCGCGGTCGAACGCGAAGTACCTCTATTGGAGCCCCGAGCAGCAGCTCACGCACCACACCGTCAATGGCTGCAACGCGCGTCCGGGCGACCTGATGGCGTCGGGGACGATCTCGGGCGAGGAGAAAGGGAGCTACGGGTCGATGCTGGAGTTGTCGTGGCGAGGGACGGACCCGGTGGCGGTGGGCGGGGAGACGCGGACCTTCCTGCGCGACGGCGACCGCGTCGTGCTCTCCGGCCGCGCCGAGCGCGACGGCACGGTCGTCGGGTTCGGAACCGTCGAGGGCACGGTGCGGCCAGCCGTTACGTAACCGTTTTTCAAGCACACATACCCCGTGCACCCCACTATATTCAAACGCATTCGGGTGGTCCCCACCGTCGACCCGTGCCGTCGGCTGGCCTGCTAGGCGCCTGCCGACACCTCCCGTCACGGCCCTCGCTTGTATGCAAGTCGCGCACCCTTCATTTCGCGTCCACGCGCTCCGGCTCAGCGACTTCGACTACGCGTTTCCCAAGTCGCTCGTCGCTCAATACCCGGCCGAACCGCGCGACGCGGCGCGCATGATGGTGCTCGACCGCGAGCGAGGGACCATCGAGCACCGAGAGGTCCGGGACTTGCCGGAGTACTTCGGCGAGGGCGACGTGCTCGTCGCTAACGACACGATGGTGTTCCCGGCCCGCTTGCGCGGCATCAAGGAGAACACGGGCGCCAACGTCGAGGTCTTCCTTTTGCGCGAGCTCAACAAGGAGCACCGGTTGTGGGACTCGATCGTCGACCCTGCCCGCAAGGTCCGCGTCGGCAACAAGCTGGTGTTCGAGGGCGGGCTGGCGGCCGAGGTCATCGACAACACGACCAGTCGCGGCCGGACGATCCGGTTCATCTTCGACGGCACGCCGGACGAACTCTACCAGCGCATCGACGCGATCGGGGAGACGCCGATCCCACCGTACCTCCGCCGCAAGGCCGAGCCCGCCGACCGGGTCCGCTACCAGTCGCTCTTCGCCCGCCAGCGCGGTGCCGTGGCTGCGCCGAAGGCAGGGCTCCACTTCACGCCGGACCTGCTCGGCGACATCACTGCCCGGGGCACGGAGGTGGCAACCTGCACGCTGCACCTTGGGCTCGGGTCGTTCCAGGCCGTCGAGGTCGAGGACTTGTCGAAGCACCGGATGGACTCGGAGTTCTATCAGGTCCGCGACGACGCGGTCGAGTGCGTCAACCGGGCCCTCACGCACCCGGACCGGCACGTCACGGCCGTGGGCACGAGCGTGGTCCGGGCCCTCGAGTCGTGCATCTCGGCGTCCAAGACGCTCAAGCATGGGCAGGGCTGGACGGACAAGTTCATCTACCCGATCCACGACTTCCACATCTGCGAGCGGCTCCTGACCAGCTTCCACCGTCCCAAGTCGACGCTGCTGATGACCGTCGCGGCGTTCGCCGGGTACGACCTGCTGATGGAGGCGTACGCGGAGGCCGTCCGCGAGGAGTACCGGTTGTTCTCGTTCGGCGACGCGATGCTGATCCTCTAGGATGGGACTCGGGGATGAGGGGCTGGGGACTGGCAGGTGGGGCAGTGAGCGCGGTGTTTTGGGCGGGAGCGCCGGACCGTCTGTGAGCGGCGACCCGACGGTCGGCCTCGTGCTTCCGGCGGGAGGGTCGGGCTCGCGGATGGCGCAAGCAGGGGCGCCTGCCAAGCAGTTCCGCGTGCTCGGCGGCGCGCCGGTCGTGGTGCAGACCCTTCGGGCGTTCGCGAGCCATCCAGTCGTCGGGCCGCTCGTCGTCGTCGTTCCAGCGGGGGAGGAGGCGTCGACGCGGGACCTGCTGGCGGAGCACGGCGTCGCGGCGGACGTCGCGACGGGCGGGCGGACGAGGCAGGCGTCGGTCGCGAACGGGGTGCTCGCGCTGCCCGCGTCGGTCGAGACCGTCGTGGTGCACGACGCGGTGCGGCCCTTCGTGACCAGATCCGTTATTGCAAAATGTGTGATGGTTGCCCGCCAGCACGGCGCCGCGGCGTCCGCCCTCCGTGTCGCCGACACCCTCAGGCAGGGCGGTGATGGCCCCTTCTTCGGCGACACGGTCTCTCGGGACGGGCTGTGGGCCATGCAGACCCCGCAAGCGGCTCGCCGCGATTGGCTGACCCGGGCAGCGGCGAACGCGGCCGGGCATCTCGCCACAGACGAGGTCGGCTTGCTCCACCACGCCGGCTACCCGGTCCGGATCGTCGAGGGCGACCCGCGCACGCTCAAGATCACGCGCCCTGGAGACTGGGCGCTCGCGCAAGCGTTGTGGCCCGGCTGGACGGGGGAGTAGGGGGAAAGGAGTTTCCCTGATCCGAGCCGCCAGCCGCACAATGGGAGCATCTTCCCGTTTCCCGCCTCTCCGCTCCTCGTCCTCATGCGCATCGGCCACGGCTACGACATCCACCGCTTGGTCGAAGGGCGCCCGCTCATCTTGGGTGGCGTCTCCGTCCCCTCGGAGGTCGGCCTCGATGGCCACTCCGATGCCGACGTGCTCACGCACGCCATCATCGACGCCTTGCTCGGCGCCGCCGCGCTCGGGGACATCGGCGCGCTCTTCCCCGACACCGATGCCGAGTGGAAAGGGGCCAATAGCATCGAGCTGTTGCGCGCCGTCGTGGGGAAGGTCCGCGAGGCCGGCCACGCCATCGGCAACGTCGACGCGACGGTGGTGCTGCAGCGGCCCAAGCTCCGCCCTCATATCGACGCGATGCGCGAGCGGTTGGCGGACGGGCTCGGGGTCGTTGTCGGCGACGTGTCGGTGAAGGCGACGACAGGGGAGGGGATGGGGTTCGTCGGGACCGGCGAGGGCGCAGCGGCGCACGCCGTCTGCCTGCTGACCTAGTGGAAACGGCCACCGAGATCGTCCACTGGCTCGAAGGGTTGCCGCCGGTCGGCATCTACGCGGTGCTCTTTGCGGTGTCGTACCTCGAGAATCTGATCCCGCCGCTGTGGGGCGACACGGTGATCGTGCTGTGCGGCTCGTTCGTCGGCTTGGGCGTCGTCGCCTTCGTGCCGACCGTCTTGCTGGCGGCGCTCGGCGGAGCCCTCGGGTTCATGACCGTCTTCGCGGCCGGCCGCAAGCTGGGCGCGGCCATCCACGACCCCGCCCGACTCCGCTGGATCCCTCGCGCACCGGTCGCCCGGGCCGAGCGCTGGCTGGAGCGCTGGAGTCTGGGCGTGGTGCTGGCGAACCGCTTCCTGGCAGGTGGACGAGCCGTGATCGGCCTGCTGGCGGGCGCCTCGCACCTGCGGGCGGTGCCCGTGGCGTTGGCCGCGAGCGTGAGCGCGCTCGCGTGGAGCGTGCTGTTGGTGTGGGCGGGCGCGGCGGTCGGCGCCGAGTGGGACCGCGTGCTGGGCTGGCTGTCCATCTACGGCCGAGCCGTCACCGTCGGGCTCGTCGTCGTGGGGGCCGTGGCGGTCGTGCGCTGGCGGCTCCGCGCGAATCGACTGCGAAGAGACGGCGCGGACGGCCGCTAGCGGGCTCGGACAGTTGACGCGCCGCTGGCGGGCCGGGTACCTTCGCACTTCGCGATGCCCGCTCCGCTGGCGTAGCTCAGTTGGTAGAGCAGCTGATTTGTAATCAGCAGGTCGGGGGTTCGAGTCCCTCCGTCAGCTCAGCCGAGCCGCCGCCGAGGCCATCGCGATTGTTCTTTTTGTACCGGGCAGGTGGCCGAGTGGTTAAAGGCGACAGACTGTAAATCTGTTCTCTCACGAGTACGGAGGTTCGAATCCTTCCCTGCCCACGATTGACACGCGACGAGCGACGCGACCGCGTCCTGCGGGAGTAGCTCAGTTGGTAGAGCGTCACCCTTCCAAGGTGAATGTCGCCGGTTCGAGCCCGGTCTCCCGCTCTCGCGCGTCCCATCGCCTCCTTAGCTCAGCGGTAGAGCACTTCCATGGTAAGGAAGGGGTCCCGGGTTCAATTCCCGGAGGAGGCTCCGGCGGACCGCCGCCGCCCAGACAGTTCATCCCGCGCACCGCGCACAGACACGAGAAACCCATGGCTAAGGAGCAATTCCAGCGGACGAAGCCCCACGTCAACGTGGGCACCATCGGTCACGTCGACCACGGGAAGACGACGCTGACGGCGGCGATCACGAAGGTGCTCGCCGAGGCCCAGGGCGGCACGGCGATGTCGTTCGACCAGATCGACAACGCGCCCGAGGAGCGCGAGCGCGGGATCACCATCGCGACGGCCCACGTCGAGTACGAGACGGAGGCCCGGCACTACGCCCACGTCGACTGCCCCGGCCACGCCGACTACGTCAAGAACATGGTGACGGGCGCGGCCCAGATGGACGGGGCGATCCTGGTCGTCGCGGCCACCGACGGCCCGATGCCCCAGACGCGGGAGCACATCCTGCTCGCCCGCCAGGTGGGCGTGCCGTACATCGTGGTCTTCATGAACAAGGCCGACCTCGTCGACGACGAGGAGCTCCTGGAGCTCGTCGAGATGGAGGTCCGCGAGCTCCTCGACTCGTACGAGTTCCCGGGCGACGACCTGCCCGTCATCCAGGGCTCGGCGCTGGGCGCGCTGAACGGGGAGCCCGAGTGGGTCGAGAAGGTGAACGAGCTGATGGCCGCGGTCGACGACTACATCCCGACCCCGGAGCGGGCGGTCGACCAGCCGTTCTTGATGCCGGTCGAGGACGTGTTCTCGATCACGGGCCGCGGGACGGTGGTCACGGGCCGCGTCGAGCGCGGCCAGATCAAGGTCGGCGAGCCGGTCGAGATCGTGGGGATCCGCGAGCCGAAGATGACGAGCACCGTGACCGGTGTCGAGATGTTCAGGAAGCTCCTGGACTCGGCCCAGGCCGGGGACAACGCGGGGATCCTGCTCCGTGGGATCGAGAAGGACGCCGTCGAGCGCGGGATGGTGCTGACGAAGCCCGGGGCCGTCACGCCGCACAAGGAGTTCGAGTGCGAGGTGTACATCCTGTCGAAGGACGAGGGCGGCCGTCACACGCCGTTCTTCAAGGGGTACCGCCCGCAGTTCTACTTCCGGACGACCGACGTGACCGGCGACATCGAGCTGGCCGAGGGGGTCGAGATGGTGATGCCGGGGGACAACACGCAGTTCTCGGTCAAGCTGATCCAGCCGGTGGCCATGGAGCAGGGGCTCCGGTTCGCGATCCGCGAGGGCGGGCGGACGGTCGGCGCCGGCGTCGTCTCCAAGATCCTCGACTGATCCGGGCGGCGGTCTCCACCGTCGCTTCCTGACGGCACGCCGTGCCGTTCGTAGGTTGACCCGACCGCCGGCGCTCCTCGGGGCGTCGGCGGTCCGCTTCACGGGCGTGGCGCAATTGGTAGCGCATCGGTCTCCAAAACCGACGGTTGCAGGTTCGAGTCCTGCCGCCCGTGCTCCGATCCACACCAGACCCCGCCTCGCGCGGTACCCGATGGCCACTCAGACTCAGACGCAGCAGGCCCCTGGCGGCGCCGCCGGCAACTACCTCGTCGAGGTCCGCAAGGAGATGCGGAAGGTGAACTGGCCCAAGCGCCAGGAGCTCATCTCCAACACGGTCCTGACGCTGGTCTCCTCGCTGGCGATCTCGCTGTTCATCTTCGGAGCCGACCAGGTGATCAGCACCGTCCTCCGATTCATCTACGGCGGGTAGCCCACTCCATGTCTGTTCGTTCGCCGATTCGCAAGTGGTACGTCCTCCGGACGTTCTCCGGGCACGAGAAGAAGGTCGAGGAGTACCTCATGGGTGAGGTCGAGCGCCTCGGCTACGAGGACAAGCTCACTCAGGTCGTGATCCCGACCGAGACCGTCTTCGAGATGCGCGCCGGGAAGAAGCGGACGCGCGAGAAGACCTCGTTCCCCGGCTACATCCTGCTGGAGGCGCTCATCGATCCGTACCTCCGCGAGGTCATCAACGGCGCGCCGTCGACGATTGGCTTCTTGGGTGCGAACGGCGAGCCCGTCCCGCTTCGGCCGGACGAAGTCAGCCGCATCCTGGGGATGATGGACGAGGAGAAGAGCGAGCAGCCCGAGATCCCCTTCAAGGAGGGCGACCCGGTCAAGGTCGTCGACGGCCCGTTCAACACGTTCACCGGGTTCGTCGAGGAGGTCTACCCCGACAAGATGAAGGTCCGCGTGATGGTCTCCATCTTCGGCCGCAAGACGCCGCTGGAGCTGGACTACCTCCAGGTCGAGCACGAGAGCTAGGGCTCGCGTCCGACCCAGCGACTCCGAGCGGGGCGGCCAGGCGGTCGCCCCGTTTTTTCGGTTGCAGGGCGGCGGTGCCCGAGGCCCGGGGTGGGCTGGCGGCCCTCTCTCTCGGTCGCGAGCGGAGACCCCGCCGAGGCGCGGTGAAACACGGGCGAAGCCGGTCGGAGGGGCTCTTTCCGGCCGGAGCCCCGGCTACCTTCCGCATCCCGCTACGCCCCGGCGTGGCCTCACTTGCGCGGGAGCCGGTCGCCCCGGCGTTTGCACCGCACCCCAGTTATGGCGAAGAAAATCGACGGCTTTATCAAGCTGCAGATCAAGGCGGGCCAGGCCTCCCCGGCGCCCCCGATCGGCCCCGCGCTCGGCCAGAAGGGCGTCAACATCATGGAGTTCTGCAAGGCGTTCAACGCCGCCACGCAGGAAAAGATGGGGCTCGTGATCCCCGTCGTGATCACCGTCTACGGTGACAAGAGCTTCACGTTCATCACGAAGAGCCCGCCGGCCGCGATTCTCCTGAAGAACGCCGCTAAGATCCAGAAGGGCGCGGGCGACCCGCTCCGGGAGAAGGTCGGCAAGGTCACCTGGGATCAGTGCCGCGACATCGCGGAGCAGAAGCTCGAGGACCTCAACGCGACCGACCTCGACAACGCCGCTCGCATGATCGCGGGCACGGCGCGCTCGATGGGCCTCACCGTCACCGGCGCCCCGATCGCCTAGTCGGTTTCGACGCTCGGGACGGCGAACCCCTTGAGGGGCGCCCCTGGGCTCGGACCCTTTACCACCGCGGGAGCCAGCGACGCTGGCGATTGCACCGCACACCCCCCAACACCATGGCAAAGAGAGGCAAGCGCTACCGCAAGGCGGCTGAGGCCGTCGCGGCGGCCACCGAGGCCGCTGGCGGCGTGCTCTCGCTCGACACGGCCGCCCAGCTCGTCAAGGAGACGAGCGGCGCCAAGTTCGAGGAGTCCGTCGACATCGACGTCCGTCTGGGCGTCGACCCCCGCCACGCCGACCAGATGGTCCGCGGCTCGGTCGCCCTCCCGCACGGGACCGGCAAGACCGTCCGCGTGCTCGTGCTCACGAATGAGGGCAAGCAGGCCGAAGCGACCGCCGCCGGCGCCGACATGGTCGGCTTGGACGACTACGCCGACAAGATCCAGAACGAGGGCTTCACCGACTTCGACGTGCTGATCGCGTCGCCCGACGTGATGCCGGTCGTCGGCCGGCTGGGCCGCGTGCTCGGCCCCCGCGGCCTGATGCCGAACCCCAAGTCGGGCACCGTCACCAACGACCTCGCCGCGGCCGTCGAGGCCGTCAAGGCGGGCCGGATCGACTTCCGCGTCGACAAGGCGGGCATCATCCACACCTCGATCGGCAACGTCACGTTCTCGCAGGAGCAGATCCGCGACAACGCCGACGCCTTCCTCAAGGAGATCGTCCGGCTCCGCCCGGCCGCCGCGAAGGGGACCTACGTCAAGAGCGTCACGCTCTCCACGACGATGGGCCCCGCCGTTCCGGTCGACCGCGCCGCCGCCGTCGTCGCCACTCGCTAATCCTCCTGTGGCCCTTTCGGGCCGCGCAGCCAGACAAGACCATGCCGCTTACCAAAGAGCAGAAGCAGGAGGCACTCGGGGCAATCGCCGAGACCCTCGGCGACGCGAACACCGTCTACCTCACCGACTACCAGGGCCTCACCGTCGAGCAGGCCACGGGCTTGCGCCGGGCCTTCCGCAAGGCCGACGTCCAGTACAAGGTTCTCAAGAACACGCTCCTCCGCCGCGCGATGGAGGAGAAGGGCGGGTTCGACGAGCTCTACGACGCGCTCAACGGCCCGACCGCCGTCGCCTTCACGAACGACCCGGCCGGCCCGGCCAAGGTCCTCACCAAGTTCCTGAAGGACAACGACCTCGAGATCCCGCGCTTCAAGGGTGCCTACATCGACGGGGCCATCTACGGCGACGACCAGCTCGAGATGCTGGCGACGCTCAAGAGCAAGGACGAGCTCCTGGCCGACATCCTCGGCTTGCTCATGGCTCCGATCACGAATGTCGCGTCGGCCCTCGGCGCGCAAGGCTCTGGCTTGGCCAGCGTCATCCAGCAGATCTCCGAGAAGGAGGAGGAGGCCTAGCCCTCCTGCTGACCCCGTCCGCCTCGGCACCCCGCCGGGTCGGACACCCTCATCCATAATCAGCGACGCAGCCACTCCCGGCACAGACCGTCGCAGGAACACCCCAATCCAATGGCAGACATCAACAGCATCGCCGAGAGCCTCGTCAACCTGACCATCAAGGAGGCCAACGAGCTCCTGACGGTCCTCAAGGACGAGTACGGCATCGAGCCCGCCGCCGCCGCCGCCGTCATGGCCGGCCCGGCCGGTGGCGACGGCGCCGCCGCCGTCGAAGAGCAGACCGAGTTCGACGTGATGCTCACGGGCATCGGCGGCAACAAGATCGCCGTCATCAAGGAGGTCCGCGGCATCACCGGTCTCGGCCTCAAGGAGGCCAAGGAGCTCGTCGACAACGCGCCGTCCGCGATCAAGGAAGGCGCCTCGAAGGACGAGGCCGACGAGATCAAGGGCAAGCTCGAGGGCGCCGGCGCCACGGTCGAGCTCAAGTAAGTGCCGCGCGGGCGCGAGCCCGCGCGCTGGCGTCCGCCCGCCCTCCCCGGCTCCGCCGGAGGGGGCGGGCGTTCGCGCCATCCGGTGGCTTCGGACTTTCCGATGCCACCGTTCGTGCGTCCGGGCCCTGCCCGGTGCACACGGACCGTTCGGAACTCCGCGTTCCGGGTCGCGTCCTTCTCCGTCGGCTCTGCCGATGGATGCCCGCGCTGCCGACGAGAGTCGGTGGCGCCGCCCGGAGGCCCGAGTTCGCTCGTGGTCTCGGCCGGGCCCTCGCATCAGCGGTCACCAAACCCCAGGGGTACGCCTTGAGCAACAGCAAGAGCGCCCGACCGGCGCCCAGTGGAGAGAGCACTCGCCAGTCGTTCGCCGACATCGCCGCAGTCCTCGACTTCCCGGACTTCCTCGAGATCCAGCTGAAGTCGTACCACGACTTCCTGCAGGCCGAGCTCGTTCCGGAGGAGCGCAACCCGAAGAAGGGTCTCGAGAACACCTTCCGGGAGCACTTCCCGATCACCGACACGAGAGAGCGCTACACGCTCGAGTACCTCCACTTCACGCTGGAGGCGCCCAAGCACTCCATCGAGGAGTGCCTGGCGCAGGGCCTGACGTTCGCCCTCCCGCTCAAGGCCAAGCTGCGCCTGAGCGCCAAGGAGGACGAGGATGAGGACGAGCCCGAGGAGGCCATCCAGCAGGATGTCTACCTCGGCAACCTGCCGGTCATGACTGAGAAGG
Source organism: Rubrivirga aquatilis (assembly GCF_046845665.1). Classification (GTDB taxonomy): domain Bacteria; phylum Bacteroidota; class Rhodothermia; order Rhodothermales; family Rubricoccaceae; genus Rubrivirga. The sequence continues at coordinate 3,026,983 of NZ_CP177355.1, read as the reverse complement.
GCACGTTCGTCGTCAATGGCGCCGAGCGCGTCATCGTCAGCCAGCTGCACCGCTCGCCCGGCGTCTTCTTCTCGCAGTCGGTCCATCCCAACGGGACGGACCTCTACAGTGCCCGCGTGATCCCCTTCCGCGGGTCGTGGATCGAGTTCTCGACCGACGTCGCGAACGTGATGTGGGCCTACATCGACCGCAAGAAGAAGCTGCCGGTGACGGCGCTCCTCCGCGCGCTCGGGTACTCGTCCGACTCCGAGATCGTCAACCTGTTCGACTTGGCCGACGAGGTCAAGATCTCGAACAAGACGAACTACAAGAAGCTCATCGGCCGCGTCCTCGCCTCCTCGGTGACCGTCGAGGTCAAGCACGAGGTGATCGACGAGGACACGGGCGAGGTGCTCCAGGAAACGTCGGAGCGCGAGGTCGTGCTCCCCGCCGAGCACGAGATGACGGAGGACGACTACGGTCTCCTCAAGGACGCGGGCGTCCCGTCGGTCATCGTCCGCCGCGAGGTGGACGAGGACGACAACACGTCGCTCGACATGTCGACGTTGCTCAACACGCTCAAGAAGGACTCGACGCACTCGGAGGACGAGGCGTTGAACCAGCTCTACGAGACGCTCCGCAGCGCCGAGGCGCCCGACACGGACGCCGCCCGCGCCTTGCTCGACCGCCTGTTCTTTTCGGACAAGCGCTACGACCTCGGCGACGTCGGCCGGTACCGCATGAACAAGCGGCTCGGGCTCCCGCCGGAGAACGACTCGGTCACGCTGTCCAAGGAGGACATCGTCGCGATCATCACCGAACTGGTCAAGCTCCAGAACGGCAAGTCGAACGTCGACGACATCGACCACCTCGGCAACCGCCGCGTGCGGACGGTCGGCGAGCAGCTCCAGAGCCAGTTCTCGCTCGGGCTCGCCCGCATGGCGCGGACGATCAAGGAGCGGATGAACCTCCGCGACGCGGACAAATTCACCCCCCAGGACCTCGTCAACGCGCGGACCGTCTCGTCGGTGATCAACACCTTCTTCGGGACGAACCAGCTGTCGCAGTTCATGGACCAGACGAACCCGCTCGCGGAGCTGACGCACAAGCGTCGGATGTCCGCGCTCGGGCCCGGTGGTCTGACGCGCGAGCGCGCCGGCTTCGAGGTGCGCGACGTGCACTACACGCACTACGGCCGTCTCTGCCCCATTGAGACGCCGGAGGGCCCGAACATCGGCCTCATCTCGTCGCTGTGCACGCACGGCGTCGTCAACCAGTTCGGGTTCATCGAGACCCCGTACCGGAAGGTCAAGAACGGCAAGGTGACCAAGAAGATCGAGTACCTGTCCGCCGAGGACGAGGACCGCTTCACGATCGCCCAGGCCAACGCCCCGCTCAACGACGACGGGACGTACGCCAACGACCTCGTCCGCGCCCGCATCGGTGGCGACGTGCCGCTCGTGACGCCGGACCAGATCGACTACATGGACGTGGCGCCGAACCAGATCATCTCGCCTGCCGCGAGCCTGATCCCGTTCCTCGAGCACGACGACGCCAACCGCGCGTTGATGGGCTCGAACATGCAGCGTCAGGCCGTGCCGCTCCTGCAGCCGTCCGCGCCGTACGTCGGCACGGGCCTGGAGGGCCGCATCGCTCGGGACTCCCGCGCGATCCTGGTCGCCGAGGGCGCCGGGACCGTGGAGTACGTCGACGCGACCAAGATCACGGTCCGCTACGACGAGACGCCCGAGGACGCGGACGCCGCGTTCGAGGAGCCCGTCCGGACGTACAAGCTCATCAAGTTCCGCCGGACCAACCAGGACACCAACGTCACCCAGAAGCCGCGCGTCGCCGCCGGCATGAAGGTGAAGAAGGGCGACCTGCTGGCGGACGGGGCCTCGACCGAGCGCGGCGAGCTCGCCCTCGGCAAGAACGTGCTCGTCGCGTTCATGCCGTGGAAGGGCTACAACTTCGAGGACGCCATCGTCATCTCGGAGCGCGTGGTCAAGGAGGACGTCTTCACGTCCGTCCACATCGAGGAGTTCGACCACCAGGTCCGCGACACCAAGCGCGGCGAGGAGGAGCTGACGCGCGAGATCCCGAACGTCTCCGAGGAGGCCACCAAGGACCTCGACGAGCGCGGCATCGTCCGCGTCGGCGCCGAGGTCAACCCGGGCGACATCATCGTCGGCAAGATCACGCCCAAGGGCGAGACCGACCCGACGCCCGAGGAGAAGCTGCTCCGCGCCATCTTCGGCGACAAGGCCGGCGACGTCAAGGACGCCTCGCTCAAGGCCAAGCCGGGCATGAACGGCGTCGTGATCGACACGATGCTGTTCTCGCGCCGCAAGACCGACGCCATCACCAAGAAGGCGGAGGAGAAGCGGCTCGAGGAGATCAAGCGCCAGCTCGAGCGCGAGGTCGAGGCCCTGCAGCAGTCGTTCTACGAGCGGTTCTTCGCGCTCATCGGCGCCAAGAAGGCCGGCGCGGCCATCGAGCTGCGCGACGGCACGGTCGTGGTCTCGGAGGGCGCCAAGCTCTCGAAGACCTCGTTCAAGGCGATCGAGCCGGCGGACCTCAAGATCCGCCAGTCGTTCACGAATGACGACGACACGAACCGTCAGGCCTGGAAGCTGCTCGCCAACTACCAGCGCCGCCACCAGGAGGTGACGGGCTCGGCCGAGCAGGAGGAGTACCGCATCCAGATGGGCGACGAGCTGCCCCCGGGCATCGTCCAGCTGGCGAAGGTCTACGTCGCGAAGAAGCGCAAGCTGCAGGTCGGCGACAAGATGGCCGGCCGCCACGGCAACAAGGGTGTGGTCGCCAAGGTGGTGCCCATCGAGGACATGCCGTTCTTGGAGGACGGCACGCCGGTCGACATCTGCCTCAACCCGCTGGGCGTCCCGTCCCGCATGAACCTGGGGCAGATCTTCGAGACCCTCTTGGGCTGGGCGGGCGAGAAGCTCGGCGAGACGTACGCGACGCCGGCCTTCGACGGCGCGTCGATGGACGACATCGCCGCCAAGCTGCGCGAGGCCGGGCTCCCCGAGGACGGCCGCATCCAGCTCTTCGACGGCAACACCGGCGAGGCGTTCGACCAGAAGACGACCGTCGGGCAGATCTACATGCTCAAGCTGTCCCACCTGGTCGACGACAAGATCCACGCCCGGTCCATTGGCCCGTACAGCCTCATTACCCAGCAGCCGCTGGGTGGCAAGGCGCAGTTCGGTGGCCAGCGCTTCGGCGAGATGGAGGTCTGGGCGCTCTACGCGTACGGCGCCTCCAACGTCTTGCGCGAGATCCTGACCGTCAAGTCCGACGACGTGCAGGGCCGCTCGAAGGCCTACGAGGCCATCGTCAAGGGCGACAACATCCCCGAGCCGAACGTCCCCGAGTCGTTCAACGTCCTGCTCCGCGAGATGCAGGGCCTCGGTCTCGAAGTCCGAATCGACTGATGGGGGACTGGGGACGTGGGGACTCGGGACTGGCATCCGCCAGCGCCTCGGCCCTCACGCCCCCTGATCCCCAGTCCCCAATCCCCATAGTCCCCTAAGAAATGGCATTCGGCATCCAGCCGGCCCAGCCGGCCCCCAAAAAGTTTTACAACTCGATCACGGTCAGCCTGAGCTCGCCCGAGACGATCCTGGAGCGGTCGTTCGGTGAGGTCCTCAAGCCCGAGACGATCAACTACCGCTCGTTCAAGCCCGAAAAGGACGGGCTGTTCTGCGAGAAGATCTTCGGCCCGGTCAAGGACTGGGAGTGCCACTGCGGCAAGTACAAGCGGATCCGCTACAAGGGCATCATCTGTGACCGCTGTGGCGTCGAGGTGACCCAGAAGTCGGTCCGCCGCGAGCGGTTCGGGCACATCACGCTGTCCGTGCCCGTCGTCCACATCTGGTACTTCAAGAGCCTGCCGAACAAGATCGGCGCGCTCCTGGGCATGAAGTCCAAGGACCTCGACCGCGTCATCTACTACGAGGCGTACGTCGTGGTCAACCCCGGCGGCGCCGTCGCGCTCGGCATCGAGCAGGGCACGTTGCTGACGGAGAACGAGTACTTCGACGTGCTCTACCAGATCCGCGAGGACAACAACCGCCTGGCCGACGACGACCCGGAGAAGTTCGTTGCCATGATCGGCGGCGAGGCCGTCGAGGAGCTGCTCAAGCGCCTCGACCTCGACTCGCTCGCCGTCGAGCTCCGGTTCCAGGCGCGGACGGAGACGTCGCAGGCCCGCAAGGCGGAGTCGCTCAAGCGGCTCGGCATCGTGGAGGCCTTCCGCAGCGCCAACTCCCGCCTGGAGAACCGTCCCGAGTGGATGGTGATGAAGGTGGTCCCGGTGATCCCTCCGGAGCTCCGCCCGCTCGTCCCGCTCGAGGGCGGCCGGTTCGCCACGTCGGACCTCAACGACCTCTACCGGCGCGTCATCATCCGGAACAACCGGCTGAAGCGCCTGATCGACATCAAGGCCCCGGAGGTCATCCTGCGCAACGAGAAGCGCATGTTGCAGGAGGCCGTCGACTCGCTGTTCGACAACTCCCGCAAGGCGAATGCCGTCCGCTCGGACAGCAACCGCGCGCTGAAGTCGCTGAGCGACATGCTCAAGGGCAAGCAGGGCCGGTTCCGCCAGAACCTGCTCGGCAAGCGCGTCGACTACTCCGGCCGGTCGGTCATCGTGGTCGGCCCGGAGCTCAAGCTCCACCAGTGCGGCCTGCCCAAGCAGATGGCGGTCGAGCTGTTCAAGCCGTTCATCATCCGCAAGCTCATCGAGCGCGGCATCGTCAAGACGGTCAAGTCCGCCAAGAAGGTGGTCGACCGCCGGACGGCCGACGTGTTCGACATCCTGGAGAAGGTCATCGACGGCCACCCGGTGATGCTCAACCGCGCGCCGACGCTGCACCGCTTGGGCATCCAGGCGTTCCAGCCGGTCCTCATCGAGGGCAAGGCGATCCGACTGCACCCGCTCGTGACCACGGCCTTCAACGCCGACTTCGACGGCGACCAGATGGCCGTCCACGTGCCGCTGTCGCACGACGCGATCCTGGAGGCGAGCATCCTGATGCTCGCGTCGCACAACATCATGTCGCCCGCGCACGGCGGCCCGGTCGCGGTGCCGTCGCAGGACATGGTTCTCGGCATGTACTACATGACGAAGGACCGCGCCGGTGAGAAGGGCGAGGGCATGACCTTCTCCTCGACCCAGGAGGTCCGCCAGGCCTACGACCAGGGCACCGTCGCGCTCCACGCCCGGATCAAGCTCCGCTTGCGCGAGGACGAGTTCATGGGCGACGCCCAGGCCGGCGAGATGATCGACACGGCCGTCGGCCGCGCGCTGTTCAACGACATCGTGCCGGATGGCGTCGGGTACATCAACCAGGTCCTGACCAAGAAGAACCTCCGGGGCATCATCTCGGGCGTCTTCAAGGCCACCAACTTCCCCAAGACGGCCCGCTTCCTCGACGAGGTCAAGGACCTCGGCTTCGGGCAGGCCATGCTGGGCGGGCTGAGCTTCTCGCTGTCCGACATCGTGGTGCCCGAGGCCAAGTTCACGCTTCTTAAGGAGGCGGAGGACAAGGCCGACGACATCCGCTCGAACTACGAGATGGGCTTCATCACCGAAGCCGAGCGGTACAACCAGGTCATCGACGTCTGGACGTCGACGAACAACGACATCGCGACCGTCCTCTACGACGCGCTCAAGGAGGACCAAGACGGGTTCAACGCCATCTACATGATGGCCGACTCCGGCGCCCGTGGCTCTCGTGAGCAGATCCGCCAGCTCGGCGGCATGCGTGGCCTGATGGCCAAGCCGCAGAAGTCGCAGGCCGGCTCCGCGGGCGCGATCATCGAGAACCCGATCAAGTCCAACTTCAAGGAGGGCCTGTCGGTCGCCGAGTACTTCATCTCGACGCACGGTGCCCGCAAGGGCCTGGCCGACACGGCGCTCAAGACAGCCGACGCCGGTTACCTGACGCGCCGCCTCGTCGACGTGTCGCAGGACGTGTCGATCCAGTCCGAGGACTGCGGCACGCTCCGCGGCGTCCGGATGGAGGCGCTCAAGGACAACGAGGACATCGTCGAGTCGCTCCGCGACCGCATCGTCGGCCGCGTGTCGGTCCACGACGTGCGCGACCCGGAGACCGAGGAGATCATCGTGCGCCGGGACGACCGGATCACGGACGAGATCGCAGACCAGATCGCGGCCACAGCCCTTGAGGTCGTCGAGATCCGCTCGGTGCTGGCCTGCGAGGCCACGCGCGGCGTGTGTGCCCTGTGCTACGGCCAGGACCTGGCGAATGGCCGGATGGTGCAGCGCGGCGAGGCCGTGGGCGTCATCGCGGCCCAGTCGATCGGCGAGCCCGGCACGCAGCTCACGCTGCGCACCTTCCACATCGGTGGTACCGCCTCCCGCATCGCGGCCGAGTCGACCATCGAGTCGAAGTTCGGCGGCAAGGTGACGTTCGAGAACCTGCGGACCGTCAAGTCCGGCACGGGCAAGGACGCCAAGGTGATCGCTCTCGGGCGGTCGGGCGAGGTCCGCATCCTGGACGCCGACGGCAAGCAGCGCATCGCCTACACGATCCCCTACGGCGCCGACGTCGCCGTCAAGGAAGGGAAGATGATCGAGAAGGGTGACGTGATCGCTACGTGGGACCCCTACAACTCGGTCATCGTGGCCGAGACGAAGGGCACCATCCGTTTCCAGGACGTCATCGAAGGGACGACGTATCGCGAGGAGTCGGACGAGCAGACCGGCTTCCGCGAGAAGGTCATCACCGAGTCGCGCGAGCGGACGCTCACCCCGGCGCTCGTCGTCGAGGGCAAGGGCGGCCGTGAGTACACGATGCCGGTCCGGGCCCGTCTCCAGGTCAACGCCGGTGACGTCATCGAGGCCGGCTCGGTGCTCGCGAAGCTGCCGCGCCAGTCGGCCGGCACGCGAGACATCACCGGTGGTCTGCCGCGGGTCATCGAGCTCTTCGAGGCCCGCCAGCCGTCCGACCCGGCGGTCGTGACGGAGATCGACGGCGTCGTCAGCTTCGGCGGCCGCAAGCGCGGCTCGCAGGAGGTCATCGTGACGTCCCGCGACGGGGCGACCGAGAAGACGTACCTCGTCTCGCTCTCGAAGCACCTGCTCGTCCACGAGAACGACTTCGTCCGTGCGGGCGAGGCGTTGTCCGACGGCCAGATCTCGCCCCAAGACATCCTGGCGATCCTCGGGCCCACGGCGGTCCAGGAGTACCTCGTCAACGAGGTCCAGGAGGTCTACCGCCTCCAGGGCGTCGGCATCAACGACAAGCACATCGAGGTGGTGGTCCGCCAGATGATGCAGAAGGTCCGGATCACCGACCCGGGCGACACGCCGTTCCTGGAGGACGACTTGGTCGACCGGCTCGCGCTGGAGGCCACCAACGACGCGCTCTACGACAGCTTCGTGGTCGTCGTCGCCAGCGAGTCCGGCTTCCAGATCGGCCAGTCGATCTCGCGCCGCCAGCTCCGCGAGGCCAACTCGCAGCTCAAGCGCGACGACAAGCCGGAGATGGAGGTCCGCGAGGCCGAGCTGGCGGTCGCCGAGCCGGTGCTCTTGGGCATCACGCAGGCCGCCCTCAAGACGGACTCGTTCATCTCGGCCGCCTCCTTCCAGGAGACGACCAAGGTGCTCACCGAGGCCGCGATCGCGGGCAAGTCGGACAGCCTGCTCGGGCTCAAGGAGAACGTCATCATCGGGCACCTCGTCCCGGCCGGGACGGGCCTGCGGAAGTACCAGGACATCGTCGTGGGCAGCCGTCAGGAGCTCGAAGCGCTCCAGGCCACGCAGGACGCGCTCGACCGCGGCCTGTCGACCGGCGACGGCGACTTCCTCGGTGCGCCGACCGCTCCGGCGGCCGACGACGAGACGCTCGCGGAGATCAACCGCCGTCTGGGCTAGCCCCCTCCGGCTCCTCGCTCGAACGGAACCGACGCCCCGGTCGCCTCGTGCGGTCGGGGCGTCGGTCGTTGGTGAGGACGAGCGCCCGCCCGGGCGCGAGCGACTTCGGAACCAGGTCCGACGTTCGATCAGAGCTATGGACCCTTGACTCGATGACTCTCGACCCTTCCGATCCCACTCTGGTCCCCCCCGGCGGGGCGCCCCCCCCCCTGGAGGAGGGGTGGTATGCGACGGCGAGTCGCCTGCCGCGCCGCGATCAGCATGTCCGGGTGAAGACCGCCAGCGGACACTTCCCGGTGGCGCGGTTCGAAGTGGCCTACACCGAAGACTGGCCGGCTGGGGCGTCCTGGGTGCTGGGCCCCGAGCAGCACCTCCCGTTCGGAGGCGTGGTGGCGTGGTCGCCCGACGTCGACGCCCCGCCGCCGCCGCCCGACCCGGAGCAGGTGGAGGAGCCTGGGCCCGAGGCCCTCGCGCCTCCGCCGCCGAACGCCCTCGGAGTGGAACTGCGCGTCGAGGTCGAGCGCACAAAGGACGTGCTGAGGCTGCTGCCACAAAACCTGATGGACTGGTCGCCCCACCCCGACATCCCGACCCTGTCCACCCTCGCCCTGCGTACGGTGCGCATCGCTGCCCGGATCGGCTGGATGCTCGACCTCGACGAGGTCGAGCTGTCGTTCGAGCCCGACGTGCCGGAATTCGAGACGGTAGACCAGATCTTCGTGTCGTACAGCGCGAACGCTGAGGAGGTGGCCTCGTTGCTGGCGGACCTCGACGCCGATCGGTTGAGCCAGGCCTGGCGACTGGTGCGCAATGGCGGACTGGTGGCCGAAATGCCTCGGGGCAACGCCCTTCGCTGGTACGGCCTGACGCCGCTAATCCACCACCGCGCCGAGATCTCGATCATGCTGCGCGCGCTCGGGATCCACCCGCCGCATCTGTATCCCGGCTGGGCCTTCGCTGATGCGGTGGCCGGTGAGCGGTGGGATGTTCCGCCCGGCGCCGCTCCTTCAGGCGCTGTCCCTGGGGTGGAGCGCTGACAGAGTAGCGCGCGGCGGTGGGGCATTCGACAGGCTGCGTCGGCAGGCCCCGAGGGGCTCGGGAGGGCGGTCCCTGTCCACGGCTTGCGGGGCTATCGTGTTGTCCGAGCCCCCCGCGACCGATGCTACGATTCGTCCCCGTCCTGCTCGTCCTCGCCCTTGTCTGGGGCTGCGATTCGGCCGGGCCCGAACCGGGGCCCTCGGCAGGACTCGTGACGAGCCTGATCGTCACCCCCAACCCGTCGGGTGCGGCTCCGCTGTCCGCGCTCGCGTCGCTCATGACGACGGAGCCAGTGACCGTCGAGGTGACCGTCGAGGGCCGCGGCGGACCGGCGACCGAAATGCGGCACCGCACCACGGTGGCGGCGACCTCCCAGACGATCCCCCTGCTCGGCCTGTACCCGGGCTCCGAGACCTCCGTGCGTCTGGATCTGCTGGCGCCGGACGGGCGCGTGCTGGAGACCCGCCAACTCGCCGTGGCCGCGCCGCCGTTGGCGTCCGACTTCCCCGAGATCACGGTCGACGTACCGCCCGGGTCTGGCGTGAGGCCGGGCGTGACCGTGGTGAGCTACTTCGGGCACGACGGGAGCACCACGCCGCAGCGGGTCTTCGCCTACGACGCGGCCGGCGCCATCCGCTACGTGCTCGACTTTACCGGCCACCCCGACCTCGGCTCCCTGTTCTTCGACGACGGCGTCTCGCGGCTCGCGAACGGCCACTGGCTGGTCCCGGACCGAAGCTCGAACCGCGTCTACGAGGTGGACCTATTGGGGCGTGTGGTCCGCTCCTGGCCGTTCCAGGGCGTCCGCTTCCACCACGAGGTGCTCGAGCTCCCCTCCGGCAACCTGCTGGCGACCGTCGACCGGGAGGGGGCGTCGACGGTCGAGGACGTGCTCGTGGAACTGGACCGGGGGTCGGGAGCCGTCGTCACCGAGTGGGACCTCACCCGGTCACTCGACGCCTCGCGCCGGTCCTGGCCGACCCCGCTCGCCGACCTCGACGTGGATTGGTTCCACGCCAACGGCGTCGCCCACGACCCGGTCGACGATGCCATCGTGGTGTCCGGCCGGACGCAGGGGGTCGTCAAGCTGACGCGGACGAACCAGGTCCGCTGGATCCTGGCTCCGCACCGGGGGTGGCGACAGGCGGGAGACGGCACGGACCTCTCGTCGAAGCTCCTCCAACCCCTCGACGCGACGGGCACCCCCATCACCGACCCCGCCGTCCTCGAGGGCACCGCGCGGCACCCGGACTTTGAGTGGGCGTGGTACCAACACGCCCCCGAGGTCCTGTCAGGCGGGCGGCTCCTCCTGTTCGACAACGGCGACAACCGGGGCTACGGCTCGGGCGGCACCTACAGCCGCGCGGTGCTCTTCGCGATCGACGAGCAGGCGATGACCATCCGCCAACTCTGGGCCTACGGGCGTGACCGGGGCACAGAGACCTACTCGCGCATCGTCTCGGACGTGGACCTCCACGAGCCGGAGGGCGTCGTGGTCTTCGCACCGGGCGCCGTGGGCGGGCCGGTCGGGAAGGTCGTGGAGGTTTCGATGGCGACCGGGGCGGTGCTTGCCGAGGTCACCATCCGCCCTCCGCAGGCGCCGTTCGGCATCACCTTCCATCGCGTCGAGCGGCTACCGCTCTACCCCGCGCCGTAGGCGTTGCCCGGATCCCGAACTCGTAGTTGACAGATCTCGCGCCGCCCCGGGACGCAGAGACTCCTGACACAGCGCATCGAAGCCGCTGAGCCCACCAGTTCGGTGATCTAGGCTCAATGCGGAAACGTCAACTTGTCATCCTGAGCGCCGGCGCGCCCAGAGGGAAGGTGTATCCAAGGATCTCGACACCATCGCGTAAAGCCCTCGAATCGGGCCCTGCTGAGCGTTCGGCCTCGTGTGGAGATCCTTCGCTCCGCTCAGGATGACAGGTCAGGGGAGTGTCCGCACCAGGCCTAGCGCTTCGCGGCCCGCGCTACGCCAAGAGCCTCCCGCGCCCACGCGAGCAACGCGTCGTCGTCGTCCATGACCGAGGCTGGGACGCGCCAGTAAGGCATCTTGCCCGTGCGCTCGGCCCCCTCGGTCTCGATCCGCTCCCGGGTCGTGTCGTCGGCCTTGAGCGCCAGCGCGCCGTCGGAGGTGACCATGCCGAACATGATGCCCTCGGCGAAGAGGCCGTGGCCGCCGAACATCGACGTGGACGTGGTGCCGAGGGGGGCCAGGCGGTCCGCAAAGTGTAATGCGGCGGCGGCGGCGGCATGTGTGCCGCGGGCTCCTTTGGTTCCCATGGTGGAGGAGGGGTGGACCGGTAAGCTAGGGGCGGATGTCTGCGGGCGAGGGCCCGTAGCCACTACTCTGGCGTGGGCGGGCAGAGGATCGGGGCGGGCCGCGATCCAGCCTGACCCTTCGGGGACCCCGGATCGGGGAATGCCCCAGAAGCTGGGGTATGTGCAAGCGCCCTTTGGAAGGGGGCGTCGCCTTCGATAAGCCAAGGGCCGTTTGTACCCGGCGGCATCCCACCCAAGCAATCCGCTGGAGGCACCCACCATGGCCGAGGTTATTCCTACGACACCCCATGCCGGTGGCCCAAGGGCCCGGCCCAGCGGGGAGGCGACGTGGCTCGATCCCAAGAGCCGGCTCCCGCGCTCAGCCCAGCTCGTCCAGATCCTGACCACGCGCGGCTCGCGCCATGCCGCGCGGTTCGAGGTGGCGTACACGGAGATGTGGCCGGAGGGGGCCTCGTGGACCCTCCAGCAAACGGGGGCCGCCGTCCCGTTCGAGGACGTGGCCGTGTGGTCGCCCGACGTCGGCGCCCCGAGACCCGGGTTGGCGCCTTCGGCGGAGGGCGGCTTGACCACCGTCGGTCCGGCCGGGGCACCGCCCGCCATCGCCAGCGAGATCGTGACCGAGATCGTGCGGACAGGCAACATGCTCCGCCAGATCCCCCACGCCCACCTCGACTGGTCGCCGCACCCGCAGGTCCCGACGCTCCGCACGCTGGCACTCCGCCTGGTGCGCATCGTCGCCCGCGTCGGCTGGATCCTCGACCTCGACTCGATCGAGCTGACCTACGAACCGGACCTGTCTGAGCTGCGGACCATCGATGAGATGGTGACGACGTACCTCGCCAACCAGCGGGCCGTGCGCCGGCTGGCGGCGGAGACCGACGGGGCCACCCTCCGCGAGATGTGGCAGCTGGAGCGCAACGGCGCCGTTGTCGTGCGCCTCGCTCGCGGCAACGCCGTGCGGCTGTTCGGGCTGGTGCCCATCGTCCACCACCGCGCCGAGATGGCGCTGATGCTGACCGCGCTGGGCATCCGCACGGAGCACCCGTATGCGCCGTGGGCATTCGAGGACCCGGTGGTCGCGCCCGCCGCGTGGGGCGAGGCCGCCCACGGCGCCCCAGCCCTCATGCCCGCCGGCATCGTTTAGACATCGATACGGGCGACGGCCCCGCCGTCGCTCGCTAGCGGACGACGGCCGTGGCCGTACACCGCTGTGGCCTCCCGGAACACCGTGGCATGGAGGTCCGCGGTGGCGACGGCCAACGTCTCCGGCGCCTCGCCCGGCGTCCGCCGCGCGGCGTAGCCGCCCGAGAGCAGGAGGCAGAGCGGGACCCCGGCCGCCCGCACCGTCTCACTGACCAGCCGGTCGCGCGCGGCCAGTCCCTCGTGTGTGAGCGCCAGCCGCCCGAATCGGTCGCCCTCGACCACGTCGACGCCCGCCAGGTACACCACCACGTCGGGGGCCGCTGTCGCCAGCGCCTGCCCGAGCGCTTGGGCCACGACGGCGAGGTAGGCGTCGTCGCCGGTCCCATCCGCCAGTCCGATGTCGCGCGTCGAGGGCGGCTTCTCGAAGGGAAAGTTGCGAGTGCCGTGGACCGACAGCGTGTACACGCCCCCCGCTGGCCACGCCCGGTCGCCGCCGAAGTAGCTCGCGGTGCCGTTGCCCTGGTGCACGTCGAGGTCGACGACGAGCGCGCGACGGATCCAGCCAGATCGCTGCAGCGCGCGCAGGGCGACGGCCACGTCGTTGAGGACGCAGAACCCTTCGGGGCGGTCGGGCATCGCGTGGTGTGTGCCCCCGGCGAGGTTGCCCGCCAGCCCGTCGTGGAGCGCCATCAGGCACGCGTTCAGGGTGCCCTGCACCGCCAGCCGGCTCCGGCGGACCAGCGCGGGGCTCTGGGGCAGCCCCATCCGTCGCTCCTCCGCTTTCGAGAGCGTGCCTGCCGCCAGCGCGTCGAGGTACCGCGGTGTGTGGACGAGCAGCAGGTCCGCCCAGTCGGCCTCGCGTGGGGCCACGACATCGGCAGCGGCGATCACGCCCTCCGCCAGCAGCGTGTCGTGGAGCGCCGAGAACTTCCCCATGGGGAAGGCGTGGCGGGGCGGGAGCGGGACGACGTAGTCCGGGTGGTACGAGACGCGCACGATGCGGGCGAGGGGAGAGGCCGGGCGCCGTGCGCCACGTTCCGGTGCCTGGGCTGGCCCGTCTACTCTTGGCCTTGGGGCGCGCGCAGATCGTCGAGCGCCGGCGTCAGGGTCAGGCCGGTCCGCTGGGCGACGACGTAGGCGTCGAACGCGGTCGTCTCGTACGCCTCCTCGTGGACGTACTTCAGGACGTAGAGGAACGTCTCGGCGTCGGTGTAGCCCGGAAACTTGGTGATCAGCGCGCCATCGGTGTCCACGAAGACGCTGGTCGGCGTGCCGCTGATGGCCATCGCCTGCCCCAACTCGACGCCTGTCACCGAGGCGTTGAAGAACTGCATCGTGGTCTCGTCCTCCAGGTCCAGCCGCGTCGGGGCGTAGTGCTCGTTCAGGTAGGCCTGCACGGCGTCGTCGGTGAAGACGTTCGCGTCGAAGCGAGCGCAGTAGCCGCACCACGAGGCGTAGCCGTAGACCAGGATCACACGATCCTCCGCCTGAGCCTTGGCAATCGCCTCCTCCATCCCGAACCAGACCGGGGCGTCGTCGGGCACGACGGACGCGTCGACCTGCGCCAGGGCGACGGGCGCGAGGGCCAGGGACAGGGCGGCGAGAAGAACCTTGGTCATGCGAGGAGACGGTCGAGGAGGTGGCGGAACGTGTGCCGGCCGCGCGTCCATGTGTAGGGCGCCAGCGCGGCGTGTGCGTTTTCCGTCCACTGCGCCCGGACGGCCGGGTCGAGCGAGCGGCGCAGGGCATCGGCGACGGCCTCAGGATCGGCCGGGTCGGCGAGGACGCCCACGCCCCGGTCGACGACGGCCCGGATCTCGGGGAGCGGGCTGGCGAGGACCGGGACGCCGGCCGAAAGGTACTCGAACAGCTTGTTGGGCAGGCTCAGGCGCAGGCTCTCCGTCAACGGTTCGATGAGGCACGCGCCGAGGTCGGCGCCCGGCGTCAGCGCCGCGAGCCGGTCGGGCGGGACGAATGGCGACACGACGAGTCGGTCGCCCAACGTCGGTCCGGCCGCCTCCACCTCCTCCGCCAGCGCCCCCTCGCCGATGCACACCAGCCGCGCCTCGTCGACCCGGCGCACCGCCTCGACGAGCGCCCGCAGGCCGCGGCCCTCGCGAAACAGGCCCTGGTACAGCACCACCATCCGGCCGTCGTCGGGAAGGTGGAGCGCACCCGCCAGCGCGGTCCGGTCCGGCGCGGGCTCGGGCTCGGGCTCCGGGGCGTTGTACAGGACGATGGGCCGCTCGATGCCGTACGTCGCCGCCAGCCGGTCGGCGATGGCGTCGCCGACGGTCAGCACCGCGTCCGCCCGGCCGATGTACCGGCCTTCGAGCGTGCCCCACACACGGCCGACGAGTGGCCGGCCGTGCGTGGAGTCCAGCGCCGCGTACAGCTCGCGAGAGTCGTACACCAACGCCCCGCCGTGGCGCTTCGCCGCGGTGGCCAGGGCGGGCAGGCTGTAGAGGTCGCTGGCGAGGTAGAGAGCGGCGGGCGTCGCGAGTGCGGCCGAGCGGAGGGCCCGGTGCGCCCGCCAGAAGCCCCGGGGGCCGCCCCCGTCCGCCGGCAGCACGTGAACGGTCGCGTCGACCGCCTCCAGGTCGCGGAGCGGCGCCGTCTGCAACACCGTCGTGGCCACGCCCGCGTCGGCGAGCACGCGAAGCTGGCGGAGCGCGCGGGACGAGCCGGTGACGTCGCCCACGAGGGCGAACACAGCGGTGCGGTTGGAAAGAGACACGGGCGTGGGCAGACGAAACGGAACGTCGCAACGTATGTTCATCGCCCGCACGGCGCCCCTGCGCTGGCTCACCCCTCCCCGTGTCTCTCCGTCGCCTCCTGTTCGGGCTGGCCGCACTCGCGGTCGGCGTCCTCATCGGTCTGCCCGTGGTCCGGCTGCTCCAGCCCGACGTGCAGCCGGGCCCGGGCACGGTCCGCGAGGCGACCGCGACTCCGGCCGCCGTCGAGACCGTCCAGATCGGCGCCGACCGGCCCCCGGTGACCGCCGCCAGCGAGATCCCGGACCTGGTCGACATCAGCCAGCAGACGGTCCTGGTGGCCCGCGAGGTCGAGCCCGCCGTCGTCTTCATCAAGATCGAGGTCCCAACCGGCTACGGCCGCTTCACGACCGAGACGGGCAGCGGCATCATCATCTCGCCCGCCGGGTACGTCCTCACAAACGCCCACGTGGTCGCACGCACCAACGAGGCGACCATCGTGATGCCCTCGCTCAAGCGCGAGTACCGCGCCGAGGTCGTCGGGCGCGACCCGACCACGGACGTGGCTGTGCTCCGGCTCCTCGAAGTCGGGGTCACCGACGACACCCCCCTGCCCGTGGCCGCGCTCGGGGACTCCGACGCGCTCTCCGTCGGGGAGTGGGTGCTGGTCGTGGGCAGCCCGTACGGGCTGCAGAACTCGATCACCTCGGGGATCATCTCGGCGCTCGGGCGCGGCGGGCTGCAGGCCATCCAGGACGACTTCGCCATCGAGGACTTTATCCAGACCGACGCGGCCATCAACCCGGGCAACTCGGGCGGCGCGCTGATCAACCTGCGCGGCGAGGTGGTCGGCCTAGTGACCGCGAACGCGTCGGAGAACGGGGCCTCGGCCGGCTACGGCTTCGCCGTCCCGATCAATCTTGCGCGCGTCGTCGCCGAGGACCTCATCCGGTACGGCGAGGTCCGGCGCGGGTACCTCGGCGTCGAGGTGTACCCCGTCGACCAGGCCGACGCGCGCGAGGCCGGGATGCCCGACGTGCGGGGCGTGCTGGTCAACGGCGTCGTCAGCGGCGGGCCAGCGGACCGGGCGGGGATCCGGCAGGGCGACGTGCTCCTCGAGGTCGGCGGGCGGCCCGTCGACGCGACCAACCAGTTCCAGAGCCGGATGGCCCGGTTCAGCCCCGGCGAGCAGGTCTCGCTCTCGATCTGGAGCCGGGGCGAGGAGCGCCAGTTCCGCGCCACGCTCTCGGCCCCGCAGGACCCGTCCCTGGAGGACTGGTTCTCCAACGCGCCGTCCTCGAGTGCCCCTCCGTCCTCGGCCCCCGTGCCCGAGGGGCCGATCGCCCGGTCGGAGGCGCCCGACTGGGGCGTCCGGTTCCGCGACCTGTCCCGCGCCGAGCGCCGCCGCTTCGAGTCGGGCGCCTACGTCGAGACCGTCGAGCCGGGGAGCGCGGCGGAGTTGGACGGCTTGCCGCGCGGCACCGTTGTCGTGGAGATCGAAGACCGGCCGGTGACGACGGCTGAGGAGGCTCGCGCCGCCCTTTCCCGGCAGGCCCGCCTCGACCGCCCGGCCCTCTTGCGCGTCCGCCGCGACGACGGCCGGACGGCGTTCTACGACCTGGCCTCCCCCTTCGTGGATTAACGGGGCAAGGGGCGAGGGGGGGGGGCGGCGTCTTGCGAAGTTCCCCGGATCTCGGCCGCCACGGCTGGCGCCAGCGCCGCCCCGGCGGCACCTTTGCGCTCCTGCGCTCCTGCGCTCCTGCGCTCCCACGCCCGCCCCCGTCCGATGCCCCTCCGCTACCTCACCGCTGGCGAGTCGCACGGCGAAGCGCTCGTCGGCATCGTCGAAGGGATGCCCGCCGGCGTTCCCGTCACGCCCGCCGACATCGACGAGCACCTCTCGCGGCGGTGGCTCGGCTACGGGCGCGGCGGCCGGGCGAAGGTCGAGCGCGACCGGGTGCACGTGCTCGGCGGCGTCCGGTTTTCTCATACGATGGGGAGCCCCGTCGCGCTCCTGCTCCCGAACGCGGCGTACGAGAAAGACAAGGCCGGCTGGCCCGAGAAGATGGCCGTCGACGGCGACGGCGACGGCATCGAACGGATCACGCTGCCTCGCCCCGGCCACGCCGACCTCGTCGGCGCCCAGAAGTACGGGTTCGACCGCCCGCCGCACGGCCCCGACGTGCGGCCCGTCATCGACCGGTCGTCGGCGCGCGAGACGGCGATGCGCGTGGCGTGCTGCTCAGTCGCCCGCCAAATGCTGCGCGCGCTCGGCATCGAGGTCGGCAGCCACGTCGTCCGGCTCGGCGAGGTCGGGATGGACGACCCGGCCGAATGGGCTGAGGCGCGCGACGCCCTGCTGGCGAGCGGCGGCGCTCGGGCGCTCTACGAAGCGGCCGACGCCTCCGAGACCCGAATGCTGGACGCCGACCTGACGGCCCGCACCATCGACCACATCAAGGCCGCAAAGAAGGCGGGCGACACCCTCGGTGGCGTCTACGAAGTCGTCGCGACCGGCGTCCCGGTCGGCCTCGGGAGCTACGCCCAAGGCGACCGCCGACTCGACGGGCGGCTGGCGCAAGCCATCCTGTCGATCCAGGCGCAGAAGTCGGTCGAGGTGGGCGACGGGTGGCTAGCGGGGCGCCGGCCCGGGTCGGAAGTCCACGACCCGATCACGCGCGACGACTCCGGAGGTGCGGCGCGGTGGGGCCGCACCTCGAACCACGCCGGCGGCGTGGAGGGCGGCATCTCGAACGGCCAGCCGCTCGTCGTCCGGGGCACGATGAAGCCCATCCCGACGCTCATCAAGCCGCTGGCGACGGCGGACCTGGAGACCGGCGAGGCGCAGCCGACCCGTTACGAGCGTAGCGATGTGACGAGCGTCCCGGCCGCGAGCACGGTCGCCGAGGCGACAGTCGCCTGGGAGATCGCGGTCGCGCTGCTGGAGCGCTACGGCGGCGACACCTTCGAGGCGCTCCGCGAGCGCGTCGAGGCCGACCGGGCGCGGGGCCTGTAGGAGAGGAAGGCGCAAAAGGCGACGCTCGGCGGACAAGAGACAACAGTCTGGCTCTCTTTTCCCCGTCTCTCGTCTCGGTCAGGGAGCGTGGGCGGGCCGAGTGGTGCGTCTGCACCAGAGGGGGACCGGTTGGGCGGGCTAGGCTGGGCGCGCACTCCACACGATCCGATGCGCCTGGCCCTGGTCCTTCTCGCCGCTATCCTCGCGCTACCCGCCGACGCCCAAGCCCCGAGCCCCCTCTACGGGCGGGCCGTGACGTTGTCGGCGGGCGGCGCGCACCGCTACGGGGTCGACGCCGAGTGGCGGGTCCGGCCCGCGCTGGCGGTTCGTGCCGGGCTTGGGCTGGAGGGCGTGTACGGCTTCCGCACAGTCGAATACGCGACGGCCGTCGCCTCGGTGCGCGCGCTCGGGAGCGTCGGGAGCGGGGGGCTGGAGCTTCAGGCGGGGCCGGGGCTGGCGCTCGCCATCGGCCGCCGGCGCGCGCAGGAATCGTCCCTCTTTGGCCAGTCTCGCCAGCCGATGGTCGTGCCGTCGCTGTACCTCGGCTCGCGGTTGGTGCTCTCGGGCGGGCAGACCACCGACGGACGCCCGGCCCCGGCCCCCCACCTCGCCCTCCGGGTCGGGGTGACGACGGCCTACGACATCGTGTCCGGCGCCGACTTCCTGGTCGACGGGAGCGAGTCGGCGGCGCGGGACGGGTTGGACGACGGACCCCGCCGCGTGCGCCTGCGGCCGGAGGTCGGCGTCGGGTTCGCGTTTTAGCGAGGGCCCGCCGGGCCGTCGTCGCTCGCGTCGCCCGTCTGGCGGATGGCCGCCGCGATCCGCGCCGGCTCCGGCGCCCTGCCGTCCCCGGGCACCGGCCAGCCCTCGCGCTGGCGGGTGCGGTCGCCGTCGGTCGCCTCCGTCTGGTCGTGGAACAGGATCTGCTGGGTCGGGAACGGCAGGTCGATGCCGGCCGCGAGCAGGGACTGGCTCACCTGCATCAGCACGGCGTCGCGGAGCTTGACGACGTTCGCGCGCGTCGGGTCGCTCCACCAGCGGACGCGGAGGTTCACCGACGACCCGGCGAGGTCCCACGTCAGCACGTCCGGGGCCGGGTCCTCCATTACGCCCTCGATGCCCTTGAGAGTCGCCAGCGCGATCCGCTTGGCCTGGCCGATGTCGTCGCCGTAGCCGATGCCGATGTCGTACTGGCTTCGGACCCGGTTGTAGGCCGTGATGACCTGCACCGGGTCGGAGTAGATCTGCGAGTTCGGGATGATGACGCGGCGGCCGTCGTACGTCCGGATAAAGGTGGCCCGCGTCTCGATGGACTCGACCGTCCCCGTGTACTCGCCCGACGTGATCTCGTCGCCCTCGCGGAACGGCTCGCGCAACAGGATGAGGATGCCCGCCAGCAGGTTCTGGAAGATGTCCTGGAACGCGAATCCGAGCGCCACGCCGCCCAGCCCGAGCGCGCCGAGCAGGCTTCCGATGGTGAACGTCGGGAAGATGATGACGAGCCCGATCAGCACGCCGAGCACGAGCAAGAACGCGTAGACCAGCCGCCCGATGACGATCCCGATGCTCGAGTCCTTGGGCCCCGGCGTGACGCGGTGGATGACGCTCCGGATGACCCGCGCGAGCAGCACGAAGGCCAGGAACACCACGATCGCCACGCCGATCTTGGGCAGCGTGGCGAAGAACCCGTCGACGAACCCCTGGACGGTGTCGACCGCCTCGCCAGTCGAACTGGCGACGGTGACGGCGGCGGTGTCCGCAGTGGCCTCGGGGACGAGGTCGGCCCGGGTGAGGGCGGTGTCGACGGGGACAGTCCCGGAGAAGAGCGTATCGATCTGCATGGAGGGGGCGGCAGAGGAGCCCACTCACGCCCCCGAGGCTTGCGGGGTTCGCCCGACCCTCAGCCGGTCGGTTCCTCAGGGCGGCCGAGACGGACCGGGGCGCTCGCGGCGTGCGCCCAGAGGGGGCAGCCCAGAGGGGGCAGCCCAGAGGGGGCAGCCCAGAGCCTCTGGGTCGCCACGCATCCCTCATGGCCCCCGCATGCGCGCGGATTGTCGGCGACGGGGGGCATGCCAGCCTCAGACCTGACTTACCGGGTGGCCGAGCCGGGGCGCCGAATCCCCACGGTCTGCCCGGAGGCGCCGGCTCCTCAGGGTAGTTTCGCGCTCCTCCGATTTCGACTGACCGATGCCGAGCCGCCCCCAGTCCGCCCAGGACACCCGCGACGCCTTCCTCGACTTTTTCCGCGAGAAGGGCCACGAGATCGTCCCCAGCGCCCCTATCGTCCCCCAGGACGACCCGACGCTGCTGTTCATCAACGCGGGCATGAACCCGTTCAAGGACGTCTTCCTGGGCACCGGCTCGCGCCCGTACGTCCGCGTGGCCGACACGCAGAAGTGCTTGCGCGTCTCGGGCAAGCACAACGACCTCGACGAGGTGGGGCTGGACACGTACCACCACACGTTCTTCGAGATGTTGGGCAACTGGAGCTTCGGGGACTACTTCAAAAAGGAGGCCATCGCCTGGGCGTGGGAGCTGCTCGTCGACCGCTGGGGGCTGGACCCGGATCGACTGTACGTGACGGTCCACGAGGGCGACGAGGCGCTCGGGCTCGGCCCCGACACCGAGGCGGCCGAGCTGTGGGCGGAGACCACCTCCGTCCCGCCGACCCACATCTTGTACCAGTCCTCGAAGGACAACTTCTGGATGATGGGCGAGACCGGCCCCTGCGGGCCGTGCTCCGAGATCCACGTCGACTTGCGCACCGATCAGGAGCGGACGACGGTCCCCGGCCACGCGCTCGTCAACCAGGACGACCCGCGCGTGATGGAGATCTGGAACTTGGTGTTCATCCAGTACAACGCGGCGAAGGCGGGCGAGGGCATCGCGTTGGAGCCGCTGGCGGACAAGCACATCGACACGGGCATGGGATTCGAGCGCATCTGCGCCGTGCTCCAGGGCAAGACCTCCAACTACGACACGGACCTGTTTACGGGCCTCCTGGCCGCACTGGCGGAGACGGCCGGTCTGAAGGCCTACGACGACTACGACGAGTCCGACCCGGACGACCGGCGCACTCGGGTGGCCATGCGCGTCGTGGCCGACCACGTCCGCACGCTCGCGGTCGCGATTGCCGACGGGGCGCTGCCGGGCAACACGGGCCGGGGCTACGTGCTCCGCCGGATTCTTCGGCGAGCCGTCCGCTATGGCTACCAGGCGCTCGGCTTGCGCCAGCCGTTCATGGCATCGCTGCTCCCCGCGCTGGCCGACGAGATGGGTGGGGCGTTCCCCGAGCTTTTAGAATCGCAAGCGACGGCGGCCCGGATCATCACCGGTGAGGAGGAGGCGTTCCTTCGGACGCTGTCTGAGGGGATCGATTTTATCCAGGGTGTCTTTGATCTCGCGGAGGTGAGTGACAGGGAGGGTGCTTTGGGCCGTGCCAAGTCGGAGGGCAGCCGTGTGCGAGTCCGAGAGCTCTATGTCAACGCCCTGCTGGATTCCATGGGGGCGGAGTTGGAGGGTGACGGAGCCATCGCGATGGCCTATTCCCCAGGCAAAACTGGTCGCTTGGTGCAAACGGCATATAGTGAAGTCGAGAGGGGGCAGGCCTTCACTGACTTTGTTGACAATGTCCTCTTTGAGGGAGTGGTCCCTGGCGAGGTCGCCTTCCTCCTCCACGACACCTACGGATTCCCGTCCGACCTTACCGCCGTTATGGCCCGAGAGCGGGGGCTGAGCGTCGACGAGGCCCGGTTCGAGGAGCTCATGGGTGAGCAGCGCGACCGGGCCCGCGCCGCCGCCGGGTTCTCCGCCGCCAGCGACGACGTCGACCTGTGGGACGCGACCGCCGACACGCCCGAGACCATCGAGTTCGTCGGCTACGACACCCTCGACGTCACCGACGCCCGGATCCTGAAAACACGGACCGTCGGGGAGGGCGACGACGCCCGCCACGAGGTCGTCCTCGACCGGACCCCGTTCTACGCCGAGTCGGGCGGACAGGTCGGCGACACGGGCACGCTGGCGGTCGGCGACGAGACGCTCACCGTGCTCGACACGACGAAGGGCGCCGACGGCGTCATCGTCCACGTCGTCGACGCGCTGCCGAGCGACCGCGACGCGGCCGTCACCGCGACGGTCGACGCCGGGCGCCGCCAGCGGATCATGCGCCACCACACGGCCACGCACCTCCTGCACGCCGCCTTGCGCGAGACGCTCGGCACGCACGTCCAGCAGAAGGGCTCCCTCGTCGCGCCGGACCGCTTGCGGTTCGACTTCTCGCACTTCGAGCGGATGACGGACGACGAGCGCCGGGTCGTCGAGGCGCGCGTCAACGACCTCGTGCTGGCGAACATCCCCAAGACCGAGGAGCGCGACGTGCCGCTCGACGAGGCCAAGTCCCGCGGCGCGACGGCGCTGTTCGGCGAGAAGTACGGCGAGCGCGTCCGCGTCATCACCTTCGGGCCCGACTCGGTGGAGCTGTGCGGCGGCACGCACGTCGCGAGCACCGGCGAGGTCGGCCTGTTCCGGCTCACCGCCGAGGGCTCCGTCGCGTCCGGCGTCCGCCGCGTCGAGGCCGTCGCGGGCGAGGCCGCGCTGGCGTGGCTCGACGGCCAGATCGCCGAGCTCGACGCTGCGCGCGGCCACTTCAAGCAGCTCCCCGACGGGCTCGCGCCCGCCGTCGCCAGCCTGCAGGACGCCGTCAAGGCGCTCGAGACGGAGCTGGCGGCGCTGAAGGGCCAGAACGCCGCCGCCGGACTGGGGGAGACGTTGGCGAATGCGGCCGACATCGACGGCGTGGCGCTGGCGACGGCGCGGATCGACGGGGCCGACATGGACACGCTCCGCGATTTGGCCGAGGCCGCTCGCGAGCAGCTCGACTCCGGCGTCGCCGTCTTCGGCGCGGCCGATGAGGCCGAGGGCAAGGCGTACCTCGCCGCGTCCGTCACGGACGACCTGGTGAAGCGCGGCGTGCAGGCGGGCAAGCTGGTCGGGGCGTTGGCCAAGCGCGTCGGCGGCGGGGGCGGCGGCCGTCCCCACCTCGCCACGGCCGGCGGCAAGAACCCGGCGGGCCTGGACGACGCCCTCGCGGCCGCGGCCGACGAACTCCGCGCCCTCCTCGGCTGACCTTGCCGAACACACAGATCACCCCCATCTTGTCGTCCTGAACAGAGGGCCAACGGGCCGGCGTCGTACGATCTCTGGCGAGCGACTTCGTGCCCGGTGGAGATCCCGCGACAAGCTAGCTATGGCGACCTTCGGTTCAGGCTGACGCTGCTTGGAGTGTCTCTGCCCACGAGCCCTTCCCGATGATGATGACACTCCGACTGACCGCCCTCGTCCTGTTGACCACGTCGACCCTCCTCGGGTTGTCGCTCCCCGCCAGCGCCCAGACGCTGCTGATCGAGGATGTGCCCACGTTCTCCGCCGGGATGGGGCGCTCCGACGGCCCGTTCACGCTCCTCTCGCTCCGCGACGGCGCCGTGATCGTCGCGGGGGACGCCGCCGTCCGTGCCGACTCCGCCTCGGCGGCCTGGGACATCGGCCTGCGGGGGACCGAGGTGATCCTCAACGGCGGCGCCAGCGGGCCCGGTGCCGTGCTCGGCGCGCTCGTCGAGCAGCCGTTCAACGCCGTCACCGCGCTGCCCGAGGCGCTCGACTCGGACGGCAACGGCGAGTGCCCGCGCGGCGCGGCGCGCGTCGTCTGCAACGGCTCCGGCAACGGCTGGTACTCGTACGAGTCCAACGGCGTCCAGCCGCTCGCCGACCGCACCCTGGTCGTCCGCCGCGCGGACGGCTCCGCCGCCAAGGTCCGGTTCGTGAGCTACGTGCTCGGCGACGCACTCCCGAGCGGCGACCGGCCCCGGTACGTGACCCTGGAAGTCGCCGAGCTCGCCGAGTAGCCCGGTGCGCACGCTCTCCCCGCCTCCTCCGAGCCGGGCCGCCGGCCGCGCGGTCCGCGACGCGCTCGCGGGGCACGCGGCGTTCGGGGCCGTTGCCGTCGCCACGTTGGCGGCGCCCGTCGGCGACCTCGGCTGGCGCTTGCTGGCGCTGGTCGTCCTGTACAACGTGGCCCTGCCCGTCGTCGGGCACTGGCGGGGGCACACCGACTGGGTGCGCCTGTGGGCGTTCCTGGTCCCGTTGGGCGCCTTCTTGGTTGTCCCCGACGCCTTCCTCGCCGTCGTCCTCGGCGTCCTCGACTTCCCCGACACTGGCGGCCCGCGCGTCTGGGAGCTCCCGCTGGCGATGGCCGGGATGTGGACGGTCGCCCTGTGGCCGCCGCTGTACGCCGCCGACCGTCTGGCGCGTGGGATGCTGGGGTGGGGAGTCGGGTGGGCCGCCGTCCTGGCCGGCGTCGTGCTCGTGGCCGCAGAGGCCACGCTGTGGGCGGTCCCGATCTGGCGGGCCGTCGGCGTGGCGACGGTGGGGCCCGTCGCCGCGTACGTCGTGCTCCCCGAGGTCGTGTTGGGCGCGGTGGCGTACGTCGCGTATCGATCGACGGTCCGGAAGGGGCTCGTGGCCCGAGTGGCGGCGGCGGCGCTGGTGGCGCTCGTCTACCTCGGCGCGCTCGCGACGGCGTTCCTGCTCATCGAGGGCGGGTGACGCCCGCGTTCCGGGACTCTTCACCGGACGGCCCGGGCGCCAGGGCACGCCGCGCGTAGTTTTGCAGTCCCCTTCGGAGAGGTGCCAGAGTGGTCGAATGGGGCAGTCTCGAAAACTGTTGTGCCCTTACGGGTACCGTGGGTTCGAATCCCACCCTCTCCGCCGCGCGGCCCCGATTCCCAGCGAGTCGGGGCCGCTGTTGTTTCGAGCTACCAGCCGGACCGGTCGGGGCGCCGGGGTACGTCGGGCGCCGGGGGCGCAGGCGGCGGCTGTGAAGGCGGCGGTGGCGGTGGGGCTGAGACTCGCACGTCCGGCACTGGCGGTGGGTTGTCGAGCACGTGAGGCGGCCTCACCGGGATCCGGTCGCTCGGCCCGGTCCCGGAGGTGAACAGCGCCCGCTCGGCCGCCCGCCGGCGCACCAGCCCGGGCAGCGCCCGCCCGCCCGCGAGCACCCAGCGGTCGAACTGCTCGGCCGCCGCGCGGGCGTCGCCCTCGTTGAGCAGCCGAAGCAGCGTCGACGACGCGAGATTCGACGCGCCCAGGTTGTAGGTGAAGCTGACGAGCGCGTCGAACTGCGCCTGCGCCAGCGGCACGGCCACGCTCCGGCGCACGGCACTTTCGTAGGCGCCCACGGTGTCGCGCAGGAGCTGGCGGCCCTGCGCCTGCGTCAGCGGCGGCGACAGCCCGGCGGGCAACGCGCCCGTCCACCCGTAGGCAATGGTGCGGACGCCGACGGGGTCGAGGTACCAGTCGGGCTCGAACCCCTCGAAGCGCTCGATGAGCGCCAGGCCAGCAGAGGAGATGCGGAGGGCGTCGTTGGCGGGATGGGGCATGGGAGAGGAGGGGAGACGAGCCTAATAAAGGGACGCCACCGTCGCCCTGCGCAAGCTCTTCGGGCAGCGTGTGGACCGGTGCGCCTCGCGCGAGCACGTCCCGTCCCCGCTCCGGTGAGCAGGGCCGCTGCCTGCTACGCGAGGACAGACTTGTCTTCAGCCTTCAAGCCATCCGGATCAGTCCGGCAACGCGTGGGCGGTCGCGCGGAGATCCTTCGCAAGCTCAGGTTGACGGTTCTGGGGCGGTGAGAGCTAGAACGGTGTAGCCCGGCTTTCAGTGAGGCGGCCGTGCAGCGGCGCGAGGCCGTCCACGCGCCGTGCTACCTTTTCGACACCACCCGCCGCTGCCCCATGCGCCCGCTCGTTTGTCTCCTCGCCGTTCTCGCGCTCGCCGCACCCGCCGTCGCTCAGGGCGTCGCCCCCGACACCGTCCGCGCCCAGCCGCTCGACGGCGGCAAGATGTGGCTCTTCGAGAACCCGCCGACGGAATACCTCCAGGAAACGTATGGCTTCGCGCCCGACGAGGCGTGGTACCGCCGCGCCCGGCTGGCGTCGCTGCGGATGCCCGGCTGCTCGGCCTCTTTCGTCTCCCCGAATGGGCTCGTGCTCACCAACCACCACTGCGCCCAGAGCTGGGTGATCGCCAGCGACCGCGGCGGCGAGGGCCTGCTCGACGGCGGGTTCACGACCACATCGCTCGATCAGGAGCGCCGCGTCGAGGACTTGTACATGGACCAGCTCGTCGCCATCGACGACGTGACCGACACCATGTCCGCGCCGGTCGACGCCGCTGAGACCGACGCCGAGCGGGAGGCCGCGTTTGAGGCCGCCGAGGCCGCCGTCACCGCCCGCCTGCTGGCGGCGCGCGGCATCACGGCGCCCGACGCCGACACCGACGACTACGTGGTCCAGATCGTCGCCTTGTACAACGGCGGCCGGTACTCCGCCTACACCTTCCGCCGCTACCGCGACGTGCGGCTCGTGATGGCGCCCGAGCGCGCGCTCGGCTTTTTCGGCGGCGACCCGGACAACTTTACGTATCCCCGCTACGCCGCCGACTTCGCCTTTTTCCGCATCTACGGCGACGACGGCCAGCCGCTGGCGACGCCCGAGTACTTCCCGCTGTCCGCCCAGGGCGTCGAGCAGGGGAGCCTGGTTTTTGTGATTGGCAACCCGGGCAGCACCTCTCGCGGGCTGACGGTCGCCGAGCTGGAGTTTCTCCGCGACGCCGGGCTCACGGGGACGGACCGCTTTATCCGCACGCGTGAGGCCGCCCTGCGCGCCTACCTTGCGACCGGCGAGGATGAGAACCCGGACCAGCTACGGGGTCGCATCTTCGGCTTGTCGAACGCCCGCAAGGCGTATGGCGGGCGCTTGGCCGGCCTCAACGACGACTACATCATCGCCCGCCGCGCCGCCGCCGAGCGCGACTTCCGCGCCGCTAGCCCGACCGCCGCCGCGCTCATCGACGAGCAGGCTGCCATCCAGGCGGAGAAGCGCGAGTACGCCGCCGCCTACCGCGCCTTCCCGACGCTCTTCAACCGCGGCTACGGCTCGGCGCTCATGAAGCGCGCCCGTGCGCTCGCGACCGGTGACGCCGAGGCCGCCGCTGCCGTAGAGACCCCGCCCGCTGTCCTGGAGCGCGCCTACCTCACCGCCGAGGTCGACGCGCTCCGCGCCTACTATGGCGACCAGGGCCTCGCCTTGCCCGAGGCCATCGACGGCCCGTCTGCGCAGGCCGCGGCCGACCGCCTGCTGGCGGAGTCGCTGGCGGCGACCGACGCGCCCGACCCGATGGAGGCCGAGTACGACCCGGCCGTCGCGCTCGTCCGTGGCTTGCTCCCCGAGATCGAGGCGTTCCAGTCCGCCAGCGCCGGGCTGAGCGCGCGCGAGCGCGACGTGGCGCGGCGCCTGGGCCGTGCGCGGTTCGCGACGTTCGGCAACACGGTCCCGCCGGACGCCACCTTCTCGCTCCGCTTTACCGACGGCATCGTGCGCGGCTACCCCTACAACGGCACACTCGCTCCGCCGATGACGACGATGTACGGCCTCTACGACCGCTACCACAGCTTCTGCTCGTCGGGCGCCAGCGACCCCTGCGAGTGGGACCTGCCCCAGCGCTGGCTCGACGCCGAGGACGACCTCGACCTGTCGACGCCGGTCAACTTTACGTCCACCTCCGACACGATTGGCGGCAACTCGGGCTCGCCGACCGTCAACCGCGACGGAGAACTCGTCGGCCTCAACTTTGACCGCACCATCGAGGGGCTCGTCCGCGACTACATCTATGCGCCCGAGCGCGGCCGCAACGTGATGGTCGACACCCGGCTCGTCGTCGAGGCCCTCCGTAACGTCTATGGCCTGGACGGGCTGGTGACGGAGATCCGCGAGGGCACGCTGCGCCGGTAGCGGAAAGGAGGACAGAAGGGTGGGTACCCGGAGAGCTCAGCGCTCTGGGCCCACTTCTCTTCTACTCCTCTTGTCCTCTAGTCTCTTCAAAAGCCTGCGACGGGTACATGTCCGCGTCCGGCCGGCGGATGCGGATAAGCGGGTAGCCCGAGCGGCCGTGGCATGTGTTACAGCCGACGACCATCTGCTCGTACGCGGCGTCGAACTGCGCCACGTCGCCAGTGCTGGCGGCCTCCACCAGGGCGTCTGCTCGCGGGTCGGCCACCTCGGCGGCGATCGCGCTCACGTCGATCCCGTCCACGATGTAGCCGCCGTCGATGACGCGGGCGGCGCGCTCGGAGATCTTGTCGGCGTAAAACGAGGTCAGCTCCCAGTTGCCCGCGTCCGACGCCAGCGCGGCCTTTTCGACGTAGCGCTGCATGAGCACCATGTGGTCGAGAAGCGTCGCCTCGTCGTTGCGCGAGCGCTCGGCGCGTTCGGCGGCGTACGTCTCGGCGGTCGGGAAGGTGGGCCCGAAAAAGGCGAACATCGCGACCAGCAGCGACAAGAGGGCGACGGCAAGCGAGAGCAGGGCGACGGCGAGGACTCGGGACAACAGCGTGTTGGAAAGATGTCGGGGGGACGCTCGGGGCACGCCTGAGTTCGCCCGCTCGCGCCGTTGTGGCGGAACGGGCGCGGTCCGGCCTGCCGTTCAACGGTCCTTTCTCGAACGCCATGTCCCGCCGCCTTCTCCTCGCCGCGCTCGCGCTGATCGTCACCGCTTGCGCAGACCGTCCCGCCCCGCCCGCCGCCGTCGCCCCAGCCGAGATCGCCGACCGCAGGCCGCGAGCCCGCGAGCCCGAAGCCGGTCTCAGTCTTGTCCTGCCGACCGCCAACCGCGCGCTCCTGTCCGACGCCCCCGAGCGGTTCTACCAAGGCCTCAACGCGACCGTCGACAGCTTGCGCCCTGAAAAGTGGGAGGGAGGGCAGTACGGCTTTGTGCGCGACCCCGTGCCGACCATCTTCGGCATGCGCACCTTCCGCCGCGTCCACGAGGGCATCGATATCGCCCCGACCGGCCGCGACGCCGACGGCGAGCCCGTCGACTCCGTGGTCGCCATCGACGCGGGCCGCGTGGCGTACGTCAACGACAGCGCCGGGGCGTCGAGCTACGGCAAGTACGTCGTCGTGGAGCATGACTGGAGCGACTCGCCGGTCTACAGCTTGTACGCCCACCTCGCGGATGTCGCCGTCGCTGAGGGCGAGCCGGTCGCACGGGGCGGCACCCTCGGCAAGATGGGGTACACCGGGCGAGGCCTGGGGCGCTCGCGAGCCCACGTCCACCTCGAGATCGCGCTGATGCTCAACGAACACGAAGACCTCTGGTTCGAGGAGTACTACGGCACGAACGATCTCCACGGCCTGTTTTTCGGGACCAACCTCGCTGGTATCCCGCCCGCCGAGCTTTTTCTGGCCTTGGAGGAGGACCCCACCCTCACCTTCCCAGAGTTCGTCCGCAGCCTGGACGAGGGCTACGTCGTCGACCTCCCCGGCGGGCGCCCGCTCGATCTGCTCGCGCGCTACCCCTGGCTCGGCCCCGAGGCTGCCGCTGCCGACACCGCCGCCGTCCCCGGCTGGCGTGTGACCTTCTCCCAAGAGGGCGTCCCGATCGGCGTCGGGGTCGCCTCGGCCCCAGTCGACCGACCTACGCTGGAGGGGGTGTCGCTGGGCATCTGGCTGACCGATGGGAGCACCAACCAGATGTTGCTGCGCAAGCGGTTCACGTACCAGCCGACGCCGCGCGGCCGCAAGTACTTCTCCCTGCTGGCGACGACGGCCGACGGCGCGCCACGGTGGTGACCCCGTCGAATTCACTTTCAGTGATGAGTGAAAGTTTGAGGCGTGGGGCACCTCGCCCAGGGTTCGCGGGTTGATCTCTTCCCTCGCCGCCCCCAGCCTGATGGCCCGCTCGCCCGCTTCTCCCGACCACTCGGTCGCCACGCTGTCCCGGGGCGTCGCGTCGGTGCTTCCTCTCCTCTACGTCGCCTGGGCCGATGGCCTCCTGACGCCCGCCGAGGTGGCCGCCGCGAGAGAGCGGCTCGCGGAGCAGGACTGGATGACGGACGCCGACCGCGCGACGGTCGCCGAGTGGCTCGACCCCGCCAACCCGCCCGACGCGACGACCTACTTCGGTTGGGTCCGCACCATCCGCCAGGCCGCCGCGCACATCCCCGACCTGGGGCACAAGTCGCTCGCCGATCTCGGCGCCGATCTCGCCGTCCTGTCCGGCAGCGGCGACGGGGCGGGGCTGCCGCCCGAGGCGCGGCTGGCGCTCCGCGAGATTGAGGACCTTCTGGGTGTGGTCGGAGAAGAGGTCGTCCGAGACCTCGTCGAGGTGCGCCCGCCGTCGGTCGATCAC
Organism: Rubrivirga aquatilis; assembly: GCF_046845665.1. GTDB lineage: Bacteria > Bacteroidota > Rhodothermia > Rhodothermales > Rubricoccaceae > Rubrivirga. The sequence continues at coordinate 2,996,643 of NZ_CP177355.1, read as the reverse complement.
CGCGCGGGCCCGCCGGCCTTCGACGTCGCGCCCCTCAAGGCATTGCTCGACGGCCCACATGCGGAGACCAAAAACCGTGTCCGGCGCCTGCTGAGCGACCCGGCCTTCGCGTACCCGGAGCCGGGGATCTCGAAGGAGGCGTACCGTGAGGTCGTGCTGGGCTGGACGCAGTTGCTCGCGGACCAGGGCATCGGCGCGCTCGCGTACCCCGCGTGGGCCGGCGGGCGCGGTGACATTGCGGCGTTTATCGCGGCGTTCGAGATCATCGCCACCCACGACCTCAGCCTCGTCGTCAAGTTCGGCGTCCAGTTTGGCCTGTGGGGCGGGAGCATCAACGCGCTCGGCAGCGACGAGCAGCGCCGCGAACTGCTCCCCCAGATCGGCACGCTGGCGATGCCCGGCGCCTTCGCCATGTCGGAGCGCGGCCACGGCTCGAACGTCCGCGAGCTCGAGACGATGGCGACGTTCGACCGAGAGACCGACGAGTGGGTCATCCAGACGCCGACGGACCGCGACCACAAAGAGTGGATCGGGAACGCCGCCGCGCACGGCCGGCTGGCGACCGTCTTCGCTCAGCTCTGCATCGACGGCGAAGAGTACGGCGTCCACGCCTTCGTCGTCCCCATCCGTACCGAGGACGGCGACCCGGCCCCGGGGGTTCGCATTGGCGATAGTGGCCACAAGATGGGCCTCAACGGCGTGGACAACGGTCAGCTCTGGTTTGATGGCGCGCGCGTTCCCCGGACGGCGCTGCTCAGCAAGTACGCTCAGGTCACGAAAGACGGGACGTACGAGAGTCCCATCCCGAGCGCCGGCAAGCGGTTCTTCGTGATGCTTGGGACCCTCGTCGGCGGGCGCATCGCGGTCGGCTCCGGGGCCAACTCGGCCGCCAAGGCCGGGCTCATGGTCGCGGTCCGCTACGGCGCCCGGCGCCGTCAGTTCGGTCCGGCCGGCGGCGACGAGGTGGTCATCCTGGACTACCTCAGCCATCAACGGCGTCTGCTCCCCCTTGTGGCCACCAGCTACGGCCTGTCGTTCGCGCTCTCGAAGCTCGCGCAAGACTTCGCGGACCTGAGCCCCGGCGGCGACACGCGCGAGATTGAGGGGCGCGCGGCCGCGCTCAAGGCGATGGCCTCGTGGCACGCCACCCGGACCTTGCAGGAGGCTCGCGAGGCGACGGGGGGCGAGGGCTTCCGGTGGTCCGCCCGCATCGCCCACCGCAAGGCCGACTCCGACATCTTCACGACCTTCGAGGGCGACAACACGGTCTTGCAGCTTCAGGTGGCCAAGGGCTTGCTGGCGGGCTACCGCCAGGAGTTTTCCGACCTCAACGCCTGGGGCCTGCTCCGCTTCGTGCGCGAGAAGGCGTCGGTCAAGCTCGGCGAGATCAACCCGTTGGTGCGACGCAACACGGACCGCGACCACCTACTGGACCCGGAATGGCACCGCGACCTGTTCGAACGTCGCGAGCGCGAACTGCTCGTTCAGGTGGCCGCCCGCCTCAAGCGCCGCATCGACAAGGGCTGCGATTCGTTCGACGCCTTCGTCGACGTGCAGGATCACCTCCTGACACTCGCGACCGCCAACGCGGAGCGGCTGGTGCTGGAGGCCTTCCACGACGCCATCGAGACCATCGAGGACCCCGCGCTCCGGACACGGATGGACCTGCTCTGCGCGCTCTACGCACTGGAGCACATCGAGCGTGACCGCGGCTGGTTCTTGGAGCAGAACCTGATCGACGCGCCGGTCTCGAAGGCCATCCGTACGCGCGTCAACGCCCTACTGGGCCGGCTCCGTCCGGTCGCCGTGGAGTTGGTCGACGCCTTCGGCATCCCCGACGAAATCTTGGGCTCCGAGATCGGGTCGGGCCGGATGCCGCTCGACCCCTGAGTCGAATGCGGATCACCGACCTCGTCGCCGGTACGCGCTACATCGCCCGCCAGTCGTTCCGCGACGACGGCGGCGTGCTCGTCCTCCCCGGCGACCGGCTGACGTACCTGCGTCACCGTGCCGTTCCCGTTACGGGCGCCTTCGAGGTGTCCTTCCGCGAAGAGACGCTGACGTTCCACGAGGACCGCCAGCGCGAGGTCTGCGAGCACGCCGAACGTTTCGTCGTGCCGGAGCACGAGGAGGGCTGAGTGGGGCCTCGGCCCCGCTACGGCAACCGCAGCTCAGCGACGATCGGCAGGTGGTCCGACCCGCGACGGGCCGCCTCGGACACGTGCGCGCCAAGGCGCACGACCTCGACGCCGCGCGCGTAGAGCCGGTCCAGCGCCAGTACAGGCCGGACGGTCGGGTACGAGGCCGGCCAGTTGGCGTTGTGGTGCCGCGTCTTGAAGTGGTCGTCGAGTGCGCGAGAGGCCTTGGTGGGCCGCCACGCGTTCATATCGCCTACCAGCACGACTGGCCCGCTCGCGAGCTGGGGGTGGTCTAGGAGCGCCTTGACTTGGTGCGCTCGCGTCCGGTCCACGAGCGCGAGGTGCGTCGCGGCGATCTGCAGAGACCGCTCTCCGGAGCCTACCCGGACCGCCAGCGCGGCCCGCTTTTCGAGGCGCCCGAACGACAGGTCGATCGCGAGCGCGCCTGACAGTGGCCACCGCGAGAGCACGGCGTTGCCCAGCTCCCCCCGCTTGTGGAGCCGCGTAACGACGAAAGCGAGGTGGTAGCCCAGGTCCTCGGCGACCTCACGGAGCGGGTCCGACCCCTTGGTAGGACGCAGCGCTTCCTGCAGTGCCAGCACGTCCGCACCCAGTTCCTCGATCACCGCGTGTGCCCGGTCGGGCTCGTACTGCTTGCCGCCCCGGACGCCCGCCCAGCGATGGACGTTGTACGAGGCCACGGTGAGCCGCCGGTCGATCGCCGGAAAGGGCGAGGTGGGCGGGGCCGCCAGGAGTTCGGCGAGGTAGGGTTGAACGCGCGTCGGACGAGCCACGGAGAGGGGAGAAAGGCGGGGTGAAGACGGCCCTCCGACGTGCGGCGATCCCGCCGAATGCGTTACCCTGGGAAACCTCCTGTGAACATGATGGACCGACTCCAGTGCAAGGCCTGCCGCTCGTACTCGATGCTCCCGATGGAGCTCGACGCTGACGAGTCCGACGACCTGGGCCTGCTCACCGACGAGCAGGAAGCCCGCTTCTTTACCTGCCACGTCTGCGGCGACAACTGGCTGACGGTGCGGCGCGTGGAAGAAGGCGACTGCAAAATCACCTTCGTCCACCAGATGGGCCTCCAGCCGCTCTTGAAGCGGACCGCTCACATGTCGACGCCCGTGCTCCTGAGCGAGGACACCGTCGAGCACTGGGACTACTACCTCGGCGACGACGAGGTGGGGGAGGGCCGCTGGCGCGACACGCTCGACGAGCGGCGCCGGGTGCTCCGCTCGATCTGCTCGAACTAGCTAGGGAAGACGCACGCCGCGGATCAACGCCAGCAGAGCGTCGCGCTGGCGGGCCCACAACGCGTCGGGGGCCTCGACGCCGACCGCCCACAACGCCGTGTGGTGCCGCACGAACACGACGGCGCCGCGGGCGCCGCCGCCCGCGACTTCGACAGCGAAGGGGTGCCCGGGCACCGCGATAACCCCGATCGGGCCCGCGCCGTGGTACCGGTACGGCGTCAGCCCGCGCAGCCACCGCTCGCGCTCGATGCCCTCGAACCCGACGACGCGCTCGACCCGAACGACAGCGCCCGCCAGTGGGTGACGGGGCGCATCGTTCTCTAGCGTGAAAAGGGCATACCGGGGGAGGTGTTCTGTCGACGCGTGCTGAGGGCCGCTCCACCCGGGCGGGAGCGTTACGACGACGTCGATGTCGGACAAGACCGCTACGGTCGGCTGTGTGGCCGCGCGCAGCGCCATGCCGAGCATCGGAGACGGCCGAGCGCGCTGTGCGGCTCCGCTCGCAGCCTGCCGGAGCGCTTGCTGGGCGAACGCCGAAACGGTGGTCGAATCCGTGTCGGCCGCGGGCGCTTCGGAGGCTTGCTCGATAGGGACGATCTGTGCGAGCCCCGGAGGAGCCGCCAAGGCAACGATGAGGGCGAAAGCGAAACGAAGCATCGGCGGAGCGCGGAGGTGGGACCTCCGGTATCGGCCTGACCGATCCCCGGTTAATCAGAGGCGCAGTCGGAGCGCTAGATGGCCCGTCGTGGGGCGGACGCTCAGGCTCAGGTCCTCGCTCACGTCGAAGTCCGACAGCTCAGCGGCGACATAGGCGTCCAGCGTTTGCAGCGCGTACGCCGCCAACACCACCAGCGCCCCCACATCGCGCTGGCCGCGTGCGTCCTCCCGGACAGAGCGGATGACCGCGAACGAGGCGGGCGTGGCGAGCCCCTCGTTGATGGCGTCGTACTCGTCGAGGTACTCGGCGTCGGCCATGGCGCACAGCGCGATCCGGTCGGCGTCCTCGTCCGCAGATCCGTCGTCCACCAAGCAGCCCGCGACGACGGACGCGCGACGGTAGCGGAGGTACTGGCGCTGGCGGTTGACGAAGTACACGGCGGCCCCAGCGACGAACGCGAACGCGAACGGGGCCTTCGCCCGCTGGCCGACGTAGACCTGCCCGAGCCCGGGGAGCGCGAGGGCTCGGAGCACGGCGCCCCGAGGGGTCGGGCTCGCACTCGTGTCCGCGATCACCGGCACGTCAAGCCGGGTCGCCAGCGTGTCGACGGGCTGAGCGGCGAGTGGGGCGGCCGTCGCCAGCGCGAGAACCGCCCACGCGATGCGGCCCACGGCTTACTCGCCCGTCAGTCGAGCCACGACGCGCTCCAGGTCATCGACCGAGTAGTAGGCGACCTCGACCACGCCGCCGCCGTCGCTCGCGCGGTGCTTGATTTGGACGCGGCTGGAAACGTGCTCGCGAAGCCGGGCCTCGAAGGCCTCGATCTGGAGCCGGTCGCGCGGCGGCAGGGCCGGGGCCGCGGGTGAATCTGCGGGGGGCGAGGGGGGCGGGGTGGCCGGCTCGCGGAGCGCCTTCGCCCGGCGCTCCACCTCGCGGACGGAGAGCCCGTGGTCGATGGTGGCCCGGTGGAGGTCGAGGAGGGCGGCGTCGTCCTCGACGCCGACGAGCGCGCGGGCGTGGCCAGAGGACAGGGTGCCCTCACGGAGGGAGGCCTGCACACGCGGCGGCAACCGCAGCAGTCGGAGCGCATTCGCGACCGTCGGTCGGCTCTTGCCCACCTTCTCAGCCACGAGCTCTTGTGTCAGCCCGACCTCTTCCATCAGCCGCTGGTAGCCCAGGGCCACCTCGACCGGGTTGAGGTCCTCGCGCTGGACGTTCTCGACGATGGCCATCTCCAGCATCTCCTCCGTGTCCGCCTCGCGGACGTAGGCGGGGATGCGCTTGAGACCCGCCCGGCGGCTGGCGCGCAAGCGTCGCTCGCCGGAGATCAACTCGTAGCGGCCGTCGCCGAGCGAGCGGACCGTCAGTGGCTGGATGATGCCGAGCTGGGACACGGAGGCCGCCAACTCGTCCAGAGCCTTCTCGTCGAAGTCCTTGCGCGGCTGGTAGGGGTTAGGGCTGATCGCCTCGATATCGAGCTCGGCGACGCGGCCAGCGAGTCGGCGGCGTTCCTCGAAATTGTACAGGCGCGTCCGCGAGCCCGTTTCGTCGCCGGGGCTCGGGTCGGGCTGGGAGGGGAGGAGGGCGCTGAGGCCCTTGCCGAGGGCGGCTTTCTTGGCCATGGGGGGCAGGGCTAGGCGTCGTCGGAGGAGGGCGGCGTCGCTTTCGAGGCGAGGACGACGCGGTCGGGGCCGCCGTCGCCGGTGGGCGTCGGGCGGGGCGGGGCGATCGTGCGCGTGCGCGCGGCCGGCTTGGGCGGAGGAGGGGCGGCCACGCGCGGGGCGGGCGGCGGCACGCGCAGGTCCGGAGCGTCGTCGAGGGGGGTGCCGTCGGCGGTCTCCGGCGGGAGCTGGAGAAAGCGCTGGTTGTTGCGAACCACCTCGGCGGCTACGCTGAGGTAGTTTTTTGCGCCGGAAGAAATCCCGTCGTAGAGCAGGACCGGCTTGCCGAAACTGGGCGCCTCGGAGATCCGGACGTTGCGGGCGACGACCGCCTCGAATACGCGGTCGCCGAAGTAGCGGCGGACTTCGGCCGCAACTTGGTTGCTCAGACGGAGACGCCCGTCGAACATGGTCAGTAGCACCCCCTCGATCTCCAAGTCGGGGTTGAGGTGCTGGCGGACGATCTTGATCGTGTTGAGGAGTTGGCCCAGGCCTTCGAGCGCGAAGTACTCCGTCTGGACCGGGATGAGGACCGAGTCGGCGGCGGTCAGCGCGTTCAGCGTCAGCAGTCCCAGGCTCGGGGGGCAGTCGATGACGACGAAGTGGTACTTCCGCCGCAGCCCCTCCAGCGCCTTCTTCAGCACGCGCTCGCGCTCGAAGAGGTCGATCATCTCGATCTCCGCCCCGACGAGGTTGATGTGGCTGGGCACCACGTCGAGGAACGGCATCTCCGTGTGGAGCGCCACGTCGTCGACGGAGGCGCTACCGGTGAGCACGTCGTAGACAGACGAGGCGACCGTCCGCGGCTCGATCCCGAGCGACGACGTCCCGTTCGCCTGCGGATCTGTGTCGATCAGCAGCGTCGGGTGCTCCGAGGCTGCGAGCGACGCAGCGAGGTTGACGGCCGTCGTGGTTTTACCGACGCCGCCCTTCTGATTCGCGACCGCGATGACCTTGCCCATGGCGAGGGGCGCTAACGGGGAGTGACGGGGCGCCGGCCGATGGCCGGGGGGACACGTCGAATATAGAGCCGCCGCGATGGCGCCGACCGCGTGTCTGGGTGCAGACCGTCCACAGCCTGCCCCCAGACAATCCTTCTTGGAGGCGGGGCTGTCAAGTTGCTGTCCCGCAGCGCCTCCAGGCAGTCCGCTCTGGGGTCTGTTTAAACAGAAACCCCGACCGGCGGGCGCCGGTCGGGGTTGGAGCGGGTGGGTCGGGCCGGTTGTCGTCCCCCCGGACAGATCGCCAGGCTCGACCTCACTCGATGCTCGAACTATAGGGACCAGAAGCTGCCCAGTCAAGGGGGCAGTGCAATTTGGGTGAAGCAAAGGGTGAAACCGACCGTCCGACACGCCGATATTCCACGATCCCCCCTGCCTCAGATGAACCTCAGCTCGCTCGAAAACCGGGCCTTCCTCTCGCTCGTCGTCCTGGTCACACTCGCGTTCGCCTGGACGATCGGCGGGTTCCTGCTTCCCGTCTTCTGGGCCGTGGTGCTGGCGGTGCTCTTCGCGCCCCTCTTCCGGTGGTACGAACGCCGACTGCGTGGCCGATCCACGATCGCCGCTCTTTTGACGCTGCTCACGGTGATGATCGCTGTGGTGGCCCCGCTCCTCGTGCTCGGGGCCCTGGTGACACAGGAAGCTATCGGGGTCGTGGAGCGGGTTTCCAGTGGCGAGATCGACCTGACGGAGCCGGTGGCGGCCGCCGAGCGGATGCTCCCCCGCCTCAGCGATCGTGCGGAGGAACTCGGCATCGACTTCGACGAGGTCCGCGACCGAGTGGCGACCTCTGCCGTGGCGCTGAGCCAGGAGGTCGCGTCCCGGTTGCTGTCCGTCGGCCAGCAGGCGCTGACGTTCACGCTGCTGCTGGCGGTCACGCTGTACGTCCTGTTCTTCTTCGTCCGAGACAGCGCCAAGTTGGAGGCGGCCCTGATCCGAGCTCTCCCGCTGGGCGACCCCCGCGAGCGCCGGCTGTTCTCCAAGTTCACCGCAGTCACTCGGGCGACCGTCAAGGGGACGTTCGTCATCGCGGCGGTGCAAGGCACGATTGGCGGCGTCACGTTCGCGATCCTCGGGCTCGGGTCGCCGGTGCTCTGGGGCGTGCTGATGGGGGTGTTCTCGCTGCTCCCCGCGATCGGCGGGGCGCTCGTCTGGATCCCGGCGGCCGTGTACCTAGTGGCCACCGGGGCCTGGGTCAAAGCCCTCATCCTGGCCGGCGTCGGCGCGGGGATCATGGGGACGGTCGACAACGCGCTCCGCCCGATCCTGGTCGGCCGCGACGCGGGGATGCCGGACTACATGATCCTGCTGTCGACCCTGGGCGGACTGGCGACGTTCGGGTTCTCGGGCCTCGTGATCGGCCCGGTCGTCGCCGGGCTGTTCCTGACCGTCTGGGAGATCTTTACCGAAGAGTTCGGCCCGGTCGACGACGCGCCCGATGACACGCCCGAGTCGGGCCTCGATCCGATCGAGGCGGCGGCGCTGGAGGCGGTGCCCGCCGAGCCGTCCTCCGACCCGAGCTAGGTGTCGGGCGCGTCAGGCGAAGACGACCGTTTTGTTGCCGTGGATCAGTACCCGGGCTTCGAGGTGCCAGCGGACGGCCCGCGCCAGCACGTCCCGTTCGAGCGACTGCCCCTGACGCCGTAGCTCGGCCACCGACTGCCGGTGCGACACGCGCGCCACGCCCTGCTCGATGATCGGGCCCTCGTCGAGGTCCGCCGTCACGTAGTGCGCCGTCGCGCCGATCACCTTGACGCCCCGCTCGAACGCTTGCCGGTACGGATCGGCGCCGATGAACGCGGGCAGGAACGAGTGGTGGATGTTGAGGATGCGCCCGGCGTAGCGGTGGACGAAGTCGAACGACAGGATCTGCATGTAGCGGGCCAGCACCACGAGGTCCACCCCGGCCGCCTCGAACAGCGCCAGCGTGGCCGCCTCGGCCTCGGACTTGGTCTCCTTCGTCACCGGGACATGGTGGAACGGGACCCCGAACCGCTCGACCTCTGCGCGGAGGGCATCGTGGTTGCTCACCACTAGGGGGATGTCGGCGTCCAGGTCGCCCCGGCGCCACTGCCAGAGCAACTCCAACAGCGCGTGGTCCACCTTCGACACCATGATCGCCAGTTGCGTCCGCCGCGCCGCGTACGCGATGCGCCAGTCCATTGAGAACGGCTCGGCGACGACGCGCTGGAAGGCGGCCTCCAGTGCCTCCGCCGCGAGGTCGAGGTCGGGCGTCGTGAACTCGGCCCTCAGGAAAAACGTCCCGCCGACGGGGTCGGTCGAGTGCTGGTCGAGCGCCGTAATGTTGGCGCCGTGGTTGCGCAGGAAGCCGCTGACGGCGGCCACGATGCCGGGCTGGTCCGGGCAGGTGACGAGCAGGCGGGCGAGGGGGACGTCAGTCAGCATTGGGCGAGGAAGCAGCGGGACGCGCTGGAGGTGTCTCAGGGGCGGAGCCGCCGATGCCGCCGAAGGGGTCGCCGTACCAGTCCACCTGGCGCGAGAGGTACATCACCACGGCGAGCGTGACGAGCAAGCCCAGGCTCCCCGCGAGCAGAGCGTAGGCCTCCAACTGGAGGAGCACGAAGAAGTAGCCGTAGAACAGCGTCAGCAGGCCGCCGACCAGCGCCGCCAGCCGCCAGCCGCCGAAGACGGCGCGGGCGTAGAGCGTCACCAGCGACAGAATGGCGGCCGCCGCGACGCCGTACGCCCCGTTAAAGGGCAGGTACTCGGCGAATGCGAGCAGCAGCAGGTAGAACAGCGTGACCGCGAAGCCGACCAACAGGTACTGAATCGGGTGGATCCGTCGGCCCCCCAGGACCTCGACGAAGAAGAAGGTCAGGAAGGTCAAGAAGACGAACAGCACCCCGTACTTGGCCGCGCGGGTTGTCTTCTGGTACTCGTCAACGGGCAGCAACAGCTCAACGCCGAACGCCGACGCGCCGCCGACGCGCGCGGCCTCGATCTCGTAATAGTCGACGCTGGCGCGGCGGAGCGGTAGGCCTGTGGGTCGCCCGAAGCCGCCGGTGAACGCCTGCGGGTAGTTGCGGTTGAGGTGCAGCACGCGCCACTGGGCGACGAACCCGCTGTCGGCGACCGCGCGCTCCTCGGGTAGGAAGGCGCCCGCAAAGCGGGGCGTGTCCCAGGGCGACCTCAGTCGCAGGGTCGTCTCGCGCCCGACGGGCAGCACGCCCAGGCTGCCGCTGCCATTGAGGCTCAAGGAGAACGAGAAGGCCGCACCGTCGCCGTCGACGCGCACAGGCACGGTGACGCCGGCCGAGAACACGTCGTTCGTGACGATCCCCGGGTCGGCCTCCCGGGTGGCACCGTCCCAACTCAGGCGAATCGGCTCGCGTACCCCAACCAGGTCCGAGATGCCGATCTGCACGAACGCCTCGTCGAGGCGCAAGGCGCTCTGCGGGATGCCAAACGCGGCGGAGTCGACCGACGGGAAGCGCCCGCGGACGGCCAGCTGCGCCTCGTAGAGCACGACCCGGAAGATGCCGCGCGTGCGGACCTGGGGCTCCATCCGACCCTCGACGTCGAGCGCGTCGGGAAAGAGGTGCGCGTAGCGCGTCACCCGCTGTTGGCCGCCGTTCGGGGCCGGCTCGGTCGCCGTGTACGGGATCGTCAGCACGGGCCCGCCCAACGTCTGGTCCTGGCCCCACTGGGCAGACACCTCCAGTCGTGCCTGCTCGCGCAGCGACTCGCGCTCGTTGATGAGTCCGCCGAGGAGCGACAGTGGGACCATCAGCAGGAGCACGATTGCGACGATAGCGACCACCTTCCACACAAGCGAGCGGCGCGGGGACGGAGCACTCAGCGATCGGCGTCCGGCCACGGGGGCCGTGGGTGTCGGGGGAGCAGGCGGGGGAGAACCGGGGTCGGACATGGGGGAGGGGCGGACGCGGAGCAACGTAGGCACGGGGCCGACGTTGGTCGCTTCCATCCGCACGCCCTACGGAAGCCCCGCCGAGCTACCGCTCCGCGCCTACTCCCGGAGCCGTCGGCCCACGCCGTGAGGTCGGCCAGCTGATCGGGCGTGACGCCTGGCGCGTTGTCGAGCCCGGGCGCCGCCTTCAGTTCGACAAAGTCGACGCCTTGCGCAAAGTGCGACACGTGGGTGTCTGGGGTCAGGTCGTGCGTGTAGCGAACGCCGTCGAGGCCGCCCGCGAGCGGCTCCAGGCTCACCTTGTCGTCGTGGTCGCTCGCAACGCGGAGCGCGCCCTCGGCCTGCCGCGCTTGCGTAAAGTGGGAGACGATCAGGATCACGGACCCGGCCACGCCCACGGCCAGATAGCTCCGGGTGCAGGCGCTGCCGTCCTCGGTGGCAAACGGACTGGGAACGACGCGGACCTGGGCGCCCAATACGGACACCACATCGTCGGCCGACAAGAGGTCGTCGCAGGGGGGGGGGAGCGTGCCGGCCGCCGCCGCCTCGGCTCCTTCGGCCTCGCGCTCGCGGTCGCCCGGGGCCTGACGTTCTTCGCTCAGGGCCATCCCGGTCGCCGCCCACTCGGGGATGGGCGGGTCGCCAGCGTCGGCAAAGGCTGGCGCGGTGGCGAGGGCAGGGATGAACGACGACTCGACGAAGTCCCCGATCTCGCTGTCTCCACCGGCCTGCTGGACCGTCACGATGAATCGGTCGGCGATGAGCATCCGGAGGATGGGACCGACACTTGCGCCGCGCATCTCTTGCGTGGCGAGCCCGCCAGCCGTCCCGTCGGTGAACGAGACGCCGTTGTACCCGGCCGTCATTCCGGCATAGCTCCGCCCGTCAATCTGGCCTCGCTCGTAGCCCATCGTCATCGGTTCGTCAATCGGGTCGCGCAGACTGACGGCAAAGCGCGAGAGCGAGGACCGCGGCTCCGTGTCCTCGTAAGTGGCTGTCAAGTCGGTGACGCCCCCGGAGACGGCGCCAGTCGCGTCGAACTCGTCCGACTCTGCGCTGCTGTCGAGCCGCCGGGCGGCGAAGCGGTCGGCGGTCTCCGGGAGGTAAGCGAGGAGCTGTGCGACGGAGAGCCGCTGGCGCTCGCCGGCCACCGGTGTCACCGGCCCGCCCGTGGGAAAGGTCCCGCTCGGCTCCGTGGGCTGGGCAGCGGACTCACCGTCGACGCCGCAGGCGAAGAGCAGGATGGAGAGCGCGAAAAAAGGGAATCGACGCACGGCAGGTGAGCGAAGGAGGCCGCCCCGGGCCTCTTCTCACCGGATTCCGAGCCGGCGATGGCCAGGTCGGCTCGGTGCTCGCAGATGCCCACAGGGCCCATCAACAAAAACGCCCCGGCCGCGTGAGCGGCCGGGGCATCGGATCGAACCGGTGACGGACGCTAGGTCGTCGCGTCGCCTTCGTCGACGACTTCGAAGTCGGCGTCCTCCGTGGCGTCCGTCGCCTCGGCGGTCTCGCCGGCCTGAGCGTCGGCCGCGGCCTCAGCGCCGCCGGCTTCGGCCTCGGCCTGCTGGGCGCGGTAGAGGTCCTCGGCCGCGCCGGACCAGGCCGTGTTGAGCTGCTCCATCGCCGACTCGAGCTGCTCCAGGTCCTGGCCCTTGTGGACCTCCTTGAGGCGCTCCAAACCGGCTTCGATCTGAGAGCGCTTTTCGGCCGGGAGCTTGTCGCCGTAGTCCGCGAGGTTCTTCTCGGTCGAGAAGATCAGGCTGTCGGCCTGGTTGAGCTTGTCGATCGAGTCCTTGCGCTTGGCGTCCTCCGCCGCGTTCTCGCGAGCGGACCGGCGCATGTCCTCGATCTCCTGATCGCTGAGGCCGGACGAGGCCTCGATGCGGATCGACTGCTCCTTGCCGGTCGCCTTGTCCTTGGCCGAGACCGACAGGATGCCGTCGGCGTCGATGTCGAACGTGACCTCGACCTGGGGCAGGCCGCGCGGGGCGGGGGGGATGCCGTCGAGGTGGAACCGGCCGATCGTCTTGTTGTCGACGGCCATCGAGCGGTCGCCCTGGAGCACGTGGATCTCGACCGACGGCTGGTTGTCGCTGGCGGTCGAGAACGTCTCCGACTTCCGCGTCGGGATGGTCGTGTTGGCCGGGATGAGCGGCGTCATCACGCCGCCCAACGTCTCGATGCCGAGGTTCAGCGGCGTCACGTCGAGCAGGAGCACGTCCGAGACGTCGCCCGAGAGGACGCCGCCCTGGATCGCCGCGCCGAGCGCGACGACCTCGTCGGGGTTGACCGAGCGGTTCGGCTTCTTGCCGAAGAACTGCTCGACGACCTCCTGGATCTTGGGGATGCGCGACGAGCCGCCCACCAAGATGACCTCGTCGACCTGCTCCTTCGTCAGCCCGGCGTCCTTGAGCGCCTTCTGCATCGGCGGGATGGTGCGCTGCACCAGGTCGTCGACGAGCTTTTCGAAGGTGCTCCGCGTGAGGTCGAGCGTGAGGTGCTTGGGGCCCTCCTGCGTCGCCGTGATGAACGGGAGGTTGATGGTCGTCTGCGAGGCGGCGGACAGCTCGATCTTGGCCTTCTCGGCGGCCTCCTTGAGGCGCTGGAGCGCCATCGGGTCGGTGCGGAGGTCGATGCCCTCCTCGCGCTTGAACTCGTCGGCGATCCAGTCGATCAGGCGCTGGTCGAAGTCGTCGCCGCCGAGGTGCGTGTCGCCGTTCGTGCTCTTGACCTCGAAGACGCCGTCGCCGAGCTCCAGGATGGAGATGTCGTAGGTGCCGCCACCGAGGTCGTAGACCGCGATGATCTCGTCCTCGGACTTTTTGTCGAGGCCGTACGCGAGCGCGGCGGCGGTGGGCTCGTTCAGGATGCGCTTGACCTCGAGGCCGGCGATCTGGCCCGCCTCCTGCGTGGCCTTGCGCTGGGCGTCGTTGAAGTAGGCCGGGACGGTGATGACCGCCTCCGTCACGCGCTCGCCGAGATAGTCCTCGGCGGTCTGCTTGAGCTTCGCGAGCACCATCGCCGAGATCTCCTGCGGCGTGTACAGCTTGTTCTCGCCGCCCACCTCGACCTGGATCCGGGCCACGCCGCCGTCGGCGGCCGCGACTGTGTAGGGGACCGTCTTCATCTCCTCGGCGACTTCGGAGTGCTGGCGGCCCATGAACCGCTTGGCCGAGAAGATGGTGTTCTGGGGGTTGGTGATGGCCTGGCGCTTGGCCGGCGCGCCGACGAGGCGCTCGCCGTCCTTCTTGAACGCGACGACGGACGGGGTCGTCCGGCCGCCTTCGGCGTTGGGGACGACGACAGGCTCGTTGCCTTCCATCACGGCGACGACGGAGTTGGTCGTGCCGAGGTCGATACCGATAATCTTGCCCATTGGGGGGTGTGGATGCTTGGAGTAGAGGGTGCCGCAGGGGCGTGGCGGATTGACGTTGGCTACGCCGTGTCGGTCGCCAGGATCCGCGAGCCCTGCCGGGACGGCAGGGCATTCGTGTCAAGCGAGGGGGACAAGGGCCGTGCCACCGCGCGCCGATTGCCGTTATGGCAGGCCGCTTCGCTAGATCCTCAACCGCCACGCCCGCGGGGTATCTTGGCGTACCCCCGGCCTAGCGGGCTCCGCCCGATGAAACACGTCCCCAACGTCCTGACCGTCGGCCGCATGATTGCGGCGCCGGTGTGCCTGTACCTCTTGTGGACCGGGACCGTCACGGGCCAGATCGCTGGGGCCGCGCTGTTCATCATCGCCGCGATCACCGACTGGCTCGACGGCCAGATCGCCCGCAAGTACGGCGTCGGCTCGCGCCTCGGCCAGTTTCTCGACCCGCTCGCGGACAAGGTGCTGGTGCTGGGCGCCTTTTTCCTGATCCCGTTCCTCCAACCCATCGGGCAGGGGCTCGCGGCGCCGGTCGGCTCGTGGCTCCCTTGGGCCGCGATCGGTGCCATCGCCGTGCGCGACGTGGCCGTCACGGTGCTCCGAGCGGTCTATGAGAAGCGGGGGCGGACGCTGGCGACCTCGACGGCGGCCAAGTGGAAGACGGCGTGGCAGCTCACCTTCCTGATCACGGCCTTCGTGTTTTTGGCCGGCCGCCACCTCGAAGCGCTCGGCGGGGCGTTCGGCGCCCTCGGATCGTTCCTGGCCGCCGCCCTCGCCTCGCCCGTCGCCCTCGTCTTCCTGCTGGCGACCGCCGCCGTGACGGTGTGGACGGGCGTCCTCTACTTCCGCCAGCCCGCTGGCTGACGCCGCCCGCGGCGCTCTCGCATGTCCGACTCCGCCGCCGCCCTCGCTCGCGACCTGCTCCGCATCGGCGCCGTCGCGCTCCGCCCCGACGACCCGTTCACGTGGGCCAGCGGCCGGCACTCGCCGATCTATACGGACAACCGGCTGACGCTCTCGCACCCCGACGTGCGCAGTCGCATCGCCGACGCCTTCGTGGAGATCGCCCGCTCGTTCGCCCCGGACGCGATCTCGGCGACGGCGACCGCCGGCATCCCGCACGGCGCCCTGCTGGCGGATCGGCTCGGCCTTCCGTTCAGCTACGTCCGCTCGGCGCCCAAGGGGCACGGCAAGGGAAACCGGATCGAGGGGGCCGTCGCGGAGGGCGCGCGCGTCGTCCTCGTCGAGGACTTGATCTCGACCGGCGGCTCGGCGCTCTCGGCCGCCGAAGCGCTTCGCCAGCGGGGCGTCGACGTGGTCGCGATCGTCGCCGTCTTTTCGTACGGATTCCCCGAGGCCGAGGCCGCGTTCGACGAGGCGGGCATCTCACTGGCGACGTTGACCGGCCTCGACGCGCTCGCGCACGGGGCTCGCGAGACGGGCATGCTGGCGGACGCCGACCGCGACACGCTCGACGACTGGCGCCGCGACCCGCGTGCTTGGAGCGAGCGGTGGATGGCAAAGCAGGGAGGGTAAGTGTCCGAGCCGGGGAGGTGCGAATCGCTCGAACCGTTCGCAAGCCCGCTCGTCCTCAGCTCACTCCCACATCTCCTCTTCCCCTGCCATGACCGGCCACCTCCTGACCGTCGGCGACGAGATCTTGCTCGGGCAGATCGTCGACACGAACGCCGCGTGGCTCGGCGAACGGCTCGCAGCGGCCGGCGTCGACGTTCGGCGCTCCGAGACGGTCGGCGACGACCACGGTGAGATCGTCCGCGCCCTCGAGCGCGCCTACGCCGACGGCGCGGCGGTCGTCATCGTGACGGGCGGGCTGGGGCCGACGCACGACGACGTGACGAAGGCGGCGGTCGCGGAGGTGTTCGGTCGCGAGCTGGAGTTCCGCCCGGACGTGCTCGACCGGATCGAGGCCCGCTACGCGTCGCGGGGGCGGACCATGCCGGCTGTCGGCCGCGTGATGGCCGAGGTGCCCGCCGGGTTCGACGCGCTTCCCAACCCGACCGGCAGCGCGCCCGGCTTGTGGGGGGAGGGCGAGGGGCGGATGGTCGCCGTGATGCCCGGCGTGCCGCACGAGATGGAGGCCATCGCCAACGGGGCCGTGCTCCCCCGGCTCGTCGAGCGTCAGGACGGCGTCGTGCTCTCGAGGACGCTGCTGACGGTGGGGAAGGGGGAGAGCGACTTGTCGGAGATGATCGACGCGGCGGCCGCGCTGCCCGACGCCGTCAAGTTGGCGTACCTGCCGAGCACCGGACACGTCCGCGTCCGGCTGACGGCCCGGGGCCCGAGCCGCGACGCCGCGCAAGCCGATCTCGACGGCGCCTTCGAGACGGTCCGGGGCGCGGTCGGACGGCTGGCGTTCGGGGAGGGCGAGACGACGCTGGAGGCCGTCGTGCTCGACGCCTTCCGCGCCGCCGGGCAGACGCTCGCCGTCGCCGAGAGCTGCACCGGGGGCACCGTCCTCTCGCGGCTGACCGCCATCCCGGGCGCCAGCGCGGTCGTCTGTGGCGGCGTCGTGGCGTATTCCAATGCGGCCAAGCGGGACTTGCTCGACGTTCCCGACGAACACCTCGACGACCACGGCGCCGTCAGCGAGCCCGTCGCCCTCGCGATGGCGGCGGGCGCTCGCAGGCGGCTCGGCGCCGATGTGGGGCTGGCGACGACCGGGATCGCCGGGCCGACCGGAGGCACGCCCGACAAGCCGGTCGGGACGGTCTGGATCGCGTACGACGATGGGGTCCACGCCCGCGCTGTCCACCTCAAGCTGACGCCGAACCGCGCCGTCAACATCGCGCTGTCGGCGACGGCCGTCCTCGACCTCGCGCGCCGCCAGCTGGCGCGTCGCACCGACGGCTGAGCCCTGAGCGCCCGGGCTCGTGACGGGCCCGGCCAAACTTTTTTCGCGCCCCGAGGTTATGTGATCCACGGCGCGAGGGTCTATGCACGGGACGGGCGTGACGCGGAGGTGTCACCCGGCCTGCGTACCCTGTCGCATTCCCATTGCCTGAGGGGCCACGCACCCGGCCCTTTTACATCCACAGACCCGCTCTTCGGAGCTTGCCCTCATGGCGAAGTCCCCCGCCACCGTCCCCGTTGATGCCGCCGCCAAGTCGAAGGCTCTCGATCTCGCGATGAAGCAGATCGACAAGCAGTTCGGCAAGGGCGCCGTGATGAAGATGGGCGACGCCCCGCCCGTCTCGATGGACGCCGTCTCCACCGGCTCCCTCACCCTCGACCACGCGCTTGGAATCGGCGGCGTCCCACGCGGCCGCATCATCGAGATCTACGGCCCCGAGTCGTCCGGCAAGACGACGCTGGCGACCCAGATCATCGCCGAGGCCCAGAAGATGGGCGGCACCTGCGCCTTTATCGACGCCGAGCACGCCTTCGACCCGACCTACGCCGAGAAGCTGGGCGTCGACATCGACAACCTGCTGATGTCCCAGCCGGACACCGGCGAGCAGGCGCTCGAGATCTGCGACATGCTGGTCCGCTCCGGCGCCATCGACGTGGTCGTCATCGACTCCGTCGCCGCGCTCGTGCCCAAGGCCGAGATCGAGGGCGAGATGGGCGCCAGCCACGTCGGCATCCAGGCCCGGCTCATGAGCCAGGCGCTCCGAAAGATCACCGGCACCATCAAGCGGACGAACACGATCCTCATCTTCATCAACCAGATCCGGATGAAGATCGGCGTCATGTTCGGCTCGCCCGAGACGACCGCTGGTGGCCGCGCGCTCAAGTTCTACGCCTCGGTCCGGATGGACATCCGCCGCATCGGCGCCATCAAGGACGGCCAGGAGGTGACGGGCAACCGCACGCGCGTCAAGGTGGTCAAGAACAAGGTGGCCCCGCCGTTCCGGCAGGCCGAGTTCGACATCATCTACGGCGAGGGCGTCTCGTCGCTCGGCGAGCTCGTCGACCTCGGGCTCGAGCACGACATCATCCAGAAGTCGGGCTCGTGGTACTCGTATGGCGACGAGCGCATCGGCCAGGGCCGCGACGTCACCAAGGAGTGGCTGAAGACGAACGACGACCGCCGCGAGGCCGTCAAGAACTCGGTCAAGGTCGCCCTCGGCATGATCCCCGACCCCAACGCCCCCGTTGAGCCTGACGCGGCGACGGAGGACGAGGTCTCGGTCAACGGCCAGGAGGCGCTGCTCGACGCGTAGCCGGCCTCGGCGAAGACGCCGGCAGGCGCCGCTCGGAGCCGTCCGGGCGGCGCCTGCTCTCTTTGGGCGCGAGCCTCGGCGTCTCAGCGGGTCGACGTGCTGCGCCCCCCGGTGACCGGGAGCTATGGGGGGGAAAGGGTAGCTTCCGTCATGCGTGCCGCTCTCCTGCTTCTGATCCTTGCGGCTGCCGCGCCGCTCGCGGCCCCCGCCCAGGCACAGGCCGCCGACACGACGGCGACGGGCGACCCGGTGGACCTACCTCCGAATACGGAGGCGCGGGACGTGACCATCTTCCGGGCGGTCTACGAGATCGATGCGCCACTGCTGGTCTTGCCGATGCGGGCCGTCAACGTGACCGCGTATCCCGTCTACGGCGGCATCGCCCCAGCGCTGGCGCTCGGTGCCGCGCTCGACGGGGGCAGCTACGATCCGGCGTTCCGCCTAGCGGCCTCGCAGGGGCTGAACGTTGCGATCACGCTCGCGATGAAGCGGCTGGTGCTGCGGCCCCGCCCGTACGCGGCCCTCAACGGCGTCGTGGCTCGGGACCGAGGGCACATGGGCGAGGACATCGTGGACCCGTACTCCTTCCCGTCTGGCCACACGTCGCTGGCGGCCGTCATCGCGACGTCGCTGTCGCTGAGCTACCCCGAGTGGTACGTCATCGCGCCGGCCGCCGCCTGGGTGGGCACGATGGGCGCCGCCCGCATCTGGCACGGCGTCCACTACCCGACCGACGTGGCCGTCGGGGCCGCTGTGGGCGTCGCCTCGGCCGTCCTCGTCCACGTGGTCTGGAATGCCGTGGACACCGACCCGGCCGAGGCCGGGGCGTTCCGCATCGCGATCCCGCTGTAGCTATGCGCCGGGGTGTCACGAGCGGAGCGAATTGGGAAGCCGACTACGGATACCGCCGGGCCGTGCGCATTGGCGACCAGGTCGCCGTCTCGGGCACCACGGCGCCCGGCCCCGACGCGTTTACGCAGGCGACGGCCGCCTTTGAGACTGCGCTCGCGGCGTTGGCAGAGCTAGGCGGCACGGCCGCCGACGTGATCCGCACCCGGATGTACGTGGTCGACATGGCCGACGCCGACGCGGTCGGGCTCGCCCACGCCAGCGCGTTCGGGGACGCCCCGCCAGCGGCGACGATGGTCGCCGTCTCTGCCCTTATCTCGCCCGAGCTGCTCGTCGAGATCGAGATCGACGCCGTCTTGGACGCACGTTAGCTTCTGGACTCTCCACCACGACCGATGCTCCCGTACCTCCACACCGTCGTCCTCGCGCTCCACGTCTTGTTCGCTGCCGCCTGGTTCGGGCTGGGGCTGGCGCTCCCGTCGCTCGCGCGTGGCGCGATGTCGCCGGGGACCCCTGAAGGCGGCAAGGTGGTCGGTGCGATGAACGGCTCGATCGTCCTGTTTTACGCCGCGGCCGTCGCCAACTGGATGCTGGGGATGCAACTCGGCCTTGAAGCGCAGTACAACGCCTGGCCGTACCACACCGCGCTGACGCTCGGGCTGGTGCTGGTGGTCGTCCAGTTCGGGTTGATCCGTCCAGGGTGGGCTGGGCTCACCAACGGGGCCGGCACGCCGGTCGCCGAGACGGGCCGCAAGCGGATCGCGCTGGGGCTGGGCATCGGCCACGCCGTCTGGATGGGCATCTTCGTGCTGATGTACATCGGCCGGGGCGTCATCGGCGGATAGCGGGCGGACCTCAGCCCTCAGCCGCGCGGCGGAGCCGGTCGAGCAGCGCGGTCCCCAGCCCCTCGTCGGGAACCCGTTGGGCGTCGATCCGCGCCAGCCCGAGGGCGTCGGCGCGGCGGAAAGTGTCGAACAGGCGGTGCGCGTAGTCGGCGACGGTGGGACAGGCGACGGTCAGGGCGAAGCCGGGAGGTGGGGCGTCGAGGCCGATAAAGGCCGCATCGGGCGCCGGGTGCGCGGCGTCGGCCGTCGCCACCAACCGGACGCGCGCGCGCGGCGCGTAGTGCCGGTGGCGGGTGCCGGGCGATCGGCGGCTGGCGTCGTGGGCGGTCCCGACCGACGTCGCGCGCGGCCACTTGGCCTGCAGCTGCGTCAGTGTGATGGCCCCGGGACGGAGCACGAGGGGCGCGTCGCCCGTCGCGTCCACGACCGTCGATTCGAGCCCGACGGTTGCCGGGGGGCCCTGCAAAATGGCGTCGATCCGGCCGTCGAGGTCGGCTGCGACCGCTTGCCACGTCGTCGGGCTGGGCCGCCCGCTCCGGTTCGCCGACGGCGCGACCAGGGGCGCCGCCAGCGCCGCAAGCACGGCGCGCGCCTCGGGGCTGGAAGGGACCCGGACGGCGACGGTGTCGAGCCCAGCGGTCACGGCCTCAGGCAGTCCGGCTCGTGCGGGGAGCACGACTGTGAGCGGCCCGGGGGCGAACGCCGCCAGCAACGCCCGGCCGAGCGCCGTCACGACCGCTACGGCGCGCGCGTCGGCCGCGTCGCCAAGGTGGACGATCAACGGGTTGTCGGCCGGCCGCTCCTTGGCCTCGAACACCCGCCCGACCGCTCGCGCGTCCGTCGCCAGCGCGGCCAGCCCGTAGACCGTCTCCGTGGGGATCGCGCAGAGCCCCCCGCTCGCGAGCACGGCGGCGGCTTCGGCGGGATCTCTCAGGAGGCGAGTCGTCACGGCGCTAGGTTTCGGGCCCCGCAAGATCCGACCATGGCCCGCCGCGAACCCACCCTCGCCGACTACGACACGCACGACGTGGACGGGTACGACGTGCTCGTCGGCCGGACAGCCCGCGACAACGACAAGCTGACCTTCAAGGTGGCCCGTCCGAACGACGTCTGGCTGCACGTCGGCGGCGGGACGCCCGGGAGCCACGTCATCATCCGGACGCCCGAAGGGGGAGAGGTGCCTCGGGCCGTCGTGAAGAGGGCCGCCGAGTTGGCGGTGGCACACTCCAAAGCCAAGGGCGCGACCGGCAAGGTCGATGTCCACGTCTGCCGCGCATGCGACGTGTCGAAGCCGCGCGGGGCGAAGCCCGGCTCGGTGCAGCTTCGCCGCTACGAGTCCGTCAAGGTGTACGGCCGCTCGTAGTGCGCACCCCATACAGAAAGCGCCGGCCCTCGCGTGAGGACCGGCGCCGGTGTTGCGGGGGGGGGATTCGAACCCCCGATCTTCGGGTTATGAGCCCGACGAGATACCACTTCTCCACCCCGCGGTGTGTGATCCCAAGGTAGGGGCCCGAGGGGTGGGCATCAACCCGGAAGCGGTGGAGCGCGAGTGAAGTCGGTGCGTCGGAATCCGGCCATCCATGCAAAGACTCGTCTATCTTCGCTCCACCTCACCCCCGCAGTCCCGACTCATGGCCTCCGTCCGTCCGTTCCGGGCGCTCCGTCCCGCGCCCGCGTTCGCCGAGCGCGCCGCCTCCGTCCCCTACGACGTCGTATCCGTCGAGGAAGCCCGCACGCTTGCGGCAGGAAACGAGCACTCCTTCCTCCACGTCGTCCGACCCGAGATCGACCTGCCCCCGGGCACGGACGAGCACGCCGACGAGGTCTACGCCCAAGGCGCGAAGGCCCTGCGCGAGCTTGCGGCGTCCGAGGCGTTCGTCCGCGACGACGAGCCGCGGCTGTTCGTCTACCGGCTCATCATGAACGGGCGCGCGCAGACGGGGATCGTCGGCCTGGTGTCCGCCGCCGACTACGACAACGACGTGATCCTCAAGCACGAGGAGACGCGGCCTGACAAGGAGGACGACCGGACCCGCCACCTGGTCGCCCAGCGCGCCCACGCCGAGCCGGTGATGCTGACGTACCGGGGTCGCGACGACATCGACGCCGCCGTGGCCGCGGCGATGGAGACCGAACCGCTCTACGACTTCAAGGCCAAGGACTACGTCCAGCACACGGTCTGGGCCGTCCCCGAGCCGGACGCCGTCGTCCAGGCGTTCGCGGATACCGACGCGCTCTACGTGGCCGACGGCCATCACCGGAGCGCCGCTGCGGCCCGCGCCGCGCGGGAGCTGTCGGACGTTCCCGAGGCCGGCCACTTCCTCGCCGTCCTCTTCCCGTACGAGGACATGGAGATCCTGCCGTACAACCGGGTCGTAAAGCACCTCCCGGTCGGCAAGGGCAAGTTTCTCGACCAGCTCCGCCGCCGTGTCGAGGTCGAGGAGGCGCTGTTCCCCGACCCCGAGGACTACGGCCTGGTGGCCTTCTACCTCGGGATGGACTACGGCTGGAACACCCTCGTGCTGCCCGACACCGAGCGCGACGGCGTCGCAGACACGCTTGACGTCGCCCGGCTCGGCGAGTTCGTGCTGGAGCCGCTGCTGGGCATCACGGACCCGCGGACCAACGAGAACGTCGCCTTCGTCGGCGGCATTCGGGGGACCGAGGAGTTGGAGCGGCTCGTCGATGCGGGTGAGGCGGACATTGCCTTCTCGATGTACCCGACCGCCCCGGAGGAGCTGCTCGACGTGTCGGACGCCGGCGAGCTGATGCCGCCCAAGTCCACGTGGTTCGAGCCCAAGCTGCGGAGCGGCCTCTTGGTCCACACCTTCTGGGACTGATCCGTTGACGGTGAAAGGTGTGGATGTTGAACGTTCACCCTCACGTGCCACGCTCCTCCCAACCTCTTCTGTGACGGGCCCGCTGAGGCGCCTGTCCAGACGTTGAACGGTTTGGCATTGAACGTTCAACTTTCCACGTTCTCACGTTCCACGACCCCATGACCATTCTCGTCGCCGACAAGCTCTCCGATGACGCCCTCGGCGTGCTCCGCGACGACGGCCACGTCGTCCTCGAGGCGCCGGACCTCTCGGGCGATACGCTCGCAACGGCGCTCTCGGAGGACAATCCGGCTGTGCTCGTGGTCCGCTCGACGAAGGTGTCGGCCGCGGCGCTCGACGCGGCGCCTGGTCTGGAGCTGATCGTCCGGGCCGGGGCTGGCGTCGACACCATTGACGTGGCCGGGGCGTCGGAGCGGGGCGTGTTCGTGGCCAACTGCCCGGGGAAGAACGCGGCGGCTGTCGCCGAACTGGCGTTCGGACTGATCCTCGCGCTCGACCGGCGGATCCCCGACAACGTGATTGCGGCTCGAGAGGGGCGCTGGGACAAAAAGGGCTTCGCGAAGGCCCGGGGCTTGCGAGGGCGCACGTTGGGCGTCGTCGGCCTCGGGAGCATCGGCCGCGAGGTCGTCGCCCGCGCCCGCGCTTTTGGGATGCCCGTTATCGCGTGGAGCCGCTCGCTGACGCCGGAGGCGGCCCGCGAGATGGGCGTGACGCACGCCGCAAGCCCGCTCGACGTGGCCCGGCAGGCGGACGTGGTGTCCGTCCACGTCGCGTCCACGCCGGACACCGCACACCTCATCGACGTTGAGTTTCTCGAGGCGCTCCCGGACGGCGCGTCGCTCGTCAACACCGCTCGCGCGGAGGTCATCGACGAGGACGCCGTCGCGCGCGCCGTCGCGGCCGGGCGGCTGCGCTACGCGACCGACGTGCCCGCTGGCGAGCCGTCGGCCAAGGACGGGCCCTTCGCGCACCCCTTGGCGGACACCGCGTACATCACCCACCATGTCGGTGCCTCCACCGACGAGGCGTCCGACGCCATCGGCCGGGAAGCCATCCGGGTGATCCGCACCTACGCCGAGACGGGCCGCGTCGAGAACGGCGTCAACCTCGCCGACCGGACGCCGGCCACGCATCTGCTGACGGTCCGCCACCTCGACCGAGTGGGCGTGCTGGCGGGCGTGCTCGGCGAGATCCGCGAGGCTGGCTGGAACGTGCAGGAGATGGAGAACCTGGTCTTCTCCGGTGCCGCCGCCGCCTGCGCCCGCATCCGGTTCGACGGCCAGCCCGACGACGGCACGCTGGCGCGAATCGGCGCCGTCGAGCACGTGCTCAACGCAACCGTCATCGAGCTGTAGTGGGGTGTAGGGTCCGCTTGAGAAGCGCTTGGTGGCCCCAAGGGGGGAGCGTCACGCACCGTCTAACTACAGCGCGCGCGTCGCGGGCTGCTCGGTTGAGCTTCGTGGGCGATCCGGTGGACGACCAGCGAGCCTTCAACCCTTTCTCCTGACACGCCTATCGCGCCACCGAGGCGCCCGCATCTGCCAGATCCTGGAAGCCCCCGGCGTTGACGACCCGCTCAAAGCCCATCGCTTCCAGGACCCGGGCCGCGCGCCCGCTCCGCACGCCCGAGGCGCAGTACACGTACACCGGCTCGTCGCGGGGGAGGTCGGTGACGAGCTCGCGGAAGTCGGCGTCGAGCACGTCGGCGTGGATGGCCCCGGCGACGTGGCCCTGTCTGAACTCCGGGACGGTGCGGACATCCACGACGGGGGCACCATCGCCGATGGCGGCGACGATCGAGTCGATCGACTCGGCCTCCCCGCCCCCCGTCATCCAGAGGTAACCACCGAGGGCGACGATGCCGATCGCGAGCAGGACGAGGGAGGCTTTCATCGAGACCAGTGGGTGCGTGCGAGGGCGAACGTACGGCCATTGGGCGCCGCGAGCCGGTGCCGGCGAACGTTACCGACGAGAGGCCCGGCCTCCGAGAGAACCACGTCTCCGGCGTTTGCCTCGGCCTTGTACGCCACGTCCACGCCCCCCAGTCCGGCGTCGTCGGGCAGGGCCTCCAGCGCCCACTCGATAAACCGAACGTTGTTGGCGTGGCCCACGCGGTCGAGGTCGGACCGACGGACCGCGAACTCAGCCCCGTGCTCCACGGACTCGGGCGCCGCCGGCGCATCGGGCATCTCGTGCGCCCGTGGCTTCTCGGTCGCCTCGAACCCGTCCATCGCCGCCGGCAAGCGGACCGGCCGCCGCCGCTCGACGTCGATCAGGAACCACCGGCTGGTGGCGACCGCCAGCACGCCGCCCTCGGCGTCGGTGAGGCGGAAGTCGCGCGTGGCCCGGAGCCCGTCGAGCGACGCGGGCCATGTCTCCACCGCGACGTGCTCGCGCATGGAGGGGCGGCGGTGCAGGCGCACGCTGAGCTGGGAGAGGACCCAGGTGCTCCAGCCGCCGTCGGGAAGCGGGAAGCCCTCGCGGTCGGCGGCGAGGGCGTGCTCGCCGGCCGCCTCTTGGAACAGGTCACACACGGTCAGCACCGAGGCCGCGCCGTCGGGGCCGGCCTCGACGGCGCGGATGCGGAATGGCTCGGTCCAGACCAGCGGCGGCTCGCTCACGAGCGCAGCGTCGCGTCGAGGGTGATCTCGGCCGCCGCGAGCACCTTCGACAGCGGGCACGTCTCCTTGGCCGTCGTGGCGATGTCGTGGAACGCCGTCTCGTCCATGCCGGGCACGTCGGCGTCGAGGACGAGGTCGATCCGGTGGATCTCGAACCCGCCCTCGACCTGGCGGAGGTGCACCTTGGCGGTCGTCTCAGCGCGCGACGGCGGGTGGCCAGCCTCCGCCAGCATGTGGGAGAGCTGCATCGTGAAGCAGGCCGCGTGCGCGGCGCCGAGCAACTCTTCGGGGTTGGTGCCGGGCTCGCCGTTCTCCTCGAAGCGGGACGAGAAGGAGTAGGGCTTGTCGGAGAGCGCGCCAGACTCGGTGGAGATGGCGCCAGCGCCGTCGGAGAGGGCGCCGGACCAGTGGGCGGATGCGGTGCGAGTCATCGTGTGGAGTTGGGCAGAGGGAGGGTGGACGGGCCGGGCCGATACGTGAGTGACGGCCGGGATTCCGGCGTCGTACCCCTCACTTCGTGCCAGGTGTCCGACGCGGTAAAAACGAGACCCTACCTAACGACTCGGAGGGGAGGGCAATTCCCGGAAACGACCGTCAGGAGTTTCACGGCTCCCTGATGGACTGGAACAGCCCGAGCGGGAGTGTGCTTCAAGCGGTCCATTCCACCACCCCCTCTCATGGCTGACCAGACCGACAACCGCCCCCTCTACACCGGGACCTATCGCGATCCCGCTTCGGCGAACAAGGCGTACTCCTCCCTCCGTGATCGGGGCTACACCAAGGACGACATCCACGTCGTCATGTCTGACGACACGTGGGAGCGGTACAACCGCGACGTGGCCGAGGTCGAGATCGAGCAAGGCTCCAAGGCCGCCGAAGGCGCGGGCGTCGGCGCCGCTGTCGGCGGAACCGCCGGCGGCGTTCTCGGCGCGATCATCGGGGTCGGCGGCGCCGTCCTCATCCCGGGCATCGGCGCCATTGCCGGGCCGATCGCTGGCGCACTCCTGGGCGCGGGCGCGGGCGGCGCGAGCGGGAGCCTCTTGGGCGCGCTCATCGGCGCCGGCATTCCCGAGGACCAGGCCAAGGTCTACGAGAAGGACGTCAAGGACGGCGGCATCGTGATGGGCGTCCACCCGCGCGACAACGACCGCGACTACCTCGACTCCCACTACCGCGAGACCGGCGCTGAGAACACGTCCTACTACGACGCGGTCTAGACGACCCGTCCGACGGTTTGCGAGGGGGACTGGGCGCGCGCTCGGTCCCCCTCGTGCTGTTCTCTCCGCACGAGGCACGGTGATTTACCACGCTCGCCGGATGGCCTCCACGGCCTCGGGGTCTTCGAGCGCCGTCACATTCCCGAGGTCGTCGCCGAGGTGGGCGGCGCGGATGACGCGGCGCATGACCTTGGCGTTGCGCGTCTTGGGCAGCGCGTCCACGAACAACACGGCCTTTGGCCGGAGCGCCTTCCCGAGCGCCTCGGTGATGCGGCCGACGAGCACGTCGCGCAGCTCCTCCGACTCGCGGACCCCGCCCGCCAGCCGAACGAAGGCGACCACGGCCTGCCCCTTGACGGCGTCGGGCACTCCGATGGCGGCGCTCTCAAGCACTCGGGCGTCGGCATTCAACGCGCCCTCCACCTCCGCCGGGCCCAGCCGCTTGCCGGCGACTTTGATGGTGTCGTCGGATCGGCCAAGCAGGAACCATTGGCCGTCAGCGTCGACGGCCGCGAAGTCGCCGTGGACCCACACGCCAGGGTGCCGCTCCCAGTACGCGGCGTGGTAGCGCGCGTCGTCGGTGTCGCCGTGAAAGCCTCGTGTCATCCCAATCCACGGCTGGCGGACCGCAAGCTCGCCAACGGCGCCGCGGATGGACTGGCCCGCGTCGTCGAGCACGTCGGCGTCCATCCCGACGACGGGGCCGGAGAACCCGGTCGGCTTGAGGGGCTGGACGTGGTTGCCGCAGACGATGCCGCCCGAGATCTCGGTCCCGCCGGAGTAGTTGAGAATCGGCTTTTGGGCCTTGAGGACGTTCTCGAAGAGCCAGCGCCAGCTCTCCGTGTCCCAGGGGCTCCCGGTCGAGCCGACGGCGCGGAGCGCGCTCAGGTCGTGGCGCTCGACGGGCGCGGTCCCGTGGGGGCGCAGGGCGCGGACGAGGGTGGGGGAGAGGCCCAAGAGCGTGACGCCGAACCGCTCGCAGATGTCCCACGTGCGGGCGTGGTCGGGCACGTCGGGGGCGCCGTCGTAGAGCACCATCGTGGCGCCGTTGAGGAGCGTGCCGAAGACGAGCCACGGGCCCATCATCCAGCCCATGTCGCTCATCCACCAGACCACGTCGCCGGGGCGCACGTCCATCGGGTGGCGCATGTCTTGGGCGGCCTTGATGGGGAAGCCGCAGTGCGTGTGGATGGCGCCCTTGGGCGTGCCCGTCGTGCCGGAGGTGTAGATCAGCAGCGCGGGGTCCTCGGCGGCCGTGTCGGCGCAGGCGCGCTGGGCGTCGGCGGCGCTGGCGCCGGCCTCCATGAGCCGCGCCCACGGTACGTCGCGGTCGTGCTGCGGCAGGCCCACGATCCCGACGCGCTCGACCACGAACACGGTCTCGACCGATGGCACGTCCGCCAGCGCTTGGTCGGCGACGGCCTTCATCGGCACCGTCTTCCCGCGTCGTGGGGCCCCGTCGGCGACGACGAGCGCCTTCGCAGCGCCGTCCGCCAGGCGTGTGGCGACCGCGTCGGCGCCGTAGCCGGAGAACAGTGGCAGGATGACGCCGCCGACACGGGCGATGGCCAGGAACGCGATGACGATCTCGGGGCACATCGGCAGGTACAGCCCGACGGCGTCGCCGGGCCCGATGCCGTGCGCGCGCAAGCCGGCGGCGCAGTCGGCCACGGCGGCGTGGAGCTGGCGGTAGGTGAGGGCGACGGTGCCGCCCTCCTCGCTCTCATAGCGAACCGCGTCTCGGTCCCAGGTCTCGGTCCCCGCCCAGCGGTCGAGTGCGTTGTGGACCACGTTCATCCGCCCATCGATGCACCACCGGGGCCGTTCGATGCCATCGGTCGTGTCGAGGACGGCGGTGTACGGCTGGGTGAACTCGATGCCGAGGTCCTCGAAGACGGCATCCCAGAACCGGCCGATGTCGTCGAGCGCCCAGGCTTCGAGGCTGGCGTAGTCGTCGAGCCCCTGCTGGCGCCAAAAGCGTGCGAGGTTGGTGGCGGCGACGTGCTCGGGGGAGGGCGTCCAGGCGGCGGCCTGGCCGAAGGGGAACGTGTCAGACATGGGCGCGGAGGGGACGCGCCAAGGTACGGGGGCGGCCTGCGCAAGCTGGGCCTAGGTCGCCGCTAGCCCCTCGCGGATCGGCGTCGTCCCGGCGGTCATCTCAATCACCGCGCCCTCCGTCTCAGAGACGGTCAAGATCGACGCCAGCGCCCCGGCGACGTCCTCGCGGGCGATCTTCCGAGCGCGCGCGTCCGCATCGAGCGACGTGGCGAATGCGGCGGTCCCGGTGGGGGCGCCGTTCGTCAGCGCCGTCGGGCGAAGAATGGTGTAGGTGAGGTCGGTGCCCTGGAGGTGCGCGTCGGCGGCGTGCTTGGCGCGGAGGTAGTCCTGCAACTGGTCGGCCTCCTCCGGAGCGTCGGCGCCGATGGAGCTCAGCATCACGAACCGGCGGACCCCCTGCGCTATCGTGGCGTCGATCAGCGCGATCGCGCCGTCGCGGTCCACGGCTTCGACGGCCTGGCCGCCCGAACCGGCGGCGAAGATGACGGCGTCGGCGCCAGCGGGGGGCTCCGACACGTCGCCGGTGAGGTCGCCGAGGACGGGCTCGCCACCGAGGGCGCGCATGGCGTCGAACTGGTCGTCGTCGCGGACCATCGCGCGGACGGTGTGGCCGGCGTCGGCGAGGATCTGGACGAGGTGCTGGCCGATGGCGCCGTGGGCGCCGGCTACGAGAACGGTCATGGGATCGACGGGAGGGGATAGGGGAGCCCCTCAGACCGGGGCCGCATCCCCACGGTCCCGCCTCCGCCGGGTCTTCCCACAGGCCCCAACCAAAACCGCCCGCCTCGGCGAGCCGGGGCGGGCGGGGACTGTCGTAACAAGGTGGGGAGGGTCAGCCGCGCGCGGCGTCGATCGGCGGCGAGTCGGGCACGGAGCCGACGGCGCCATCGCCCGAGATCGTCGTGCCGGGCGGGATGGGCGCGGCGTCGGGGAGGGGGTGGCCGTGCTTCTCGGGCTGCCACGAGAGCACGTAGTCTGGAGACTCGATGGCCAGCGCCTGCTTGGTCAGCTTGAGCGGCGCGAACGTGTCGACCATCACGGCCAGCTCGTGCGTCTCCTTCGCCCCGATGCTCGCCTCCGTCGTGCCCGGGTGCGGCCCGTGCGGGATGCCGCCAGGGTGCAACGTGAAGCTGCCCCGGCCGATGCCTTTGCGCGACATGAAGTCGCCCTCGGCGTAGTACAGCACCTCGTCGGAGTCGATGTTCGAGTGGTTGTACGGCGCCGGGATTGAGTCCGGGTGGTAGTCGAACAGGCGCGGGACGAAGGAGCACACCACAAAGCCGCGCGCCTCGAACGTCTGGTGGACCGGCGGCGGCTGGTGGATCCGGCCCGTGATGGGCTCGAAGTCGTGGATCGAGAACGCCGTCGGGTACATGTAGCCGTCCCAGCCGACGACGTCGAACGGGTGGTAGCGGTAGACGAACGGGAAGAGCTTCCCGTGCTTCTTGATCTTGACCGTGAACCGGCCCTCTTGGTCGATGGCGGGCGGGTCGCCGGGCGGGCGGAAGTCGCGCTCGCAGTACGGGCTGTGCTCCAGGAGCTGGCCCATGTCGTTGCGGTACCGCTTGGGCGGGCGGAACTCGGTCGGCGACTCCATCACCAGCAGGCGGGGCTGCACGTCGCCTGCGAAGCTCCAACGGTGGATCAGCGTGCGCGGGACGTGGACGTAGTCGCCCTGCACGAAGTCGACCTCGCCGAGCACGGTGTGCAGCGTGCCCTCGCCGTCGTGGACGTAGACCAGCTCGTCGTGCGTGGCGTTCTTGTAGAACGTGTCTGGGGGCATCGCGTCCGTCGGGACGCACATCGACATCACGATGTCGTTGTTGCCCATGATGGGCACGCGGCCGGTCAGCCAGTCGCCGCCGGGCTCGACCTTGGGCCCGAGAAAGTGGCGGTGCGCCAGGAACGCCTCCTCGGCGTACTCGACGGCCACGTCCTCGGGCTCGCCGACGGCCTCGACCAGCGTTGGCGGGTGGATGTGGTACGCGATCGACCCGATGCCGTGGAACCCCTCCTCGCCGAGGACCTCCTCGGTGTACAGGGCGCCGTCGGGGCGCTGGAACTGGGTGTGGCGCTTCGGCGGGATCTGCCCGCGCTGGACGTAGAATGACATGGGACTAGGGACTGTGGGGACTGAGGGGAATGGGGCGGGGACGAGGGGAGGACCGGATGACCCCAGTCCCGAGTCCCTCAGTCCCCAGTCCCTCAGAGATTCCCGCGGCGCTCCTGCTCGCGCTCGATGGCCTCGAAGAGGGCCTTGAAGTTGCCCTTCCCGAAGGACCGCGCGCCCTTGCGCTGGATGATCTCGAAAAAGACCGTCGGGCGGTTGCCGATGGGCTTGGTAAAGATCTGCAGCAGGTAGCCGTCGGGGTCGCGGTCGACCAGGATGCCGAGCTCCGCGAGCTCCGAGAGGTCCTCGTCGATCTCGCCGACACGCTCCGTGAGCTCGTCGTAGTAGGTCGTCGGGACGGTCAGGAAGTCGACGCCGCGCGAGCGGAGTTGGGAGACGGTCTCCAAGATGTTGTCGGTCGCGAGGGCGATGTGCTGGACGCCGGCGCCGCGGTAAAAGTCGAGGTACTCCTCGATCTGGCTCTTCTTCTTGCCCTCGGCCGGCTCGTTGATCGGGAATTTGACCCGCTCGTTCCCATTCGACATCACCTTCGACATCAGGGCCGTGTACTCGGTCGAGATGTCCTCGTCGTCGAACGACATCAAGTTCTTAAAGCCCATCACGTCGCCGTAGTACTGGACGTACTTGTTCATGTCGCCCAGGTCGACGTTCCCGACGCAGTGGTCGACGTACTTGAGGCCGACCGGCTGGGGCGTGAAGTAGTCGTTCACCACGGCCTCGTAGCCGGGCAGGAACGGGCCATCGTACTCGGAGCGGTCGACGAACGTGTGGATCGTCTCGCCATATGTGCCGATGGCGCTCACCGTCACCTTCCCGTTCTCGTCCTCCAGCACTTCGGGCTCGCGGACGGGCACGCCGCCGCGCTTGGTGGTCTCCTCGAAGGCCGAGACGGCGTCGTCCACCATCAGCGCCAAGTCCTTGACGCCGTCACCGTGCAAGCGGACGTGGTCGGCGATCTCGCCCTCGGGCCCCATCGGGGAGGTCACCACGAAGCGGATCTTGTCCTGCTGGAGCAGATAACTGGTGCGGTCGCGGTGGCCGGTCTCCGGGCCGAGGTAGGCCTTGACGTCGAAGCCGAACGTGTGGGCGTAGAAGTGGGCAGCCTGGCGGGCGTTGCCGACCCAGAACTCGACGTAGTCGGTGCCCTGGAGCGGGAGGAAGTCGTCGCC
Organism: Rubrivirga aquatilis; assembly: GCF_046845665.1. GTDB lineage: Bacteria > Bacteroidota > Rhodothermia > Rhodothermales > Rubricoccaceae > Rubrivirga. The sequence goes on along the minus strand of NZ_CP177355.1, from coordinate 2,964,750 downwards.
GGGGGCGACGGCGTCAGGGGCCGAGGTCAGGTCGGGCAGGCCCGAGCCGGGCATGGGGGCCTCGGTCGAGACGGCGTCGAGGATGTCGACGGAGGCATCGGAAGCGCTGCCGGCGCCGTCGCCGGACGTGGTGTGGGTGCTCATCGGAAAGCGGGGAGTCGTCGTACCGTTGACGGGGGGGCGGCTCTCTCCGGCCCCTCGTTCCGGGCTAGGTCTAGATACGTCTGGCCGCCGCGCTCGTTTCCGGGCCCCGCGCCGCGCCGCATTTGGAACCGCCCCGCCCGGTGCTGGTCGAGAGGCGACCCTCCCGACACCGACATGCCTCAGTTCGAGATCGAGCCCCGCGAGGGGGACCCCACTTTCGTTCGGGCCCGGACGGCCATCGAGGCGGTGGGCCGACAGCAGGGGGGGGAGGTGGCGCTGGGGGAGTCGGAGGCCGGGTCCGGGTGGCAGGACGTGACGGTCGATGGAGAGGCCTGGGGCCGCATCCGTCCCCGCGACCGGATGCGATTTCGGCGCGACTAGCCCGCCACTGGTCCCTCAGGACTAGGCCGCTGGCCCTCCAGTCCGACGCCGGGGCGGGGCCCGGGCGGTACCGTGGGGGCGTGGCTCTTGCCACCCCTGGGAGCGCGCCGACGCGCTACGATCGTCGGCCCACCCTGAACCGTGTACAGGGTGGGCCGGCTTTTTTTAGAGGGTCGCCAGCATCGTGTTCGAGAAGTGCTGGCGGTAGCGGCCTCGCGCGAGCACCTTGCGGTCGATGGCCTCGATGACGTCGGGCGCGAAGTCGACCCCGGTGGTGGCCTCGATGGAGCCGATGCCGCCGGGGCTGAACACGTTGACCTCCAGCAGGATGCCGCCCGCGATGTCGAGCCCGACCATGAACATGCCGTCCTGGACCAGCTGCGGCCTGACCATCTCGGCGATCTCGAGTTCGCGGTCACCGATCACGGCCGCCTGCGCCGACCCGCCCGCGCTCATGTTGCTGCGGATGTCGCCCTCGGCGCCCTCGCGCCGGAACGCCGCGTAGACGCCGTCGCGCTGGAGCGGCTCGCCGTTGACGAGGTACATCCGCGTATCTGCGCCCGCCGCCTCTTCCAAGAACTCCTGGACGACCATGTAGCCGTTGACGCAGACCGCGTCGATGATCTGGTTGAGGTTGGCGTGGTCGCCCTCGCGGACCACGAACACCCCGTCACCGCCGGAGCCCTGGAAGGGCTTGATGATGGCGTCGCCCCCGTGGTCGTCGATGAAGCGGCGCACGTCGTCGGCATGGCGCGTGACCAGCGTTTTCGGTCGGACCGACGGCGGGAAGTTCTGGAAGTAGACCTTATTGACGGCCTTCGCGAGCCCGTCGGGGTCGTTCAGCACAAGCACGCCGCGCCGTGCGGCCATCTGCCCGAACACGATGCCGGCCGACTGCGCCCAGCCTCGCGTGCCCGCGTCGTCGGCGGGGTCGTTGCGCAGGAGGATCGCGTCGATGTCGGTGATGTCCATCCGCTCCTCGACGCCGTCCTCGGAGACGCCAGCCCAGAAGGTCTTGGTGGTCTTGTACGTCCCGCCGGGGCGGCGGACGCGGACGGCCATGCTCTCGTCGGGCTCGCAGATGAAGTCCTCGACGGAGAGGTAGAGCACGTCGTGGCCCGCTTTGTGGGCGGCGAGCGCCAGCCGGGTGGTGGTGAAGACCGACTTCTCGGTGGCGAAGTCGTTGATCAGAAAGGCGAGGCGCATTGGAGAGGGGAGTGGGGGCGAGCGAGAAGGACCGGGCAGAAGGCCTAGGCCTCGGGCGCGAGCAGGTCGAGGAGGGAGAGGCCGCCGTGCGCACGGACGAGCCGCCGGCGGGTCGTCTCGGCGTCGGCGTGGAGCGGTCGGAGCGGCGGGTCGGACAGGACGCCGCGCGCGCGGAGGTCGGCGATGGCCGGGGCGTGCCGGAGGGCAATCTTGCCGATAAAGAGGGGCCACAGCGGATGGCCGTCGCCGAGGTGCCGGAGCAGGTCGCGCAGGCCCCGGAGGTACACCATGTCTTTCGTCAGCCCGCCACCCCGGTACAAGCGCAGGGTGACGGTGAACGCGGCCCGGTCGCTCAGCCCGGCCTCGTCGCTGATGATGCGGAACGTCTCGACAAAGTCGGCGCCCTCGGCCAGCGCGCGCGCGCCGAGCACGCGCGCGGCCAACGTCCGAAACCGGCCGTGCGTCAGCCCGCCGACGAGCCACTCGGCCAGGACCGCGAGCCCCTCCTGCAGGTCTTGGTAGCCCGCGAGCCCGTAGCGCAGCATCCGCAACGGCTGGGCGGCGCCGTTGGCGAACGTCAGCACGTGCGTGCCGACCTCGTGCGCTAGGAGGGCCTCGACACGAGCGGCCGGGATCTGGGTGTGCGCGCCGATCAGCAGGCGCCCGTCGGAGACCATCAGGCTCCCCGGGATGTCGTCGCGGATCTGGACGTCCTGGGGCACGTCGGCCGAGACGGCGCCGTAGGCGTCGAGTTGGACGCGAGCGGCGGCGGCAAAGGCGGTGGCTCCCACGACTTCGCTCCCGGCGGCGGCGGTTGGCGAGCCGTCGAGCGTCGCGATCAGCTGGCGGGCGAGCTGGACCAACTCGTCGTCCGGAGCGCCGTAGACGCGCAGGCTGGTCGGGAGGAATTGGGGCGTGTCGATGTCGAGCGTCAGCCGCACGTGGTCGGCGATCTCGTCGCGGGACTCGCGGAGCAGCCCGGCGACCACGGGGTCCTCGACCTCGTCGAGCGGGAGCGAGAAGAGCGTCCGTCGGGCGGCGTCGGGGTCGAACGCCAGCGGGCGGTAGACGAACTCCGGGGCCCGGTCGCAGGTCGACCGGAACTCCTCCCAGGCCGCGTCCCCGTTGACCGGCGTGATCTGCAAGAGCAGCCCGAACGAGCTGGCGACCTCCGCAAGTCCGGCGTCGACGGCGGCGGCGGCGGGCTCCAGCGTCGCGCGGCCGATCTCAGACAGCGGGACGGCGGCCCGCGCGGCAGCGGCCTGGCGGATGGCCGGGGCCAACGCGTCGCGGATGGCCGCCAGCACGCGGGGATAGAACTCGCCGTCGCGCGCGTTGACGAAGACGGCGTCGACCGCCAGCCCGAGCGCGCCCGGCACGTCGAGCGGCGCCAGCCCGGGCGGCGCGACCGAGTCGGCCACGATGTGGTCCACGCTCGCGCCCTGCCCGGCGACCTCGATGCCCGACAGCGCGTCGGACAGCGCCTCGACGGTAGCCGCATCCGGGCCCGCAGGCGTGGTGAACAAGGTGAAGCCCGGCGCGCGGTCGAACGGGTCCGGCCCGTCGTCGTGCTCGGCGTCGAGCGGGGTCCAGACCTCGACCACGAGCGGCGGCGTGCCCGCCTCATGGAGCACCTCGGCGACGGCGCGGATGGCGGCGCGAGCGGCCGCGACGTCCGGACCGGAGGCGATGACGTAGGCCGGCTGCGTCGTCACCAGGGTGTGCGCGTCGGTGCACGTCGCCGGGACGTGCGACGCGGTGTCGGCCGGGGCGCAGCGGTGGACCGCCAGCACGGGTACGGCGTGGTCCACGAACACGACGCCATCGTCGGGAAGCGAGAGGCGGACCGGCTCGCCGCGGCGGAGCCCGTCGCGGACGGCGGTCGCGATGGCGTCGGACGTCACGGCGTCAGCCGCTCACGGGCCGCCAGCGCCCCCTCGGTGGTCGACGCCAGTGCCCGGTGCAAGGCGCCGAACCGCTCGCGGTCGAGGGCGCCGCTCCACTCGTCCATGAAGGTCTTCTTGAACTCGACGGCGATCACGCAAGCGGCGCTCCCGAACGTTTCGTGGATCCACTGCGAGAAGTGACCGCCCTGGAATTTGACGTTCTCGCGCACGTCGAGGTCGGGGATGCCCGCCTCGGCGGCGCCGGCCCTCAGGTCGGCCATGAACCCGTCGACGAGCGGGCCCCAGCGCTCGCGGTCCAGCGAGCCGGTCCCGACATTGACCACCGGGTTGGCCTCGGGGTCCGCGACCGGCCCGTCCGCGCCGTCGCGGCGGTGGTTGTACGAGTGGAGGTCGTAGACGACGACGGACCCGTGCTGCTGAATCTTGAGCCGCAGCAGCTTGTCGACGGCGGCGTGAAAGTCGTCGTAAAGGCGCATCGAGCGCTCCGCGACGGCGTCCGGGACGTCGCCCTCCCAGACGGTCAGGCCCCAGGCGTCGTCGGGCGTGCGGTACAGGGCCTTCTCGCGCGGCCGGTTGAGGTCGATCTCGAACCGCGAGCGGTGGCCGACGATGCGGGTCGACGCGACGTCCGTAAGGCGGCCGGTGAACGGGTCCTCCTCCCGCAAGCGACCGGCGTCGTCGAGCGCGACGTGCGGGAGGGTGTCGGGGTGGATGGCGTGGCCATCGTGGACGGCGGCGGCGACGAGGGGGCCTGGGCCGACGGCGATCGAGAAGGGGTCGGACATGTGCGGGGAGAGGGGCCTCGGATACGCGGCGGCTGCGGGGGTGTTCGCAGCGTGTCCCGGCCCTCCGCCCCCCCCCCTTCGCCGCTGTGGCCGATCGGGCACTCCGCCGACGCCGGGATCTGTGCGGGTACCTTCGGGCATGACCGCCCAGAGGTTCGCGTGCCCCCGCTGATGCCCGCCGTGCTTTCCCCGTGGGCTGGCATCGCCGGCGTGCTCGGCGCGTTCGGGCTGACGCTGGCCGTGCTCCGGTGGGCCCAACTCCGGCAGGGCCTGGGTGCCGTCGCCACCCAGAAGGCGCTCCACGCCGCGATGAGCGCCGTCGCCCTGTCGCTGCCCTGGCTGTTCGAGGCCGACTGGCCTCTGGCGATCCTCGCAGCCGTGGCCGTGTCGACGGCGCTGGCGATCCGGCTCGTCCCGGCCTTGCGCCGATCGGTGGGGCACGTGCTCCACGATGGCGCCGCGTCGATCGGCGACGTAGGCTTTCCGCTTGCCGTGTGGGCGCTGTACGTGCTGGCGGACGGGTCCACGGTGCTCTACACGATCCCGATCCTGCTGCTCGGCATCGCCAGCCCCGTCGCAGGGCTCGTGGCGGAGCGCCACGATGTGGCCCGGTTCGACGACGTGGAGGACAAGAGCCAGGAGGGCGCCGTCGCGTTCTTGTTCGTGGCCTTCCTGTGTGTCCACGTGCCGTTGCTCGTGTTCACGCCGGTCGGGCGGACGGAGGCGCTGTGGATCGGCGCGATCGTGGCCGTGCTCGCGACGATCGTCGAGACCGTCTCGTGGCGGGGGCTCAACAACGTGTTCGTGCCGCTCGGAGCGTACGTCGTGCTGGTCCGCCTGCTGACGTTCGACGCGACGTTGCTGGCCGGCCACGCGGCCGTCCTGACAGGGCTGCTGGCCGTCGTGGCCGTGCTCCGGCGCGAGACGACGGTCGGCGGGGCGGGCGTGTTCGGGGTCGCGCTCGTGGGCTATCTCGTCTGGGCGCTCGGCGGGACGGCGTGGCTGCTGTCACCCGCGCTCGTGTTCGTGCTGTACGCGCGCATCTGGCCGGCGGCGCGCGAGGCCGACGGGCTCCCTCACGACCCCCGCCGCCGCCCACACACCTCGAGCAACGTCTTTAGCGTGTCGTCTGTCGGCGTGATGTGGCTGCTCGCCGCGAGCGCCGTCGGCGCCGACCTGCTCTTTCCCTACGCCGTCGCGTGGTCGGTCGCGTTCGCCTTCCTCGGCGTCGACCGCATGATGGTCGCCCGCCCGGACTGGGGCGTGCTCGGCCTGACGTGGCGGGCGGCCTGGCGGGCGACGCTCGTCGGGATCGGGCCGGTGCTGCTGGTGATGTGGCTCCGCGTGTGGGCCGAAGAAACCACCGGCTCGATCGCGGGCGCACCGGCGCCGACCCATCCGTTGACGATGACCGCCGTCGCCCTCGTGGTCGGGCTGGTGGCCACGGCCATCGGCGCGGCGGTGCTGGCGCGCTGGAAGGGGCCCATCGACCACGACTCCTCGGCGTTCGCCGGGCGTGTGTACCGAGCCGCCATCGTGGCGCCCCTCTCGGCCCTCGGCTTGATCGTTGCGTCGTTGGTCTGAGACACCGCAGACGCAGGCTGTCCGTTTGGGAGGGCGATCCCTGAGCGTTGCGCCCGGCCGACGGCTTCGGCACCCGGTCGGCGGCTCCGGCGTACTCTTCCCTCACGCCACGCCCTCTCCGCCATGTTTGGACGCCTCCGTCAGTCCCGCCAGCGCCGCCGCCTAGCAGCCCTCACGCTCGACGCGGCCCGAGGCCGGGCGTCCCGCGGCGCCGCCCTGCTCGACGACCGAGACGGCGGATGGGCGGCCCACGTCGACACGGCCACGCTGGAGCTCGCCGACGGCACCGCGTGCGTGCTGGGCCAACTCGCAGGCGAGTACCGCGTCGGCTTGCGGGCCCGCGTCTTCGACCTGTCGAGCGCGCCGACCCGGTTCGTCTCGCCGGTCGACCTCGGGTTCCAGGCCGTCGGCGACCTCGGCGAGGCGGCCGAGGCCCTCGACTACGCGTTTCTGACCCGGGCGTGGCGCGAGGAGATCACCGCCCGCCAGCCGGCCGCGCCGACGGGGCGCTCGCGTCCCCACAGCACGGCCCCGGCGTAGCCCCGGCTAGGTCGGGGTGGCCTTCACGATCAAGCCCTCGCCGCAGTACTTGCAGTGCCGGGCGTCGGCGTCGTGGTCGTCGAGCCCGCAGATGGGGCACGTGTCGACCTGGACCTCGATGGGCGTCCGGATGGCAAACGCGTCGGCCAGCCGTTTGGACCGGGCCATGCCGAGTTCGACCGTCACGATCCCCGTCGGCACGGCGATGATCCCGTAGCCGACGATGACGAGGGCGACGGTGAGGAACTGCCCGACCGCCGTCTGCGCCGCGATGTCGCCGTAGCCGACCGTCGTGACGGTGATGACGGCCCAATAGACGCTCCGGGGGATCGAGGTGAACCCGTTCTCGCCGCCCTCGATGAGGTACATCAGCGACCCGGCGACGGTCACCAGCGTCAGCACGACGAAGATGAAGACCAGGATTTTGCGGCGGCTGGCGGCGAGCGCCCGGCGGAGCTGGTCGGCCTCGTCGAGGTAGTTGCCCAGCTTGAGGACGCGGAAGACGCGGAGCGCGCGCAGGATGCGGACCGTGACCAGCACCTGGGCGCCGCCCTCCGGGTACAGCAGCGTGATGTACGTGGGCAGGATCGAGAGCACGTCGACGACGCCGAAAAAGCTGCGCGCGTAGCGGAACGGGTTCTGCAGGACGGCCAGCCGCAGGCCGTACTCGATCGTAAACAGGATGGTGAAGAACCACTCGATGACGAACAGCGCGTCGGCGTATTGGACCTGGATCTCGCCGACGCTCTCCAGCATCACCACGATGACGCTCACCAAGATGGCGATGATCAGAACGATGTCGAACGCCTTCGCGACGGGGTCATCGGCGTGGAAGACGATCTCGAAGAGCCGCCGCCGGAGGCCTGTACCGACGGGGCGGAAGCCCTCGGGCGTCGGGCGGTCGGGGTCGAGGTGTGTCGCGGGCGTCGGCTCGGGCATCGGGGCAAGCTAGCCGCGAGCGGCGACGGCGTCGGCCAGGACGGCCTCGAAGCGGTGGGCGATGGCGCCGAGGTCAAAGGCGCGCTCGGCATACGTGCGGCCGGCGGTCCCGGCCCGGCCACGCTCGGCGTCGTCGGCCAGGAACGCCAGCACGGCATCGGCGAGCGCGTCGGCGTCGCCGGGCGGGACGACGGTGCCTGCGCGTTCGCGCACGACGATCCGGGCCGCGAGGTTGTCGGGGGGCACTGAGAGCACGGCGGGTCGGCCCGCACACACGTACGCGAGCACCTTCGACGGCACCGACACGGCGCTCGCCTCGGGCTCCAGCACGGCCACGAACACGTCGGCCGAGCCGAGCACGTCGGGGAAGACCTCGAACGGTTGGAAGGGCAAGAGCACGACGTTCGCCAGCCCGCGCTCGCGCTGCGCGGTCGCCAGCCAGTCGGCGCCCTCACCCGACGACACGACGACGAGGCGGGCGTCGGGGGCCGCGTGCGCCAGCCGTTCGGCGAGGTGCGCGAGTCCGGCCGGATCGTGCTTCATGCCCAGCGTCCCGGAGTACAGCACGACGGGGCGCTCTGCCAGCCCGTGGGCACGGGCCCAGGCGTTGTCGCGCGGGCGCTGGGGGAGGTCGGCGAGTGGGGCCCAGTTTTCGATCACCGACACGCGCTCGGGGCGGACGCGCCAGCGGGCCAGGAGCGGCCGGAAAGCGTCGGTGATCGCGAGCACGGCGTCCGCGCCCCGTAGCAGGCGCCCTTCGCGTGCCTCGAACGCCCGTCCGAGCAGGTCGCCAGCGACGCCGAGCTTCCGCGCCAGCACGGCCCGCGTCCCGACCGAATGGACGTCCTGAAGCCAGTTCACAAACGCGGCGCCTTGCCCGTGCGCGGCGGCCATCAGCGGAGCGATCACGTCGAGCGAGGCGTTGGCGCCGATCACCACCTCCGCGTCCCACCGACGCACGTGCTCGGCGGCGGCCTTGCCGAACCGGGCTTCCGCCTGCCGCCGACGCACGAGCCCCGCCAGCGACCGCGCGCGTTTGTCGACGGGCGTCGTCACCACGGGGTCGAGCGATAGCGTCGGCGGGTCGTCGGCGCGCGGGGCGAGCTCGCCCTGCGGGGCCTCATTGGTCGCCGAGAAGCCGTAGCGGACGGCGTGGCCCCGGCGCGCCAACTCGCGGGCGAGGCCGACGAGAAACGCATGACCGCCGTAGTCGTGGAGGTAGATCCGCATGGGCTGAAACGACTCGCGCCCGGCCATCGGGGCCGGGCGCGAGGGCCGGAGGGAATCGGTGGCGCGAGGGAGACTTGAACTCCCGACCTCAGGGTTATGAATCCTGCGCTCTAACCAGCTGAGCTACCGCGCCGGGGTCGCCAGAATACGCCGCCGGCGCGCCGGGCCTCAATCCAAGCTTTGAGGAAGCGCCAGAGCGAGGGGCACCCGTCCCCAACTCCAGCCACGCGTCGCAGACGCGTCGGGGAGCGGTCCCGCCGACCAGCACGCTAGCCAAGCGCGTGGCGCCAGGCGGCGGCCACCATCGCCGGGGGCACGTCCGTCGCCAGCCGCGCGTGGCCGACGGCGTCGAGGACCACGAACCGCACCCCGCCGGCAGTACGCTTCTTGTCGGATGCCATCGCGGCGGTCAGGCGCTCAGGGTCGAGCGCCGGGGCGGGCGGCGCGAGCCGAGAGACCAACTCGTCGGCCGACTCCAAGGGGCCGAGGTGGGCCGCGACGGCGCCGCTCGCGAGCGACGCGGACAGGTGCAAGGCCGCGCGCATCCCGAGGGCGACCGCCTCGCCGTGCGTAAACACGCCGTACCCCGCCTCGCGCTCGATGGCGTGGCCGAACGTGTGGCCAAAGTTGAGGTGCGCCCGGACCCCCGCCTCGCGCTCGTCGGCGGACACTACGGCCGCCTTCACTGCGGCGGCATCCCGGACGAGAGCGGCGACGACCTCGGGCCGGCGACTGAGAAGGGCGTCCCAGTCGTCACGCAGCCGACCCGCCAGTTCGACGTCCGAGATCAGGGCGTGCTTGACGGCCTCCGCGAGCCCGCTGCGAAAGTCCCGGTCGGGCAACGTCGCCAACGTGGCTGGGTCGGCCAGGACGACGGCGGGCTGATGAAACGCGCCGACCAAGTTTTTGCCGGTCGCGTGGTTGATCCCGGTCTTTCCCCCGATGGCGCTGTCGACCTGCGCGATCGTCGTAGTCGGGATCTGGACGAACGGTAGGCCCCGCAACAGCGTCGCCGCCGCGAAGCCGGCCAGGTCCCCGACGACGCCGCCCCCGAGCGCGAGCACGGGCGTCTGGCGGTCGATGCCTACCCCGAGCGCCCAGTCGAGCACGTCGCCGTAGGTCGCCTGCGATTTCGAGGACTCGCCAGCGGCGACCGCCAGCGTCTCGACGGACCGGCCGTCGGTGCGGAGCGCGTCCGCCAGCGCCGCCAGCCACAGCGGGCCCACCGTCGCGTCGGTGACGACCAGGACGCGGCCGGGCAGTCCCGCCTCGCGAAGGTGGCGCGGCGCCGTCGCTAAGGCGTCGAAGTGGACGGCGTAGCCCCGGTCCTCGGGGAGCGAGACGTGAACGGGAGCGAGGGGCACGGCGGCAGTGGGGAGCGCGCGCAAGATCGCCAAACGAACGAGGGCGCCCGAAGGCGCCCCCGCGTGCCGTCCCGAGTGTTGTCCGTTATCGCTTGATGAGCAGCCCGAACGGCTGAGTCGCGTCCGGGACCGGACCGTTGCTGCCGAAGGACGAGCCAAACGGCGCCAGGAAGGCGTAGGTGGCGCCCTCCGGGATGGTGAGACAGACGGAGGTCGCGTCAAAGTCCTGCGCCACGTCGGTGGCGTACCCGCCGGACTGCGTGTCGGGCGTGGGGACATCGTCGCCCGCCTCGACCGCCTTCTTCACGCGGACGCGCTGGTCATCCGGTCCCAGGGTGTCGTCGGCGCTGAAGATGGCCGTCAGAAGCGGTTGGCTCAGGGTGCTGGCGCGGACGCCCGTTCCCAGTACGTAGTCTCCCACGGCCACCGCGCACACGTAGTCGCCAGCTTCGATGCCCTCGTCGGCGAGCCGGAGCGCGGGGGCGTCGATGGCGTGGTCGCTGGAGGTGCGGAGGTAGGTCTGGCGCGGGTCGACCTCGATGAACACGTTCGCGTCCGAGGTCCCGCCCCCATCGGATCCGCCGCTCCCGTCGGCGCTGCCGCCGCCGCCGGATCCGCTGCCATCGGAACCATCACCGGCTGGATGGCCGCTGCCGGAGGGGTAGCCACCCTGGCCACCGCAGTCCTGACAGGACGAGTCGAGGCCGGTGGAGTCGCAGCCGGACAGCGCGAAGGCAGCGGCAGCGGTGAGGAGAAGCAGGCGCATCGAGGCGGGAAGAGAGGGGAGTGCTGGCCGAATGGAGAACGGCAGGCCAGCGCCCCAGGCCCCGCCGATTGGCCGAGGCCATTGGGACGGCAGCGTGTCGCCGTCTCGCCCTGAACGCCCGGTGCCCTCGGCGCGCCGGAGGAACCGGTAGGGCCTCCCTGCGTGGGAGAAGGGCACCTCTCGTCCCCCTTACACCCACCCTTACCACTCAACATGGGACTCCTCGACTTTCTGAAAGACAAGGGCAAAGACCTCTTTGGCGGCCGCGAAGGCAACGAAGCGGAAGAGATCAAAAAGGAGGTCGAGCAGGCGCTCGGCAGCAACATCTCCAACCTCGGCGTCCGCTACGACAACGGCCGCGTGACCTTGCAGGGCACGGCCAAGAGCCAGGCCGCCAAGGAGAAGGCCCAGCTCATCGCGGGCAACGTCAAGGGCGTCTCCAGCGTCCACGCCGACGGCATGACCGTCGACGGCGCGCAGACGGCCGGTGCGACCACGGCCGCGCCCTCCAGCCGCTACTACACGATCAAGAGCGGGGACACCCTGTCGAAGATTGCCAAGGAGCACTACGGGGATGCCAACGCATACCCCAAGATCTTCGAGGCCAACCGGGAGGTCATCGGCGACCCCGACAAGATCTACCCGGGTCAGCAGATCCGTATCCCGGCCGCCTAGCGCCCGGTTCTCCCTCTGCGGAGCGCCCCGCCAGCTCTCGGGCTGGCGGGGCTTTTTTGTGGGCCTGGGCTATCGGGCAAACAGGGACGCCATCCACAGCGCCAACCCGCCGCGTGCCGTCCACGCCAGCGTCCGGACCCAGTTGGTGGCCACGAGGCGGGCGTGGGCGTCGGCGTCAAAGGTGCTCGCGAGCGCCGAGTGGAGGGGGACCTGGATGAAGGCGGTCGACGCCCAGATAACCGCGACGAGCGTGGCGCCGAGCACGACGGACCACCCGGGCAACAGCGCCGGTCGCTCGAACACGAGCCAGGCGGCGCTGACGATCTCGATGACCATCAGCGGGCCCACCACGAGCGTGATCCGCGACTGGTGGGCCGCCTCGTACGCCGCCCAGCCCGACTCGCCGACCCCGGCGAACAGGGGGTAGTGGACGACCTGGATCGTCCAAATGAGGCCGACGAGGGCCAGCGTGGCGCCGAGGTTGGCGAGGAAGATCGGCGGCATCAGACCGCGAGGTCGGCCAAGACCGCCTCGGCCGCATGGCGCCCGGAGACGAGGGCCCCGTTGATCGACCCGTTGCGCCGCCAGTCGCCGGCGACGTACAGGTGGCCCACGCGGACCGGCCGCTCCGGAGGGTCGAGAGACGGCAGCGCGGGGAGCGCGTCGGGAACGTGGTCGATGCGCAGCGTCCGCCAGCCGTCGACGGCGTCTCCGAACCAGCCGCGGAGTTGCGCGCGAGCGGCAGCATCGAGCGTGTCGTCGTCCATCGGGGGACGCCCCACGACGCTGGCGGTGACGAGGGCCTGGCGGGCAGGCGCGTAGCTCGGCTGGGCGAGGCTCACCACCTGCGCATTGTTGACGGGCCCGGCGCCGTCCCCGTCGAGCACCAGCAGCGCGCGGTCGATCGGAGCGTCTTGGGCGGCGTACGCGAGCTGGGTCGTCCCCTTCGACGGCGGGGTCTCGGTGTGCAAGAGGGCGCCCGCGTGCGGCCCGTCGGCCGCGACGACGACCGCGCGGCACGCGACGGCGTCGCCCTCGGAGACGTGGACCTCTCGCGGCTCGACCCTCTCGACGCGGGCCCCGAGGCGGACGGTCCCATCGGGGAGCCCGGCGGCGATCTGTTCCGGGATTGCCTGCATCCCGTCCGCGGGAAGGGCGGCGACGCCTTCGGAGAAGCGGCGGAAATAGACTTCAAAGGCCCGGCTCGACGCGCTCAGCTCCGGGTCCAAGAGCACGCCGCCGAGGAAGGGGCGGAAAAACCGGTCGATCATCCGCTCGGAGAACCCGTACCGATCGCGCAACGCTGCCAGCGTGGTCATCTCCGGTCGGGCCCACAGCGCCTCATCGGTCCCCGCGCGGACGGACTGGCGCAAGCGCAGCACGCGAAGCTTGTCGGCGATCGTCCCCACATCCGCCAGCAGCGTCGGGACCGCCTGGAGCGGTTGGCGGAAGGGGTCGCCGATGGGGTGGAAGGCCCCGCCGTGGCGGACGAGGGCGGCGGGCTCGAAGGCGCCCAGCCCGAGCGCGTCGTAGTCGAGCACGGCGCGCGCCTCCGGGTAGGCCGTCAGCAGCACCTGAAAGCCCCGGTCGATCAGGAAGCCCTCCTGGCGGTGTGTGCGGATACGCCCGCCGACGGCACCCGCCGATTCGAACACGGCGACCTCTAGGCCGCGCTGTGTCAAGGTCCGGGCGCAAGCCAGACCCGACAGGCCGGCGCCGACGATTGCGACATCGATCATGACAACGTGTGCGTGTCGAGGCGACCGAGCATGTGGCGGAGCGCGGTGTCGAGGTCGGGGAGGGCAAACCGGAAGCCGCTCGCGAGCAGCCGCGCGGGCCGCATCCGGACGCTCGAGAGCGCCACGCGCCGGGCCAACTCCCCGCCCGCCAGCTTCACCAGAGGGGTCGGGACGGACATGAACGCGGGGCGGCGCTGCACCTTGGCGAGCGTCTTGACGAACGTCCGCGTCTGGGCGGGGTCGGGCGCCGAGAGGTTGACGGGACCGGACACGTCGTCGGTGAGCATGACGTGATGGAGCGCATAGACCACGTCGTCGAGGGCGATCCACGGCCACCACGCTTGGCCGTCGCCGGGCCAGCCGCCCAGGCCTAAGAAGGCGAGTGGCGCGAGCGGCTGGAGCACACCGCCGGTTGGGGTAGTGACGAGTCCGATCCGCGCGTGCGCGACCCGGATGCCGGCGGCGCTGGCGGGCGCCGTGGCCCGCTCCCAGGCGCGGCAGACCCCCGGCAGAAAGCCGTCGCCGAGCGGCGAGGCCTCGGTGAGCACCTCGTCGCCCCGGTCGCCGTACGCGCCGCTGGCGGAGGCCGACACGAGCACGCGGGGCTTGTCCGGGAGCGCGGCCAGCGATTCGGCCAGCAGGCGCGTCCCCTTGGACCGGCTCTCCCAGATCTTGCGCCGCGCCGACTGGCTCCCGTCGAGCGACGTGATCGGCTCGCCCGCCAGGTGGACGGCCGCGTCGGGCGCCAGCCGCGCCAGCGCATCGGCGTCGATCTCGCCCGCCTCGACGTTCCAGTACACGGCCTCGTCCTGAGGCCCGCGCGAGACGGCATCCGCACGCTTGCGCACCATCCGAACAACGGTGTGCCCGCCGCCCTGCAAGAACGCCGCAAGCGCCGATCCGACCAGCCCGCTGGCGCCGGTGATGGCGACCGTCATCGGAGCCACGTCCGCCTCGGCATGGCGGCGAAGGTCCTCGACGGTGATGCGGTGCCGGTACGCGAACATCCGGTCGAACTGGCGCCGCGCGAGCGGGGCGCCGACGCTCGTGACGGGCGCGAGGGGCAACTCGTAGGTCACGTCGTCCTCCAGGATCGAGCCGACGCCGTGAGGCTGCATCCGGTGCACGTGGTGCCACGCGGCGAAGGGGCCCGAGACCTGCCGGTCCTCGAACGCGCACGGGCCGTCGCCGCTCAGGCAGCCGTCGTCGTAGCCACTGTGCTCGGCCACCCAGTCGATGCCTGCCGGGCCGACGCCCAGTCGGATCACGGCGCGGTCGCCGTCGCAGATGCCGTCGTGCGACGTGAGGGAGACCGGCTGCCAGGGCGGGGAGAGCCGCTGGAACGCGCCGGGGCGGGCGTGCCAGCGGAAGAGCTCGGCGGCGGAGACGGGGGCCGCGACGCGGGAGGTGTAGCGCATGGCCCGCCAACCCGTCGCACGGCGCCGGGGGTCCCGACCGCACCGGGGACGCGCGAGCGTCGGCCTCCCTACGGCAGGTAACGCTCGCGCAGAACGGCCGCGTGGTGGCGGTCGTGGCCGGCGATGATCCACCCGGCGCCCCGCGCGCTCAGCGGCTGGTCGCTGGCGGTCCCGATGCGCGCCAGCGCGTGGGGCGCGAGCGCCGCCAGCAGGTCGAGGGTGCTGGCGCGGACGCGGTCGAGCTCGTCGGCCAGGTCTCCAAGCGGTCGGTCGGGCGCATGCGCCGCGAACCCGTCTTGGTCGTAACCGGGCAGCGGCGTGTCGTCCCCGCGAGCGACGCGGAGCGCGCGGTACGCGAACACGCGCTCGGTGTCGATGACGTGCTGCACGACCCCCGCGACGGTCCATTTCCCGGGCGCGTAGGCATGGCTCGCGCGACCGGAGTCGGCCGCTCGCACGAGCGCAGAGGTTACCGGCTCGGTGAGCGCGGTCAGCAGGTCGTCGTCCTCGACGAGCGCCACGTAGCGGTCGTAATAGCGGCCGTGCTCGCGCGCCTCGGGCCGGACGATCACGAGCCGACGCGGACGCGCGAGAGCCAGTCGGGCGCGACGGCGTCCTCGACGACCGCCGTGAGCCCGCCACTACGGTACGTCTCCAGCAGCGAGCGGACATCGGCCCGGGTGATCTCCAGCATGTTGCCGACCATCTCCGACGAGTAGCCGCGCTCGCCGAGTTCGATCGTCATCTCCATCGTGACGATGCGGCTGATGGCACGGCCGAGGTCGACCAGCTTGCGCTGGGGCATCGCCCAGTCGATGTCGAAGTCGAGCGAGTCGCCGAACATGCTGGCGGCGCGGGCGGTGAGCGGCTCCGTACGGAGGTAGGCACCGAGGTCGACCTGCTTGAGGCGCCGCATCGCCTTGACGACCGACTCCGTCACCTGCTGATAGAGGATGTCGTTGGAGCCCTCGAAGATCTGGTACGGACGGCTGTCGACGAGCGCGCGCCCCGCGCGGTGGTCCTCCCGGTAGCCGTTGCCGCCGGAGAGCTGGACGAACGACTGGGCCGCCTCCTGCATCCAGTCGGTGACGACGGTCTTGAAGGCGTTGGCCTTGAGGCCCTCGCCGAACAGGTCGCGGTCGACGCCGGCCGTGCCGGAGGTCTCCATACACATGGCCGCCGTGCCGGTGACGAAGGCCTGGAGCCGCGCCAGCCGGGCGCGGACCTGGTCGTAGTCGAGCAGCGACTTCCCGCCGACGAACCGCTCGCGGGCGTGCTCCAGGGCCTCGTCGAAGATGCGGCGGAGGTAGCCCATCCCCATGCCGGGCATCTGGAGCCGGCTCCGGTGCAGCAGGTCCAGCATCATCTTGACGCCCGTCGACTGCGGCTCCAGCCGCGACGACATCGGGACCTCCACGTCGACGCGGTTGCGGCCGTACGGGATCATCTTGAGGCCGATGTTCGGGTACAGCTCCTCGACCTCCACGTTCTGCCCGGGCGCGTTGCTGTCGGCGATGAAGAAGTCGACGTCGCGGCGCAAGCTGCCGTCGGCCGTGCGGGGACGAGCGGTGAGCAGCCAGTAGTCGGCCCAGCCGGTGAGGCCCGCCCAGTGCTTCGTGCCCTCGATTTTGACCGTGCCCCGGTCCGTCGCCTCCCACCCCGTCTGCATCGCGAACGCGTCCGACCCGAAGTCGGGCTCGGTGATCATCAGGCCGCCCAGCTTCTTGTCGGCGATGACGGACGAGAGGACGCGCGCCTTGGCCTCGTCGCTGCCGTACTTGGCCACCGGCTGGAGGAAGAGCCCACCGTTAATCCCCAGGACGAGGCTCAGGGGGAGGGAGTGGTAGCTCGTCTCCTCCAGCATCGTCATGCTGTGCCCGATCGTCCCCCCGCGGCCACCGTAGGCCTCGGGGATGTAGACGGACATCGGGTCGACGTCGCGGAATCGCTGGATGACGAAAGGCGGCACGCCCCGGTCGACCCCCGCGCGGTCGGCGTCGTGGCGCGAGCCGAACAAGTGCGCGAGCCGGTCGCGGTAGGCGGATACGAAGTCGGTGAACGACTCCTTGGTGCGGCCGGCCACAGGCCGGCCGGGGGCCGGGGCGCGGGCAGGGAGGGAAGGGGCGCTCATACTTGTGGCGGGGCAACGCAGGAATGACTCCCGTAAACTACGGCGAGTGCCACAGGGTCCATCGGGTGTCCGCTGCCTGGTGTCACAGCCCACCGCATGAGCGCGCGCCCACGATCTATGACAGACCTCGACCCGGCCGCGTGGGCCCTCGGCCCGGCCACCCGCGCCCGCCTGGTCTTCGACGCCGACGACGCGCGCGCCCATGCCGTGCTGAGCGCCGACGAGCGCGAGCGGATGGCGACGTTCGCCAGCCCGGCGCGGCGCCAGCAGTTCCGGTTGGGCCGGCTCGCGGCCCGGACGCTCGCCGGGGAGGCCGCCCGCATCGACCCCGGGGCCGTGGACCTGGCCGTCGCCGCCGACGGGGCCCCGACCCTCCCGGGCGCCTACCTCTCCATCGCCCACACGGGCCGCGCCGGGGCGACCGCTGCGCTCGCCGCCGTCTCGACCCGCCCGGTCGGCGTCGACCTGGAGCGGGTGGCCACGCGGCGGCCCGACCTGTGGCGCCGGATCCTCCATCCCGAGGAGTACGTGCTATTGGAGGCACTCGGCGGGCCGACGAACAACACGCAAACGTTGCTGTGGGCGTTGAAGGAGTCGGTGCTCAAAGCCCAGCGGACCGGCTTCCGCGCCGGCGGGAAGTCGGTCCGGCTCGCGCTCGCCGCCGACGGGGCGCCGCCCGACCGCGGCACGGCGACGGCGACGTCCGACGCGGGGGCGTGGTCGCTCGCCTTCGGACGGGAGGGCGACCTGTGGGTGGCCGCCGCGTGGCGGCCCGACCCCGCCGGCTAGGGCCTCGTCGCGGTGGAGTCGCAGACGCTCCCTCGCGGCCAGTTCCGGACGAGGCGGGGGGTCTGGTAGTGGGGCGGGAGCTCCGCGTCGGCGACGGCGGCCCGGGCGGCGGCGGTCTGCTCCCGTGCCGCCGCGCGCGCGCCCCGTGCGCTGTCGACGCAGGCGAGGAGCAGGTGGGCGAGCGCGACGGTCTCATCGTCGGCGTCGCGGAGGGCCGACTGGGCGAGGGCCACCGCGGCCGCGTGGTCGCCGAGGGCGAAGCGGGCGTGGGCCCGTTCGGTGCGAGCCCATGCGACGTCGTGGGGGTCGGCGTCGGGGCCGAACGCGGCGAGGAGGCGGGCGGCCGTGGCGTCGAGCGCAGGCCAGTCACGGGCCGCGCGGAGCACGCGGAGCCGGGTCACGAAGGCCCACTGAAGCCACGGCTCGTCGGTCGACGCCGCGGGGTTGAACTCGGCCGTCCAGGCCAGTGCCCGGTCGAGGTCCCCGGGGCGGCCGCGCTCGAGGCGGGCCAGGCTCGCGTTGGTGAGCGCGAGCGTCCGGGCGGGGTGGTCGGGCCCGACTACCCGGCCGAGCCGAGCGACGAGGGTGTCGAAGGCGGGGACGGCGGCCTCGGCGTCGCCCGAGAGGAGGAGGACGTCGGCCCAGTTGTTCAGGGACGTGAGCGACTGGATCCGGTCGCCGGAGAGCGCACGGTCGATCTCGTAGGCCTCCTCGAAGAGCGGGGCGGCGGCGGCGAGCCCGCCGGTCAGCTCGGCGAGGTGTCCTCGTCCGGAGACGACGCCGGCGAGGGCCGACGAGTCGCCGCGGGCGCGGAGGACCACCTCGGCCTCGATCAGCATCCGCTCGATCTCGGGGATCCGCTCCTCATGCCGGCCGTGGTGGTAGATCGACCAGGCCGCCGCCCGGCCGTACTCGGCGCGGAAGCGCGCGAGCGCGGCCCGGCCCGCCTCGCCGTGCGCGCGCATCCCGCGCTCCGTCTCGGCGCGGAGCGGGTCGGCTCGGCCGAGGTCGCCCAGGATGGCGGTCGAGGTGGCGAGGTCGCCGAGGGCGCCGAGGGTGTGGGGGTGGCCCGGCCCGTAGGCCGCGCGGGCGGCGCGCCAGGCCTCGCGGGCGGCCTCGAGGGCGGTCTCGCGGTGGATGAGCCGGTTGCGGACCTCCCGGAGCGCCTTGAAGGCGACGGCCCGCTCGGCGTCCCGTCCCGGCCCGAGCGCGCGGGCGCGGCGCTCGCCGACGGCGAGGAGGTCGCCGGCCGGCGTCGAGAGGGCCAGCGGGGCACCGTCCTCCCCCCCGAACAGGTCGACGACGAACTCGAACGCCGCGTCGGCCCGGGTCGCCTCGGCCTGGGCCGCCGTGCGGGCGTCGCGCTCGCGGCCGAGCGACACGAGCGACACCGCGAGCCCCACGACGAGCGCCACCGTAACGGCGGACGCTGCGGCCACGGCCCCGCGGTGGCGCTGTACGAAGGAGCCGGCGAGATACCACCGCGACGCGGGTCGCGCCACGACCGGGAGTCCCTCGAGGTGCCGGGCGAGGTCGTCGGCGAGCGCCCCGGCCGAGGCGTACCGCCGCTCAGGCTCGGGCTCGAGCGCGTGGAGCACGATGGCGTCGAGGTCACCCCGGAGGGGCCGGTCGCGGCCGGGCGCCACGGCCCGGCTGGGCGCGGGCGGCAGGCGTGTCGTCCGCTCCAAGGTCCGGCGGAGCGTCCGGCTGCGCGTCGGTCTACCGTCGACGACGTCGCCGTCGGGGAACGGCCGCGCGCCGGTGAGGAGCTCGTAGACGAGCGCCCCGAGGGCCCAGACGTCGGTGGCCGTCGTGATCTGGCCGCCGAGGAGTTGCTCGGGTGCCGCGTAGGCCGGCGTCAGGAGCGCCCCGCCGGTCTGCGTCATCATGCCGTCGTCGGCGTCGAGGAGCCGGGCGATCCCGAAGTCCAAGAGCTTCACGACCGGCGCCCCGTCCTCGCCCTCGGCCACGAACACGTTCGACGGCTTGAGGTCGCGGTGGACCACCAGCCGGCGGTGCGCGTGCTCGACGGCCCGGCACACGTCGGCCGCCAGCGCCACCCTCTCGCGCACACCGAGGCCACGGGCGTCGGCGAAGGCCGTGATTGGCTCGCCGTCGATGAGTTCCATGGCCACCCACGGAACGCCGTCGTCGGTCTCGCCGCCGCCGTAGAGCCGGGCGATGTGGGGGTGCTCCAGGCTCGCGAGCACGGCCCGCTCGCGACGGAGCCGCTCGCTCACGTCGAGCCCCGCCAGCGCGAGCGACCGGCGGACCAGCTTCAGCGCGACCGTGCGCTCGAACGCCCCGTCCGCCCGCTCGGCTCGGTAGACCCGGCCCATCCCGCCCTCTCCCAAGGGCCCCTCGATCCGGTACGGCCCGACCCGCTCGCCGACGGCGGAGCCTTCGCCGGCGAGGCCCCGGAGTTCGGCGACCGAGACCGGCGCGTCGTCGAGGAGCGGGTCCTCGGCCTCGGCGGCCGCGAGCAGGCGCCGCACGTGGGCGCGCAAGGCTGGCGGGACCTCGGCCTCGACGAACGCGGCGCGCGCGGCCGGGGGGAGGTCGAGCGCCGCGTCGAGCAGGGCGTCGGTGGCCCGGAGCGTGTCGAGATCCATAGCGGAGCAGAGTCGAGCGGGAGACTACGGCCCCCCGCCCGACCCCGCACGCGGTCAGCGGGCGACGGTGACGTGCCCGGTCTCGACCTGGTCGCCGACGGCGAGCCGCCACACGTAGACGCCGGCCGGGAGCGTGGCGTCGAGGGCGAGGTGCTGGGGCCCCGCGCCCAGCCGGCCCCTCGCCGACGCGACCTCGCGGCCGAGCACGTCGTAGACGGCAAGCGAGGCCTCGCCCGGCGCGGCGAGCGCGAACGACACCCGGAGCGGCCCGGTCGTCGGGTTTGGCCCGATGCGGACCGCGACCGTCGCCTCGGGGCCGCCGGTCTCGGCGACGGCGACGCCCCGGAGCGTGACCTCGCCGGTGTTGCCGGCCGCGTCGGTCGCCGTCGCCACGACTACGGGCGGGTCGTTGAGCGCGTTGGCGAACGTCGCCGTGGCCTCGCCCGGGGCCGTGTACGTGGCGCTCCCGAGCGGGTAGTGCCCCAGTCCGACGGCCGACATCACCTGGCCATAGAACCGGACCGTCAGCGGGTACGCCGCGCTCTCGGGCGCGGTGTCGACGGCGTAGCGGACCGTGATCTCGTCGTCGCTGATCGGGGCGGCCAGGATGGAGGGCGTGTTCTGGAGCCGGTTCGGGCCCTCGTCGGCGTCGCCGCCGTCGTCGGCTGTCGGGCCGTCGGCGCCGAGGTCGATGGGGAGGTAGGCGCCGGGCGCGCCGACGAACGTGTTGAAGGCGACCTCGTTGCCGCCCGTGAAGGCCCCCAGCGCGACGGCGGCCGGCTGGTAGGCGATGTAGTTGCCGA
Source organism: Rubrivirga aquatilis (assembly GCF_046845665.1). Classification (GTDB taxonomy): domain Bacteria; phylum Bacteroidota; class Rhodothermia; order Rhodothermales; family Rubricoccaceae; genus Rubrivirga. The sequence goes on along the minus strand of NZ_CP177355.1, from coordinate 2,943,737 downwards.
TGACCTCGGCCGAGAAGTCGACGGCGCCGGCCGCCCCGATCCGGTTGCCGCTGGGGCCGTTGCGGAGGAGGATGCCGACCTGGCCGTTTGGGGCCGGTCCGCCGTCGGCGTCGACGCCGATCAGGTTGCCGTCGATCACGTTGCCGACCACGCCCGGCCCCTCGGCGCCGATCCCGGCCGACGTGTTGTAGGCGATGAGGTTCGCGTCGTCGTCGTCGTCCCCGCCGAAGGTGTTGCCGGTGACGGTGACGCCTGGGGCGGCGAACAGCACGGCACCGAACCCGACGTCGGCGATGCCCGGGACGCCGTTGGGGATCGGAGCGGTCCCGTCGGCGTCGGTCCCGAGGCGGTTGCCCCGGATGGTGTTGCCCGAGGTGACGAGCAGGATCGGCTCCACCGTCGCATCGTCCCCACCGAGGACGATGCCGGCGAGGAGATTGCCCGAGACCACGTTGCCCTCGATGACATTGTCCTGGCCGCCCGTGATCGTGATCCCGATCCCTTCGAGCGATGCGAGCCCCTGGAGTGTGCCATTCGGCACGGCGGTCGTGCCCGTCGCGTCGGTCCCGACCAGGTTCTCCACGACCTGGTTCCTGAAGGCCTTGCCGGCGAGGCCAATCCCGATGTCGATGTTGCCCGAGACGACATTGCCTCGGGCCGTGTTCTCGCTGGCCTCGCGGTTGAAGACGAGCCCCACGCCGTTCCCGATCGCGCCGGTGCCCGCCGCGTCGATGCCGATGTGGTTGCCGATGACGAGGTTGTCCCGCGTCCCGGCGCGATCGACGTAGACCCCGCCAAAGGAATTGCCGCCGATGACGTTCCGGTCGCCGGGCTCCGTCCCGCCAATGACGTTGCCCGTGCTCGGGGACCCAAACCCGTCGTACGTGGCCACCACAATGCCAAACCCGTTGCCGAGCTCGTCGCCGGAGTCAGGGGTCCCGTCGGGGTCCGTGATCATGCCCGTGCGGTCGGTCCCGACGTAGCACCCGGTGATGGCGTTGTCGGCGGAGTAGATGCCGATCGCAGCGAGGACGTCGTCGCGGTAGAATCGGGTGAGCACGAGCCCATCGACGGTGCTCCCTCCCGCGAGCAAGATGAGGCCACCGTCGTTCACTGTCGGGTCGTCGACGAGCGCGTCGCCATCGAGGCGGATGCATTTGCCCTCGGACGTGTCGCACCCCTGCGTATCCCCGTCGATGGTGACCGGATCGGTGATGTGGGGGAGCGTCGAGAGGAGGAAGATCTCTTGATACGAGCCGCCCCCGTCGATCGAGAACTCGATGGCGTCGAGTCCCACGCTGGCGTTGGCGTCCGTGATCGCCTGCCGCAGCGACCCGGGCCCGGCATCGGCCGCAGTCGTGACGGTGAAGACGGCGCCGGCGGCCGTCCGCGCCTCGGCGCGGGCGGGCTGGGCGGGAGCGGCGAGGGCGACGGCCAACAGGCCGAGGCAGAGGGGGCGGAAGCGAAGTGACATGAGCGAGGGGGAACCGAGGATGGCGGAGAGGTTCAGGCCGGACCCCGGTTGGGGGGCCTGTCTCTATCCGCGACGTTTCCCACGATGTCGTGCCATGGCACCGTGCCGGGCCCGCGCGTCCGCCCCTCGCGTCACAGCTCGGGATCGTCCAGGAAGGCGCGGAGGTGGGCCCGCGCCCGCTTCCACATGCGGGCGGCCGTCCGGGCCGAGACGTCCAGCGCCTCGGCCGCCTCGTGCGCGCTCATGCCCGCGTAGAACCGGCACTCGACGAGCCGCACGAGCTGGCCGTCGACCGCCGCCAGCCGCTCAAGGGCCCGGTCGAGCGCGAGCATGTCGGTCGCCCGGGCGTCGGGGTCGACGGCGCCGTTCGCGCCGAGCGCCTCGACGTCGAGCGTGACGCTCCGGGCCCCGCCGCCACGCTTTTTGCGAAGCCGCGCCTTGGCGTGGTCGGTCAGGATCCGGCGCATCGCGAGGCCGGCCGTGGCCGCGAAGTGGGCCCGGTCGCGAAACGTGCCGGCCCCGACGAGCCGGAGGTACGCCTCGTGGACGAGCGCCGTCGGCTGGAGCGTGTGGTCGGCCCGCTCGCGGCGGAGCTGGGCGGCCGCGAGCCGCCGGAGCTCGTCGTAGACGCGCGGCAGCAGCAAGTCCACCGCGCCGCCGTCGCCGTCGCATGCGCGCGCGAGGAGGACCTGGGTGGTCGGTTCGGGAGCGGGCATTGGCAGGGCGGAAACGGGAGGGCGACGACGCGAAAACATACGTGCGCGCGTGTAGGCTGCCATTTTGGACCGGTATCGACAGCGGTGTCGGAACTGGCCTTCGCGAGTGCGCTTTTTAGATAGGTCACGCAAAAGTCTAGCGTACAACGCGTTAGGTGCGACGGTGCGTCGCGGCCGGGGGCGGCCGCCTCGGCCGCGCATTCTTGGGCTGCGGCTGGCACCGGCCCCTCGCGTCCGTCGCTTTAGGAGGGTACCCGCGGCCTCGCCGGTCGCGCCCTGGCCTCTCCACGTTCCCCCGAGCCCCATGTCTCGATCCGCTACCCGCCCCTTCCACAGCGCCCTCGTTGTGCTGGCGGCCGTCCTCCTGATTGCGCCGGCGTCGCACGCCTCCGCAAGGGAGGTCGGCGCCTCCAACGTCCGCCTCTCGCGGACGTTCACGCCGCCCGCGCCGCGGTCGACCACGGCGGTCCGGGCCGACGCCTTCGAGATGACGCGGGACGACTTCCTCAGCGTCTACGCCTACGGGCTCGAGGTCGAGATCGGGCGCTCCCCCGCCGGCGAGACCTACCCCATGAACGTCGGGTTCACCGACGACGCGGGGGACGGGCCCACGGCGTGGACCGCGCCGGACATCGCATTCGAGACGGTAACCTGGCGGATCGTCGACCCGGCTTCGACGCCGTACGGGGCCCAGTTCCCCACGGCGACCCACATGCTCGTGACTTCGGAGGACCCCGCCTTCGACGGGACCCGCCACCGCTTCTACGATTTCCAGGCGGGGCAGCTCGAGCTTGTCGCGAAGCTCGACATCCCGGCCGACGGGGCCGATCCGATCGGGGCGGCCTTCGACATGACGGTCACGCTCCTCCCGCTCAACGCGCAGACCGAATTCTACGAGTCAGGCGTCCACTTTTATGACGACGAGGAGGAGATCTCCCCGGAGGAGCCGTTCCACGCTGAGATTCTCGTTGGCTTCCACGGGTACGGGACGCTTACCCTCGCGGACGGCACGGCCATCCAGGCCGGCAGCTTCTACAACGACTTCGACATCTACCGGCTCGAAGGCGACGACGACACGTTCGACTTCGAGTCGTTGTACTCGTTCAACGGGCATGACGGAACGTGGTACTCGTTCCGCATTGCGAACCCACCCGGCTGGAATCCCGACATCCCCGTCGATGTCCAGGGCGATGTCTGGATCGACGAGGTCGAGTACTGGAAGATGGCGCAGTCCTCCGTGGCCGTCGGGGAGGGCCCCGACGAGGCCGCGCGCTGGTCGGTGTTCCCCAACCCGGCGACCGACGTCGTCCGGTTTAGCCAGCCCCTCACCGCGACCGTGTTCGACGTGATGGGCCGGGCCGTCCGCGAGGCGCACCGAGCCACCGAGGTGGACCTCCGCGGGCTGGCGTCGGGGACGTACGTCGTCCGCTCGGAGGCCGGCCACAGCCGGACGGTGACCGTCCGCCGATAAGGCAGGGCTTGACGTGCGCGCTGGGGCGCCAGCGGCCCGTGTTGCTGGCGCCCGGCGCGTTCGGGCCGTCGTGGGCGCGGGGCAGCAGACCATCGGCGGCCCCCGTTGCCCTCTCCGGGATGTGCCAGGAGGCCCCGCGCTGGAGGCTCGTAGGGGGCGATGCCAGGGCAGGACTCTGGGGCAGCCCTCCGCGGCCGGACGGGGAAAGCGAGTCCCCCGGGCCGCACGGGTCCGGGCCAGTGGAATTCATCTAGCAGAATTTTTATCTTTTCGGTACTTGTTTAATAAAATTAAACTTACGTGGGCCAGGGGGCGGCCCGCGTTCGCGAGGCGCGGTCCGGTCGGGATGTGGCACCGAACAGTCGGGTCTGTCGCTTTATGATGGTACCCGCGGCCTCGCCAGTCGCGCCCTGGCTTCTCCACCTCCCCTGAGCCCCATGTCTCGATCTGCCATGCGCACCTTGCTCCGCCTCGGGCCCCTCTCAGCCCTCGTCATCGTCGTCCTCCTGCTCGCGCCCTCGGCGCTCTCTACACCCACTCAGTGCGACGACACGCGCCTGTCCCGGACGTTCCAGGCCCCCGCACCGCGAGCGGCCGCAGCGGTGTCGCCCGACGCGTTCGAGCTGACACGGGAGGATTTCCTCAACCTGTACGCGTTCGGCCTCGAGCTCCACATCGGGCTGTCCCCGTACGACGGTGTGTACGCCATGGACGTTGGCTACACCGCCGACGCCGGGTCGGGGCCGGGCGCCTGGGTCGCCCCCGAGATCGACTTTGACACGATCGTGTGGACGATCGTCGACCCCGCCACGACCCCCTACGCCGCACAGTACCCCGCCGCTACCCACGCGTTGGTGACGACGACGGACCCCGAGTTCGACGGGACGCGCTACCAGTTCTTCACTTTTGAAGACCACCAGCTGGTGTTTGACGCCTACCTCGACGTTCCGGCCGACGGCTCCGGCCCGGTCGTCGACTCGTACACTCAGGCGTTGTCGCTCTTCCCGCTGAACACGACCCTCGCGTTCGAGGAATCGGGGTACTACTACTACGAGGACGACGAGGAGATCGACCCGGAGCTGGCGTTCCCGGCGGCGGTCCAGGTGGGCTTCCATGGCTACGGCACCCTGACGCAGGCCGACGGGTCGACGGTCGAGACGGGCGCTTTCTACAGCGACTTCCTGATCTACGACCCCGACGACCCTGAGGAGCTCTTCGAATCGGAGACCATCTACTCGTTCTTCGGGGTCGACGGGACGTGGCTGAACTTCTTTGTCGCCGCCCCCCCCGAGACGCCGGACGGCGGGGAGTACCCGATCGAGGGTGAGGTGCTGGTCGAGGCCGTCGAATACTGGCAGGTCATGAACCCGGCGACGGCCGGCGAGCCCGGCCCGTCGGGCGGCGCGGAGTGGACGCTCTTCCCCAACCCCACGACGGACGTGGTGCGGTTCAGCGAGCCGCTCACGGCGACCCTCTTCGACATGATGGGCCGGGCGGTCCGTGAGGCCACCCGCGCCCGCGAGGTGGACCTCCGGGGGTTGGCGTCGGGGACGTACGTGGTCCGCTCGGAGGCCGGCGCGAGCCGGACGCTGACCGTCCGCCGATGAGCCAGGTCTTGACGGCCGCACCGCAGCGCCAGCGGCACGCGCCGCTGGCGCCCGGCGCCCCCGAGCCCACTGCGTCGCGGCGTGTGTGGCGGCCCGCGCCGTGGCTCGTCGGGGCTGCGCTCTACGCGCTCTCGTGGCCCGTCCTCGACGGCGTGGCCCTGTCGTTCCTCGCGTGGGGGGCGTTCGTGCCGCTGCTCGTGGAGCTCGAGCGGCACGACCGGTTCGCGCCGTTCGCGCTCCGGGTGGTGGCGTTCATGGGGCTGGCGGGCCTGGTCTCGTGCTGGTGGTGGTTCGCCTCCGTGCCCGCCGAGTTCCGGGTGCTGGCGTGGGCGGGCGGGGCCCACGAGATCCTCCTCACGGCGGTCCCGCTGCTGCTCCTGTTCCCGCTCCGGAAGGCGCTCTCGTACGATCGGGCGCTCGCGGCGCTCGTGCCCCTGTGGCCTCTCTGGGAGTGGGCCTACAACCACTGGGAGCTCTCGATCAGCTCCCTCGTGCTGGGCTACTCGCAAGCGGGGACCGTCTGGCTGGTCCAGTACGCCGACCTGTTCGGGGTGTGGGCCCTCACCGCCTGGGTGGTCGGGTTCAACGTCGTGCTGACGCTGGCGTACCGAAAGCTCGGGTGGAGCCGGCCGTTCCGGATTCGGGGGCTGAAGCTGGCGGCCGTGCTCCTGGCGGTGCCGCTGGCCTACGCCGGGCTCCGGGCCGCCGCGGTCGCGCCGAGCGACGTGCTCCGGGTGTCGGCGGTGTACACCGACTTCGAGCCCATCCCGAACGCGGACGGCGGGCTCCGGATCTCGCGGGCCACCCACCTTACCGACTCCGTCGCCTACTACGCCACCGAGGCGCCGGAGCTCTACGTGTGGCCGGAGAGCGCGATTCCCTTCGCGTGGACCGACGAGAGCCAGCCCTTCCTGCAGCAGGCCGTCGCCGACTGGCAGACGCCGCTCCTGTCCGGGCACAGCGGCCTTGCCGCCCAGTCCGACGGCGATTCCGTCCGGTTCAACCGCGCCGTGCTCCTCGCCCCGGATGCCGACGGCGCGTCCCCGATCTACGACAAGCGTCGGCTTATGCCTTTCAAGGAGGGCCTCCCGCACGAGCGGGTGCTGGGAGCCGTGCCGGCGCTGGCGAGCTACCGCGACCGCGAGCGGCTCATCGCGGCGGGCCAGCGCGCGACGACCTTCTCCATCGTGCGGCCAGACGGCGAGGTGGTTCGGGTCGCCACACCGATCTGTCACGAGCAGCAGTTCCCAGGGTTGTGGGCCGGGTGGGCCCGCGACGGCACCGACCTCTTCGTGCACCTCTCGTTCGAGAGCTGGTTCGGCGAGCGGGCGTTCTGGCCGCACTTCCTCAACATAACCCGGGTCCGCGCCATCGAGTCCCGCCGGAGCGTCGTCCGCGTCTCCAACGGGGGGCCGACGGCGGTCATTGACGGGTTCGGAACGGTTGTGGAGCAAGGGCGGGGCTCCGAGGGCGCGATCACAGAGTCTGTCGCCCTCTACCGAGGGCAGACGCTCTACGCCAAAGCCCCCTGGCTCTTCCCGCTCCTGTGTGTGCTCGCCCTCGGGGGCGTGCTCGCTGGCGCGCGCCTGCGCCGTCTCTAGGTCTGGAGAAGGATTCCTCGAAGTGATCCACTGGGGCGGGGAGCTCCGCTCGGTTCCCACGGGACTGCGCTGGCCAGTCCCGATACGGCCGCTCCGTGGGATACGAAGTCGACGTGTTGTTCGTCTCTCCCTCTCACCCACCCAACTCGCTATGCCCCGCGTCCTCGCACTTGGTTTGCTTTTGGGCCTCATGGCTCCCGCCGCCCTCGCCCAGTCCGCCGATCTCGTCGGCGCCTGGGAGGTCGAGCGCGTGGTCGACACCGCGGCCGAGCCGGCCCCCGACGGCGGCCTGTCGGCGCTGTTCCCCGACAACCCCTACACGTTCGCCCCGCTCCGCTTGCACATTGAGGCCTCGGGCGACGCCGTCGTGACCCTGCTGGCGGCGCGGCACGACGGGTACGAGATCCTGGACGTCCCGTCCACGGTCACGCTCGACGACGGCCAGCTGGCGATCTCGCTCGACGACCTCGTCATCGACTTGGAGGCCGAGCGGGAGGGCGACCGCCTCGTGCTGAGGGGGCAGGACGGCAGCGTGCTCACCCTGCGCCGCCAGTCGTAACGGCTTGTCCGCCGTGCACGGCTCGCTCGGTCGAGAAGCTTCTTACAACGTCGTCCCCAGCTTGTCGAGGGACCGTTGCCGCGCACGGCGTCGCTTGCCAGAGATCCCTCGACAACCCCGGGATAGCAAGAGTCGACCCCTTACGAGCTTCTCAACAGAGCAAGCACGGCTCAGTCGAAGCAGACGCCGTAGTCTCCTGACCGGTAGCCCGTCAGGAATGCGTCGACGCGCTGACGGGACGAGCCGTGCGTGAACGACTCGGGCCGGACGGCCTGCCCGGCGCCGCGCTGGATGGCGTCGTCACCGACGGCGGCGGCGGCGGAGATGCCGGACTGGATGTCTTGGTCGTTGAGCACGACCAGGCCGTCCTCGCCTTCGGCGTGGTGCGTCCAGATGCCCGCCAGGCAGTCGGCCTGGAGCTCGGTCTGGACCGACATCGCGTTCGAGCGCGAGCGGCCGAGCAGGCCCTCGAGGTTCTGGACGTGGTGGGCCACCTCGTGCGCAATCACATACGCGATGGCAAACTCGCCCTCGGCGCCCATCCGCTGGAGCTGGTTGAAGAACGACAGGTCAATGTAGACCGACTGGTCGGAGGGGCAGTAGAACGGGCCCATCGCGGCCTGGCCGTATCCGCAACCCGTGGGCGTTTGGCCGGTGAAGAGGACGAGGTTGGGCTCTTCGTACCGGTCGCCGGACTGGCGGTAGAGCTCGCCCCACACGTCCTCCGTCTCGACGAGCACCGCGTCGACGAGCCGGCTGGCGTCGTCGGTCGGGGCCGAGGCCTGCTCGTTCGCCGGGGCTTGCGAGACGCCGCCGCCGCCCAGGAGCGGCGTGATGTCGATGCCGAAGCAGGTGCCGAGCACGAGGACGAGCACGAGCCCGCCCAAGCCGAGGCCGACGCGGCCCCCACGTCCGCCGCCCCCGCCTCCGCGGCGGTCGATCAGGTTGCCAGAGGAACGGCCGGGACGGATCAGCATGACGGGCGTGGGGGAAAGGACGGGACCAACGCGGAGGCGCGCGGGCTAGATCCGCACGGCCTGATGCCGCTCCGCCAACCCGTACGCGGCGACCCCAAACGCGACCGAGACGTTGAGCGACGCCTTGACCCCGTACTGCGGCAGCCCGACGACCAAGTCCGCCGCCGCCAGCACGTCGCTGGGGACACCGTGGACTTCGTTGCCGAGCACCAACGCCAGCGGGAACGCACGCGCCGGCACGTCGCGTGGCACGACGGCGGCGTCGGTCCGCTCTAGTGCCGCGATGGTGTACCCCTCGGCTCGTAAAGCCGCTATTGCATCGTGCACGTTGTCGGCTTGCGTCCACGGGACGGACGTCTCGGCGCCCAGCGCGGTCTTGGCCACGCCCCGGTGGTCGGGCGTCGGGGTAAAGCCCGTCAGCACAACGCGGGCCCACCCGGCGGAGTCGGCCGTGCGGAAGACGGAGCCGACGTTGTGGGCGGAGCGGAGGTCGTGGGCGACGACGACGAGATCGAACATGGGCACCGGGCGGGGGGACGTGCGTACACCGCGCCCCTCTCTCCGATCCCACCACATGCCCCGCCACTCTCTCGCCGTGCTCGTCGCGGCCGTTTTGCTCCTCGTCCCCGGTTGCACGACGCTCCAGCAGCTCGCGGCCCTTCAGCAGGTTGAGTTCGACCTCGACCGGCTCTCCAACGGCCTGGTCGCCGGCGTCGACCTCGACCGCGCCCGCGACGGGAGCCTCGGCCCGATCGACCTCGCCCGGCTCGGTGCCGCCGCTGCCTCGGGCAGCGTCCCGCTGTCGTTTACGCTGCACGTCGGCGCCGAGAACCCGGCCGACAACCCCGTCGCTGCCCAGCTCGTCTCGCTCGACTGGACGCTCTTCCTGGACGGCACGGAGACCATCTCGGGGATCTACAACGACGACCGTTCGATCGCGCCCGGCGCCTCCGTGGACCTGCCCATCCAGATGCAGCTCGACCTCGCGACGTTCTTCGGACGCAACGTCTCGGACCTGGCCCGCCTCGTCGGCAACCTCTCGGGCGTGAGCAGCCAGCGCCAGACCATCCGTCTCGACGCGCGCCCCTCGCTCCAGACGCAGTTCGGGCCCATCCGCTACCCCGGCACCATCTCCATCGAGTTCCCCGTCGGCGGCTAACGCAGAGACGTGCCCCGCTGGCGACAGCGCCAGCGGGGCGGACGTGGACGGCCGACCGCGTTACGCGGCGACAGGCTCGCTGAGCGCGTCGACGAGTGCGCCGACGAAGTCCGGGATGTCCTCGGGCTTGCGGCTCGTGATCAGCGTGAACGGGCCGTCGGTGTCGACGGCGACCGAGCGGTCGACGACGGTCGCGCCCGCGTTTTCGAGGTCGGTCCGCAGCGAGGGCCACGAGGTCGCCGTGCGGCCCTCCGCCAGCCCGGCCTCGATGACGAGCCAGGGCGCGTGGCAGATCGCCGCGATCGGCTTGCCGGCCTCGGCGAACGCCTTCACGAAGGCGACCGCGTCGCCGTTCGCGCGCAGGATGTCGGGGTTCATCTGGCCGCCCGGGAGCACGAGCGCCGCGTAGCTCGCGGCGTCGGCGTCGGCGAGCACCACGTCGACGTCGACCGAGTCGCCCCAGTCCTTCTGGTCCCAGCCCTTGATGCTGCCCGACTCGGGCGAGATCACGTGGACCGTGGCGCCGGCGTCTTCGAGCGACTGCTTGGGCTGAACGAGCTCGGACTGTTCGAAGCCGTTCGTGGCCAGGATGGCGATGGAGGTGTTGTCGAGGGCGGGCATGAGTGGGGGGGGGGGGCGGAGAGTGGAGGCCGAGAACCCCGGCTCGCGCGCTCCGGATTCGGCGCCGGGGCAGTCTCAGGCGCCGCCCGACGTGTCGATCCGGCGGATCCGCTCCACGATCCGGGCGACGGGGAGCCCGAGGACCCGGACCGTCGCGAGGTTGAGCGCCGCGCGCCCGTCGGGCTCCAGCGTCAGCCGCTGGTCCATCGTCGTGACCGGCCCGATGTCGTACCGGATGCGGAGGGCCGATCCCTCGAGGGTGGCCGTGGTCTCGCCGTCGGCGTCGGTCAGCGTTCCTGTCCACACGCCCGGCGCGGTCGCCGCCATCGTCCACGCGCGCTGGGTGGCCGGCGCGTCCCCGAGGCGGATGGACTGGTCGAGCCGGAACGTGGTGTCCGAAAGCGCCACGCCCGTGCTGGCGACCTGCAGCACGCGGGGCCGCTGGCCCCGGATCTGGACCGTCCCGAACCCGCGCGTCTCGCCCAGGAAAAAAACGTCCGGGCGGAGCGGTGGGCCCGCCGGCTCGGGCACCTGCGCCGGCCCCGCGAGGCATCCGCTGGCGACGACGACGAGCGCGAGCGACGCGGCGATGCGGAGGGCGCTCATCGACTCGGGGCGGCGACGTGGTCGGACAAGGGGCGGGGCAAGGCGAGGGGGAAGCGGGGAGCCTGTGACGCCACCGCTGGCGCCCGCGTTCGCCCACGCGCCGTCCGTCAGGGGCTCCCCGCCTCGGTAGCTTGCGACCGCCCCCCACTCGAAACCCATGGCCCTCGACCTCCTCCTCGCCGGCGGCACCGTCCTCGACGCTCGAACCGGCGAGTCGCGCCGCGCCGACATGCTCATCCGCGACGGCCAGATCGCCGAGGTGGCCGACGCCATCGACGCCCCCGACGGCGTCCGCGTCTACGACGCGACGGGCAAGACCGTCTCGCAGGGCTGGTTCGACATGCACGTCCACTTCCGCGAGCCGGGCCAGGAGCACAAGGAGACCATCGAGACCGGCGCCCGCGCCGCCGCCTTCGGCGGGTTCACCGGCGTCGCCTGCATGCCCAACACCGACCCGCCCATCGCTACGCGCGATGTCGTCGAGTTCGTCCGCAAGCGGGCCGAGGGGCTCGTCGTCGACGTGCACCCTATCGGGACCGTCTCCAAAAGGCGCGAGGGCAAGGAGCTCGCCGAGATGGCCGACATGGCGGCCGGCGGCGCCGTCGCCTTCTCCGACGACGGCTCGCCCGTCCAGCACGGCGGGCTCATGCGCCACGCCCTCGAGTACGCGCGGACGCTCGACAAGCCGATCCTGGGCCACGAGGAGGACCTGACGCTCAACCCGCACGGCCACATGAACGAGGGCGCCGTCGCCACGCGCCTCGGGCTCCCCGGCATCCCCGGGCTCGCCGAGGAGGCCATGATCGCGCGCGACGCCCTGCTGGCGGAGTTCACCGGCGGCCGCGTCCACGTCTGCCACATCTCGACCGCCCGCGCCGTCGACATCGTGCGCGACGCCAAGGCGCGGGGCATCCCGATCACGACCGAGGCCTGCCCCCACCACTGGGCGCTCACCGACGCCGCCGTCGAGGCCTCCGGCTACGACACGCACACCAAGATGCACCCGCCGCTGCGCACCGCCGCCGACGTCCAGGCCATCAAAGACGGGCTCGCCGACGGCACCATCGACGCCATCGCGACGGACCACGCCCCGCACGCGGGCTTCGAGAAGGAGGTCGAGTTCACCGAGGCGCCGTTCGGCATCCTGGGGCTGGAGACCTGCTGGCCCCTCACCGTCCGCGACCTCGTCCGCCCCGGCGTCCTGACGCTGGCCGACGCCGTCCGCAAGCTGACGGTCGCGCCCCGCGAGATCCTGGGGCTGGCAGTCCCCACGTTCGAGCCCGGCGCCCCCGCCAACCTGACCGTCTTCGACGCCGACACCGAGTGGACGCTGGAGACCCGGCACCTCAAGTCGAAGTCCAAGAACACGCCCTTCGTCGGCGACGCGATGGTCGGCCGCGCGTGGGCCGTCGTCAACAACGGCCTATTCGTCGAGGCCGAGGCGTAGAGGAGGTCGAAGCGGGGTGGCTCGCCTGCTGGCGCGTCAGTCCGTCCCGCCGGCGTGCTCAGCGATGGCTTGGCGAGCCCGGACGTCGAGCTGGGCGATCAGGGCCTCGCGGTCGCTCCGGATGGCCTGCGCCAACTCAGCCTGCCCGCTTCCTGAGGTGTAGGTGTCGCCCCAGACCACCAGGTCCAGCAGAATCGGGATTAGAGCGATCGCTCGCTCGGTCGGCACGTAGATCCGGCGCCGGCCGTCGGCCGGGTCCTTGCGCCGCTCGATGATCTCGGCTGCGACCAGGCGCTCCAGCCGATCGGCGAGCACGTTCGTCGCGATGCCCTCTCCGGCGCCGATCTCGGAAAACGAGTGGATCTGGAGCAGTAGCACGTCCCGGACGACCACGAGCGTCCACCGGTCGCCCAGCAGACAGAGCGACGAGGCGATGGGGCAGTCGGAGCAGGGGGTGGGGACCATGTCTACAGCATCGCTTGCTCATTGCAAGGGGTCAAGGTACTCTTCGGGTTAGATCGGTTGCGGTTCGCAACCTATCGCCCTCCACCCAGGCCTACCGCATGATCGCTGGACACTTCGCAACCGCCCTCCTCGCCGATCAGCACGCAGAGGGGCGCCGGTTCCCCGCAAGCCTCTCAGGCTGGTTCATCGTCGTCTCCCAGATCCCGGACCTTCTCTGGTTCGTGTTCCACTTTCTGGGACTGGAGCCGACCGAGCCCCTCGACCTGTTCGACACGACGCTCCAGTCCCTGAGCGTCGAGATGGCCTTTAGCCACCACCTAGTGCCGATCCTGGGGTGGACGCTGCTCTTGGGCGTCCTCGGCGCCGTGCTCTTCCAGAGCCGCCGGGTCGGGCTGGCGACCGCCGCGCTCGTCGGCGTCCACGCGCTGATGGACTACCTGAGCGGCCACCCCCACCACTTGTTCGGGGCGGACACCGCCGAGATTGGGCTCGGGCTCTACGATTCCGCGCCGTATGTCGCCATCGCCATCGAGGCCGTCATCACGGTCGCCCTCGCCCTGGCGTTCTTCCGCGAGGAGCGGCGTCGGGGCGTGGTGCGCTCGGCGGTGAGTCGGCGGGCCATCATCGGGGTGCTCGCGTTCGGCATCGTGTTCTTGGTGTCCACCGCGACGACGTCGATGCGCGAGATGCTCGGGCTCCCCGCGTTCGACCTCCCCTTTGGCACGACCGTCCCCACGCTCGCGCTGACGTACCTCAGCATGGGTCTCGTGCTCTGGGCGGCCGTCCGTCGACGGAACGCGCCCGCAACCCGATCGCTCGGCGGGGCCGCGTAGGCGACCTGGCCTAGAACGGGCGCGCCCCAAGGTGCAGACAGAGACAGAGCAGAAAACTGAAGACGTTCACCAGTCAACCAGATCAGACATGATTAAATCACTCCTCGGCATCGCGCCCCAGCAAGAGCCCGACGGCTCCTTCCGCCCGTCGAAGGTGGCCCTCAAGCTGGCGACCTCGGACACCACCGATTACGAGCCCATCCCGTATGCCCCGTATGGAGGCACGCGACGGAAGGTCGTGGTGGTCTTCACGGAGCAGAAGAACATGGAGATGCAGAACGGGGAGGCGTTCTCGACGGGCAACCACCCCGTCGAAGCGCTCGTGCCCATGCTGCACCTGAAGAACGCGGGCTTCGAGTTTGAGATCGCGACCCCGAGCGGGAAGCCGGTCGTCTTCGAGATGTGGGCGATGCCCCGCGAGGACCAAGCGGTCGTCGGGCTCTACGACGAACTCAAGGCCCGCTTCGACAACCCCAGGCCCCTTCAGGAGGTCGTCGACGGCTTCCAGGACGAGGTCGGGTCGTACGCGGCGGTCTTCGTCCCCGGCGGCCACGGGGCCATGCTCGGCATCCCCCAGGACCCGAACGTCGGCACCCTCCTGCGCCTGGCCCACGAGCACGACCTGTTCACCATCAGCCTGTGCCACGGGCCGGGCTCGTTTCTGGCCACCGCGCTCGAGGGCCACGCGTTCCTGTACAGCGGCTACAACATGGCCGTCTTCCCAGACTCCGTCGACAAGATGACGCCCAGGGTCGGCTACCTGCCCGGGCAGATGCCGTGGCGGTTGGGCGAGCGGCTCACGGCGCTCGGCGCCAGGATCGTCAACACGAAGAGCGACAAGACCTGCGTCCTCGACCGACGCCTGATCACCGGCGCGAGCCCGCTGGCGTCCAACGAGTTGGGGAAGCTGGCGGCGACGACGCTGCTGGAGCAGTTGGCGTAGAGCCCCGGACGTGCCCGGTCAGCCCTCATGGCTGGCGGGATCGGCTTCGGCGCGGTTCGGCCTGCGACCGTCCCCGTCGTCCGCCGAGCGCTTTATCCCTGCCCGCTCGCGAACGCCGCCAGCCACCCCCGCGTGATCCGCTGGTTGTTGAGCCGCCAAGAGTCCGTGGTGTGGAGGGCCGGCACCCCGTCGTCCGCCCCGCTCAGACTGTAGTCACACTGGACCGAGAGCCAGTCCACGAACGACGCCCGGTCGGGCCACGACAGCACCTCGCCCAGCCTCCCGTCGTGGTTCTCGACGAGCTCGATGCGCCCGGCCCGGAGCACTAGCCCGTGCCCGCAGTAGTCGCGGTGCTGATTCAGCATTCTCGCCCCCGACGCTAGCCGGTCCGCCACCCGCTCGGCCAGATCCCGACCGATGGGCGTCTGGTCGAGTGCCTCGATTACCTCCGGGGTGGACCACTTGGTGGGCTCTCGGCGGAACAGGTCGCTGAAGAATTGGCCGATCGTCCGCAAGACGTTGGAGGGATGGGCAGTGGTTCAAGCTTAATCAGGGGCCGTTCTACCGCGCTCCGCAAGCGGGCAAGCCGACTGCTCTCAGCTCCTCGGCGCCCTCGGCTTGCGCGGCTATGACCTGAAGTCCCCCCCCAGCGGGGGGAGGCCGGGAGCGGGGCGACCCGACGCTTGCGAGGCGACCAGAACAGGTGTGACCCCCATGGCATCCCCCCCTCCCGGCCGGGAGGGGCCGGGGGAGGGCGACCGGCTAGCGGCGACCGGCTCGCACCTGCCCGCCCCTCGTGCGCCAGACACCCCGTAGCGCCGTGATACATCACGGCGCCGTGCTGGTACCCCCGCTCGCGCAAGCCGAAAGACACCCTCACCCTGTCCCTCTCCCGAGGGGAGAGGGGACGCCCTAGGCACCGCTGACGTTTGCCCTGCGCCGAACAAGCCCAAGCGCCTGCTGGCGCCCGCACCCCCGCCGAGACCCCTCGCCAGCCCCGTACCTTCCGACATGCCCCCGCCGCCCATGTCGCGAGTCACCCCCGAGCACCTCCGCGCCCAGACCCTCGGCGCCGACGCCGTCGTCGCCGGCCCCTTCGGCGACCGCCCCCTCGTCTACGCCGACTTCACGGCCTCCGGCCGCCAGCTCGCCTTTGTCGAGGCCTACCTCGCCTCGCTCGCCCCGCTCTACGCCAACTCCCACACCGAGGACAGCCTGACCGGCCGGACGGCCACGGGCCTGCTCCACGACGCCGAGGCGACTGTCAAGCGCGCCGTCGGCGCCGGACCCGGCGGCAAGGTCGTCTTCTGCGGGAACGGCTCGACGGGCGCCATCCACAAGCTGCAGGAGATCCTAGGCGTCGCGATCCCGCCCGCCACCCTGCGCGACGTCTCGGCCCGCCTCACCGCCGCCCTCGGCGACGACGCCGCCGGGCGCCTGCTCTACGACCTCCGCGAGCGCGGTCCCGTCGTCTTCGTCGGCCCCTACGAGCACCACTCCAACGAAGTCATGTGGCGCGAGGGCCTGTGCACCGTCGTCGAGGTCGGGCTCGACGCGACGGGCCAGATCAGCCTCGGCGACCTCGCCACCCAGCTCGCCGACCCGCAGTGGGCCGGTCGCCGCCTCATCGGCTCCTTCTGCGCCGGCTCGAATGTGACCGGCGTGCTCGCGCCCGTCCACGAGATCGCCCGCGTGCTCCACGCCGCCGGCGCCCTCGCGGTCTTCGACTACGCCGCCTCCGGCCCCTACGTCGAGATCGACATGACGCCCGACGACCCCGAGGCGCGCCTCGACGCCGTCTTCCTGTCGCCCCACAAGTGCCTGGGCGGCCCCGGCTCCGCCGGCGTCCTGGTGTTCGACGACTCCCTCTATCCGACCGGGCTCGCCCCGACCGTCGGCGGCGGCGGGACGGTCACCTACGTCAGCGCGGTCTACCACGACTACACCGACGACGTCGAGGCGCGCGAGACGGCCGGCACGCCGGGCCTCTACCAGGCCTTGCGCGCCGCCATCGCCCTCAACCTCAAGCGCGCCGTCGGCACCGACACCATTCGCGACCGCGAGCACGCCCACCTCGACCGCGTCCTCGCCCGGTGGGACGCCGACGACCGGATCCAGGTGCTCGGCCCCGGCCCCGAGGTCGACCGCCTATCCATCCTGTCGTTCAACGTCCTGGACGGGGCCGGGCAGACGCTCCACCCCCGATTCGTGACCGTCCTCCTGTGCGACCTGTTCGGGATCCAGAGCCGTGCCGGGTGCTCGTGCGCCGGCCCCTACGGCCACCGGCTCCTCGACATCGACGACGCCACCAGCGCCCGCTTTCGCCAGTGCCTGGTCGACGGGATCAACGGCATGAAGCCCGGCTGGGCCCGCGTCGGCCTGCACTTCACGCACACCGAGGCCGAGGTCGACTACATCGCCAGCGCCGTCGAGTTCGTCGCCGCGCATGGCCGCCGCTTCTTGTCGCTCTACCGGTTCGACCCCGCCTCCGGCGACTGGACGAGGCGTGACGCCCGCCCGTCCGGCCTCCGCCTGGACCTCGACGACGTGCTCGCGGGCGCCGCCCCCTTGGGCTTGCGCCGCGCCGACGGGGCCGAGCGCCAACGCCTGATGGACGACGCCCTCGCCCAGGCCGCCCGGATCGCCCACACGCTTCCCGAACCCGAGACCGTCGCCCTCGACGCCTCCATCGCCGACCTCCAGTTTTTCGCCGTGCCCGCGTGACTCGCCTCCTTCTCGCCGCCCTCGTTCTCGTCGTCGTCGGTGGCCTCGCCTGGTGGTGGATGACACGCTCCGAGCCGCTCCCCGCCTTTGACGCCAGCCGCGCCTACGCGCTCGTCGAGGCCCAGACCGACTTCGGCCCCCGCATCCCCGGCACCGCCGCCCACGACTCGACCCGCCGGTTCCTGATCCGCCGGCTCCAGGCACACGCCGACCAGGTCGTCGAGCAGCAGATCCGGATTCCCGTCCCCGGCGACACCGCGCGCCAGTTTGCCGGCACGAACATCGTCGCCTCGTGGCAGCCCGAGCTCCGCCGCCGCATTCTGCTGGCGGCGCACTGGGACACCCGCCCCCAGGCCGACAACGACCCCGACCCCGCGCGGCGCCTCGACCCCGTGCTCGGCGCGAACGACGGCGCATCCGGCGTCGCCGTCCTCCTGGAGATCGCCCGGCTCCTCGACGCCCACCCGTTCGAGCGCGCCGTCGGCGTCGACATCATCTTGTTCGACCTCGAGGACCTCGGCACCAACGGCCCCGTCGCCGAGGAGCTCCGCGTCCCGTTCGCGATGGGCTCCGAGATGTTCGTCCTCAACAACCCCGGCTACCGGCCCGTCTGGGGGGTCCTGCTCGACATGGTCGGCGACCGCAACCTGCGGATCCCGCGCGAGGGCTTCTCCCAGCAGAATGCCCCCGAGGTCCTCGACCGCGTGTTCGCCGCCGCCGAACGCACCGGCGCCACGGCCTTCGTCGACGAGCTCGGCCCCGCCGTCCAGGACGACCACGTCCCGTTCTTGCGCGCCGGCATCCCCGTCGTCGACTTGATCCACGCCCCGTTCCCCGACACCTGGCACACGACCGCCGACACGCCCGAGAACGTGAGCGCCGAGAGCCTGGGCCAAGTCGGCCGCGTGGTCGTCGACCTCCTCTGGCGCGAGGACTAGCCCTCGCCTGCAGCCTCCAATTCCTCACCGAACGCCCGGCACTCCCGCACGCCTGCTGGCGTTGTACCCGCCCCCTGGACACGACCCTACCCCTATGGACACCCTCTACGGAACGCCCGTCGCGGCGCTCGGCGACGACGCCCGCGCCGCCTTCCTGACGCGCACCTACACGCACCTGCTCGGCGCGATCCTGCTCTTCGCCGGCATCGAGGTCTTCTTCTTCGCCTCCGGCCTGGCCCTCCCGATGGCGGAGGCGATGCTGAGCGTCAGCTGGCTCGCCGTGCTCGGCGGGTTCATGATCGTGAGCTGGTTCGCCAGCCGTGCCGCCGCGCAGGCCGAGTCGAAGGCCGCCCAGTACGGGGCGCTCGCGGCGTTCGTGCTGGCGGAGGCCATCATCTTCGTGCCGCTCCTGGTCATGGCGGAGATCTACGCCCAGCAGACGGGCAGCAGCGTCATCGGCAGCGCCGCCTGGGTCACCGTACTGGGCTTCTCCGCGCTCACCGCCATCGTCTTCTTTACCGGCAAGGACTTCTCGTTCCTGGGCGGGATGCTCAAGTGGGGGATGGGCTTGGCGCTCGTCGCCATCGTCGCCGGCGTCCTGTTCGGCTTCGAGCTCGGCACCTGGTTCTCGGTCGGCATGGTCGGGCTCGCGGGCGCAGCCATCCTGTACGACACGTCGAAGATCTTGAACAACTACCCCGAGGACCGCTACGTCTCGGCCGCCCTCCAGCTGTTCGCGTCGGTCGCCCTGATGTTCTGGTACGTCCTCCGCCTCTTCATGAGCCGCGACTAGCCCGATCGGCCGGCTGCTCCGTCAGGGAGATCCCTCGGACCCCCGTCCCATGCCCGGCGTAGATCGGGCATGGGACGACTCTTTTCCGCACTCGCCGCCGCCGCCGGGATCGCCGCTGGTGGTGCCGCCGGCCTCGCCGCGTGGCGCCGCTGGGGCTTCCGGGTTCGGGACGACGAGCGCGAGGTCGCGCACGTCCCCGACCCCCCCGTAGCCGACACCCCGGACGGCGACCGCCCGATCCAGCCGGAGGAGGCCGGCGTCGGCGCCCGCTTCCACCGCCGCTACGCCGTCGACGTCGCCGAGTCGACCCGGACGCCGGAGGCGCTGGTCGCCGAGATCGGCCGCGACATCCAGGCCTTCGTGCCGGACGAGCTCGCGGTCTTCGAGAAGGTGAAGGGCGCCCCGGAGCGGCTGGCCGTCGGCGACGAGTACGACATCACGATCCGGTCCCCGTGGGACGGGCCCGTCCGCGTCGTCGAGGCCGAGCCGACGCGGTTCACGCTCGCGACACTCGACGGGCACATGGAGGCCGGCCAGATCCGGTTCGAGGCCCACGAGCACCCGTCGCGCCCCGGCGCCCTCGCGTTCTCCATCGAGTCGTGGGCGCGCAGCCGCGACGACGTGGTCGACTTCGTCTACGACGAGCTGGGGCTGGCGAAGAAGGCCCAGCGGGCCATGTGGACGTTCTTCTGCGAGCGCGTCGCCGAGGCGTGCGGCGGGCACGTCATCGACGAGATCCGCGTGCTGACCGAGCGCGAGGCGGAGTGAGCGTCCTCGACCGCGCAGGCGTCGACCGGCCGGACTGGCGGCGGTATCAAGACCGGCTGAAGGCCGTCGAGACGGCGGCGACCAACTTCGAGCTCCGCGAAGACCACGACTACACCGAGGCCGACGGCTGGCGGCTCGACCACCACGTCGGCGAGCTGCCCGCCGAGCCGCCCGGCCCGCCACTCGCGCCCGAGGCGCCCGGCGCCTCCTGGGCCGTCGCCCGCGAGCTGGTCCGCGGCTACGCCTTCCCGGACCCCAAGCTGATCACCGGCATCTTCTCGCCCGACGCGCCGATCTCGGGCCGCCCGATGCTGCTCCGGGCGCGGTTTCTGGGGTTCACGTTCTGGTTCGGCGTCCGCCTCAGCGACGAGACCGACGAGGTCCGCCAGACCGACGACGGGCCGGTCCACGTCTACGGCTACAGCTACGCGACGCTCGAGGGCCACTTCGAGCGCGGGCGGATCACGTTCGAGGTCCGCAAGCACGCGCGGACGGGCGCCGTCGACTTCCACATCGACGCGTTCTCGAAGCCCGACCGGATCCGGAATCCGTTCTACCGGATCGGCTTCAAGCTCTTCGGGCGCCGCTTGCAGCTCAAGTTTGCCCACACCGCGATCGAGCGGATGCAGCGGTTCGTCGGCGAAGAGCTGGCGGCGCGAGCGGTCGGCGTCCCCGCGCCCGAGCGCGAGACGGTCGAGCCCCGGCGGCCGGACGCCGAGGCCGCCGAGCACGCGGGCGACACGCTGGACAAGGGCTGAGAGAGTCCGGCAGGGGAGAGGCGTGCAACCAGGTGGCTGGCGCTTCGTCCCGGTGCTACTCTTTTCGCACACCGCCCCGACGCCCATGCGTGCCCTCCCGCTCCTCGCCCTCCTTCTGCTTGCCGTCCCCGCGCAGGCCCAGGACGCCGACGCCGCCGTCCGCGCCACCATCACCGCGCTCTTCGACGGGATGCGCGCCAAGGACTCGACCGCCATCCGAGCGACGATGCACCCAGAGGCGCGGCTCATGACGGCGGCGAATCAGAACGGTCAGCGGGCGGTGATGCAGACGCCCATCGGCGCCTTTCTCGCCTCCGTCGCGGGCGCGCCCGTCGACCTCGACGAGCAGCTGACCGCCGACTACCCCGTGCTCATCGACGACGGCCTCGCCGTCGCGTGGACGCCGTACCGCTTTTACGCTGGCGGCGAGTTCAGCCACTGCGGCACGAACGCCTTCGTGCTGGCGCTCGGCGACGACGGCTGGCAGATCGTCCAGATCATGGACACCCGGACGCGCGACTGCGACGCCGAGTAGGCGCGAGCGGGTGAGAACTCACGCGACGGTCGAACGTCCACAGCCGCTCACCCGCCCCGCCCCGATGTCCGCCGACCTCGACCGCCGCCAGCACAACTTTTCCGCCGGGCCCGGCGCCCTCCCACAAGAGGTGCTCGACGAGGCCCGCGAGGAACTGCCCGCCTACCCCGGTGCGGGCGCCTCGATCCTGGAGGTCAGCCACCGCTCGAAGGCGTACTCCGCCGTCCACGAGCGCGTCGGCGAGCGCCTGCGGTCGCTGTTGGGCCTGGGCGCCGACTGGCACGTGCTGCTCCTGCAGGGCGGCGCGTCGATGCAGTTCCACCAGGTCCCGCTCAACTTTCTGCGCGAGGGCCGGACGGCGGCCTACCTCGACACCGGCGCGTGGAGCGCCAAGGCGATCACCGAGGCCGAGATCGTCGCCGGCCACCACGGCGGGACGGTCGTCACCGCCGGGTCGAGCGCGGACGCCGAGTACTCGTACGTCCCGCGCCCTTCGGAGTGGACGGTGCCGGCCGACGCGCACTACCTCCACTACACGAGCAACAACACGATCTACGGGACCCAGTTTGCCGAGACCCCGATCGTCGACATGCCGCTCGTCTGCGACGCCTCGTCGGACTTCCTGAGCCGCCCCATCGAGGTCAAAAAGCACGGGCTGATCTACGCGGGTGCCCAGAAAAACATCGGCCCGGCGGGCGTCACCGCCGTGCTCGTCCGCCAAGACTTTCTGTCAACGCGCGCGGAGCGCCTGCCGACGATGCTCGACTACGGGACGCACGCCAAGAAGCTCTTCAACACGCCGCCCGTCTTCGCGATCTACCTCGTCGACAAGGTGCTGGCGTGGATCGAGCGGAACGGCGGGCTCGCGGGCATGGTGGAGCGCAACCGATCCAAGACCGACCGGCTCTATGGCGCGATCGACGCGAGCGACTTCTACCGGGGCACGGTCCGCCCTGACAGCCGCTCGTCGATGAACGTGACGTTCCGGCTGCCGAGCGAGGAGTTGGAGGCCCGGTTCTTGGAGGAGGCTGCCTTGCAGGGGTTGCTCAACCTCAAGGGCTACCGCACGGTCGGCGGCGTCCGCGCGTCGATCTACAACGCCGTCTCCCCGCAGTCCGTAGAGGCCCTCGTCGACTTTATGCGCCAGTTCGAGGCCGACCACGGGTAGCGGGCCGGGGTGGGAGAGGAGACCCTGTGCAGTCGGAACGGCACCGGGCGGGGGGGCGTGTAGCCCGCGCCCCGCCGTGTGCCGCGGGGCCGTCACCGGATGCCGCTAGCTTGCGCGGCCTGAAATCACACGGACCCCCACTTATGAAGCGCCTCGTCGTCGTCGAGTCTCCCACCAAGGCCCGGACGATCCGGAAGTTCCTCCCCGCCGGCTACCAGGTCGAGGCCTCGATGGGCCACGTCCGCGACCTCCCGTCGTCGGCGTCAGAGATCCCCGCCAAGGTCAAGAAGGAGAAGTGGGCGCGGCTCGGCGTCAACGTCGAGGACGGGTTCACGCCGCTCTACGTGGTGCCGGCCGACAAGCGGAAGACGGTCAAGATGCTCAAGGACGCCCTCAAGGACGCCGACGAGCTCTACCTCGCGACGGATGAGGACCGCGAGGGCGAGTCCATCGGCTGGCACCTTCTCGAGGTGCTCCAGCCCAAGGTCCCCGTCAAGCGGATGGTGTTCCACGAGATCACCAAGGAGGCCATCCTGAAGGCGCTCGACGAGACGCGCGAGCTCGACACCCGGCTCGTCGACGCCCAGGAGGCGCGGCGCGTCCTCGACCGGCTCGTGGGCTACTCGGTCTCGCCGGTCCTGTGGAAAAAGATTGCGCCCAAGCTCTCGGCGGGCCGCGTGCAGTCCGTCGCCGTCCGCGTGCTCGTCGAGCGCGAGTGGGAGCGGCTCGACTTTATCTCGGCCGGCTACTTCGACCTGAACGCGACGCTGACCCAGGCGGGCGTCCCGTTCGAGGCCAAGATGACGCACCTCGGCGACCAGCGGCTCGCGACGGGCAAGGACTTCGACGAGAAGACGGGCAAGCTCAAGGACAAGAGCGACGCCTTCGTGCTCGGCGAGGGCGACGCGACCCCGCTGGCGGGCCGGCTCAAGGACGCCCCGTGGCGGATCTCGGAAGTCGAGCAGAAAAAGGCCACGCGCAAGCCCTCGGCCCCGTTCATCACGTCGACGCTGCAGCAGGAGGCCAACCGCAAGATCGGGATGAGCGCCCGGCGCACGATGCAGACGGCCCAGAAGCTCTACGAGCAGGGCCACATCACCTACATGCGTACCGACTCGACGACGCTGTCGGCGGAGGCGCTCGCGGCCGCGCGTGGGGCCGTCGAGGCGCGCTACGGGAAAGAGTACCTGTCGCCGTCGCCGCGCCAGTTCTCGGGGAAGGTCCGCAACGCGCAGGAGGCGCACGAGGCGATCCGCCCGGCAGGCACCCAGATGAAGACCAAGTCGGAGCTGGGGCTGAGTGGCGACGAGGCCAAGCTCTACGATCTCATCTGGAAGCGGACCGTCGCCAGCCAGATGGCCGACGCCCGCTTGCTCCGCACGCGCGCCACGATCCTGGCCGCCGAGGGGACCGCCGACGAGAGCACGTTTCGCGCGAACGGCCAGGTCATCGAGTTCCCGGGCTTTTTCCGGGCCTACGTCGAGGGCAAGGACGACCCGTCCGCCGCGCTCGACGACCGCGACAGCCCGCTGCCCGCGCTCGCCGAGGGCGACACGCCGGGCTGCAAGGCGGTCGACGCCGTCGGCCACGAGACCAAGCCCCCGGCGCGGTACACCGACGCCTCGCTCGTCCAGGCGCTCGAGAAGGCCGGCGTCGGCCGCCCGTCGACCTACGCCTCGATCATCGACACCGTCGTCCGGCGGGGCTACGTGATCCGCGACAAGAACCAGCTCGTGCCCACCTTCACGGGCATGGCGGTGACGAACCTGCTGGCGAAAAACTTCGAGCGGTTGGTGGACACCAAGTTCACCGCCCGGATGGAGGAGGAGCTGGACCAGATCGCGGGCGGGACGGAGCAGCGCGGCCCCTACCTCGAGCGCTTCTTCAACGGCCCCGAGGGCCTGGAAAAGAAGATCGAGCAGGGCGTCGAGACGATCGACCCGCGCGAGATCTCGACCATGCGCCACGTCAAGTGGGGCGACTACGAGGTCCGCGTCGGCCGCTACGGCCCGTACGCCGCCGCGCCCGACGGCAGCACGTCGTCGCTCCCCCCGGAGGCCGCTCCCGCGGACCTGACCGAGGCGGACATCGCCGCGCTCGTGGACGGCAACAACGACGAGCGCGTGGTCGGCATCCACCCCGAGGCCAGCCAGCCGATCCTGCTCAAGTCGGGCCCGTATGGCCCCTACGTGCAGCTCGGCGACAACGACCAGCTGGAGGACAAGAAGGCTCCCAAGCCCAAGCGGACCTCGCTGCCCAAGGGCACGAAGCCGGAGGACGTGGACCTCGAGCTCGCCATCGGCCTGCTCGGCCTGCCGCGCACGGTCGGCCTGCATCCGGAGACGGGGAACGAGATCAAGGCCAACATCGGCCGCTACGGCCCGTACGTCCAGCACGAGCGGACTTTCGCCAGCCTCAAAGCGGCCGACGGCGACGAGGTACTGACGGTCGGGCTCGAGCGGGCGCTGGAGTTGATCGCGCAGAAGCGCCAGAAGGCCGCGCCGCTCCGGGTCCTCGGCAACCACCCTGTCTCGGGCAAGCCGATCGATGTGTTCGAGGGCCGCTACGGGCCCTACGTCAAGCACGAGAAGACGAACGCGACGATCCCGAAGGACCAGGACAAGGACGAGATCACGCTCGAGCAGGCCGTGGAGCTGGTGGACGCCAAGGCGGCTAAGGGCGGGGCCAAAAAGAAGAAGGCCCCAGCCAAGAAGAAGGCGCCTGCCAAGAAGAAGCCTGCCGCGAAGAAAAAGGCTCCGGCCAAGAAGACGCCGGCCGCTAAGAAGACCGATTAGCCGTGCGCATCGCGGTCGTGGGCGGCGGCATCGCCGGGCTGGCGGCGGCCGTCGCGCTCGGCCAGCGGGGCGTCGAGGCCGTCGTCTACGAGCGCGCCCCGGCGCTGCGCGAGCTGGGCGCCGGCATCGCGCTGTGGCCGAACGCGACGCGCGCGCTGCATGGGCTCGGCGTGCTCGACACGGTCGCCGCCCGGTCCGGCCGGGCCGAGACGGTGCACATCACGGACGCGGCAGGTCGCCCGCTCGTCCAGTTCACGTCGGCGCGGGCCGACGCCCCGTCGCTGTGCGTCCGCCGCCGGGACCTGGTGGCCGCGCTGGCGGCGGCGCTCCCCGTTGACGCGATCCGTTATTGCAAACGATTCGTATCCGCCTCCGCCGGCCCCCACACGCTCGCACTCCACTTCGAGGACGGGACGGCCGCCGGGGCCGACGTGCTCGTCGGCGCCGACGGCTTGCGGTCGCGCGTCCGCGACACGCTCGTCGAGCGCGTCGAGCCGCAGGCGCGGGGCTACACGGCGTGGCGCGGCGTCGCGCCGCACCCAGGCGACCTCGGCGCCGACGCCGTCGAGGCGTGGGGCGACCGCCAGCGGTTCGGGCTGTTCTGGCTGGGGGAGGGGCTGGCGTACTGGTATGCCCTGGCCAGCCGTCCGCCGGGCGACCGCTCGCCCCTCGACCTCGGTGCCCTCGCAGACCGCTATGCCGACTGGCACCCGCGCGTGGCGGCGACGATCCGCGCCACCGATCCGGCCGAGGTCACGCGGCACGACGTGTTCGACCGGCCGCGCGGCCGCTGGCGCCGGGGCCGCGTCGTGCTCGTCGGCGACGCTGCGCACGGCATGACGCCCGCGCTCGGGCAGGGTGGGGCGCAGGGGCTCGAAGACGGGCACGCGCTCGGCCGTCAGCTCGCATCCAGTCAGACGATCGACGACTCGCTGACGGCGTTCGTGCGCGAGCGGCGGCGGCGGGCGGTCGAGATCGCGTGGCGCTCGCGGCTCGCGGCCCGCCTCGGGCAGCTGGGTGGCCGGGCCGGGCGGATGCGGAACGTGGCGGCGCGAGCGGTGCCGGACCGCGTGTTCGAGGCCGCCTTCACCACGCCGTTTTAACCCTCGTCGGCCGCCCGCCCGTCCGGGTTGTTGTACTTGCGCTCCTCGGCGTCGACGAACGGGTCGTCGGGGTCGTCGGGGCGGCCGAGCGTGCGCCACCGCGCCTCCTTCGTCAGCCGGTGCGACTCGATGACGGTCTCCAGCATCGCGAGGTAGCTCCCGTAGCGCTCCGGGGTGATCTCCTCGGCGTCGACGGCGGCCTGGACGGCGCAGCCGGGCTCGTGGGCGTGCGTGCAATCCGGAAACCGGCAGTCGGGGATGTAGTCGAGGAACTCGACGAAGTAGCCGCCGAGCTCCTCGGGCGCCATGTCCCACAGGCCGAACTCGCGGATGCCGGGCGTGTCGGCCACCCAGCCGCCCCCGGCCTGAAGCAGTGTCGCGAACGTCGTCGTGTGGCGGCCCTTCTGCGTCTTCTCGCTGATCTCCGAGGTCGCCAGCCGGAGGCCGGGCTCGATGGCATTCAGCAGGCTCGACTTGCCCACGCCCGACGGCCCGGAGACGACGCTCACGCGGTCCGCCAGCGCCGCCCGGAACGTGTCGACGCCCCGGCCCGAGACCACGCTGGTCAGGATCACCGGGTAGCCGAGCCCCTCGTAGAGCTCCTGCCAGAATGCAACGGCCTCCTGCGCCCGAGGCGAGTCCTCCATCAGGTCCGTCTTGTTCATCACGATGCCAGCCGGGATGTGCCGCGTTTCTGCGGCGACCAGGAAGCGGTCGATGAAGCCGGGGTTGACCTTGGGTTCGAAGACCGACTGCACCACCCACGCCCGGTCGATGTTGGCCACGATGACGTGCTCGCGGACCGCCCCGCGCTTGCCGGCCGCGCGGCGACTCAGCTGCGTCTCGCGTGGCTCGATGTCGGTGATAAAGCCGCTCCCATCGTCGCCGATCGTGAGCCGGACGCGGTCGCCGACCGCGAGAGGGTTCGTCTCGTCGATCTCCAGCGCGTCGAGCCGGAAGCGGCCCCGGATGCGGGCGCGGATGTCGTCGCCGTCGTCGGTGCGGACGTCGTACCAGCTCCCCGTGGACCGGAGCACGAGTCCGCGCACGGGCTCACGTGGGGGGGGCTCGGCGGGGTCGGTGGGGCGGTCGTCGGTCTCGGGCACAGTGAAACACTCGGGGGGAGGTCCCGTCCAACGCAGGCAGCCGCCTCAGGCTCCGCCCGCTGCACCAACCCCCCGACCCGATGGCCCGCACTACGCCCGATCCCCTCGACGCCGTCCGCAACGCGTTCTCCGACCTCGGCACCTCCCGGAAGGCGGCGTTCGTGTTGGAGGCCACGTTCGAGACCATCAGCCAGGCACTCGCCGAGACCGGCCGCCGCGCCGCCGAGACAATCGACGACCTCGACATCGACGCCTGGTTCCGCGAGCCCGAGCCCGCCGATGTCGGCGCGCCGCCCCCACCGCCGCCCGTCGCGACGGCTCCAGCCGCCGCTCCGAAAAAGAAGCCGGCCGCGAAGAAGTCCGGGCCGAAGAAGAGCGCGGGCAAAACCGCAGGTCCCCGTCGCACCCCACCCAAGGATGACGCATGAGTGAGTCGTGGCCCGAGCGATTTGCCAAGGCGGGATTGGCCGCGCGCGTAGGCCTTCTGGCTGGCGGCGGCGTCCGCCTGCTGGCGGGCGTCATCGACCGTGGGCTGGAGAAGGCCGCCGAGACCGCTGTGGAGGCGAAGCGCGCCTTCGACCGCGAGCTCGACCCCAACATGAGCGACGCACGGGTGCTGGAGGAGTGGGAGGAGCCGCGTGACGACCGGGCCGAGCCGCTCGGCGGTCGCCCCTAGGCTGCCAACGTCCGTGCCGCGCGAACGCCCCAGATCCGGGGGTGGGCCACGTGCTGCACCATCAGACGCCCATCCGCCGCGCTCGTCATCTCGACATCGAGCAAGCCGTGAGCGGACATCTCGATGACGACCTCGTGCCCCAACCGAGACGAGTCCGCGCCTGAGGCGCCGGCTGGCGGCCGGAGCCAGCGCGCCGCCAGACGATTGATCTCGACCCACGACAATTGTCCGAACGGCGCTCGCGAGGCAGCGGCCAAGATCTCGATCACGAAGTCCGCCGCGAACGGCAGGGTGTCGGCGAGGGGCGGGCGAGTAGACATCGGCGTGGGGCGGGGGGTGCCTGAAGGATCCGACCAGGGGGTGACAGCCCTGTGACGCGGGCTGGTTCCGAATCGTTGGGCGTCCTGTGTCGAATCAGGATCGCCCTTGCCCATTGTTTCGTTTGTCCTTAGCGGGCCACAGGCCGCATCCAGAGCGCCCCCGCGGGACGCAGCGTCACGGATCCATGCGGCTCGGGAGGCTCCCCGTCGAGCGCGAGCCGCCAGCGGCGAGCGATGGCCGCGAGCACCAGCGTCCCTTCGGCCCAGGCAAACCGCTCCCCGATGCAGCCTCTCCGACCGGCGCTGAAGGGCAGGTAGGCAAACTTGGGGCGGTTACTGGTGACGAGGTGCCGCTCGGGCCGGAAGACGTCTGGTGCATCCCAGTACCGAGCGTCGCGGTGCAAGTGGAGAGGGGCAAACAGGACTGTCGATCGCCGAGGGACCGGGTGGCCGCCGAGAGACGTGTCCCGCGCCGCCTCGCGCCCGACGGCCCACGCGGGCGGGAACAGCCGCATCGACTCGGCGAAGACGGCCCGCGAGTAGGGCAGGGCTGCCAGCGAGGCGAGCGAGAGGTCCGCGGGAAGACCGTCCACCTCGGCATGCAGGCGAGCCTCGGCTTTGGGGTGCTGCGCGAGCAGGAGCCACGTCCAAGCCAGGGCCGCGGCGGTCGTCTCGTGCCCTGCGAGAAAAAGGGTCATCGCCTCGTCGCGGAGTTCGAGGTCGGTCAAGGCCTCCCCGGTCTCCTCGTCTCGAGCGTCTAGCAAGATCCCCAGGAGGTCGTCGGTGTCACCCGAGGCCCTGTGGTCGGCGATCACTTGGTACACCACGTCGTCGAGAATGGCGCGCGCCCGTCGGGAGGTCCGGTTCGCCGAGAGAGGCAACCAGGTCAGCTTGTCGGCCAACGGAAACTGGGCGCCGTCGAAGGCGGCCATCGCGTCGTGGACGGCCGTGGCCACCCGGTCGGCATGGGGCAGGACGTCGGCGCCGAAAAGCGTGCGCCCCGCAATCGCGAGCGCCAGCCGGCTCATGGCAGCGGCAGCGTCGAACGGCGCCCCGTCCGTCCAGCGTGAGGCCTCGGCGTCAGCGAGCGTGACCATTGCCTCGCCGTAGCCGACGAGCCGGCCGTGATGGAAGGCCGGGAGCACGAGCCGGCGCCGCCTCGTGTGGTCCGGCGGTTCGCTGGTGAGCAGGCCGTCGCCCAGGATCTGCCGCGCGAGGCGCAGGCCGCGCGCCTTTGTAAAGTCGGCATCGCGGTCGATCAACAACTCGCGGAGCACGTCGGGGTGGCGGACCAGATAGACGGGAGGGAGCCCCGGGACCCGGGCCGCCACAACGTCGCCGCCGACGGCATCGAGGCGCGCCACGCCGGCCTGCAGGTTGCGGGCAAACGTTGCGAGCAGGCCGAAGGGGACGCGGGAGCGCAAGCGGCGGAGGTCAGTCATGCGGTCTGTACCTCACGGTTTGAGTCGGGGTCCGGTGGTGACCGGCGTATTCCGGCGTATTAGGGATCGCGTCCACGGCGCCCATCGATGTGAGGGGAGCCTGTGGCGAGGTCGGGCGTTGCCCGGGCTTCCGACCCCTCCGTTTTTATGCGCGGCTCGATAGTTCTTGCAGCTCTTGTTCTTGTTCTCCCCGCGTGTGCGGGTCTCGGCGGGACGCTCGACGAAGCTGCCGAACTCCTTGCCGAGGGGGGAGAGCGGGTCCTCCGCTCCCCAATGCGCCCGGCAGGGACGGCCGATCGCGTTCTCGTGATCGCGCTCGACGGGGTCGGTGAGGGCCGGCTGGCCGCGGCGCTCGCGTCGGGCGCGATGCCCACACTGAGCGCACTCCTCGGGACCGACCTCGGCGACGGGCTCCGCGAGCACGGCTACATCGCCTCGCGCGTCCCCGCCGTCTTCCCCTCCGAGACGGCGGCCGGCTGGGCGGCCGT
Organism: Rubrivirga aquatilis; assembly: GCF_046845665.1. Taxonomy (GTDB): domain Bacteria; phylum Bacteroidota; class Rhodothermia; order Rhodothermales; family Rubricoccaceae; genus Rubrivirga. Next base: position 2,913,644 of record NZ_CP177355.1, on the reverse strand, counting down.
GTTCACCGGCGCCGCGCCCGCCGTTACCGGCGTCACTGGCAACGAGTGGTACGACCGGGACTCGATGGCGACCTTCGCGCCGGTCCCCCTGTCGGTCGGCAGCATCGAGCAGACGCTGTCGATCTGGTCGGACAGCTTGATGAGCCAGGTGATCCAGGCCCCGACGCTGTTCGAGCAGGCCGACGTCCGGTCGCACGTCTCGGTCGGGTTCGTGTACCGCGGCGCCGACCTGCTCACCCCGCCCGACCTCAACGACCTCGGGGACCTCTTCGAAGGGCTTCTCGGGGCCGTCGTGGGTGGCAAAGACGAGGCCTACGAGGAACTCGACGACGACACCGTCGAGGGCGTCGAGCGGGGGATCGAGGGGTACGGGCTGCCGGACCTCCAGATCGCCTACTTCCCGGGCGTCGACCTCGTTGCTCACGCGGGGGGGGAGGAGGCCCAACTCGCGTACATCGCCGAGGAGCTCGACTCCGACATCGCCCGCCTCCTCGAGCGCTACAACGAGCGCGGGGCCCTCGGCTCGACGACGGTCGTTGTGGTCTCCGATCATGGCCACACCGACACACTCGCCGATGACCGCCACAGCCTGGACGCGGGTGGCGACGACGAGCCGCCGGCCCTGCTGGACTCGCTCGGGTACCGGCTCCGCGACTTCACGGTCGGCGCCGACTCGTCGGACTCGAACGTTGTCATGATCTATGACGAGGCCGTCGCGATGCTCTACGTGGCGAACGGGACGGCCTGCGCCGAGGGGGCGGCGTGCGACTGGACGCGGGCGCCGAGGCTCGACGCCGACGTGCTCCCGCTTGCGCGCGCCTTCCGGGACGCCTCCCTCGCGGACACCTCGGCCATCGGCGGGATGTCTGGGGCGCTCGACCTCGTGTTCGCCCGCGCCTCGGACCCGTCCGGCCGGACGTCCCCCCCGTACCGCGTGCTCGACGGCGACCGGCTCCTGTCCATCGCCGACTACCTCCGGGCGACGCCGCGCCCTGACCTCGTCGACCTAGAGCGCCGGCTCGGGTGGCTCACCGACGGGCCGCTCGGCCACCGGGCCGGCGACGTCCTGCTGCTGGCGAAGGCGGGCTCCGAACGGCCCATCGACGAGCGCTTCTACTTTGGCGCACCTCGCCACTCCGCGCATGGCGGCGCGTCGCCGGGCGAGAGCCACATCACGCTGGCCGTCGCGCGGCCGGGGGGCGACGGCCCCGCCGTCCGCGAGGCCGTCCAAGCCGCCGTCGGCGATGCCCCGACGCAACTCGACGTGACTCCGCTCATCCTGTCATTGCTGGGCGTCGAGCGCTAGCGGTATCTTTGCGGCCTCACGTTCCCGACCCCATGACCCGCCTTCTCGTCCTCGCTCTCGCCCTCACGTTTACGGCCTGCCAGTCGGCCGACGACCCCGCGTCCGCGCCGGAGGTGGACGCCGGGGCGATCGACCGCGCCGTCGACACCGACGACGTGATCACCGAGGCCGCCGCGCCCTTCGACGTCAACACGGCGACCGAGGAGCAGATGCGCACCATCCCCGGCGTCGGCGACCGGATGGTCCACGAGTTCGAGGAGTACCGGCCGTACGCCAGCATCCGCCAGTTCCGCCAGGAGATCGGCAAGTACGTCGACGAGGCGCAGGTGGCCGCCTACGAGGAGTACCTCTTCGTCCCGATCGACATGAACGAGAGCGATGCGGAAACGCTGGCTCAACTCCCGGGCGTCTCGGCCGAGGCGGCCGAGTTGCTTATCGACGGGCGCCCGTATGCGACGATGGCCGACTTCCAGGCGGCCTATGAGTCGACCGCAAGCGAGCCCGACTGGGCCGTCGCCAGCGTCTACGTCGCGCGGTGACCGACACCGAACGCGGGCTGCGGCGGTTCCTGCTGGCCGCCGCCGCGGTCACCTACCTCGGCGGCGCCGTCGAACTGGTACTCGTCGAGCACTGGGGCGAGTGGCAGCAGTGGATCGCGTTCGTCCTGATCGTCGTCGGGCTCGCGGCCGTCGCCTGGGCGGCGCGAGCGCCGTCGCCGCGGTCGCTTGGAGCGCTGAGGTGGTTCGGGCTCGTCGTCGGGATCGGGGCCTTCGCGGGCGTCGCGCTTCACGGTTGGGGAAACGCCGCGTTCGCGCGCGAGATCGATCCCGGTCTATCGCTGCTAGGCACGGTGGCCGAAGGGGCGACCGGAGGAAACCCGCTCTTCGCTCCGGGCATGGTGGCGCTCGCGGCGGCCTTGGGAGTCGCAGCGGGCTGGCGACACCCGGCGGCGTAGCGAGGGGCCGTCGGCCTTGGTTGGGCGCACGTTCTAAAATGATCGAGCGCTAGATCGTCGCGTCCGCCCCTGATGGCGGCGGCGGCTGCTAGCTTGCTTACTCCCCAACGTCACGTTACGCCTTTGCGACTCCTCTTCCTCCTGGCCCTCGCGCCAGCCGTCGCACTTGCACAGCCAACGTTTACTTCGGGAGTCAGTCCGAGCACCATTGGGCCCGCCAGTTCGAGCCGGCTCGTGTTTACGATCGACAACGCGGGAGGAGGCGCGGTGGCGTCGGACCTGGCGTTCACGGGCACCCTGGCCACGGCCGTCACGATCGGCCCCGTTCCCCAGGCGGCAACGACGTGTCTCGGGAGCGAGGGCTCGAACGGGCGTCCCGGGCCGATGCTGGTCTTGACGGCACCGGCGGGTGGGAGCACCATCAGTCTGTCGGGGGCGTCTGTCCCGGCCGGCGCCTCCTGTACGGTCTCGGTCAATGTGACTGCCAGCTCGCCGGGCACGCACACGACGACGACCGGCGATCTCACATCGAGTCAGGGGAACAGCGGGTCCACCTCTGTGGACTTGGTCGTCGATCCGGACTCGCCGGGGTTCACGGGAAGCTTCGCTCCGGCATCCGTTCCCCTCGGGAGCCGCAGCACGCTCACGCTCACGATCGACAACACGCTAAACGCGTCGGGCGTGGCCACCCTCGACTTCACGGACGTTCTCCCCGATGGCCTCGAGGTCGCTGCGCCTTCGAACGCGTCTACGACGTGCGGGACCTCGGTCCTGCCGCCGTCTCTCCACGCCACGCCCGGCACGAGATCCGTCATCCTCGACGCCGACGGGACGGGTGGCTTCCCAGCGGTTGCTGCGGGCGCCAGCTGCAGCGTCGTGGTCGACGTGGTGGCTGTGAGTGCTGGAACGTTCGACAACGTGGTCTCGCTGCTTGCTGACTTTGAAGACACTGGGTTTGCGGCGGCGCGAGTGGAGGTGGCTCAATCGACGCTCAGCCTAGCGCAGTCGTTCGTCGGCGACCCGATCGCGCCCGGCGGCTCCGTCCCCCTCCAGTTCACGATCCGAAACCGGGACCGTCAGTCGACGGCCGCCGCGATCGCCTTCACCGACGACCTGGGCGCGACGCTGGCTGGGCTGGCGGCCAACGGCACACCGATCAACGCGTGCGGCGGGACGCTCACGGGCACGGCCGTCTTGACGTTCTCAGGAGGCACGCTCCCGGCCGGGGGGACGTGCACGTTCGAGGTGCCCCTCACCGTCCCCGCTGGCGCTGCCCAGGGCGCCTACACGAACACCACGAGCGCGATCTCTGGAACGATTGCCGGTCAGGGCGTCGCGGGCGCACCCGCCTCGGACCAGCTGTTCGTGGCCCCGGTCCCCATCCTGACCCTGGCGTTCGCCGACGATCCTGTCGGGTCGGGCGAGAGTGTGACCCTCGAGTTCACGATCACGAACTCGAGCGCGACGGATTCCGCGGCTGACATCGCGTTCGACGATGAGTTCACGTTCCTGCCATTCCCGCTCGACGTCACCCTGCCGGCGGATGGGTTTTGTGGACCCGGCTCGATGGCAACCGTCACGAGCGCGGGCAACGAGCGTCAGCAGATCTCGGTCCGCGGGGCCTCGCTGGCTGCGGGAGCCTCCTGCACGTTTGGTGCGACCGTGGCCATCCCCGTCGACCTGGCGAGCGGCACGTACACGAACACCACGAGCCCGATCACAGCGACCGTCGATGGGCAGGACGTGGCCGGTCAGGCCGCCTCCGACGACCTCGTCGTCGTGTCGGCACCTCGGCTCACCCAGGAGTTCCTCGACGACCCCGTCCTGCCGGGCGGGGCGGTGACCCTTCGGTTCACGCTGTCGTCCGGCGCGGAAGAGCCGATGGCCGCCACCGGCGTCAGCTTTTCGGACGATCTCGACACGGTGCTGCCAGGCCTGACGGCCGTCGCCGGCCCGCCTCTTTTGGGGTGTGGCGGCGCCCTCACCGGCCAGGGGACGGGGGACCTCACCTTCTCGGGGGGGACGGTCCAGCCCGGCGGGACATGCCAATTCGACGTGGAGCTGTCTGTCCCGACCGGCGCGACGTCCGGGACGTACTCCAACTCGACATCGAGCGTGAGCGCGACGGTCGGGGGCGTGGCGACCGCCAGCCCGCCGGCCTCCGACGACCTCGTAGTCTCGGCGCTCTCGTTCACCAAGGCCTTCGTCGACGATCCCGTCCAGCCCGGCGGCACGGTGACGCTCGAGTTCACCGTTCAGAACCTCGGGACGGAGGGGGCGAGCGAGCTGACGTTCACCGACAACCTCTCTGCGGTGGTGCCCGGACTGGCAGCCACCGGGCTCCCCTCGACCGACGTGTGCGGGGTGGGCTCCCAGTTGATGGGGACCTCGTTCCTCATTCTTACCGGAGGGAATCTTGCCGCCGGCGAGTCCTGCACGTTCTCGGCGACGCTGGACGTGCCGGGCGGGGCCGCTGCGGACCAGTACGGGAACACGACGAGCAACCTCTCCGGGTCGGTCGGGGGCCAGAGCGTCACGCTCCCGCCCGCCACCGACATGCTGGTGGTCGCGGTGGACTCACCCCCGCTCATCTCGAAGTCGTTCGCGCCGGACGCCATCCCGCTCGGCGGCGTCAGCACGCTGACCCTGACCATCGACAACTCCGCCAGCACGACGGCGGCTACTGGTCTCGACGTGACCGACGCGTTCCCGCCTGGGCTGGAGGTGGCGCCCGTCCCGAACGCCGGAACCTCTTGCGCGGGGGGGACGCTCACGGCGGCGGCGGGCTCTGCCACGATCTCCTACACCGGCGGCGCCCTCGCCGCGGGCGACACGTGCACGATCGCCGTCGACGTCACGAGTGGGACCGCAGGCGACTACGTGAACACGACGGGCGACCTCACCAGCTCGAACGGACTGAGCGGGACGGCCTCGGCGACCCTCCGCGTCCGCGATGTGAACGTGATAGCGACCAAGGTGGGTGAGATCCTCGCCGACGATGGCGACGGCCAGGCCGACCCGGGCGAGACCATTCTCTACACCGTGGCGATCGCTACGGGGGGGGGCGACGTGGCCAACGCCGCGTTCACCGACACGCCGGGGTCGGGGCTGACGCTCGTCGCCGGGTCGGTCTCGACCTCGGCAGGGACCATCCAGGAAGGGAACGGCACGGGCGACACGTCCATCGTGATCGATCTCGGCTCGCGCCGGGCGGGTGCGGCGTCGATCGAGATCTCGTTTGAGGCGACGGTCAACGAGGACCTGCCGGTCGACGCCGCGGCCGTGTGCAACCAGGGCACGGTGTCGAGCGACATCCCCGATGTCGTCACCGACGACCCCACGACTCCGGCGGAGGGCGACCCGACCTGCACGGCCGCCGCGTCCAGCCCCGTCGCCTCCTTCGACGTCGACACCAACAGCGGATCGGAGGGGGGGGCGGTCACCCTCGTGGTCACGCTCGATGCCCCGGCGCGGGGCCGCGAGTCGGTGGACGTGGTGCTGACCGAGGGGAGTCCGCAGGACCTGGGCGGGTTCACCTCGGCCACGCTCCGGTTCGACGAGGGGGACACGGAAGCGAGCGTAGAGCTTTCGCTCACGGACGATGGGCCGGGAGAAGGCACCGAGGAGCTCACGTTTGAGCTTCAGAACCCCACCTTCCTGACGATCGGGGTGTCGGAGACGGTCCTCACGGTCCGTGAGGTAGGCGTCCTCGCCATGTTCCGCACCATCCAGCAGTCGGTGGTGGAAGACGCCGGATCGGTGGTCCTCGTGATTCACCTCGCCGACGCCGCTCCCGGGGATGCCACCCTGGAAGTCACCCTTGCGTCTGGCGACCGGGCCGATCTCGGCGGGTTTGCGTCGGCTCGGGTGGATGTGCCCTCGGGGCCCGGCGCGCCCACGCGGCTCGAGGTCGTGATCCCTGTCACCGACGACGAGAGGGCCGAGGACGACGAGCAATTCCTCTTTGAGCTCTCGGTGGTGGATGAGGGGATGTCCCCCTCCGGCGGCCCGGCCATCGGGATCGGAAGCCCGTCGCAGACCGCCCTCGTCGTGGTCGACAACGACGGGGAGCCGCTGGCGGTGACGATCCCGGCTCGCGATGCGGATAGCGACGGGGTGGAAGATGGCGGCTTGCGGGCGTTCGCAGTCCCGGTGGGTGGCCTGACGGCTGCTGAGGTCGCGGAGGTGGCGGGTGCGGAACCAGTCTTCAGCCTGGGCCTGGCTGGCCAACTCACGGCGGTCGACCCGACCCGGTCCCTCTCCGCCGGGCAGATGGTCGTCATCGACGTAGCGCCGGAGGCGGTCCTCACGTTCACGGGCTCCGCGCCGATGGACGAAGTGGCGCTCGGCGGCGTCGCCGTCAACGCGAACGATGACGAGGCGGCTGACCGCGTGCTCGTGGCCGTCGGCAACCCGACCGACCATCCCATCGGTCTCGACGATCTCGCCGTGGACGGCGGGACGCTCGCCGATGTGGTGCTCGTGTTTGACGCCGATGCCGGGGCGTTCCGGCCCCTCTCCCTCGCTGGGCTCGATGCCGAGAGCGTCTCGCTTGCGGCTTACGCCATCGTGGTCGTTCAGGTCATCCTGGACGGCGACGCGGCCGACGTGGCCGTTCGCGTGCCTGCATCCGCGACGGCGGCCCCGGGCTCGTCGCCGGTACAGACCCTCGCCTTCGGGCCCACCGACGGCGAGACCGCTGTCGTCCTCGAACTCCGGTCCTCCGCCTCGAGCGACGCGACCGCCGGGCGGATCGCCGAGGCCCCCGGCGACACGTTTGTGCTCCGCTTTGGCCCCGGCACCGACGGCCTCGACCCGTTCGACGGGGTTGACGTGAGGTCGCCCTTCGGCGGGACGCTTGCTGGCTTCGTCGACGAGACAGCGTTCGCCGCGCTCGCCGTGGGTGACTCGGAGTCGGTGACCCTGCCACTCGCTGTCGCGGTCTCGCGGCCCGGAGCCTACGAAATCGCCCTGGCCTCCCTGCCTGGCAGCCTCAATGGTCGCCCCGTCGTGGTCGAGATCCTCGATGGCGCCTCGGCGACCGAGGTTGCCGCCGGTGAGCCGTTTGCGTTCACGGCGGCCTCCCCGGGCAGTGTCAGCGGCCTGCGCCTCCGCGTATCGGCCAGCAGCGGCGTCGCGACCGAGGACGCCCCCGCCGGGGCCTCGCTCTCTGTGTTCCCCAACCCGGCGCCCGGTCCGCCCGTAGTCGAGCTCGCCGTCCCCGAGGCGGGGGTGGTCAGGGTAGTGGTCTTCGACGCCCTCGGACGCACCGTGGCCGTCCTCCACGACGGGCCGCTCGCGGCCGGCTCCGCCCGGTGGGCCCTCGGGTCGGACCTCCCGCCGGGTGCGTACCTGATACAGGCGGGCGCCGCCTCCTTCATGGAGGTCCGCTCGTTCACCGTCGTCCGATGACCCTGCCGCTCTGTCGACCGGCCCGTCCCTTCGCCGCCCCCGTGTTTCCGCGTGCGCGCCCACGCCCCCGCGACTCTTCCTTCAACGATCTCCCCGCGACTCTCATGGCACACCGATACACGTGGCTGGCTTTGGCCTTGTGCGTTCTAGCCCTCGCCGCTCCTGCCCACGCTTCCGAACGCGTCCCCGTATCCGTCGAGGACGGGGCGCTCGTGTGGGCTCCCGTCGCTGAGTACGCACACGTCCTGCTCACCGTCTCCGACCCTGCGGGCGTCGAGTTCCGTCGGTCGTTCGAGTCCGATGAGGCCTACCGCATCGACCCGCAGCAGGTGGGCGACGCGCCGCTCCGCAACGGGGTATACCAGTACCAGATCGTGTTCATCGAGCGCCTCACTGAGGAGGGCGGGGTCGAGGGGCACCGTCAGTCGGGGGCGTTCGAGGTCCGCGGGGCCCGGGCAGTGTCCTCGCCGGTCATGGACAGCGTCATCTCCGATGACCTGATCGTGCAAGGGAGTGCGTGCGTCGGGTTCGACTGTGCCAACGGCGAATCCTTCGGGTTCGACACACTTCGCCTGAAGGAGAACAACCTCCGCATCCGGTTCCAAGACACCAGCACTTCGGCCAGCTTCCCGACGCGGGACTGGGAGATCACCATCAACGACTCGTCGAACGGGGGCGCCAGCTACTTCGCCTTATCGGACATCGACGGAGGCCAGGTGCCCTTCCGGATCGATGCCGGGGCGCGCTCGAACGCCCTGCGCGTCAACGCCGCCGGACGAGTCGGGGTGGGGACGGCGTCTCCCGTCCTGCCACTCCACGCCACCCTGGGAGACACCCCTGGGCTGCGACTGGAACAGGATGGTTCGTCCGGGTACCCCTCCCAGACCTGGGACATCGGAGCGAACGAGGCCAACTTTTTCGTCCGCGACGTGACGATGGGGAGCACCCTCCCATTCCGTATCCGGCCTGGCGCGCCGACGAGTTCGCTCGACATCCAGTCTGACGGCGCCGTCCTGGTCCCACAGCGCCTGCTCGCCGGGTTCGCCGACGCGGCGACCGCGACGGGCGACGCGGCCGTCGAGATCGAAGGGTTGACCCGCGTCGACGGCAATCTGATCGTCAGCGGGACGGTGACGGAGGGGTCCGACCGGGCACGCAAGACGAATCTGATCCCGGTGGACGTAGAGGCCGTGCTGGCGCGTGTCACGGCCCTGCCGATCTCGTCGTGGGAGTGGACGGGGAGCGAGGGTGCCCGGCACCTCGGGCCGATGGCCCAGGACTTCTACCGCGCGTTCGGCCTCGGGACCGACGACACGCACATCGCTACGGTCGACGGGGCCGGCGTCGCGTTGGCAGCTATTCAGGCGCTCCACCTGCGGAACGAAGCCTCGACCACCCGCATCGCCGAGCTGGAAGCTGCGAACGCCCGGCTCGCCGAGCGCCTGGCCCGCATCGAATCTCTCCTGCAGGGCGCACATGAGTAAGCGGACCGCCTTCATCACCCGAGTCGTGGTCGGGAGCGCCCTCGTAGTCGGGCTCGCCGCCGCGCCGGCCGCTCAGCAGCGCGACATCGACGACGCCGACGAGCCTCGCACTCAGCGCGGCCAGGTCCAGGCACCCGTCCAGCCTGCCGACACGGACGATCGCGACCCTGGCGGAACACGATTCGTCGAGCGGGCGCCCGCTCAGAACCGCATCGTCTCAGACCAGGACGCCGATGCCGTGGTGAGGCCCGGGCCTGTCTCGCCAGCCACCATCGACCGCGTCGTGCTCGAGGCGCTGGACAACGGACGAGACGGGCAGCCCACACGCACCGCCGCCGTCGTGGTGCGTAGCGAATCCGCCGTGCCGCTCGACAACGGCCGCGGCCTCGCCCCCATGCGCACACCCAAGGCGCGGTCGGTTTCAGACCCGAACGCCCCGCTGGACAACGGGCGGTCCGCCGCCGCCCATCCCGAACAGGATCAGGCACTCGTGGTGGACGCTGAAGCCCCCGGTGGCGCGCCCGCCGTGCTCACGCTCGGCAGCGTCCTCCCGAACCCCCTCGGGGACCGCGCCACGGTCACCGTGAGCGTCGCCTCGGCCTCTCAGGCGTCCGTTGTGGTTTACGACGTGCAGGGGCGGCTCGTGGCGACCCTGTTCGACGGGGGCCTCGACGCGGACGCGCCACGTCAGGTCGCCCTCGACGGGCGCGCGCTCACGCCGGGCGTCTACGTAGTCGTGCTGAGGGCCTCGGGCTACACGGCCAGCCGGACCTTCCAGGTCGTTCGCTGAGCGCCGTCGCCTCGGGGACGCCACGCGGCGCCCCGGGCGACGGCGGGTCCGTCAGTTCATGACCGGCGGCTCGGGCTCGCCGTCGGCCAGCACGATCGGGGCGCCGCTCGAGGGCGCGGCGGCCAACTGCTTCTCGCGGTCCGGGACGGTGAAGAGCAAGATCGGGTCCTCGGCCGCCGTCGGCTCTAGCATGAGTTCGAGCGCCTCGTCGATCCGCTTGACGTAGTGGACGTCGAGCCCCTCGATGGCCTCGTCCTTGATCTCGTCGACGTCCTTCTTGTTCTTCTCCGGGAGCACGACGCACGAAATACCCGCGCGCCTCGCCGCGAGGACCTTTTCCTTGATGCCGCCGACCGGCAGCACCAGCCCACGCAGCGTGATCTCGCCCGTCATCGCCACGTCGTGGCGGACGCACCGGCGCGTGTAGATGCTGGCGAGCGCGGCCGTCATGGCCACGCCGGCGCTCGGGCCATCCTTGGGGACGGCCCCGGCCGGGACGTGGACGTGGAGGTCCCAGTAGCGGAAGGCGTCGGCGGGGATCCCGAGGGCGTCGGCGTTGGCCCGGACCCACGACTGCGCGGCCTGTGCGCTCTCGCGCATCACGTCACCCAGCTTGCCGGTCAGCGTCATCCGCCCGTTGCCCCGGCTGACTGAGGCCTCGATAAATAGGATGTCGCCGCCGACTGGCGTCCACGCCAGCCCGGTCGCGACGCCAGGGACCTCGGTCCGCTCGGCCACGTCGTTGTAGTGTTTGCGCCCGCCCAAGAAGCCCTCGATGTCGGTCTCCTCGACGTCGCCGCGCTCGGCCTCGTCGAGGGCGACCGTCTTGGCGACGCCTCGGATGACCGACCCGATGGTGCGCTCCAGCTGGCGCACGCCTGACTCGCGCGTGTACCCCTCGATGAGAAGCAGGAGGGCGTCGTCAGTGATCGAGAACTGGTCCTCGCGCAGGCCGTTACGCTCGCACTGGCGCGGCACCAGGTAGCGCTTGGCGATCGCGAGCTTTTCCGACGGGGTGTAGCCGTTGATCTCGATGACCTCCATGCGGTCGCGGAGCGGCGCCGGGATGGAGTCGAGGTAGTTGGCCGTCGCGATAAAGAGCACCTTCGAGAGGTCGTAGTCGAGCTCGAGGTAGTGGTCGTTGAAGGTGTCGTTCTGCTCCGGGTCCAAGACCTCGAGCAGGGCGCTCGCGGGGTCGCCCCGGAAGTCGGTGCCCAGCTTGTCGACCTCGTCGAGCATGAACACCGGGTTGCTGGTGCCTGCCTTCTTCAGCCCCTGGATGATGCGGCCCGGAAGCGCGCCGATGTAGGTCCGCCGGTGGCCACGGATCTCGGCCTCGTCGCGGACGCCGCCGAGCGAGATGCGGTGGAACTCGCGGCCGAGCGACCGCGCAATGCTCTTGCCGAGCGACGTCTTGCCGACGCCGGGCGGCCCGTAGAAGAGCAGGATCGGCGCCTTCATGTCGCCCTTCAGCTTGAGGACGGCGAGGTACTCGAGGATCCGCTTTTTGACCTCTTCGAGCCCGTAGTGGTCCTCGTCGAGCACGTCCTCGGCGCGCGCGATGTCCAGCTTGTCCTCCGAGGTGTGGCCCCAGGGGAGGTCGAGGATGGTCTCGGAGTAATTGCGGACGACGCCGTACTCGGGGCTGGCGGGGTTCGTGCGCGCCAGCTTGGTCAGCTCCTTGTCCAGCGTCTCGACCACCGCCTCGGGCAGCTCGTCGCGCCGCTCCGCCAGCTTGTCACGCAGCTCGTCGGCGTCGCGCGACGACCCTTCAGTCTCGCCCAGTTCGTCCTGGATGGCCTTGAGCTGCTGACGGAGGAAGAACTCCCGCTGCTGCTGGTCCACGTCGGTCTTGACCTTCGAGCGGATCTCCTCGGAGATCTCCAGCACGCGCACCTCCTGATTCAGGAAGTCGAGCACGAGCTGGGAGCGGTCAAGGAGCGGCCGGGTCTCCAGCAGCGACTGCTTTTTCTCGACGTCGATCTGCAGGTTCGACGCGATAAAGTGGACGAGGAAGCCCGGGCTCTCGATGTTCTGGATCGCATACGCCGCTTCGCTCGGCAGATTCGGCGACAGGTTGACGATCTGCACCGCCAGCTCCTTGATTGACCGGACGCGCGCGTCGAGCTCGACCTCGTCGTCGCTGGCGGGCGGGGACTCGGGGATCGCTTTGATCTTCCCGGTGAGGTAGGGCTCGAGCTGGTCGTACTCCTCGATCTCGATCCGCCGCTTGCCCTGGATCACGATGCTCACCGAGCCGTCGGGCATCTTGATGAGCTTGAGGATGGTCGCCGCCGACCCGATCCGGTAGAGGTCGTCGGGGCCGGGGTTCTCGACCTCGGCGCGCTTCTGGGCCACCACGCCGACCATCCGGTTCCCCGCATACGCGTCCTTGACCAACTTGAGGCTGGCGTCGCGCCCGACGGTGATCGGCAGGACGACCCCGGGGTACAGGACCGTGTTGCGGAGGGTCAGGATCGGCAGCGAGTCCGGCAGCGAGGCCGTGTGCATCTCGCGCTCCTCGTCGGGCGTGAGCAGGGGGATCGACTGCTCGGGGTCGTCGGGGAGCAGGGAGAGCGGGAGCATTCGAACGGAGGGAGCGGGCAGGGTGGGACGCTGAAGGTCGCACAGCGATCCAGGGTGGAGGGGCATCGGCCCGTCGGCGCGCGCCCGTAGACTCCCGTCCCGTTCTGGCTCTCCATGCGTGCGCTCCGCCCCTCTGATCTCGTGACCCCCGCCCTGGGCGGCGCCGTAGGGGCGATGCTGGTCGGGCTGGCGGTTGCTCGCGGGTCGGGCGCTGTGTCGGGCGCCCTCGTCGGGCTGGCGGTCTGGCTGGTCGTGCTCGGGGCCGCGCTACGCAAGCCGCTCCGCCGTATCGCCGCCGCCAGCCGGCCGCTGCCGGCCGCCTCGAAAGCGTGGCTGGCGGAGAACGTCTCGGTCTACGCCGCCGCCTCGGCCGCCGACCGCCAGCGGTTCGAGCGCGACGTGGCGTTCGCGCTCGACGGGCTCCAGTTCGAAGGCGCGGGCGGTGCCGAGGCGACGGACGCGCTCCGGCTTGCGGTCGCCGCGGGCGCCGCCGTCCTGCTCCACGGCCACCCCGACTGGGAGCTGCCCACCGAGCGGACCGTCTTGTTCGTCCCCGACACGTTCGACGAGGCCTACGGCGACGAGGAGGACGGACTTTTCGACGGGATGGTCCACTCCCAGGGCCCGATCGTGCTCTCGACACGTGCCGTCGAGCGCGGGTGGGCGCGCGACGACGGGAGCAACGTCGTGCTCCACGAGCTCGCGCACGTGTTCGACTTCGAGGGCTGGGAGGCGGATGGCGTGCCCCATTTTCTGGACGCCCGCTCGGCCGACGCGTGGTCCGACCTGGTCCGCCGCGAGATGCGCCGGGCCCAGCGCGGCGACGGGATCCTGCGGGCGTACGCCGGGAGCGCGCCCGCCGAGCTGTTCGCCGTCGCGACCGAGCAGTTTTTCGAGCGGCCCGCCCGCCTGCGTCGCCACCACGAAGAGCTGTTCGACGCGTTCGTCGCCTTCTACGGCTACACACCGCCCGACGAGGGCGAGGTGGAGCACGGCGCAAGCTGGGCCGCGCGCCGCTGGCGCAGCTAAGACCGTAGCGCCCGGACCGCCGCGTCGAGCGCGTCGAGCTGGAACGGCTTTTTGACGACCGCCGCCACGTCCGCGCCGTCGGCCTCGGCGTCCGTGTCGCCGGTGAGGAGCAGGACCGGCAGGCCGGGGTGCCGCTGGCGGATCGCCGCCGCCAGCTCGCGCCCGCTCATGTCGGGCATCGACAGGTCCGTCACGACCGCGTCGAGGTCAGCGTCCTTCGCCAGCTCGGCGAGCGCCGACGGTCCGCCATCCGCCTCGCGGACCGTGTGGCCCCGCAGGCGGAGCAGCTTGGCCGTGACCGTCCGCACCATCGGCTCGTCGTCGACCACCAGGAGCCGGAGCCCGGCGCCTTTCGCTTGCGGCGCCGCTTGCGGGGCGGCCTCCGGCGCGGGTTCGTGGGCGGTGAACGGGAAGACCAAGCGGAAGAGCGTCCCGCGGCCGGGCGCGCTCTCGACCTCGATCCGCCCATTGTGCTCCTGGACGATGCCCTGGCTCATCGTCAGGCCCATGCCGGTGCCGCCTGAGCCCTTGGTCGTGAAGAGGGGCTCGAAGATGCGCCGCCGTACGCTGTCCGGCATCCCGACGCCCGTGTCACCGACGGACACGACGGCCGTGCCGTTGGAGCGCTCGGTCGCCAGGGTCAGCGTCCCGCCGGCGGGCATGGCCTGGACCGCGTTGAGGACCAAGTTGACCAGCACCTCGCGCAGTTCGGTCGGCGCGCCAGGAATGGTGGGGACGGGGCGGAGGTCGGTCTCGACACGGATGGCGATCCCCCGGCGGCGCGGCTCGTTGTGCCAATACGGCCGGGTCAGGGTCAGCACCTCCTCGGCGATCTCGTGGAGCGAGACGGGCTCGGCGCGCTCCTGCTTCTCGTTGCGGATGTACTGCTGGATCTTGCGCACGAGCGCCGCGCCGTCGTTGGCCGCGCGCTCCAGCGAGACGAGGTGGTCGCGCGAGCCGGAGTCCGACCCGAGGCGGGCGAGGTCGGAGCGGAGCAGCTCGGCGTGGCCCAGCACCGACGTCAGCAGGTTGTTGAAGTCGTGGGCGATGCCCATCGCCATCCGGCCCAGCATTTCCATCCGGCGGCGGCGCGTCTGCTCGGCCGCCCACGACGCCGGCTCGCGGAGCACCTCGCCGAGCACGGAGATCGGGTAGTGGCCCGAGTCGAGGTGGGGGAGCCGGATGGGGTGGAAGTGCAGGAGCACCGGCGTCGGCCCGTCGTCGCCGTCGAGGAGAAACACCTGGTGCGTGACGGTCGAGCCGCGCGCGGCGTCGACGGCGTACTCCTGGGCAAAGCGGGCGTCCTCGACGGGCAGCTTGCCCCAGACGCCGTCGTCGCCGAAGACCTCGCGCCAGGCCTCGTTGCAGTCGAGCCGCTCGCCCGACGGCGACACGAGCGCCGTCAGGATCTCGGGCGTGACGAGGGGGAGGGGGGACGGGACGGCCATGCGTGAAGCTAGCGTGAGACGGGGAGCGGGGGAGGGGCCTCAGGCCGGGCCAAATTCCGCCGATCTCGGCCGGCACGGGCTGGCGCCGGCCCGGGCCCGGAGGCACCTTCCACTCCCGCGCTCTGCCCTCCGCTGTGACCCTCGACGCCTACCGCGCCCTCTTCGACGCCCCGTCCGCCGGCGTCTACCTCGACCACGCCGCCATCGGCGTGCTCGGGCGGCACGTCGCGGACGCGGTCACGGACTACGTCGCCAAGCGAGCGGGACAGGCCCCGGGGCTGGCGCCGAACGACTACCCCGCCGACCTCGACCGCGCCGACCGCGCCCGCGAGCGGGGCGGGGCGCTTGTGAACGCGAGCCGGGAGCAGGTCTGCATCGTGCCCAACACGTCAGCCGGGCTGAACTTGGTGGTCCAGGGGCTCGACTGGCGACCCGGCGACCGCGTCGCCGTGCCGAGCTGCGAGTTCCCCGCCAACCGGCTCCCGTGGCTCGGGCTGGCACACCGCGGCGTCGAGGTCGACGCGATCGCCCACCGCGAGGGGACGTTCACGCCCGACGACGTGGCCACCGCGATCCGCCCCGAGACGCGCGTCGTCGCCGTCTCCGCCGTCCAGTTTCTGTCCGGATTTCGCTGCGACCTGGCCGCCATCGCCGAGGTCTGCCGCCAGCACGACGTGCTGTTCGTCGTCGACGCCATCCAGGCCGTCGGCGCGGTCTCGGTCGACGCGGGGCTCGCGGACCTGGTCACGTTCGGGGGCCACAAGTGGCTCGGCTCGTTGCAGGGCGCGGGGCTGGCGGTCCTGTCGGACCGACTCCGCGACCGACTCACCCCGGTCCGTGGCTGGCTCAACGGCCCCGTCGACTGGGACGACTTCGAAGCCGTCTCGCTCGACCTCCACCCCGACGCAAACCGCTTCCACTTCGGCACCTTCCCGACCGCCGCGCTCTACGCCCTCGACGCCGCCCTTGGCGCGATGTTGACGCTCGGGCCCGACAAGCTGGAACAGGCCGTGCTCGCGAACGCCGCCCGCCTCGCCAGCGGGCTCGACGCGCTCGGCTTCCGCCGCTATGGCCCGTCCGGCGCTCCCGCCTCTGGGATCGTGACCGTCCACGCGGACGAGCCAGAAGCGCTCCACACCCATCTCGCCGAGTCCGCAATCTTCGCCTCGCTCCGCGACCGCAAGCTCCGCTTCGCCGTCCACGCCCAGACCCGTCCCGAGGCCATCGACCGCGCCCTCGACACCGTCGCTGCTTTCACCCCCCAGTCCGCATGAGTACCGAACCCGACAAAATCGAGGTCGTGCTCACGCTCGACGTGCCACCCGGCCAGACGCCGATCCGCGTCGACCTCTACCTCACCGAGAAGACGGCGAATGCGACGCGCTCGAAGGTGCAGCGCGCCATCAAGGAGGGCCGCGTCGACCTCAACGGAAAGCCCTGCACCAAGGTCTCGACGCAGCTCCAGCCTGGCGACACCGTGGTGTGCCGCGTGATGCGCCCGCCGCCCATCGAGATCGAGCCTGAGGACATCCCGCTCGACGTGGTTTTCGAGGACGACACCCTGCTCGTTGTCGTTAAGCCCGCTGGGATGGTGGTCCACCCGGCCTACGGCCATCGTTCGGGGACGCTGATCAACGCGCTCCTGCACCACGTCGGCGCCGGACCGCTGGCGGGCGACGAGATCGAGGACGCGGACGACGACGACATCGGGCTGGCGGTCGCCACGGCCGGGCCGCGCTACGAGGGTGATCCGACGGTCCGCCCCGGCCTCGTCCACCGGCTCGACAAAGACACGACCGGCCTGATGGTGGTCGCCAAGACCGACGTGGCCGCCGCACACCTTGGCCACCAGTTTGCCAACCGCACCATCTCGCGCCAGTACCTCGCGCTCGTCTGGGGCGACGTCGAGGAGCCGGGCCGGGTCGAAGGGTGGCTCGGCCGGAGCCCGCGCGACCGCAAGAAGATCTCGGTTCGCCCGGAGGGCGAGGGCAAGTGGGCGGCGACGACCTACGAGCCCGTCGAGCGGTTCGGGTTCACGTCCCTCGTCCGGTTCCAGCTCGAGACCGGCCGGACGCATCAGATCCGCGTCCACGCCAAGTCGGTCGGCCACCCGGTCTTCGGCGACACCACGTACGGCGGCGACAGCATCGTCTACGGGTCGGCGGAGGGCTCGCGCAAGGCGTTCATGCGCAACCTGTTCACCGCGCTCGGTCCCCGGCAGGCCCTCCACGCAGCGACGCTCGGCTTCGTCCACCCGACGACGGGGGAGAGCCTCTCGTTCGAAGCGCCCCTGCCCGACGACATGCAGCACGTCGTCGACCGACTGCGCCGCGTGGAGGGCAGCGGCCAAGCGTAGACCGACTCAGTCCGTTGCTCGAACGGTCCGGTAGAGGATCTGGCCCCGATTGTCGGAACGACCTCTCGGGAGAGCGCTGAAGTGCCCGGGAGGCACCGGTCGGCTCTCTGGCGGGAGCCTGAGCCGCCGGGCGGTCACGGGTAAATTCGGCCCCCCGACCGCTTGTCTCCGTGCCCGCTTCGCTCGCCAGGCTTCTCCGCCCCGACCGCGTCGGCGTTGGCATCTCTGCCGCCTCCAAGGCTGAGGCGCTCGACGCCGTTTTGGAGTTGGTGGCCCGCCAGCCCGGCGTCGCCGACCCTGCCCGGTTGGCGGTGGACGTGGCCGCGCGGGAAGCGCTGCTGTCGACCGGCGTGGGCGACGGGCTGGCGCTGCCCCACGCCCGCACGACAGCCGTGACGGAGACCGTGATGGCCGTCTGCACCTTGGCGGAGCCCGTGGGCTGGGACGCCATCGACGGGGTGCCGGTCGACCTCGTCGTGCTGTTCGCCGGTCCGGAAGCCGCGCGGGCGACCCACGTCCAGTTGCTGGCGCACGTCTCCCGCGTGCTCAGCCGTGCCAGCGTGCGCCGCGAGATGTCGGAGGCGTCCACACCCGAGGCGCTGCTGGCGGTGTTGGTGGCGTCCGAGTGAGGGATTTCGCAGAGTGCGCGCCCTGAGCGCCCAGGGCCGTGGGCACCTTTCCGCCTCTCCTCGCACCGGCACGATGGCTTTCCAGACGATCCGCGGCACCTTCGACATCCTCCCCGACGCCCACAGCACCGGCGGGAGCACCGTGCCCGGCAGCCCCGCGTGGCGCCACGTCGAGACCGTCGTGCGCGGCGTGATGCACCGGTTCGCCTTCGAGGAGATCCGCACGCCGATCCTGGAGCCGCTGGACCTGGTGGCTCGGGGCGTCGGCGCCACGACCGACATCGTGAGCAAGGAGATGTTCACCGTCGAGCGGACGAAGGAGACGTACGTGCTCCGCCCGGAGGTCACGGCGCCCGTGATGCGGGCATACCTCCAGCACCACCTCGAGCAGCGCGGCGGCGCGCAGCGGCTGTTCTACGTCGGCCCGTGCTTCCGCGCCGAGCGCCCGCAGAAGGGCCGCTTCCGCCAGTTCCACCAGTTCGGGACCGAGCTCATCGGCTCCGACGACGCCCGCGCCGACGCCGAGACGATCGCCAACTTGCGCGCGGTCTACGACGCCTTCGGGATCGCCGACACGCGCCTGCGCCTCAACACGCTCGGCGACCCCGCCGACCGCCCGGCCTTCCGCGACGCGCTCCGCCAGTACTTCGAGCCCCACGCCGCCGACCTCTCGGAGACCAGCCGCCAGCGGCTCGACACGAACCCGCTCCGCATCCTCGACACCAAGGACGCGCGCGAGCGGGCCCTGCTCGCGGACGCGCCCCGGCTGACCGACTTCGTCGGCGCCGAGGCCGGCGACCACTACGCGCGCGTCAAGGCGCTGCTCGACGGGCTGGGCGTGCCCTACGTCGAGGACCCGCTGCTCGTGCGCGGACTCGACTACTACACCCGGACCGTTTTTGAATTGGAGCACGGGGCGCTGGGCGCCCAAGGTGCGCTCGCGGCCGGCGGGCGGTACGACGGGCTCGCGGAGGACGTCGGCTCCAAAAAGCGCGTCCCGGCCGTCGGGTACGCGGCCGGCATCGAGCGGCTGTTTATCGCCCTTGAGGCACAGGGCTACGCGCTGCCCCAGGCGCCGTCGCCCGACGTGTTCGTCGTGGCCCTCGGCGAGGCCGCGGAGTCTGCGACCTTCGGGATCGCCCAGACCTTGCGCAAGGCCGGGCTGGCGGTCGACTTCGCGCTCGGGGGGCGCTCGATGAAGGCCCAGATGAAGGCCGCCGACCGGTCCGGCGCGCGCCGCGCGGTCGTGGTCGGCGAGGACGAACTGGCGCAGGGCGTGGCCCAGCTCCGCGACCTCGAGGCCGGCGAGCAGCGGCCCGTCCCCATCGCCGAGCTGGCCGCCGTGCTGGCGCGCGAGCGCGCGGCGTAGCCCGTTACCTTCCGGCTCACCTACCGACGCGCATGTACCCCCGCATCAGCGATATCACCCGCGACCTGTTCGGGTTCGAGTTCCCGATCCCGATGTACTCGTTCGGGCTGATGGTCGCGATCGCGATCCTGGTCGCGACGGCCATGACGCGGATCGAGGTCGACCGCCGCTACGCGCTGGGGTGGATGGCGTCGGTCAAGGCCAAGGTGAAGGACGCCAAGGGCCGCGAGCGCGTCGCCAGCACCAGCCCCTCGGCGCTGCTGTGGAACATGGCGCTGATGGCCGGCTGCTTCGGCGTGCTCGGCGCCAAGCTGTTCCACATCCTCGACTACTGGGACGAGTTCACCGCCGACCCCGTCCGGATGTTCTTCTCGGGCTCCGGGCTGACGGTCTACGGCGGGATCCTGCTGGGCAGCGTCGCGATCCTGTGGTACGCCAAGCGCAAGGGCGTCCACCGGGCCCACCTCGCCGACGCGGTCGCGCCCGGCCTGATGCTGGCGTACGGGATCGGCCGGATCGGGTGCTACCTCTCGGGCGACGGCGACTGGGGCGTGTGCTCGTCGCTGGCCGACAAGCCGGGCTGGATCCCGGGCTTCCTGTGGAGCGAGACGTTCCCGAACAACTTCATGGGCGGCGTCGACCCCGTCGTGTTCAACGCGACGCAGCGCGGCGCGGAGTGCCTGCTGGAAAGCCCGACGGGCGTGTATCCGACGATGCTCTACGAGTTCGCGATGGCGGCCGTGCTCGCGGCCATCCTGTGGGCGCTGCGCAAGAACCCGTTCCAGGCCGGGTGGCTGATCTCGCTCTACGGCGTGTTCGCGGGCCTCCAGCGCTTCACGATCGAGTTTATCCGCGTCAACCCCGAGGCCGCCTTCGGGCTTCCGCAGTCGCAGCTCATCTCGCTCGGTTTCATCGCCGCCGGGCTCGTGGGGCTCGCGCTCACGTCCAAGCGCCGCGACGACACGCTTGCGCCGGCGCCCGCCGTCGAGGCCGCGTGACGCCGGACCCGCTCGCGCTCATCCGCGACGGCTTTGCCGCGCTCGACGCCTGGGACGCCGGGTTCGGCGCGTTCGAGTCGCACCCGTCGCTCGCCGTCGACACGGCCCGCCTCGGCGACGCCGTCGAGGAGTACCTGGGGCGGATGACGGCGCCGCCCCGGGGCGAGACGCCCGGGATGTACCCGTTCGGCCACCCGCGCTACGCCGGGCAAATGCTCAAGCCGCCGCACCCGGTCGCGCTCGCGGCGTACGCGATCGCGGCGCGCATCAACCCCAACAACCACGCGCTCGACGGCGGCCCGCCGACGAGCGCGATGGAAAAAGAGGTCATCGCCGACCTCGGCGCGATGTTCGGGTTTGAGACCCCGCTCGGTCACCTCACCGGCGGCGGGACCGTCGCCAACCTCGAGGCGCTATTCATCGCGCGCGAGGAGACGGGGGGGCGTGGGATCGCGGTCAGCGCCGAGGGCCACTACACGCACGCCCGGATGGCGCATGTGCTCGGCGTCGACTGCGCGACGGTCGCCAGCGACGGGGCGGGGCGGATGGACCTCGACGCCCTCAACGACACGCTGTTGAAGGGCGACATCGGGACCGTCGTGCTGACGGCGACGACGACCGGGCTCGGGTCCGTCGACCCGATCGCCGAGGCCATCCCGCTCTGCCGCGCGCACGGCGCGCGCGTCCACATCGACGCGGCCTACGGTGGCTTTTTCCGTCTCCTCGCGGACGGCGCGGCGCCGCGCGACTTCCCCGCCCGCCACTTCCGCGCGATTGCCGACGCCGACTCGGTCGTCGTCGACCCGCACAAGCACGGGCTCCAGCCCTACGGTTGCGGCGCCGTCCTCTTCGCGGATCCCACCGTCGGCCGCCACTACCGGCACGACTCGCCCTACACCTACTTCACGTCGGACGAGCTGCACCTCGGCGAGATCAGTCTGGAGTGCTCCCGCCCCGGCGCCGCCGCTGGCGCCCTGTGGCTGACGCTCAAGGCGCTCCCGCTGGCGGCCGACGACGGGCTCGGTCCGATTCTCGCAGCCGGCTTGCGCGCGGCGCGGTCGTTCCACGGGCTGCTCGGCGAGTCCGCGCACCTCTCGCCCGTGCTCGCGCCCGAGACCGACATCGTGGTCTACGCCCCCGAGTCCGTCTCCGTCTCCGAGATCGACCGCCGCAGCGCCGCCGCCTTCCAGCGCGGCATGGACGACCCCGATGACCCCGTCTTTGTGAGCCTGTACCGCCTGTCCGCCGACCGGCTGGCGGCCGCATTCCCCGGTCTCAACCGCGATGCCGACGCCGCGCGCGTGCTACGGAGCGTGCTGATGAAGCCCGAGCACGAGGCCTGGGCGCCCCGGTTGGTGAATCGCCTCGACGAGTTGGCGGGGTAGGGGAGGGGTGGAAAGTTCCGGGCATCCTCGCGCGAGCACCGCCCAATCGCCCCCCGGCTGAAGGCATCTTCTCGTCACCCCGCGCTCATCACCATCCCCCGCATGGCCCGCCGAGAATCCCGCACCGACGTCCTCGCCGGCCGCCACCCCGTCCGCGAGGCGCTGGACCGCGCCGACGGGCGGATCGAAAAGGTGTACCTCCAGAAGGGCGTTCATGGGAGCGCGATCGACTCGATCCGCCGCGCCTCGAAGGCGGCCGGCGTCCCGGCCCAGATGGTGCCGCGCCAGAAGATCGACGCGCTCGCGCCCCAGGTCGAGCACCAGGGCGTCGTCGCCGTCGTCGCCCCGGTCGCGTACCGCGATCTCGACGACATGCTGGCGAGCATCGCGCCGACGCTCGACGACGTCCGGGCGTGGAAGCCGGTGCTCGTCGTGCTCGACGAGATCGAGGACCCGCGAAACTTCGGGGCGATCCTGCGGAGCGCCGTCGCGGCCGGCGCGGCGGGCGCGATCGTCCCCGAGCGCCACATGGCCCCGTTGTCGGCCGTCGCCGTCAAGGCGAGCGCCGGCACGGCGCTGCAACTCCCGATCGCGCGGACGGGCAACCTGACCGACGCCATCCAGAACCTCAAGGAGCGCGGCTACTGGGTGATCGGGCTGGCCGACGACCCGGGCTCGGCCGAGGCCACGACCGTCTGGGATTACGACTGGGACCGCCCGGTCGCGATCGTGATCGGCAACGAGGGCGGCGGCTTGCGGACCGGCGTCCGCCAGGCGTGCGACGTGCTGGCGTCGATCCCGATGCGGGGGCCGGTCGACTCGCTCAACGCGTCCGTGGCGGCGGGCATCGCCCTGTTCGCGGCGGTCCGGACGCGGGAGGACTAGGCGCTCGCGAGCCGCTCGCACAAAAAAAGACGGGGCGGCCCGAGGCCACCCCGCCTTCCCTCTGTCGGGCCGGCCGAGCCGGGCCCGTTTCTCACCCAACCCATGGGGAGACTCGTCGGGCCGCGCGGGAGGGCACGCGGCCGGGGCGCCTAAGAGCGGCGCCGAAGCCCGTAGACGATCTTGCGGATCGTGTCGAACTGGAGGTAGGGATGCTGCTCGCGCAGTTCCTCGATCGCCTCGTACGCGGGCACGTCTTCACCCCGCATGGAGCGGAACTGCTGCCGGATCTTGTAGTCCCGGACGCCCTTTTCGTTGAGCAGGTTGTGCTGGTCGAGCACCTGATAGATCTCGTCCGGGACGAGGTCGCCGAGGGGGTTTCGGTCGAGCGTGATCTCCATGTCGGGTAGTGGCGGCGGGTCTGTACAGGGACGGTACCCCGGGATGGTGCGTCAATCCCATCCCACCTCAGCGAACGGTCCCAGTCCGTGAGTGAATGGTTAGTGTCCGGCGCCCGACGGTGCCCGCACGTCCGCCACCACAACCGACCACGCCGACACGTCGAGCCAGCGGCGGCCCCCCCGGGCCCGTAGGCGGCCGACCGCCAGCACCCGGTCCTCGATATCGAGCCCGTGCCCGTCGTCGATCCGGAGGGGGAACGCGTCGCCGGCGACCGAGAGCCAGACCGTCCCGTCGGCGCCGATCTCGGCCACGTGCCCGTCGAGGGAGGCCTCGACGCGGCGGCCCCGCACGGCGATCGTGTCGAGTAGGACGGCCGTGGCGTCGGGGACGAGCACCCGGGCCTCGAGGGACGCGAGCGGGCCGGACTCGCGTGCGAGCAACACGATCGCGAGCGCGAGCCCGGCGAGCCCGATCACGCCCGCCGCGACGTGGCGGACGGTCATGCCGCCTCCCGGGCTGCGCCCGTCAGCGCACCGAGGGACGTGCCCTGGACGGCGAGGGCGATGACACCGAGCACGCAGTAGAACACGACGCCCGAGGCGTGGACGAGCAGGGCGTACGTCGCCGCCGGCGTCACGGCGACCGCGAACAGCAGGGTGAGCGCCTGGACGGTCGCGTAGTGGAACGAGCCGGTGCCGCCCGGCGACGGCAGCGCCATCCCGATCCCGCCGATCGCCATCACGGCCCACGCGTCGACGGGGCCCAGACCGTACACCTCGTCGAGTCCGAGCAGGCGCATCGGGAGGTCCGACATCGCGCCGTAGCACACCCACAGAAGGACGGTCGAGAGCAGCACGGAGCCGGGCTTGCGGGTGCGGAGCACCGACGCGAAGCCGTCGCGGAACTGCGCGAGCAGGCCGGCCAGCCGGCCGCTACCCCGCCGGATCAGCCACACGGCCCCGAGCCCCAGCGCGACGAGCGTCAGCCCACCCAGCACGACGGCCCAGACCGGGAGCGCCGACGCCGAGGCCACCAGGCCTTCGCCGGCGCTCGCGAGCAGCCCGCCCACGCGGTCGCCGAAGATCAGCGCGACCGACAGCAGCACGAGCGCCAGGGCCAGCACGTCGAGCACGCGCTCCGCCACGACGGTCCCGACGACGGCCGAGAACGGGGCCGTCGCCCGGCGCGACACGTTCGCCGCCCGCGCCAGCTCGCCGAGCCGGGGCGCGGCGTAGTTGACGAGGTACCCGATGGCGACGGACGCGGTCGTGATCTGGAGCGAGACGGGCCGCTCGCGGTCGGGGAGCGCGTCGATCAGCAGCCCCCACCGCCACGCCCGGACCACGACCGAGAGCAGGCTCACGAGCAGGAAGGGGATAAACCACACCCACTCGCCTTGCGCCAGCGCTTGGGCGACGGCCCCCAGGTCCGCGTCTCGGAGCGCGAGCCACAGCAGCCCGCCGCCCAGCCCGAGGCTGACGGCGAGGGAAAGGAATCGCTTGGCGGTGTCGGACATCGGAACCAAAAAGAGGGCGCGGGGCCCGGGAGGGGCCCCGCGCCCAACGACGCGGCTCCGGCGCGGTTCGGGCGCGCTCGGCAGAGACTTAGCGGAGGTCGACGACCTCGGTGCCGCGCGGGGCGGCGAAGCGGAACGTGGACGCCGCCAGCGGCGCGTTCCGGCGCACCTCGCGCAGGTCGAACGCCAGCGTGCCGCCGTTGACGTCGTGGACGCGGACGCGCGTCGGGACGGCGTCCGACGACCGGACGTACAGCGTCGCGTCGCGGACCGACGAGCCGGCCTGGCGCGGGCGCAGCGTCAGCACGTCGTGGGCGACGCCGCCGATGCGGGCCTTGGTGGCCGCCGTCGCGCGGAACACGCTGAGGTAGTCGGTAAAGAGCTGGCCGACGTTGAAGCCGACGCGCGCGGGGTCGTAGTCCTGCACGACGACCTGGGCGTCGTCGCGCGAGTACGACCACAGCGTGCCGCCGTCGGTGACGAGCACCTGGCTGCCGAGGTCGAGCCGGAACGCCTGGTCGCGGACCGACAGCGTGCCTTCGAGGCGCTGGCCGCCGGCGGTCTGGACGAAGCGGGCCTGGAGCGACTCCAGTGCGCCGTAGCGGGTCTGGAGCTGGCGGGCGACGGCCTCGGGCGACTGGGCCTGGGCAACGGGGACGGCCAGCACGAGGGCCAGCAGGGCGAGGGTGCGAGAGAGAAGCAAGGTCATGGCGAGAGTGGGTCCGGTGAACGGGGGATGTCCGGACTTCGTTCAACAGGTGTGCCGCCCGTCGCGGCGCGACAGTCTCGCCACACATTCGCCACAGATGCCGCTCGTCATCGTCTCCGGAGGCCAATCGGGCGTCGACCGCGCCGCCCTCGACGCCGCCCTAGCGTCCGGTTTTGAGGTCGCCGGGTGGTGCCCGGCAGGACGGTGGGCCGAGGACGGGCCCATCGACGCGCGCTACCCGTTGCGCGAGACGGCGACTGCCGATCCCGCCGAGCGCACGCGCCGCAACGTCGCCGAGTCGGACGCACTCCTGGTGCTGGCGCCGGCCGCCGTGGCGGGCGGGACCGCGCTCGCGGTCGCCGAAGCCCAGCGGCTCGGGCGCCCGGTGTTCGTGGCCGACCCGTCGGGCGACCCGGGGGAGGCGCTGGCGTGGCTCGCTCGCGAGCGGCCGTCTCGCCTCAACATCGCCGGGCCGCGCGAGAGCGAGGCGCCGGGCGTCTACGGCGACGCGCTCCGCTGGCTGGGGACGGCGCTCGCTACGATCCGCTCGACGGCGAGACCGTCAGAACCACCTCGATCTGGCTCGCGACCGCCTGGCCGTCGCGGATCTCCGGGGTGAAACGCGCGGCGCGGACCATGTCGAGCAGCATCTGCTCGCGGGCGGCCTCGCCTTCCGCGCGAAGCTGGCGGCCCCGCTCCAGGTGCATGGGCACCTCCTCCTCTGCGATGATCACCCGCTGGGTGCGGACCCGCCCCCCCTCGCTCTCCACGTCTCGGATCGAGGCCTCGGTCACGTGCCCCTCGGCGTCGATGTCCGCGAACAGGGTGAACGTGTACTCCGTCTCCGAGCCTTGCAGCCGGGGCGGCCACGCGGCCGGCTCGAACACGCGCTCCCACCCGCCGACCGGCGCGGCGGGCTGGTCGGCCCACTCCGGCTCGGTCTCGGGGAGCACGAATCGGATCGGCAGGCTCATCCGTGTCGCCACCGGCTTCTCGCCGACGAGCCCGGCCGTGAACGGAACGCTGGCGACGGCCGCCAGCGCGGCCTCTCCCAGGGCGGGGTGAGGGGCACGCGCGACGACGGCCTCGCGGACCGATCCGTCGGGGTCTACGATGAAGGTGAGCACGACGGTGCCTTCTGCCTCTGAGGCGAGGGCTGCCTCTGGGTAGACAAGCGCGTCGGCGACGGCGGCCATCCCGCCAACGGGCTGGGGGGCGGTCTCTGCGAGCACGTACACCCCGTCATCGCCCAGCACCTGCGCGCTGAGGGTGGGGACGGCCAAGAGAATTAAGAGGATGAAGCGCATGATCAGCGACCAGGGATGTAGAGCTCGAAGGTGTGGAGAACGCGTCCGGCGACGACCTCGCCGTCGCGGACTTCGGGAACGAACTGCTGAGGGACCACGGCGCGCAGGATGGCCTGCTCCATCGCGCGCTGCACCGACGAGATCGTCGGGCGGGAGTCGACGTTGCGAATCTGGCCGGCCGGATTCCGTCGCGGGCGGGCGATCACGTCGAGCCGGCCCTCGTCGCGCTTGACGTCGGAGGCGACGATCTCGGCGTTGGTCACATGCCCCTTCTCATCCACGTCGACGGCGATGGTGAACACACCCTCGACGCCGCTCCCGGCCGCCTCGTCCGGCCAGTCGATGGTGCGGAACAGCCGCTCCCACCCGCCGATCGGGACGGCCGGAGAGGACGCGAGCCCGACATCCATCTCCAACGCCTCGGGACCGTCGTGGACCACAGGCTCCGGGAGAACGAACTGTAGCGGCAGGCTCACCCGGGTCGGGACGGCTTCGTCGGCCACAGTCCCGGAGTGTATTCGACAGCCTCAAGCGCGGCGAGTGCGGCCTGCCCCAGCGCCGAGTGCGGGGCTCGCGCGACGGTCACCTCCGCCAGCGAGCCGTCGGGCTGCACGATGAACATGAGCACGACCGTCCCTTCCGCCTCGGCCTCAATCGCGGCCTCGGGGTAGACGATGGCATCGGCGATGGCGGCCATCCCACCAACCGGTGCGGGGGCGGTCTCGGCGAGCACGTAGATCCCGTCATCGCCGAGCACGCCTTGGGCGCTGACGGGGGCGACGAGCGCCAAGAGGAGGGCGGAGAGGAGCAGACGCATGGCAGTCGTGGTGGGACGTGCCGGTTAATCTACATACAACGTCATGCCCTACACATGCGCCTAGTCTTCGACGTGACGCTCGCCCCTCCGACGCACGCCTCGGCCCATTCGCCCCCCGTAGAGGTCTTCGCCATCGCGTAGCCTCCGGTACGCCGTCCATAGCACGAGACCCACGAGCGCCGCGCCGCCCAGCGTCACCACGAGTACGGGCCACCAGTACGAGTGGTCGAAGGCGCCCTCCACCCAGCGCGGCTTGCGTAGTCGTACGTCGGGGTTCGCGAGCGCGGCCCAGGCGAGGTAGCCCCCGGCGGCGACCAGGAACGTCACGACGGCGCCAATGGCGAGGCGGACGAGTCGGAGGCCCAGGCGCGCGTGGCTCACGACGAGACCTCGGCGACCGGCCGCACGGCCACGCCACAAGCGCTGAGGTGGGCTTTGGCGTCGGCGACCGTCACCTCTCGGAAGTGGAACATCGAGGCGGCCAGCACGGCGTCGGCGCGGCCCTCGGTCAGCCCGTCGGCGAGGTGGTCTAGCGTGCCTGCGCCGCCGCTGGCGATGACCGGGACGGCGACGGCGTCGTCGAGCGCGCGCAACAGGGCGAGGTCGTAGCCCTCGCGCGTGCCGTCGCGGTCCATGCTCGTCACCAGCAGCTCGCCGGCGCCCCGGCGAACGCCCTCGACGGCCCAGGCGATGGCGTCGTGGCGCGTGGCCTTACGGCCGCCGTGCGTGAAGACCTGCCACCCGCTCGGCGTGATGCCGGTCTGCTTGGCGTCGATCGCCAGGACGACGCACTGTGCCCCGAACGAGTCGGCGACGCGGGTCAAGAGGTCCGGGTCCGCGAGCGCGGCCGAGTTGATGGCCACTTTGTCGGCGCCCGCCTCGAGGAGCTGGCGGGCGTCCTCGACGGACCGCACGCCGCCTCCGACGGTGAGCGGGATGAACACCTCGTCGGCTGCCCGGCGGATGGTGTCGAGCAAGAGGCCGCGGCCCTCGTGCGTGGCCGAGATGTCAAGGAAGACGATCTCGTCGGCGCCCGAGGCGTCGTAGAACCGCGCCTGCTCGACCGGGTCGCCCGCGTCGACGAGGTCGACGAACTGGACGCCCTTCACGACGCGGCCGTCGTGGAGGTCGAGGCAGGGGACGATGCGTTTGGCCAGCATGGGGGGGGAATTCGGAGTCCGCGGTCGACGCCAGACGGGCTACTCGCCGCGCAGCGCGAGTCGGGCCGTGGAAAAGCGGTCGAGATCGACCTCGTCCTTGCGGTGCCAGCACCAGAACTGCTGGCACGGGAAGCGATTCTCGTACAGCGACCGGCCCACGACGACCGAGTCGACCGCCGGCTCGGCGGCCTGGAGCGCCAGCAGGTCGGTGTACCCGCCGACGCCGCCGGAGGCGGTAATGCGAGCCCGCGTCAGGTGGGCGGACAGCTCGCGGTACGCCTCGATGTTGGGGCCCTCCAGCGTCCCGTCGCGCGCGATGTCCGTGTAGATGAACCGGCGCACGCCCCGCGCCTCCATGTCGAGCGCGAGGTCGGTGACGCCAACGCCGGAGCCGGCCTCCCAGCCCTCGGTGCGCACCTCGCCGTCCTTGGCGTCGATCCCGACGATGATGTGGCTGGCGCCAAAGCGGGCGACCGCCTCGGACACCAACTCGGGGTTGCGGACGGCGGCGGTGCCCAGGATGACGCGGTACACCCCGAGATCGAGCATCGCGGCGATGTCGTCGAGTGTGCGGATGCCGCCGCCGACCTGGACGGGCACGTCGAGTGCCTTGGCGATCTCGGCGATGACGGCCCGGTTGTCGGCCGCCTCCTCGGCCGTCGTCCGCGCAGCGTCGAGGTCGACCAGGTGGAGCACCTTGGCATTCATCACCCGCCACAGCTTGGCCATTCAGACGGGGTCGTCGAAATAGACCGTTTCGTCCTCGTAGCGTCCCTGCCGGAGCCGGACGCACCGGCCGCCTCGCAGGTCGATGGCAGGAATGACGAGCATGGGTCAGGGGGGCTAAAGGGGGCGCCCGTCGGCGCCGGGCGTCCAGTCCGCGAACCTACGCAGCATGGCGAGCCCGGCGGTCGCGCTCTTCTCGGGATGAAACTGAACACCGACCACATTCGCACGTCCGACGACCGCCGGGACCGCGCCGCCGTAGTCGGCCGTCGCGATCACGTCCTCCGGTTCAGTGGGCGCCGCGTGGTAGGAGTGGACGAAGTACACCCAGTCGTCGCCTTCGACGATGTCGTGCTCGCGCGACGTCGCCAGCCGGTTCCAGCCCATGTGGGGGACTTTGAGGCGACGGCCGTCGCTGGCGAGGTCGGCCGGGAAGCCGACGACGCGGCCGGGGAGCAAGCCCAGGCCGGCGTGCTCGCCGCGCTCCTCGGAGCCCTCGAACAAGAGCTGCATCCCGACGCAGACGCCCAGCAGCGGAACGCCCGCTCGCGCTCGCTCGATCACGAGATCGGTCAGTCCGCGGTCCGCCAGCTCGGCCGCGCACGCGCCAAAGGCGCCCACGCCGGGGAGCACGAGGCGGTCGGCCGCGCGGATGGCGCCGGCGTCGTCGGTGCGCACGACGGGCACGCCCGCCGCGTCGAACGCCTTCGCGAGCGAGCGCAGGTTGCCGATGCCGTAGTCGATGAGGGTCGTCATGTCGGTCCCAACGCGCGGCCGGGACCCGGGGCCCCCGCGCGTGTCGGCTTCGGCCATTCTTCGACCGGCGGCCCGCCCCAGGTCGCTGAACGGTAGGCAGTTAGATTCGATCCGGTCCGCCCCTCCGGCCGTGCGCCTCGTCGTCGTCCTGATCTTCTCCGCCGCGTGTGCGCTCGCCGCTCGCGCGCAGCCGACGTTCGAGGCCTTGACACGCGCCGACGGCTTGCCCTCCGACTACGTACAAGCCGTCTTTCAGGATCGCCAAGGCTTTCTGTGGCTCGGCACCGACGCCGGGTTGGCGCGCTACGACGGACGCCGCGTCGTCACCTTCACCGCCGACGACGGCCTGCCACACCCGTTCGTCTATTCCATCGGAGAGGGGGCCGACGGGACGTTGTGGGTCGGCACGTTCGCGGGGCTAGCGCGCCGGGTCGGCGATCGGTTCGAGACCGTCGCGACGCCGCTCGGCGACGACGCGGTGTACAGCATCCAGCCCGACGGGGCGGGCGTCGCGGTCCGGGGCGCGCACGCGATCGCCGTCGGCACCGTCGGGCGCTGGCGGCTCCGTCGCAGCGGGCAGGGCACGGCGTGGTCGGGGCTGGTGCCTCTGGACGACGGGGCGATCCTCGCCAGCCGGCAGGTCGGGGCGAACACGGCGGGGCCGTGGGAGCTGCTGCGGCTCGACGCGGGCGGCGGGGCGCCGGTCGTCGTCCGAGCACCGCCCACCTTGGGCGGCGCGCGGTGGGTGGCGGGCACCGCGGCGTCTGTGATCGTGGTCGGACTCGAGGGCATCGGGATCGGCCGGGTCGCCGGCGACCGCTTTGTCGCCTCCGAGATCATCCCGTCGCCGCGCGTGCGTCGGGTCGTGCGCGGGCGTCGGGGCGAGGTCTACTGGGCCGGCGACACGGGCGGGATCTGGGTGCGCGACGCCCCGGGCGACCCGCTGGTCCTCTTGAGCGAGATCCGCGCCCAAGACGTGGTCGTTGACCGCGAGGGTGCGCTGTGGGCGGGCACGTTTGGGCAAGGCGCCCTCCGGCTGGCGGGCCGGCACCTCACCCAACTCACCGACCGCCCCGCCATCCGGCTCGCGGTGTCGGAGCGAAACGTGTTCGCGACGGGGTCGGGACTGCTCACCGTTGACGCCGCGACGCTGGCGATGCGGGCCTCCAACCCCGGGGTGGACACTCGCCAGGTGGCCATTGGCCGAACGGGGCTGATGGTGGCGACGGGCCCGACCGTTTTCGCCGTTGAGAGGGACCCGTGGCAGACGCTGTTGGACGAGCCCAACTGGGTCGCCGGACTAGACGCGGCGACCGACACCCTCGCCGTCGGCGTCTACGGCAGCGGCGTCATGCGGTTTGTCGACGGCGTCGCGCTCGACACGCTCCGCCAGCGCGACGGGCTCGGCACAGACATGGTCGAGGGGCTCACGCGGACGCGCCGAGGGCTGTGGGTGCTCACGCGGTCAGCGGGCGCGGCACTCGTGCGCGGAGCCCGCGCCGTCTCGGTGTCACGCGCCGACGGCCTGCCGTCGTCGGCCATCTTTTCGGTCGCCGAGCTGTCCGACGGGGCCGTGTGGTTCGGGACCGATCGCGGGCTCGGGCGATGGGACGGCTCGCGAGCGGAGACGGTCGGCGGCGACCGGTTCGGGCGCCAGCGCCTGATGGCTGTCTTCGAGCGACCGGGCACGCCCGGCATCTGGGTGGTCGGCGACCGGGGCCTCTTCCGCGTGCTCGACGGCGCGGTCCAGGCCCGGGGCTCCCTGCTCGCGGACGAGGCGGCTTCGATCAACGACGCGGGGTACCACGCCGCCACGGACCGGCTCTTTTTGGCCACGACCGCCGGGCTCTTCGCCGTCGATCTCTCTCGGCTGCCCACCCCGACGATCCCGCCCAAGGTGGCCTTTGTCAGCGTCCGTGCGGATGACCGCTCGGTCCCGCTCGCCCGCGGTAGCGTGTCCCTCGCCCCCGGACGCCATCACGTCGAAGTCTCCGTCGCCGCGCTCTCGTTCGGCTCCACCGCCAGCGTCGAGTACCGGGTGGGGGACGGGGCCTGGCAGCTGGCGGGGCCAGACGGACGCATCGTGTTTTCGGATCTGGGGCGGGGCACGCTGCGGCTCGTCGCCCGCGCCGTCGGGCCCGGTGGCGTGTCGGAGGCGGCCGTGCTGACGGTCGATGTCGCGCCGCAGTGGTGGGAGCGTCGGTCGATCCGTGCGCTGGCGGTGCTGCTGTTGCTGGCAGTCTTTGGCCTGGCCATCCGGGAGGTGTCGCAGCGCCGTCTCCGCCAAGAGGTGGCCCGGCTCGAATCGGTGCGTCGGCTCCAGCGCGAGCGGGCCCGCATCTCGCGCGACCTGCACGACCACGTCGGTGCCCAGCTGTCGTCCCTGCTGGCGGGCGTCGAACTCGCCAAGCTGGCGCGTCGCGCTGGCGCCGCCCCCGGCGCCACAGATCCGTTGGCGCTCGTCGAGGCCGATGCTCGTGAGACCATCCGCCAACTGCGCGAGACGATCTGGGCCATCAACGAGGAAGCGCTCACCGCCGGGGCCTTCTGCGACCGCTTGGACGCCTTCGCGAAGGCGCGGGCGCGCGGCCGGGCCGGGCACGTCGAGGTGACGTGTGCGGTCGACCCGTCGCTTGCGCTGCCCCCGGCGGTCGCGCTGGCGCTGTACCGGGTCGGGCAGGAGGCCATCACGAATGCCCTCAAGCACGCGCGCGCCGACCGGATCGCCGCAACGCTCGCCCCCAGCGGGCTCGGCGTGCAACTCGTCGTCTCGGACGACGGCGGCTTCGTGGCGCCCTCGGGTGACGGCGCCGCTCCGCCCGGCTACGGCTTGCGCTCGATGGCCGCCCGTGCAGAGGGCCTGGGCGGACGCTTCCTTCTCGAGACGGCCGACGGTACGCGGGTGACGGTCGACGTCCCGCTGGCGTCCTCCCCGGCGTAGGGGAGGGCACGCGCCCTCGATCGGCCTACTCTTGATCTCGCCCCCGTGCCCATGCCCGACCCCATTCGCGTCGCCGTCGTCGAAGACCATGCCGGCTTGCGGGACCGGCTCGTCCAACAGCTCGCGTTCTACCCCGAGGTGGAGCTGGTGCTCGTCTCCGAGAGCGGCGACGGCTTCCTCGCGGACCTTGCGGTCCGACGCCGCTCGGGCGCGCCGCTCCCGGCGGTCGTGCTGATGGACATCGAGATGCCGGGCCGGGACGGCATCGCCACGACGGCGGCGTTGGCGGCGGAGACCTCGGCCATCGACGTGCTGATGCTGACCGTCTACGAGGACGAGGACCGCATCTTCGCTGCCATCCGGGCGGGCGCCAGCGGGTACCTCCTGAAGGATGCCGGGCCAGACGCCATCGTGCGGGCTGTGCAAGAAGTCGCTCATGGGGGGGCGCCGACGTCGCCGCTCGTCGCACGCAAGCTCCTGGGTCACGTCCGGGCCACCTCGGGCCCCTCCGCTTCGGCGGTGGGCCTCGGGCTGACCCCCCGCGAGACGGAGGTCCTCGCTCGCCTGGTCGAGGACGACTCGGAGGTGGCCATCGCCGAGCGCCTCAACGTCAGCCCGCACACCATCCGGTCCCACGTCAAAAACTTGTACGGGAAGCTCCAGGTGCACAGCCGCGCGCAGGCGGTCCGGACCGCCTACGAGCGGGGACTGGTGTAGAGCCTTCCCTGGGCTCGGCGTACTATAGCAGACGCCCCCCACAACAGGTGAGGGGCTTTGCGGGGCCGGGTGCCTGTGGTGGGACGCCCGGCCCCGCTCTGTGTCGGTTCCCGAGGCCGGACCGGGGAGAGCCGGCGGCCTCGGCCCCAGGCAGGCTCTTCCAGCGGATAAGCCTCTCCGCCGTTATCTGCGGGGGGCCGACTATTTCTAGGTGAACGTTGGGTGTCTTTGCTAGACCGCGTCGAGGTCGAGGTCCGGGGCGTCGGTCGCCGCGCCGAAAAAGGCGTCCAACGCGTACTCATCGGGGATGAGCACCTCGCGAGCCTTCGAGCCCTCGAACGGCCCCACGATGCCAGCGTCCTCGAGCTGGTCGACCAATCGCGCCGCCCGCGTGTAGCCGACGGAGAGCTTGCGCTGGAGCAGGGAGACCGACCCCTGCTGGCTCCGCACAATCACCTTGGCGGCGTCCTCGAACAGCTCGTCTCGATCGCCAGAGGAGTCACCTGCCGAGCCTGCCGGGGCGTCGTTTCCCGCATCCATCGGCGGCAGCAAGTATGGCCCGGCGCCCTCCTGGGACGCGATGTAGCCCGAGACGGCCTCCACCTCGTCGACGCCGACATAGGGCCCCTGTAGGCGCGTCAGGCGCGAGCCGTTCATGTAGAGCAGGTCGCCATTCCCGACCAGCTGCTGCGCGCCGCCGCCGTCGATGATCGTCCGGCTGTCGATCTTCGACGACGTCTGGTAGGCCATCCGCGACGGGAAGTTGGCCTTGATCAGGCCGGTGATGACGTCGACCGACGGCCGCTGGGTCGCGAGCACGAGGTGGATGCCGACGGCGCGCGCCATCTGCGCCAGGCGCGCGATCGGCGCCTCGACCTCCTTCGCCGAGGTCATCATCAAGTCCGCCAGCTCGTCGACGATGACGACGATGTACGGGAGGTGGCGGTGCGCCTTGCCCAACGTCTCCAGCTTGCCGGTCGCCTGCTTCTTGTTGTACTCGTCGATCCCGCGCACGCCCGCCTCTGCAAGCAGGTCGTAGCGGATCTCCATCTCGCGCTCGCAGCTCCGCAGCACGGCGGCGGCCTGCATGAAGTCGGTGATGATGGGGTCCTCGGCGTCCTCGGGCATCGCCGAGAAGTGGTTGAGCAGCTCGGCGTAGCCGTTGAGCTCGATCTTCTTGGGGTCGACCATCACGAACTTGAGGTCGGCCGGGTGCTTGGCGTAGAGCAGCCCGACGATCAGCGCGTTGACGCCCACCGACTTGCCCGAGCCCGTCGCGCCGGCCACCAGCAGGTGCGGCATCGTGGCGAGGTCGACGATGAACGCCTTGCCCTCAATCGTCTTCCCGATCGGGACCGGGAGCGCCATTTTGCCCGCGCGCGCGGCCTCGACGAACTCCTTGCGGGTCAGGATCTGGCGCAGCCGGACCATCTCACGCGTCCGGTTCGGGATCTCGACGCCGATCGACGACTTGCCGGGGATTGGCGCGATGATGCGGATGCCCGGCGCGGCGAGCGCCATCGCGAGGTCGTCCTCCAGCGCGGTGATACGGCTGATCTTGACGCCGGGCGCGGGTGTCAGCTCGTAGCGCGTCACGGTCGGGCCGACGACGGCCTCGATGGCGTCGATCTGGATGTTGTAGGTCTCCAGCTTGTCGAGCAGCACCTGCTTGTTGTCCTCGATCTCGTCGAGGTCGACCTCCTGGTCGGTCGCCGACTCTTCGAGCAGCTCGATCGACGGGAAGGAGTACGGAAGCTCGGCGGCGCGGGGGGTGTCGGCCGCCGCGCCGTCGAGGTCGGCCGGGCGCTCGTGGATCGGGCCCGTGACGTGGAACGCCGGGCCGTCGCGCTGCTCGTCGACGAGCGCGTCGAGGTCGGGGTCGTCGGCCTCAGCGCCCGGCGCGATGGCAACCGGCAGGGGAGGGGCGACCCGAGTCGGCTCCGGGACAGGCGGCGGCGGCGGGGCGGGCAGCGGGGGCCGGGCGGCGGGCGTTGGCGTCGCCGACGGCGCCGGCTTGCGGGCCTCCTTTTCCGCGCGTTTCGATTCGCGCTCCGCCAGCGCCTCCGCGCGGGCCTGCTGGCGCAAGGTCTTGCGCTCGGCGGCGCCGGTCCGGTACTCCGCCCACGTCTCCGTCAGGCTCGACTTGATGCTCGTCACAGCTCCTTCGGCACGGTCGAGGGAGGTCTGGATATCGCGGTCCCACACCAGCAGCAGCGTCACCACGACGGCCACAAGCAAGACGATAAACGACCCGACGGGGTACAAGACGCTGGTGAGCCAGCCCGAAACCCCGAGCCCCAACGTCCCGCTCCACGCCGCCAGCTCCGTGTCGAGCTGGGAGTCGAACCAGCCGAAGAAGCAGGCCAGGAACAGGGCCCCGGCGATGGACAGGCCCGTCAGGGTGGGCAGGAAGACGGGCGTCTTCTGGCGCAGCAGCACCCAGCCCCATGACAGCACCGCGAGCACGGGGAGCAAGACGGGGTAGCCCACCAACCCGGCGACGAGCGCCTGCGCCAGCATCGCCCCGACGTAGCCCAACATGTTGTCGTACGGCTGGCCGTACGGGTCGACGGGGTCGGTCAGACGGTCCGCGTCGCCGGCCGAGTAAGTCACGACTGCGAGCGCGGTTAGCACGGCGAGCGCGAGCAACAGAATGCCCAGCACCTCCTGCTTTCGCTGTCGCGAGAACCCGGCAGCCGTGGTCGTTTTCGAGGGCCGCTTCTTTTTCGAGCGGGTGCGTGTCGTGCTCACGGCGGTTGGGGGGAGACGGCCGGGCGCCCCGATTGGGGCGTCTATGAAGGTACGACGGGTGGCCTGT
This sequence comes from Rubrivirga aquatilis, assembly GCF_046845665.1. Lineage (GTDB taxonomy): Bacteria > Bacteroidota > Rhodothermia > Rhodothermales > Rubricoccaceae > Rubrivirga. The sequence continues at coordinate 2,877,146 of NZ_CP177355.1, read as the reverse complement.
GCCCTGGGACGGCCCGGTCGGTCCGCCCCAGACGCTCAGCCCGCGACGAGCTGGTTGTCGCGGTAGACGGGGAGCACGTCGAGCGCGTCGACGCGGACGCAGGCCGTGACGTCATCGGCAGCGCCCAGGCTCGCGAGCCGCCGCGCGTGCTCCGACGAGGCCACGGCCCGGCCCAGGTTTGCGGCCGCTCCCCGATACAGGCCCAGCGCGATCAGCGCGCCGTCGCCACCCGCGCCGCCGACGCGGTCCGCCAGCAGGCCGGCGCACAGCACGTCTTCGAGCCCGACCTCGCCCCGCCAGCCGGCGCAGACGATGGTCGCCTCCAGCCCGTCCGCAAGGGCGTCACTCAAAAAGGCGGCCGTGGCCGCGGCATTGACGAACGTCCCAACCGCGAGCCGGTCCGCCTTCTTTGCAGCGACGATGGCGTACGTCCCGTTCGTGGTCGTGAGCACGACCGTCTTGCCGCCGACGGCCTCCGCGGTCATCTCGCGCGGCGAGTTGCCGAGGGTGAACCCGGGCAGCATCACGCCGTCGCGCTCGCCCGCCAGCACCGACGTGTCGCGGTCGAGCGTCGCCGCCAGCCGGCCGGCCTCGCCCTTGTCGGCGACGGGGATCACGGCGCGGGCGCCGTTCGCGAGCGCTGTCGCGATCGACGTCGAGGCGCGGAGCACGTCGATGACGACGACGGCGCGGCCGTCGAGGGAGCCGGGGTCGAGGCCGGAGGGGGTGAGGGCTACGGAGAGGCTCACGCGGTCTTGTGGAAGGGGGGCTTGGTGACGGTCGCCGGGAGCACCGTGCCCCGGACCGACACGCCCAGGCTGGCGCCCGCCGTCGTGTACGCCGGGTCGTTGGGCACGTAGCCGAGGGCGACGCCCGCACCGAGCGTCGGCGCCTGGCTCCCACTCGTGACGACGCCGATCTCGGCCCCGTCGGCGTCGGTGATGGGCGTGCCCGCGCGCGGGATCCGGCGCCCTTCGATCACGAGCCCGACCAGCTTGCGCGCAAGCCCATCGGCCTTCTGCGCCGCCAGCGCGTCACGTCCCACGAAGTCGGCGGCGTCGGGCTTGACGACCCAGCCGAGTCCGGCTTCGAGCGGTGTCGTGTCGTCGTCGAGTTCGTGGCCGTAGAGGCAGAAGCCGGCTTCGAGCCGCAACGTGTCTCGAGCGCCCAGTCCGGCCGGCGTCGCGCCCGCCTCAACGAGCGCGTCCCACGCCGCGCCCGCCGCGTCGGGCGAGAGGTAGAGTTCGAGCCCGGACTCGCCCGTGTAGCCCGTGTGCGAGATGATCCCGCGCTGGGCGCCCCACAGCGCACCCGCTTGGGCCGGGCGGAAGTGGTAGTAGGCGATGTCGCTGGCGTCGATCCCGCTCGCGTGCTCGAACACCTCGAAGGCGTCGGGGCCCTGAAGCGCAAGCAGGGCCCAGTCGTCCGACTCATTCGTGAGGGTCGCGTCCATCCCGGCGGCATCCGCCACGGCCGAGACGTGCGTCCAGTCCTTGTCGATGTTGCCCGCGTTGACGACGAGCAGCACGTCGTCTTCCGCCAGTCGGTACACGAGCAGGTCGTCGACGGCGGTGCCGTCTTGGCGGCACAGCACGGCGTACTGGGCGCGCCCGTCGGTCAGCTTCGACACGTCGTTCGTGACCAGGTGCTGCGCGAGCGCGAGCGCGTCGGGCCCCCGGAGCCTGAACTCGCCCATGTGGCTCACGTCGAACAGCCCGGCGGACTGGCGGACGGCGTGGTGTTCATCGAGAATGCCCGAGTACTGGATGGGCATGTCCCACCCGCCGAATCCGGCCATCTTGGCGCCCAGGGCGAGGTGGCGGTCGTGGAGTGGGGTCGTGCGGAGCGTGTCGTCGGCCATGGGCGTAGAGGGTGCGCCGCAAGCTACGGGCACCCCTCGGTGCCGGGCCGCGCGTATCGTCCCGTGTCTCTCCCCACCCCGATGCGCGCGCTCCTCCTCTCCCAGTCCGACGGCCAGACCTCGGCCGCCCTCACCGACGTCCCCGACACCGACCTGCCTGCTGGCGACGTGCTCATCGACGTCTCCCATTCGAGCCTCAACTACAAAGACGGGCTGGCGGTGACCGGCCGGGGCAAGATCGTCCGGGGCGACTTTCCGTTTGTCCCCGGCATCGACCTCGCGGGGACCGTCGCCGAGTCGTCGTCCGACGCGTGGCAGCCCGGCGATCGCGTCGTGCTGACGGGCTGGGGCACGGGCGAGGACCGGTGGGGCGGCTTCGCCGAGCGCGCCCGGGCGTCCGCCGACCACCTCGTTCGCCTGCCCAACGGGCTCTCCGCCGAGGACGCCATGTGGATCGGCACGGCGGGCTTTACGGCGATGCTGAGCGTGCTGGCGCTCGACGCCCACGGCGTCACGCCCGACGACGGCGCGATCGCCGTGACCGGCGCGAGCGGCGGCGTCGGCTCCGTCGCCACGGCCCTGCTGGCGGCGCGCGGCTACGCGGTGACGGCGGTCACCGGGACGGCCTCGGCGCACGACTACCTGCGCGAGCTCGGCGCGACGGAGGTCGTCGGGCGCGAGGCGCTGGCGACGAGCGGGGCGCCCCTCCAGAAAGGCGTTTGGGCCGGCGCCGTCGACTCGGTCGGCGGGACGACGCTCGCGACGCTCCTCGCGCAGTCCGGCCGCCACGCGTGCGTCGCGGCGTGCGGGCTCGCGGGCGGGGCCGAACTGGCGACGACCGTGTTTCCGTTCATCCTGCGCGGCGTGACGCTGGCAGGCATCGACTCGAACACGGCGCCCGTCGCCCTGCGCCAGCAGGCGTGGCAGGCGCTCGCCGCGGCCGTCGCGTCGGGCGCGCTCGCGGCCGTCCGCAAGACGGTCGTCGGGCTGGGCGAGGTGACGGCGTGGAGCGAGCGGATCGTCGAGGGCGACACGGTCGGCCGCGTCGTCGTGGAGGTGGCCCGGTGACGGCGTCGGTCTGGCAGCGGCCCCCGGCCGTCGAGGCGGACGTGGCGATCGTCGGCGGCGGCGTGATCGGGACGGCGACCGCGTTCGCACTCCGCCAACTCGCGCCCGACCTCCGGGTCGTGATCGTCGAGGCTGAGCGGCTGGCGTTCGGCGCGAGCGGCCGCAACGCCGGCTTTTTGCTCTTGGGCACGCACGCCGACTACGCCTCGGCCGTGGCGACCTACGGCCGGGACCGCGCGCGGCGGCTGTGGCGGTTTACGAATGAGGCGTATCGGCTGGCGGCGGATCTCGGCGCCCGGCGAGCAGTCGGGTTTGCGGCGACGGGCAGCGTGCTCGCGGCGGGGGACGCTGTCGAAGCGGAGCGCCTCCGCGAGTCGCACGACCTGCTCGCGGAAGACGGCGTCGCGTCGGCGTTGGCAGAAAGGGGAGAGGCGGACGCGCGGACGGGAGGCCAGGGCTTTCCGGCCGCGCTGTATGTGCCCGAGGGCGGCGTCATCGACCCGGCGCGCTTGGTCGCCGCGCTCGCGGCGGAGTCGGGTGCGCGCGTGATCGAGCGGTGGCCCGTCGCGGAGATCGAGTCCGAGGGCGAGCGCGTGCGGCTGGCGGGGCCGGAGGGGGGAGAGGTCGCCGCCGGCCGCGTCCTCGTCGCCGCGAACGCCTTTTTGCCCCGGCTGCTTCCCGCGCTGGTCTCGGCCGTGCGGCCGGTCCGCGCCCAGATGTTCGCGACCGCGACCGCGCCGCTCCGGCTGGCGGCGCCCGTGTACTCGCACGAGGGGCACTACTACCTCCGCCAGCGGGCCGACGGCCGCGTCCTCGTCGGCGGGGCCCGGCACCTCCACGAGGCCGACGAGGTCGGCTACGACGACGCGACGACGGACGCGCTCCAGGCGTCGCTGGCGGCCTACGTCGCCGAGCACTTCCCCGACTTCGCCCGGCTCGCCGTCGAGCGCCGGTGGTCGGGCACGATGGGGTTCAGCCCCGACGGCCTGCCGGTTCTGGGCGGCGTGCCCGGCGTGACGGGCGCCCGCTTCGCCGCCGGCTTCACCGGCCACGGCATGGGCTACGCGATGCGCTTCGGCCAACTCGCGGCGCGGTCGCTCCTCGGAGAGCCCGACCCCGCCGCCGACTTGTTCGACGCCCGCCGATTGGACCCCGACGTTCAGCCCAGCCCGTTCGCGGCCGATGTCCCGGCGGCCTGAACCCTTTCCCGGCGCCCGCTCGTTGACCGGCGCCCACCCCTGCGCCCGTGATCGACCCGACGACTGAGACCTCGACCCCGCCCGCCCTCCAGAGACCCCCCGCAGGTCCCCCGCCCCCCGAGGTGATTGTCGACGCCTGGGACGACGCCGAACCCATGCCGCTGACCGGCTGGTTCGAGCGCAACGGGTTCAGCCCGATCCTGACGGCGCTGTTCGTCTTCGTGCTCGCGTTCCTGCTGTTCCAGCTGGTGATCGCGCCCATCGTGCTCGGCATCGGCGTGATCTGGGACGCGGTGCAGAACGGCGACGGCACGGCGCCCGACATGGGGCAGATCATGGAGCAGCTGACCACCAACGGTCGGCTGATGCTGACGGCCAACACGGTCGGCCAGGCGCTCGGCTTCGGCCTGTTGGCCGTCGTCGTCGCCAAGCTGCACACCCCCGCCGTCCGCGCCTTCCTGCGGATCCGTCGGCCCGACGGCCTCGGGCTGGGGTTGGCGGCCCTGGGCTGGGCGACGCTGTACCCCGCCGTCCTGTGGACCGGGCAGCTCAACTCGCTCCTGCCGCTTCCGGACTGGCTCCGCGAGCTCGAAGCGACCCAGGTCGACTTTCTCGAGGGCCTGCTCATGGGTGGCGACCTGTCGACCCCATTCCTCTTCGTCGCGCTCGCGCTGACGCCCGCCATCTGCGAGGAACTCCTCTTCCGTGGCTACCTCCAGCGCCAGGTCGAGCGCCGGTGGGGGACCGTCGCCAGCATCGTGCTCGTCGGCGTGCTCTTCGGGCTCTACCACCTCCGGCTGACGCAGGCCGTCCCCCTCGCGCTGCTCGGGGTCTACCTCGGCTTCGTCGTCTGGGCGACCGGCAGCCTGTGGGCCGGATTCCTGGTCCACCTCCTCAACAACGGGCTCGCGGTCGCCGCGACGGCCTTCGCCCGCGCCGACCCGGACCTCGACCTCGAGACGCTCGAGGCGATGGGGGTGCCGTGGTACTTTGGGGTCGTCGGGCTCGTGCTCACCGGCTTCGTCGTCCGTGCCATGACCGCGCGCCGCGTCTCGCTCGTCGGGACCCGGTCCGATGCGCTGCCCGTCCCCCTCTCTCCGCCCCTCTCCGCACAGCCCCTCGCCCCCCATGATTGAGCCCGGCACGCCCCCCCGCGACGATTCCCCCAAGGCCCGCGCCGCCCGTACTTACGAGGGCTGGATCTCCATCTTCGAGGCCTCGACCGACTTCGAGGCCGACCTCGTCCGCGACCGACTCGATGAGGCGGAGATCCCCGCCGTCGTGCTCACCCAGCGCGACCACTCGTTCAACCTCAACGTCGGCGACCTCTCGCCCGTCCACGTGATGGTGAAGCCCGAGGACGAGGGCCGCGCCCGCGGCGTCCTGGACGAGGCGCCGATCTCCGACGCGGACCTCGAAGCGGCCGCTATGGCCGCCGACGTCGACGCGCCGGACGCGCACGACCCGATCGCCGAGGCCCGCCTCGACTCCGGCATCGACGAAATCAGCCTCGACGTGCCCGACGACGACGACGACGCCTAGGTGTCGAACTTCACCCAGCGGATTCTGACCGGGCTCGTCGGCGCCACGCTCGTCGTCGCGGCCATGTGGGCGGGCGGCTGGTGGTTTGCGGCCCTGATGACCGCCGTCGCGCTCGCGGCCCAGTTCGAGCTCTACACGATGCTGAAGGCGGGCGGCGTCGCGCCCGTCGTCGGCCTGGGCCTTATGCTCGGGCTCGCCGCCGTCGTGTGGCCGCTCGCGCCGGTGACCCTGCTGGCGCTGGTCGCCGGCGTCCCGCTGATCCAGGTCGCCGTCCTCTTCAAGAGGCGCACCTCCCCGCTCCAGGACGCCGCCGCGACCGTCTTCGGCGTGGTCTACCCGGCCCTGCTCGCGAGCAGCATCGTCCTGCTCCGCGTCGGCGACGTCGGGCTGCGCGGCGACGAGGCCTTCTGGCTGACGGCGGCCGTGCTGTTCGCCGTGTGGTCGGCCGACTCGTTCGCGTACCTCGCAGGCCGCGCGTTCGGGAAGACGCCGCTGTTCGAGCGGATCTCGCCCAAGAAGACGTGGGAGGGCGCCATCGGCGGGGCGGTCGGGGCCTTCGCGATGGTCGCCGCTTTCAAGCTCGGTGCCCTCGGCGACGCCGTCTCGTGGCTCGACGTCGCCGTGATCGCCCTCGCGAGCGGCGTCCTCGGCCCGCTCGGCGACTTGTCCGAGAGCCAGTTCAAGCGGTCCGTCGGCGTCAAGGACTCGGCGTCGTGGCTGCCCGGCCACGGCGGTCTGCTCGACCGCATCGACGCGACGCTGGTGGCCGTGCCGGTCATCGTCCTCTATCTCCACCTCACGCGCGGCTTTTTGTAGACGGGCGGCGAAGGTCGGCGCCCGCGACGGGGGCTCTGCTTGCGGACATCGCCAGCAGCGCCAGCGTCGCTGAATGCTGTCGGGATGGGTCGTCTGTGTGGGGGCGTGGGCTCTGACGCGGTGCGGCAGCCCCTTTGGGAGAGCGCAGGTATCACCGAATCTGTGGCTTACGTGTGACGCGGACGTGAAACGGAAAGGGAATGACGCGGTGCGGAAACTCTCTTTGCCGCATCGCGTCATAGGGCCTGAACCCGCCCAGACCCATGCCTCGTCTCATCAAGCGCTACGGGAGCCGCAAGCTCTACGACACGGCCGAAAGCCGATACGTCAGCCTCGAAGAGGTCGCCGGATTCGTCCGCGACGGACACGAGGTGTCGGTCGTCGACAACAAGTCGGGCGAGAGCGTGACCGCCGCCGTGCTGACCCAGATCATCTCGGAGGAAGGCCGCTCGGGCAACGGCGTCCTGTCCGCCGGCTTCCTCCACGACCTGCTGCGCGCCGGAGAGCGCGTGTACAAGGTCGGCGAGGGCGCCGTCGAGACGGGCATCAGCCAGGCTCGCAAGAGCGTCGACGACCTGGCCCGGCGGGCCGTCGACAAGATCCGGCCCGCCGGCCCCATCGGCGAGGTCCGCGACGAGATGGAGCGCTTGCGCGCCCGCCTCGACGGCCTGGAGCGGACGCTCGAAAGCCTCGACGACCCCGCCCCGACCGGCGACCAGTAACACAGGCGTCCCGCGACGCACGTTTCTTACACACAGACCCCCACGACCATGGCAACCGCCACCAAGACCAAAGCCAAGAAGCAGGCCAACGAGCTCCAGAGCGAGATCAAGAAGACGGCCAACGACGCCGTGACCACCGTCAAGACCACGGTCGAGACCGTCCAGCGCGACCTCACCGACGCCGCCGGCGACGTCCGCGACGCCGTGAACAAGGTGTTCCTCGCGGGCTTGGGCGCCCTCGTGGTCGCCGAGGAGGAGGGCTCCAAGACCTTCAAGAAGCTCGTCAAGCGCGGCGAGAAGATCGACCTCCCGGGCTTCGGCTCCGACCGCGTCAAGGCCATCCGCGAGGCCGTCGAGGAGAAGGCCGACGAGGCGACCGCCGCCGCCAAGGGCCGCGTCCAGGACGCCAAGTACATGGCCGGCGAGACCGCCGAGAAGGCCGAGGGCCAGCTGAGCGAGGCCGTCACGGCCGTGATGACCAAGCTCGGTGTCCCGACCCGCAAGGAGATCTCCGACCTCACCAAGAGCGTCGAGCGGCTGACCGACAACATCGAGAAGCTCAAGACCGAGCGCGAGGCCACCAACGAGCTCGTCCTCGAGGCCGTCGGCGGTGGTTGGTACGAGATCCGCTTGGGCGACGTCGTCGTGGAGAAGGTCCAGGGCAAGGAGGACGCGCAGGCCGCGCTCATCCGGATCCAGGAACAGCGGGGCTAAGTCTCAGGCTCGCCTCTACCGCACCGGGCGGGCGCGGCCTTCCGCGCCCGCCCGTTTCATGTCTACACGTCACTATGAAAGTCGCTGACCACAAAAGCACCGGATCCATCGGCCTCGCCTTGGCAGGCGGGGGCCCGGAGGGCGCCATCTACGAGATCGGCGTCCTCCGGGCCCTCGACGACGCCCTCGACGGACTCGACCTGAACGCCGTTGGCGTGACCGTCGGTGTCTCCGCGGGGGCCATCATCGGCGCCTCGCTGGCGAACGGGATCACGACCGCCGGGATGGTCCGGTCGGTGACGGGCCACGCCAGCGCGGAGCACCCGTTCCGGCCGGAGCTCTTCATGGCGCCCGCGTTCCGCGAGTACGCCAAGCGCGGCCTCCAACTCCCCGGCCTGGTCGTGGACGCGTTCCGGTCGTTCCTGGCCGACCCACGCGGCGGGTTGGTGTCGGAGCTGGTGAGCCGGGTCGGGCGAGCGTTGCCCGTCGGGGTGTTCGACAACGACCCGCTCCGCGCGTATCTCCGTCGGCTGTTCGAAGTCGAGGGCCGCACGGACGACTTCCGCAAACTGCGTTCGCAGCTGTTCGTCGTGGCGACCGACCTCGACTCCTCGGAGACGGTCGTCTTCGGCTCGCCGGGCGCCGATCACGTGCCGATCTCGCTGGCGGTCCAGGCCTCGACTGCGCTTCCCGGACTGTACCCGCCGGTCGAGATCGAGGGGCGGCACTACGTCGACGGCGTGCTCAACAAGACTGTCCATGCGTCTGTGGCCTTTGCGCATGGCGCCGGACTCGTGCTCTGTGTCAACCCGATCGTGCCCGTCGACACCGCTCGTGCAGTCGCAGAGGGTGCCATGAAGCGAGGCCGCCTCACCGACCGGGGCATGCCGGGCGTGCTGGCGCAGACCTTCCGCACGCTCATCCACAGCCGCATGGGGACCGGGATGGCCGCCTATGAGGCCCGCTTCGAGGGCTCCGACCTGCTGCTGTTCGAGCCGCCAAAGGACGACTACAAGATGTTCTTCACGAACGTGTTCTCATTTGCGTCCCGCACCGAGGTGCTGGAGCATGCGTACCGCTCGACCATGGAGCAGCTTCGCGAGCGGGCGGAAGAACTCGAGCCCATCTTCGCGCGCCACGGCGTCCGCCTACGGGTGGAGGTCTTGGCAGGCGGCACGTTCGATATCTGGGAGAGCCTGGGGAGCGTTCCAGACCATCCGCTGCCGTCGACCGACACGACGCGCGACTTGCGGGATGCGTTGGCTGACCTCGACGCGCTGCTTGGGTAGGCGCCTAGGCGTCCGCGAGCCGGAGGTGGTCGACGATCCGGCGGACGCCGGGCAGACCGGTCGCGACCGCGAGCAGCGCCTCCCGCGCCGCCCCGTCGGCGACGGTGCCGTAGAGGGAGATCGCGCCGTCGTGGACGTAGAACGCGAGCCCGCTGGCAGGAATCTTGGCCGCCCGCACGCTGTCACGTAGGCGCCGCGACAGCGATTGGTCGGCGGTCGTCTTCGCCCGCGCCGCCTGGTGACGATCGACGAGCCGGCGGATGGCGGGGGGGAGGCCGTAGCCGAGGACCTGGGCGCTGACGGGCACGGCAGTGGGGGGAGGAGCTATCCGGTGAGCATGCAACGTGCGTGCCACCCTCACGTCGCCATTCGCGGGCCACGAACGTCCCTTTTGTTCTTCACCCCAGCCGGAACGAAACGCTGGCGTTCCGTCTCCGCCCTCGCTCCTTCCCACTCCCCTCTAGGGCCCGCCACGTGAATCCGGGTCCTGTCTGCGCGAGGCCTCTGGCGGCGTCTGCCGCGTTGCCCTCCTCGTCCGATGCTTCATCGATCTCGTCGGGCGCCTTGCAGGCACCGCCAGCGGCTCTCGCTCGGCAACGGGCCGCCTTACATGACGGACCCTAGAACTGCTGCCCGAACCCGCCGGTGCGGACCGTGGAGTTGGGCACATCGAGGCGGAGGAAGTCGCGCAGGAAGCCGCTCTTCACATAGAGCGACACCGAGAACAGCTTGGTGACCCCGATGGGTTGCCAGTTGATCGCCATCTCCCAACAGTGGAGGTCGCGGCGCAAGCCCAAGCGCGTCGTCGTCAGCTCCATCGAGGTGAGGTCCACGCCCGTACTCCCGGTCACCGACCAGTTCTGGGTGAGCCGCGCGTTGAGTTGCGACACGTCGAGAGTGGCCACCGTGCGGGGCTCGCCGATCCCGCTCGTCGAGCGGTTCAGCGTGAGACCGAGGGCGACCGACCACGGGGCGGAGTAGTCCACGTAGCCGATGGCCGCGCTCCGGGGGACCGTCGAGGTGGCGTCGTAGAGGTCGCCCAGCGTTTCGTCGTAGACCGGGCGCACATCGCGAGCGCCCGTCCGGCGGCCCGACTGGAAGGTGCGGTTGACCTGGAGGTTGACGTTGGTGAGCCGCAGCGGGCGGCCGTCGGTCTCGTAGTACGTCAGCGGCGACAGTCGGCCGAGCGAGTCCAGACCGTACGGGTTGAAGGCGGCGCTGCCACTCGCGTTCAAGCCGAACAGGTTGGTGGTGAACCGCGCGCTGACGGGGCTCAGCGGGTTGTCTTCCGCGCCAAAGTTGTAGCCTCCATTGAGGCTGAGCGACAAGAGTTGGCGCGTCTGCTTGGTCTCCTCGCCCGTCGAGTCGGTCCGGACAAAGCGGCCCGTGAATGCGTTCTGGACTGAGAACGACAGCGTCCGCGTGGGGTCGGTCGGGATCGAGGAGTTGATGGCGTACCGTTCGACCCGGCCCGTCGTGTCGGCCTGCACCTCGCGGACATAGCCGAAGGCTTCGTAGTCGGGCTCAAAGGACATCGACACGCTCGGCGTCAACGTGTGTCGGATGCCGTCGAGCGCGCCGACACGTATCGGGAAGGTGCCGTAGAGCTCCGTCGAGGCGGATGCGCTGGCGGAGACCCGGCGGAACGCCGTGAACCCGGGCTCGCTGCCGCTCACCGCCCGGCCCAGGCTGTCGACGTACACGCGTGTCGTCTCCTCATCCGTCCACGTTTCCGTCAGGTTCAGCGACGGGCCAAAGCTGAGGTTGAAGCGGGGGACCGAGAACGACGCGGAGACCGGGACGGTCTGCATGACCTGGTAGTCGAACCGCGTGAGGTCGCAGTCGGGCTCCGTCACCGGGCACGCGGCCCGTCGGAACGAGTCGGCGCTGAACAAGGCGTCGAACGCCGAGACGCCCGTCGAGTCGGTGGACGGCTCGAAGGCGAAGGCGTTCTGGGCATTGGCCGTGTAGCTGACGCTGATCTTTTCCCACCAGTGGTCGTCGCGGCCCCGGCGGAACGGGAAGCGGCGCTGCTGGGAAAACTGCAGGCTCGGAAGCTGTGCTGTCGTCCGGTTGTTGCCGAAGTCCTGGTACGCCTGCAGCGAGAGGTTCACCGAGCGCCCCACGCCGGGCCACGACTGGCTAAAGCTCACGTTCGACGACGTCGAGACCGCGAGCTGCTCGCTGACGTCCGACGTCGCCAGCCGCAGCCCGGCCGACTGCAGGTTGACGCTCGCGGTGACGCGCTGGCCGGCGGGCAGCGTCTGGTTGTGGGACCAGCGGAGGCCGGCCGGCGTGCGCGGCGCGAAGTCGGGGTCCGTCGATTCGCCCGAGCGCAAGCGCGCCAGCTGGAGCGAGACGGAGCCGTTGTAGGCGTACCGTTTGTTGTAGCGGAGCTGGCCCTGTGCCTGGACCGAACCCTGCGTCCCGATTTTGCCGGTCACCTGCGCGTCGAGGTAGTCGCTGATGGCCCAGTACCAGCCGACGTTCTCGAGGAAGAGGCCGAACGACGAGTCGCTGCCGTACTTGAGCGGGAGCGGCCCGCTGCGACGGCCGTCGGCGGTCGGGAAGTATCCGAAGGGGAGGAGCACGGGCATCGGGAGCCCGAGCAGCTTGAGCTGGACCGGGCCCGTGTAGACACGTTCGCCGTCGACGATTTTCATCCGCCCCGCCTCGACGGCGTAGTGCGGGTGGTCGAGGTCGCAGGTCGTGTACGCCGCGTCCTCCGCGAACACGACGTGCTCGTCCTTCTGCTTCAGGATGCCTCCCAACAGGTAGCCGTCCTCAATGACGGTTTTCGCGCCCGTCACCCGGCCGCGCCGCGAGCGCAAGTCGTAGACGAACGAGCGGCCGGTAAACTGGCCCTCGTCACCGCTGTAGCTGGGCAGCCCGACTTCGCCGGAGTCCGAGCGCACGGGGCTGGCGCGGAGCACCTCGCGAGCGGCCTCGTAGTCGACGCGGCCCGCCGAGATCGTCGCGCCCTCGTAGTCGGTCCGGACGTTGCCGAAGAGGGAGACCACGTCGCCAGGCCCGCCCTCGGGTGCCCCGCGCGGCGCGAGCACGACGCGGATCGAGTCGACGGCGGTGTAGCGGATGGCGCGGTCGAGCCCGCCCTCGACCGCCGGCGCGCGGGGGACGCCCAGTACCAACGGCTGCCGCTCTGGCTCGCCGGGCGCTCCGTCGAGCGAGTCGCCGGGCAGCCCGAGCGAGTCGGCCGGGACCGCAGTCGCGTCCGGTCGGGTCGTCAGTGAGTCTGCGCGCTGGGCGCTGGCGGACGCCGAGGCGAGCAGGAGCAGGAGCAGGGCGCGGACCACGCTCCGCGAACGGAGCGGCCTCGGGCTTCGTGCGCCCGCACGACCGGGGGCTCGACACTGCGTAGGGGACGGGCGGGGCCTCGACAAGAGGTACGGGCGGGTGGCCACAGGTCAGGCCGCGTCGTCGATCCGCTCGAAGACGAGCCGCGCCCCGCCGAGCAGCGCCACGTCGTTGCCACGCGGCTCCTGGACGATCTCGATGCCCTCCGCCATCGACGGCATCACGGACCGGCGCAGCGTGTCGCGGGCCGAGTCGAGCAGCAGGTCCCCGGCTCGCGAGACGCCGCCGCCGACCACGACCTTGCGGATGTCGAGCAGGCTGACCACCGACCCGAGCAGCACGCCCAACTTGTGGCCCGCCCACGCCAGAACATCGTTGGCTGCCTGGTCGCCGGCCACCGCCGCCGCGTGGACGCGCTCGGGTGTCACGTCGACCAAGTCCTCGCCACACGTCTCGTGGAGGCCGGTCTCGCGCGTCAGGAGCTGGTACCGCGCGTGGCGGGACAGGAACCGCTGGCCGAGATACGCCTCGATGGCGCCCGGCACGCCCGCCCGGTCGTACGGCCCTTCGTAGTCGATGGACATGTGGCCGATCTCGCCGGCCGCGCCCGTCGCACCCCGAAACAGTCGGTTGTCGACGATGATGGCGCCCCCGACGCCCGTCCCGAGCGTGATCATCACGAACGAGTCGAACGGCCGCCCGGCGCCGTAGAACGCGGACCCGAGCGCAGCGACGTTGGCGTCGTTCTCCACGATCACGAGCCGTTCCAGCCCCAACCCGTCGAGCCGGCCACCGACGGCGTCGGGCACGTGGACCACGTCCCAGTTGACAAAGTTGGGCGGCGTGGTGACGGTCGTCCGGTCGAGCGATACGATCCCTGGCGCGCCGACGCCGACGCCGCGCACGGGCCCGTCGGCCTCTGCCACGACGCGGCCGATGCCGTCGGCGATCTGGTCGAGGACATGCTCCGGCCCTCGGCCCGCGTCCGTCGGCAAGCGGACCTGGCGGACAATGCCGGCCTCGCGTTCGACGAGGGCCACCTTGAGATTGGTGCCCCCGAGGTCGACGCCGACGGCGTACTCGGCAGCCATGCTACTCGGCGGTCTCCACGCGGTAGACGCGCTCACCGGGCCGCCGCATCCCGTACTCCTCGCGCGCGACGCGCTCCAACGTGGCATCGTCGAGGCCGTCCTCGAGTTGGGCCGACAAGGCAGCGTTCTCAGCCTCGAGCCCGGCATTCTCTTCGGTCAGCCGGTCTAGCTCGCGGGCGTAGCCGATGCGCCGCAAGACGCTGTGGCTGTCGAAGAAGGCGACCCAGAGGGCCAGCCCGACGAGCCCGACGAGGAGTGCACGGCGGCGCAAGCGCGTGGTCATAAAAGGGCGGTGGGGGGATCCGCAAAGGTAGGTCGGATGAGCAGGTGCTGCCCTCCGGCGTTGCGAGGACCGCCCGTCGCCGCGACGCACGGCGAATCGGGCTGCGGGGCGCGGGCAATCGTCCGTGCACGACCCGTCGGCGGTGGGCTCGTGGCAACCTGTGCGAGCGTCACGCCAACTCGTGACCCGTTATTGCATTCCTTGCTCGCGGTCTCGGGCCTCCCGCTACAGGCTGAACGACTCGCCGCAGGCACACGTGCGGATCGCCTGCGGGTTGTTGAAGTGGAAGCCCTGGCCGTCCAAGCCGTCGGTAAAGTCGAGCGTCGTGCCCTCGACGGTGACCAGGCTACGAGGGTCGAGCACGAGCCGGAGCCCATCTACGACGACCGTCTCGTCGGCCGGGCTGACAGTCGTGTCCCAGCCGAGGTCGTAGGTCAGGCCCGAGCAACCGCCGGGGACCACCGCGACCCGAAGAAAGGTGGTCCCGAGGTCGATACCCTCGGCGACGGCGACGGACGCCAGCCGCTGGCGGGCCCGCTCGGTGATGGCGAAGGCGTCGGCGGCGGGAAAGTCGGTCATGGGGCGTGCGTTTTCGGGAGTCTTCACCGCGGCTGGGGGCGCTCGCGGCGGGCCGTTCCGAACTTCGGACGAGCGGGGCCCGGTCCGCCTTACGGCCGAGTTCATCGAGCGGAGGGTACGGCGGGTCGGCTTCGGCCCGTCTTAGTGGAACAGCCCCCATCCGCCCCGGTTCGCCCCGCACACAGAGCAGCACCATGGCTACCTACACCGAGCACGATTTCTTCGAGGACGTCGCCGAGCAGGGCTACAAGTACGGCTTCGTCACCGACACCCCCGGCACCAAGGCGCCGAAGGGCCTGTCGGAGGACACCGTCCGTTACATCTCGGCCCAGAAGGAGGAGCCCGAGTGGCTTCTGGAGTACCGCCTGAAGGCGCTCCGTCACTTTTTTAAGCTCCTCGACGAGGGAAAGGAGCCGTCGTGGGCCCACCTCAACGTCGAGCCCATCGACTACCAGGACGCCTACTACTTCTCGGCGCCGGGCGACCGCGTCAAGTACGACTCGATCGACGACGTGCCGGAGGAGATCCTGGCCGACTTCGAGAAGCTGGGCATCCCGCTCCGCGAGCAGGCCGCGCTTGCGGGCGTCGCCGTGGACGCGGTGATGGACTCCGTCTCCGTCGCGACCACGTTCAAGGCGGAGCTGGCGAAGGTCGGCGTCATCTTCTGCTCCTTCTCCGAGGCCGTCCAGAACCACCCCGACCTCGTCCGCGCCAACATGGGCAAGGTGGTCCCCTACACGGACAACCTGTACGCCGCGCTCAACTCGGCCGTCTTCTCGGACGGCAGCTTCTGCTACATCCCGAAGGGCGTCCACTGCCCGATGGAGCTGAGCACCTACTTCCGGATCAACGAGGCCAACACGGGCCAGTTCGAGCGGACGCTCATCATCTGCGAGGACGGCGGCTACGTGAGCTACATGGAGGGTTGCACGGCGCCGATGCGCGAGGAGTACCAGCTCCACGCCGCGATCGTCGAGATCGTCGCCCACGACGACGCCGAGGTCAAGTACTCGACCGTCCAAAACTGGTACCCCGGCTCGGCCGAGGGCAAAGGCGGCGTCTACAACTTTGTGACCAAGCGGGCGCTCTGCTCGGGCCGCAACTCGAAGGTGACCTGGACGCAGCTGGAGACCGGCAGCGCCATCACGTGGAAGTACCCGTCCTGCATCTTGAAGGGCGACGGCTCCGTCGGCGAGTTCTACTCGGTCGCCTTTACGAAGGACTACCAGCAGGCGGACACCGGCACCAAGATGATCCACCTGGGCAAGAACACCCGGAGCACGATCATCTCGAAGGGCATCTCGGCCGGGCAGTCCAACAACTCGTACCGCGGGCTCGTCAAGGTCAACAAGAAGGCGGCCAACGCCCGCAACTTCAGCCAGTGCGACTCGCTGCTGATCGGCGACCAGTGCGGGGCCCACACCTTCCCCTACATCGAGATCCACAACGACACGGCCCAGGTGGAGCACGAGGCGACGACCTCGAAGGTCGGCGAGGACCAGATGTTCTACTGCCAGGCGCGCGGCATCTCGGAGCAGGACGCGCTCAACCTCATCGTCAACGGCTACGCCAAGGAGATCCTGGCCAAGCTCCCGATGGAGTTCGCCGTCGAGGCCCAGAAGCTTCTTTCGGTGCAGCTCGAAGGATCGGTCGGCTAGCCGACGGTCCGGCGCCCGGGGTACGATGTACCTAGGCCCTGAACCACGTACCCAGTACCCAGTACCCGCATTCCATGTCTTTGCTCAGCATCAACAACCTCCACGCCTCGGTCGAGGACCACGAGATCCTCAAGGGGCTTTCGCTCGACGTCAAGGCCGGCGAGATCCACGCGATCATGGGTCCGAACGGGTCCGGCAAGTCGACGCTCGCGAGCGTCCTCGCCGGGCGCGACGATTATGAGATCACGGAGGGATCCGTCACGTTTAAGGACGAGGACCTGCTGGAGATGGCGCCGGAGGAGCGGACGCGCGAGGGCTTGTTCCTGGCCTTCCAGTACCCCGTCGAACTGCCGGGCGTGAGCACGCACCAGTTTTTGCGCACGGCGGTCAACTCGGTCCGCGAGCACCGCAAGCAGGAGCCGCTCCCCGTGGGCGACTTCCTCAAGCTTATGCGCGAGAAGGCGGCCTTCGTCAACCTCGACCCGAAGCTCACGCAGCGCTCGGTCAACGAGGGGTTCTCGGGCGGCGAGAAAAAGCGCGCCGAGATCTTCCAGATGGCCATGCTCGACCCCCAGCTGGCGATCCTCGACGAGACCGACTCCGGCCTCGACATCGACGCCCTGCGCGTCGTCTCGGATGGCGTCAACAACCTGCGGTCGCCGGAGCGCGCGTTCGTGCTCATCACGCACTACCAGCGCTTGCTCGACTACATCACGCCCGACTACGTCCACGTGCTCGTCGACGGCCGGATCGTCCGCTCGGGCGGGCCGGAGCTGGCGCAGGAGCTGGAGGAAAAGGGCTACGACTGGCTCCTCGACGAGGCGGCCACCGTCGCGGCTTAGCCCACGCGCCTCTGGGCGCACCCCTGTTTGACTGGGTACGAGGGTCGTGGGACCCGGTGCCCCGTACCCCGTACCGACCGCTATGATCGACCTCGAAAAGGCCCCCTCGCTTCTCCGCCACGCCGTCGACGCGCTCGACGCCGCGTTCTCGGGCGACGGCGCGCCCGACCCGTTCGCCGACCTCCGCCAGTCGGCGCGGGACGCCTTCGAAGCCAAGGGGCTCCCGACGACGCGCGATGAGGCCTGGAAGTACACCGACCTCCGGCCCGCGCTGAAGCCGGCCTACGCTCCGGCCGCGCCTGCCCAGGCATCCGATGCCGCCCTCGCCGCGGCCGCCATCCCCGGTTTCGATGCCGCGCGTGTCGTCGTCGTGAATGGCCGGTACGACGCCAGCCAGTCCGACCTCTCCGGCCTCCCGCAGGGCGTCATCGTCGGCTCGTTGGCGGAGACGTTGGCGAACTCGCCCCAGGCGATCGCCGACACGTTCGGCCGCCACGTCGACCTGGACCGCGACGCGTTCGCCTCGCTCAACAGCGCCTCGGCGACGGACGGCCTGTACGTCTCCGTCCCGAACGGCGTCGCCGTCGAGCGGCCGATCCATGTCGTCCATCTCGTCGTGGCGGATGCACCGACCTTTGTGCAGGGCCGCAACCTGATCGTCGTTGGCCGGGCCTCCGAGGTCCGTATCGTCGAGACGTTCGGCGTCACCGGTGGGGCTGAGACGTTCCGCAACGACTTGACCGAGATCGTCGCCAGCGACGCCGCCGTGGTCCGCCACGTCCGCGTGCAGGACGAGGGCGACCAGGCCCACGGCGTCTCGCTCGTCCAGACTTACCAGGAGAAGGACTCGGATGTGTCGACGCTCACGTTCACGTTCGCCTCGGGGACGGTCCGCAACAACACGGTGATGGTGCCGGCGGGCTTGGGCGGTCAGTCCACCCTCGGTGGCCTGTACATCTGCCACGGCAGCCAGCACGTCGACACGAACACCCTCGTCGACCACGTGGCCCCGGGCTGTCAGTCGAACGAGCTGTTCAAGGGCATCCTCTACGACCAGTCGACGGGCGTCTTCAACGGCAAGGTGTTCGTGCAGCGCGAGGCGCAGCAGACGAACGCCTATCAGCAGAGCCAGGGCGTCATCCTGAGCCCCGACGCGCACCACTACTCGAAGCCCGAGCTCGAGATCTACGCCGACGACGTCAAGTGCTCGCACGGGTCGACGACCGGCGCTGTCGAGCCCGAGCACATTTTCTACCTCCGCAGCCGAGGCGTCTCCGAGTCCGATGCTCGCGCGATGCTCCTGTACGCCTTCGCCCACGACGTGGTCGAAATGGTGTCGATGGAGCCCGTCCGCGACTGGCTCGACGCCCGCATCGCCGAGCGGCTGACCTAGGACGTGGACGGTGGACCGTGCCGTGTCGAACGTTCCACTTTCCACCCGTCCACATTCAACGACCCCATGGAACGCGACTTTCTCATCGACGGACGCGAGGCCGATGACCTCTCCGAGCTGGAGACGGCCATGGTTCAGGTGGTGCGGACGATTTACGATCCCGAGATCCCAGTGCCGATCTGGGACCTCGGCCTGATCTACGGGTGGACCATCGAGGACGCGGAAAACGCCGAGGACGGCAAGGACGTGGTGGTCAAGATGACCTTGACCGCGCCGAACTGCCCGGCGGCGGAGACGCTGCCGGCCGAAGTCGAGCAGGGCATTAACGCTCTGGAGGGCGTGGCGCACGCCCGGATCGATCTGGTTTTTGTGCCGTCGTACTCGATGGAGATGCTGAGCGAAGAGGCCCGGCTGACGATGGGGTTCATGTAGCCTTGCCCCGCGCGGGTCTTGTGCTGGCGGCGCGGAATCAATAGCGAGAGGCAGAGTGGGCAACGACGTTCCACCCGTGGGGGGTGAAGCGAGCGGCACCCGTGTGGGCACGGACGCTGAAAGGGTCGGGCATCCCACCGCACTCTCTCTCCCTCGTCCCGATGACCTCGACCACCGCCGCGCTCGACTCCGCCTACCGACAGGCCGAGCGCACGCTTCGCAAGCCCAGCTCTGCCGTGTGGCTGCGGAGCGTCTGCGTCCGCACCACGCGATTCGACGAGGCCCTCGACTTTTACGTCACCGCGCTCGGGCTCACGCTCGGGGACCTTGGCGTGCACCCGCTGACGGCCCAGCCCCGCGCCCAAATGCTCGACGCCGAGGGCCACAAGGTGTTCGAACTCGTCGAGTCCGCCGACGCCGACCAGCCGGGTGTCCACGAGCTGGCGTTCGCCATGCCGCGCCGGATCCTGACGCTCCTGCGCGCCCGGCTCGACCGTCAGGGCATCGACTACACGGACCTGGGCGGCGTGCTCTACCTCCGCGACGTGGACCACACCCTGTTGCGGATCGAGGGGCTGTAGCCGGGCGCGGTTGCGGGGCCGGCCCGGCCCGTGGGGGGTCCGGAGCCGGCCCGCGATCGCGCCCTTACCAGCCTCCCGATGCGCCACCGCCGCCAGAGGAGCCACCACCGCCGCTAAAGCCACCACCGCCGCCCGACGAACTCGAGGCCACGGGCACCGAGTACGAACGCCCGTCGACGATGACGGTCTTGGCCCCGCGCTTGCGGGCCTTCGCGAATGCCGCCTGCTTGGCCCGGTTGTGCCGGCGTTTGGGGCCCCAGGTCGGGTGCCGCTCCAGCCAGCGGTTCAGGAGGATCAGCAGGACCGGGGCAGCGAGCACGACCGCGAGGGCCACGTACCCTGAGAGCGTCAGGATGTACAGGCCCACCCCGGTGAATATCCCCCCCACGACGCCGATGAAGCCCGCCGACAAGTCGCCTTTGGTGCCGGTGGCGCCGGACACGACGATCGGCGTCACCGTTCCGAGCAGTGGGAAGAGGATCATCAGGAGCCCGACCACCATCCGCTCGCCCCAACCCATGTCCTCGATGCCGCCGCTGTCCGACGTGACGTACTCGCCGTCGACGGCTTTGACGATCGACTCGGCGCCAGCCAACACACCCGCGTCGAAATCGCTGTCGCGGAAGCGGGGCGTGATCTCGTTGCGGATGATGGAGCCGGCGGTGGCGTCGGTCAGCGCCCCTTCGAGCCCGTAGCCGACCTCGATACGCAACTCGCGGTCGCCGACGGCCACGAGCAGCAGCACGCCGTTGTCGCGGTCGGCCTGCCCGAGGCCCCACGTCCGGAACACGTCGGTCGCGTACTCCTCCAGGATGGCGCCCTCGAGCGACGGGATGGTGAGCACGGCGATCTGGTTGCTCGTCGAGTCCTCGTGCGCCGCCAGCCGAGCCGTGATGGCCGCCTCGGTTGAGGGCGAGAGCACCTCCGCGAGATCGACCACACGACCGGTGAGCGGCGGGACCGCGAGCGACTGGGCGTCGACGGAGGGCGCGGCCAGCAGGGCGAGCACGAGCGCTGCGGCCCTCATTCGTCCCGGACCCGCACGTCGTCCGACAGCTCGTCCGTGTCGTCCTCACGGAGGGCGACGCCCCGGCGCTCTAAGAGATCGCCGCACCGCGCGACCGCCGCGACCAGGCCGGCCGCCAGCGAGCGCTCGCGGATGCCGTCCCGGATCCGGTCGACGATCTCGACCCACTCCTCCTGCTCCACCCTCGCGTTGATGCCCGCGTCGCCGACCACCTCGATCCGGTGCTCAAACAGAGAGACGAAGAGCAGAATGCCGGTCCGGTCGCGCGTGTCGAACACCTCCTCCTCGATAAACGCGACGGCCGAGCGGCGGTGGACGGTCGTGTCTAGCTCGTCGGCCCCGGCGAACAGGCGGCGCACCGGGCCGGCCAGGGTTGCTGCGGCTCCGGCCACGCCCCCCAACGTCATGACGAGCGCCAGCGCCCACGCCGAGTAGAGCCAGCCGAGGCCCCACCCGTCGTAGAGCCAGGCGACCGCGAGCGCCGCAACGCCGGCACCGAGGGCGACGACGGAGGCGGCGCGCCAGACGGCGACCGGGTAGTCGCCGCTTTGTCGGACGACGTAGGGCACGATCTCGCCCGAGGTCCGGGTCTCGGCCTCGGCGACCGCCACGCGGATCATCTCGCGCTCGGCGTCGGAAAACAGGGGGGGCTTACTCATGTCGGAGGACGGCGAGGTCGGGGGTGGCGGCGAGCCGGCGCAGGAGCGCGGCGACGCGGGCGGGCGGGGTCCGCGCAATCTGGTCGGCGAGACGCGCCGCGTCCTGCGGACGCCGCGCCGGGCGGAACTGGCCGGGCTGTGCGTAGAGGTCGGCAAAAGCCGCGAGCACGGCGGCGGGCTGGCGGGCCTCGGCCTCCGCGGCGTCACGGGCGGCGCGGAGGGCGGTGTCTGCGAGCGGAGCGAACAGGTCGGCCGGGGCGTGTCCACCCACCGCGCGGACCGTGAGGCGTCCGCTCGCGAGCGAGAGCGTCACGTCGGCGCGGTCGGCGAGCGCGAGTGCCACGATGCGGGCGGGGGCGAGGTCGTCCCACTCCGCGTCGACGGCGGCTTCAGTTACGGCCGGACCCCGGGCGGCGAGAGTGTCGCGGCGGTCGAAGCGGGCCTCTTCGAGCAGCGCCAGCGGCGGCCGGCCCCGGATCGCGCCCAGCTCGTTGGCGACGGCAGCCTCCACCCAGTCGGCTCCGGCGGATCCATGCAGGAACACCCGAAAGGCCTCGGGCCGGTCGAAGGCATCGCCGATCGATGCGGAGCGTGGGCCTCGGGACGGCGGGGGACCAAGCGACGGGTGCGCCAGGTCCTCGGCTCGCGCGTGCGGGGTGCCGTCCGGCGAACGCTCGAACAGCGCGCGGACGGCGCCGAGCGCGTCAGCGATCCCATCCGCCCACCCGCTGGCGACCCGGCGATCCAGTCCGACGTGGGCGGAGAGCGGGCCCCATCTCGCCGAACCGCTCTCGGCGAGATCGGCCGCGAGGGCGGGGGGGAGGTTCGCGAGCCCGCCCGGCCCATCGACACGGACGGTGTAGCCCTCGGCCTCGCCCTGTACGTAGACGACGACCAGCCCGTTGGCCAACGTCCATTCGGTCGCCTGGGCATCCGGATACACGGCACGGCGATCAATGCGCAAGCGGGGCGCTTGCGGGGGCTCCGGCGGGAGGAGCTCCTCGACCACGGGTGTCTCGACGACCCGGACCGGCGGGGGGGCTGGTAGATCGACTCGTGCCTCGGGAGCTGGCGTGGCCACCAGGGGAGGGGTGGAGGTCGCGCACCCGGCGGCGGCGAGGGCGAGCAGGAGGGGCCAGAGACGCATGGTGAAACCTACGGCGCGCCGGGCGTCCGCCACCGACGGGCGATCAGCCGGGACGCGCCCAGGCTCAGCGCCGCCAGCGCGACCGACGCGAACGCAAGCTGCACCGTCGCGGCCTCGCCGCCGACCTGCTGGAGCCGGCTGTACAGCGCCAGCGGCAGTGTCTGTGTCCGCCCGGGCAGGTTGCCCGCGACCACCAGCGTCGCCCCAAACTCGCCGAGCCCCCGCGCAAAGTGAAGCGCGGCCCCGGCCGCCACAGAGGGCGCCGCGAGGGGGACCACGACGCGGCGCCACAACGCCCACGCCGTGGCACCATCGACACGCGCGGCGTCAAGCACGTCGGGGCGGACACCCTCGAATCCGACCCGGGCAAGCTGGACGAAAAGGGGGAGCCCGACAACGGCGGACGCCAGCACAGCCGCCAACCCGGTGAACGCGACGGTCCGAGGCAGTACGGCCAGCAGCGCGTAGCCGGTCACGACGGGCGGGACGACGAGGGGCAGGAACACCACGAATTCGACCCCGCGCGCCAGCATCCCCCGGCGTCCGGCCAGGAACCACCCGAGTGCGAGCGACGGTCCGAGCGCCAGTAGCGTCGCGGCCCCCGCCACGCGGAGGCTCAGGCCGACGGCAGCCCAGTCGGAAGCCGTCATCGGAGGAGAAAGCCCGCGCCGGTCCAGTCTGCCCCGACGAGTTGGTCGAAGGCCGAGCGAGCGGTCTCATCGAGCAGCGCGGCCTCGAAACGGACCGCGACCGTGTCCGGGAAGGTCCAGACGACACGGGCTCGGCCGCTGGCGACGGCGTCGCTGGCGTAGACAACGGCCCGGTCGGCAGCGCCGGTCTCGACGGCCACGAGGGCGGCGCGGACGTCGCTCGCCACGATGCGGTCCAGTCGACCCCACAGCGCCTGCGGGATGGCGCGGCGGGCATAGCGCCCCGCCGGCGCGTGTGTGTCGTCGGCGATCGCGATCCGCCCGACGACGGCTTGCGCCAGCGACTCCGCGTGGGGGGTGTCGGCCGGCCCGACGACGACGAGCCGGCCCCTCGCGACAACGCGTCGGTCGAGGACGGGCACCCGCTCCGCCAGCCAGTCAATCCAGTCGGGGTCCGCGGAGACCAGCATGTCGGCGGGTGCGCCAGCGGCGATCTGGCGGGCCAGCACAGACGACGCCGCAACGCTGACCGTGGCGTCGGGTATGGCGCTGCGGACGACCTCCGCTGTGGAGGCGGCGGCGAACATCACCGGGCCCGGGGGCGGCTCAGCGCAGGCGGCGACCGCCAAGGCGAGGGCGGCCACGGCCGCGCGGCTCACGGGGCGGGCGAGGCGGCGATCCGGGCGAGGGCGGCCTCGGCCCGCTGGCGGACCGCACTCCCCGGCGGGGCCTCGGCGATCACGCGCTCGAACGCCACGCGGGCGCTGTCGACGCGCCCGATCATCATGCGGCGCTCTGCCAGCAGGTAGGTCGCGTCGAGGTTGCCCGGGTCGGCCTCCAGCACAGCGCGGAGCTCCTGGATCGGGCGCATCGGGTCGGACGGGTCGAACGTCGCCGCCTCCGCCAGCGCGACGCGCACCGAGGGGGAGTCCTCGATGGCCAAGCTCTTGTCGAAGTCCTCGATCGCTCGGCGGGCCCACCGCACACTCGACGTGGGGTCGGACTGGACGCTGGTGAACGCCGCCGTGAGATAATACCGGCCCGACTCGTACCAGCCCGACGCGGTGCCCTGCGCGGCGAACTGGTCGGCCGCCACCTGGAGCGAGTCGGGGAGGGGCGGGGCGCCCGGGGGGATCGGCGCGGCCTCGCCGATGGCCTCGCCCACTGGCTCCGGCGTCGCCTCCGGGCGCGGGGCGACGATGGTCAGCAAGTAGAGGGCGACCACAGCCGCGAGCCCGAGCCCAACCACGATCAGCCCCTTCTTTCCGGCATCAGAGGACGGGCGCACTGCGGAGCGATCCGCGGTCGGCGGAGGGAGTGCCTCGGCCGCGATCGGCGCCCCGCACGCGTTGCAGAAGCGCGAGCCGGGAGGGGAGACGTGACCGCAGCTGTCGCACGCCGGTCCCGCCGAGGCAGCGGGAGTCGGCAGGACGGCGGCCTCGGGGGCAACGGCGGGGGTGCCGCAGAGATCGCAGGCGGCGGCGTCGGGCGCGAGGGCGGCGCCGCAGGACGAGCAGGCAGGCATGGGACTACGGCTGGGCGCCGACGAGACGCTCCGCTCCTTCGTCCTCGACCCGGCGGCGGAACTCCTGGGCGGGCTTGAAGACCGGGACCATGCGGCGGGGCACCGGCACGGGCTGGTCGGTGCGCGGGTTGCGGGCTGTTCGGGGCGCGCGCTCGACGGCGCGGAAGGTGCCGAAGCCTCGGAGCTCCACACGGTCGCCTTCGGAGACGGCGTCGAGCACGGAGTGCATAAACCCGTCTACGACCGCCTCCGTCTCCATTTTGGTGAGGCCAGTGGCCTCCGCGATTCGGTCGACGATTTGTGCTTTGGTCACGGGACGGGGGCCTGGCGGGGATCCATGATACAGCCGGCGGGTGACGGTGGCGGAGCCGCCCCGGATGGAGTTAGATTTCACGCAGCCAGACTGGTTGCCCCCCGTCCCCCAACTGATGCGCGTACTGTTCGTCGCCGGCGAAGTCGCCCCGTTTTCCGAGACGACCGAGACCTCTCAGGTCTTGCGCGTCATGCCCGAGGCCCTTCAAGAGCAGAAGGACGTCGAACCGCGCATTCTGATGCCCCGCTACGGCGTGGTCTCAGAGCGCCGGAACCGCCTTCACGAAGTCATCCGCCTGTCGGGTGCTGAGATCGCCGCTGGCGATGCCTCAGACACCCTCAAGGTGAAGGTGGCCTCGATCCCTGGAATCCGGCTCCAGGTCTACTTCATGGACTCCGTCCACTTTTTCAAGCGGAAGGGGCTGCACCAAGACCGAAAGACGGAGGCCGTCTTCGAGGACAACCCTGCGCGGGCCTTGTTCTTCGCTCGCGCCGCCTTGTCCACCGTCGAGAAGCTCGGCTGGGGACCGGACGTGGTCCACGCTGCCGGCTGGATCAGCGCCTTCGTTCCGCACGTGCTCGCGAACGAGCTGGGCGAGAGCGAGCTGTTCGCCGGCTGTCGGTCGGTCTACACGCCCGACGGGCCCGGCGGCTACAGCCACCTGCTCTCGGAGAGCGAGGCCACCTCGCTGGGCTTGCCCGCCGAGTACGCGGGCCGTTCGCTCCGCGACATCGGTCTGACCACGGCGGATGCCGTGGCGTATGTCGGGGACGACGTGGCTGCGGACGGCGAGCCCGAGGGCCCAACGCTCACGGCCGATCCGGAGACGGTCGCCGAGACGGCGGCGGCGCTCTACGCCAGCCTTGATCCGGCGCTCGCGGCGTAGGAGGACGGGGACCGTCGTCGGTCCCCACCCCTGCACACCTCGCCCCCCCCCGCGCCCGTCTCTCGGGATCGCGGGGCCGGTGTGCCGTGCCCGACGCGAGTTCTCCTCCCGGGCGCCCCGCGGAGCAGCGGCAGGGGCCCTTCGCGGTCCCGGACGGCCGCGTGCGTCCGTTCGCTCGGTCGAACTTGCCAGGCCCGGGGCGCGCCCTCCTGAACCACAGGCCGGTCGGGGCCCACCAGCGAGAGGTCTCAGGGGATCGGCATGGTGCAGGCAGAGACTCCTCGGTCTGCTGAGATGTCGCTGGTACCGCGTGGGGCGATCGCTTCCGGCCGCGGCCCCTTTTCGCACGATCCGCCCGGACGTGCGGACGGTCGAAGGGTAGGCTTCGGGTCCTTTCGGGGCCGCCCCACGCGAAACGCGCCGAGGCCCCGTTGACAGCGCGCCCCGCCCGACCACCCGATCCCTTCGTGAGATTCTTCGCCGCCGCGCTCGCGGTACTCGCCCTCGCCGCCTGCCAGGACCCCGCCGGGGTCGGCCTCGGCCTCATCGACGAGGAGCAGCTCAACCCCAACGTCCGCGCCATCGCGCTCGATGGGCTGACCGTCTTCGACGACAGCACCGTCGCCATTGGCATCGCCGACCCCTCGAACTCGCTGGCGCAGCCGCGCGTGCTTGCCGGCTCCGTCGCCGACCCCATCTTCGGGGACGTGCGCTCGGTCGCCTACGTCGACTTCCTGCAGAACTCGGACGTCGAAGCCGCCGACGCGGCCGACGTGACCGAGGTGTGGCTGGAGCTCAACCGGGCGTACGCCTATGGCGACACCACGACGGCGCTGCCGCTGGAATTGCGTCAGATCCAGGGCACGAACACGTGGGAGGCGGACCGCGACTACCCGTCCGACACGCTTCTCGCCGTCGGCGACGTGCTGAGCACCACGACGGTGGTGGCTGCGGACACGCTCCGCCGCTTCGACCTCCCCGCGGAGTGGGTGACGGCCAACGCCCCGACGCTCGTCAGCGGCACCTTCGGCACCGACTTCGAGGGCTTCGCCCTCCAGGTCCCGGCCGACTATCAGGCCGCGCCCGGTGTCGTTTTCGGGTTCGACACGTTCTTGTCCCGAGGCTCGGGGCTGCGCGTGGTGGTGGCTGGCGACACCGTCACCTTCGCGCTCTCCGAGGTCTTCTCCTCGGTCACCACGACGCCGCCCGCCGCTAGCGACGTGTTCCCCGCTCGGGCCACGTCCCGAGCAGGCCTCACCTTTTCCGCCAGCCTCGACGGGGTCGGGACGGCCGCGCTCGCCCGGGCCCGCGTGCGCCTTCCGATCCTCAACGGGCTCGCGCAGGACGGCGCCTTCGTCCGTCCCATCGCACCGGTTTCGTTCTTGTTCGGCGTCCGTGAAGAAGGCGCGACCCGAGTGCGCGATTTCTTGGGGACGGTCGTTTACGATGAGGGCGACGATGAGCTGAAGGTCAACGACACCAATGCCTTGACCGCGGCCATTCAGGCCGCGCTGCTCAACCCGGCCACGGCCGGCTACGACCGGTTCGAGGTGGTGACCAACCCGGCCTCAGCGTCGCTCGACATTCTACCGGTGATCGTGCCCGACTCGCCCGACACTGTCCAGCCCCGGCTGACCCTGACCCTGGTCGGCGGCGGCCAGTAGGCCGCCCCCGTCGCTTCTCTGCGCGGCAACGATCCCGCCGCGCGTGTGTCTCTTCCGTACGCCCCCGCCTGTATGCGCCTGCTCGCGCTCGCCCTCCTCGCCGCCACCGCCCTCGGTGCTCAGGCCCAGGGCACCAACAACTACGGCTCCATCTACTCGCTCTACGGTCTGGGCGAACGCGTCGAGTTCGGCTCGGCCCAGTCCGCGATGCTCGGCCACGGCGGCGTCGCGTTGCGGTCGGGGAGCTACGTCAACCTGTCGAACCCGGCGCTGTGGTCCGACCAAGCGTTGACGACGTTCTCCGCCGGCGCCTCGGTCGCCACGGTTCGGGGCGAGGACGCCTTTAGCGACGACACCAGCGTCGGGACGGCGGGCGACCTGTCGTCGCTGCACCTGGGCATCCCGCTGATCCCCTCCAAGCTCGGGTTGGTGTTCGCGTACCGGCCATACTCCCGCGTCAACTACCGGGCAGCCATCCGAGACTCGCTGCTCGTCGACGACGAGATGGCGGCGTACACGCTCAACCAGGAGGGCGCCGGGGGGCTCCAGCAGCTTTCGGGCGGGCTCGGCCTCAAGCTCGGCAACGTCGTCCAGCTCGGCGCCAGCGCCGACGTGTTCTTCGGCAGCCAGGAGTTGCTGCAGCGGACGCAGTTCGACCAGACGGTCTACCTCGAAACGCGCCAGGGGCGGGTCACCCGCTTGCGCGGCGTGACGGCCACCGTCGGCGGCGCCGTCACCGGCCGACAGCTCTTCCGCGAGGACGATGCGTTGACCGTCGCCGCCGCGCTCACGCTACCCACCAACCTCTCGGCCTCCCGCACCGTCACGCTCGGCGAGAGCCTGGACCGCGACACGTTGCGCGCGCCGGACGGCAGCCTGTCCCTCGACGGCGACGTTCGGATGCCCCTCGCCGCTCGCGGCGGCGTCGCCTACCTCTCCGGCCTGCGCTGGCTGGCGGCCCTCGACGCGAGCTACGAGCCGTGGTCCGGGTTCGAGAGCACGCTCCCCGTCGGCGGCTTCGACGACGCCGCAGGGCTCGACGTGCTCCGCGACCGGTACCGCATCGGCGGCGGGATCGAGGTGACGCCTGCCGGGCGCGACCGCCGAGCCCCCGTCTTGCGCCGCGCGGCCTACCGCGTGGGCGGCTACGCCGAGCGCGGGCTGTACGCCCCGTCGGGCGAGGACGTGACGACCGTCGCCCTGACCGGCGGCGTCTCGATCCCGAACCGCCTCACCGGCGCCCGCTTCGACCTCGGCTTCGAGCTCGGAACCCGAGGCTCCGCAGAGGGCGTACTCGTTCGCGATACCTTCCTGAAGGGTACGCTGACGCTCAACTTCGGTGAGCGCTGGTTCATCCGCCGTCGGTTCGACTGACCCCACCCACTCCACTTCTCCGGCTCATGCGCCCGTCTCGCCTCGTCTTCGTTCTCGCCTTCGGCATCTTTGCCGCCTGCGCCCCGCCCCCTACGGGCACCAGCTCGTCGAGCTCGGCCAACGAGCCGTTCGTTCCGGACACGCCCACGGATTACGGCCCCGGCGACTATTGCTCGGACACCTACGTCCTGATTCAGCCGACGACGCGGGCCAACTTCAGCCTGGGCAGCGAGTACTACCGCAACGGCGACACCTGCGCGGCCTACCCGTACATCAAGCACCTGCTCGCGACCGAGCCGCTGTTCACGGGCGAGGACCCCGACGACCGCAACTACCTCCGGATGGCCTCCATCTACGAGGACTTCGCGGCCCAGCTCGACTCGACGAGCCGGGACGAGCGCATTGCGTACCTCGACTCCGCGCTGGCGTCCCGCCGGATGGGCGTTGAGGCCATGCGGCGCGAGGGCATCGCCTTCGATAGCTACCTCCGCGACCTGCGGCAGGGCTTCTTCTACTTCCAGAACGCCGCCTACTACGACGACGCCGAAGAGAAGCAGTTCGAGGCCTTCAGCCGCGCCCTCGAGGCACAGCCGGACAGCCTGGAGGACTGGTACGTGAACCAGATCTATGTGACGTCGCCGGCTCAGTTCTCGGAAGAGCTCCCGAACCCGGAGCGCGCCGCATTCATCCGGAGCCTGGCCGAGGTCGTCGACGACCCGGCACTGAAGCAGAACTACACCTTGTACGCCGAGTACGTCGAGTCGGACCCGGCCGAGTCCGGCGGCATCACGGTCGGAGACGACACGGCTGTCATCCGGCTGATCACCGACCTCAGGAACGGCTCGATCGCGGACAACGCCGCGCTCCAGTTGCTCGCGGTGGTGATCCAGCAGCCCGAGCGTATCGAGGCGCTCGACGAGGACGTGGCCGAGCTCCGGTCGCAGCTGCTCCGGCTGCCGGCGGTCACCAACCAGGTCGACAACCCGCGGACGCTCTTTGCGCTGGCGCTCCAGAACTATCGCGACGGGAACTCGGGCGAAGGCAGCCGCCTGTTCGACCGGGCGATTGCGAACGCCCAGTCGAACGCCCAGCGCGCTGACTTTTTCTACTCGCGTGGGGTGAGCCCGTACGGTGGCGCCTCCGACTTCAACCGCGCGCTCGAGTACTTCCCGAGCCACGGCCCGTCGCTGTACCGCCGGGCGGGTCTGATCGCCAGCTCGGTCGGCCGTCCGTCGTCCCTGCGCGGCCGGTTCGCCTACTGGTGCCTCGCCGACATCTACCGCAACGTGGCGGCCTCGACGAATGACAGCCGGATCGCGAGTGCCTCGCGCCGCGCGGCCGCCCAGTACGAGCGCGCCGGCCCGAGCCGCGAGCAGTACTTCCTCGAGGGCTACTCGCCGGGCCAGTCGGTCGGCTCCAGCCTGGGCGCCTACGGCTCCTGCACGACGCGCGTCCGCTAGGCGGCTGCGCTCCGTCCAGTTCGTCGACCGGCCGCCTTCCGATGGGAGGGCGGCCGGTTTTTTTTGTCGAGGCCGCCCCGCGCGGTTGGGCGCTCGGATCTCTTCCTGTACCATTGTACCCGTACATCACGGTTCTCCTATGCGGTTGACTCTGGTCCTCGCCCTGCTCCTCCCGGCTTCCGCCGCCGCTCAGATCGACCTGACGGCGACGCCGAAGTCGGTCCGCTACACGCTCCAATTCCTCCAGCAGCAGGTCCATCCGAGGATGTCTCCAAGCGAGGACCCTGTCGAGTGGTGCATTGCCGATGCGTACCGGATCATCTCGGAGCAGTCCACGAACTCGCGCATCGAGGCGGCCAGTCTGCGAGTCGCCGCTCAGTACGAGGCCCACGCAACACGGCGTCTGCAACGGCGCCCCGCTGGGCTGACGGCGCCCGAGGGGACGGAGGTGGTCGTCCACGTGACGGACCGAGCGGTCTGCCGGACCCGGGCGAGGGTGCCCACCCCCTCGCGCGGATAGTCAGCGGCTCGAAAGCGACGAACCGCCAGCGGAAGGGCGGCCCGCCCAAACTGCTTGGCTGGAAGGGCTTTTGAGTGCCCGACCCGACTGCCGTCTCGAGCGCGGCACGGTACCTTGGGCGGTCTCCCAACCCGCGCTCGCATGTCTGTCATCGCTTCCGTCCACGCCCGCCAGATCCTCGATAGCCGGGGCAACCCGACCGTCGAGGTCGACGTGATCACCGACGACGGGGCCGTGGGCCGCGCCGCCGTGCCTTCGGGCGCCTCGACCGGCGAGTACGAGGCCGTCGAACTCCGCGACGGAGACCCGGATGTCTACCTGGGTCGCGGCGTGCTCAAGGCGGTCGCGAACGTGAACGACACGATCGCCGGCGAGGTCGCCGGGATGGACGTGCTCGATCAGCCGGCGCTCGACGCTCTCCTACTCGAGATCGATGGGACCGACAACAAGGCCGCGCTAGGCGCGAACGCCTTGCTTGGAGTCTCGCTGGCCACCGCTCGCGCGGGCGCCGTGGTCTCCGGGTTGCCCCTCTACGCCTACCTCGGGGGCGCGAACGCGCGCCGGCTGCCGGTCCCGATGATGAACATCATCAATGGCGGCAAGCACGCCGACAACTCGGTGGACTTGCAGGAGTTCATGGTGATGCCCGTCGGCGCCGAGTCGTTCTCGGAGGGCCTGCGAATGGGGGTCGAAACGTTCCACCACCTCCAGGCCGTCCTCAAGGGCAAGGGCTACTCGACGGCCGTCGGCGATGAGGGTGGGTTCGCGCCGAACCTCAAGAGCAACGAGGAGGCCATCGACGTGATCCTAGAGGCCATCGACCGGGCGGGCTACGAGGCTGGGGAAGACATCTACATCGCCCTCGACCCGGCCGCGTCGGAGATGTACGAGGACGGCGAGTACGTCTTCTACAAGTCCGACCCGGACCGCAAGCTGAGCTCCGAGGAAATGGTCGAGTTCTGGGCCGGATGGGTCGATGAGTACCCGATCATCTCCATCGAGGACGCGATGGACGAGAACGACTGGGACGGGTGGGCCTCGCTCACCGAGCGTGTCGGCGAGACCATTCAACTCGTCGGCGACGACCTCTTCGTGACGAACACGACCCGGCTGCAGCGCGGGATCGACGAGGAGACGGCCAACGCCATCCTCATCAAGCCCAACCAGATCGGGACTTTGACCGAGACGCTGGAGGCCGTGGAGCTGGCGCACCGCTACGGATACGCGTCGGTGATGAGCCACCGCTCGGGCGAGACCGAGGACACCACGATCGCCGACCTCGCCGTGGCCTGCGGCTGCGGCCAGATCAAAACGGGCTCCGCCTCCCGCAGCGACCGTCTCGCGAAGTACAACCAACTCTTGCGGATCGAAGAGATGCTCGGGGACTCGGCCGTCTACCCAGGCATGGAGGCGTTCCGCTTCTAGCGCAAAAAAACGCCCGCTGGCCTTACGGGGCCAGCGGGCTACGGTGGTGAACGTGGGACGGCACGTCAGTCACCTTGGCCTAAACAACGGCGAGACTTTCAACCAGGTGCCAACGGGGTGTGCAATTCTGGTCACTTCATGCCGGATTCAGGGTTTTCCCTGTGCGAGGGGCCTGTGCGCCTGTGAATCCTCGTAGGGTTGGCCAGACGGGCGCCGCCATCGGCCCGGCCAAACGGTGTTCCAACGTGCAACTCGTGGGTTGACTAGTCCCGATCCCAAGTGATCCGGTCGCCCTGCACGAGCCCCAGTCGCCGCGTGACGCCCGCCTCGACCTCGACGACGAATTGGGTCGGGCCATCCGAGAGAAGGTTGTCGTTCGAAAACGGCGTGGTGCCGTATGCCACGTTGAGCAGGGTGGAGTCGGCGCCGTAGAACTGGATGTCCAGTGACCGGGGCGTGTTCGCCATGTAGAACGCTTGGGGCTCGGCTCGGGGGAAGATGAACAGCATGCCCGTGTCCTCGGGGATGTCGGTGCGCTGCATGAGCCCGCGGCCCCGCGTCGAATCGGTGTCCGCGATTTCGATGGCGATGGTCTTCAGCGTGTCGGTGCCTCGGAGGAATGAGAGGGTGCCGTCAATCTCGAACGGGATGCCTGAGGGGCTCGCGTCTACCGGAGCGGGGGCGGGGTCCGTGGCGTCAGCGCAGCCGGCGGCGAGGAGGGTCAGAACAAGGAGGGCGGAGCGCATAGGCAGCAGAATGGGGATGGGAAAGCTACCTGTGAGGAGAGGGCGTCAGCCCACGAGCCGGAGCGCGACGGCGTCGGCGACGGCGGCGCCGTCGATGGTGAGCCGCACGCGGCGGCCGTCGACGTCGAGGAGGCCGGCACCTTCGAGCGCCGCCAGCTCGGCGCGCTTGTCCGTCAGCAGGTCGACGCCGTAGTCGCGCTCCAGGCGGTCGAGGTCGAGCCCGTCGACGAGGCGGCGGAGGCCAAGGAGCACGGCCTCGTCGGCCAGCTCGTCAGGACCGATCGGCTCGCGCCAGTCGACGGGGCTCTCGCCCGCGAGCACCAGTCCCTGCCACCGGCCGAGGTGCGCCACGTCCGCCCAGCGCCAGCCCCGGCTGCGCGTCTCGCGCCAGAACGAGTGCGCGCTCGGGCCGATGCCGACGACCGTCGCGTGCGTCCAGTAGCCCTCGTTGTGGCGGCTCCGCTTGCCGGGCTGGGCGAACGACGAGACCTCGTAGTGCTCGAATCCGTGCGACGCGAGGTAGTCGTGCGTGAACAGGTATCGCTCGCGTAGCGCCTCATCGCCCTCGGGCACCACGCGGCCGAGATCGACCAGTTTTCGGAGCGGCGTCCGGTCCTCGACGGTCAGGCTATACGTCGAGACGTGCGTGGCGCCGAGTCGGACGGCCTTCTGGAGGTTGGCGCCCCAGTGCTCGAACGGCTGGTCCGGGACCCCGAAGATGAGGTCGACGGAGACGTCGCCGATGACGCCGACGGCCGCCTCGGTCCCAGCCTCGGCCTGGACGGCATCATGGGCGCGGTTCATGAACGTCAGGTCCTCGTCGAAAAACGACTGGACGCCGAGCGAGAGGCGCGTGACGCCCAGGCGCTTCGCGGCGCGGAGCCACGTGGCGCCCCCCGGCCCGGCCAGGTCCTCCGGGTTGGCCTCGACGGTCACCTCTGCCAGGTCGGACGTGTCGAAGTGCTCGTGCGCGGCGTGGACGATCCGCCCGAGCGCGTCGGGCGACAGGAGCGACGGCGTCCCGCCTCCGAGGTACAGCGTCGCGAGGGGGGCCCGGTCTCGGAACTCTGCGCCCAGCCGCGCCGCCTCCGTCTCGACCGCCTGGACGTACGGCCCCTCTGCGATCCGGGTCGTCGTGAAGTAGAAGTCGCAGTACACGCAGCGCTGCGTGCAGAAGGGGACGTGGACGTAGAGGCCAGCCAAGGGTCGGGCGCGTGGTAGTCTGGGCCCCCAACCCCCGACCCCTGACATGGGTGCCCTCGCGAATCGAGTCATCGTCACTGCAGAGAACCGCGTCGGCGTCGCCATGCCGTACCTGACGACGCTGGCGAACGCCTCGGGCGCCGCGTTTGCCAAATGGATGCTGGCGATGCCCGCCGCCGACCACCGCAAGGCCGCGCCGCGAGAGGCGTGGCACCTCGCACGGCTCGGCGCGACGGTCGCCCAGGACTGCGGGACGTGCGTCCAGATCGTCGTCACCGTCGCGCGGCGCGACGGCGTCGGCGCGATCCTGCTCCGCCAGGCGCTCGACGACCCAGACACCTTGTCCGACGACCTACGTGAGGCCTACGCCTTCGGCCGGGCCGTCGCCTCCCAAGCCGACGACGTGGCGGACCACGCGCGAGCCATGGAGGCCCTGTTCGGGCACGACGCCCACGTCGAGTTGGCGATGGCCGTCGCTATGTGCCACATCTTTCCCGTCCTCAAGCGCGGGCTGGGGCAGTCGCTGGCGTGTGCCCTCGTCACCGTCGACGTGGAGTGACCCCGTCGCCCCTCGGCAGGCTCTGACAACACGCTGGCGCGCCCTCGTCCCGTCCTTCCGCACCCCACCCGACTCTCCGTGCTCGACTTTGCCCTCTTGGCCGGCCAGATCGCCGACTTCGCCGCGTACCGCGTCGAGGAGGACCGCTCGCATGCGGACCGGCTGGCGCGCGGCCACCAGGCGCTGGCGGACGCCGCACCGGATTGGGAGGCGCTCCGCGACCGGGCGGTCGGCATCAAGGGGGGGCTGCTCCGTGCGATCCCAACCACGACGCCTGATGGCGCCCACGCCTGCGAGCCGCGTCCGAAGACGGTCACCGTCGTGGCGACGGATGGCTCGCAGATCTTCCCCGATCGCCACGTCGAGCCGAGCTGCTACCTGCTCAACGTCGGCCGCGTCGCCTTCCACTACGGCACGCTCGACGCCCCGCTCATCCAGGCCGAGCCGTCGCTGCGCTACCGCCAGCAGGACCTCGACGAGCTCCAGGCCGACGACGACGCCCAAGCCTCCCCGCTCGACGTGTCAACCGAGGTGGTGTCCGCGCTCCGGGACGAGCTCGAGCTGTCGTGGCTGTTCGAGACCGCACTCGCCGAGCGCCGGAGCGGCCGCCCCGTCCTCGCGATGGCCGACGGGACGCTGATCCGCTGGATGCTGCGGGGCATGAAGAACCGCCGGCTGGAGACGACCCTGCTCGCGCGCTATGTCGCCGTGCTTGACCGCTTCCGCGCGGCCGGCATCCCCGTCTGCTCGTACGTCTCGCGGCCGGGCAACGCCGAGGTCGTCAACCTGCTCCGCCTGTGGCGCGACGAGCCCGACTGGGAGGCGTCGCCGGACTCGCTCCGCGGCCTGCACGACCGCCACCTGTTCGAGCGCCACCTCGACGGCGACCACCGCTCGGCCGTCTTTCTGTCGCGGAGCGAGGTGCTCTCGGCGTACGGCGAGCACCGCATCGGCGCGTTCTACGTCCGCGGGTGCGGCGAGGTCGGCCGCGTCGAAATGCCGGAGTGGGTGGCCCACGGTGGCGACGAGCACGGGCCGTGGCTGGACCTCATCCACTCCGTCGTGCTCGACCAGTGCGAAAAGGGGGGCGGCTACCCGATCATCCTGCAGGAGGCGCACGAGCGCGCCGTCGTCCGGGCGCGCGAGAAAGAGGTGTTCTACCGGATCCTGGCGCGCCAGGCCCGCCGCTCCGGCGCGGGTGCGCCGACGTACTCCGGAAAGTCGGCGTCAAAGCGATCGCCCCGGGTATAGCTCGCTGCGCTCGCGGAAATTCGGAACGGGGAAATAGGAACGGGCAGACTCATAGCTCATGCTGGCGCCCGCCCATACGGCGCTGCATTTTCCGACCACCGACCACCGACCACCGACCACCGACCACCGACCGCATGCCCCTCGCCCCGCCCGTCGCCGAAGTCATCGCCAGCAGCACGCGCGAGGTGGTCGCCGAGGTGTACCCCGAGGCCGAGGTCCCCGCCTTCGGCGACTGGGTCGAGATCGCCGTCGACGGCGGAAACGTACTCTACGGGATCGTGAGCCACGCCGAGACCGGGAGCGTCGAGCCGGGCAGACAGGCCGTCGCGCTCGGGGCCGACTACGACCGCGACCGGATCCGCCGCGAGATGCCGCAGATCCTGGAGCTCGTCCGCACGACCGTCCGCGCCCAGATCCTGGCCTATCGCGACGCGTCGGGGCACGTCCGCCAGACGTTGCCGCCGCGCCCCCCCGAGCTCCACGACCGCCTTCGGCTGGCGGGGCCCGAGGCCGTCGCCGCGCTGGCGGCTCCGTTCGACGTGCTCCGCACGTTGGCGCGCAACCCCGACCCGGCGGTCCCCGCCGACGACCTGCTGGCGGCCGCGCTGCGCAACCTGCGCCGCTCGCACGGCGGCGGCGCCGACGGCGACGACGTGTTGGTGGCCGCCGGCCGCGCCCTCGCGCGTCTCCTTGACGACGATCACGAGCGCCTGCAGTCGATCCTGCGCCGCGCCGTCTAAAAGATGACGCCGGTGCGGACGGCCAAAACGGGCGTGGTTTCGCGCTCCCCGATCACGAGCGACGGGTTGACCTCGACGAACAACGAGGTCTCGGTGAGCGGGATGGCCCAGCCGTACCCCGCGTGGAGCGTCAGCCCGCCGCCGCCGCCGCTGAGCGGCACCATCCCGCCGAACCCGCCCATGAGGTACCGCGCCGCGCCACGGCCGGGGAGCGTCACGATGATGGACGCCTGAGGGTTCGCGACGTAGCGCGCCTCGCCAGCGCCTTCGAACAGGTGCGCCCCGACGCCCAGGCTCGCCGCCAGCGACAGGTCGGCGTTGACGGGGAGCGCGGCTCGGGCGCGCAAGCCGATCGAGGGGCCGTCGGGGATCAGCGATTGATTCGTGATGGCCGTGGCCACGTCGAAGCCGACGCCGATGCGGGGGGGCGCGTCGCCGAACCGCTGGGCGAGCGCGGGGACGGATCCGAGAAGAACGGCGGCAGCGA
This sequence comes from Rubrivirga aquatilis, assembly GCF_046845665.1. Taxonomy (GTDB): domain Bacteria; phylum Bacteroidota; class Rhodothermia; order Rhodothermales; family Rubricoccaceae; genus Rubrivirga. Next base: position 2,840,125 of record NZ_CP177355.1, on the reverse strand, counting down.
GAACCAGGAGGCGCATGGCGGGGTCGGTGGGGGACGGAACACTCGCGACACACGACTCGCCGCGCCACGAGCGCCCAAGGTACCGACCATGCCCGACGAATCTCTCCCGATCCCCGCCCACGCCGGCGACGGCGCCCCCGCCAACGACGTCCAGGACGCCCGCCAGTCCGGCGACCCCGACGCCTTCCGCCCGCTCGGCCATACGCCCGAGGGCAGCTCGCGCGGCTACGACCCCACGGCCTACGACGCGCTCGACTTTTACCGCATCGACGACCTGCTGACGGACGAGGAGCGCGACGCGCGGGACCGCGTCCGCGCGTACGTCACCGAGCACGTCCTCCCCGAGATCGAGCAGCACGCGCAAGCGCTGACGTTCCCGATGGACGTGGCGCGGGGGCTGGCGGCGCTCGGCTGCGTCGGCCCTACGATCCCGACCGAGTACGGTGGCCGGGGCGCGTCGTCGGTCACGTATGGCCTGATGATGCAGGAGGTCGAGCGCGCCGACAGCGGCTTGCGCTCGTTCTGCTCTGTGATGGGCTCGCTCGTGATGTACCCGATCTACACCTACGGCTCCGAAGAGCAGAAGCGCCGCTGGCTCCCCCGGCTGGCGACCGCCGACGCCATCGGCTGCTTCGCGCTCACGGAGCCCGAGGCGGGCTCGGACCCCGGATCGATGCGGACGCGCGCGCGACGCGACGGCGACGACTACGTGATCACCGGCCACAAGCGGTGGAGCACGAACGCCTCGATCGCGGACGTGGCCGTCGTGTGGGCCAAGGACGACGCCGGCGACGTGCGCGGCTTCCTGGTCGAGACCGACCTGCCGGGCGTCTCGACGCCCCGGATCATGGACAAGTGGTCGCTGCGCGCGGCCGTGACCAGCGAGGTCGTGCTCGACGAGGTCCGCGTGCCCGCGTCGGCGATGCTGCCCGGCGTCAAGGGCTTAAAGGGGCCGCTGTCGTGCCTGACGCAGGCGCGGTACGGGATCGCGTTCGGCGTCATCGGCGCCGCTCTCTCGTGCTACGACGCGGCGCTCCAGCACACGACGCGCCGCGAGCAGTTCGGCCAGCCCGTCGCCGGCTTCCAGCTCGTCCAGAACCACATCGCCGACATGCTGGCGGACATCACCAAGGCGCAGCTCGTCGCGTGGCGGCTGGGCCGGATGAAGGACGCCGGGACGATGCGCCCCCCGCACGTCTCGCTGGCGAAGCGCGACAACGTCCGGATGGCGCTCGCCGTCGCCCGGCAGAGCCGCCAGCTCTTGGGCGGCAACGGCGTCCTGGGCATCTACCCGGTGATGCGCCACATGGCGAACCTCGAGTCCGTGGTCACCTACGAGGGGACGGACGAGGTCCACACGCTGGTGCTGGGGATGGACGCGACGGGGATCAACGCCTTTTCGTAACCGCCAGGAGGCGGCGCCGTAGCCTGCGGTCCCCACCCCGCCGATCCCATGGAGTTTTTCGAGCTGCTCACCGTCGCCGCCATTTTCATCGGCATGCCCTGGGTCGTCTTCACGGGCGTCGCCAAGGTCAAGGCCGCCAACCGCCCGGGGGGCGGCTCCGAGATCCGCCGCAGCGAGCTCCAGGCCATGATCCGCGACGCCGTCGACGACGCCATCCCGGACATCGAGCGCCGCCTCCAGTCGCTCGAAGCCATCGCCATCGACGAGGACCTGGCGCAAGATCGGATTGACTCGTCGATCCTGGCCGATGCGCTCGACCACGACGAGTTCGACGACGTCGCCGAGTTCGAGCGCCGCCGCGCGCGGTCGTAGTGTCGGGCGTCCGCCCCGAGCACGACGACGCCTTCTGGCAGGCCCTCGCTGCGCGGGAGTGGCGGCGTGTCCGCTGGCGGAAGGCCCGGTCGCCGGACGCCCCGCCCGAGGACGCCGTCTGCCTCGCGTTCGGCCTTCCGATTCACCGGACGGGCACCTACTACGTCCGCCCCGCCTACACCGACGGCACGGACTGGCTCAGCCAGCAGGCGTACGACGCGATGATCCGAAGGACGGGCGCGCGCCGGGCGTCGCGACGCACACGCGGGCGCGACTAGTCGCCGCCGAGCCCGAAGGGGAGGTCGAGCCGGGTCCCGCGGCTGATCGGCACGTCGGCCGTGTAGACCATCTCGTAGTCGTCGGTGTACGAGCGGACCGTCATCCGCGTCGGCGTCAGCGAGACGGCCATGAAGCCTGGCTTGCGGAGGGCGAACAGGGTGTTCGGCGTCTCGATCACCTCGCGCGTCAGCGAGCCCGCGCCGGAGACGAAGTAGTCGATGGGGGAATTCACCGGGCGGTGGTGCTGGAGGTTGTGGTCGTGGCCGGCGAAGTAGACCTGCACGCCGGTCCGCTCGAAGACGGGGACGAGCCGTTCGATTAGGCGCTCGTTGTCGGAGTACCGGATCGACCCGACGTAGATGGGGTGGTGGCCGACGACCACCTTCCAGGCGGCGTCGGACTCGTCGAGCGTGCGCTCCAGCCACGCCATCTGGTCGTCGACGTCCCAGTCGCCGGTGTCCGAAAAGCGGCGCTGGTACTCGGCGGGGTACGCCAGCGGCGTCGTGTCGATAAACACGAACAGCACGTCCGTGTCGTCGTTGACCGCCAGCGTCTCGGCGTAGTACTGAGCCGGGAGGTACCACCGCTCGGACGTCTCGGTGTAGCCGATCTGCGCGGGCACGTTGCCCTGCCAGTCGTGGTTGCCCAACGTAGCGTACCACCGGCTCTGCAGGACGGGCGCCGTGTAGATCGCCTCGTACGACCGCTCCCACTTGGGGTCGTCGACGTCGGTGACGCCCGCGAGGTAGAAGTTGTCGCCGGTCGATATCGTGAACTCGGTTCCGAGCCCGGCGCCGATCGCGCCCATCGCCTCGGCGACGGAGGCCTGGTTGAAAAACCCGTTCCGCCCCCAGTCCCCCACGACGAGGAAGTTGAGCGCCGTCGAGTCGAACGGGGCCACCTCGGCGCCCTCGACCGAGACGACCGCGTCCGGGACGCGCTGGCCGACGGGCATGGGCGTGCCGCAGGCCCACACAAAGGGGGCGAGAACGAGGAGGAGCGCGGCGCGGGTCATGTCCAATCCGTGGGGGCTATCACAACGCCCTTCGGGCCGTCCGTCGTTCCCTAGCGCACGACCTCCACGCGCTGCCCGAGCCCGACTGAGACGCGGACCTCCCCGTCGACCGTGAAGGCGGCCTCGTCACCATCCACGAGCACTTGGGCGGGTGCGGCGTCGAGGCCGTGGACGACCACGTCCCAGCCGATCCACTCCGGCACGTAGCCGGTCCCGCCTTCGGTGGCGGAGACGACGATCCGGTCGCCGTCGTCCTCGACCGCCAGCGCGTACTCGACGTGCGGCCCGTGGCCGTCGCCCGCGTCCTCGTAGAGCGTCGACGTGTGGCGGCCGGGCGCGGGGAAGACGTGGAGCGCGAGCCGGTCGACGGGCTCGCCGGTGTGCTGGCGGACCGGCGCGAGCGGGACGACGGAGCCGGCGCGCGCGAAGAGCGGGGTCCGGCCGAGCGGCGTGTCGATCCAGACCGTCTGCCGCTCCCCGTAGCGCTCGCCGCTCGCGAGGTCGAACCAGCCGCCCGGGTTGGCGGGCAGGTACACCTCGCCCTCGCGCTGGCCCTCGGCGACGACGGGCGCCGCCAGCAGGTCGGCGCCGAGGTAGAACTGGGGCGGGTCCGTCGCCCGGATCGTGGCGTCGGTCGGGTGGACGAGCGGGAGCGGGCGCAGCATCGGGGTGCCGTCGGTGGCCGCCTGCCACAGCGCGGTGTACAAGACCGGGAGCAGCCGGTACCGGAGCTCAATCGCTTCGCGGCACACGCGCTCGACCTCGTCGCCGAACAGCCAGGGCTCCTGACGGGGCGTGTCAATCGCCGAGTGGTTGCGGAAGAGCGGCGTCAGCGCGCCGACCTGCGTCCACCGCGCCATCAGCTCGCCCGTGGGCGTGCCGACAAAGCCGCCGACGTCCGCGCCGGTGACGGTCATGCCGGAAACGCCGAGAGAGAGGCACGTCTCGATCGCGAGCCGCAGGTGGTCCCACGTGGCCGTGTTGTCGCCGGTCCACGAGATCCCGAACCGCTGGCCGCCCGCGTACGACGCGCGCGTGATGATGAATGGGCGCTTGTCGGGCGCGAGCCGGCTCAGCCCCTCGAACGTCGCCCGCTGCATCTGCATGCCGTAGACGTTGTGGCCCTCGGCGTGCGTGCCGCCCTTGCCGTCGAAGTCGTGGAGCGCGTGTTCGGGGATCGTGCCGACCTCGGTCTCGGCGTCCATCGAGCCCTCGACGTGGGCGACGCTGAACAGCGCGGGCTCGTTCATGTCGTTCCACACGCCGTCGACGCCCTGCGCCAGATACTCCTCGTGGAGCTCGCCCCACCACCGGCGCACGCCGGGGTCGGTAAAGTCGGGGAAGGCGCACGTGCCGGGCCAGACCTCACCCTGGACTTCCTGCCCGTCGGGGTAGGTGACGTACGCGTCGCGGTCGACGCCCTCCTGATACACGTCGTAGTCCGGGTCGTCCGCCTTCACGCCGGGGTCCACGATGACGATGGACTTGAAGCCGCCGCCGGCGAGATTCGCCAGCAGGCCGGGCGGGTCGGGAAACTGCTCGCGGTCCCAGGTAAAGACCCGGTAGCCGCGCATGTAGTGGATGTCGAAGTACAGCGCATCGCAGGGGATCCGGCGCTCGCGGAACTGGCGCGCGATCTCGCGGACGTCGGCGTCGCTGCGGTACGAATACCGGCACTGGTGGTAGCCGAGCGCCCACCGGGGCAGCATCGGCGTCCGGCCCGTCAGACGCGAGTACAGCCGCGTCACGTCGAGCGCGGTCGGACCGCGCAGGATGTAGAGGTCGAGCGCGCCGCCGTCCGCCTCCCAGCGCATCCGGTCGGGCTCTGAGGCGCCCAGATCGAAGCGGGAGCGGAAAGCGTTGTCGTAGAACAGCCCGACCGCGTCGCCGTCGCCCTGCTGGACGACGAGCGGGACCGACTTGTACAGCGGATCCGTGCCGCGCTGGTACTTGAAGGCGTCCGTGTTCCACATCTCGACGGCGTGCCCGCGCCGGTCGAGCGCGAGCGCCTTGTCGCCGAGCCCGAATAGCCGGTCGGCGGGCGCAAGCTGAATGTGGTGCGCGAGGCGGTCGGCCGCGAGCGGGCCCGACTCCACGAGCGTCTCCCCGCTGGCGCGGTCCGTGACGGTGAACGCGCCCGAAGCGCGGTCGACGGCGATCGCCAGCGTCGCCGTCTCGATGGTGACCGTGCCGTCGTGATCGCGCACGTCCCACTCTGGCTCGTCCCACTGTGTGTCGGGGTCGAGGGCGTACGACACGCGCTCCGAGAGCGCCTCGCCCGGCCGAACGTGGCGGACGCGCACGACGTCGTCGCTGAGGGCGTCGAGGTGCAGGGTGCCGGCGTCGGTCGCGATCTCCAGGGCGCCGGCCTCGATAGCTGCTTCCACTAGGCCACCTCGACGGTCTGGACGTCCGTCCGGGTGCGCACCACCAACCACGTGCCGTCGAGCGTCGCGGACGTGTCGCCGTCGAGTGCATCCGCCAGCGCGACAGCGGCGCCGTCGACATTCACGGCTCGAACGTGCCCAAGGCTTGACAGCGGGAATCGCCACTCGAACTCGCGGTAGGGGAGACCCCGCGAGCCTTCGCGCTCAACGGTTGCCGCAGCCCCGTCCATCACGATACCGAGGCGGAGGTGGTCGGACGGGTCGGGCGAGTTGCCGTCGTCGAAGTAGAAGGCGGAGCGGCCGGCGCCGGGGACCGCCCACAGCGTGAGCGTCTCGGGCTCGCCGTCGCGCGTGTGCAGGCGCGGCGGGTCGAGCGCAACGACGCCGCCGGCGCGGGCGTACAGCGGCATCGTGTCGAGCGGGGCGTCAACCGTGTGCGTCGTGCCGCCGTCGTACGACTCGCCTGTCCACACGTCGATCCATCCGCCGGGCACGTCGGGGAAGTAGACCTCCCGCTGGCGCGCGCCGTCCTCGACGACGGGGCAGGCCATCAGTGTGTCGCCGAGCATCATCTGGTCGTCGCGGCCCTGGTGCGTGTGGGCGTCGCCCGGAAACTCGAGCGCGAGTGCGCGGAGGGGCGGGATGCCCGTCCGGCTGGCGTGCTCGAAGGCCGAGTAGATCGTCGGCATCAGGCGGTAGCGAAGTTTGAGGTAGCGGCGGCTGATGGCCTCGACCTCGGGCCCGAAGCTCCACGGCTCCTGCTCGGGGCACGACTCGTGCGAGTAGTGCGTCCGCATAAACGGGTACAGCACGCCGGCCTGAATCCAACGAGCGAACAGCTCGGGCGTGGGGCTCCCGGCAAACCCGCCGATGTCCGGGCCGCAAAAGCCGACGCCGCTCAGCGACAGGCTCTGGCAGATGCGGAGCGACAGCAGCAGGTGGTCCCAGCTGGACACGTTGTCGCCGGTCCACGCCGCGCCGTAGCGCTGGCTGCCCGAGAAGCACGCGCGCGTGAGGAGAAACGGGCGGCGGTCGGGGGCGATCGTCCGCATGCCCTCGCTCGTGGCGCGCGCCATGAGCAGGCCGTAGACGTTGTGGGCCTCGCGGTGGTCGGTCTCGCCCGTTCCTCGGTCGTCGTACGCGAACCGCACGTCGTCGGGGAAGTCGCGGCCGCCCAAGATGGCGGGCTCGTTCATGTCGTTCCAGATCCCGGCCACGCCCGCGTCGGTGTAGGCCCGGTGCTTGTCGCCCCACCACGCGCGCGCCGTCGGCTTCGAAAAGTCGGGCCAGTGGACGTCGCCGGGCCAGACGGTGTCGGTAAACGGCGAGCCGTCCGGGTTGAGGCAGAAGTGGCCGCCCGCCAGCCCCTCGTCGTAGGCGACATAGCCCGGGTCGACCTTGACGCCGGGGTCGACGATCACGACGGTCCGGACGCCGAGCGCGTCGAGGTCGGCCGTCAGCGCCTCGGGGCCCTGGAAGTTGTCCATCTCCCAGGTAAAGACCCGGTAGCCGTCCATGTGGCCGATGTCGAGGTGGATGCACTCCAGCGGGAGGTCGCGGCGGCGCGACTCGTGGGCGATCCACCGGGCGAAGCCGGCGTCGTGGTAGTTCCACCGGCTCTGGTGGTAGCCGAGCGCCCACGTCGGCGGGAGCGGCGTCCGGCCGGTCAGGGCGGTGTAGCTCGCGAGCGGTGCTTTGAGGGAGGCGGGCTCGGTCGGGTCGGGCGCGAAGACGTAGTAGCGGAGCTCGCCGTCGTCCGCGCCAAACCACCAGTCATGGTCGGACTGCGCGCCGAGGTCGAGGTGCGAGCGGAACGTGTTGTCGAAGTACAGGCCAGCCGCCGTCCACGCCTCGTCGTGGGGCTGAAGGACGAGCGAGACCGGGATCGACTTGTAGATCGGGTCCTGCTCCGGCTGGTACGCGAACGTGTCGCTGTTCCAGAACGTCAGCTGCTTGCCGGCGCGGTCGAGCTCGAACGTCTTGTCGCCCTGCCCGAAAAAGCGGGTCTCCGGCTCAAGGGCCTTCCAGCAGCGCGAGACCGTCCGGCCGTCGACCTCGGCGAACCCGGCACCCGCGGAGTCGGCGAGGAACGGGCGGCCGTCGGCCGTCTCGAACGACAGACGACACGGCGACTTCCGGACGCGGACCGTCATCGCAGCCGTGGCGATCGTCCACTCGGTCCCGGCGTCGACGAGAGTGACCGGGTGGCCGGGCCACGTTCGGTCGGGGTCGAGGGCGTACGAGAACGGCGTCTCGTCGGGCCCGGCGCCGTGCCCGCTGGTGGCAAAGTCGCCCGTCGGCACCACGCGGACGCGAGCGACGTCGCCCGCCAGCAGGGAGACCGCCACCTGCGGGCCGCCGCAGTCGACGACGAGCGTCGAGCCCACCACGTGCGCAGAGACCGCATCTCCGAGGAGCGTGAACCGGTCGTCGGGGAGGGCGGCGAACGGGCGGGCCGCGGGGGCAGACGCGCCGGAATAGGTGCTCATCGGGTGGAAGCGCTTAACCCGCCCATGATACCCACGAGCCGTCCTGGCCTGAGTCCGCGAGACTCCCGTCGGCGCAGGCTTCGCGGACTCCGCGAACACAAACCGGCCCTGCCCCGGGTGGGAGACAGGGCCGGAAACCGTCGGGCGCGAGCGCGCTAGTAGTTGATCGTGTCCTCGACGCGCGGCGGCTTGGCCGGGAGCGGACGGATGGACTCACGCGGGCGGGGGGCGGGCGCCGTGTCCGCGTCTGTAACCGCCGGCTGGCGGCCGATGTTGACGCGAGGGTCGACGGAGAGGAGGGCCTCGGTCGTCGCCACCAACTCACGGAACGCCGCCGTGCGCCAGACGGAGCGATGGATGCGAGCAACGGCCGCCTGCGTCTGGCGGTACCGCGAGTCCGGGTTGTTGGCCGCCAGCGTCTGGAGGTCGTCGTGGATCCGGTCCATGCGCCGCTGGGCCGAGCGGGTGAACCCGAAGCGACCGGCGTCGGCGACGAGCCGGGCGTAGGCCCGGTCCGTCGGGGTGATCTCAGAGGGGTCGAGGAGGTGCGTCCGCTCATCGAAGGTCTCGACCGAGCCGATCACGTCGAGCCCGACGGCCCGCAGGACCTCGGTGGCGCCGACGGGCAGGAAAAACCGCACCGGCTCGTCGCTGGCGCGAGCGGACAGGCGGAGGTCGCCGGAGGCGGGGACGCCGCCACCGGGCGCGGCCGGGAGCGCGATGTGCTCGTTGAGGTCGCGGAACCGCTCGTATGGCGTGTCCCCGATCGCCGGGCCCCAGTCGAGGCGGCGGGCGTGGGGTTCAAGCGCGGTCAGGATCTGGGACAGGCGGGCGGTCGCGCCCGGCTTGATCTGGACGCGCTCCGCGCGGAGCGTCGCCGCCGGGTCGATCAGCTGGTCCTCGGTCGCGCGCAGCGAGCCGTATGCCTTGAGGACGTACGCGCGGGAATGCGGCCCGAACGACGAGATCGCGTCGACGCGCTCGAACCCGTCGGTGACGCCCCACATGTAGGCGTCCGACACGTGCTGGCCGCGCGCCCGGCCCGGGTTGGCGCGGAGGTACTCGCGGTACATCTTGAAAATGTTGCCCGGGCCCGTGTGGTAGGCCGAGATCCCCGGGAGCTCGTGGCCGACGGAGTTGGCGTACGCCCGGACCAGCATCATCGAGGGCTCCATCGAGAGCAGCGGGTGCAGCTCCTCGCGGACCTGGACCGTCCCGCCGCTGGCGACCGGGAGCGCGTACTGCTCGACGTCAAACATGCGCATGATGTCGGGCATCATCTGGTAGCGGCTCCGGGCGCCGGCCGAGGACACGAGCGCATCCTGGTTGAACGTCTCGACCGTTCCGATCTCGGTCGCCAGCACGCTCAGCCCCAGGCGTCGCGCGAGGTTGACCTCGTACGTCAGTGTCCGCGCGTCGCGGTCGCGGGCTTCCTGCGTCTGATCGGCGTAGCCCCACCGGATCACGATGTTGTCCTCGGGGATGCCGTACGCCTTCCACTTGTTACGGAGCTCGGTCGTCGCCGTCCGCCGGGCGCGGTTGGCCTCGTCCCACCCGATCTGACCGGTGGTGCTGCGGAAACGGTCCCTCAGGTCGCGGAGCTGGCGGATCTCCAACGTCTCGCCCGTCCGATCGTCGAGCACGCGGATCGAGAAGTTGTCGTCGACCCCGTAGGCCGTCCGGTACATCTCCAGCCGCCACAGGAAGTCCTTAAGGTGCTGCTGGGTCGAGTCCGAGATGACGGCGGCGCCGGCGAAGGCGCCCGCGAAGTACTGGCCGTAGAGGCGGTCGGGGTGGATGTCGAGGCCCGAGAACGTGTACGGGTCGTCCGGCGAGAAGGGGACGACGGCGTCGGCGGCAGCGGCGGCGTCCGGCGTGTCGTCGGTGCCCGCCGCGCGGAGCTCGTCGCCGCGGAGGGCGAGCCCTAAGATCAGCAACGCCACCAGGCCCACGAGGGTGAGCAGCGGGACGCGAGCGGCTTCGCGGAAGGAGCGTCGGCCCTCGGCGCCTTGGGGCGACAGGTCATCGTGCTCGTCGACCACGTGGCCGTCGGGGTCGTGGAGCGGCGTGGGGTCGTCGCCGGGGAGGTCGCGGAAGAGAGAGGGATCGGTAGACATGGATTCGGAGCCGGGAGTACTGGGTGGCTTGGCAAAAACCGCACCATGCTGCGGACAGTTCCTAGCGGCCCGTTCCCCGGGCGCGGGCGACCAGGTCTTGGAACAACGCGTCCAGTGGGGGCTCCATCGCCTCGGGGTGAAACTGGACCCCCATGAACGCCCCGTCGACGCTTTCAATCGCTTCGATCGTCCCGTCTGGCGCGCGCGCGGCCACCCGGAGCCCGTCTCCGACCTCGGCCAACGCTTGCACGTGGCGCGTGTTGATGGTGTCGACCCCGGCCGTTAGCTCTGCGAACCGCGTCCCCGGGACCGACTCGATGGCGTGGGTCGTGCCGCCCCGGCCCCGGCTGTGCGTCGCGGTGCCTGCCACGTCACGCTCGGCGTCGGCCCACACGGTGCCGCCCCGGAGCGCGTTCGCCAGTTGCATCCCGTAGCAGATGCCGAGTGTCGGCCGTTGGGCATCGAGGAACGCAGCCAAGATGCGGCGGTCGCTGGCGACCCGGTCCGGATCCGTCGCGTCGATGTCGTCGGGCAGCGCGCCGATCAAGCCAGTTTCCACGGCCGGGCCCCCGGTGACGACGAGCCCGTCGAGCAGCTCGGCGAACGCCTGGGCCGCATCGTCGGTCGCCAGCATTGGGACGATGAGGGGAAGCCCGCCCGCGCGCTCGACGGCGCGGATGTAGGCGAGGTCGACACGCTGCTCGCGGGCGCCCCGGTCCGTGGTGTTGAGGGAGGTCGTGATTCCGATGCGGGGGCGATCCATGGGCTACCAGACGTTGAGGAGGGTGAGCCGGCCCGCCTGCGGGGCCGGGTCGGGGTGGAGCGCCAGCACGACGGCGCCGTCGTGGCGGAAGTCGCTGGCGACCTCGGGAAAGTCGCCCCGGTCGAGCGCGGCGTGCAGGGCCGACTTGATGGTGCGCTCCGCGCCGCGGCCCGACGTGGAGGTCCCGTGGACGATTCGCAGGGTCGGGCGTCCCCGCAGCGCGGCCGCTTCGACGGTCCGGTCCGCGAGGCCGAGCGCGTCGGGGACGGAGGCGCCGTGGAGGTCGAGGGTGACGGATCGGCCGTCGTCGTCGAGGCGAGGCATGGGCGGCGAACGGAGCCGCGGACGGCGCGTTCCTCGGTGCCCCTCTCTCTCCGCCATGTCGCTCACGTATTCCGACCTCAAGGGTCTGCTCCTCCGCACCGCTCGCGAAGTCTCCGACGATGACGTGCCTTCGCTCGCCGCGGCCATCGCCTATTACATGGTGTTCTCGCTGCCGCCGCTGCTGGTGCTAATCGTGGCGCTGGCGGGCACCCTTCTCGGCCCGGCCGAGGTGGCCGACATGCTGGCCGATCAGGCCAGCTCCGCCGCCGGGGCGGAGGCGGGCGAGGCGGTCCGGGGCATGATCGAGAGCGCCGGGGAGACCGGCGGCGGGATGGGGGGCAAGGTGCTCGGGGTGCTGGCGCTGCTGTTCGGCGCCACGGGCGCGTTCGGCCAACTTCAGAAGGCGCTGAACCGGGCGTGGGAGGTCGAGGACGTCTCGAAGGGGAACGCGTTGAAAGAGATCCTGCTCAAGCGCGTGCTGTCGTTCGGGATGGTGCTGACGATCGCCTTCTTGCTGCTCGTGTCGCTGGTGCTGACGGCGGTCCTGTCCGCGCTCGGAGGGGCGGCGGAAAGCGCTGTCGGCGGCGGAGGCGTGGGCCTGGTGGTGAAGCTGCTCAACCTCGTGGTCGGGTTCGGCGTCGTCGCGGCCTTGTTCGCCGTGCTGTTCCGGTACCTGCCCGACGCCCAGATCGCCTGGCGCGACGTCGCCGTGGGCGCGGTGTTCACGGCCGTCCTGTTCACGGTCGGCCGCTACGCGATCGGGATCTACCTCGGGACCGCCAGCCCCGGCTCCGCGTTCGGCGCGGCGGGCTCGCTGGCGCTGCTGCTCGTCTGGATCTACTACTCCGCGCTGATCGTGCTGGTCGGCGCCGAGTTTACGCAAGCGTGGGCCGTCCGCGAGGGGGGAGGCATCACCCCGGACGACGAGGTCGTCGAAGGCACCCGCGCGAGCGGCACGCCAAAGGTCACCGTGGGAGGCACGGGCGCACCGGTCCACCCGCTGGCGGAGCCGCGCGACCCGGCGCCGTACTAGTCCGCGAGTGGGGCGGGCGCGATGGGGCGCTTGACCTCCTGGCTCTGGGCGTTGAACGCCAGGTCGTGCAAGTCCGCCATGTCGTCGCGGCTGAGCCCCAGGATCTCACGCGCTTCGTGGAGCCCAACGTGCTCGGCCGGCTCGATGAGCCCGTCCGCCAGTACCACGTCGAGCAGGTTGAGCATCAGCGCGCGGCGAAGCTCCGTCTCCTCGCTGCGGAACTCGAGCAGGCAGCGCTCCAGCGGCGGCGGCTGGATGGCGAGCTGGAACACCCGCTTGCGGGAGTCGCCCGTGAGGTCGCCGAGGTCGAGCGACTCGAAGATCCGGTCGTCCTCGCTCTCGTCCATGTCGCGGTCGGCGGCGGACATGGCGAAGAGGGCGCCGTAGAACGACAGGCGCAGGGTCTCGGGGAGGGCGTGGAGGTCGAGCGTCGGGACGGCGGACATGGCGGGGGCCAGGGCAGGGGGAAGAGGGCCGGCAAGCTACCGCCGCCCGCCCGCCTCCGAGCCCTGTCCGCGACGCTCGGGAATCTCCTAGGCCGCTCGCGCCGGGATGCGCCCCAGCACGGGCGTCGCCGTCGTCCGCGCGTGGCGGTCGAACAGGTCGGCGAGGTCTCGGCGGACGCTGGCGGCACACGGGGCGCTCGGCCCGGCGTCGATCCGGCTCACGACCGAGGCCAAGAATCGGTCGCCGTCGGAGATCGTCTCGGCAGGTCGGAGCACGAGCCCGCTCGGGTCGCCGAGCCGCTCGCGGAGCCAGGTGAGCCGGAGCGCCGTCGCGGGGTCCCACCCCTCGAAGGGCGCGGGCTGGCCGAGGTCGAGCCAGAGCCCGACAGCGAGGGCGTGGTTCCGGACCGCCGCGACCAGATCGGGGAGCCGGTGGGCGTGCCGGACCTTGAGCCCGCGCGTCGACCGAACGACACGCACGCGGCGGATGCCGATCTCGCCGAGCGTTTGCGCCAGCGTCCACTCGGCACCAGGCAGTCCGTTGGGCCGTGCCGACGTCTGGCCAACGGGGGGAGCCGCAAAGCGGAAGTCCGCGTCGGCGAGGTGAGCGCCGGAGCGGTCGGTGGCCGCCTCGTGGGCGGCGAGGGCGCGGTCGAGAACCGGAGAAAGCGTTGGAGACATCGCCGTCTGCTGGGGTGCAGAGGCGAGTTACTGAGCCCGGGTGTCAGCCGCGTGTCACAGGGCTTACGGAAGGTCCGCGATGCGCGCCAGCGCCGCGTCGGCGGCGGCGTTGTCGCCGGCCCGGCGGCGCTGGCGCGCGAACGCCCGGATCTCGTCCTCGGTCGCCAGCGCGAACGCCTCCGCCTCGGCAGCTGCGGCGGCCTCTGGCTGGCCGAGCGCCGCGAGCAAGCCGGCCTTTGTCATCGTGTTTCCGAACGACGCTCGCATGGTGATGGACCGCTCGGCCCACCCGAGCGCGTCCTCCAGGCGGCGGTCAGCGTTGAGGGCGTAGACCGCGATCTGATTCCAGCCCTCGGGAAAAAACCCGGCCAGGCCGCGCAGCTCGCGCTCCATGTTCGCGAGCACGATCCCGTCCGTGTCCGCCGCGAGCGCCACGGGGACCTCCAGCGTGTCCCACGCGAGCACGAGCGTCGCCGAGTCCTCGTCGGGCTCGTCAAAGCGGAACGCGAGCCGCTCGGTCATCGGCCCGGGGCGCGGCGCCACCTCGACGCGGAGCGCGTCCTCGGACGGGTCGTAGCTGTACGAGCCCCACGCGTCGGCCATGTGCGAGAAGATGACCGTCCAGCCCTCCGCCGTCGGGACCGTGTGCAGGCCGTACCGGCCCGCCGCCAGCGGCTCGCCTTCGACGGTGATGTCGGTCGAGGTCTCGAAGACCGTGTTCTCATTCGCGCCCGCGCGCCAGACCTCACCGTAGGGCACGAGATCGCCCCATACGCGGCGGCCGTTGACGGCCGGGCGGTGGAAATCCACCGATACGTCCGTCAGACCGATCGTCTGCTGCACGACCGCGTGCGGGCTGACGCGGGGCGTGGTGAGCTGCGGCTGGGCGTCGGCTGCCAGCGCGAGCACGGTGAACGCGGCGAGGGCGAGAATCGTCGAACGCATCGATCGAGAGGGAGAGAGCGCTCAGTCTACCGACGACGACTGCCTCGGGCCATGGACTCCCTGCGAGTGCGGACATGGCGCCCGCTAGCGGCGGGTGATCCGCCAGACCACGTTCCCCACGTCGTCGGCCACCAGCAGCGCGCCATCGCTGGCGACCGCCACGCCGACCGGGCGGCCGTACGCGGTCTCTTCGTCGTCCGACAAGAAGCCCGCCAAGACGTCGACCGGCATCCCGTCGGGGCGGCCGTCGGCGAAGGGCACGAAGACGACGCGGTAGCCCGAGCGCGGCCGACGGTTCCACGAGCCGTGCTGCCCGACCACCATCCCCGCGCGGTCGCCGACGACGCCGGGCTCAACGTATGCCAGCCCCAGCGACGCCGTGTGCGGACCGAGCGCGTAGTCGGGCGCAATCGCCGTGGCGACGAGGTCCGGGCGCGGCTCGACGCGCGTGTCGACCACGCCGCCCCAGTAGCTGTACGGCCACCCATAGAAGGCGCCCGGGCGGACGCTCGTCATGTAGTCGGGCACCAGATCGCTGCCCAACTCGTCGCGCTCGTTGACGGCCGTCCACAGCGCGCCGGTCGTCGGCTCGAAGGCGAGGCCGACGGGATTGCGCAAGCCGGACGCGTAGATCTCGGTGTCGCCGGTCGCGAGGTCGATGGCCCAGATCGCCGCGCGGCCGACTTCTTCGTCCAGCCCATGCTCGCCGACGTTGCTCGCGGAGCCGATGGCGACGTACAGCGTCTGGCCGTCGTCGCTGGCGATCAAGTTGCGCGTCCAGTGCTGGTTGTAGGTGCCCGCGGGCAGGATGGCGACCGTGTCGGGCGTGGCCGTGATCTGCGTGGCGCCTTCGGTATACGGGAAGCGGACGACGGACGCGCTGTTCGCGACGTAGAGGTCGTCGCCGACGAGGGCCATCCCGAAAGGCGACGCGAGCCCGGTCAGGAACGCGGTCTTGGTCTCGGCGACGCCGTCGCCGTCGGCGTCCCTCGCGAGCGAGATCCGGTCGGCGCTCGGCACGCCCGCGCCAGCTTTATTGAAGAAGTACGCCCGGACGCGCCCGATCAGCCCCTTCGTGCCCGCCTCGGGCGGGGCATTCGACTCGGCCACCAGCACGTCTCCGTTGGGGAGCACGTAGATCCAGCGCGGGTGGTCGAAGCCGTCGGCAAAGCGCGCGACCGCGAGCCCGGCGGCGGGCGTCGGCATCGTACCCTCCGGCCACGCGTCGGCGTCGGCGATCTTGACGGTCGGGATGAGGGAGGGGGTGGGCTCCGGGAGCGTCGGGTTCGGGCCCGTCCCGTCGGCGACGGTGAGGCGGGCGGTGTCGCCGCAGCCGGCGACGGCGAGGGCGGCGACGAAGAGGCTGAGGGAGTGGGGGCGGAGCATCAATGCGGTGGAGTTGGCTCTTCCACCCCGGCGACCCACGCGTGTTCGCACGGGCAGTACTCGCGCGGGGTATCCCTACGCCTCGCTTTCCAACACCAGCGCGTCCGTCCCGAACCGCCGGTTCAGCCCCTTCATCAGGTCCGGCGTCAGGTCCACGACGGCCGTCCGCGCGTGGAGGCGGACCGGGCGCGGCAGGCGATTGCTGGTCAGCTCGAAGTAGACCTTGCAGGCGCCGGGGTGCTCCGCGCACAGCGCCGAGAGCGCCTCGACGTCCTCGGGCGTCGCCGTGTCCACGTCGATCCGCAGCGTGATCGCCTTGACGAGCTGCTCGCGGACGCGCCACATCGGAATCACCTCCTTGGCCACCAGCTTCAGGTCGCCGCGGTTCGTCTCCGCCTTGCCCTTGACCATCACCACCTCGTCGACCGTCAGCAGGTGGCCGCAGCGCTCCAGCGTCTGCGCGAAGAGCACCACCTCGGCGACGCCGCCGGTGTCCTCGAGCGTCACGAACGCGATCGGGCGGCCGGACTTCGTGGTCCGCCGCGTGATCTCGGTCACGATCCCGATCGCCGTCTGGTCCGACTCGTGCGGCACGCGCTCCGTGTCGCCGAGCGAGACCGACGCGAAGCGAGCCACCTCGGCGGCGTACCCGTCGAGCGGGTGGCCGGACACGTAGAAGCCCATCAGGTCGCGCTCGTAGCGTAGCGCCTCGCCCTTCGTCCACGGCTCGCAGTGGGGGAGGGCCGGGACGAACGACGAGCCGGCCTCCTCGGCGGCGCCGAACATCGAGAACTGGCCCGCCGCCTGGTCGGACTGGTGCTTTTTCGCGTAGCTCCACGCCAGGTCGATGGCGTCCACGAACTGGCGGCGGTGGCCGTCGAACACGTCGAGCGCGCCGGCCGACGCCAGCGCCTCCAGCGTCTTCTTGCCGACCGTCCGCAGGTCGAGCTCCTTGGTCAGCGAGAACAGGTCGTCGAACACGCCGCCCGCCTTTTCGCGCGCCTCCATCAACGCGTCGATAGCGCCGAGCCCGACGCCCTTGATGGCGCCCAGCCCGAACCGCACGCGGCCGTGCTCGACCGTAAAGTGCGCCGCGCTCTTGTTGACACACGGCGGCAGAATCTCCAGGCCCGCCGCTCGCGTCGCGTCGAGCGCGATCGCAAGCTTGTCGCTGACCGCCATTTCCGTCGTCAGCACGGCGGCCATGAACTCGGCCGGGTAGTGCGCCTTGAGGTAGGCCGTGTGGTAGGCCACGACCGAGTAGGCGGCCGAGTGCGACTTGTTGAACCCGTAGCCCGCGAACTTGGCCATCATGTCGAAGACCTCGTCGGCCTTCGCCTGCGGGACGCCTTTCTCGGCGGCGCCGGCGACGAACGCCACGCGCTGCTTGTCCATCTCCGCCTGGTTCTTCTTGCCCATCGCGCGGCGCAGAAGGTCGGCGCCACCCAACGTGTAGCCGCCCATCACCTGGGCCATCTGCATGACCTGCTCCTGGTAGACGGGGATGCCGTACGTCGGCTCCAGAATGCCGCGCAGCATCTCGTGCGGGTACTCGACGGGCTCTTTGCCGTGCTTGCGGTCGATGTAGCTCGGGATGAGGTCCATCGGGCCCGGCCGGTAGAGCGCGTTCATCGCGATCAGGTCGTCGAGCGAGGTCGGCTTGAGCTTGCGCATCCACTCGCGCATGCCCGACGACTCGAACTGGAAGATCGATATCGTGTCGCCCTTTTGGAAGAGGCGGTACGTGGCGGGGTCGTCGAGGGGGACGCTGTCGAGGTCGATCTCGACGCCGTGCTCCTCTTTGATGAGCGCGAGCGCGTCGTCCAAGATCGTCAGCGTCTTTAGCCCAAGAAAGTCCATCTTGAGGAGCCCGAAGTCCTCGATGTACTTCCCGTCGTACTGCGTCACGACCGCGTCGGAGGCGCCGCCCTTGCCGCGCTGGATCGAGACGGGCACGTACTGGCTCACGTCGCCGGGTGCGATGATGACGCCGGCCGCGTGGACGCCCGTGTGCCGCGCCGAGCCCTCGAGGACGGTCGCGTAGTGCATCAGCTTGCGGATGTTCGCGTCGTCGTGCGTGTACAGCTTGGCGAACTCCTTGACCTGATCCTTGGCGCTCTCCAGCGACACCTTGACGCCGTCCGGCACCAGCTTGGCGATCCGGTCGGCCTCGTCGAGCGGCACGCCGAGCACGCGCGACACGTCGCGGATGACGGACTTCGAGCCCATCGTCCCGAACGTCACGATCTGGCAGACCGACTCCCGCCCGTACTTCTCGACCACGTAGTCGATCACCTTGCCGCGCCCGCGGTCGTCGAAGTCGATGTCGATATCGGGCATCGACACGCGCTCGGGATTCAGGAATCGCTCGAAGAGCAGGTCGTATTCGAGGGGGTCGATGTTGGTGATCCCCAGGCAGTAGGCGACCGCCGAGCCTGCCGCCGAGCCACGGCCGGGGCCCACTGAGACACCGAGCTGGCGGGCGGCCGTCGTGAAGTCCTGTACGATCAGGAAGTAACCGTCGAACCCCATCGATCCGATGACGCCCAGCTCCAGGTCGAGCCGCTCGCGGATGACCTCGGAGATCTCCGGCCACCGCTTTTTGGCGCCCTCGTACGTGAGGTGCCGCAGGAACGCGCCCGTGTCATTGTTGAACGCGTCCGGGATCGGGAAGTGCGGCATCAGCAGCTCGCCCATCGGGATCTCGAGCTTGCACTTGTCGGCCACTTCCCGGCTGGCGTCGAGCGCCGCGTCGACGGCGGCGGCGTTCGAAAACACGCCGTCGCGCAGGCCGGGCCCGAACGCGAGCCGCATCTCGTCGGCCGACTTGAGGTAGAACTGGTCGTTCTCGAACCGCATCCGGTTCGGGTCGTGGAGGTCCTTGCCAGTCTGGAGGCAGAGCAGAACATCTTGGGCCTCGGCGTCAGCCTGGTGGACGTAGTGCACGTCGTTCGTGGCGACGACTTTGACGTTGTACTCCTCGGCCCACCGCGCGAGCACCGCGTTGCACGTCCGCTGGTCGGGGATCGCGTGGTCCTGGACCTCGATGTAGTAGTCGTCGCCGAAGATGGCGAGGTACTCCTCGAACACCTTGCGCCCCTCGTCCTCGCCTTTTTTGAGGATCGTCTGCAGGACCTCGCCCTGCAGGCAGCACGTCGTGGCGACGAGCCCGCCGGAGTGCTTCTTGAGCGTCTCCCGGTCGATCCGCGGCTTGTAGTAGAACCCGTCGGTGTAGCTCATCGACGAGAGCTTGATGAGGTTCTGGTACCCCTCCAGGTTTTTCGCCAGCAGCACCTGGTGGTACCGCGTGCGGTCGGAGGTGTCGTCCATGCCGGACGGCGTGACGTAGAACTCGCACCCGATGATGGGCTGCACACCCGCCTTGCGGGCCTTGGTGTAGAACTCCGGGACGCCGTGGAGATTCCCGTGGTCGGTGATGGCGACGGCGGGGTGGCCCAACTCGGCCGCGCGGCCGATCAGCTTGTCGATGCGCGCGGCCCCATCGAGGAGCGAGTACTGCGTGTGGCAATGGAGGTGGCAGAACTCGGGCATCGGAGGCGCGTCGCGGGGGGCCTGGGAAGATGGCGGGCGCCGCCGGTCTGTGCAACGGATGTGGAGAACTCGGCGGGGGCTTTCCGCAGAGCGTCGGCGAAAGGGGAGAGGCGGCCGCCGCACGCCCCTAAACGAAAAACGGCGCGGCACCCCGAAGGGGACCGCGCCGCAGTCGGCATTCCGCAAGCGGAATTAGTTGCTCGCCGGGAGCAGTACGCTGCCGATCGTGTGCACGACGCCGTTCGAGGCCTCGATGTCGGTGGCGAGGATCACGGCGTTTGCGGCCGAGCCCTCGTCCTCCGTGTCGAGCCCGAGGCCGCCCGAGGCGCTGACGACGGTCAGCGTCTGGCCGTTGAGCGTGGTGACGGTCTGGCCGACCGAGAAGTCGCTGGCGTTGAAGGCGCCGGCGAGGACGTGGAGCTGCAAGATGGCGCCCAGGTCGTCGCGGCCGAGGAGCTCCGCGGCCGTGAGGTCCAGGGCTTCGAGCGCGGACGCGAAGGCGTCGTCGGTGGGGGCGAAGACTGTGAACGGGCCGTCGCCGTCGAGCGTGGTGGCGAGGCCCGCCTCGATCACTGCCGCTTCCAACGTCGAGAGCTGGGCGTCGGCGGCGACGGTGGCGGTGATCGAGGCGAGGTCCTCGTCGGTGGTGTCGCAGGCGACCAGGGTCGGGGCGAGGAGGGCGAGGAGGAGGGCAGAACGGAGAGTCATGGCGGGGCGCCGGGGCGTGAGGGGTGGGGGAGAAGTGAGCCGAGCGCCCCGCACCGGCGAGCCCGTGTCCGGTTTTCAACGTTGAGTGAAAGTCCGGAGTTCGGGCCCCGGCACCTCGCCCGGAGCCCGACGTTCAGGGCGTTCCCCACCCTCGCCTCTGATGGTTCTCTTTCTCGACCCCTACTTCCTTGGCGACCCGCTTTTCCTGCCGGGCCTGGCTCGCGACCTCGCCGCGCGAGGGGAGGGGCTCGTCCTCGTCCATGGCAGCGGCGAGCGGGGCGAGCGGGCGCTGGAGTCGATGGGGATCCTGCCCACGGCCTCCGACGGCGTATGGGCCACGGACAGCGACGACGCGCGAGCGGCCGTCGAGCGAGCTACGCGCGAGCTCAACCGCCAGGTCGCCGCCGAGCTCAACGAGGCGGGCGTCGCCAGCATCCGCGCGACGGGGGCGGACCGGGGGCTGATCCGCACGAGCGAGAACGGAATCGAGGCAGGGAACGTGGGCTGGCTCGGCGCGACGGTCGGGCACGGCGTGGTCGCCGTAGTCGCCGCGCTTGCGGGGGCGCCGGTCCGGGAGGTCGACGCGGCGGCGGTCGCCGGGGCGCTGGCCCGGGCGCTGGACGTGCCCCTCGTGGCCCTCGCGACGCGGTCGATTGCCGGGGAGGGCGACGTCAGCGCGCACGCGGCCGCGTTCCCGGATGCGGCGGCTGTCCGACGGGCGGCGAGCGGCGGATCAGTGGCCGTCGGGCCACGAGCGACCCTGCGCGTCGCCGGGGGGCCAAGCCTCGTGCTCACAGGCACCTGAGAGGGCGGTCGGTGCGGCCCGACCGCCCCATACGCGCCAAAATCGGCGCCTCCGCTTGACCACTGGCGCCCGGCGTCGGTATGTTGACGGCCCTAGCGAGCTTCAGAGGCCGATTCTCGGCCGCGCCCGCGACCCATTTTCCCCAACCCCCCTCTTGATCATGGCCAGCATGTACAGCAAGCTCCAGGACCACGTCAACTCCCTCGAGGACGACTTCAGCAAGTTCTACGACAAGGGCAACAAGGCCGCCGGCACCCGTGTCCGGAAGGGCATGCAGGAGCTCAAGCAGCTCGCTCAGGACATCCGCTCGGACGTCCAGGACAAGAAGAACGCGTAGTCGCGTTCGCCGACTGTGGGGCCGCGTCACGTAGTGGCGCGGCCCCTTTTTTGTACCCCCTCCGTTTCTGATGCGCCTCGTTTCGCTCGTTCTCGCCGTTTTGCTGGCGCCCGCCGTGCTCGCCCAGGAAGCCGACACGCTGGCCGCGGCCGACGGCTGGCGCTCGTCGCTGGTGGCGACGCTCGCCGGCAACCAGTCGTCGTTCTCGAACTGGCAGGAGGGCGGCGTCGACGCGCTCGCGGCCACGGCTTCCGTCGACGGCACCTTCGACCGCGTCGTCGGACGGGTGTTCACGGCCCAGTCGCTGCGCCTGGCCTACGGCGTGCTCCGGCAGGACACGCTGGAGATGCGCAAGGCCGTCGACGTGGCGCGGTACGAGCTGGCGGCGGAGTTGAAGACCTCGAAGGCGCTGCGGCCGGCCCTCGGGTTCTCGGCGCGGACCCAGTTCGCACCGGGCTACGACTACTCGCCTGAAGTGGGCGAGTACCCGTCGCTGGTGATCGTCCCCGGTGAACCGCTGCAGGTGTCCGGCCCGCTGGCGCCCCTCGTGCTCGGCCAAACGATTGGCGCGGCGTACCGCCCGGCCCAAGGGGTCGTCGGCCGGCTTGGGCTCGGGCTCAAAGAGACCGTCGTGACCATTGAGCGCTTCCGGCCCGTGTTCGGCAACGCCCTCGACGAAGCGGTCCGCGTGGAGGCGGGGCTCGACGCCGCCATCTCGATCGATCGCCAGGTGATGGAGAACGTGACGCTGCGGTCGAGCCTGACCGCCTTCGAAAGCTTCAGCGGGTTCGACGAGGCGCCGGACGTGCTCTTCGAGAACGCGCTCCTGCTCACGGTCAACGACTTCCTCAACGTCCGACTCGCGGCCGACGCGCTGTACGACGCCGACGTGAGCCAGGACGTGCAGCTTCGGGAGACGCTGAGCGTCGGGCTGACGCTGGCGCTTCTCTAGCGACACTCCGGGCACGCGATGACCCTCCGGCCCGACTCGACGTTCGCCCTGGCCCGAGCCCCAGCGCTGGCGACCGGGGCAGTCTGCGTGGCGATGTGGCCGGTCCCCGTGTTCGGGGTGCTCCACGCCGAGTCGTCCGCCGTCATCGCGGCCGTGGGCTGCCTGGCGGCGGCGGTCGGGGCCGTGGGTCCGCTGCGTCGCGGCGTCCCGCCGGCGACCGTCGCGCGCGCTCACCTCGGCGCACTCGTCCTTCCCTTTGCGCTGCTGTCGCTGTCGCTGCTGTGGCGGCCGAACTGCGCAGTTCTGACGGGTGCCGGCCTGTTCGCGGTGCTGGTGCCGCCGAGTGTGCTGTTCGGGCTCGGGGTCGCCTCGGCGGTCGTCGGCCTCGGTCTCCGGGGACCGCGCGTGACGGGTGCGATCACCGTGCTGGCCGTCGCGCTGGCGGGCGTCGTCTACGACCTGGGGTGGCACCCTCAGTTATTTACCTACAGCCACGTCTTCGGCGGTGTCCTCGGGCCGATCTACGACGCCGAGCTGGCGATCCGGCCCGGGCTGTTTGCGGCGAAGGCCCAGACGCTGCTGTGGGCCATGTCGCTAGCGACGCTCGGGGCGTGGGGGCGGAGGAGAGGGCGCCAGGCGACGGTCTTCGGTGCGGTCGCGCTGGCAACCCTGGGCGTCTCGTATCTGGCCGCCGCCCCCCTCGGCATCGTGCAGTCCGAGCGCCAGCTCCGACGTGTTCTCTCCGTCACGGTCGATGCCGGTCCCGTCGTGCTGCATCTCGCCCCGGAGTCCTCGCCCGCGGCGCGGCGCCGGCTGGCGGCCGAGGCGCGGTTCCGGTTCGACACGCTCTCGGAGGCGCTGGGCGTCGCCCCGTCAGGTCCTGTCGACGTGTACCTGTACCCCGACGCCGACACCAAGGCGGCGCTCGTTGGGTCGCGGTACACGAGTGTCGTGCCGGTGTGGCTGCCGACGCCACAAGTCCACATGCTGGCGGACGAGGCGGAGCGGTCGCTGGGGCACGAGCTGGTCCACGTGCTGGCGCGCGAGTTCGGGATGCCTGGGGTCCGCGCCTCGCCCGCGATCGGACTCGTCGAAGGGCTGGCCGTCGCGCTGGAGCCGCCGGACGGCCTGCCCGACGCGGGCGCGCTCGTCCGTGCCGACGGCGGCGTGCTCGGCGACCCGGCGCAGGCGGTCGTCCAGACGATGTCGCCGGGCGGGTTCTGGACCGCGCGAGCGGGGATCGCCTACACCGCGAACGGCGCGTTCGTGCGCTGGCTGCTCGACACCTACGGACCGGGCCCCGTTCAGGCCGCCTATCGGACGGGGCGGTTCGCGCCCGCGTTCGGCCGCCCGCTCGCGGCGCTCGCGGACGCCTGGGCGGCCGACCTCGCGCGCCAGCCGGTCGACCCGGAGGCCGTCGCCGTCGCGCGGTGGCTCTTCTCACGGCCGTCGCTGTTCGAGGTCCGGTGCCCGCACCACACGCCCCGCCACGTCTGGCTGGCACGCGAGGCTGGAGAGGCCTTCGAAGCGGGCGCGTTCGCCCTCTCCGCAGAGCGATTCTTCGACGCCGCCGACGTCGAGCCGTTCGCTCTGGGGGCCGTGCGCGGGTCGCTGGCCGCTCGGCTGGCGCTGGGTGGTTCGGTCCGCGCCCTCGACCTCGCTCGCGCCCGGGCGCTCGCCGACAGCATCCCCGACGCTGCCAGCCTGGCCCACCTCGCCGACGTGCTCCGCCTTGCGGGGCGCCCCGCCGCCGCGCCGTACCGAGCCGCCTCCGACTCGCTCGCGCCCGTCGACGCGCTCGGAAGGCTGGTGCTCGCCGAGCGGGCCCAGCTCCCGGCCGGGACGCTCCGCCTGTGGCTTGCGTCGCCGCCAGATTCGGTCGACGCCCGGCTGGTTCGCGAGGCGCCCGTGCTGGCACTGCTCCGGCTGCTGGCGGCCGACGCGCCTGACCGGGCGTGGGCCGTCGCCCGGCAGCTGTGTCCCGGCGAGGGCGAAGGCGGCCGAGTGATCCGATACCTGCAGGCGGTCGCCGCGCTCCGCGTCGGGAGGATCGATGTGGCGGACGCGGCGCTCGATGGGCTGGCGCTCGCCTTCGAGGCGGGCGGCCCCCGGAGCTGGGCGCCCCTCGCGCGCGACCTTCGACGGCGCGGAGAATGGCACCGGATTCAGGCGCCGGATCCGTCTATCTTCGCGGCGCCCCCGACCGCCGCCGATGCCCTCGTTCCGTGCCCTCCCGCTCGCCGCCCTCGCGCTGCTGGCGGCCTGCGTGATCCCTGAGGAGGCCTACGACACCGCCCCGGACACCCCCCCGGCCCGGCCCGGCGAGCTCGTCGTGGCCGACGCCCGGGTCGGCGCGCTCCAACTCCACGCGGTCGGCGACGAGGCCTCGCTGCCTGTGATCACCTTACGGGGCCGAGACCAGCTGCGGCTGGAATTCGATCTCGTCGGGGAGGAGATCGGGCAGCCCCTTGAAATCAGCTTCGAGCACGCCTCGCGGACGGGCCGCTCCGAGCTGCTGCCGAGCGAGTTTCTCACCAGCTTCGAGTCCGATCGAATCCTGCTCTATGAGCGGTCGACGACCTCGGCGACGGTGCCCTACGTCCACTACACCTACGATTTTCCGAACCGGCAGATCGGGTTCAAGATCTCCGGCAACTTCCGGGCGGTCGTCAGCACCACCGCCGGGGCCCGGCTGTTCGAGATCCCGTTTTACGTCAGTGAGGAGCTGGCCGACGTGCAGCTCGCGTTCGGTTCGACGGTACAAGGCGGCTCGGTGGGCTTTGCCGTCCAGCCCGCCGCGCGGCTCCGCCCGGACGCCAGGCTCTCCGAGTTCGACGGGTCCATGTTCACCGTCTGCTTTGGCCGCAACGGGCGGACCGACCAGCTCCGCTGCGCGCCGGAGCCCTCACTGGTCGACCTCGCGCTCTACCAGTTCTACCTCCCCCGCGACCGGGCCTTCGCTGAGCAGGAGGCGCTCTTCGAGCTGGACCTCGGCTTCCTCGGTACCAACTCCGACGTGCTGGAGGTCGACCGCGCGGCCCGCCCCCCGACGGCCCTCCTCGACCTCGACTACGAGGAGTTCGGCGGCGACGTCCGCCAGCCCACACTCGCGTCGATCCCACTTATCGAGACCGCCTACCGCGACGTGGGCCGCGCCGACACCGACGGGCAGTACGTTGCCACCACGTTCCAGTATGTCCCGCCGAACAGCCGCCAGTCGCCGCGCCGCGTCTTCGTGGTCGGCCCCTTCAACGGGTGGAAGCCGCGGCCGGACGCCGAGATGGAATGGGTCGAGGCCCAGGGCCGGTACGTCGCCACGCTGCTGCTGAAGCAGGGCCGCTACGTCTACGGCTACGACGGCCCGACCACCCAGACGCCCGGTCTGGGAACGCCGTCCGTCTTTACCGCCTTCGTCTACCTCGCTGATCCCCAGCGCTTTACCGACCGGCTCATCGCCGTTCGCAGCGCCGTCGCCCGTTAGCCCTTCGCTCACCCCGCCCACGCCCATGCCCCGCTTGCTTCTCCTGCTGGCGCTCCTTGCCGCCGGTTGCTCCACCCTCACACCGACGATCACGCCGGCCGACCCCGACGAGGCCGCCGCCGACTCGGGCTACGCGAAGGTCGTCACCGAAGACGCCGTGACCGATGAGGGGATGTTCGACGTCCACCTTGAAGAGGACGGCGCCAAGCTCCTCTTTGAGATCCCGAACGATCTGCTTGGCGTCGAGATGCTCGTCGTCAGCCGGCTGGCACGGACGACGGAGGGGTACCAGTACGGCGGGGCCAAGGTCAACACGCAGGCCGTCCGCTGGGAGCGCCAGGGCGACCACGTCCTGCTCCGGACCGTCCGCTACAGCTCCGTCGCCGACCCGGACCTGCCGATCGCCCGGGCCGTCCGCGACGCCCAGTTCGAGCCCATCATCGCCCGGCTCAAGATCGAGGCCGAGAACCTCGACTCGACGGCCGTGGTCGTCGACGTGACGGACACGTTCACCGGCGACACGCCGGTCTTCGGGTTGCCGAGCGGCGCCCGCGAGGAGTTCAAGGTGAAGAGCCTCGACAAGGAGCGGTCCTTCCTCGCCCGCGCCAGTGCTTTCCCGCGCAACGTCGAGGTCCGCTCTGTGCTGACGTACAGCGCGAGCGAGGCGCCCGAGAACAGCTCGACGGGCACGCTCTCGGTCGAGATGGCACACTCGATGGTGATGCTCCCCGAGGAACGGATGCGGCCGCGCCGCTACGACCCCCGCGTCGGCTTCTTCTCGATCCAGCAGACCGACTACGGCCTCGACGCCCAGCGCGCCGAGCAGCGCCGCTGGATCACGCGGTGGAAGCTGGTCCCGAGCGACCCGGAGGCGTACGCGCGCGGCGAGCTCGTCGAGCCCGTCGACCCGATCGTCTACTACATCGACCCGGCCACGCCCGAGGAGTGGCGCGAGCCGCTCAAGCAGGGCGTCGAGGACTGGAACGTGGCCTTCGAGGCCGCCGGCTTCCGCAACGCCATCCGTGCCGCCGACCCGCCGACCGACGACCCGGACTGGAGCCCGGAGGACGCCCGCTTCTCGGTCATCCGCTACTTCCCGAGCGACACACAGAACGCCTACGGCCCGCACGTCCATGACCCCCGCTCCGGCCAGATCCTGGAGTCCGACATCGGGTGGTACCACAACGTGATGAACCTCCTGCGGAACTGGTACTTCGTCCAGACCGCCGCCGTCAACCCCGACGCCCAGCGGCCCAAGTTCCGTCAGGAAGTGATGGGCGAGCTGGTCCGGTTCGTCTCCGCGCACGAGGTCGGCCACACGTTGGGGCTCCCGCACAACTGGATCTCGTCGACGGCCTATCCGGTCGACAGCTTGCGGTCCCCGACGTTCACGGCCGAGCACGGCACGGCCCCGTCGATCATGGACTACGCCCGGTTCAACTACATCGCCCAGCCGGGCGACGGCGTCGTCCAGCTGATGCCCCGCGTGGGCGAGTACGACATCTGGGCCGTGAAGTGGGGCTACACCTACTTCCCGGACGCCGAGACGGAGGAGGAGGAGCGCGGCCGGCTCCAGGCCATGCTCGCGGAGGTCCGCGACGACCCGGCGCTCCGGTACGGCGCCCAGACGTTCGACCCGGTCGACCCGCGCTCGCAGTCTGAGGACCTGGGCGACGACGCCGTCTACGCGAGCCAGCTCGGTCTGGCGAACCTCAAGCGGATCGTCCCCAATCTGATCGAGTGGACGACCGAAGACGGCGAGCTGTACGAGAACCTCGACGAGCTCTACGGCCAGGTCATCGGCCAGTGGGGCCGCTACCTCGGCCACGTCGCCCGACAGGTCGGCGGCGTCGCCATCGACCCCAAGACGACTGAGGAGGCGGGTGCGGTCTACACGCCGCTCGACGCCGACCGCCAGCGCGCGGCCGTCGCCTTCCTGATCGAGGACGGGTTCACGACGCCCGAGTGGTTGCTCGACACGGACTTGCTGAGCCGGATCCGCCCGGCGGGCACGGCGACTCAGATCCAGCAGCTCCAGGAAAGCGCGCTCAACCGCCTGCTCGACCCCGTCCGCATCGGCCGGCTCGCGGAGGCCGAGTGGCTTTCGCCCGACGCCTACCCGGTCACGGAGATGATGGACGACGTGCAGGGCGGCCTCTTCGCAGAGATCGCCAGCGGCGCCGGCATCGACCCCGCTCGCCGCGCACTCCAGCGGGCCTACGTCGACCGCTTGGGCGAGCTGATGGCCGGCGGCGGCTACAACATTCCCGAGGCGTTCGTCGGCGAGGCCTATGGCTACCGGCCGCAGGACGGCGCCCGCTCGGACGTGCAGCCGATGGCACGCGGCGGGTTGGTCATGCTTCAGGACGCCCTCGCCCGCGCGCTCCCGCGCTACGCGGCGGCCGACGAGCGGACGGACCGGTTCCACCTGATGGACCTCGCCGCCCGCATCGACCTGCTCCTCAACCCGCAGGGCTAGGCGCCCTCGCCGGATCAATGTCGGGGCTCAGGGTTTGCAAGAGGCCGCCTCTCGCAGATCCTGAGCCCCGCTCTCGTACCCCTCGTGCTCAACCTCGAAGCTGCTGACCCGGACGTGCTCGTGCTCGTCGGCACGCAGACCGGCAACTCTGAACGCGTGGCCGACGCCGTCGCCGATGCGCTCGGCGACCTCGGGTTCGCCGTGCACCTGCTCGACATGGCCGAGGCGTACCCCGAGGCGCTCGAGGAGTACCGCCAGATTCTGGCCGTGGTCTGTACGTGGAGCGAGGGCACCTTCCCTGACAACGCCGTCGACTTTGCAGAGGCGCTGGAGGCGGTTCGCCCGGATCTAACGGGCGCCGGCTTCTCCGTCTGCGGCCTGGGCGACCGGGATTACGACCCCTTCTACCAGACCGCGGCCTTTAAGCTGATCGACTTGCTGGCGACGTCCGGGGCACGCGAGATCGTGCCCCTGCACGACATCGACGGCGGGCCGAGCGCGGAGGACATCGCAGGCGCGGTCGGCTGGGCGCAGCGGTGTGCGGCGGCCTGGGGCGAGGTCGCACAGGACGCCTAGCGGCTCGCGCCCACATCCCAACCCCTTGTGACCCTCGCCAGCCTCGACCTGTCCGACCTCCGCTTTCGGACCTCTGAGGAGGTGTTCGGCGACCTGCGGTCCGCATGCGAGCAGAACCCGGATGTCGCGGCCTTCGAGACCATCGGGGAGAGCGAGGCCGGCCGACCGATCGCCGGGGTCACGCTGGGCTACGGCCCTCGGCTCGCGACCCTCGTCGCCGGCGCGCACGCCGACGAGCCCGTCGGGCCGGAGACGCTGCGCACGCTCATCTTGGAAGGGCTGGCGGCCCGAGACTGGGGTGCCGCCGACGGTGGGCTCCAGACCCTGTTCGAGCAGTGGACCCTACGCATCGTACCCCACCTCAACCCCGACGGCGAGGCCCAGAATCGCCCGTGGATCGAGTGGTTCGACGCCAGCGACCCGGCCGCGGCTCTGGGCCACTTTCTGCGCGGACGCCGCCGCGAGGCCCCGGGGCGCGACCTCGAGTTCGGGTATCCGGATCTCCGCACGGAAAACCACGCGGCTAGCGACTTCCTGTTCGGCGGCCCGCCGGTCGCCCTGCACGCCAGCCTGCACGGCATGGCCGTCTCGGAGGGCGCGTTGCTGCTTATCGAGCGCCGCTGGCTGGGGACGGACCGCGACGTTCTGTTGCGCGCAGCGTTCGTCGACGCTGCCCGCCACGCCGGGCTGCCGCTCTACGACCACGACCGTGGAGGCGACAAGGGCTTCCGGTACGGTGGCCCCGGCTTCTGGAGCACGCCGGAGGGCGCGGCCATGCGTCAGCACTTCCTCGACGCGGGCGACCCCGAGACCGCCGACCGCTTCCGTCGCTCATCGATGGAGCAGGCGCTGACGACGGCTCCCGCCAGCGAGTCCCCGCTGTGCGTGGTGACGGAGCTTCCGCTGTTCCGGCTCGCCCACCGGCCGGGCCAGGCAGGCGTCCCCGAGGCGCTGCTCGCGTTCCGCGAAGAGATGCCCGCCCTGATCGAGCGGGCCGCCGGGGGCGACGACCTCGGCGATGTCGTCGAGCGCTACGGGATCACGTGCCCCGACACCGCGACGCAGGTCCGGCTCCACCTCCAGGCCCTCGACGCGGCGCTGGCGACGGCGTGAGTCGTCAGCCGCCTCTCGGCGACCGGTCGGTCATCCGAAGAACCACAGGCACATCCAGACCGCAAACAGCATGGCCGCGGCGTCGGCGATGAGGCCGGCGGGGAGCGCGTGCCGCGTCTTGCTGACGCCGACCGCCCCGAAGTAGACCGCGATCACGTAGAACGTCGTCTCGGTCGACCCGAACATGGTCGCCGCCATCCGGGTGATGAGCGACTGCTCGCCGTGCTGGGCGGCGAGGTCCGCCACGATGGCGACCGAGCCGGAGCCGGTGAGCGGGCGGACGATCGCCATCGGGAGCACCTCGGCCGGCATCCCGATCAGCGCCAGCACCGGCGACAGCGCGCCCGCCAGCCACTCCATCGCGCCCGACGCCCGGAACATGCCGATGGCGAACAGGATGGCGACGAGGTACGGCATGATCCGGACCGCCAGACCGAACCCTTCTTTGCCACCTTCGACGAACGACTCGTACACGGGGACGCGCTTGAACAGCCCGTACAAGGGGATTCCCACGATCATCGCCGGCAGGACGAAGACGGAGACGACGCTGATGATCTCGCGGAAGACGTCCATCTAGGCCTCGGGCTCGGCCGCCGGCGCCGGGTTCGTGAGCGGGTTCGAGGCCCGGAAGCGGGGGAGCTTCGAGAGGAGCTTCGCGGATGTGATCGCCACGATCAGCGACCCGATCGTGGTGAACAGGATGGGGAAGTAGACGTTGTTCGTCTCGACGCCTAGGATCGCGATCAGCGTGATCGGCGGGATGAGTTGGACGCTGGCCGTGTTCATCGCCAGCAGCATCGCCATCGAGTCCGTCGCGGTCTCGGGGTCGGGGTTAAGGGTCTGTAGCTCCTCCATCGCCTTGATGCCGAACGGCGTCGCGGCATTGCCCAGCCCGAACACGTTCGCGGCCAGGTTGAGCGCGATCATCCCCATCGCCGGGTGGTCCTTGGGGATGTCCGGGAAGAGCGGTCCGAGCACGGGCCGCACCAGCTTGACGAGTCCATAGATGATGCCCGCGTCCTCGGCGATCCGGCTCAGCCCGAGGAACAGCACGAGCACGCCGATCAGCCCGATGGCAATGGTGATGGCGATCTCGGCAAAGTCGACGGCCGCCGTCGTGATGGCGTTGAGCTTGACGAAGCGGACGGGCGCGAACACGAGGCCGGCCGTCGCGGTCGCCCCGGTCCCTGACTGCTGGATCCGGACGTTCGCCAGCGTCCCCTGGAGGATCTGGTCGCGGGGGTTCGTTGCGTCGCGGATCACGTCGAGCGGGGCCGGGAGCGGCGCGTCGGCGTCGTCAAGGCGGATCTCCGGGGTCCCGTCGGCCGTCGTGCGGAAGGTGGCGGGGTACCCAGCCTCGGGCGTCCCCTCGGCGCCATAGAAGGCGCGGAAGGCGGTCGAGTCGAGAACGACCGTCACGGGCTGGCGGGCGGCCTCGGCGTCGAACGGCCGGTCGAAGCGGAGCTCGACCGGGAGCGGCTCGCCGTTGCGGTACGTGTCCCCGACAATGTCGGAGGTGTCGGCGGCGAGGGCGAAGACCAGGCTCACGATGATGAGCCCGGCCCAGATGTAGTTGAGCATCGGCGTGGCGGGTCCGGGAAGGTCGCCGCGCCCGGCGGGCGGCGCAAGCGTCTGCGCGGCGCGGGGACCATTCGGGGGCAGCCCCTCATCGGCGTCCACGCAGCGAGGCGTCCGCGGGACGCCGGCCCGGCCGCTAGCGGCAGAGCGCGTCGTCGACGAGGCGTCCGCCCAGGGTGTCGGGACCGGACTCCAGGGTCTCGATCCGCTCGACGCACGCGCCGGCGACCGCCACGTAGCGGCCGTCGCTCTCGGACTGGGCCAGCACCACCGGGGCGGCGAGGGCACAGATCCCGTCGAGGACGAGGGCGGCGAGGGCGAGGCGGCGGCGCATACGAGGGGTGGGCGTTCGCAACCGATGCCAGACAAGACCGTGCCGGGTGTCCTTTGAGACAGTGCTGGGGCGAGCCGTCGGGACGGCTGGGTTCCCAGTCGCCTGGCTAAACGCCGTCCCGTTCGGCCGCGTCCGTCGCCCCTGGCGCGTCGTAGTGGGCCCGGATCTTTCCGGCCACCGACGGCCCCACGAGCGCCGTCAGCTCCGCCTCGGTCGCCGACTTGACGGCCTTCACGCTCCCGATGTCGGTGAGCAGCTTCTTTGCCGTCTTGGCCCCGACGCCGGGGATGTCGAGGAGCTCGCTCCGCAGATCTTTGATGGTCCGCTGCTTGCGCTGTGCCGTCACGGCAAACCGGTGGGCCTCGTCGCGGACCCGCTGGATCAGCCGCAGCGACGACGACGTGCGCGGGATGATCGTCGACTCGGAGCTGCCCGGCACGAACACCTCTTCCAGCCGCTTCGCCAGCCCGACCACCGGAAACTTGCCGTACACGTCGACGCGGCGCAGCGACTCGACGGCCGACGAGAGCTGCCCTTTGCCCCCGTCGATAATCACGAGGTCCGGCCACGGCCCGTTCTCCGCCAACAGGCGTGCATACCGGCGTTCGACGACCTCGCGCATCGACTGGAAGTCGTCGGGCTTGCCGTCCTCGACCGTCCGGATCTTGTACGTCCGGTAGTCGGACTTGCGGGGCTTGCCGTCTTGAAAGACGACGCAGCTGGCGACGGTCCCCGTGCCCCCGAGGTGCGAGATGTCGAAGCACTCGATGCGGCGCGGCGGCTTCTTAAGGCGGAGATCACGCTCCAGGCTCAGGACGGAGCGTGGGATGCGGTCTTCCTCGCGCTTGTCCTGCTCCAGCTTCCACTCACCCAACAGCAGCCGAGCATTTGCCTCAACCATGTTCATCAGGTCGACCTTCTCGCCGCGCTGAGGCGTGCGGACCTCGACGCGGCGGCCCTTCTTCTCGCGCAGCAGCTCTTCGAGCGCGCCGGGGTCCTCGAGCGGTCCCGCAAGAAACACCTCGTTGGGCGTGAACAGCGCCTCGGCATAGTAGGCCTCGACCAGTCGCTGCAGCAGCTCGGCATCCTCGACGCCCTCGATGCCGCGGAGCACCTTGTGCTGGCGACCGATGATCTTGCCCTCGCGCACCTTGAACAGCACGCCCACGCCCGCGTCGGCCTCTCGATCGACGGTGACGGCGAACAGGTCGCGGTCCACGTCCGGGTCGGTCACCACCTTCTGCTTCTGAGCGTACGTCTCGATGGCGCGGACGCGGTCGCGGTACTCGGCCGCTTCCTCGAACTTCTTCTCGGCCGCGAGCCGTCCCATCTCGTGGCGGAGCAACTCCAGCAGCTCACCCGTCTTGCCATTGAGCAGTGTCTTGATTTGATCGATCGACGCGTCGTAGTGCGCCTGCGTCTCATACCCCACGCACGGCGCGGCGCACTTCTGGATGTGGTAGTCGAGGCAGGGCTGAAACTTGCCGGCCTCGATGGCCGCCTGGTTCAGATGGAGCGAGCACGACCGGAGCTTGAACAGGCTCTTGATCGTCTTCAGCATCAGCTTCATCGCCTTCCCGTCCGTGTACGGCCCGAAATACAGCGAGCCGTCGCGGCGGACCTTGCGGGTCGGGAAGACGCGCGGGAAGCGCTCGTTCTTGATGCAGATGTACGGGTACGTCTTGTCGTCCTTCAGCAGGACGTTGTACCGCGGCTTGAGCTGCTTGATGAGGTTGTCCTCTAGCAGCAGCGACTCCGACTCGGTGTCGGTGACGATGACCTCGACGTCCACGATCTTGCGAACGAGCGCCTGGGTCTTGGCCTCCTTGGGCCGTCCCTCCTGGAAGTAGCTCCGCACCCGTGCGCGCAGGTTCTTGGCCTTGCCCACGTAGAGGACCTTCCCATCGGCGTCCTTGTGTTGGTACACCCCGGGCGAGGTCGGCAGGTGCTTGAGCTTGTCGGCGAGCGCGTCGGTCATGGGTGGGGGGCTGGCGGGCGTCGTACGCCGACCGGGCAACGTCGCTCCCGCCGCTGACGACCCCACGTCAGCGGCGGGTGCGGGGTGGGTGCATGTGCGCGAGTGTGGGGTGTCAGATCGTGGCATGACGCGCAGCCGGACCGTGTCCCCAAAAGTCACGTCGTGACGCACGAGAGGGACACCCTTCTCGTTCCGTGAGAACCCTCGCACCTCACGCTACAATGCGCTTTTCCCTGGCCCTCGTCGTCGCACTCGTCTTGGGTGCCGCTCCCGCCCTCGCCCAGCCGGTCCTCTCGGACTCGTCCACGTTCTACGTCAGCCCCCTCGGCAGCATCACTCATCAGAGCTCGCAGGGCACCGCGTTCACGGCTGGCGGCGACATCGGCTGGCGGTTGGGCTCCTCGTCTGACGTTGGGCTTCGCCTGTTGACGGGCGACCTTACCACGAGAGATGGAGATGGGGCCTTTCTGACTGTCGGCCCTACGCTCGGGACCAGCCGCCGCGTTGTCGGTGGCTTCGAGCTGGACGCGCGCCTGCTGGCGACGGCCACCTTCTCGGACATCGGCCCCCGTGGGACCGCGGACACCTTCGGCCTACAAGTGCTTCGGGGGACGGCCCAGGCGACGGTGAGCCGTCCCATCCCGATCGTCGGTAGCCTGTCGCTGGCGCCGACGCTGGGGCTCTACGGCACGTCGTGTGCCACGCCGGGCTACGAGGTCGCTGCAGGGTCGCAAGCGCGATGCACAAAGGGCGGTGTGCTGGCGGGGGTCGACCTCCGGTTCCGTGTGTTTGGGGCGGACGTGTCGATGCCGATCATCGCGCCCATCCTGAGCCGGGGCAACGACCTCGCCGGCCAGCTCACCAACTGGGACGTGCCCACCGCGCCGATTACAGGCGGGGTCCGGATCAGCTTTTAGTAGCCCGCTCCGATGAGTCGTGTCCGCGCGCGCGGGGGGCGACCCTCGCGAGCGACGGAGACCACGATGGACCGGCCAACACGGAGGTCCTCCGGAGACCAAGGCTGGGGCAGCATGACGTACACGTCGACACTGCCGGTTGGCGTGGCCGCGGACACGATCAGCATGTCGTCGCCGCACGGCTCGCACACGGCGCCTGGCGGGCAGGGCGGGCAGAGCAGCGCGCCGGTGAGCCAGCCCGCGACGTTGGCCTGAAGCGTGTCGGCGTCGGAGGTCGAGACTGCCAGCGTCCAGTCGAGCGCCGACATCCGGGCCAGGTCGAGCGTGTCGGGCAGCGTCGCCGTCGAGTCGGTCAGGCCCCAGTCGGGCGCGATCCGGCCGTCGTCGAGTACGCCGTCCAGGCGGGTGTCGAGGGCGGCGCCGTGGAGCTGGCTGTAGGGGAGGGGCGCCTCGGGCGAGGCGCATGCCGCAAGGGCGAGGAGCGAGAGGGCGAGGAAGCGGGTCATGGCCCCAAGGTCGCGCGAGTTGGCCGGGCGTGTCGGGCGCTGGGGTTCCGAGGGGCTCGGGCAGACGAGGGCTAGGCCGGGACGTCCTGGCTCAGGCAGTGGCAGGCGCCGAGCCCCCAGACGAGGTGCCGGGCGGGAATCCGGGCGACGGGCCGTCCGGTGACCCGTTCCAGCGTGTCCGCCGCGTGGTCGTCCTGCGGGACGCCGAACGCTGGCATCAGCACGGCCGCGTTGCCGATCAGAAAGTTGGCGTAGCTGGCGGGCAGGCGCTCGCCCTCGTGGCAGAGCGCCGGCGGCATCGGCAGCGTGTGGACGTCGAGCCCTCGTCCGTCGCGGCCGCGCCACGCGCGGAGTCGGTCGGCGGCGTGCGCCAGCGGAGTGTGGTTGGCGTCGGTCGGGTCCGGCTCGGTCGCCACAACGACTGTCCGCTCGCCGACGAACCGGGCGAAGTCGTCGACATGGCCGTCCGTGTCGTCGCCCGCGATGCCGTCGCCGAGCCAGATCGTCTCGGTGACGCCGAGCCCGTCCAACAACCGTTGCTCAACGTCGGCCTTGGAGAGGCCGGGGTTCCGGTTCGGGTTCAGCAGGCAGCTCTCCGTCGTCATCGCCAGCCCGGCGCCGTTGACGTCGACCGAGCCGCCCTCGAACACGATCTCGAACGGGACCCGG
Source organism: Rubrivirga aquatilis (assembly GCF_046845665.1). GTDB lineage: Bacteria > Bacteroidota > Rhodothermia > Rhodothermales > Rubricoccaceae > Rubrivirga. The sequence goes on along the minus strand of NZ_CP177355.1, from coordinate 2,804,498 downwards.
GGCAGCCCGTGGACGGCGGCCATGGCTTCGGGGACGGTGTTGTTCTGCTCCGTCCGGTCGTACTTGCCGCCCCAGGCGTTGAACACCCAGTCCGTCGCCAGCCGGTTGCCCTCGCCATCGACGACGACGAGCGCGCCGAAGTCGCGGATCCACTCGTCGTCGGTGGGCCAGACGTGGAGGTGGACCCCGCCTTCGCCCGGCCCCTCCGCCAGCTCCGAGGCCACGGCGCTCGCGATTCCGGCCTCCGTCAGCCGCTGGCGCACGGCCTCGGCGTGGTCCGCGCTCTGCACAACGACGCGCACGGCCTCGCCGGTGCGGAGCGCGTCGATCATGGCGACGTAAGCCGGGGCAATGGTCGCGTCGAGGTCGAGCCCGGGCCACGTGTCGGGGCAGTGCGGCCAGACAAGCCACGTGCAGGCGTGGGGCGCCCACTCGGCGCGGCGGCGGTAGCCACGCGCGGCCGGCGAACCCGGGGTCGGTTCCAGCCTCACCGCCCGTACCGTTCGCCGAGCGAGCCGTAAGCGTCGACGCGGCGGTCGCGCAGGAACGGCCACCCGTGGCGTTGCTCGTCGATGGCGTCGAGGTCGGCCTCGACGACGAGGACGCCCTCTTCCTGCTCGCCGAGCTGGCCGAGGATCTGGCCGTCCGGCCCGGCGACGAACGAGGAGCCCCAGAACTCGATGCCGCGCCCCTCGCGCTCGGCGTCGGGGTCGTCGAGCGTGACCGGCTCGAAGCCCGTCCGGTTGACTGCCACCACGTAGACGCCGTTGGCGACGGCGTGCGAGCGCTGCATCGTGATCCACGCCTCGCGCTGGGCCGTCCCGTGGGAGGCCTTCTCGTCGGGGTGCCAGCCGATGGCCGTGGGGTAGAACAGCACGTCGGCGCCGTCGAGCACCGTGGCGCGGGCCGCCTCGGGGTACCACTGGTCCCAGCAGACGAGCACGCCGAGGTCGCCCTGGGAGGTGTCCCAGCTCTTGAAGCCGAGGTCGCCCGGCGCGAAGTAGTACTTCTCGTAGTAGAGCGGGTCGTCGGGGATGTGCATCTTCCGGTACTTACCGAGGTACCCGCGCGCACCGTCGAGGACCGCCGCCGTGTTGTGGTAGAGGCCGCGGGCGCGCTTCTCGAACAGGCTCGCGACGATCGCCACGTCGAGGTCGGCCGCCAGGGGGGCCAGCGCGTCGGTGGTCGGCCCGGGCACGGGCTCGGCCCAGGCGAACGGCTCCGTGCTCTCGGTCTTGCAGAAGTACGGGGAGAGGAACAGCTCGGGGAGGCAGACCACCCCGGCGCCCTCGGCGGCGGCCTCGCGGATGAGCGCCTCGGCACGGGCGAGGTTGACAGCCGGGTCGGTCGACATCGCCATCTGGACGAGGCCGAGGCGGACGGGCGTGGGCATGGGCTAGGCGGGGTCGAGGTAGGTGGTCCGAGCAAAAAACGCCCGGTAGGCGGTCAGGATCGCCTGCGCCTCCTTGGGGCGGATCACCCCGGCCTGCGCCTTCTCGCGGAGCAGGGACTGGACACGCGTCTGGAGGTCGGAGGGGAAGTACTGGACGCGGGCGAGCATCTCCTCGACCGTCGTCGCGGGGATCGTCTCCTCGACGAAGTAGCCCGAGGGCTCCGTGGCGTCGAGGTACACGTGGGCCTCGGCGACTCCGCCGAACAGGTTGTGCGCGTCGCCCAGGATGTCTTGGTAGGCGCCGACCAGGAAGAGGCCGAGGCGGTAGGGGTGCCCGTCGGGCGCGTGGACCTCCAGCGCCTTCTTCTTGCCGTGCGGCGAGACGAACCGGGACACCTCGCCGTCCGAGTCGCAGGTGATGTCGACGAGCCGGGTCCGTCGCGTGGGCGCCTCATCGAGCCGCGCGATGGGGACGATGGGGAAGCGCTGGCCCAGCGCCCAGTGGTCCATCAGCGACTGGAAGACGGAGAAGTCGCACAGCATCTGGTCGGCCAGCGCGTCGCCGAGCGCGTCGAGCTCGGGCGGGACCCACCCGGGGCCAGCGTCGGACATGCGGTCGTGGACCGCCCGGCAGGTCGCCCAGTAGAGCCGCTCGGCGAGCGCCAACGGGTCGAGCCCGAGGTAGCCGTACTGGAACAGCGCCTCGGCCTTCTGGCGGGCCTCGACGGCGTCGTGGTAGATCTCGAGCAACTCCCCGAGGCCGGGCGCCTCGAGGGCCGCGCGGCGGAGCGCGTCGAGCTCCCGGGCGATGGGGTGGGCCTCGGCGTCGAGCGCGAATCCGTCGGGCACGGAGGGCTTGCTCGTCGTCCCCAACGCGTCGACGACGAGCACCGAGTGGTGGGCGGTGACGGCGCGGCCGTTCTCGCTCACGATCGTCGGGTGCGGCACGCCCTCGGCGTCGCAGATCTCCTGGACGGCGTAGACGATGGCGTTGGCGTACTCCTGCATCGAGTAGTCGACGCCGCCGCGGCCGCCGCCCAGCGGGAGCGCGTCGTAGTTGATGCCGAGCCCGCCGCCCACGTCGAGGTACTCCAGCGGGAGCCCGCGCTTGACGAGGTGGGCGTAGATCCGGGTGATCTCCTTGACGGCCGCCTTCAGCGCGGCGACGTCGCCGATCTGGCTGCCGAGGTGGAAGTGGAGCAGCCGGAGCACGTCGGCCTGGCCCGCTGCCAGCAGCCGGTCGGCCGCCTCGACGAGTTCGGGCAGCGTGACGCCGAACTTCGAGAGGCTCCCGCCGGACTTCGTCCACGGCCCGGGCGCCACCGACGCCAGCTTGACGCGGATCCCCAACTGCGCCGGTTGCCCGGCCGACTCGCTGAGCGCCAGGATCTGGTCGAACTCCGTCATCTTCTCGACGACTGGGAGCACGGTCCGCCCGAGCCGCTGGAACGTCAGGATCAGCCGCAGCATCGCCTCGTCCTTGTAGCCGTTGACGAGGCACAGCGTCTCGTCGGACTCCAGCCGCGGGAGCGTTGCCACGAGCTCAGCCTTCGAGCCGCACTCGATCCCGAAGCCGTACGGCCGCCCCGCCTCGACGATCTCGTCGACCACCTCGCGGAGTTGGTTCACTTTTACCGGGTACACGCCGGTGTACGAGCCCTCATAGCCCGACTCGGAGATGGCGGCGCTGAACGATTCGTTGAGCAGCCGGACGCGCGTGTCGAGCAGGTCCTGGAACCGGATGACGGCGGGGAGCCGGAGCCCGCCCGCGACGACCTCCTCGATCACCTCCGCGAGGTCGATCTCCCCGTCGCTCCGGGGGTCGGGCCGGGCCACGACGTGGCCCTTGGCGTTGACGCCGAAGTAGCCCTCGCCCCAAGCGGCCATGTGGTACAGGTCCTCGGCGGCGTCGATGGACCATGCCTCGGGCTCCGTGGCGGGCTCCGTGGGAGCGGGGGGGATGGGGAGGTCGTCAGACAATGGAGATCGGGGGGCAGGACGGTACGCACTGGCGAACGCGACCGAAGGTCCGGACTCGGTCGCAGAACTCTTGCCAAGCCTTCCTGAATCTGGCGATCTCCGGCGCCCGCCCGGAACGTCTGGCCCGTCCGCGCCGTGATCGGCGCCCCGACCCCGCGCCCCATGAGCCCCCGTCCCGTCTCCGACTTTCTCCGGCACCACTTCCGCCACTTCAACGCCGCCGCGCTCGTCGACGCCGCCGAGGGCTACTGCGCCCATGTCGACGCCGGCGGGAAGATGCTCGTGGCGATGGCTGGCGCCATGAGCACGGCCGAACTCGGCCTCTCCCTGGCTGAGATGATCCGCGCAGGGCACGTCGACATCATCTCATGCACCGGCGCGAACCTCGAAGAGGACCTGTTCAACCTGGTCGCCCACGACCACTACGAGCGGATCCCCAACTGGCGCGACCTCACGCCGGCCGACGAGCAGGCGCTCCTGGAGCGCGGCATGAACCGCGTCACGGACACCTGCATCCCCGAAGAGGAGGCCTTCCGCCGCCTCGAGGCGGCGCTCGTCGACGAGTGGCGGGCGATGGAGGCCGAGGGCCGGCGGCTTTTCCCACACGAGGTGCTCTACCGGATCCTGCGGTCGGGCCGGCTCGAGGAGCACTACCAGATCGACCCGAAGGACTCGTGGCTCGTCGCCGCCGCCGAGCGCGACCTCCCCATCGTCACGCCCGGCTGGGAGGACTCGACGACCGGCAACATCTTCGCCTCGCACGTCCTCAACGGCGACCTCGCCAGCCCCCACACCGTCAAGCACGGGATCGAGTTCATGACGTGGCTCGCCGACTGGTATACCGCCAACTCCGAAGGGCCGGGCATCGGGTTCTTCCAGATCGGCGGCGGCATCGCGGGCGACTTCCCGATCTGCGTGGTCCCCATGCTGGAGCAGGACCTCGACCGACGGACCCCTCTGTGGGCCTACTTCTGCCAGATCTCGGACTCGACCACGAGCTACGGGTCGTACTCGGGCGCCGTCCCGAACGAGAAGATCACCTGGGGCAAGCTGGCGACCGACACGCCCAGCTTCCTGGTCGAGAGCGACGCGACCATCGTGGCGCCCCTCATCTTCCAGTACGTCCTCGAGCGGGCCGGGGCGGACGAATCTGCATGACCGGAGGGGTTGACGGCGACGCTGCGCGGCGTACGTTCGCGCGCCTCGCCTCCCCCCTCCGATGTTTCTGATTCCCACCCGTCTCGGCCCTAGCCCCATTGCCGGGATCGGCGTGTTCGCCGCCGCCCCCATCGCCGCGGGGACGCGGATCTGGGAGTTCACCGACGGGGTCGACTGGCGGCTGGCGCCTGAGGAACTGGCGGCGTTCCCCGAGCCGTACCAGTCGCGCTTGCGCCAGTGGTGCTACCTCGACGACGACGGCACGTACGTGCTCTGCGGCGACACGGCCAAGTTCATGAACCACTCGGACAACCCGAACTGCGATGAGCCCGAGCACACCACGGTTGCCAACCGCGACATCGCCGCGGGCGAGGAGCTGACGTGCGACTACCGGACCTTCGACGGCGAGAGCATGGCGCTCGGTGAGGCCTTCGACCCGGCCGGCTCCTGACGCGACCGCCCGCTAGCCTCCGAGCAGAAACCGCTCGACGTCCGCCGCGAACGTGGGCACGTCGACGCCCTGGATCGGGTGGTCGAGGCCGGGAATGACACGGAGGCGGGCGTCCGGGATCGCGCGCCACAGGCCGACGGCGTGGCGCACGTCGAAAAACCGATCCGCGTCGCCGGCCGAGACGAGGGTCGGGCAGGCGACACCGGCGAGGTCCGCGTCTGTCATCCACCGGTCGGGGAGGGCCGAGGTGAACGCCACGATCTGGGCGACCAGCCCGGGCCACCGAGCGCCGTGAACCTCTGCGAGTCGCCGCGCCCAGAACGGCGTGTCGCGCTCGATCCTGTCGGGCGCCATCGGCGAGGTCATCGCTTCCACCTCGGCGGCGCTCCACTGCACGTTCGCCCCGTGGACCACCAGCCGGCCGACCGCCGCGGGCCGGGCGAGCGCCAGGGCGAGCGCGACGCCCGCGCCCATCGAGAAGCCGAACACGTGCGCGGCCGACAGCCCGAAGTGATCGACGACCGCTATTGCAGCCGACACATAGTCATCCCAATCCGGCGAGGCGGTGTCAAGATCCCCGCTCCGCCCGTGGCCCGGGAGATCCACGCCGTAGACCCGGTGCGTCCGTTCCCACACCGCGATCAGCCGGTCGGTCTCTAGCTCGGTCGAGCCCAGCGCCGCGTGGAAGACCACGAGGGGAGGGGCGTCCGCGAGCCCGGTGACCTGCACGGCGATTCGACCTGCTGGCGACGCGACGTCCTGCCACCGACGCTCAGGCCGGACCGACTCCAGCAGTTCGACCAGCACGCCGCCCGTGTCTTTGGGGTGCAGGAACACAATCCGCTTGCTGTCGGCGCCCGGCCGGGGCTCGCCGAGCACGCGGATCCCAAGTGCGCGGGCGCGCTCGACGTGCCGGTCGAGGGCGTCGACCTCGAAGGCGAGGTGGTGAAGGCCGGGGCCCCGCTTCTCGACATACGTCGCGATCGTCGAGTCTGGCGACGTGGCCTCGACCAGCTCCATCTTCGGCGCCGCGCCCGCGACGCCGCCGTCGCCGAAGAAGGCGGTCCGCACGCCCTCCGACGCGACCGCCTCGGACTTGTACGGGGCGATCCCGAGCAGGGATTGCAGAGCCGCCGCATCGGAGGGGCTGGCGATGGCGATGCCGACGTGTTCGAGCGTCATGGGTCGATGGGGGAGACGTCTGGAAACTCGCACCGGCGCGCTCGGTCAGACCGCCCATGCTGTTGCACGCTCCCGCTCCGGACGACTCCCACGGCCCCGATGCGGCCCGCCAGCAGCGGCTCGCCATGGGCGCCAGCCTGGCGGTCGCCGTCGTGATGCTGGTCGGAAAGCTGGCGGCGTACCGGCTCACGGGCTCGACGGCGATCCTGTCGGACGCGCTCGAATCCGTTGTCCACCTGGCGGCGACGGCGATGGTCGGGTTTAGCCTGTGGTACGCGGCCCAGCCTCCGGACCCGCAGCACCCGTACGGACACGGCAAAATCGCGTACTTCTCCTCGGGCATCGAGGGCGCGCTGATCCTGCTGGCGGCGATCGGCATCGTCTGGACGGCCGTGATCGATCTGATCGAGGGGCCGCAGCTCCAGCAACTCGGCCTCGGCCTGCTCATCACCGCCGTGCTGGCGGTCATCAACCTCGTCCTGGGGCTTGCCCTCGTTCGCGTCGGCCGGCGCACCAACGCGCTCGTGCTCGTCTCGAATGGCCACCACGTGCTCACCGACATGTGGACGAGCCTGGGCGTGTTGGTCGGCGTCGGGATGGTCTACGTCACCGGCTGGCTCTGGCTCGACCCGGTCGTCGCCATCGTCATGGGCCTCAACATCCTGTGGACGAGCGGGGCGCTCATGCGCGAGGCCTACGGGGGGCTGATGGAGACGGCCGACCCGGCGGTCACCGACACGATCCTGTCCGTGCTCGACGGCGCCCGCGCGGACGGGCTCATCGACGGGTCCCACCACGTTCGCCACCGCCGCGTCAACGACCATTTGTGGATCGAACAGCACCTGTTGCTCCCCGACGACCTCCGCCTCGTCGAGGCCCACGACCGGGCGACGAAGGTGGAAACGCGCCAGCAGGCGGCCTTCCCGGAAAGCCGCGTGCTTGTGACAAGCCACCTCGAACCGCGCTCGCACGACCATCCCGAGGCGGCGCCCCACGATGCCCTTACCGACTCGCTGGCCAGAGTCGCCGCCGTACAGGGCCGACCGTCGGCATCTTAGGCTCCTCGCACCCCCACCATTTATGACGATCGCCGTGATCGGCGGGCTGGCCGCCGGGCCCGCCGCCGCCGCCGAGGCCAAGCGCCGCGCCCCAGACGCCGAGGTAATCCTGTTCGAGCAGGGCCCCCACGTCTCCGTCGGCACCTGCGAGATGCCGTACCGCATCGGCGGCGTGGTCGACGACGACCTCGAGGTGTACACGCCCGAGTCGCTGGCGGCGAAGAAGGGCATCACGGTCCACATCCGCCACCGCGTCACCGCGCTGGACCCCAAGGGCTCGCTCACCGTCGAGTCCCTCGACTTCGGGAGCACGCGCGAGGTCCGCTTCGACCGCGCCATTTTGGCCACCGGCGCCCGCGCCCGCACCCTGCCCGGCGACCCGCCAGCCGGCGTCTTTACTGTCCGCGACCTCGTCGACACCGAGCACATCGAGCGGTGGCTGGCGACTGAGCCCGTGCGCCACGTCGTGGTCGTCGGCGGTGGCTACATCGGGGTGGAGATGGCCGAGGCCATGCGCGAGCGGGGCGTGCGGGCTTCCATCCTCGACCCCTCGGGCCGCGTGCTCAACGCGACCGTGGCGTGTGAGGCGAGCGACCTCATGACGCAAGCGGTCCACGCGGCGGGCGTGGCCGTTCGCGCCGAGCGGGCCACCGACCTGCTGGCGGACGACGCCGGCCGCGTCCGAGCCGTCCGCACCGACCGGGGCGAGCTCATCGGCTGCCAGATGGTCATCGTCAGCATCGGCGTCGAGCCCCGGACGGAGCTGGTGCAAGCGGCCGGCATCAGACTGGGGCCGATGGGCGGGATCGCCGTCGACGACCAGATGCGGACCTCGGCGCGTCGCGTCTACGCGTGTGGCGACGCGGTCGAGGTCCCGCGTGCGCCGGACGGCAAGCGCATCCTGTGGCCACTCGCTACGACGGCCCGTCGCACGGCTCGTGTAGCCGCTCGCAACGCCGTCAAGCCTGGGTCCGACATGTTCCAGCCCATCGCTGGCGCCGTCGCGGTCCGCGCCTTCGGCATCGAGGTCGGGTCCGTGGGCTTGTCGCTGGCGCGAGCCGTCGAGGCCGGCCTCGACGCCGTTGCCGCCGACATCCGCCACAGCTCGCGCACGCGCGTCTTCCCCGGCGCCTCGCCCATCGACGTACGGCTCGTCGTTGAGCGCCGGACCGGCCGCATCCTGGGCGGCCAACTCGTCGGCGCCGAGGGCGCGGCGCTCCGGGCCAACGTCCTGGTCCCGCTCATCCAGTCCGGCGGCACGGCCCGCCAACTGGCCGAGGACCTCGACCTCATCTACAACCCCCCGCTGGCGCCCGCCGTCGACCCCCTGAAGGTCGCCGCCAGCCGCGCAATGGATCTGGTGTAAGCGGGGAGTAGGGGGTCGGGGTTGGCGAATGGAAACTCCGCCCGTCCCGCCACAGCGCGACCCCACAGTCTTGGCCCCAATATCCACCCCCCTTCATTCCCCCCATGGACCTCACTGAACGCTCCATCGAGACTGAGCAGATCTACCAGGGCGTCTTGCTCGACGTCCGCCGCGACACCGTCCGCCTCCCCGATGGCGAGACCTCTGGCCGTGAGTGGCTCAAGCATCCCGGCGCTGGCGCCGTCGTCCCCGTCGATGCCCAAGGCCGCGTCGTGCTGATCCGCCAGTACCGGTTCGCCCCGGGCCGCGAGTTCTGGGAGGTCCCCGCCGGCAAGCGTGACGGCGACGAGGCCCCCCTCGCGGTCGCCCAGCGCGAGCTCACCGAGGAGGCCGGCCTCACCGCCTCCCGGTGGACCCCCCTCGGCGTTACCTACCCCGCCATCGGCTACTCCGACGAGGCCATCCACCTCTACCTCGCCGAAGACCTTTCCGAGGTGGACCGCGCCGTCGACGACGACGAGTTCGTCGAGCCCTTCCGGATGCCGCTTGCGGACGCCGTCGAACTGGCGCGGACAGGGCAGATCGAGGATTCGAAGTCGTGCGTCGCGCTCCTGCTGGCAGCCGCCGAGATCGAGCGCAGGGGAGAGGGGGGACGGCCTTCAACGGTGTAGGTACCGACCAACTCACGCCGAGCTTGCGAGGGGTCGAGGCGGGCCCCCGAGCGACGAGTGTGAGGGCCATGCTGAGGTCCCTCACGCAAGGTTCGGGATGACAATAGTAGGAGGCGCTCCGCCTGACACCCTCGTCTTCACCGAGGTTCGGCGCGCGTGCCCCGCCGGCCGGGCGCTAGCTTGCGCACCGACTCCCCCCCGACCGACCCGTGTTCTACCTCCTCATTGTCATCATCCTGATCGTCGCCCTGCTGATGGGCATCTCGGTCCTGCTCCAGAGCGGCAAGGGCGGCGGCCTCGCGGGCATCGCCTCCGGCGGCCAGACGACCCAGATCTTGGGCGCCCGCCAGGCCCCCGACTTCCTCGAGAAGGCCACGTGGTCCCTTGGCTGGCTCTTCCTCGGGCTCTGCCTCGTCACGACGTTCTTCATCCCACGCGCCAGCCGCGACGGTTCGATCCTCCAGGACCGCGCCGGCGAGCTGCCCGCCGCCGCCCCGTCGGCCATCGAGGCACCCATCGAGGGCGACGCCGCCCCGGCCCCCTCGACCGCCAACCCGGCCACGCCGACGGCCCCCGACGTCCCCCCGACGCAGGAGTAGTCGGGACTTCGGGCGACGGACTGCAGACCGCGGTCTCCCCCCGACACACCGCTCGACCGAGCCGCAGCCTTTGAGAGGGCGCTCCGATCTGTCGGGGCGCCCTCTGTCTGTGTTGGGAAGTGGGTTCGGGAACCGTTCGTGGCGGCATCGCCAACCCCCCTCGTCGTCCACCTCTCGGACCCCGACATCCGGGGACCCGGAGGGATGGGTATCGCTCCGTTTCGTGACCAGAGGGGGGCCAGGGGCGGCGCTCTTGGGCGAGTCCCCGTTCCATGCGGAAGCACGCCTCGACGGCCCTCTCGCACCGAGCCTCCACGCCCTGAGCCAACGTCCTCGATCCTCGATCCAAAAAAACGGGGCCCGCCCCGAAGAGCGAGCCCCGCTGACTGCGTCGGCCTGTACGCCGGATTCTGTCCGGCCGCGGGCGTCACGCCGCGGCCTGTGCCGCCATCTATCTGGGACCGCCGTCGCCGGCGGCCTCGAGCAGCCTACCCACGTCCTCGGGCGGGCACCCTTTCCGGGACGAGTCCCGGGCGGACGTTGCGTGGCCTTGCACCCCGTGGGGTTTGCCTAGCCGCGACCGTCGCCGGCCGCGCTGGTGGGCTCTTACCCCACCGTTTCACCCATCACCTGTGCGCTCGCGCGCCATCGGCTGGTCTGTTCTCTGTTGCACCTGCCGTCACGCATAGCCGAAGCCTGCGCGCCTTCCTGTTAGGAAGCACGGTGCCCTGCGGTGTCCGGACGTTCCTCCCCGGGGCACGCCCCGAGGCGGCGGCCCGGCCGACGCGTGTGTAAACAACGAACGGGCACCCGCCCAAAGGCCGGCGCCCGCTCAAGGTCGCGTGGATTCGCAGGGGCGATTACTCGCCCGTGACCTCCGAGAAGAGGGCGTCGTCCACGATAATGCGGCCGTCGTGCTCCGAGACGATGATCCGGTCGCGCTGGCGGACCTCCACCTGGCGCTGCGGCGGCACCATGAAGCCGGCGGCGGCGCCGCGCTCGATCGGCACCACGGCGCGGCCGTCGCGGACGCGCGTCCGCAGGCGCTCATACGCGCGGCGGTAGCGCTCGTCGATCTCCTTGGCCGCCTTGTCGCGCTGCTTTTCGTACGTCTGCTGCTCCGCCTTCGTCTCCTCGACGACGCGGTCCAGCTCGACGCGCTTGTCGGCGATCCGCGACTCCAGCTCCTTGAGCGTGTCGTCGGCGCCGTCGACCGTCTCGGCCGAGTCGGTGTCGAGGTTGTCGTACCGCTCGATCTCCTCGTAGGCCGCGCCGATGCGCTGGCGGTGAGCCTCGATCTCCTTCGTGAGCGCGTCGTACTCGCGGTTGTTGCGCACCTGGAGCTGCTGCTCCTCGTACTTGCGGATGAGCCCCTCGGACTCGGCGATGTCCAGCTTGAGCTTCTTCTTCTGGACCTCCGCCTCCTTCTTGTCCTGGTCGATCTTGCCGAGCCGGGTCTGAAGCCCGGCCCGCTCGTCCTCGAGGTCGCGGATCTCGTCCGGCAGGTCGCCGCGGAGCTTGGTGAGCTGGTCGATCTTGGTGTCGATGATCTGGAGGCGAACGAGGGCTCGGAGCTGATCCTCGATCGTGGTCGTGTCGGTCGCCATTGGAGATGTGCGCGTGGGGAGTCGGGCAGGGTACCGCCCTCAAGGGCGCGCGGTTTTGAGACCGGAGCGAATTGTGCGTGCTCGCGGCGCTCGCGGGCAGGAGGAGCGCGGGACGGGGGACGGACAGATCCCGGATTCACGCGGCGAGCGAGCGCGCCGGGTTCACCCCTTGCTTTATCCCCCGTGCCCCTCGCCCCCGACGAACGTTCGCATCGGCGAGGTCCGCAAGCGCGTTACGTCGACCGAGAGGCCGGGCAGAACGCCCCGCAGGTGGTCCGCGATCAGCCGCTCGGTGATGGCCTCCGTCTCGTAGTGCCCCGCGTCGACGAGCGCGAGCCGGGGCCGGCCCTCCGTGTCGAGCGCCTCGAAAAAGCGGTGGTACGTCACGTCCGCCGTTACGTACGCGTCCGCGCCGGCCGCGAGCGCGGCGGGCAGGAACGACAGTCCTGACCCGCCACATACGGCCACGCGCTCGATCATCAGCCCATCGTCGCCGGCGTAGCGGAGCGCGCCGGCCCCCAGCGCATCCCGCACGCGGGCCAAGAACTCCGCCAGCGGCTCCGGCGCCGCCAGCGCCCCGATCGCCCCGTAGCCTTGCCGCGTCGCCGGGGTCTCGACCGCGTACACGTCGATCGCCGGCTCCTCGTACGGGTGCGCTTGCGCCACCGCCCGCACGGCCCCTCGCACGGCCCACTGCGGAAGGACCGCCTCGATCCGCATTTCCTCGACCGACTCCGCCTCGCCAACCGTCCCGACCGCTGGCGAGGCGCCCATCTCGGGGCGGAACCGGCCGGTGCCTGCGGAGGAGAAGGAGCACGCCGTGTACTCGCCGATCTCTCCGGCGCCCGCGCCCGCCAGCGCCGCGCGGATGTCGTCGGCCGCATTCCGGGGCGCGAATACGACCAGCTTGCGCATCACGCCGTCGAGCGGTGCCAGAATCTGGGCGTCTCGCACGCCGAGCTGCGCGGCGAGTGCGAACGACACGCCACCGTGCGCGGCGTCGAGGTTGGTGTGGATCGCCGCGTAGCTGACGCCCGCTCGCGCCAGCCGCCACACCAGCGACCCCACCGGGTCCGTCGCCGTCGCCCGGGCGACCGGCTTGAAGATCAGTGGGTGATGCGTGACGATCAGACCCGCACCCCTCTCCGCCGCCTCGTCCACGACGGCTGGTGTCAGGTCGAGGGCGACGAGCACACGCTCCACCTCGGCGGCCGGGTCGCCGACCTGCAAGCCGACGCGGTCGAAATCGGCCTTCTGGCCTTGGGGGGCCCAGGCGTCGAGGACGGCGAGAACATCGGAGACGGTCATCCGGCAGCGCGGGGGGTGGAGTTGGTGCGGCCGCGCTTGCCCTCTTCCTCATCGACGCGGGCCAGGAAGATGGCGCCGAGCGCGAACAAGATCAGGACAGCGGCGACGCCCGCTCGCGAGGTGCCGAACAGGCTGGTCATGAGCCCGAACATCACCGGCCCGATAAAGGCGGTGGCTTTGCCGGAGAACGCGAAGAAGCCGTAGAACTCGGTCTCCTTGTCGTGCGGCACGAACCGGCCCAGCAGCGACCGGCTCGCAGCCTGGTTGGGGCCGGAGGCGATGCCGATGATCACGCCCGCGCCCCACAGCCAGTTGCTCGTAGGCCCGAAGACGGCGATGATCGTCGCGATGCTTAGCAGGGCGAGCGAGATGTAGATCGTCCGCTTCCCGCCGATCATGTCGTCGAGGTAGGCGAAGCCGAACGCGCCGATGCCGGCCGCGACGTTGAGGACGATGCCGAACAGCAGGATGTCGGTCTCTGAGAACCCATACGCCGTCGCGGCGAAGATGCCGCCCATGGCGAAGATGGTCACCAGCCCGTCGTTGTAGAACACGCGGGCGATGAGCAGCCGGATGATCTGTCGGTACTCGCGGATCGAGCGGAACGTCTCACCCAACTCGTTGAAGGTGGCCTTGACGAGTCCGCCCTCGGCCCCGCCTTCGGCCGGCGGCTCCCGGAGCACTAAGAACGCGGGGATCGAGAACAGCGCGAACCAGCCGGCGACGAGCAGGTTCGTCAGGCGGACGTGCTCGCCCGTCGACTTGTCGAGACCGAACGGCGCCACCTCGGGCATCACCAACGCCAGCGCCAGCCCCATGCACAGCAGCCCGCCGAGGTACCCCAGCGACCAGCCCCACCCGGACACGCGGCCGATCTTGTCGGGCGGCGCGATCTCGGGCAAGAAGGCGTTGTAGAAGACCTGCCCGACCTCGAACGCGATGTTGGCCACGACGACGAGCGCGACCGCCGCCATCACGTCGCCGCGCTGGGGGAAGAACAGCAGCGCCGTCGCCCCGACCGTGATGATGGTCGTCGCCAGCAGCGCGCGCTTGCGGGTGCCCGTGCGGTCGGCCAGGGCGCCGAGGACGGGGGAGAGCAGCGCGACCACGATGGCCGTCGGAGTCACGACGCCCCACGCCCACAGCACCGCGCCGCTCGTCTCGTCGGCCGCGATGCCCTTGACGAAGAACGTCGCGTAGATGAACGTGATCACCAGCGTGGTGAACGACGAGTTGGCGAAGTCGTAGAGGGCCCAGGCCCAGAGGGTTCGTCGGTCGCCGGGCTGCGAGGTGTCGGTCATGAAGAGCCGGGAAGAGAACCGAAGCTAGCGGCCGGCCCGGGATGCCCCCGGCTATCTTTTCGGCTCGCCCTCGTAGCTCAGGTGGATAGAGCGACCCTCTCCTAAAGGGTAGGCCGCAGGTTCGACTCCTGCCGAGGGCACTCCCCATTCTCTGAAGTCGCGGGATTGACGTGTCGAGGGGGCGGTGGTGGATTTAGGGGCGGAGGCATCGTAGCCGGTTCCCGATGAGTACAGGGGACTTGACGCGAGGTGTGTCCCGAGTCGCTGCGGCAATGGGGGAGTGTCAGGCCCCTCGCGGCCTGACTCAGGCCCTTGGCGACCCGGCGGTGTGCTAAGCCTATGATGTCCCGAGAGATGGTCGGACGCGTTCATGCGGGCGAGATGAGAGGGATCCCTTCCTAGTCTGGCGGTCCATTCATGCTAGAATGCACGCGGCATGGGAATCAGGTTGCGTCTGGGAGAAGACCACCAGGGCTGGGGTCTGCCCAACTCACTTGACCTCCGACCCCATGCGCGACACGAAAGCAGGCCAACTCCCGATGCTTCTCGTTGTGCTCTGTGCGCTTGCGGGTGGCGCGGTGGCACAGCCGTTGTCCCCGGAGCCGACGCGGGCAGCCCGGCCGCTGCCGGAGGCCGCGGCCATCGTCGGGGCCGTCACTGTCCCTCTCGCGACGGGCTCCGTGCTCCTCGGCTACACCGACGGCCTCCACAACACGAGGGCGTGGTGCGTAGAAGCGCAGGGCTACAGCGCGCCCGACTGCCTCGCACTCAACTCTCGGTGGCACGTGACCGCAGCGGGGGGGCGGGCGCTTGTTGCGGTGGCCGTCGTCTCCGGGCTCGCGGCCGGTGCCGCCGCCCAGCTGTCGCCCGGAGAGGCTGCTCTCGTCGGGCTTTCATCGACCATGGTGGCGGGCATGGCCTTCTCCCTCGGGCACAACCTGGAACAGGGGCAGGCCTACTACTACGCGGGGGACGTGGCGGCGACGGACCGGCTCGCGCGGCGGGTCGGCCCGAAGGCCGTGTTCTGGGCGAGCACGGTCGTGACGACCGGCGTGGTCGCGCTCACCGTCTGGGCCCTGCGGTAGGCTGGACCCTGAAGATCCGCGCCCTGTCCGAGGAGGTAGAGATCCGCGCGCCGACCTGCCGGGGTGCGATGCAACCGCCGTCTCTGAGCCGTCGATCGCGCATCCGGCTCACCTCGGCGTCTCCCGGGCGACCGTTGGCATTCCGGGTGGTCTGGCGGGGCACCAAGGGCGATCAGGCCGGCGCGTGCGCGTCGAGCCAGTCCGCGAAGTGGGCGATCGTCTCGTCGCGCTCGGGCTCGTGGAACGTCTCGTGCAAGAGCCCCGGCCACAACTGGAGCGTCACGTCGTTGGAGGCCGCGTGCTCCGCCAGCCACGTCGTGCCCGAGGGCGGGGTGATCTGGTCGTCGGTCCCGTGCGTCAAGTAGAGGGGCATGGTGAACCGCTCCGGCCGGTCGCGGACGGCCAGGAACGCGCGCCGGATCTCGGCCGCCAGCCGCACGCGCACGCCCTGCACGATCGCGAGAGGGTCGGCCTTGTACGCCGCCTCCACGCTCGGGTCGCGCGAGAGCGCCGAGAGGTCGATCGACTGGACCGGGAGCGTCGGCACCCAGCGCGCGAGCACGTCGGCCACCGACAGCAGCCAGCCGGGCGTGCCTTCGGGCACGTCGAGGATGGGGGAGGTCAGCGCGACCCCGGCCACCTCGGCTGCGCCCCCGCTGGCGACGAGCCGAGCCACCACGAGCCCGCCCATCGACTGGCCCATCAGGAACACCGGGCGGTCGCCGGCCTCCTCCTCGACGCGCGACAGGAAGAGGCGCAGGTCGTCGACGTATTCGTCGAACCCCTCCACCTGTCCGCGCGGGCCGTCCGATCGGCCGTGGCCCCGGAGGTCGGACGCGCAAACGGCGTAGCCGCGCTGCATCAGCGCGCTGGCGGCATACGCGTAGCGCCCGCTGTGCTCGTGGAGCCCGTGGACGATCAGGACGACGCCGCGCGGGTCGCCGTCGGGGGTCCACGACCGGGTAAAGAGGGTGCGGCCGTCTCGGGAGATGAGGGAGCCCGTGGCGTGCGTCATGGATCGCGTGGTGGGGCTCGAAGGTAGACCGGCGCCACACCTCTCGGCCTCATGACCGTCACCGACGCCACGCCCGCCCCCGACGACCTCCTCCCCGAAATCGACGGGCAGGTCCGCGCTCTCCGAGAGTCCGGCGGGGAGCCGCACGCCATCTTGGTCGGGGCCGAGGCCTATGAGTCTCTGAAGACGGCCGTCGCCGAGCGGTTCGGCCGTGAACGGGCGGACCTCTCACAGTACCAGTGGCTGACCGTCGTCGTGGACCCGTTCCGAGGCGCCCGCGTCGCCGTCGTGCCGACGCCACGCGAGGTGGCGGCTGGCGTCCGGGCCGAGCGGAGGGACGACGGCTGAGAGCAGCGAAAGGAATCGCCCGGATGCCTCATCGTAGAGCGTTCGCCGTCCGCACCGTGAACCCCCCAGTCCCCAGCCCCCATGAAAGCCATTTGGAACGGCGCCGTGATCGCCGAGAGCGACGCCACCGTCGTCGTCGAAGGAAACCACTACTTCCCGCGCGCGGCCCTCAACGAGAGCCTGGTGCAGCCGTCGGACCACACCTCGGTGTGCCCGTGGAAGGGGACCGCCAGCTACCTCGACCTCGTGGTCGAGGGCGAGACGAATGCGAACGCGGGCTGGCACTACCCCGCGCCAAAGGACGCCGCCGCCGAGATCCAAGGCCACGTCGCCTTCTGGAAGGGCGTGGCGATCGAAGAGTAAACCCGTTATTGCAGTCCCCCGTCTACACGGCGACTCCATGAAGACCGCATGGGGGACGCCCCGGGCCCGCGCGGGCAGGCCGTAGGTTTGAGCGTCGCCTCCCGTCCCGTGCGCCCGCTCCGCTCCGCCCTGCTCCGTCGATTGGTCGTGGCCGCTCTCGCGGTCGCGCTCGGGTTGCCGCTGGCGCCGTCGGCCGCGGCCTCGCCCGCACTCGCGGTGCTGGACGACAGCGAGGCCTTCGACCGAGCGCTCGCCGCCGCCAAGGCTGCGGAGCCCGGGACCGATCCGGTCGCGGTCTTTGCTCAGGTCTACGCCGACGCCGTCGACGGCGTCTCGGCCGAGGCCGTGGCGCACCTGCTCGGCGCCCCCTCGCTGTCGGGCGTCGTGCCCGTCGCGCCCTCCGAGGCGCTGGCGAAGGCCCAGCCCGCCCCGTCCCCGTCGCCCGCATCGGTGACAGGCGAGAGGGTGGCCGAGGTGCGGTCCTCCGCATCGAACCGCGTGTCGGCTCGCACCCTCGACCTCCCGGTCCGGCGCAGCGCCCCGCCGCTGCAGCCGCGCGCGCCCTAGGCCGCCCGGCGCTCGCGCCGACCCACCCCGTCCCGACATTTTCGAGCGCCCGTCCGTTGGGGACCGGCGCCGTCCCTCGACCCTCACCGGCGCCCTTCCAGGTGTCTGCCCCTATGCAAGGCTACGGATTCAAACTCTTCGCCGTCGCGGCGCTGCTGCTCATCTCGGTGTGGCAGCTTTTCCCGACGTTCCAGAACTCACTCAACAACCGTGAACTCGCGGCCATGAGCCCCGCGGACCGCGAGGCCTATCAGGCTGAGCACAACGCGGACCTCGTCGCCACGAGCGAGGAGTCGCTCAAGCTGGGCCTCGACCTCCAGGGCGGCATGCACGTCACCCTCGAAGTCGGCACGGGCGCGCTCCTCAAGGAGCTGGCCGGCAGCCGCGCCGACGACACGTTCGACCAAGCCATCGCGCTGGCGAACGAACGCGCCGAGACCTCGGGCGACGACTACGTCTCACTCTTCACCGACGCCCTCGAGGAGGTCCGCCCGGGCACGCGCCTGGCGCGGTACTTCCGCAACGCCGACGCCGACGTGACGGCCCGGTCCGACAACGACGTCGTCGAGGCCTACCTGGGCGAGGAGGTCGAGGAGGCGCTCGTCCGCGCCGAGGAGATCATCCGCCAGCGCATCGACCGGTTCGGCGTTACCGAGCCGCTCATCCAGCGGCAGGGCTCGTCGCGCATCGTCGTGGAGCTTCCGGGCGTCGACGACGAGCAGCGCGTCCGCGAGCTCCTCAAGGGGACGGCGCAGCTGACGTTCCACCTCACGCCGCCGACGGCCGAGATCCAACAGGCCGCCGCCGCCATCTTCGCCTACTACGAAAACGACGCGCAGGAGGCCACCGCCGACACGACCGCCGCCGCGTCCGACTCGACGGCCACCGACGCCGACACGTCCGACGTGCTCGACCTCGGGGACATCACGTCCGGCGCCGAGACGCGCGCCGAGGGCGGCAACCCGCTCGCGGCCGTCGTCCAGCGGCTCCAGCTCGACCCGTCGTCGAACTCGCCCATCTTCGGGCAGGTCGCCGAGGCCGATACCGCCGAGGCGCGTCGCCTCTTGGAGGCGCCCGGCGTGGCCCGGCTGATCCCGGCCGGCGCCCGCCTGCTGTTCACCGCCGGCCCCGACGCGGGCGAGACGGCGGACGGCGAAGGCGTCCACTACATCCTGGCCGTCAACGAGCGCGTCGAGCTCCAGGGCGAGACGATCACCGACGCCCGCCCGGACTTCGACCCGTACACGAACGCCGCCCAGGTCTCGCTCACGATGGACGGTGCCGGCGCCAACCGCTGGAGCCAGATCACCGGGGCCAATCGGGGCAAGCCGGTCGTGATCGTGCTCGACAACCTGGTCTACACCTTCCCCTCGATCAACGAGCGGATCCCGAACGGCCGGACACAGATCACGGGCAACTTCTCGCGCCAGGAGGTCGACGACATCGTGACCGTCCTCAAGTCGGGCGCGCTCCCGGCGCCGGTCAACATCGTCGAGGAGCGGACGGTCGGGCCGAGCCTGGGCGCGGCGTCCATCAAGGCGGGCACGCGAGCGCTCGTGGTCGGATTCATCTTCGTCTGCGTTTTCATGGCCCTCTACTACCGTGGGGCCGGCTTGATCGCCAACGTGGCGCTGGTGCTGAACGTCCTGTTCATCTTCGGCGTCCTGGCGTCCTTCGGCGCCACGCTGACACTGCCGGGCATGGCGGGCATCCTGTTGACGATCGGCATGGCCGTCGACGCCAACGTGCTCATCTTCGAGCGCATCCGGGAGGAGATGGCCTCCGGCAAGACGATGAAGGCGTCGGTCGAGGGCGGCTTCGGCAAGGCGCTCTCCGCCATCGCCGATGCCAACATCACGACGTTCCTGATCGGCGTCATCCTGTTCTCGTTCGGCGTCGGCCCCATCCAGGGCTTCGCGGTCACGCTGATGGCCGGCATCCTGACGTCCCTCTTCACGGCCCTCGTCGTGACCCGCCTCCTCATCGACTACCTGGTCCAGGAGCGCGGCGTCGACGTCGCCTTCGGCTAAGGGGTTCGGGGTTCGGAGTTCGGGGCTTGTCGCCCCGAGCACTGAGCCCCCTCCCTGTGAACCCTGAACCCTGAACACCGAACCGTTTTACCCATGCGCATCCTCGAAAACACCAACTTCAACTTCCTTGGCACCAACAAGGACAGTTACCTGATCTCAGGGATTCTCCTGACGGTCGCCATCATTTCCCTGCTCTACCCCGGCCTCGAGGCCGGGATCGACTTCAAGGGCGGCACTGAGTTCATCGTCGAGACCAAGGTCGCGATTCCGTCGACGGAGGTCGCCTCGGCGCTCGGCTCGACGACCGGCGAGGTCTTCCAGGCCAAGGAGTTCGGCAACCCCCAGACCCTCCTCATCCGGACCGCCGCCGGCGGCGACGCCGACGCGCTCGAGGCGACCGTGCTCTCGACCATCAACGAGTCGTTCGCCGGGTCCAACCCGGACCTCGTCGGAAAGTCGCTCGTGACGCCGAGCATCGCGTCGGACTTGAAGAGCAAGGCCATCGTGCTCGTGCTGGGGGCCCTGTTCGTGATCCTGCTGTACATCTTCGTCCGCTTTGACTGGCGCTACGCCGTGGCCGCCGTGATCACGCTGGCGCACGACGTGATCATCGTGCTCGGCCTGTTCGCGCTGCTCCACAACATCACGCCGTTCTCGTTGCAGATCGACCAGGCCATCATCGCGGCCCTGCTGACGATCGTCGGCTACTCGATCAACGACACCGTCGTCGTGTTCGACCGCATCCGTGAGTACGCGCTCCTCTTCAAGACCGAGCCGTACGTCGACATCGCCAACCGAGCCGTCAACACCACGCTTTCGCGGACGGTGCTGACCTCGGGCACGACGTTGATCGCCGTGCTGGTGCTGTTCCTGATCGGCGGCGAGGTCCTCAAGGGCTTCTCGCTGGCCCTCCTGGTCGGCATCTCGATCGGGACGTACTCGTCGATCTTCGTGGCCAGCCCGATCGTGGTGGCGCTGCGCGACAAGTACGCGCCGGCCCGCCGCGCCGTCACGGCGGCGGCGTAGCCGCAGGGGCGGGCGGGGGAGGCGTGCGTCTCCTCCGCCTGTGCCCTTTCACGGGGCGCGCGTCGCTCCGCCGCTAGCTTGCGGCACACCCTCTCTGGCGCCATGACCATCTCTCGTACCACGACCGACGGCGTGGCCGTCCTCACGCTCGACGGCGACGCCCTGGGCGGCCCCGACGGCTCCGCGTTGCACGACGCCCTCCACCAGGCGCGCGGCGAAGGGCCGCTCAATGCCGTCGTGGACTTGTCGGGCGTTCGGCACATGAACTCGTCCGGCCTCGGCATGCTGATCGGCGCGCTGACCACGGCGCGCAACGCCGGCGGCGACCTGCGGCTGGCGTCCGTCGGCGAGCGCATCCGCACGCTGCTCGAAGTCACCCGTCTCGACGGCGTGTTCCAGTCGTTCGACACCGTCGACGCCGCCGTCGCCAGCTACTAGGCGTGGGGAGAAGGGAGGGGGCTCGGGGCGACCGCCCCGTCCTCTTGCCTCTTGCCCCATCCCACATGCCCTGATTCCATGCCAGTCACCGTCGTCATCGGCGCCCAGTGGGGCGACGAGGGCAAAGGGAAGGTCGTCGACCTTCTCGCGCCCGAAACAGACATCGTCGCCCGCTACCAGGGCGGCGCGAACGCCGGCCACACCATCAAGTGGGGCGACAAGACGTTCGTGCTCCACCTCATCCCGTCCGGCGTCTTCCACGACGGCGTGGACTGCGTGATCGGCAACGGCGTCGTGATCGACCCCGTCGCGCTGATGGAGGAGATCGGCCAGATCGAGGCGCTGGGCTACCCCGTCGAGGGGCGGCTCAAGATCAGCCACAACGCCCACCTGATCATGCCGTACCACAAGGCGCTCGATCAGGCCAAGGAGCGCTGGCGCGACGCCGGCGCCATCGGCACGACCGGCCGCGGCATCGGGCCGGCGTACATCGACAAGTTCGCGCGGTCCGGCATCCGGGTCGTGGACCTGCTCGACCGGGACGGGCTGGCGGCCAAGCTCCGCGCGGCCATCGAGGAGAAGAACCACATCTTGCGTGCGATCTACGAGACCGCGCCGCTCGACGTGGAGGCCATCGTCGAGGAGTACGTCGAGTTCGATCAGGTCATCGACCCGTACGTCACCGACACGTCCGCCTTCCTCAACGACGCCTTGCGCGACGGGAAGCGGGTGCTGGCGGAGGGCGCCCAAGGCGCGCTCCTGGATGTGGACCACGGGACGTACCCGTTCGTGACCTCCAGCCACCCGACCTCGGGCGGCGCGTGCACCGGGCTCGGCATCCCGCCGACGTCCATCGACCGCATCATCGGCATCGTCAAGGCCTACTCGACACGCGTCGGCAACGGGCCCTTCCCGACCGAGCTGGACGACGAGGTGGGCGAGGCGCTCCGGTCCGTGGGCCAGGAGTTTGGCGCCACGACGGGCCGCCCGCGCCGGTGCGGCTGGCTCGACCTGGTCGCCCTCGACTACACCTCCCGGCTGAACGGGTTCACCGAGCTCGCCGTCACCAAGCTCGACGTGATGGCCGGGCTCGACGAGCTCAAGGTGTGCGTCGCCTACGAGCTCGACGGCAAGCGGATCACGCGCTTCCCGACCGAGGTCGGCGCGCTCGGCCGCGTCGTGCCGGTCTACGAGACGCTGCCCGGCTTCAGCGGCGACCTGTCCGGTGTCGGCTCCATGGACGAGTTGCCGACGGCGGCAAAGGATTACCTCCAGTTCATGTCCGACCACCTGTCCGTGCCGATCTCGGTCGTCGGCACCGGGCCAAAGCGGGAGGAGACGCTGGTGGCCGCGTAGCGCGAGCCCGGCCCGTTGCCCGGTCGGCGGGGGTAGGTTTCGCCGCCGCCCCCGCTGCCATGCCCGAGGTCCTGTCCGCCGACGTCCGCACGTGCCTCAACTGCGAGGCACCGCTCGCGGGGCCGTACTGCTCGGCGTGTGGACAACGCGACGAGCCGCCGGACCTCCCGCTCCGCCGGGTGCTGGCCGGGTTCGCCGGCGACCTCTTTTCCTTCGACGGCCGGGTGCTGCAGACGCTCGGCATCTTGATCCGTCGGCCGGGCGAGCTGTCCCGAGACTGGGCCGCGGGACGCCGGGCCCGCCACGTGGCGCCGTTCCGGCTCTACCTCTTGTGCAGCCTGGTGTTCGTTGGGTTCTCCGCCAGCTACGAGCTTGCAAAATCGGTCATGGACCCGCCCTCTGCGGAGACCGCCGAAGAGGACGCGGCCGAACGGCGCGAGACGTTGCGGGGGCCCGTCCCGCCCGCCAAGGTCGAGCGGGTCGCCGATTACCTGGACGCGATGCTGGCGCTCGGGAGCCGATGGTTCTTCGTGCTGATGCCGCTCGGCGGGTTCGGGCTCTACGTGTTCTACCACTTCCGTCGCCCGGCGTACACGGCCCATTTTGTCCTGGCGATCCACGTGTTCTGTGTCGTCGTGCTGTTGCTCGCGGCGCGGCGGCTGACGCAGCTGGTCGCGCTCGTGGCGATCGGCGACACGCTCGGCCATTCGTTCGGGGTGGCGAACTGGGCGGTGCTCGGGGCGTGCTTTGTGGCGTCCTACGTCTACGCCGCGCTCGCCATCCGGCGGTTTTATGGGGTGAGCATCCTCAAGGCCTTGGCGTCGGCGCCCGCCGTCACCGTGGGGCCCGTCGTGGCGTGGATGGTCATCTTCGCGACGGGGATGCTCGTCGTTGTCGCCCTGCCTTCGTGAGGGCCTACCGCACCAGCGCCAAGATCAAGCTCGGGCTGATCCTGGCAGCCGTCGCCATCGGCGTGTCGTCGCTGTGGTTCACCAGCCGGTTGGCGGACCGCCTCGAGGCCCAGGACGCGCAGGCCGTCGAGCTGTGGGCGAGCGCCATCGAGTTCCAGTACCGCCTGTCGTCGCGGCCGTCGTCCGAGGCGGTCTACGATGAGCTGGCCGGCCTCGTGCGGTCGGCGGGCCGGGACGATGAGGCGGCCCTGCTGGCGGCGCTGGACACGCTGCGCGACGGGCCGCCGGACGACGGGCTCGATTTCGTGGTCTCCGAGATCATCGTCCCCGACCGGTTCAGCGTCCCCGCCATCATCACCGATGAGGCGTTGACCTATGTCTCGGCGTCTCGAAACGTCGAGGTCGAAGGCGAGGCAGCGCTCGCGTTGGCGTCGGCCTTCGACGCCGTCCACGCGCCGCTCCGGATCCGCGAGTCGCCGAACGGGCCGCTGCTGGTCCACTATGGAGAGAGTCCACTGGCGCGGATGACGAGGCTCTTCCCGACCGTCCAGCTCGGCGTGGTGGCTCTGTTCGTGCTCGTCGGCTACCTCGGCTTTTCGTACCTCCGCCGCAGCGAGCAGTCGAGCCTGTGGGTGGGGATGGCCAAGGAGGCGGCCCACCAGCTGGGCACGCCGTTGTCGTCGATGATCGGCTGGATCGAACTGCTCCGCCTGGGCGACGCGGCCCCGAGCGAACAGATCGCCGACGAACTGGAGCAGGACGTGGAGCGGCTCCGTCGCGTGGCCGACCGGTTCGAGAAAATCGGGTCGTTGCCCACGCTGGAGCCCACGCGCGTCCGCCCGCTGCTCGACGGCGTGGCGGACTACATGCGGCGCCGCGTCCCGACGAGCGCCCCGGTGACCATCACCGTCGACGCGCCCGACGACCTGTGGGCGCGGCTCAACCCGGACCTCTTTGAGTGGGTGGTCGAGAACCTGCTCAAGAACGCGCTTGACGCCTTCGACGGCGTCCCGGGCCCGAACCGGATCGCCGTCGTCGCGCAGGAATCGGGGGGGCGTGCCATCGTGACGGTTCGCGACACCGGGAAGGGGATGGACCGGGCGACGGCGCGGCACGTCTTCCGGCCCGGCTTCTCGACCAAGCGTCGGGGATGGGGGCTGGGCCTAAGCCTGGCGCGGCGTATCGTCGAGACCTACCACGGCGGCGCGCTCACGGTGTCCGAGACCCGGCTTGGCGGAGGGACCACATTCCGCATCGACCTCGACGCCTCGGACCCGGCGGAGAGCGGCGACACCATACCCCCGACCGGCGGAACCACGGGGCCCCCGCCTGGCATGCGGTAGGGTTGGTCGGCAATCGGACAGACCCGGTCGGCGATCTGAGGCCCCGGCGGACTCCGCACGTGCGCGCGGTGCATCGAGACTGCTCACGCCAACGAACTCAGGGCCTAGCTGCCGACCGCCTGTCGAATCCGCTCGGCGACGCCCTCGTCCGGGGTGATGGCCGTGAAGATCATGGCGCGGCGGCGCCACGTCACGGCGAACTGGCCCTGGACAACGCGCGAGTCGACGGGGGAGGGCTCGCTCAAGCCGGCATACGTCCCGTCAGGGAGGTCGAACGACTGGCGGACGCGGTCGAGCAGGATGTAGTCGTAGGCGAACACGACGGCCCGCTCGCCCCCCGCGCCTTCGTACCGGAACGTGGGGACCTGGACGGCCACCGGCTTGATGGCGGACGACGGCTGAACGGCGCCGATGGTGGGGATGCCAACGCCGACGATGGCGAGCGCGGGGAGGTCGGGCGGCGTCACGTCCCAGCCGAGCGCGTCGAGGACGGCCGCTCGCGCCTCGTCCGGACGGGTCGTGCCGAGATCCGGCCGGAAGGTGTCGGCGGTCTCGACGAGGTGCACCAGCACGTCGTCGGCGGACTCTTCGTCGGGCCAGATCCACCACGCGGTGGTGCCGATGCCCACCAGCACGAGGGCCACCAGCGCGACCGTGCGCCACGCTCCGCCTTCGGGCGCCGGCCCGGCCTCGCGGGTTTGCACCCGGTCGAAGGCGGGGAGGCTGCGGACGCCGGAATTCCGACTCATGAGGTCGCGGGCTCGGGAAGGGCGATGCCCTCGAAGACGAGGTTGACGGCGTCGCCGCGCGACACCGAGAGGAGTTGGGCGGCGTCCCCGCGGCTCACGGCGATCTCGAGCAGGCCCCCGCTGGAGAACAACGTCACTGCATCGCCTGCGCTGGCCTCGCCGTAGGTCCCGACGTGATGGCGAAGCACGGCGGACCCTGCAAAACACTTGAACCGGCGGCCGGCGCGCACGGCGTCCAGATCGGCGCGCGTGATGTTGGTCAAGCAGTTGCCGAACGCGTCGACGTGCAGCACCATGCCGTAGACGCCTTGCTCGTCGAGCCGGGGGAGGGGCCAGTGCAGCGGGGTCAGTTCGTCGACGGGCGCGCCGAGGTCGGACAGCTCGGTGCCAGTCGCGAGCCGGGCGGCCGTGGGGCCGAACACGTCCCGGCCATGGAACGTCCGCGAGGGCGCGGAGCGGGCGTCGAGTTCGACGATGTCGGTGATGCTGTCCTGGGAGGCGATGAGCGGCAAGAGGCCGTTGTCCGGCCCGACGAACAATTGGTCGGTGCCCCGCGCCTGAAAGCGGGCGGCGATGGCCCGGCGGTCCGTCCCGACGCCGGGGTCGACCACCACAAGATGGACGGTGCCGGCGGGGAAGTGCCCGACCACGTCGCGGAGCGCGAACGCCGCCGCCATCACGTCCTGCCCCGGGACCTCGTGGGTGACGTCGACCATGGTGAGCCCGGCCGCGGAGCACAGCATGGCCCCCTTCATAGCGGCGACATACCCATCGCGGGTGCCGAAGTCGGTGGTTAGCGTGACGATCACGGCGGGGGGAGTCGCGAGCCCCAAGCTACGGACCTCCGCTCCTCGCGCCAGTCCGCTATCTTCAACGGCCCCCCACGCGTCCAGTGAACATCTCTAGCGAACCCTCTTCCGATCTCAGCGAGCACGGCCTGCGCGCGCTCGACGAGTTCGTGCTTCTTTGGGGCGAAATGGCCTCACACTGGGGCATCAACCGGACGATGGCGCAGATCCACGCCCTCCTGTACGCGACCGCCCGGCCGCTCGACACCGACGAGATCATGGAGCGGCTCCAGATCTCCCGGGGCAATGCGAACATGAATCTTCGGGCGCTCGTCGACTGGAACCTCGTCCGCAAGACACACCAGGTCGGCTCGCGGAAAGACTTCTTCGTGGCCGAGGGCGACGTGTGGACCATCACGACGACCATCATCGAGGAGCGCCAGCGGCGCGAGATCCGGCCGGTCCAGCGCAAGCTGGATGCCGTAGCGACGGAGCTCCGCGAGGACGGCGGCGGGGAGTCGGACGCGGCGCTGGCGGACCGCGTCGACGCCATGGTCGACATCATCGAGGTGTTCGAGGCGTTCACCGGCGCGCTGCTCCCGCTGGTGCGGGGCCGGAGCACGGAGAACGTCCGCCGCGTGACCAACTTCGCCTCGAAGCTGCGCCGCGGGCGCGACGAGTCGTGACGGCCGCCGACGTGGGGCGACGGGGCGAGGAGGTCGCGGCCGAGTACCTGGAAGCGAAGGGGTTCCGCGTCATGGACCGCAACTATCGCTTCGGGCGGGAGGAGGTCGACATCGTGGCCTTCGAGCCCACGCCGAAGAACGACGGGGGCATGATCGTCTTCGTGGAGGTCAAGGCGCGGAGTGGGACGGGCTTCGGGCGGCCCGAAGCGGCCGTCGATGAGGCCAAGCAGCGGGCCATCAAGCGCGTTGCCGAGGCGTATCTGCACGAGCGGCGGCTGATCCCGTCGCCGACGCGGTTCGACGTGGTCGCGGTCCTCTTCGGGAGTGGGCCGCCCGAGATCGAGCACTTCGAGAATGCCTTCGGATACTTCGTCTAGCCCCCGCTCCGGCACGGTCCCGGGGTCGGGTCCTCTCGTGCTGATCCACGGAGGCGCGTGGGACATCCCCGACAACGGGCTGACGGAGCACCTCGACGGGCTAGAGCGGGCGTTGCGGGTCGCCCGGCGGGCCTTCGAGCGCGGTCAGTCGGCGCTCGACGTCGCCGTAGAGACCGTTGCCGCCCTAGAGGACCACTCGGCCTTTGATGCGGGCCGCGGGGCCGTCCTCGACCGCGACGGCCTGCCCCAGCTCGACGCGGGCGTGATGGACGGGGCCGACCTCCGGTGGGGCGCCGTCGCGAACGTGCGCCGCGTCAAGAACCCGGTCCGCCTGGCGCATGCGCTGCTGGCAGCCGACGGGCAGGCGCGGCTGCTCGTCGCCGAGGGCGCCGAGCGGTTCGCCGCCGAGATCGGCCTGCCATCGGTGTCGCCAGAGTCGCTGATCGTGGACCGCGAGCGCGAGCGGTACGACCGGCTGGTGTCGAGCCCGGGCTTTCACACGAGCGCAGCGTTCGCCGGCGAGATGGACGTGCCGCGCGGGACCGTCGGGTGCGTCGTCTGTGACGCCGCCGGCCGGCTGGCGGCGGCGACCTCGACGGGCGGCGCGCCCCTGACGCGGTCGGGCCGCGTCGGCGACTCGCCCATCCCGGGCGCGGGCTTCTACGCCGACGCGAGGGGCGCTGCGTCCACGACCGGCTGGGGCGAGGCCATCCTGACCACTCAGCTTGCGTCGCGGGCTGTCGGAGGGCGCCCGGAGGCCACGGCGGCGGCGGCACTGGCGGACATGGCGGCGCGCGTCGTGTGGCCGGGCGCGCGCATCGCCACGGGGGGCGTCATCGCGCTGGACGCTGCGGGCGCCGGAGGCTGGGCGTTCACCACGCCTCGCATGGCCCGGGGGTGGTGGCGACCAGGCAGGGGTACGACCATCGCCGTGGAGCGCTAGCGGACGGGCTCAGCCCGTCCGCTACCAGGCCGTGCGGCGACGGGCGGTGGACGCTTGAGGGGCGTCGGCGTCCCGCTGGGCGACCGCGACCGGCGCGGCCACCACGGCGGGCCGAACCTCGGGCTGCACCGCAGCTTCCCGCGCCTCTCGGCGTGACGTCGGCCACCGGCGGCCGGAGGCGGGGACGTAGCGGGTGCGGAGGGCCGAGGGCTCGCGCGGGATCGCCTGCGCGGCGTCACCCGGCTCTGGCGCCTGAGCCATGAGGTGGCGGGGCGTGGGCTGCGTCCGGACGGGCGCGTCGGAGGTGGTCGCGACGAGGACCGGCGCGACGGAACCGGCCGAGCCGGAGACGTCGGCACCCAGGAAGTAGTGGCCCAGAATCTCGCGGTAGCTGCGGCCCTGTTGCGACTGCCCAAGGGCCCCGTACTGGCTGAGACCGACGCCGTGCCCGAAGCCGCTGCCTGTGAACACGTAGCGGTCACCCGAGGCCGAGACCTCGAAGCGAGTGCTCCGCACCGTTCGGTCCCCGGCGGCGGCGTTCACCGCACGACGGAACTGCGCCCCGGTGATGGACTCCCGTCGCCCCCCGATCACGCGCATCCGTAGCACGCGGCCGGTGCGCGACCGGCGCTCGACCTCGATCCCGGATACAGAGCCGCCGACTTCAGCGGAGAGCGCCCGAAGGACGGTAGACCGGTTGGCAGTGGTCTGCCACGTATGGTCCGGCGCCCCCTGGTCGTAGGGGTCGGGGACGCCGCGCAGGTACGGGAGGGGCTGCCCGTCCCAGACGGCGTCGTTGTCGGCGGTGTGGCCGCCGGACGACGAGAAGTAGTAGGCGTCCGCGAGCTGGCCGCGGTAGGTCAGGACCTCGCCGGCCGTTTCATGGGCCGCGCGGCGAGAGACGTCCGAGGCCGCGTCGATGCCGTGGAAGACCTGAGACCCGGTGTGGTCGTCGAGGTCGTAGTGAAGGTTTTTCCCGACCCGACGCGCCGCGTACGTCCGCGCCAGCACCGCCTGCGCCTTCGCGCCCTCAACGGCGTTGAAGCCGAACTCGCTGGCGACGACGCTGGCCACGTAGGGCTCCATCGGTGTGTGGTTGACGATGCGGAGGCGGCCGCCGTCCACGAAGGCCACCAGGGCACCGGCATACACCCGGTCGACGCCGGAGGCGCGGACCCGGAGGCGCTCGCCCGTGAGGCGGATCTCGCGGGCCGACAGGTCGGCGCCGCCGAATTCGGCACGGGCTTGGGCGCCGCTCGTGCTCAGGGTGAGCGGGGTGCCTCCCAGCGAGGCCCCTCGGTCGGCGCCGTCGACGCTCACGTACAGGGGCCCCTCGGCCTGCACGGTGACGCGGGTCGGGGCCTGGCGGTCCAGGATCCGCACACGGACGGTCTCCGGGGCGGTCTGGGCGGGAGCGGAGATCGCCAGCCCGCACAAGGCAACGACGACGACGAGGAGGCGAAGAGAGAGGCGCATAGGCCCCTGGTGGATCGGGTCCCCGGCCGCCCGTTCCAATCGGCCGGGTGAAAGGGAACGCCGGGGTTACAGACTGAGCCGGGCTCGGAGCTCGCGGGAGCGGGCCCGGCTCGCGGTCACCTCCATCCCGCCGGACAGCGCCAGCTTATAGCGGCCGGAGAACCACGGGATCATCTCGCGGATCGCGCCGAGGTTGACGATCGCGTTGCGGTGGACCCGCATGAACCGCTCGGGGTCGAGCCGGCTCTCGAGGGCGTCGAGCGTGAAGCTGACGAGGTGCCGGTGGATGCCGCCCGCCTCGTCGACGTACAGGCTCGTGATCCCGTCCTGGACCTCGGCGGCGACGACGCGGTGCGCCTCGATGACGACGAGCCGGTCGCGGCCCTGGACGGTGAACCGCTCGATGGGCGGCCCGCCGGGCGGCGGCGACGGGACGGCCTCGTCGAGCGTGTCGAGCAGGTCCGCCAGCCGGGCGTCGGTGTCGTCGCCGTCGTCGCGGCGTGCCTCGACGCGGGCGAGGGCGGCCTCGAGCCGGTCGGCGCCGATGGGCTTGAGGAGGTAGTCCGTCGCGTTCGCCTCGAAGGCGCGGACTGCGTACTCGTCGAAGGCCGTCGTGAACACGACGTCGGGCCGCTGGCCGGGCGCGAGCGCCTCCAGCACTCCGAACCCGTCGAGCCCGGGCATCTGGACGTCGAGGAAGGCCACGTCGTAGCGGTCGGCGGCGAGCGCCTCGACGGCCTCGACGCCGTCGGCCGCCTCGGCGGGCTCCGCCAGCCGGCCCGCCTCGACGAACGGGTCGAGCAGGCGGCGCAGGCGGGACCGGGCGGGGGCCTCGTCGTCGACGATGAGGGCGCGCAGACTCATGGGAGATCGGGGAGGGGGAGCAAAAGAGTGGCGCGGGCGCCGTCGTCGGTCGGGGCGACGGTCAGCGAGGCGGCGTCGCCGTGCAAGAGCCGCAAGCGGTCGGCGACGTTCGACAGCCCGACTCCGAAGGTCGCGCCGCCGGGGGGCAGGCCGACTCCGGTGTCTTCGACCACGACCGTCAGGGAGTCCGCCGCGCGCCGGGCGGTCACCGTCACGGCCCCGCCGCCGCGCTGCTTTTCGACGCCGTGCTTGACGGCGTTCTCGACCAGGGTCTGCACGGCGAACGCGGGGACGGCGACGTCTTCGGCGTCGGGGTCGATGTCGAGCGTCACGGCCAGCTTGTCGCCGAACCGGGCGGACTCGATGGCGAGGTACCGGCCGACCAGGCGGAGCTCGTCGCGCAGGGGGACGACGGGGCGGCCACTCGCGGTGAGCACGTCCCGAAACAGCGCGGCGAGGTCTTCGACGGTCGCCTCGGCTTGGTCGGGCTTGTCGCCGATGAGCGCCGCGACCGTGTTGAGGGCGTTGAACAGGAAGTGGGGGTTGATCTGGGCCCGGAGCGCCGCGAGCTCGGCGTCGGCGGTCTGGCGCACGAGCGCCCGCTCGCGGTCGACCAGCCGCAAGCGCTCGACGCCGACGGCCAGCTGGGCCGCCATGGCGCGGAGCTGGGCGACGTCCTCGGTGTCGTAGACCGAGAGCCGCCGCGCCTTGCGGCCGAGCACGAGCAGGCCCGCGGGCTCGCCCGGGCCGCTGGTCACCGGAACGGCGAGCGCGGCGTCGAGGCGCCGGAGGCGGTCGGACAGGCCCCGGGGGAGGTCCGCTTCGTCGAGCTCCTCGTTGCGAGCCCAGACGCGGCCCTCGTCGCGGATCCGCGCCCAGACGCGGTCGAGCTCGGCCTCGGTAAACGTGGGGGGCTCGGGGCGGAAGGTGGCCCGGACCCAGCGCTCGTCGGGCGTCCCGCGCGCCGCCAGCAGGAAGACGACGGCGCTCCGGGCCCCGAGGGCGTCGCCGATGGCCTCGGCGGCCTCCTGCGCCAGCGTCTCCACGTCCGCGATCGAGCGGATCCGGTCGCCGAACCGGTCGAGGCGGGCGCGGGCCTGCTGGCGCTCGGTCTGGAGCGCCCGCCGGAAGGCGCCGCGCAGCGCGGGCGCGGCGCGCTCGGCGACCAGGAGGACGGCCACCACCAAGACGCCGAGGGCGACCGGCTGCGAGCCGCCGGGCAGCACGGCGTCGAGCGCGAGCGCGCCGCCGACCACGATCCCGAACGCCAGCGCCAGCGTCACGACGGTCTCCGCGCTGCCCACGAGCAGGGCGTCGAACGCCCCGTACCGCAGCGTCGTGAACGAGACGAGGGCGACCGGGAGGAGCGAGAACAGCTGGAACGCGAGCACGAACCACGCGGTGAGGATCTCGCCATCGCGTGGGCCCGGGCCCAGCCGGGTCGACACCACGAACGCGCCCGCGACGGCGGCGACGGCCACGAGCGCGCTCCCGATCCGGGCCGGTCGGCCCCGGACGGTCGGCGGGCTCAGCGCCATGATCAGCGACGCCCCGGCGACGTAGACGCAGACGTAAAACAGGATCGGGACGGCGAAGGCGTCCGGCGGGAGCGGCCCGACGTGCCCGGTCAGGATGGCCACCGCCACGCCGACGGCCAGCACGACGGGGGGCACGACGAGCGCCCACCGCGCCGGCCCGAGCGCTTCTGCGGTTCTCCGGCCCCGCACGCTCTGGTCGAGCAGGAGGGCGGGGTACGCGATCCAGCCGCCCAGCGCCAGCAGGCTCAGCCCGTCGAAGACGATGCCCGACGGCGTGCCGCCCGCGAGCGGCGGGCCGAAGACGCTCACCCACAGCCAGCGCACCAGGTTGACGCCCACCCACAAGAACGCGGCCCCGATCAGCCGCCGCGATCGCCGCGCGCGGGGACTGCGCCGCGCCAAGGGCGCCACGGTGAGGTACGCCAGCAGGTGCAGGAAGGCGACGACCCCGAAGCCCCACCCGGTCGCCGCCCACATCGCGCTCGAAAACGGGTACAGGAACGTCGGCGTCCGCCCGATCCGGACCTCGGCGGACCGGGGCGTGCCGCCCTGCTCGACCCCGTAGATCAGCACGGTCCCCGTCGCGCGCTCGATCTGGCGCTCCGCCTCGGCGGCCGTCTCGACGGGCAGGAAGTCGATGCTCGCCAGCCGGTCGCCGGGGCGGATGCCCGCGTTCGCCGCCCCGGACCGGGGCACGACGTACGCCGCCACCACGCCGTCGCGGTCGGCCCAGCGCGCGCCGTCGAAGCCGGGCGCGGGCGTCTCGGACAGCGGCAGGCCCACGTCGCGCCGGTACTCGGCCCAACTCCAGCCGAGCGAGGCGAGCGGAAACAGGGCGAGGGCCGCGAGCATCACCGCGAGCGCCCGCGCGAGCCATCGGGGCGGTGCGGTCATGCCGGAATCTAGACCGGCACTGAGGCGTGGCAGGCCCATGACCCATGCCCTCGTCGACACCCACGTTCACCTCTACGCCGACGCCTACGACGCCGACCGCGACGCCGTCGTGCAGCGCGCCCGCGACGCCGGCGTGACGCAGTTCATCGTTCCCGCCGTCGATATCGAATCGGTCGGGGCCTCGCTCGCGCTGTGCGACCGCCACCCCGGCGTCTTCGCGATGGCCGGGCTCCACCCGACCTACCTCGGCGACGCCGCGCCGGATGCGCTGGCGGCCGTCGAGGCGGCGCTGGCGGACGACCGCATGGTCGCGGTCGGTGAGACCGGGCTCGACTACTACTGGAGCCGCGAGCACGAGGAGGCGCAGCGGGCCTCGCTCCGCGCCCACGCCGAGCTGGCGGCGACGCATGGCTTGCCGCTCAGCCTGCACAACCGCGACAAGCAGGGCTCCGACGAGGCCTCGCGCGACATGGTCGCCACCCTGCGCGATGTCCGCGCGCAGCACGGGGATGCGCTCCGCGGCGTCTTCCACTGCTTCGGCGGCCCGTCGTGGCTGGCGGCCGAGGTGCTTGACCTCGGCTTCCACGTCGGTCTGGGCGGGACGCTGACGTTCAAAAACGCGGGCGTTCCCGACACCATCGCCGACATCCCGCTCGACCGGATCGTGCTGGAGACCGACGGCCCGTACCTCGCGCCGACCCCGCACCGAGGCAAGCGGAATGAGCCGGCCTACGTCGCGCTCGTCGCCCAGCGACTCGCCGAGGTGCGCGGCCTCACGGTCGGGGAGGTCGCCCAAGCCACCACGGCGAATGCACGACGCCTCTTCGCGCTGCCCGACCCGGACTGAGCCCTAGTCGAAGTCCGAGCACGACATGTGATAATGGCACCGCATGCAGCGGTATTTGCAGCGGTGGTTGACGAGGCGCCCGCCGCAGTTGGGGCAGTGGTCCCACCAGTGGTCGGCACCAATTCCGTTATTGCATTGGGTCGCGTTCGATTCCGCCCGTTCCCTACTGACCTCCGGGAAGGGGAGGGACGGGGCGGGCAGCTTCGGCGTACGCTCCGGGTTCATGCCTGCGCCATCGTTTCCCCCTCGCGCGCCGCGCCGCGCAGCGCGTCGACGAGCCCGTCGAAGTCGGGCCAGTCGGGGCGGTTGAAGCTCAAGACCGTGTCGCCGAGCCCGACCGTCAGCTCACCGTGCTGGAGCTTGGCCGACCAGACGGGCGCCAGCCGCCCGAGCGGCGGCTCGGACGCGGCGTCCCAGATCGAGTGCACGGCCGCGAACGGGCCCGACACGTCGACCTGGGCGGGCGTCACCAACAAGCGGCTCTGCCCGATCGACGCGGCGACCACGTAGGCGGCGGCCGAGCCGAACACGAACGGCCACAGGATCCCATTCCCCCGGAGCGCCGCCGCCAGCCCGACCGTCATCACGGCGAGCAGCGCGAGGGCGACCGGCCGGGCCTGCGCCTGGAGCGCGAGCCACGGCCGGGCGACCGTCCCAGGGTGGTGGATGCTTTGGAACGTCACGCGTCGAGCGTCGCGTCAGCGGTGGCTCCGTCGCCAGCGGGGGCGCTGTCGGGCTGGTGGAAGGGGTAGGCGTAGTGCGTTGCCGGGACGAACGTCTCCTTGATCGACCGCAAGTTGGCCCAGCGGAGCAGGTTCATCTTCGAGCCGGCCTTGTCGTTCGTGCCCGAGCCGCGCGAGCCGCCGAACGGCTGCTGCCCCACGACGGCGCCGGTCGGCTTGTCGTTGAGGTAGAAGTTGCCTGCGGCGTCCGCCAGCCGGGCGGTCGCCTGCGCGAGGACGGCGCGGTCCTGGGAGAAGACGGCGCCGGTCAACGCGTACGGGCTCGTCTCGTCGACGAGCGTCAGCAGGTCGTCCCAGCCCTCGTCGGCGACGTAGACCGAGGCGACGGGCCCGAAGATCTCCTGCTCCATCGACTCGTAGCGCGGGTCGTCGGCGACGAGCACGGTCGGGTCGACGAAGTAGCCGGTCTCGTCGGAGTACGTGCCGCCGTGCTCGACGGAGACGCCGTCGGCCGCCTGGGCGCGGTCGATGTAGCCGGTGATCTTGTCGAACGACGGCCGGTCGATGACGGCGTTGACGAAGTTGGTGAAGTCCTCGACGGGGCCCACCTTCATCTGGGCGAGCTGGGCCGCGAGCGACTCCTGGACGGCCGGCCACAGCGCCTTCTGGACGTAGATCCGGCTGGCGGCCGAGCACTTCTGGCCCTGGTACTCGAACGAACCGCGCACAATCGCGGTCGCGACGGCGTCGGGGTTCGCCGATTCGTGGGCGACGATAAAGTCCTTTCCGCCCGTCTCGCCGACGATGCGGGGGTAGGCGCGGTAGTCGTCGAGGTTCTCGCCAACGGTCCGCCACAGGTAGTTGAACGTCTTCGTCGAGCCGGTAAAGTGGAGGCCGGCGAGGTGTTCGTTCGCCATCACCGGGTCGCCCACGTCCGGGCCGTCGCCGGGCAGGAACTGGATGACGCCCGGGGGCACGCCGGCCTCTTCGAGCAGGTCGACGATGACCTGCGCCGAGTACGTCTGCGTCGGGGCCGGCTTCCACAGGACGGTGTTGCCCAAGAGCGCAGGCGCGGTCGCGAGGTTGGCGGCGATCGACGTGAAGTTGAACGGGCTCACGGCGAACACGAACCCTTCGAGCGGCCTGTACTCGGTCCGGTTCCACAGCCCGGGCGAGCTGATCGGCTGCTCCTCGAGCATCTCGCGGTAGAACTGGACGTTGAACCGGAAAAAGTCGACCATCTCGCACGCCGCGTCGATCTCGGCCTGGTACGGGTTCTTCGACTGGCCGAGCATCGTGGCCGCGTTCATGCGGTCGCGGTACGGGCCCGCCAGCAGGTCGGCGGCCTTGAGGAAGATGGCCGCGCGGTCGGACCATGCCATCCGCGCCCAGTCGTGGCGGGCGTCGAGGGCGCCGGTGATGGCGCGCTGCACGTCCTCGGGGCGGGCCTTGTGGAACTGGCCCAAGCTGCGGGCATGCTCGTGCGGCGGCCGCATCGTCTCGGTCCGCCCGGTCTCGACGCGCTCGCCGTTGATGACGGGGAACACCTCGATGGGCGTGTCGCGCATGGCGAGGAGCGTCGCCTTGAGCGAGGCGCGCTCGGGGCTGCCGGGGGCGTAGTCGCGGACGGGCTCGTTGACGGCCGGGGGCGGGCTGGCGATGGCGTTGTGCATCTGTCGGGGAAGGCTGGGCAGAGGGAGACCGGCAAGATAGAGAGCCCGGTGGGGAGCCCTCGCGAAGCCGTGGCTCTACCGTATGGCCAAGCGATGGTGAGAGGACGATTCGGAGGTCGAGCGTGGAGCGTCGGTAGTCCCGTACGGAAGGCGTGGACCCACGCCCCACGTCCCACACCCTACTCCGACGCCGTGTCGCCGGCGCCCCTTTCGCCCCGCATCCGCCGGGTCTCCGCTGGCGCGAGCCCCGATCCGGCCGGACCTTGCGCTCCCGACCCCTCGTCCACCGCATGCCCCTCATCGGCCCCTTCGAGCGCACGCTCGCGCTCCGCTACCTCCGGGGCGCGAGCGGCCGCGACGAGCGGCGGGGCTTCCTGCGCTTCGTCG
This sequence comes from Rubrivirga aquatilis, assembly GCF_046845665.1. Classification (GTDB taxonomy): domain Bacteria; phylum Bacteroidota; class Rhodothermia; order Rhodothermales; family Rubricoccaceae; genus Rubrivirga. Next base: position 2,768,037 of record NZ_CP177355.1, on the reverse strand, counting down.
TCCTCGCGGCCATCGGCGGCGTGGCGGTCGGGACGGGCGCGCTCCTGCTGGCGCTGATGATCGTGCGGGGCTTCAGCCAGGAGATCGAGGCCAAGATCGTGGGGTTCGGGCAGCACGTCCAAGTCGAGACCTACCTCGGCGACCCGATCGCGAACGTCGACAGCGTCTCGCAAGCGGTCGCCGCGCTCGACGGCGTCGTCCACGTCGCGCCCGCCGTCGTCGACTTCGCGCTGCTCAGCGCATGGGGTGAGGACGGGTCGACCGTCGAGGGCGTCGTGCTGTGGGGGACGGCGCCCGATGACCTGCCGTTCGTCGTGGACCGGACGACCGCCGGGACGTTTGACCTGTCCTCGAGCGACGGCCAGCCGGGCGTCGTCGTCGGCAAGGCGCTGGCGGAGCGGCTGGGGCTGACGGTTGGGCAACGCATTCAGGCCTACTCGACGCGTGGTCTCGCCGACGGCTCGATCAACTCGCGGCCCCGGCTGCGCCAGTTCCGCGTCGCGGGCGTGTTCGAGACCGGGCTCGGCGACTTCGACGACCAGTTCGCGTTCGTCTCGCTCGACACCGCCCGCGACCTCTTTTCGTACCCGCCGGGCTCCGTCTCCCGCCTCGACCTCACGCTGACCGACCGCGCCCTCGCGCGTCAGGTGTCCGACGCCGTCACCGACAAAATCGGCCCGCCGCTTTTCGCCCGACCCATCGAGGACGTCTACCGAGGGCTGTTCGCGTGGGTCGAGCTCCAGCAGAGCATCGTGCCTCTCGTGATCTCGATCCTGGTCCTGGTCGCCGCGTTCAACATTGTCGGCGCGCTGCTGATGGTGGTGCTCGAAAAGGCGCGCGAGATCGGGACCGTGCTCGCGATGGGCGCCAGCCGGGCGTCCGTCCGGCGCTTGTTCGTGGTGCTGGGGCTGATGGTGGGCATCATCGGCGCCGCGCTCGGCACGTCGGCGGCGCTCGCGTTCGCCTGGGTCCAGACGGAGTTCGAGATCATCAAGCTGCCCCAGGACGCCTACTACCTCGACCGCGCGCCCGTCGACGTGGCGCTGCTGGACGTCGTCGTGACGGTCGTGGCGACGGTCGTCATCTGCACACTCGCGGCGTACCTGCCCGCGCGAGCGGCGGCGCGCGTCGAGCCCGTCCGCACGATCCGCTTCGGCGGGTAGCCAGGCGCGAGCGCGCGAGCAGGCGGGGCCGGACGAACCGCGCACACGGCGGCGCGTAGCCACGACCCTCTGTCCACCGATCTCCCCGATGCCCATCTCCTCTGGCGACGCCGCCCCCGACTTCACCCTCTTCGACAGCGAGAAGGCCGCGTTCTCGCTCGCCGAGGCCCGCGCCGACGGCCCCGTCGTCCTGCTGTTCTTCCCCGGCGCCTTCACCAGCGTCTGCACGACGGAGCTGAACACGGTTGGCAACAACTACGACCGATACACCGACCTCGGCGCCCAGGTGGTCGGCATTTCGACCGACTCCCCGTTCGCGCTCGCCGAGTTCAAAAAGGCGAACGGCTTCCCGTTTCGCCTGCTCTCCGACCACGACGGCTCGGTCTCCGCCGCCTACGGCGCCAAGTACGACAACGACTTTACGCCGATGAAGCTCGACCGCGTCGCCAAGCGCTCGGCGTTCGTCGTCGGCACCGACGGCACGGTCCAGTACGCCGAGGTGCTCGACAACGCGGGCGAGCAGCCCGACTTCGACGCCGTCCTCTCGGCCCTCGATGCCGGCTAGCGCGATCTGGACTGGACTCGTGGACGGCCCGCTCGACCTCGGCGCCGTCCACGACTACCTCGCCGACGACCGCGCCGGCGGCGTGTGCGTGTTCGCCGGCCGCTCGCGGCGGTGGACCGACGGCGACGAGACGGATCTCCTGAGCTACGACGCCTACCGCCCGATGGCCGAGGCCGAGCTGGCGACGCTCGCGGAGACCGCGAGCGAGCGCTGGGGCGCCGTCCGCGTCGTGATCCTGCACCGGCTCGGCGACGTGCCGCCACCGCAGGCCAGCGTCGCCGTCGGCGTCGCGTGCCCGCACCGGGCCGAGGCGTTCGCGGCGGCGCGGTGGCTCATCGACACCCTCAAAGACACCGTGCCGGTCTGGAAGACCGAGCACGCCCCCGACCATGGCTGACCGTTTTTCGTTCTCCGACCTCCACGACCGCGCGCGCGCGCTCAGAAAGCGGATCGCTTTGCCCGAGGGCGAGGACCCCCGCACGATCCGCGCCGCCGCGTGGCTCGCGGAGCACGGCGTCGTCAAGCCGATCCTGATCGGCGCCGAGGCGACGGTGCGCCGCGTCGCGTCCGAGGAGGGCGTGGCGCTGGGCTCCATCGCGATCGTCGACCCCGCGACCACGGAGCGGCGGCAGGCGTATGCGCAGGCGCTCTTCAACAAGCGCAAGCACAAAGGGCTCACGTATGAGGGCGCGCTCGAGCTGTCCGGCGACGTGCTGTACTTCGGCGACCTGATGGTCGACGCGGGCGACGCCGACGGCTGCGTGGCGGGCGCCGCGCACCCCTCGCCGGACGTGATCCGTGCGGCGATCCAGGTCCTCGGCGTCGCCGCCGACTCCGCGCTCGTGTCGTCGTTCTTCCTGATGGTGCTCCCCGACGGCCGCCCCCTCACGTACGCCGACTGCGGCGTCAACGCGGCGCCCTCGCCCGACCAGCTCGCGAGCATCGGGATCGATGCGGCGGCGAACCACCGCTTCCTGACCGGCCAGGAGCCCAAGGTCGCCTTCCTGTCGTTCTCGACGAAGGGCTCGGCCGACCACCCCGCCGTCGACGCGGTCCGGACGGCGACCGAGACGGCGCAAGCGCGGCGGCCCGACCTCGCCATCGACGGCGAATTCCAGTTCGACGCCGCGTTCGTCCCGTCAGTGGGGGAGCGCAAAGCCCCTGGCTCGGCCGTCGCGGGCGTGGCGAACGTGTTCGTCTTCCCGGATTTGGGGGCCGGCAACATCGGCTACAAGATCACGCAGCGCGTCGGCGGCGCCGAGGCGTACGGCCCCGTGCTGCAGGGCCTGCGGCTCCCGGCCAACGACCTGTCCCGCGGGGCGGACTGGGAGGACATCGCGAACGTGGCCACCATCACGGCGATCCAGGCCGGCGCTGCTCGTTAACGATTCCGTTATTGCAATGATCGTCTCCTGTGTCCAAACCGACCCGGTAAAAGGGGAGACCGAGACCAACCTGCGAGCTGTGGAACCACAGGTCCTCGGTGCCGACGCGGATCTCGTGGTGCTCCCCGAACTGTTCGCCACCGGGTACTTTTTCGATTCCACGGAGCAGGCCGCTGCCCTCGCCGAGCCCGTTGACGGCCCGACCGTCCGCCGGCTGGAGGCGTGGGCTCAGCAGTCGGGCACGACGATCGTCGCTGGGCTCGCCGAGCGCGACGGCGACGCGATCTACAACTCAGCCGTCGTCGTCGCTCCTAATGGGCTCCTCGGCACGTACCGTAAGACGCACCTCTACTACGAGGAGACCCAGCACTTCACGCCCGGCGCCGACGGGTTCGAGGTCTGGACTGTCACCGACCGACGCCGACGGAGCTACCGTCTTGGCGTCATGGTCTGCTTCGACTGGTTCTTCCCCGAGTCGACCCGGACGCTGGCGCTAGAGGGCGCCGACATCATCGCGCACCCATCGAATCTGGTGCTGCCGCACTGCCCCTCTGCAATGCCCATCCGGGCGCTCGAGAACGGCGTGTTCACGGCGACCGCCAACCGAGTCGGAACGGAGTCGAACGGCCGCGAGTCGCTGACCTTCATCGGCCAGAGCCTCATCTGCTCGCCGCGAGCCGAGGTGCTCGCCTCTGCGCCCGACCATGGCGCGTCCGTAGTCCATGCCGACCTCGACCCGCACGAGGCGCGGACGACGGCTCTGAATCCGTACAACGACCGAGTCGGCGACCGCCGCCCGGACCTCTACGCGAACTAGAGGCTCGCGAGCGCCTGTCGGATACGCGCCTCCGGGGTTGGGCTCAAGTCCGGTTGGAACGTGCGGCCGGTGACCGTCTCGTAGAGCTCCACGTACCGGGCGCTGACCTCGGCGACGAACGCCGGTGACAGATCGGGCAACGTCTGCCCGTCTAGGCCCTGGAAGCCGTTCGCCATCAGCCACTCCCGGACGAACTCCTTCGAGAGCTGGCGCTGCGGTTCGCCCTCCTCCAGGCGCTCGTGGTACCCGTCCGCGTAGTAGTAGCGGGATGAGTCCGGGGTGTGCACCTCGTCGATGACGAGCAAGCGGCCGTCGGGCGCGCGGCCAAACTCGTACTTCGTGTCGACCAGGATGAGACCGCGCTCGGCGGCGATCTCCGTGCCACGCGCGAACAGTGCCAGCGCCAGCTCGGTCGCCTCGTCGAGCGTGTGGGCATCCAGAATGCCGCGCTCCAAGATCTCGGCTCTGCTCGT